>JAOSJK010000012.1:0-2500 GCA_027494135.1 Acidimicrobiia bacterium | reverse complement strand
TGGAACCGGTCTGGAAAGCCGGGCCGCAGAAGGTAACAGCCCTGTACACGAAAACGATCGATCTCCTGGCGGTCTCCCAAGTAGCGCGGGATCCGGGAAAGCCCGCGTGAATCTGCGAGGACCACCTCGTAAGGCTAAGTACAGTCTGGCGACCGATAGTGCACGAGTACCGTGAGGGAAGGGTGAAAAGAACCCCGGGAGGGGAGTGAAATAGAACCTGAAACCGTTGGCCTACAAGCAGTCAGAGCGTCGTTACGGGTTTCGACCCGTAGCCGTGATGGCGTGCCTTTTGAAGAATGAGCCGGCGAGTTACCGTCTGTGGCGAGGTTAACCCGAGAGGGGGAGCCGGAGCGAAAGCGAGTCTGAATAGGGCGCAGAGTCGCAGGCGATAGACCCGAAGCCGAGTGATCTATCCATGGGCAGGCTGAAGCGAGGGTAAGACCTCGTGGAGGGCCGAACCCACCAAGGTTGAAAACTTGGGGGATGACCTGTGGATAGGGGTGAAAGGCCAAGCAAACTCGGTGATAGCTGGTTCTCCCCGAAATGCATTTAGGTGCAGCGTCGCGTGTTCAGTACCGGAGGTAGAGCACTGGATGGCCTAGGGGGCCTACAAGCTTACTGAAGTCAGCCAAACTCCGAATGCCGGTACTCCAAAGCGCGGCAGTGAGACCATGGGGGATAAGCTTCATGGTCGAGAGGGAAACAGCCCAGAACGCCAGCTAAGGCCCCTAATTCTGTGCTAAGTGGCAAACGATGTGGGATTGCCAAGACAGCCAGGAGGTTGGCTTAGAAGCAGCCACCCTTGAAAGAGTGCGTAATAGCTCACTGGTCGAGTGGTCCCGCGCGGACAATGTAACGGGGCTCAAGCACAGAGCCGAAGCTGCGTCATGTTGCTTGCAACATGGGTAGGGGAGCGTCGATCTCTGCTGTGAAGCGGCGGTGTGAACCGACGTGGAGCGTGGTCGAGTGCGAATGCCGGTATGAGTAGCGAATGAGGGGGGAGGAACCCCTCCGCCGAATGCCCAAGGGTTCCTGGGGAAGGTTCATCCGCCCAGGGTTAGTCGGGAGCTAAGGCGAGGCCGAGAGGCGTAGTCGATGCACAACAGGTTGATATTCCTGTACCACCGTGTCCGCGTTCCCCCCAATGGTGTGCTGCCCGGGGGCTGTCTTCGGACGAGCCCGGACCAGGCGCCGGCGGGTAGCAAAGGGGTGACGCAGGAGGGTAGGTCAGCCCGGGCGTTGGTTGTCCCGGGGTAAGCATGTAGGGGGCCGGATAGGCAAATCCGTCCGGCACACACCCTGAGATGCGATGCCGAGCCGTCACAGGCGAAGTGACTGATCCCATGCTGTCGAGAAAAACCTCTAGCGAGCTGGCACGGTGCCCGTACCCCAAACCGACGCAGGTGGGCAGGTAGAGAATACCAAGGCGATCGGGAGAACTCTGGTTAAGGAACTCGGCAAATTACCCCCGTAACTTCGGAAGAAGGGGGCCTCAGTAGAGTGACGGACTTCGCGTCCCGAGCTCGAGGAGGCCGCAGAGACCAGGGCCAAGCGACTGTTTACTAAAAACACAGGTGCGTGCTAAGTCGTAAGACCACGTATACGCACTGACGCCTGCCCGGTGCCGGAAGGTTACGGGGAAGGGTTAGCCGCAAGGCGAAGCTCTGAACCTAAGCCCCGGTAAACGGCGGCCGAACTATAATAGTTAGATCGGAGAGGCTGCGACAAAACTTGGCAAACTGGTGAATATGCTAGTACCCGCGGGTACCCGGCGTTGCTGTCCCACACGAGAACTCCCCGAGAACCACCGCGGAGAGACATGCCCAACCGGCGGGGCGGACGAGCAGTAAACAGGAACCCAGGAAGGAAGCGCGAGCTCCGTCGGGTGGGGTGGCTGCTGTCAGAGTAGAAGGCTCCCCCTCCCGATCCAACCGTAACGCGATGGCGCCCCGTGGGGGGTGTGAGGTAGGCCGTTCCCACCACCAGGACGACGGGAGGTTGGCAACTTCACCCCGTGTTCCACGTCTATCAACACCGACAGCATCGAGCGTTGCTCGAAGCGATGTCCACGTTCTTCGGGTGCGGACGCATCCGGGGGAAGGGGCCGAACAGCAGCGTGCTGACCTCGGTCGACTCGTTGTCGCACTCGATGAACACGTGGTGCCATTCTTCGAACGACACCGACTGCTCGTCAAGGACCAGGACTTTCGAGACCTTCTGCGACGATCGTGAGATCGATGCGGAACAAGGAGCACCTGACCGAAGGGGGATTCGTCAGAATGGTGAAGCTTTGCTATTCGATGAACCCCCACGGCAAAGCAGCGGGCTCGCAGCATCGAGGTGATACTCGCAGGATCCTCAGAGACTGCACGCCAAGCACAATCCAGAGGGACGCCAACCTCGGAATCGTGAAGATACAGTCCGATCCCCACGGCGACGTGGGGAGCCAGGCAGAAGCCGACTGGCCACGCTGCGGCAACCGGTCGTAGCGGAGTAACAA
>JAOSJK010000011.1 GCA_027494135.1 Acidimicrobiia bacterium | reverse complement strand
CTGCATGCAAGGTTAACCTGTAACTGGGACATTAAGACTCCAGCACTCCGCGTTGGGTCACCTGGGAGGTCGCGGCCTGGGGCCGGGACAGCCCGTCCGCCCGTTGTCGGCCGGTGAAAGGAGAAGCCCGGCCGAACCTGTTAGAGCAGGATCCGGAACACGTTATGGCGGGTGCAAGCCGTCCGCCGAGCACCGGGGCGGCTTCCCGCCAGTCAACGGCAGCTATCGGCGGCAGCGGCGAACTTCGTCCTCAGGAAGCCGGAGCCGCCTGGAAGCGATGCAAACGGTGGCGGAAGACGCGAGCGTCTTCTGAGTCTAGTCGTCTCGGTGCGCTTCACCGGCGGGTATCAGACGAGGATGAGGATGGCAGGGCGATCAGGAACGCGGCTGCCAGGCCGAGGCTGCCGACGCGAATGACCCAGGCGAGCGGGGTGTTCTCTCCGGCCTAGTCGGGATCCCGTCTTTGTCGCGGTCGCGGAGGATCGCGGAGAGGATACCCGGGCTCGGCTGAGCCGTCGCATGGTGTCGCCAAGACGAGGAACCGAGATGGCGAGGGCAATAGTTGTCACGTTGTCCTTGGCTTCGTCTACTATGCCCGGTGAACTGTGCTGCGAGGTCGGCGGCGGCTACACCCAGGTTGCGTAATCCGACGTCGTGCGATCGGGTATGACCGCCATCGTGACGGCGCTCCGTTGCCGGTCGGCGTCGAGTTCGGCCCGGACGATCGCGGCGATGTCTGCGGCGGTCAACGCCGGGGTTGGTGGCGGCACGATCGCCGTGGTTGTCGCTGCCCGCACGGCGTCGCCTTGGGAGCGGGCGAGCAGGGTGACGAGCGCGCCCATCCCCAACGTGGATGGATGCGCCGAACACGGCGGACCTGGGGGCGCCCGCCCTTTCGACGATTCGGGACGAGGTAGGAGCGCGATGATGAGGACGACGATGACGCGGCGAGGGGCCGATGGTGACGGGTCGGGTTCGGTCCTCATCCGGGCCGGGGTGCGGATCGCGAGGCCGAGGTTGACGCCGAGTGAGCATGCCGGTAGGACGATGTCGAGGCATCCCGTCCTGGTCTCAGGATCCCAGCTGCCCTGGACGCCGAGCAGAGCGCTCTGTAGCGGCACGAGAACGTCTCCCACGGGTGCCCCCTCCCGCGCCGATTTCCTGGAGCTTCCGGGCGCATCCCTGAGGACAGCGAGGAACCGGTCGTCCCGGTCGGTCGCCCAGCGCCTGCTCGGCTGCCAGGCCTCACCGCAGCCGTTCGACGAGCCCGACCGGTCTGCTCTCGTGCCAGCCTTCGGATTATCCCAGAGGGCGAGGTTGCTGTCAGGTCGGCGGGCTTCCCGAGCTTGGGTGAGCCCCGTTCCTGTTTCCCCAGCTCGGCGATCCGCGTGCGCGCCTCGCGCTCTGGGCGAGCAGCAGCTCGTCGCTCCTCCTGACGCTGCGGCGGGTGCAGTCACGGAACCCGAGCAGGACTATCGTTACGGTGGCGACCGCGACCATCGCCACAGGGCTTCGTAGATGTCGACGACGGCGAGCGTACGCCTTAGAGGTCGGATCCGCTGACGAGGGTCGGGTAGCCGGCAGAAACCAACCCAATCGTCCCACCGGTAGGCGGCGGCGAGCCCGTCGGGCGGACTCCACTACGGGCCGGGATCCGTCACCATCGCGGCGTAAGATCGGGGCTGATGGGCGATGGTCATGCAGTGCGGCAGTGGTACAAGCGATGAGGCTTTTGCTCCGCACGACCGCCCAGTGACCATGGTAAGTAAGGTCAGTCGATCCGGTCGCTAAGCCATCACGTGCGTCTCTGGACCCCACACCGACGGAGCAGAATCGGGCCTGAAGGGAATGCGTGGCGGCGGAGCGGACGGCGATCGTGACGAAGACCGCTAGGCGCCAAAGGTGCGGCCAGCCGCCAAAGTCTCCCGGTTAGCTTCGGCCGGAGCCCCAGCGGCTCCGTTCTCGATCACGGCCGCCGATTACAGATCGAGGCGATGGAACGGGCTAATACGACCCACTGTTGGCTACTCGCGGATCGGGCGCCAATCTGACAGCCGCAGCCGAATACAGGTCCCGCGGTGGTCGCCGTGAGTACGCCCATAGTTAATGTGGATGCATGCAGGAACGGGGGCCGATCCCGGAAGGGCTGGAGCTTGACTATCTCTGCCGGCCAGCCTGGCTGCATCAAACCCCTGAGCACCTCGAACTACACGCCAAAGCACGGCTATTACTGCGTGTCGCAGAAGAATGCGGCGGCGCGTGGTTCCTTTGATGGCAAGCCGACGGAGGAGGTGTCGAAGCGACTCGCCGAGACCCACGTCCGAGCCCTGCGGTAGCCGCCGAGTACGGACTCAACTACACGTTCGTGGCGCGATCCGGCAACGTCGCGTCTGGCAGGAGAGATAGGGGTTCCCTCACAGGTCTCTCCCTGAAAGAAGCTCCGGATGACGGTAGAAGCCGACGAAATCGTTGATCCTGTAGGACGCCGCCAACTCACCCGGCGGACTTCCGAAGCGACCGACTTCGCTCCCGTGTGACCAAATGAAGATGTCGTCGAGGTCCCGGGTGGGTTTGCCGTTGCGGAACTGGAGGATCATGCCGACGTGCCCGTGGTACATGACGGCGTCGCCGAGGGCGGGCATGTGACTTTCGGCCAGTGGGCGGCGATCAGCCAGGTGTTGACGTAGGGGCCGTCGGGTGCCGGGTCGAGGCCGGCGAGGCGGGGGAGCCAGTCGCCGACCGTGGAGGAGCAGTCGCCGGTCCAGTGTTTCCCGTTGCGGACGTCGGCGAGGGTGACGTGCTCGCGGGTGGCTGCGCCGGCCTGGCTTGGGAGTAGTGGCCTTGGCTGGGCCGCTCGGCGATCTCGACGGCGATCTGGGCGAGCTGGCGGCGTGCGGCCATCGCTTCGATGCGGTGTCGGTGAGGGTTTCGACGGTTTGGGTTTCGGCTTGTCGGCGGGCTCCGGTCCGAGCGTCTCCCCGTTGCGCTGGGCGACCAGCGCTTCGAGGCGCTTCCACGCCCACCTGGTCCGGTCCGGCGCCGTCCGGCCTTGGCCCCTTACTCGGCCCGTGCTGTTTGTATTCGCCCTCACCCAATGCCCAACGTGCCCAGGACCAGAACCACTTCGGGAGCGGCCTTCTGGCCACGGCGTCATGACGTCACCCGCGGGCATAGGGTGGAAGCGACGAGTTAGCCGCTTCGGTTTCTTGGTCGACGGAGCTGGATGCTTTCGGGTATGGCAGGGCAGATGAACTACAACGGCTAAGTGGGCGGAGGTGGGTCCATCGAGGGACGGTTGGTAGTAGCGCACCCATGTCGTATCGGCTGCCCTCGGCGCCGACTAGCCGGCCTCGATCGACCATTCGGGTCGCAATAGGGCGTGAACCATCGCTACCCGAGGCAGTCTGCCTGACGAGAATGCTGCTCGGGTCGAAGCGCAATCCACGGCGACGAACAGGCGCAGGACGCCCCTCCCGGGCAGGGCATTCGTTCGATGCCGAGAACACCTACGTGACTCGACGTCAGATCCAGGCGTGCCGCAAGTGCGCAGCTCCGTCTTGGAGCGTGAACGGAAACGGCGTCTGCTCGCAGGTTGACGCCCCCTCTGGCGGGCTCATGGTTGCCTCCTCTCGTCTGGATTAGCGGGTCAGGTCGGGTGCGGGCCTCATGGGTTGCCGCACCAGTGGGAGAGCATGAACACGGTGCCTGACTGGACGGCGACGGTTCCGCCGGAGTTCTGGTAGCCGTACAGGTCGATGTAGTCGGCCGTGGTCATGAGGCCGGTGTGGCCGCACTGGAGGGATCGCCAGCTTGGATGGCGGAGGGGCCGGGGATCAACGCTTCCGCGGTTCGCGTTGTCCCGTTCTCCTGCAGGAAGATCGACCGGATCCCGGCGGCCGCGTAGGCGAATTGGCCGCCGGCGAATGGAGGTAGGTGCCGGCTGTGTTGATGTCGTGCCGGTATGTGTTCGCGGCGGTCGAGTGGATGGTGTCGGTGTCCCTGCTCGGTTTTGCATGTTGATCTGCGTGTTCGTGTTGTGCGTCAGGTTCTGGTTCGCGTTATTCGCGCTCAAACAGGACGGGGGGCTGTAGAGGAATCCGAGGTTGTCTTTGATCTGCTGGTCGAAGTCGGGGGCGTCGTAGACGGTCGAGTCCGCCCAGGTTACGGGCGTGGTCCAGCGATTGGTCAGCCCTCCATCATCCGCCGTGTAACCATTGGACGGCGTACTTCGGGGCCGGCGTCGAGCGTTTCGGCGCTGCCGGAGTGATGGTTGATCTGGCAGGTCGTTCTCCGTGTTCGTGTAGTAGTCGGTGCCGCCGACGCTGGCCCGTACTGTCCGGTGCCGCCGATGTCGTCCGCCGCCCGCATCAGGTAGCCGACCCGTAACCAGGCGTGGGTGCCTGCTGGCATCGACGAGAACTTGACCGTGGCGGACAGCCACCAGAGGCCGGTGCGGGAGAAGTAGATCCGGTCGTCCGGTGAGGTTGGCCGCATGCCGTCCGGGTCAGCTATCTCGGTGTCGAAGTCAACATGGATTTCACCGCCGGAACCTGCGGACTGGGATGCTGAATGGGTGAGCTGGCAGGAGGGGCGTCATACAGGTACGCAAGGTTGTCGCGGAGGTGCGTGTTCATGAATGGGGCGTCTACGAGTTTCCCGACCGGCCAGTCCGTCGGGTCCGTCCACGCCATCTCAGGGGCCGCCGATCCAGGTGACATGGAAGTACGGGATCCGGCCGGCACGGATCAGCAGCATCTTGGTGTCACCGGGCGCGTACAGGTTGATGTACCACTGGTAGCCTGCCGCGCAAGACCCGGCGGCGACAACAGGGATCACTTCCGGGAACGCGTACGCCCCGGCCCCTCCTCCGCTGGCCATCGTCCCGGCATGAACGGTGCCGGACGTGTAGTCGGCCCGGACGGCGGCTGCGACCAGCTGGCCCGGGTTGTCGAATGCGAGGACGGCTGAGGCGAGGTAGTGGCCGGCGGTCTGAACTTCGATCGGCCCGTCCGCCGGCTCGTTCTGCACCACCCCAGACAGGGTGCGCATCGCGTCCGTGTCCGCGACCGTGTTCGGAAACCCGACCATCCCCACGTCGTGTTGCCCGCCGTGTCCCGCACCTGGCTCGGTGAGCCGAGCCCTGACACCCGGCAATGCGGCGGCTTATACAACACCCGCAGGTTGTCCCGGATGAGGTTGAGCAAGCTCGCTGTCACCTTCTCCCCGTCCGTCCAGTCATGCGGAGTCGTCCACACGGTTAGGCCTCCGACAGTGCGGGCACAGCGCACCCATGCTGGATGTTCTCCGCGCACAGCATGTGCAGGCTCTCACCGGGCACCCAGTTCCGGGTCTGAGGTCGGGGCGGCAGCGGAGAACCATGGCGATCCGGTCAGCCTGCGCCCGCGACGGCCACAGCACCGGGAACGGACGCTTCCCCGCCGCCGAGTTATGACAGAGCGGGCAACGGAACAGCTCGACCCGGCCGCCCGAGCCCGTATGCGCCGGCACCCGCTTGGGGCAGGTCGGACACTGGATCAGCCACCGGCCCCCGACGACGATGACCAGCGCCCGACCCGGAGCCGTCCCATGCTCACGGAAGATCGGCGGCTCACCCGGCAAGACGATGTTCGGCTTCCCGTGTCGGCAGCCCGGCGGGCATGCGGAGCTCCGCGACCTCCTCCGGGGTCACGTCATCAGGAAGCAACGGCATCAGATCCGATGTAGGTGTCCGCGCCGAGCGCCGACGTGCCCAGGATCCACTCGTCGATCGCCGGGTCAGCCGGGGAGACGGCTGAACGCGATCTCGTCCGGCTCGCCGACGACGACGTTCTCGGCCATTCCCTCGACGTGAAGCTGCAGGTCCACGGGATCGGTCGGTGTTGTCTCGGGTGGCCGGCGGAGGAACCGGAACCTCGAGCCGACGTCGGCGCTTAGGATCGCGCGCACCATCGCCTTGGTCATCTGTGAGTTTCCGAACATCGGCTTCAACGCCGGGAGCCGCCAGATTGCGTTCGCGTACCGCCAAGGGGTCAGCGACGCGAGCGCCGCCGCCTGCCCCGGGTAGGCGAGAAGCGACTGGAACTCCTCACGGGCGGCCTTGTAGCCGGAGATCGTCGTCGGCCCCTCGTGGGTTTCCGCGATGCCGTCCGCGGTCTTCACGGTCCAGGACGTCCAGAGGGTCGCGTCGTTCGTTTCCCCGGAGATATCCGGCTGGTACGGGCATTCGCCTTGCTTGATCTCAACCCAGTTGACCTGATGCGTGTGCGCGGTGGATGACCGGTCGGGCCCGAGACCAGCCGTAGGTCAGCGCGGTGATCGCGATCGGGCGGCGACGTCGGTGATGATCGACCAGGCGGCACCGTCCAGGGACGCGTCGAAGTAGCTGCGGCCGTACGGAACCGGATCCGCAGGTACTCTCCCGGAGACGCTCATCGTCGAGCGTCGTAGTGACCCGCCGACTGCCTGAATCACCCGTGCCTGCGGGCTGCTGCCGTTCACGATCACGAAGGATCTCGGATGCGGTTGTTCGAGTCTCCGTTGTCCGGCAGCATCGGCACATTCGTGGGTCGTCGGCTGGGAATCAAGAGTCGGAATATCGGCGACGAATCGCCCGCCATCCGGTCAGGTCGATCGTCGTCGTTGAGCGTGACCGTCGACTGGCCTGCGTCCCCGTTGTTCGTGAACCGCAACGATCCGCCGCTGACGGTGATCGGCGTATCAGAGTCCTCCGTCGGCGTCCAGAGTGTCCGTGTCGAGAGTCGACCCGTCGAACTCGTCGACGACCTCCACGGACTCCTTGTCGTCACCGAACAGCAAATGCGGCCCGCCGAACTCGTCCAGCCGCTTCCGCCGGTTGTGAAACCGGATCCGGCCGGTCACGTCGACGAACGCATAGCCGCCATCCGACAGGGCCGCATCCTGAATATGCTTCAACGCGTTCGCGACCGTCGGGTTCTCTTCCGCCCCGACCGCGCGGATCGCCGCGCACCACGAATCCGACGTGTCGAGATCCCGGTCGGCCACCGGCACCGCTGGGCTCATGTCGTCGAGGACACGGTTGATCCGATCATGCACCAGCTCGAGCGGATACCCGTCCACACGAACCTCCGTCGTCGCCAATAGCAGCCCGTAGTCGGACGCTTTCACGGTCACCGTCGCCGACGGCGGGTCAGCCCACGACGCGACGATCGACCGGACGAACCCGCCGAACCGGTCGTACACCACACCGTCCTCGTCCTGCACCTGATACCGGATCCGCACCCTGGGCACGTTCTGACCGCCATCCCCCAACGGCTCCGAGCGCCCGGTCCGCGTTGTCCAGGACGGCGGTCAGTTCCGGCCGTCTCGAACTGGTCAAGCTCGGTCTGCCGGTACGACCGCACATGGATCTCCAGGATCCGATCCGACAGGGACTCCCAGACCGGGGTCGCATCATCGGCGGTCGTCGACGGCGACCATTCCAACGACTTCAACGGCATCCCCGGGAACGTCTGACGCCACGTCGCCATCAGAGCGTCCTCTGTCAGCCCCTGGCCCTTCGAGATCAGGCCGTCGCGGACCTTGCGGACGAGGTCCCCTTCGGTTGTGACGCTGCCGGCGACGTTGACGGTCACGTAATACGTGCAACCGGCCGCCGGGATCCCCCCGGCGTTCGGAACACCAACCCCGGCGGCGGGCGCGTACATCGACGCCGGCATGTCCCGGCCGATCACAGTCGCGTTCGCCAGCGCTTTGCGGATCCGGTCGTCGTCGAGGCCGCGCAGGTAGGCGGGGGCGAACCCGTCCAGCCAGTGGTCGAGATCGGACATCGGCCCCATCTTCGTCGGGCTCGCGGTCTTCAATGCGTTCGCGATCGCCTGCGCCACAGCCTTCGCGGCACTGGTCACAGCCGGGATCGACTCGCGCAACCCTCGGCGATCGCCAACCCGACGTTGATGCCGGCACCCTTGTAATCGACCCCGTAGCGTTTCAGCAGGTTGATGATCTTCTTCTGGATCTTGTCGTGTTGCTCCGGGTGTTTCGCGAGCGATTCCATCAGCTTGTTCAGCTGCTCTTCGAGGTGGCGGCGTTGCAGCTCCGCCGGTCCTCGTAGTCCTTGCGTTCCTGCTCGGCTTGCTGCTGCAACGCGAACATCTGCTGGTCGTACATCGCCTGCTCGAGCTGCTTCTGTGCGGCGAGGACGGCGGCGGCGTCGCCGGAGGCGAGTGCCGCGTCCAACGCCGCTTTCGCGTCGGCGACCCTCTGGGCGAGCTCCTGGATCTGACGGTCCAACTCCATGTTCTGGATCAGCTGTTCCGTCTTCGTCAGATGCTCCGACGTGATCCGATCGAACCCGGAGAGGGCGTTCGAGATCAGGTCGCCGAACGCGGTCTCGAGCGTGCTCTTGTAGTTGTCGACGGTCTGCTTGGCCCGTTCGAGCGACTCGCGGACCTTGCCCTCGACCGTGGACGGCAGGTCGCGGCTGCCGCTCAGGAACCCGACGATCAGACCCTCACCCATCGGCCGGCCGACCCCCTCGGCCATCGCCCGTGATGGCGATGACACCTGAGCGGCCGCCCGTGCCGCAGCCACCGCCGCCGAGACAGCCGCCGCCGCTTCCCGACGCGAGCCCGGCGATCGTCGACTGGAACCCGACCGGACACCGGAGCCCATCGCGGCGCCGACCGCGGAGAACTGGCCGACCATCCCACGCATCGCCGACACCGCCCGGACTGCTCCGGACTTCGCGGCCTGATCCAGCCCGGCGATCCCCGACTTCATCCCCGCGACCGCACCCTTCCCGGCGGCGGTCGCCGCTGACTTGAACTTCCCTGCGCCGACTTCATCTCGGCGACTGCTTCATGACGGCCGACTTGACCTCGGACTGCAGCTTGCCGAACGCCTGGGCGGCGGTTGGGATCGCGTCGCCGACGTTGCTGAGCGCCGTCTTCAGGTCGCGGAACCTGCCGATCGCCTCCTCCGCACCGGGGCTCGACACCTTGACGACGACAGGGATCTTCGTCTTCTCGGCCCGCTGGATGATGTTGTCCAGGGCGGTGCTCGTCTCCGGCGCGCCCGGGGCGCTGACGTTCGTCCGCGCCTCCTTCGGTACCCGGCCGCCCTTCTCGATCAGCAAGTCGAGCAGCCTGGTTCGCCTCCGCCGCCCCCGGCGCCGACACGTCCGTCGACACGTCGGTGGCACCCCTCGACCCGCTGCTGATACGCGGCCACCAGAGCCATCGCCTGATCGACGACCGCCTTGAACTCCGTGTCCGTCTCCGGCGGGAACATCCCCACCTGCGCCGACAACGATGTGAGCCCCGGACACGAACTGCTCGTCCTGGAGCATCATCGTCAGCGTCTTCTCGTCGGGAACCGTGCCCATCGTCCCGACGAACCCAACCAGGGCGAGCTCCGCGTCGGAGAGAAGCCGTCCTGGAACGTCGTGATCGACGTGACCGCCTGCGCCATCCCGGGCCAACCCGGACGAGATCACCGAAGCGCCTGAGCCGCCCTGCGGTGCGAACAGCTGCAGGCCGAAACGACGTCGTCCGATCTGCGCCCCGGCCATGTCGTCGGCGCCCTGCGTCCCCGCCCGCATGTTGTCCGCCCACTCGTGCAGCGTCAGCGGACGCGCGGATGTCACCCGGATCGGGAAGGATCCCCCGAGCGACGCTAGACATCGGGGAGAAGCCCGCCCAGGGTGTATAGCTCGGCGAACCCGTCGATGACAGCGCCGAGCGCATCCCCGATGTTCGCGAGCCCCTGCAGGATCGAGTTGACGAGCGCGTCACCGAACAGGAGCGCAGCAGCGACTCGAAGCCGGCGCCGATCCCGGTCGCTAATCCCATCCAGTCGATCCCGCCGATCGCCTCCATGACGGCCTCGACGATCGCGGAGGCCAGCTCACCGGCCGCGGAGATCAGCCCGCCGGACTTCCCGGCACCTCTGACCGCGTCGCCGAGCCCGGAGGTGAGAGCGTGGGTGAGTTCGCCCCAGTCGACGCCACGGATCGCCGCTGCGATCCCGTTCAGGATCTCGGCGCCGATGTCGGCGAGGGTGCCGAGCACCGCCCCCCAGTTCACGGCGCCGATCGCATCGGTGATCCCACCGACGATCGTGTCGGCAACCTCGCCCCAGTCGATCGACCGGAGCTTCTCGATGATCGCCTTCGCGACCTCTTCGATCCCGTCGGCGATCTTGCGCAGCGCCTCGTCGATCCGCCCCTGCCCGAGCAGGTTCGCGACGTCGCCGACCCAGTCCATCGAACCGTTTCGCCAACGGGAGGATCGCGTCGAAGCCACCGGCTGAGTTGAGCAGGGCGCCGCCGAGTCCCAGGATCGCGCCGACGACAAGCCCGAACGGCGTGAAGAGACCGCCGACAACGGTCGCGATCGTCCCGAACGCCCGGATGAGCGAGCCGACAAGCCGATCAGGGCGGGCCCGGCGGCGGCGGCGAGCCCGGCGAACATCAGCACCATCTCCTGCCCGGCCGGGCTCATCGCCTTGAACTTGTCCGCGAGCTCGCCGAGCTTGTCGATCCACGGGTCGAGCATGTCCAGGCCCTTGGACAGGAACGGCATGATCGCCTGCCCGAACGTGATCCCGACGTCGATCAGCTTGTTCTTGAACACGGTCAGCTGCGACGCGAACGTCTGGTAACGCTTGACCGCCTCCTCGGTCAGCGCGTTGTTCTCCCGCCACGCCGACTCCGCGATCTGCAGCGACTTCCGGAACAGGTCACCGGCACCGGAGGCGCGCAGGGCGTCACGGACCGCATCGACCCGAGCCCGAGATCCTCCAGGGTGCCGAACACGTCGCCGCCCGCCTGCTTCATCTTCCCGAGCCCTTCGATGAACGTGACCAGTGCACCGGCGGCGTCCTGCTCCCACGCCCTGGCGAACTCCGCGGACGACATCCCGGACACCTTCGCGAACCCGCCGAGCGCCTCACCGCCCTTGTTCACCGCCGCCTGGATCTTGACCATCACCGTCGACATCGCCGTCCCACCCGGCTTCGGCTTCGATCCCGACCGAGGAGAGCGCCGCCGGCCAACCCCATGATCTCCGCCTGGGTCATCCCGACCTGGGCGCCCGCACCGGCGAGCCGCATCCCCATCGCGACGATCTCCGACTCCGTCGCCGCCAGCTTGTTCCCGAGGTCGACGACGGTGGAGCCGAGCCGGTGGAACTCGGTCTGCGGCATCTGCGTGATGTTCGCGAACCGGGCGAACGCGGTCGCCGCCTGCTCCGACGTCATGATCCGTCGCCTCACCCAGATCGGCGACGGTACGGGTGAACGACAGGATGTTCTCCTTCTCGATCCCCAGCGCCCCGGCCGCCTCACCGATCTCGTTCAGCTCGTTGACGAGACCGGGGATCTCCTTCGCCATGTCCCGGAACCCCTGCGCCAACGCCTGCAGCTCCGGCTCTGTCGCGTCGACGGTCTTCCGGACGCCGGCGAACGACGACTCGAAGTCGGAGGCGGCCTTCACCGCCAGCGCGCCCAGCCCGACGATCGGGACGGTCAGGCCGGTGGTGAGCGACCGGCCGGCGGACTGGACGGACGCGCCGAGCGACTGCATCCGGGAACCGAACGCATCAGCACCGGAGACCGCCTGCCCGAACGCCTTCTGCAGGCTGCCGGCATCGCCGACGATCTCGACGCGGATCTGACGGGCCATCGAGCTACGCTCCTACCGTCGCCTCGGCCGGGCGGCTGTGGCGCCCCCGCGGCTTGTTCGCCTGTTTCATCTCGCGTCGCAACTCGGACACGTCCGCCTGGATCTGGAACCACTGCCGTAACTTCAGCCGGCGGACATGCCACGGCATCAGGCCCGGGTAGAGGCGGCAGAGAGCCGGGGTCCAGAGCCGGTCGCCGCCGATCCGCTCCGGTTCGGGTCGTCGCCGGCGGCGGCGGCCGTCTGAGGGTCCGGCTCGTCATCCGTCACCGGGGCGATCTGGTCGACGACACCCCGGAACGTGCCGACGAACTTCATCTTCCCGACCTGCTCCAGGGTGATCTCCGGGTTGTCGCGGCGCAGGAACACGAAGACGGCCGCTTTCAACGTCTTCCCTGCGGCCCAGTTGATCGTCGAGAACGGCTGGCCGGTGTATTCCTCGAGGTACTCGATGTCGTCGAAGTCGAGGTCTTCGAGCGGGTAGGTTTTTCCGTCGATCGTGATCCCCTGCACGCCCTCCTCCGTGGGCTTCTGCGGCGGGGATTCGGTTGCGGTCTCGGTCATCTGTCCTGATCTCCTTTCACAGTCCGGCGGCACGGATGCTCTGGTCGAGCCACCGGTCGACGCCGGCCTCGATCTGGCCGCGGTTCTCTTCGAGCGAAGGCACGAAGGCCCGTCTCATTTGGAGCGCCCCGAAGTCGCCGCGTTTCCCGGTCACTTTCCGTTTCGTCTGCTCGACGGCGACGTTCAGGCCTCGCCGCCGGATCCGGACGCCGCCGGCGGGGTCGCCGCCGTACCTGCCGAGCTTCCCTTCGTCGCTGTCTGCACGGGTTCCGCCAGCCGCTTCAACTCGTCGCCGAGCCGAGCAACCGACGTGTTCCCCTGCGCCTTGCGGACAGCGGACGTGAACTCGCGCAGGCCGCTCACCTTGACCCCGCCGGCAGCCATCGCCGGGTTAGCTCGTCCCGGTCACGTACTTGTCGATGATCCCGCTGACCGGGAAGTCGACCTCGACGGTGAGCAGGTCGCCGACGGCACCGTCGATCGGCGAGTCGGTCGTGAGGATGCACGTCCCCCGGTACTCCGGGTTCGCGGCTGACACGACGTCGTCGTACGGGGTGACGCTGACGGTGAACAGCTCGCCGGAATCGAACAGGTTGTCGATCACGGATGCGACCGACCCGGCGTCGAAGTCCTGCTGGAACACGATCGTGAACATGTCGGAGCGCTTGCCCTGGACACGCTTCCGTCCCGAGCGGCTGCAGATGAGCTACCGCCGCGGTCGTCTCGACGTCCTCGGCCTCACGCTGCACATGAACCTCGGTCACGTGATCCGACAGGTCGACGCCGTCGACCTCGACGTGCGGCTCCTTGAGGATCAGGATCGACATCGCCTACTAGCCTCCTTCTCGGTCGTTGGTGGTCTTGCGGCCGTGGCCGCCCTTGTCACCCGTCGGCGGGCGCGGCGAGGTCTCGAGACGACCTCGAGCACGCCGATCCCGACCAGCCGGGTCTCCTGGGCTTCGTGGAGCTCGGCCCGGAACTCCTCGCCGGGCTTGTGACGGTGGAACGGTTGCGAGCCGACCACTCGGTATGTCTTCACTGGCTGACTCCTCTCGCGTACACCTCGACGTCGAAGACGACGGCGAGAACGGCCCCCGCGCCTTCCCGGGTCGCGACCTGGTAGTCGGACACCTGGGTTACGCGCAGGTCGAGCGCGACGCCTCCGAGCGTCGGGTCCGTCTCGCAGAGGCCCTTCACGGACGCGGCCCCTGAGGGTGCGATCCACCGGTCGAGGATCCTCTGCGACGGTTCGTCGTCCACCGCACCGGCATAGGCGACGATACGGAGCCGGTACAGGTCGACTCCGCGGTTGCCCGCCTCGTCGTAGCTGACCGACGGGTCGCCGAGCGTGACGAACATGCACGGGGCCGTCGGTGACGAGAGACGGTACGGGTGGACTTGGCCGCCCTGCTCTCCGAGAGTGAGCGGGGCGAGCGCGTCGGCGATTCCGCGGCGCAACACGGCGACGACGTCGTATTCCGGGGTGGTCATCCGACCACCCCTCCGGACGTAGCCCGCGGTCAGCATCGACACGTGCGGGTCGATCGCGGGCGATGCGTGCGATCGCACCGATTTCGGATCCGGCGAGGATGACTCCGTAGATCGCTTCGCGGTGGCGAAGCATGAGCATCGACGCGGGGGATCCCTGTCGCCTGCTCGATCGCCTCGGGGATCGCCAGCCAGCCAAGCGGCCGGTGACCCGGACGGAGCGGGCGCAGACTGGGAAGCAACCGTTGGTGAGCGCTTCGAGCCGTGTGAACGGCCGGCCGTCAGCGGCGGCGTTCAGGGGCCCGTAGACGAACTGGGTGTTCTCGGTCAGGGCGGTGAACGTCGAGACGGTGCCGGTGGCGACCTCGTTGGCCGGGTCGGGGATCAGGTCGTCGATCAGGACGAGCCCGGCCGCGCTCGGCGTGTAGTAGCCGGACGACGGGGGCGTCGGCGGGGTCGTCTCGGTAGAAGTGGCGGTTCGTGAGCAGGTCGATCGCCCGGGAGGCGGCGCCGATCGCGATCTGGATGTCGTCGTCCGCGTAGGTGGTGCCGGACAGCTGCCGGGTCTTCTTGACGGCTTCGACGGTCGTGTAGTTCGACCCGAGCACCATCACCGCAGGTGTGATCCGGATCAGCACGTAGCCGCCGTTCGGGTAGGTCTGGACGGCGCCGCCGGCGAATGTGACGACCCAGGAGCCGAGGAACAGCCCGGCCGTGTCTGTGTTCCCGGCGACCCACGCGTAGCTGACGTCTCCCTTCGACCCGTCGGAGCCGTCGCCGTTCTGCTCGTTGACCGCGGCCGCGTCGACCTTAGCGGTGCCGCCGCCGACGGGGATCATCCGGAAGGTGACGGTTGCGCCGGCGAGGTCGACGGGGGCGTCGTTCTCGTCGCGGAGGGTCGCGGTGATCGGCGACGCGGGTGTCGTTTTCGCGCAGGACGAACTCGTCAGGCATCGCTGGCTCCCGTCGCGTGGGTTACGAGTGTCCGGCCGCGGGCTGTGGCCGCCTGGGTTGCGCCTCGCCGTCCGGTGACCCGTGTGCCGTGCCGGCCAGGTTGCCGCCGTGGTCAGCCCGGCCGGATAGGTGACGCGCGTCCTGTCGGTGACTGGCGGATCGCTGCCGATCCTGTGCGCAGTCAGTTGCGGGGCCGGCACGACGAGTGACCGAGATGACCGGCCCCGCCGCCCGTCTGATACGCGAGCTCGACCGCCGGTGCCGTGGCGGCGAGGGTGCCGGCGAGCGAATCCGGCTGGACGATCATCGTGAGCGTCACAGTCGGCTGCGGCACTACGAGCGCCGCGATCGTCGCGTCGGGGCCGACCGTCTGATCGACGGTCACTGTCGGCGTCGGCACCGTGACCGTGGCGGCGACCGCGGACGGAGCGACGGTGATCGGCCCACCCCGCGACCGTCACCGTCGGCGCTGGCAGGACGATCCCGGCCTGCCCCGGCACTGGTGCGGCGCTCAGTGTGCGCGCAATCGCTGGGTCAGCGACAGCGGTCTGCGCGACCGCGGCCACCGGGGTGACCTCGAGCGTCCGGGCAGCCTGCGGCGCCGGGACGACGACGCTGGCGGTGACCGGATCCGGTTGAGGGCGAGCGTGCGTGCGACGGTCGGGGCTGGGATGCCGGCTGTCGCTAGCGACACCGTCCGGCGCGACGTCGAGAGCCCGAGCGACTGCTGGGGCTGGGACGGCTGTCGGGGCCGCCACCGCATCGGGGGCCACGTCGAGCGTCCGGCGCTGATCTGCGGGGCAGGAACGGTCAGTGTCGCGATGACGGCGGCCGGGCGGGCGGTGAGCGTCCGGCCCAGAGTCGGCGAAGGGACAGCGGTCGGCGAAGCGACCGCATCCGGGCTCACCTGGAGCGTGCCGGGGGCAACCGCAGGCGCAGCCACTGCCGCCGCCACGGCTGCCGCGGCGGGTTGACCGTGAGCGTCATCGCGACTGTCGGCTCGGCCGCGACTGCGGTGATGACCGTTGGATCCGGCCCGGCCGTGAGCGCGCGCCGAGGGCCACTGTCGGCATCGGGACGGTCAGGCCCAGCTCGGCCGCTACCGAGAGCAGCCCTCGAGCGTGATCTGGACGGCCGGTTGCGGATGGCCGCCGAGATCGCCGCGGGGGTCGGTGGGAGGCTGAGCGTCCGGCGACGGTTGGGGACGCTGATGGCGGTGGCGCGGCGACCGGCGTCGGGTTCACGGTCAGCGCGCCGACCGCGGCCGGGAGCAGCGCGAGCGTCATCGACGTCCAGAACTCCGCCGCTCCCGGGAGGGTGCCGATCGCGACGCCGTTCACCGTTCCGGCAGAAGCGGCGGCCTTTGTAGCAGGCGACGATGCGGAGGTCTGAGCCGGTTGTGTCCGGAGTCGCCGCCGGCGTCGGTGAACGTGCCCTTCGGGAAGCTCGTCCAGTCCGGGTCATCGTCGACAGGTGACGAGCACGACGACGAGCCGGTCAGCTCCGGTCGTGATGATCGTGGAGGAATCCGGAGGTCGTCTCCGCCGTACCCGGTGCCGTCGCCGAAGGTGGGATCCTCGAACGGGGGTGCCGGCGTCGATGCACCCGCGGAACGCGTATGGAAGATCCCGGGAGCGGCTGCCCGCCCGTGTTGCGGTTCGCGAGGAACGAGGTCGGCACCGTGAGCCACAAAGCGCGCGCACCAGAACAGGTGCTGGAGTCTTAGTCCCAAAGCTTACCAGGTTAACCTTAGCAATGCGTAACT
>JAOSJK010000010.1 GCA_027494135.1 Acidimicrobiia bacterium | reverse complement strand
CTCGCTCAGGCCCCGAGGATCTTCGCCTTCTGCGCGGCGAACTCCTCCTCGGTGAGGATTCCCTGGTCGCGAAGCTCGGCGAGCTCCCTCAGCCGAGCGATGGGGTCGTCGGCCGGCGGAGCGGAGGTCGGCACCGGCTCCGCGTACGCGTGCTGCACGCCCTGCGCGTAGCCGGCGCCGCGGTTCGCCGCGATGGCCTGGTCGCGGCCCGCGAACTTCTCGGCCTGCCGCCGGGCCACACGGCCGGACACCGCGCTCGCGGTGCCGGCGACGACGGCGGTACGAGCGACTCCTCTGAGCAGTCCGGGCATGGCTCCTCCTCTCAGTTGCTGGCGTCGAGCGCGTCGAGCGCGGCCATGATGTCGGTGGCCGGGATCCGGGCGCTCGCGATCACCTGCCCACCCGCCCCGTGCGCGGCGCGCACGAAAGGTACCGCCCAGCGATTCTCGTACACCAGCAGCACCGCGACGGTGCTCGGTTCCATCGCGACGGCGGCTTCCGAGATGTCGTCCTCGCTCAGCAGCCCCGAGCGAGCACCGGCGATCGCCGCGAAGCCGAGGTCCGAGATCTCGAAGCCCTCGACGATGCCGCTGGCGTCCTTGCGGATCGCCGCGAGGTCGTAGAGGCGGATGGTGTCGGACTCGACGAGGTCGACGAGCGCCGCCGCCGTCTCACCAGTTGGTTCTCGGTCGGGGAACTCCAAGAGCAGGAAGTCGATCGGCCCGAACACGTCGTCGTCACTCATCGAACCTCCAGGTGATTCGGATCGGAAGATGGGCGGTCAGGGACACGGCTCGGACGCGCGGCCACCCGTTCCAGTCGGGCGCAGTGTCCGGCGATCATCGGGAGCGGTCGAGCCGGCGCAGCTGGATGGCCTTGTCGACCGCCACGAATGCCGGGGCGAGCGTCGAGAGCAGGAGTGCGAGCACCCACTGGGCACCCGTCAGCGAGACGGTGTCGAGCAGTCGCTGGAACATGTTCAGCTCGACGGCGGCCCAGGTGAGGAACCACCCGAGGATGATCCAGCCCAAGTAGGGGAAGACCGGGCTCGACCATGCCGGCTCACGTTCGCGCCGCAAGACGAGCCCGAAGTTCACAGCGCTGAACGCGACGACCACGAACGCCATGGTCATCGAGGTCGACCCGTCGGTGGTGCTGGGCTCGCCCGGCCCCCAGCTCCAACATGGCGAGGGCCGTCCCGGCGACGATGAGACCGGCGATCGCCCATCGGACCGCTTGGGGGGCATTCGCGATCTTCGAACCCGGGCTGCGTGGTGGTCGCTGCATGACACTCGGGTCGGGGACGTCGGCGATGAAGCCGACGACGACCGCGACGACGACGAAGAACTTGCAGAACAGCAGCTGCATGGGGAAGAGCGCGATCCCGTCGTTGATGTTCAGGATCGTCGCGAGGAGCATGAGCTGGAGCACCGACGAGAGGATGGTGAGCTGCAGCTTTATGTAGGAGGAGATCCGTCGGTAGATGTCGCGACCGAGGTCGACGGCGTGCACGAGTGTCGCGAAGTTGTCGTCGGTGAGCACGATCTTCGCGGCCTGCTTCGAGACCTCGGAGCCGCTACCCATCGCGACGCCGATGTCGGCCTGCTTGAGGGCCGCGGCGTCGTTCACGGCATCACCTGTCATCGCGACGACTTCCCCGCGTCCTGCATGAGCCGCGCGAGCCGCACCTTGTCCTCGGGTGCGACGCGTCCGAAGACGTGCAGCTGCGGGAGCTGCTCGACAACCTCCGCGTCGGAGAGCCGTCCCAGGTCGGTGCCGGTGATCACGCCGGGTCCGAGGCCGAGCTGGTCGGCGATCGCGCGGGCGGTGACCGTGTGGTCTCCGGTGATCATGCGCACGTCGATCCCGGCGTCGAGTGCGACGCGTACCGCATCGACCGCCTCGGCCCGTAGCGGGTCGATGATGCCGACGAGCGCGACGAGCACGAGATCGGTGACCTCGGCCATCGGATCGGCGGTCGCCGCCTCTATCGCCGAGTCCCCGAGCTCGGCCACCGCGAACGCGAGCACCCTCAGCCCGCGCTCCGAGAGCTCGCGGTTGGCGTCGAGAATCTCGTCGCGCACCGAGTCGATCAGCACCTGCCGGCCCTGCCAGAGCGCATGGCTGTACCGTCCGACGACAACGTCGGGCGCGCCCTTCACGCACACGAAGTGGGGCTGGGTCAGCAGCCCGCCCGTGAGCCACTCCGGGCGGTCGTGGAAGGTCGCCATGAACTTGTACTCGGAGTCGAACGGGACCTCGGCGCGACGAGGGAGCTGCCGGCGAGTCTCCTCCGCATCCACGCCGGTCTTCGCGGCGAGGACGACGAGCGCCGCCTCCGTGGGGTCACCGATGATGTTCTCGTCGTCGACGAGGATCGCGTCGGTGCACAGCACCAGACCCAAGGCGAGGCGGGTGAAGTCGGGCGGCTCGCCGCCGGCGGCGGCGAGGATCGCGCCTTGCCGCTGGTACCCGCCGCCCTCGACGCGGAACCACCGACCGTCGGCGAGCAGTGTCGTGGCGGTCATCGCGTTCATCGTGAGCGTTCCGGTCTTGTCGCTGTTGATGGCAGTCGTCCCACCGAGCGTCTCGACGTCGGTGAGCGATCGCACGACGGCCTTCGACTCGGCGAGGTGCCGTGCGCCGGACGACAGCATCGACTGCACGAAGGTCGGTAGGCCGGTCGGGATGGACGAGATCGCGGTCGAGATGCACAGCAACAGGAGCGTCTCACCTTCGTTGTCGCGGACGATCCCCACGACGGCGATGACGGCGACCGCGGACCACGCGAGGAAACCGAAGAGCTTCGTCAGCCCGTCGAGCTCCCGTTGGAGCGGCGACCGTGTCCGCTCGGTGGCGTTCACCATGTCGGCGATCCGGCCCATCTGCGTCGACTGGCCGGTCGCGACGACGACGAACGTCGCCGACCCGCGGGTGACCTGGGTGTTCTGGAAGACCATGTTCGTGCGGTCTCCGAGCGCGACGTCTCCGGCGGGGAGTGCCGCTGCGTCCTTCGGCACCGGCGCGCTCTCACCGGTGAGCGCCGCCTCCTGTACCTCGAGCGACGCCGACGTCAGGATGCGCCCGTCGGCGGGGACGAGGTCACCAGACTCCACGAGCACGATGTCGCCCGGAACGAGGTCGGTCGCGGCGATCTCTTCGGTGCGACCGGAACGCCGGACGCGAGCCTGGGGTACCTGGAGCTGAGCGAGCGCGTCGACGCTCGCACGGGCTTTCAGCTCCTGATTCGAGCCCATGACGACGTTGAAGAGCACGAGCGCGCCGACGACGGTGCCCGTCGCCACCTGCTCGATCGCGAGGCTCGCGACGGCGACGATCACGAGCATAATGTTCATCGGGTTCGCGAGCTGCCCGCGCGCAACCGTCCACACGCTCGGAGGAGGATCGGCCGGCAGCTCGTTCGGGCCGTACTCGGCGAGCCGACGCTGGGCTTCCTCGCGGTCCAAGCCGGCCTGCGGATCGACACCGATGCGGGCGAGTACGTCCTCCGTCGACAGCGTGTGCCAGCTCTGCTCGGCGACGCTGCGGTCGATGGTGGTCATCTCAGGTATCCTTCTCGGTGACCTCGTCGGCCTCGGCTTCGAGCTCCCGTCGAGCCTCGGCATGAGCCCTGCGGTCCTCGTCGGACACCGACGGCCACGCGAGGTCGAGGGACTCGATCGTCTCCGCCAGGATCACGGCCACCATCGCCTGCATCACGTGCCTGTTGTCGGCCGGGATCACGAACCACGGAGCCCACTTCGTCGACGTCGCGGTGATCGCTTCCTCGAAGGCGTCCATGTGCTCGTCCCAGCGGCGCCGCTCGGCGACGTCGCCGGCGCTGAACTTCCACTCCTTGTTCGGCCGGTTCAAGCGAGCCAGGAAGCGTCGCCGCTGCTCCTCCTTGGACACGTGGAGGAAGAACTTCACGAGCTTCGTGCCGTTGCGGTCGAGATGCCGCTCGAACGCGTTGATGTCCTCGTACCGCTCGCGCCAGAGGGCCCGACCGGGCTTCACTCCCGGGATCCGCTGCCGGTCGAGCCACCCGGGATGCACCCGCAGGGCCACGACCTCCTCGTAGTGGGACCGGTTGAAGATGCCGATCTGGCCGCGTTCAGGGACCGCCTTCCAGACCCGCCACAGGAAGTTGTGGTCGAGCTCCTCTCTCGACGGCTGCTTGAAGGACACGACCCGGACGCCCTGGGGGTTCACCCCCGTCATGACGTGCTCGATCGTCGAGTCCTTGCCGGCGGCGTCCATCGCCTGGAACACGACGAGCAGGGCGTACGTGTCGCTGGCCCACAGCAGCTCCTGGGCTTCGCTCAGCCGCTCGACGCCCGCGTTCCGGACCTTCTTGGCCGTGTCGTCGAGGTCGTCCGCCGACAGTCTCTCGAACTCCTTGCCGCCCGTCCACGCGGTGTCCCGTCCAGCCAGGCCCGCCGGCTCTCCAGGCGTCACGAGGAGCCGCTTGCGGATCCGCGCCCGACGGTTCCCGGCCGCTCCGTGGTTGCTCATCGGCGAGCCCTCCCCCCACGCGAGCGTCGGGCCGACGCGGGTCGCCACCTCACGGAACGTGCGCCCCGAGCGTCAAGACGACGATCGTGAGCACACCCAGGATCGCCAGCAGCGGCCACACGTAGCGGAGGTAGGTCCCGTACGGCACACGGGCGATGGCGAGCCCGCCCATGACCACCGCGGACGTGGGCGTCACGAGGTTCAACAACCCCGAGGCACTCTGGTAAGCGGTGACGACGAGGCTGCGGTCGGCGCCCGCGAAGTCGGCCAGGGGCGCCATGATCGGCATCGACACGGTCGCCAGACCCGAGGACGACGGGATCAGGAAGGACAGAGGAAGGAAGAGCAGGTACATCACGACCGCGAACGCGGCCTCGCCCACGTCACCGAGTGCCCTCTCGGCCCAGTTCAGGACGGTGTCGGTGATCTGACCGTTGTTCATGACGACCGTGATGCCGCGGGCGATGCCGATGATGAGCGCCACACCGAGGAGGTCGCGGGCCCCGTCCACGAAGGTCGTCGTGAGCTCTCCTTCGCTCATCCGACCGATCAGCCCGATGAGGATGGCGAACAGCAGGAACGACGCTGTCATCTCCGGGAACCACCACCACAGCGTCGGCAGGCCGATGCCAAGTTCCTCCCAGGGGATCACGCCGTAGACCATCACGAGGAAGGCGGCGGCGAACACCGTGAGCACGACCTTGTGGGTGCCGGTGAGCACGACCGCGCCCGTGTCGGCGTCCACCGTGGCCGCGAAGTGCTGCTCGTTGGCCTGCTTCATGTCGTACACGAGCGACGTGGACGGATCACGGCGCACTCGCTCCGCATAGCGCATGACGAACCAGATGCCGATGGCCAACCCGACGATCAGGACGACGAGTCGCAGGACCAGACCGTCGCTGAGGGAGACGTCCGCGAAGCCGGAGGCGATGCCGGTGGCGAACGGGTTGACGGTCGAACCGAGCACCCCGATGCCGCAGCCGAGGAGGATGACCAGCGCGCCGGTGAGGGCGTCGTAGCCGGCCGCGATCATCACCGTGATGATGAGCACGTAGAAGGCCAGGCTCTCCTCGGCCATCCCGAAGGTGGTTCCCCCGATGGCGAAGACCACCATCAGGATGGGGATCATCAGACGCTCGTGCCCCCCGGAGGCGTTGCACCAGCAGCGCGATTCCGGCCTGGATGGCTCCCGTCCTCATGGTGATGGCGATGAAGCCGCCGATCACCAGGACGAACAGGGCGACATCGATCGCCCCGAACAGCTCGCCGCTGTTGAACACGTCGACGTTGCCGGTGGTGGCGTCCTCGATGCCGTAGAGCCCGTTGATCGGCGCCTCCAACGAGTCGACGACGATCCGTTGAGGGCTGGAGTCGACCTCCTCGTAGCTCCCCGGAATCGGCGATCCGTCCGGGTCGAGCGCGTACCGGCCGGCGGGGATGATCCAGGTGGCGAGAGCCGTGATGACGATCAGCGCGAACAGGATCGTGTAGGCGGAGGGCAGCGTGAAACGCGGCCCGTGCCCCTCGGTGCCGGAGCCCGCGGACGGTTCCTCTCCCGGTCGACCTTGGGAGGTGGTGACATCGCTCGACATGGTGATCCCCTCGGCTACTCGGACCGTCCGTCGGCGCCGGCCAGCACCCGGACGGCCGTCACGTCCTCGGGGTCCGGGACGCGTCCGCCGTCACCCGGGTCGTTGCGCCGATAGGCGAGCAGGGCGACGATGGCGAGGACGACGATCACGACGATGATCCAGCGCACGTGGCGGCTCGACACGGTCGCCGCCCCCTACGCCGGGTCCCGAAGCAGCGGGCATGTCATGCAGTGCCCCCCGCCGCGACCCTTGCCGAGCTCGAAGCCGGCGATCTCGATCACCTCGACGCCGGCCTCACGCATCTTGGCGATCGTGTAGGTGTTGCGCTCGTAAGCGATCACCACGCCGGGTTCCAGGGCGACGACGTTGTTGCCGTCGTCCCACTGCTCCCGTTCCTGCTGATACTGGTCACCCCCGGTCTCGACGACGCGCAGCTCCTTCACCCCGAGGGCGTCGGCGACGGCGGTGAGGAAGTCGGGTTCGACGGTGACGTGGAAGTCGCCGGGGCTGGTTCCGGGACGCAGGCTGATGGCCCGCATGGCGTCGACGACCTTCGGGTACGCCGTCACCTTGTCGTGGTCGAGCAGCGTGAAGACCGTGTCCAGGTGCATGTGGGCGCGGTCCTTGGTCATGACGGCGGCGATGACTCGCTCGGCCGCACCCGCGGCAAAGAGCGCATTGGCCACGTGCTCGATCATCCGGCCCGTGGAGCGCTCGCTCATGCCGATGAGAACGGCGCCGTTGCCGATGGGCATGACGTCGCCGCCCTCGAGGGAGGCCAGTCCGAAATCGGCGATCTCGAAGCGACCGTCGGGGCCCTCCGGCGGGTACCAGAACGAGAAGTCCGCGTCGACGAACATCGGATGGGCCCGGTAGATGGCCGCGACGTTGTACGCCTCGCGCCTGCGAGCCGGCCAGTACATCGGATTGATCGACACGCCTCCGTAGATCCAGCACGACGAGTCCCGGGTGAAGAGCGTGTTCGGAAGTGGCGGGAGTACGAACGCGCTCGTGTCGTCCATCGCGGCGCCGATGAGCGAGACCTTGGCGGCCTGGGAGGGATCCAAGCCCGCCTCGGCAACGGTCAATCCTCCGATGAGATGCGCCGCCAGCTGCTCCGGAGCGAGCTCGCCGAGCAGGGCGCGGACCTCGTCCACCAGCGACAACCCCACCGTGTACTCGGACGCGACCAGCCCGATGATGCGCTCTCGGGCCTCGGCGCTCGCCGCGATGGCCTCGGCGAGCAGGTCCGAGAGGAGGTAGACCTCGACGTCGCGCTCTCGCATGCGCGCCACGAACTGGTCGTGCTCGTACTGGGCCCGTTCCACCCACAGCACGTCATCGAACAGCAGCTCGTCGTGGTTGGAGGGGGTGAGCCGCTGTAGGCTCAGCTCGGGCCGGTGGACCATCACCTTGCGGAGCTTGCCCACCTCCGTGTGCACGCCGAACTCAGCCATCACCGTCCTCCTCCTGAGTCGCCGGCACGACGCTGGTGCCGGCACAGCCCTCGACGATCTGCTCGATGTCGTCGAGCGAGCCGATGGCGGCTCGCCGTCCGGTCGCCTCCACGAACCGGATCGCGGCATCGACCTTGGGGCCCATCGATCCCGACGCGAACGTCCGGTCCCTCAGCTCGTCCGGAGTGATGCGATCGAGGCGCCACTGCTCGGGGGTACCCCACCCCTCGTACACACCGTCGACGTCCGTCGCCATCACGAACAGGTCGGCCCCGACCTCTCTGGCCAGCAGCTCGCTGGCGAGGTCCTTGTCGATGACGGCCTCGATCCCGGCGAGTGTCCGTTCCTCGCCGGGTACGAACGTCGTCGGGATCCCACCGCCGCCGGCGCAGATGACCACGACGCCGCGATCGAGCAGCCAACGGATGGGACGGATCTCGAAGATCCGCTTGGGAGCCGGGGACGGGACCACGCGGCGTAGGCGCTCGCCGTCGCGCTTGAACGACCAGCCCTTCTCGGCGGCGAGTGCCTCGGCTTCGGCATCCTCGTAGACGGGACCGACGAACTTCGTCGGGTCGGCAAAGGCAGGGTCGTCGGCGCCGACCTCGATCATCGTCAGCAGCGTGGCGAACGGAACGTCGGCCGGAAGCAGGTTGCCGAGCTCCTGCTCGATCAGGTAGCCGATCATCCCCTCTGTCTGCGCGCCGAGCACGTCCAGCGGGTAGGCCTCGACGTCTTCGTAGGCGGCGGCCTGCAGCGCGAGCAGGCCGACCTGGGGGCCGTTGCCGTGGGAGAGGACCAGCTCATGGTGCTCGGCCACGGGTGCGAGCGCCTGAGCCGCCGTCCGCACGTTGGCCCGTTGCACTTCCGAGGTCATGGGCTCGCCGCGCTTCAGGAGCGCGTTGCCGCCCAGGGCGACGAGGATGCGCACGGCGGGTCCTCAGCTCCCGAGCGTGGCGACGAGCAGCGCCTTGATCGTGTGCAGCCGGTTCTCTGCCTGGTCGAACACGATGCTGGCGCCGGACTCGAAGACCTCACCGGTGACTTCTGAGGCCCTGGCTCATCCCGGTGTGTTCCATGATCTCTCGCCCGACCGTCGTGTTGGGATCGTGGAAGGCGGGGAGGCAGTGCATGAACTTCACCTTCGGGTTGCCCGACTTCTCCAGGAGGGCGGAGCTCACCTGGTACGGGGTGAGAAGCCGCACCCGCTCGGCCCACACATCCTTGGACTCGCCCATCGACACCCAGACGTCGGTGTGCACGAAGTCCACCCCGGACACGGCCTCGCCGGCATCGTCGGTGATCGCGATCCGTGCGTCGGTCCGGGAGGCGATCTCCTGTGCGAGGGTCACGACGTCGTCGGGAGGCTGGAGCTCGGTGGGTCCGGCCAAGCGGACGTCGGTGCCCATGAGAGCCCCCATGACGAGCAGCGAGCGTCCCATGTTGAATCGGCAGTCACCCACGAATGCGTACGCCAAGGCGTCGTAGGGCTTGCCGCTCGCCTCGTGCATGGTGAGGAAGTCGGCGAGCATCTGCGTGGGATGCCACTCGTCGGTGAGGCCGTTGTAGACGGGAACGCCCGCGTGCTGGGCCAGCTCCTCAACGTCGCTCTGGCGATTGCCACGGAACTCGATGGCGTCGTACATACGTCCGAGCACGCGGGCGGTGTCCGCCACCGACTCCTTGTGCCCGAGCTGGGATCCCGACGGGTCGAGATACGTGACGTGCGCCCCCTGGTCGAACGCGGCGACCTCGAACGCCGACCGGGTGCGGGTCGACGACTTCTCGAAGATCAGCGCGATCTCCTTGCCGTCGAGACGCCTGGTCTCGGTTCCGGCGTACTTCGCGATCTTGAGCGCCTCCGACAGCTGCAGCAGATACCGGAGCTCCCGGGGCTCGAAATCGATCTCCTTCACGAAGCTGCGGTTGCGCAGGTTGTACATCGAGACCACCCTGAGCTCGAGGCAGATCGGGCGCCGGCATGCGCGGCTGTCACCGACGCTACGAATGGGCCGGGTAGGGGGTCCCCACCCGTCACAGGGTGGTTGCCGACGAGCCGGGCGGGCAGCCCGTCGGCTCATCCGTCGGCAGGCGACACGTCGACGATCGTCGCTGCCCCGCGGACGTGTTTCCACCGCAGGTCCAGCACCACGCTCAGCACGAGGATCACAGCCAGCACGATCGCCGTGCCCGGCTCCTCCACGAGCGTGGTGAACACGAACGTGATCAGGACGACGATCGTGCTGGCCAACGCGGCCAGGAGCATCGACAGGCGGGCGCCGGTCTCGGCCCGGGCACGCAGGTGGGCCACGGTGACCAGCGCGAACACGACGAGCGCGATCACGCTGCCGATCGACGCGATAGACGACAGGTCGAAACCGAGCGCCAGCACGCCGGCGATCGCCGCGGTGACCACGAGCCCGCCCGGCAGCCGGCCGCCGATCCGCCGACCGAGGGTCGGGGGAACTGGCCGTGTTCGGCCATCTGCTCGCAGAGCCCGACGGCCGGGTAGAGCCCGGCGTTGGTGGCGCCCGCGGTGGCGAACAGCGCGGTCACCGTCATCATCCAGTAGCCCGCTCGGCCCAGAACCGGCTCGGCGGCGACCGCCAACGCGGTACCTCCGGAGTCGATCACCTCCTGGACGGTGAGGGTTCCGAACACGCCCAGGGCCACGGCGACGTAGATCGCGGTGGCGATCCCGAGGGCGAGGGACAGGGCTCCCGGCAGCTCCCGGGCCGGGTCGCCGAGGTCCTTGGCGGTGAAGGTGACGACACCGAACCCGAGGAACGCGAAGAACGTGAGGGCGACGCTGGACACGATGTCGGCCAGCCCCGGGTAACCGGAGAAGGCGAGAAGGTCCGTGTCCAGATTGACCAGTGTGGCCACAGCGAACGCCGTCAGGATCCCGATCACGACGTAGACCACGACCGTCTGAGCCCTGGCCACCACGTGTGAGCCGAGCACGTTCAGGGTCGTCATGACCAGCACCACGGCAACCGAGAACACCTTGATCCAGGGCTCACCTCCGTCGGCCACGACCGAGCTGGCGTAGCTGCCGAAGGAGACGGCGACCATGCCCGTGACGATCGCGTTGGCCGAGAGCAGCAGCCACGCGATGACTCCGGTGACGTGCCCGTTCCCGAACCCCCGCACGACGTACTCGAGCAGCCCTCCCGCCGACGGATAGCGCGCGCCGAACCTCGCGAAGGAGTAGCCCTGCAATCCGGCGACGCCTCCGGCCATCAGGAACGAGATCCACACCGCCGCGCCGGCGACCTCGCCGGCCGACCCGAGCAGGGCGAAGATCCCCGCGCCGACCATCGCACCCACGCCGATGAACGCCGCTTGGCGGACGTTCAGCTCCGTCGTCGCGCCCGCGCCGTTGGTCGACTCCACCGGGCTGGTCATGACCGCCACCTCGCGGTTCGAGCGCCGCCGGCCGCGTGATCGGAGGCCGGGCACCGCCGCCGCGGCGGCGGGTTCGTCGCTGATTCGGGCTGTGACGCCCGTCGCGCCTCGCCAGCGCTCGAATGGTCCGGGAAGCCTGGGTGGGACCGCCCCACCCTTCACCGGGTGGATCGATCCGACGGCCCGTGCTCCACCACCACCTCTTGGTGCCCCGGCTGGGGCAGCAGCCGATCGCATCGAACCACCCCTTGCGGGGTGGTCCCCTCCGGTCCGCTCCCGGTCCATCCTGTCCATCCCAGAGTCCGTCGCGAGCGTCGAGGGGGAACCGTGGCATCGGAGAGAGTTGCGCTCATCCCCAGCACCGCCAAGGCGGCGTGATCGTCGAGGTGAGGGGTTGACCCACCTTCGAGGCTCCGAGCCGTTCCGGGGAGAGCTCGTCGAGTACATGGTCATCGCGGTGCCCGATCTCGACGCGACGGCGATGCTGGTACCGGCGCTGGCCGATCTGGTCGATTCCGAGGCGGTGACCATCCTCGATCTGATCGCGGTCGAGAGTGCCGACCATGGGATCACGGTCCTCGAGGTCGAGGCGGTCGCGAGCTTGGCCGGTCTGGCCTCGGTCGACGGCGAGGTCGGAGGGATGTTGAGCGACGCCGACATCGAGCTGCTATCGGGCGCGGTCACGCCCGGCAGGGCAGCGGTCGTCGTCGTCGTCGAGGATCGTTGGGCGGAACGGTTGTTGGCTGCGGTGCGCTCGGCCGCGGGTGAGATCGTCGCCGGAGAGCGGATCCCACGCGCCCGCGTCGAGGCCGCGATGGCTCGGCGCCGCGACCTGCTCGATCAGAAGAGGCAGCGATGAGACGGATCGACCTGTCGCGTCGTGACCTCTACCGCATCGTCTCGCCGCCGACCGGTGCGGCCCTCCGCCCGCAGGACGCGTGGATCATGCTGCTCGTCGACCCCGTGGAGCAGCTCAAGGAGCTGGCCGACCTCAGGGCTCGTGGTCTGCTGTCGGCCGAGGAGTTCGAATCGCAGAAGGCGCAGATCCTCCGCGGCGGCTAGGGATCCTGGAGGTGATCCGCCATTCGGCGCGCGATCTCTGCTGCCTCGGCGCGGGAGCTGACCCCGAGCTTCCGGTAGATCAGCTTGAGGTGGAACTTCAAGGTGTTCCCCGAGATGAAGAGCTCGTCGGCGATCTCCCGCACGGTGAGCCGGCTGGGGAGGAAGCGCAGCACGTCGCGCTCGCGGCGGGTCAGCGGCTCGCTCAGCGTCAACGGAAACAGGGGCCATCGGCGCTGGCCTTCGGCCGCGGCTCGACGCAGGCGGTCCATCCAGTCGGCCGGCGGCCGCCATGACGCGAGCTCGACGAGTTCGACGGCGAGCGGACCCTCCGACGCCACCGTCTGCAGCAGGCCGTTGCCGCTCGCCGCCTCGACGGCAGCCGCAGCGAGCTTGACCGACTCCTCCTGCTCGTCCGCGGCCCGCGCGCGCAGCAACGTCGCCACGACCTCGTGCCGGACGCATCGCGGGACCAACGCATCGAGTGCGTCGTTGGCGGCCGCACGATCGTTGGCTGCGAGATGGATCCTGGCCGTGCTCGTGTCCCTCCAGAAGGGGTCGGCGATGGTCTCGACCCACTCGTGGGCAGTGCGGAGATCATCGTCGGCGATCGCCAGCAGCACTCCCAGCCGCCCCAACCAGGTTCGCCCACCGGGACCGAATGACTCGGTGGCGATGAGCTCCTCGGCCCGAGCGAACTCGGACCGGGCACCCTCGACATCACCCTCGTCCAAGCGGGCGTGCGACAGCTCGACCACGGCGTAGAGCTGGCAGAAGAGCATCGCCTCCGATCGCGTCTCGGCGAGCTCGTGCAGCTCCGGTACCGCTCGTCGGCGATCTCCGAGCTCCCGATGGGCGATGGCGTCGGCCAACGCCAACTCGGCACGCAGGACGCCCCGATTGACGATGTCAGCCGCGCGGCGGACTCCGGCCGTCGTGCGCAGTGCATCGACCGGACGTCCGGCGAGGGCGAGCCCCAGCGCCCGGGTGCCCTCGTAGGCCAGTCTGCGTTCGGCTGCGACACCGACCGCGCGCCGCGCCGCCGTCACCTCGTCGGCCTCGTCGTCCCAGCGCTCCGAAAGCGCGACGCAGCGAGCCACCATGTTCCAGGCGAACCTTCCGACGCGATCTTGCGGCCACTGATCGCCCAGCAGCGCGATCGCCTCACGAGCCAGTGACTCACCGTCGTCCCAGCCACCATCGATCGTCGCGGCGATCGAGCGCAACATCGCCAGGCGAGCGCGCTCGACGACATCCCCCACGTCGTCAGCACCGACCCGGAAGGACATGTGCTCTACGAGGTCCAGGAAGCGCCGGCGGGCCACGAACAGATGCGCCCAGGCGCTGTCGAGCATCGCCGAGAGGTCGGTGTGGACCACGTCATCGGGGATGGCGGCGAGGGTCGAAGAGATGGTGGCTTCGAGACCGGCGTCGTAAAGGTCGGCGTTGGCGTCGGCGAGCAGGCGCAACGCGTCCCGCGGACGACCGGCGGACAACCAGTGGCCGAGGGCGGCGCGCACCTCCCCCTACCTGCTCGAACCACTGGGCGGCGATCCGGTGGAGCTCGGCCAACCGCGCTTGGGAACGCCGGGCCAGCTCTGCGACGAGGGCGCCACGAATCAGCGCGTGGATCGTGTACCAGCCCTCGGGGGCGATACGAGCGACGAACAGGCTGTGGGCCTCGGCCTGCCGCAACAGGGCCTCGGCGTCACTCCGACCGGCGAGCTCGCACGCGAGCTCCGGTGGGATCCGCTCGACGGGAGCAACGTCGAGCAGGACGTCGACGAGCTCCGCGGGCTCGCCCGCCAACACCTCGCGCAGCACGTAGTCGTCCACTAGGAGACGGTCGCGAAACAGCGGTCCGTCCAGCACGAGCTGGGCACGCCGCGATCGAGTGGTGATGCTCGCGAGCTGGAGTCCCGTCGCCCAGCCTCCGGCCCGCTCTGTGATCGCCTCGATCTCCGCGTCGGAGAGGTCGGGGCTGAGCCGGGTCAGCATCTCTCGGGCTTCCTCGTCCGAGAAACGGAGCTCGGCGAACCGGATCTCGCCGAGCCGACCCAGCGACCGAAGGCGATCGAGCGGCATCTCGAGCTCGTGGCGGGAGATGGCGATCACGTGGAGCCATTCCGGCAGGTACCGGACCAAGAGGGAGAGGGATGCACCGACCGCTTCCGTGTCGGCCAGGTGCAGGTCGTCGATCACCACGAACGACGTGGGCCGCGGCGCGCTCTCGAGCTCGTCGAGAACTGCGCCGACGACCTCGGGGAGACGGGCACCGGGCTGGCGGAGGTAGGAGCTGGCGGCCCTGCTGCATCCCGGCGCCACGTCCTCGAGCGCGGCGAGGAGACCGGTCCAGAAGCTGCACGCGTCCCGGTCGCCCTCCTCCAACGAGAACCACACGATCTGCGCATCGGACTCGGCCGTCCATGCGGCCGCCAGTGCGGTCTTGCCCGTCCCGGCGGGAGCGACGATCATCGTCAATGGTGCCGAGCTGACCTCGTCGAGCAGCTGCATCAGGCGAGGTCGATTCACGTAACCTCGAGCGGGCGATCTCGTGCGCAGCTTCGCTCTCAGGAGCGGCGACTCGGGCCACTGTGGTGTCTGCGCCTCCCAGACGCTCACGGGACACCCCCCTTTGCCGCGCGCGGTCGGGCACCCGCAGATCGTAGAGGTCACCGGGTGCTCGGCCAGGTCGGGTGAGGCCCTACACACGCCGCGTACCGGCACTACCACCCTCCCGCGGGTGGTGTCGATCCACCCCCGCGGGCCCGATCCTGACCGCTGCGCGCGCTCCGCGTCACCGCGGACGACCGTGGTCAGGGCGCCGCTCGTACCGTCACTCCGGGAGGTAGCCATGGTGATCGCAGAGTTCGGGACCGGGCAGGTGTTCTGGTCCATGCTCTGGTTCTTCTTGTTCTTCATCTGGATCTGGTTGCTGATCGTCGTGATCAGCGACATCTTCCGCAGCGACGACCTATCCGGATGGGGCAAGGCGCTCTGGACGATCTTCATCATCGTCCTGCCGTACCTGGCGGTGTTCGTGTACTTGATCGCTCGCGGCGGCAAGATGCAGGACCGGTCGATGCGGGAAGCAGTGCAGCAGGAAGCCAGGTTCCGCCAGTACGTGCAAGACGTCGCGACGGGGTCTGGCGGTGCGAGCGCCGCCGAGGAGATCGCGCGGCTGGCCGACCTCCGCGATCGCGGGGTGATCGACGAATCCGAGTTCCAGCAGGCAAAGGCCAGAGCCCTCGGCTGAGTGGACTCCCCGGCTCCCGAGGCCATTCGTCGATCGCCGACCGAGCGCGGTCGCTCCTTCGGAAGCGACCGCGCTCGGTCATGGCGCGAACCGCTCGATGATCGAGCCGTGCCGCAGTGCGTCATGGCTCGGGGGATCGTCGAGTCGAGCGGGCTCTCGATGCCGTGGAGGCCTCGCGGCGGCGCCGCTCAGAGCAGCCGAGACTGGTTCTCGAGCGTCTCGTCGACGCAACGCTCGCCCTCCGCCGCGTCGCTGTCAGGAGCCGAGGTCCTCGTGGTTTCCGGGACCGGGCTCCCGGTCTCGTCGAGCTGGTAGACGCCCCAAGGGACGAGGAACGACGCGATCCAGACGACGAACAGGACGGTGAGCGCGGTCGGGGGCTCCAGCGTCCTCGCTGCCGCCTCCGCCGGTTCCGCTACCGCTTCTGCACCTCGAGCGACCAGTTCGAGGCATTCTCCATGCCGATCGTGAACACGTACTCCCCGAGTAGTCGACCGGCACGGAAGCGGCTCGAGGGCCGACGACCCCCACGAGCTGTTCGATGATCCCGCCGTCGGGATCCTCGAGCGTGATCGTGTTCTCGCCTTCTCCTGTGAATGCGAAGTTGATCCTCGCCTCGGCGCCGTCGAGCAGCACGGGCGTCGTCTGTCTCGGCTCACTCCCACGGAACACCTGAACCGACGTCCATGGCACGTCCGCTGCCACGTAGAGAACGACGGATGATCCCTGCACGATGGGTATGCCGGGCTCGGGGAGCTGTCCGACGACGGTTCCGGATGCCACGTCGATGTTCGACTCGTCGACCGTCGTGACGGCGAGGCCTCGAGCCAGGAGCCCGTCGCGCGCCGACTCGGCATCGGAACCGATGAGGTTCGCCATCCCGCCGACCGAATCGGCGAGATCCGCGGCTCCGGAGACGAGCGCATCGTTGGCGGCTTCGAGCTCGGCGACCTGACCTTCGAGGTCGGCGACCTCGCTCTCGAGCTCCTCGATCGTGTCTTCCGCCGCGTCGCCCGAGTCGTCGCCGCACGCCGCCGCGACGAGTGCGAGCACCGTGACGAGCAGGAACAGTCTCCGGAACCGAGAGCGCTTCATGTCGTCTCCATCGCGGAATCGCGAGCGAGCGAGGCTCGCGGGCCATGCCGCCGTCGGCGCCACAAACGCTACCGCGCGTCGATCGGGATCGGTCGGCGCGACGAACCGGGGATCGTGCTGCTCTTGGCTATCGCCACCGCCGAGC
>JAOSJK010000009.1 GCA_027494135.1 Acidimicrobiia bacterium | reverse complement strand
CCCGAGTCCGTCGATCGCGTACAGCACCCGCTCGCCGACCGTCACCAGCATCGGCCGGTCGCTGGCGGCGTGTCGCAGTTCGAACCTCGGAGCTCGGGGTGTCGGGCAGGCGCTCGTGGTGGATCATCCGGACCAAACTCCCCATGCCGTGATCCCGTCCAGCGGACCCGCCAGATCGAGCGGATGAGGCCGGGCGCGGCAACGAACAGCACGCCAAGGCGATGATGACGACCAGCAGGTCGAACGGGATCCCGGTCTCGATGACCATGTTCGTGGCGCCGGTGTTGAGGGCCCCGAACAGTAGCGCCACGAGCACGACGCCGTCGGTCGCAGACCCGCGATGAGAGGGCCAGCAGCGAGGGCGACGAAGCCGATGCCGCCCGACGGCGACATCCGCCCGACCGGCCCGAGGGCGACCAGCGCGGCGCCCAAAGCCGGCAAGGCCTCGGACAGCGACATGGGGCCAGACGATCGCCCTGCCTCGATCGCATCCTGGCGCTGGTGGTAGCCGCCGTCCGGCTGAAGCCGGCGCTGAAGCTCGAACCCGAGCGTCGTCCTGGAAGAGCAGGAAGGACACGACGGCCGCCGCCGGGGCGACGCCGAAGCCCCAGTCGAGTCGAATCGTCGGCAGGTCGATGACCAGCGGGATGTCCAGCGATCGGATTCAGGCTTGGGAGAACACCGGCGAGCGAAGGGCCAGGAACGGGATCGCTGGCGCGATGTAATAAAGGAGCATCAGCGCCGTGATGACCTCGTGGGCACCGGTCCGCGCCTGAGGAAGCCCGGGACGAAGCCGTAGGCGGCCCCGCCCCTGACCCCCTGCCGCGAGCGCTACAACCAGATCAGGGAGCCGGCAGGTGGTCAGCCAGCAGGATCGTCGCGATCGTCGCGCCGAGGCCGCCCATCAGGAACTGCCCGTCGGCGCCGAGGTTGATCAGCCCGGCGTGGAACGACACCGCCAGGGCGAGGCCGACGCAGATCAGCGGGTCGTGCCGACCAAGGTCTCGGTGATCGGCCGGATCGCGGTCGCGATGTCGCGAGGGTCGCCGTCTGGACGGCGGTCACCACCTGGCCCGATCGCCGATCGCTCCTGACAGCATCGCCCCTGTAGCCCCGGAGCATCTCGCCGACGGCGCCGCCGATCGCCCCGGCGGGGTCGATCCCGATCAACCGAGGTGCTCGAAGTTATCAGGACGATGACGACCGCCCCGCCGAGGAACGCGGTGATGACGGCGAGCGCAGGCATCGAGCGCCCGTCGCCCCAACGTCGACAAGGGCATCCCTCCACGGTAGTCTCGACGGGCTCCAATCGCGATCCACGACGATCCACGACAGGCGTCCGAGGGCGCGCGGGAGCCGCGGCGAGGTGAGTGTGTCAGACGCCAGTCGATCCCCGACGACTCGCTACGCCCGAGCGGTGACGCGGGGATCGCCTACCGGGTCGCTGGGAACGGACCCCTCGACGTGATGATGGTGCCTGGCTTCCCGTCGCACGTGGAATTGGCCCTGGAGTACCCGCGGGGCTCGCTCACTTCTATCGCCAGCTGGCCTCGATCTGCCGGCTCATCGTCATGGACAAGCGCGGGATCGGCCTGTCCGACCGGGTCCCGCCCGCCGAGCTTCCGGGCCCGGAGCAGCGGGCGGACGACGTCCGGGCGGTGCTCGACGACGTCGGCGCGACGCGCGCGGCCCTCATCGGAGCATCCGATGGCGGTCCGCTCGCGGCGCTCTTCGCGGCGACATACCCCGATCGCACCGATCGCCTCGTGCTGATCAACACCTACGCCCGACGGCTGCGCACGGACGACCACCCGTGGGGGCCGTCAGCAGAGGAGTGGGCGGCCTTCCAGGACGACCTGCGCCAGCACTGGGGCCAGCCGCTGTTCATGGATGTCCTCGCGCCGGGTCAACTCCAGGACGCGGAGTTCATCGAGTGGTGGGCCCGGCTCCTGCGCCAGAGCGTCAGCCTCGGTTCGGCGGCGGCATATCTCGCCATGAACACCGGGGTCGACGTCCGGTCCGTCCTGTCCGCGATCCACGTGCCGACGCTGGTCATCCATCGGAGCGGCGATCGAATCAACCCGATCGGCGGCGGGCAGTTCATGGCCGCCCGGATCCCCGGAGCCCGGCTCGTCGAACTGCCCGGCGAGGATCATCACCCCCGGGCTTGGGGATGCCGCCGCGGTGCTCGGCGAGATCGAGGAGTTCCTCACCGGCCAGCGGAGCGGCCCGCCATCGGATCGGGTCCTCGCGACCCTCCTGTTCACCGACATCGTGACCTCGACCGAGACCGCGGCCCGGCTGGGCGATCGAGATTGGAACGCCCTCCTCGAGACGCATCGAGACGTCGTTCGGTCCGAGCTGAAGCGGTTCGGCGGCCGAGAGGTCGGTACAACGGGCGACGGCTTCCTGGCGATGTTCGATGGGCCGGCCCGGGCCGTCCGCTGCGGGCTCGCGATCGTGGATCGGCTCGCCGGTCTCGGGATCCAGATCCGAGCCGGAGTCCACACCAGCGAGGTGGTCGTCAGTGGCAACGACGTGGCCGGCCTCGGCGTCCACGTTGCGGCCCGGATCATGGCACTCGCGAAGCCGGGCGAGGTGCTCGTCTCGTCGGTCGTCGCGACCCCGCCCTGGGTCAGGCCTCGCCTTCGGCGATCGCGGCCGGCACACGCTGAAAGGCGTCGACGGCGAGTGGTCGCTCCTCGCCGCTACCCCGGACGCCGAGCGGCGTGGGTGGCCGCGGCGCCGCTGCGTATCTGACTCCGGAGCTTAGCTTCTGCGGCCCTTCGAATTCGCCCGCCGGCTGAGCGCTTCGGCAGCGAATAGCCCGACCGTCCCGACCGCCAGGAATGTCGCCACGGCCGGTGTCGGAGACGGCCCGAGCGCGTCAGCGGGTGGCGGCCCCTGCCGACAGGTTGGCGGGAAGGTTCGTGCCGGTTCGCCGGGCCTGGCGGGCATTGTCACTGCTCCTGAGCAGACGGGGCGGTTGTCGACCCGGGCTCCGGGCACGAACGTGACGACCGTCAGGAGCCAGACGCTGACCGCTGCCAGCGTCGCGATGAGCAGGACTCCCGACAACAGGCGGATGGGCACACGAAGAACCTACGGGTGACTCGAGCTGATGGCAATGCCAGAAATTACCCAACGGCAACAGGCTTCGCCCTCGTTCGCCTCCTCCCGCCGTCGCGCGACACCGGAATAGGTACCGGCCCATGTAGCCCCGCAACGCGCGAAGCAAGTTCGCGTTCAGGACGGGGTTTTGGCTGGCGAGCCAGGATTCGAACCTGGAATCCCCTGATCCAGAGTCAGGTGCTCTGCCGTTGAGCCACGCGCCAGCGTCTGAACGGGGACCGGGCCCCGCCCGGCCCGCATTCCGGGATGGATCAGATGCCCATCCCAATCTGAGTCAGATGCCCACCCGAGAAAACCGGATGAGTCTGTTGCCCACTCGGGCACCCAGACTCTACAGCACGCGACGTCTGCTTCGTTCGCCGCAAATCGCCATGGACCAGCTTCATTGCACTCGTCGTCGTTGTGGTTGTCCTTGGGCTGTCCCTTATCGGGATCCACGGGCCGTGACAGTCGCAGGTCCGGGTTCCACGGGATCAGGCGCCGGCCAGCGGGCGGTCGAATTCAGCTACAGGCCCTAACTTGTGAGCCTACATCTTATAGGATGTAGTCACGCAGTCTGAGGGCGGATCGTGCCGAATTCTCTCTTCTTGACGAAGGCGCAGTACGCGGCGGATCGGCTCCGTGCCGCGATCCTCCGGGGCGAGATCGCCCCGGCGGAACGACTCCGGGTCGATGAGCTGGCGGCCCAGCTGCAGATCAGCGCGACGCCAGTGCGGGAGGCGTTGCGGGGGCTTGAGGCGGAGGGGCTCGTGGTGTCCTCGCCCCACAAAGGCGTACGTGTCACCGACTTCTCCGACAGCGACCCTACGGAGCTTTACGACCTGCGCGTGCTCCTCGAGTGCTTCGCGACTGCGCGTGGGGCTGATCGCCTTCAGCCGAGGGATGTTGCGACCTTGAGGGCGCTCGGCCAGCAGCATCGAGAGGCAGCGGCTCGGGGTGATTTCCGGGCGGCGTCCGATCTGAATCGCCAGTGGCACATGCACCTCTACAAGCGGGCGCAGCAGAAGCCCTACCTCGTCGAGGCAATCACGCGCCTTTGGAACGTCTTTCCATGGCCGGTCATCTGGTACGCGAGCGGGACCGATCCCCAAGAAACCGACTATCACGGCGAGATTCTGGACGCACTCGAGGCAAGGGAGCCCGGTCGAGCCGCCGAGCTGATGCGGGACCACATCCTGGCCCACAAGGACTACGTCCTCGAACAGCTCGCCAGGCGGCGCAAGTCGCCGCGCGGGTGACGTCCGCCCGAGTGCCTCCTCGCCTTAGGAGCGGAACTGCTATAGGATATAGGAACTCAGGTCTTGGGAGGGCACTGGGATTGGAGTGCCGCCGCTTGGGCAGGACGGGGCTCAAGATCCCGACAATGGGCGTCGGGACGTGGCTCCGCTTCGACGTCCCGCCGGAGGGTGAGGAAGACATCGGCCGGAGTTGTCCGGTCCGCGCTCGATCGTGGGATCCGATTCTTCGACTCCTCGCCCATGTACGGGCGGGCAGAGGCCGTCCTCGGCCGCGCTCTGGGATCACGGCGGGGAGGAGGCCATTGTTGGAACGAAAGTCTGGACCTACGGCTTGGCGGGTGAGCAAGCGGTCTTCGAAGGTCGGTTCCAGTTCGAGGCTCAGCTCGCGCACTACGGCGGCTTCATAGATGTGATGCAGGTCCACAACCTTGCGGCCTACCAGGACCACCTTCCGTGGCTCGAGGAGGAGCGGAACGCCGGCAGGATCGGGTGGATCGGCGGCACCCATTACCGGACGGACGCCCTCACGGCGCTCGTGCCGCTCATGGATGCGGGTCGGCTCGATGTCATTGGGGTTCCGTACAACCCGCTCGAGGCGGAAGCAGCCGACATGATCCTGCCGCTCGCCGAGGAGCAGGATATCGGCGTAATCGCCATGCGCCCGTTCGCGGAGGGTGAGCTGCTTCCCGGTCCGGACATCAAGCGGTTGGATGGCCTGGGAGTCGAGACTTGGGCCGAAGCGCTCCTCAAGTGGACGTTGTCCGACGGGAGGATCCACGTCGTGATCCCGGCCACACGACAGGAACCGCACTTGCTTGCCAACGTTCAGGCCGCCCAGCCGCCCCGGTTCGATCCCGACCAGCGCGCGTTCGTCGGACGCTTGGCGGCCAAGTACGCGGGGGCGAGCGGTGTTGGCTGATCACCTTCGCGCGGCCTCGACGTGCGGGGAGTACCCAAGGAGTCCGACTGGCATGACCAACCGCAGCGACAGCCGGGGCTGGATCCTTAGTGCATTTGTCGGCCTCGGAGGCCTCGACGCGTTGCACCCGGAGTCCCGGGGGCTTGATATCGAGCTGGGCTACGACCTGGGCGACTTGGAGTTGCTCGAGGACCGCGTTAAGGCGGGCTCACAGCTCAGCAAGGGCTGGGTTGAGGTTGCAGCCCAGTGCAAGCTCGAGCGGCGTTCTATGAGCGCTCCGGCTTTGACACGACGGCCGCCAGCCTCTACACGCGAGCTGCCCTCATGTGGGCAAAGGCGAGCTACACATTCTTCTCCACCGACCGGCGCAAGGTGGCTACCGGCAGTTCGCGGACGAGTGCACCGACCGCATTGGAGCGCTCGGGGCGGCGATCGTTGAGCGAGTCGAGATCCCATTCGAGAGCAAGACGCTCTACGCGATCCTGCACCTGCCTCGGACGGCGTCGACGCCGCTACCTGCGGCCATCCTCGTTCCCGGGATCGATATGGTTAAGGAGGCGTACACCTCGCCTGCGCATCGCCGATTCCTTTCACCGCTGGCATGGCGGCGATCGCGATCGAGGGTCCGGGCGAGGGCGCGACGCGTCTCCACGGTCTGACGGTCGACCTCACCAACTACGAACGGGCGATCTCGGCTGTGATCGATTTCCTCGAGGCGCGGCCCGACATCGACGCGGGAAGGATCGGCGTGTATGGCATGAGCATGGGCTCGTACTGGGGCCTGCGCGCCGCGGCACATGACCGCCGCCTTCGCGCTGTCGCGACCGCGTTGGGTTGCTACGGCGACATGGAGATCATCTTCAATCGCGCACACCCCAACTTCAAGCGCAACTACATGTACATGTCCGGCTACACGGACGAGGCCGCCTTCGACCGGGAACTCGGAAGCCGAATGAACGTCTGGGATCTTGCTGATCGGATCGACTGCCCGATCTTCATGGGGTTCGGCGAGTTCGACGAATTGACGCCGATCGAGGACACGCTGCGGTTCTACGAACTGCTCCGCTCGCCGAAAGAGCTGTGCGTCTTCGAGCAGGAGTTCCACCCGATCGGCGGCGTCGCTGCGGAGCTTATGCAGTTCAGCGCAAATTGGCTGTCGCGCGCGTTCCAGGGGGCGTTCGACGGCGGGCGCGACGAACGGCGGTATATGCGTCGGTGGGGAGCCGTGCAGGTTGGCGATGCCACCCCACCATGGTGGTCCGGTGCCGCACCAGTTGGTGTGCCTGCAAGGCCGAGGAGGGAGTCATGAGGCTTGCCATCGTCCAGCCCATCACACACGCACCGCCCAACGACGAGCGCAATGTCGGTGATGCCCTCACCCAGATCGAGCTCGCCAGCGCCCAAGGGGCGGACTTTGTCGCCTTCCCGGAATCCTATCCCGGTCCGTGGCGGATGCCGCCGACGTTCGATCCAATCCCGTCGATGGTCGAGGCGGCGCGGCAAACACCAGATCTATGTGCAGTTCGGGACGTTCGAACCCATCGACGTGGCGACCGGCCAAGCGCACCAACTAGCCGTGCTGGCCTCTCCGGATTCCCAGCAGTTCATCTACCGGCGGACGCATCCCCGGCGCCATGGACGCTCTACAGCTACGGCGACGAATGGGCATTCGAGTACGTCCCAGGCGACGATTTCCCGGTAGCAGAAACCAAGCACGCCCGGGTTGGGCTCGAGGTCTGTAGCGAGGTGTACATGCCAGAGGTTTCCCGGGCGCTGGCGCTCCCGCGGTGCCGAGGTGATCTTCATGCCCGCCGGGACCGAGAAGCCGAACCTGTGGGCTACGTGGCGAAACCTGATCTGGTCGCGAGCGGTCGAGAACCTAGCGATCGTCGTAACGACCCAGAACCTGTTCCGGCCCACTCAGCTCGGGCTGGCGATGGTTGCCGGCCCGGAGGGCATCTTGTTCGAGAGCGTCGCCGCCGGCACGTTCATCATCGACGTCGATCTCGCCCGGATTCGCGAGCTGCGCGCCATGCGCGACGGCGCTGGCTCCACGAACGGCGCCAAGGCGGGCGTCCTGACCAGTGGCAGCGCCCCGATCTGTACGACAAGATCTTCCCTCGGCCGGCGGTCAAGGGCTGAGTCGCGAGGACCGCGACTTGCCGGTGATCGACGTCCACTCGCACGTCGCCGTGCCCGCGGCGCAGGAACTCGCCAGCCGGACGCGCACGCTCCGCGACGAGCCGATGGACTTCTTCGTCTCGGCGGCCACGCGAGCGCGCCCACATAAGCCGTTGCGCGCCCTCGTGGACCCGGGAGCTGCGGCTAGAGCAGATGGCCGCGTGGGGCGTCGACATCCGGGTCATCTCGCCGAGCCCGAGCCACTTCTGCTATTGGGCGACACCGGAGATTGGAGCTCGGATCGCGGAGCTCGTCAACGACGGCATGGTGGACTTCGCCGCCTCGGTGCCGGACCGGTTCGTGCCGTTCGGGACGCCCTGCCCAGATCCGGCCGTGGCGGCCGATGAGCTCGACCGCGCGGCTCGCGCGAGGAATTCGGGGCTTTGAGATCGGAACCGATGTCGCCGGCATGCCGCCTCGCGGGCCGGCCTCGACGACCTGTTCGCGAAGCTCGCCGCCAGTGACGTGTTGGTCCTCGTGCATCCGAACGGCTACCCCGAGGCTGCCGTGCTGTCGCACTACTACCTCGTCAACATCGTCGGGAACCCGCTCGCGACGACGGTCGCCGCGTACTACCTGATCCTCGACGGCGTGCTCGAGCGTCTCCCGAACCTGCGGCTGTGCTTCGTGCATGGCGGCGGGTACGCTGGCAGCTATCCGGGTCGCCTCGCCCATGCGTTCCGTGCCAGGGACGACGTCCGAGCGGGTGGGTCCAAGGCGGACCCCGCGACCACCCTCGCGCGGTGCCTGTTCGATACCGTCGTCCACGACCCGCTCCAGCTCGAGTTCCTCGTTCGCCGGTTCGGAGCGTCGCGTCTACTCCTGGGGAGCGACTACCCGTTCGACATGGGCCAGGCGGATCCCGTCGCCTTCGTCGCCGACGCTCGGCTCTCATCGAAAGAGCGGAACGCCATCCTCGGCGCCAACGCGGCCGACGTCCTTGGTTCGCTCCCCGCCGCGAACGCGTCGCCGGCTCGCGTGCCATGACGTTCCCGCGGATTCGCGTCTCAGGCGGCGCGGTCGATAGAGGGGGAGTCGTACGGCCGGCAGGCCAAGGATCGAATCCTTCGCTCCGTGGAGATCTATCAGGGACTGTTCCTGAAGTACGGGTGGACCCGGGAGGCGGCGCGGGACCACGCGCGCCAATACCTCACGCCGATCGAGGCGCTCTCCCGCAGTACATCGAGGAGCTCGGCGGGATCGCTCGCGGCAGCGGCCTCCCGTTCAACGACGTCCTCGCGATGAACGTCAGGACGGAGCTCATCTTCGCCGCCAAGGCGCGCCTCGCGAGGGAACAACGTGGGGAATGCAGCTCCTTCGCAATCCTGCCGGCGAGGTCCGTCACGGGCCATACGGTCATCGGCCAGAACTGGGACTGGTTGCCCGACTGCGCGGACAGCCTCGTCGTGCTCGAGGCGGTCCAGATGACGGCCCCGCGTTCGTTACGGTCGTCGAGGCCGGCCTCTTGGCGAAGACGGGCATGAACGCGTTCGGAATCGGGCTCGCCACGAACGCCCTCGTGACGGATGCGGACGCCGGCGAGTCTGGCGCCCCGTACCACGTGCTCCTGCGGGCCATCCTCGACGCCCAGAACGTCACGGATGCCTACCGTGTCCTACTCAACCACCGGCGCTCGTCGAGCGCGAACTATCTGGTCGCCCACGCCGACGGCATCGCGATGGACATTGAGGCGGCCCCGGGTGACTTCGGAAGGCTGTTCGTTTGGACTGCCGAGCACGGCCTCATCCTCCACACGAATCACTTCCGCTCGCCGAACCTGCCGGTCGGTGACGTCTCGATCTGGGCGATGCCGGACACCCAGATCCGCCTCGCGCGGCTCAACGACCTGACCGCACCGACGGACACGCCACTCGACGTCGATGAGTTCCAGCGGATCCTCGCCGACCACGCGAACTTCCCCGATGGCGTGTGCTGCCACGTGGACGCCCGCCGAGCGCCCCTCGACCGGAGCGCCACGGTGGGCTCGGTGATCATGGATCTCGACGAGCGTGCGTTGTGGCTAGCGAGCGGCACCCCTTGCGTTGCGCCGTACGAGCGACTCGACTACGCGGACTTCCTCCGAGCGCCTGCCGGGATCCGGCAGACAGCGACGGTCTCGTGAGCGCAGACACCGGGCCGGACTTGCCACGGCTGACCGTCGCGCTGACGTTCGACCACGACGCGATCTCCGACAGCGTCCGCCGCGGCGACCCGCCGGTGAAGCTCTCGCACGCCGAGTTCGGGCCGCGGGTGGGTGTGCCGCGGATCTGCGAGCTGCTGGAGCGCGAGCGGATCCCAGCGACCTGGTTCGTGCCGGGCCACTCGAGCCAGACCTTTCCGGCGTCGATCGAGCTGATCCTCCGCGGCGACAGCGAGCTCGCCTGTCACGGCTGGTTCCACGAGGACTTCTCGACGATTCCGGCCGACGAGCAGCGCCGAATCCTGCATCGCTCGATCGAGGAGGTCGTCCGGCTGACGGGCCGGCCACCGAAGGGCTTTCGGGCGCCCTACTGGGCGCTCGGGAGCGAGACCCTCGATCTGGTGGCGGACGCTGGCTTCGTCTACGACTCGTCGCTCATGGCGGACGACTACCGCCTCTACCGGGTGCGGCGCGGGGACCGGCACTCCGTCGAGCACGGGACGTCGTTCGGCCGAGAGGGGCCGCTCATCGAAGTGCCGGTCTACTGGGCGATGGACGACTGGCCGCACTTCGAGCCCGGAACGGGCAAGGATGGGCTGTCGACGCCGTCCCAGGTGCTGGAGATCTGGCTCGGCGAGCTGCGCTACGCCTACGACCACGCACCCGGGGGCTTGGTCATGGTGACGATGCACCCCGAGTGCATCGGGCGCGGGCACCGGATGGCGATGCTGGAGCGGTTCATTGGCGAGGCAAAGGGCCTCGACGGGCTGGTCTTCGCGCGGCTTGAGGCGGTCGTCGAGCGCTTCCAGCCGGGGTCATCATGACCCGCGCTCCGATCGTCGAGGAGTCCCCGCGCCTCGTCCCCCGACGCTTGAGATCCGCGGACTGGGGAAGGCTTTCGAGTCGGCCTCCGGGCGGACGGTGCAGGCACTCCAGACGTCAACCTCACCCTGACCAAGGGTGAGTTCGTGACAATCGTCGGACCCAGCGGGTGCGGCAAGACGACCCTGCTGCGAATCATCAGCGGCCTGATCGAGGCTACTGCAGGCACCGCGCGTCTGAACGGCACGGCTATCGCTGGGCCGAGCCGAAGCGTCGGCATGGTGTTTCAAAGCCCGGTGCTCCTGCCCTCGCGCACGGCGCTCGAGAACGTTCTGATCCCGATCGACATCCAAAGGAAAGATCGCAAGGCATCCCTCGACGATGCCCAGCGGCTCATCGACTTGGTTGGCCTGAGGGGATATGAGCGCAATTATCCACACGAGATGTCGGGCGGGATGCAGCAGCGGGTGGCAATCTGTCGCGCCTTGATTCACGACCCCGAAGTTCTGCTGATGGACGAACCGTTCGGTGCGCTCGACGCCTTGACTCGTGAGCAGATGAACCTCGAGCTCCAGCGGGTTTGGATGAGTAGCGGCAAGACGGTTCTGATGATTACCCACAGCATTCCGGAGGCGGTCTTCCTCGGAAGCCGGGTCATCGTGATGAGTCGCAGGCCCGGGAGCCTGATCTACGAGGCTGGCATCACGGAGCCTCGACCGCGTGACCTGAGCTTCATGGGAACGCCTGAGTTCGGCCGGCTCTCGGATGGCGTGCGAACGCAGATCCAGAGCAATGCAGACGCTGCGTGACGTGATCGGGCGGACCGGCGGCAGCAGAGAGGCGTGGCGTCAGCCCGTCCCGCTGGAACGAGATCTTGCCACCGGTCGCGCTGCTCGCGGCGCTGATTGTCGTGTGGGAGCTCGCCGTCACGTGGTTCGAGATCCCGGCGATCATCCTGCCCAAGCCATCAGAGATAGCGTCCGCGTTGATCAACGGAATGTCGCGCGGGACCCTGCCGCCCGACGTCGCGACGACCCTCGTCGAGATCGTGCTTGGGTTTTTCATTGGCGTTGCCGTGGGCGGTCTCTTGGGCGTCGCCGTCGCCGAGGTGCCGATCGTCGAGCGCCCGGTCCATCCCTATGTCGTCGCTCTTCACTCGATCCCGGTGCTCGCCATCGCGCCGATCATCGTCATCTGGCTCGGCTTGGGCCTTGCCTCAAAGATCGCGGTCGTCGTCCTGATCACGTTCTTCCCGCTGACCGTCAACACGGTCCAAGGCCTACGGGCGGTCAGCGCATCGCAGGTCGAAATGCTCAGGAGTTTCGGCGCGTCACGAGGGCAAGTGATGCGGATGGCCCGCCTGCCGAGCGCGCTGCCGTACATCTTCGCGGGCTTGGACGTGGCCGCCATCAACGCGGTCATCGGTGCGGTCGTAGCCGAGTGGCTTGGCGCGACCGGAGGCCTCGGCAGCCGAATCCTGCGGCTGACGTTCCAGCTGGACGTAGCGGGCATGTTCGCAGTCCTCGTGATCTTGGCCCTGCTCGGGATGCTGGCTCACAGGCTCGTCCGCGCTATCGAAAGGAGGGTCGTCTTTTGGCATCAGGCGTAGGCGTCCGTATCTTTGGAGGAGACGAAACCTTGGAAGAGCAACGTCTTGGGAGAGCCCGACCCCGAAGCATTGGTGGTGTCAGCGCGGCCGTGCTGATCATCGCCGCTTGCTCTCCGGCCGCATCGAGCGCGCCGACGGCAGGCCCTGGGCAATCGCCGGCCGAAACGGCAAGTCCGACGAGCAGAGGCAACGCCGACCCCGCCGCCGGCCAACCCGACCGAGCTGGAGGTCATTGTCGGCATCGGAGGCCTTACTCCGAACGAGCTGATTACCGTCGTGCTGCCGCAGGAGGCTTGGCTACTTCGCTACGGAGGGGTTGCACCCAAATTCACCTTCACGACCAGGGCAAACACCGTTCAGCTCTTGACAGTCGGCCAAGCCGACATCGGCTTCACTGTCTCGTCAAACGTCGTCCTTGCTCACGCTCAGGACATCCCCGTACGTCCCTTCTACAACATCCTGACCAAGAGCGGCACGGCGATCACTGTGCTCGATGACTCCCCAATTACCTCGGCCGAACAACTCCGTGGGGGGACGATCGGGACGGCGACCGTCGGTGTCGGCCAGTACTTCAACGGCTTAGCGATGGTCGCCGCCGCTGGCCTCGACCCCGAGACCGATGTCGAGTGGGTGTCCGTGGGCGTAGGGGCGCAGGCGTTGCAGGCGCTTGAGTCGGGCACCGTTGACGCGATCGTGTTGTGGGATGCCGCCTACGCCGATATGGAAAACAAGGGCGCGGCATTCAGGTACTTCCGGTTCCCATTCCAGAACGAGCATCACAGTGCGCAGTGGATGGCGACGGACGAGTTCATCGACGCCAATCGCGCCGCGATCATCGGCTTGGCCGCGCGGAGGCGAAAGCGACCCTATTCGCCCGAACCAACCCGGAGGCCGCTGTTCGCATCTACCTTGACGCCCATCCCGAGCTGATCCCCGACGGGCTAAGCGAACAGGAGGCATTCGATCAAACGCTTCACATTCTCAACACCAATCTTGGGAACGGCGAGGAAATGCCGGGCTCGCCCGGCATTGGGGATTCTCACCCACTGTCTGGCGGACCATGGCCGACTTCTACCTTGAGTACGGCGTCTTGACCGAGCCGCTCGAGGATGTCTCGGGCATGCAGATCCCTCCGGCAATGACTGAGGAGATGAACACGTTCGATCACGAAGCCATCATCCAAGAAGCAAACACCTACCCCACCAACTGAGGTCGATTCGCAAACCGGCCGGCCCGTCCGAGCCTCGCGTCGGTCGGGCCGGCCACCATTCTCGATGCTCGCTATGCGTGCCCGAGCCAGACCTATGTAACGGTGAGGTAGAGCCATGCTACGCATCGACCACTTCTGCATCGGATCTCGTCATTTGTATGAGGGCGCCGAACGCTTCCGGGCAGAAACGGGGCTAGACAGCTACGACGGTGGCTGGTTCCCGGGCATGGGCGTGGGCCAGCGCATCGTTCCCCTCGGCGACCTCTGCTATATCGAGATCGAAAGCGTGATCGACCGGGGATATGGCCACCTCCCACTTCTTTGGTAAGTGGTTCGAAGATGTCCTCGCTGCCGCAAGCCGGGAAGACCGTTTCATGGGCTGGGCCTTGGCCGTGGACAGCATGGACGAGCTCCGTGAGCTGTCCCAGCGGATCGGCTCGCCGCTGTCCGACATCCTTGGGCGAAGTGGCGATGGGGCCGCCCGGGGGGCGGCGGCGGCCGAACGGCAAGACCCACAGAGTCAGGGGGTGGTCCCGGGTGTCCGGGATCATGGTTGGCCACGAGGACTGCCACAGATCTGCCTGTGGGAAGACGTCGTTGCCGACCATCCAGACACGATCGCCGAGGCCGCGACCGTCGCCCACACCGTCCAGCCGAATGGCATTTCCTGGGGGGAGGTCGGCGACGAGGCGGCGACGCGGGCATGGATCGGCCCGGCGATCACGGAGATCGACATAAGGTTCCGCGATGCGCCGGCCGGGCTCTACGCCGTGGGCATCCGAGCCGAATCCGCGGAGATCGTCGTTCGTCGGGAACCAGCGCCGCTGGAGTTAGGGCGTTTGTTCGGCCGATGATGACTGTTGCCAAAACAGCTAGTGTCGCGATTCGCTGATCGCCCGATCCTTCCGGACCGCTTTGGCGAGGATCTCGTCCGCGGTCTTGGTCCACACGAAGGGGGTCGATCCAGCGTTCCAGTTGCTGGTGAACGTGTCGATCATCGCAACGAGCTCCTTGACCGAGTCGAAGCTGCCCCGGCGGATCGCCTGGCGGGTCAGGATGCTGAACCAGGTCTCGACCTGGTTGAGCCACGACGCGCTGGTCGGCGTGAAGTGGAAGGTGATCCTCCGATGACGCGCCAGCCACGCCCTGACGGCCGGCGTCTTGTGGGTGCTGACGTTGTCGAGGACGACGTGCAGCTCCAGATCGGGGTATGCCCGGTCGAGTCGCCGCAGGAAGGCCAGGAAGTCAGCGCCGGTATGGCGGGCGCGGGGCCTCGTGGGTCACCTCGCCGGTCGCGACGTGGAGGGCGGCGAACAGGCTCGTCGTGCCGTTGCGCTTGTAGTCGTGGGTCCGGCGTTCAATCAGCCCCGGTCGCAGGGGCAGCATCGGCTGGGTTCGATCGAGCGCCTGGATCTGGGTCTTCTCGTCGACGCTGAGCACGATCGCCCGCTCGGGCGGGTCGAGGTACAGCCCGACCACGTCGCGGACCTTGGCGACCAGGTCGGGGTCGGTGCTGAACTTGAACGTCTCGACGCGGTGCGGCTTCAGGCCCGCCTCGGCCCAGATCCGCTGGACGGTCGTGATGCTCATCCCGACGCGCTGGGCGATCCGTCGCGCGCTCCAGTGGGTGGTGCCGTCGGGCGGTGGCTCGAGGGTCAGCGCGATCGCCTGATCGCGGTCCGCGCGGGTGTACGTCGGCGTCCGGCCGGGGCGTGGCGCATCGCGCAGGCCGGCCGAGGCGGTGGGCCTCGAAGCGGCGTCGCCAGAGCAGGACCGTCATGAGGTTCACGCCGCGCTGGGCAGCGATCCGCTTGTTGGCCACGCCATCGGCCGCATCGAGGATGATCCGGGCTCGCTGGGCGAGCCGCTGCTCGGTCGTTCTGGCCCTGACCAGGCGGTCGAGGGCCGCTCGTTCGGCTGGACTCACAACCAACTGGGGCGCGGGAGGATGAGCCATGTGATGGATCGTAGCTGCGATCATCACAATGGTCTAGTCACTTCCGTGCTGATGCACTAGGCAGGCGCGCGGGGTCCACCGATCTCATCGAGTAGAGCGTCGGTGGTCGCCACGCGAGCGAACGGGGCGACAAAGTCGATAGCGCCTGACTGCATTGCCTCCGTCAGTGTCGCCGTCGCATCCTCAACCAACAGGCAATCGAATCCGTGGTCGTACGCGTCGAGCAGCGTCGCCATGACGCAATAGTTCGTCGCCATGCCGGTGAATACGAGTGCCTCGACTCCGATCTCTCGGAGGCGATCCGGAAACGACGAGCCATGGAATGCACTCAAGCGGGTCTTATTGACGACGATGTCCCCCGGGACCCGGGGCCAGATCCGCGATGATCGACGCGCCGTCCTCCCAGAGCCTCGGGTACGGGTGCGCATACCCTTGCGCGAGCCAATCGCGATCTGTCGTCGCGTCCGGGGGTGAGGTCCCCGTAATCCTCACGTTCCGATGCGAGCGTTGTGTAGATCACCGGCCAGCCAGTCGAGCGGAACGCCTCGAGGAGGCGCTTGATGTGTGGTACGGCGACGTTGCCCAACCGGCCCAAGTAGTGATCGGGAATTGAGTCCAGCCCCATTTGCCGGTACATTCGAGCCCACCCAGTTCCCTCATCCGCGCTTGCCTTGATCATGTCGATAACGACTAAGGCGACGCGCCGATCGCGCACGGCGAAATCTGTGAGCGTTCCGACGAACGGAGTCTGTTGGGTATGAGTGGGGGTCATGAGACTTCTCCGAAGACGGCATAGCTTCTCTCCGGAATCTACGAGACGGCGCGCCATGATGCCTCCCTGCAACACGGGCTTCGGATCGCGGGTCCTTGCACTCCTGCAGGACCCAGCCCAGGCTGCAACAGTGGCGAAGGGAACGACTCACCTCAGCTGGCGTGGTCACCCGAAGTTCTCCAGCGCCTCGCGGAGGATGGCCGTCAGCTGATCCCACTCCACGAGGAAGGCATCGTGGCCCTTCGTCGAGCGGAGCTCGTGATACCGCGCTGCCACGGCGGCCCGGGCGGCCTCGGCGACGAGCGAGCGGACCTGGGCCGGCCCGTAGAGGATGTCGCCCTCGATCCCGAGCCCGGTGAGCGAGGTGCCGGCTCGCGCGAGCCGGGAGAGGGACGCCGCCGCCCCGCCCCGGTGGCGGCCGATGTCGTGATGGTCCATCGCGCCGGCGAGGACGCGGTAGGTGTCGGGGTCGAAGCGCTCGACGAGCTTGTGGCCCCGGTGGTCGAGGTAGGAGACGATCGAGTGGCGGCCGTCGGGTTCGATCCGCCGGCCGAAGCGGCCGTCGAAGTCGGCCTCGCTGCGGTAGGTCGTCATGGCCAGCTGGCGGGCGAGGGCCATGCCCTCGACACCCAGATGCTCGATCAGCCGGAGCTGGAGGTGGTTCCGGGCGATCGCCAGGGGGCCGGTCGCCGCCGGCGAGGCGATCGGCAGGACGTGAGCGACGTCCGCCGGCCGCTCCAAACCGACCTCGAGGGCGACCATG
>JAOSJK010000008.1 GCA_027494135.1 Acidimicrobiia bacterium | reverse complement strand
CGGATCAGGCGGCCTTCCTCTGGCTGTTCCCACGACGTTCCACCGATGACTTCCCGGGCTGCTTCTTGGGCTTCTTGGCCGTCGATCGCGGGTCGGCGAGACGCTCGGCGGTACGCGCCGCGTCGGCCTGCATGCCGGGCAGGACGTGCTGGTAGGTCTCCAACGTGTGGGCGATGTGCGCGTGGCCGAGCCGCTCGGACACGACCTTCACGGGGACGCCTTCCTTGATGAGCAGGCTGCCGTGGGTGTGGCGGAGGTCGTGGAACCGCATCGCCGGGATTCCCGCGTTGTGCACGATCCGCCGGAACGCCTCGTACACGGCGTGGGGGTGGATCGGCTCACCGCCGCCGTCGGTGAACACCCACTCGTCGATCGGGTCGATGCCGACGGCGGCGAACTCGGCGGCCTGGTAGGCCCGCCACCCTTCGAGCACGGCGATGGTGGTGTCGTCGAGCTCGATGGCGCGGCGGGCGGTCCTTGTCTTACCGCGGGTCTGGTGGACTTCGTAGCCGACGGCGACGAGCCCACGGTTGAGATGCAGCCGCTGCTTCTTGACGTCGAGGTCGGACCACTTGAGGCCGAGGACCTCGTTGCGGCGCATCCCGGTCATTGCGGTGAGCCAGTAGATCGGGAAGAACCGGTGGCCCGCCGCGGTGCGCAGGAGCTGACGGAGCTCGTCCTCGGTCAGCGAAACGCCCTCGATCCGCTGCAGCGAGCGTTGCCTGGGGGCGCGGGCCACGAGCGCGACGTTGCGGGCCACGAGTCCTCGCCGGTGAGCGTCGGCGAGTGCACCGCGGATGATGAGGTGGATCTCATACGCGGTCTTGGGGGCCAGACCGCGGCCCGTCTCCGGATGGAGGAGCATCTCGTAGAGCGACTCGATCTGCTGGTACCGCAGCCGGCGGACGCTGATCCTGCCGAGAACGGGGAGGATGTGACGGTGGACGTTGCGCTCGTAGCCCCGGTAGGTGCTGGTCGCCAGGTGCAGCTTCTTGGTGGGCAGCCACTGGCTGGTCAGGTAGGCGCCGAAGGTCAGCGACCGCACGGCGTCGACCCGCTTGTTCTCGGCGACAGCCAGCTTCGCGGCGAGCTTCTCCGCCTTGGCCCGGTCGGTGCCGGCGGGGTGCCAGCGGCGCCGCTCCTTGCCGGTGATGGGGTCGAGACCCTCGTAGATCACCGCGTAGAACCGTCCGCGACGCTGGGCCACGTATCCGTTCATGGTGTTCCTCCTTGGTTGATCCCGACGGTCGGGACTCGGAGGAAGAATCGGTAGGCAGGCGCTTCGGCGTGCCCGACAGGTGGGAGCGGTGACGAAAAACCAGGCCGGAGCGCAACGAGCCGTTCCACGAACTCGAGGGAACGCGCCAGAGGTTGCCTGCGTGCAACTCCGCGGTGTCGCGAATGCCCTTGTAGGATGCGCGCCCGGGGTCTTGCCTTTGTCGGCCGGCCTGGCTGTCCTGACTTGTTTCAAGCGGACGGCCGCTACCTTTGACTCGTGGCCCGGCAGCGTACTGACGACGACGACGCGCCTATCGAGGACGTCGTCGAACGCCTCGACGATCAAGCCGCGCGCCGGTTGCTGGCCAACGCGGCGGAGTGGCACGAAGACGTGTTGCGGTCGGTCCGCCTCGCAGCGGCGAACGAGGGCGAGAGGCTCGCCGTGTTGCAGGCGGCGGTTGATGACGGCCTACGCACGCGCCGGCACCTCGACTACTGGGGATCGTCTGCGTGGGCGCGAGATGCCGCGCCCGTGGTCGATGCCCTGGCCGAGGAGGTGGCCTCCGACCCGTCGGCGGACCTGGTCGTGCTGCTGCAGCGGGCAGCGGGCCATCTCGTCAAGGTGATCATGCGGGCCGATGACTCCGACGGGATGATCGGCGACCTGTGCCGCCGGGTCCTCGACCTGCATCGTGCTGCCTGCGCTGCCGGTGTGGCCGAACCGCAGGCGTTGGCGAGGTGGATGGTCCGATTCGCCTTCGAGGACCAGGACTTCTTCGAGATCGACCCCGTGGCCTACTCCCACGCGCTGGGCGACAAGGGCCTGGCCGTGTACCGGCGTGAGGTCGCCAAGCGCTCTGATCCCGCTGACGCGCCCGAGCTGTCACCGTTGCTGCGCGACATGTACGCCGGGTTCCCGAGCTTCGCTGCGAAGTACGCGGCCGAGCGCCTGGCGATCATCGACCGTGACGTCGATCGGCTCGTCGAGCTGGTCGGCCGCGACCTGTCCTCTCCGCACCAGTTCCAACGGGTCGCCGAAGCCCTGGTCGAACTCGGCCGGCCCGACGACGCGCTCGCCTGGACGCGCCGGGGCATCGCCGAGACCACCGGATGGCAGGTGGCGAAGCTCTATGACCTCGCCGCTCACCTGCTCACTGACATGGGCGACCTAAAGGGGGTCCTCGAGCTTCGCCGTCACCACCACGAGCGCTCGCCCAGCGCATCCACCTACGCCGCGCTCCAGAGCGCCGGTCGGGCCAACGGCACCTGGGACGCCGAGCGCGCTGCTGCCCGGACGGTGTTGGCCGACCGGGACCAGGCCGGCTTCATCGACGCGCTGCTCGCCGACGGTGAACCCGACGAGGCTTGGGCCGTAGCCACGACTGCATCTCGCGAGTTCGGCGCGTCGCAGTGGTTGCGTCTCGCCGAGGCCCGTGAACCGACTGCCCCCGCCGGCGCCATGTGGGTCTACTTGCGGCTCGTCGATGGTGTTCTCGAACGGGCCGACAAGCGCGCGTACCGAGACGCCGTGCGCCACCTCAAAGCCGCCCGGCGGGCGGCGACCGCGGCTGGCCGTGCCGGTGAGTTCGATGAGCACCTCGACGGCGTTCGGGGGCGCAACCGCCGCCGCCCGACCTTCATGGCGATGCTCGACAGGGCCGGCCTTCGATGAACGACCGGGCGGTTGCCGAGGGAGTAGTGGTGGCGAACGGCAGCGCATCGCCGATGTGCACGAGTGTCGAGCGGCACACCCGCCTCGGCCGGACCTGACCCCAGGCTGCGATGATCGCTCTTGTGCGATCATCGTATATATGCGATACTTGCGATCGTGGCCGAGATCGAGCTGCACGACGAGGTGGGCGAGTGGCTGGCCTCGCTCGATGAGGCCGAGTGGGACCGCACGATGGTGGTGATCGACCGGCTCGCCGAGTTGGGATCGGCGGCTCGAATGCCGTTCTCGCGGAGCCTCGGTGAAGGCCTGTTCGAGCTGCGGTTCACGCTCGGGCCGACTGCCCGCCGTATCACCTACCGGTTCACCAAGGACGGACGGATCATCCTGCTGACCACCTTCCGCAAGCAACGCAGCAACGAACGCAGCGAGATCAAACGAGCACGCAGCGCTGCAGCCGCCTGCGCGCAGCAGTACCCGTGAAGGAGACGACGATGGCCAACTACTCCCGCTGGGACGACATCAAGAAGCAGCGCCCCGGACCTGATGCCGAGACTCGGGCCGGCATCGCGCAGGACCTCGCGCTCGGGCAGTTGATCTACGACCTGCGTACAGGAGCCGGGCTCAGCCAGCGCGAGCTGGCTGAGCGGATGGGCACCACTCAGTCGGTGATTTCCCGACTCGAGGAAGGTGGGGGAGCGCGCAACCGGATCGACACCCTCGCCCGAGTCGCGACCGCTCTCGATCGCCACCTAGTGGTTTCGTTCCCCGAGAAGGTCCCGGCGAAGCTCAAGGACGCCGTCCAGGTCGCCTGAGGACGAGGCCACCGGCGGACGCTGCCGCAGGCGGTTCTGAGCCCGACCGTCAGCACGATGAACGCCGCGGCCATCCGCGGAGCGCTCGGCGATGTCGACGAGCGCAGCGGCCGCGCACGTATCGTCGATGCACCCCGCGCGGCTCGCCCTTCTACCGTGTCTTCTACTGTGCGGTGCGGTACGGGGACACACGCGAGGGCACGGCCGAACTACCCTGAGCTCGAGAGACCCCAGCTCAAGGGCACGATCTGGTACGCGGCGGGACGGGACGAACAGTCGCTCATAACCCGAAGGTCGGAGGTTCAAATCCTCCCCCGCCACCATTTGAACTGTCGTGCGCCAGCTCGATGGGACCACCCGAGCGCCAGTGGCATGGGACCACTTCGTCGGGGTGTCATCGTCGGCGGCGGGATGATCGCGGGGTGGGTGGGGTGGGGTCAAGGGCGTTGGTGACGGTGGGCTTCTGGCGTTGCCGGTAGGAGTCGCCGTCGAGGATGAGTTCGTGGGCGGCGGACTGGAGCCGGTCGATGGCGGACTGGGCGAGGAGGGATCGGCCATGTAGCCGAGCCACTCGATCGGTTCCCGGTTCGAGGTGATGACCGTCGCTGCGGCGCGGTGCCGTTCGACGATGAGCTCGTAGATGTCGGCGGTGTCGAGCGCGTCGAGGGCTTGGAGGGCGAAGTCGTCGATCACGAGCAGATCGACGCGCAGGAGCTTGCGCATCTCGACTTCGTGGCTGTTGTCGAGCCGGCTGGCGCGGAGTCGTTTGAGGAGCCGGTCGCAGCGTTCGAAGTGGACGCTGTAACGGCGCCGGATGGCGGCGTGGCCGAGGGCGGTAGCGAGGAAGGTCTTGCCGACGCCGACGGGGCCCATGATCACGGCGTTGTGGCCGCCGTCGATGAACCGCAGCGAGCACAGCTCGGTCCAGGTGGCTCGGTCGTAGGTGACCTTGGCGGTGTCGTCCCATCGGTCCAGGGTCATCGTCGGGTCGAGCCCGGCGGCCCGTGCCCGCCGGTCCGCGGAGGTCGTCTCGCGTCGGGTGACTTCGTCGGCGAGGACGAGTTCGAGGAACTCGGCGTGACCGAGGCCGCCGGTCTGGGCGAGTGCGAGGCGCTCGGGAAGGGTGTCGAGACAGCGTCCGAGCTTGACCCGGCGCAGCAACGCCTTGAGCTCAGGGGTGACCGTCGGCGCGGTCATCGGCCGGCCTCGGCGGTGCGGGCGATGGCGAAGTGGACGGGGTCCCTGGCGAACCGGCCAGCGACGACGACCTCGGGCTGTGCCGGTGGCGCCGGTGTTGTTGCTTGCTCGGTGCCGCGTTCGAGCATGCGGCTGATGAGCCCGACGTTGACCTGCTCGTGGGCGAGCGCCGACGCGCACGCCATGTCGACCCGGTCCGCGCCCCACTTCTTGACCAGCCCGAGCAGGGCGTAGACCTGGCGCATCTTGGTCCAGGGCAGCGGGATGTCGAGCAGCGCCGACGCGTAGGCCCCGACGTTCGGGCCGTGCTCGGCGGCCATGCGCTGCAGCTTGTCGAGGTCCCGCATCGCGTAGACCGTCTTGGCTGCCGGCAGGTCCTCGGGATCGGTCGATCGTCGGCCCGGTTCTTGGCGGGGATGGACCTTGATGAGCTGGCCCCGGTGGAAGATCCGCACCAGCGTGCGATCGGCGCGAACCTCGACCCGAGCGCCGATCAGCGCGCCGGGGATCGAGTAGAGCGACCGGGCCACCTCGATGTGATGGTCGCGATGCACCTTCGCCGTGACGTAGATCGGCACGTCGTAGAGCGAGGTCGGCGCCAGCAGCAGTCGGGGTGCTTCCTCGGCGGCGAACACTTCGGCGGGGCGTTGCTGGGTCGTCCCGTGGACCCGCAGCCCGGCCCGTTCCCGGCACCACGCCTCGGCCCGGCACTGCGCGTCGGCGAGATCGATGAAGGTCTCACCGGCGAAGAACGACCCCCGCACGAACTGCACTTGGCGCTCGACGCGAGGCTTGTCCTGCGGGGACCGCACCCGGGCCGGGTCGATGAGGAACCCGCGGGCCTGGGCGTACTCGACGAAGGCCTGGTTGAAGCGGGGCTCGAGCGCATCGGCGCCCTCCACGACAGCGGAGAGGTTGTCGGGGATCAGGGTCCGGAACACGCCGCCGAAGAACACCCATGCCGCCTCGCACCCGACGATCACCGCGTCGGTGGTCTGACGGTGGGTGAGCCACACGAAGCAGTGCCGGCTGAAGCACGCCGTGAAGATCAACGCGTGCACCACCCGGTCCCGGCCCGTCGCCGGGTCGAAGACCAAGCCCATGCGACCGAAGTCGACTTGGAGCTCGTCACCCGGCTCGCCGTCGTTGACCCGGACCGTCGAGCCCCGGCCCCGCCGCCGGCCCAAGACATCAGCGACGTAGCGCTGCACCGTCCGGCACGGCACGCTCACGCCGCGCCGCTCGAGCAGCTCGTGGATCTTCACCGCGGTCAGATCCTCCTTGACCCACCCGGCGATCTCGCCGTGGTGGACCTGCAGCAGCCGCCACGGCGCGCCGTGACCGTCGGTGCGGTGCGGTCGAACCGCTTCGACCACCTGACCGATGAACACGTCGCTCAACTGCCCGTCGCCGCCGTCGCGGACCAGACCGAGCCCGACGGCGGCCTCCACGTAGCGGCGGACCGTCTTGCGGTCGAAGCCGACCAGCCGTTCCGTCGCCCGGATCCCCTCACCGGCCAGCCACAGCCGTAGCACCTCTCGAACCTCGAACACTCGGACCTCCCTGAACGCCATCGCCGCCTCCGGCTCGCTGATCGACGGCGGCGAGTCGACCCTCAGCGAGACCGACGAAGGTGGACCCCAAGTGGTCCCATCACTGGCGGCGGGGTGGTCCCATCACTGGCGCTGGGGTGGTCCCATGCGCCTGGCGTTCAACGCTCCCAAGTGGTCCCATACGGCTGGCGGGCGACAGGGTGCCCGCCGGACAACGCCGAAGATCGCAGGCGAACCCGCGGCGATCCCGCAGGGCCAGCCACTCCGATGAATATTCGCCGACGGCTCCGCAACAGCCGGGGGACTGCCGCGCGTTGAGGTGACAAGTTGGGTTAGGCGGCGGCTGCCGTCGTTGGGGTCATGATCGTCTCGTACTCGATCGGGGTCAATCGGCCGAGGGCGGCTTGGCGGCGGCGCTGGTGGTAGGTGCGTTCGATCCAGGTGACGATGGCGATGCGGAGCTCGTCGCGGGTGGCCCAGCGGTGGCGGCGGTCGAGCACGTTCTTCTGGAGCAGCGCGAAGAACGATTCCATCGCTGCGTTGTCGCTGGCGGAGCCGACCTGGCCCATCGAGCCGACCAGGCCGTGGCGGGCCAGAGCCCGGTGCACCTTCCGAGCGCGAAATTGACTGCCCCTGTCCGAATGCAGGATGCAACCCGCGACAAGACCGCCTCGGCGGGCGACGGCCATCTCGATGGCGGCGACCACGAGTCGGGCCTTCATGCGGGAATCGATGGCCCACCCGACGATCCGGTTCGAGAACAGGTCCTTGATCGCGCAGCAGTAGAGCTTGCCTTGGTCGGTCCAGTGCTCGGTGATGTCCGCGACCCAGGTCTGGTTCGGGGCATCCGCGGTGAACCTCCGGCGCACCAGATCGTCATGGGATGGCGTACCGGGCTTGGACCGCTTGCCACGCTTGGGCTTGCCGAACCGGGACCACCAGCCGTTGTCCCGGCAGATCCGCCACACCACCCGGTCCGACACATCCGGGTGATCACCGAGACGGACCTCATCCGCGAGGAACCGATACCCGAACTCTGGATCGTCGCGATGTGCGTCGAAGATCGCGTTGGCCAGCCACGCCTCCTCGAACTGGCTGTCGGTGACCGGCTCGTCGAGCCACCGGTAGTACTGCTGGCGGCAGAGGTTGAGGACCCGGCACGTCACCGTGACGGGGATCCCGTCGACGGCCAACTCACGGACGAGCGGGAACATCATTTTCCCGGCAAGTTCGCCTGGGACAGATACGCCGCAGCACGGCGCAGTACCTCGTTCTCCTGCTCGAGGAGCCTGTTGCGCTTCTTGAGCTCACGCAGCTCAGCGAGCTCGGACGTGGTCGGGCCCGGTCGGAGTCCTTCGTCCCGGTCGGCACGGGCCAACCAGTTCCGGAGGCACGACTCGGTGATCCCGAAATCGGCGGCGACATCCTTGATCCGGACACCGGGCTCCCGGCCACGAGCAACCCGGACCACGTCGTCGCGAAACTCCCTCGGATACGGCTTCGGCATGGTGAACATCCTCTCAGCGGTGCCTCCCAGCACCACAGCTCAGATGTCACCCCCGCGCGCGGCAGTCCCGGGCGACGATCGAGCGGCCCGAGGTATGCAGGAGTTTGAACACCGCCAACCTGGTGACACCCACGACCTCGGCGACTCAACTCCGCTTTGCTCCGGTTAGCGACCCGCATACGGCATCGGTAAAGGGCACGAGGCGATCGATGGCGGGCGCGCCCGCCGGTGGCTGTCACAGGCCCCGGGTACCCTCAACGAAAGGACGGGATGAATCCGGACGGGTTCCGCGGGGACGGTACTTGGCGATGGCGACGCACTTCTCAAACTGGCAGCAGGTGCCTCGTCAGGTCTTCTCGCCGTTGCACGCGGAGTCCCGAACCGACTACATGGCCGTCCTCGCGTGTTTCGAGGCCGCGGTCTTCGAACCTGCCCTCAACCTCGAAACACTCTCGAACCGGCTGGCCTCGACCGCGCCCGCGCTGTCGGGTGACGACGCTGCCCTCGAGCGGGTCCTCGGCCAACTCGTCGACTGGAAACTCCTCGAAGCGTCCCGCGACGACTCGGTGTCGTACTCAGACCCCGTCGAGTTCCAGCGGCGGCACCAGCAGTGGGCGCTCACCCACCATGGCCAGGCCACCAACGCCGCGATCGACGCCGCATTCGAACAGTTGCGATCTGCCGCCGCACTCCAACCCGCCGCGATCGACACCATCGCTATGGCGCTCACCGACATCTGCGACTGGATCGGCGACGCCGGCACGAACGTCGACCCTGAGACCGCCGGACAGGTCCACCTGCGACTGGTCGAGGCCGAAGCGCACCACCGCAGCCTCATTGACAACCTGCGAGCGTTCACCCGTGACGTGACCCGCGCACTCGGGCGACCGGAGCTCGAGGACGAGGACCTCCTCGAAGCCAAGCACCACATCATCGGCTACCTCGACCGCTACGTCGTCGAGAGCGAGGTACCGGCCCGCAACGTCGCCGACGCTCTCGACAACCTCGACAAGATCGGGTTCGAGGTCGTCGCGTCGGTCGCGACCGAAGGAGCGAACCTCGCCCCCGGCCTCGACGGCATCGACCCTCGGCCCGCCGCCGAGGCCATCCGGCTCGAGAACCTCGAAGCCCTTCGGCGTTGGTTCCAACACGTCGACGGCCCACCGATGTTCGCCGAGCTGCTGCCCCGCGGCCGCGATGCCGTCCTTGCGTTCCTGCGAGTGCTCGGCATCCGCCGAGAGGTCGCCCGCCGCAATGCCACGCTCACCGAAGACTTCCGGTCCCTCGCCCGAGCGTTCCACCGAGCACCTGACGACACGTACGCCCACCGTCTGTGGTCCGCCGCGACCGGACTCACCCCGGCCCGGCACCACCACGTCCCGGCTGACGACTCCGACCTGGCTCCCAGCCGCGGGAACCCGGCGTCGCTGAACCCCCCTGCCGAGCTCGTCGTCGAACTCCGCCGCCGCCCCCCGCTCCACCGGCCGCCCCGCACACGCACGACCGGTGCCGGACCGATCCCGCTCACGGGCCGAAGCCCAAGCACGCGCGGCTGCCGAGCTTGTCGCAGCCCGAACCCGCCGTGCCGAGCTTGCGACCGACGGCGCCGTTCGCCTGTCCTCCTTCGACGACCTGCCCCTCGATACGTACGAGACGTTCATCGAACTCCTCGCCGGGGCGCTGTGCACCAACCTCGACGACGACGGCAGCCGCCAGATGCGATCCGCCGATGGCTACGTCCTCGTCACCGTCGGCGCCCTCGACGCCCACGCCGCCGGCCACGCGGCGACGATCAATACCACCACCGGCAAGCTCCGCACCCCGGACTACACCATCGCCATCGAGATCCTCGGCCAACCGGTCAGGTCCGGTCTTGCCGCCACCGGAACCGGCCAATGAGCGTCATCACCGACACCAGCTTCGCCGACGCAGTGCGAGCGTTCTTGCGACGACCGCTGCTGGACCGCTCAAGCCCTGCCTGGTCCGCGATCGTCACCAACCGCACCGCTCTCATCGAGTACTTCGAGGAGAACTGCGGCTGGACACTCCATGTCGACACCCGCCTCGGTCTCGCGCGCCTCCACAAGCGCTGCGCGCCCGACGCAACCCGGCCCCTCAACCGAGTCGGCGACAAGCCGAACAACCCGATGCGACCCGACGGCTACGCGGTGCTCATGCTGACCGCCGCCGACCTCGTCACCCGACCTGTGACCACCATTGGGTCACTCGCGGACAACCTCGCGGCCGCGTCGCTGACCGACCCGACACTGCCGCCGTTCGACACCAGTGTCGCCGCCCATCGCCGCCAACTGGTTGACGCCATCGCCTGGTTCGTCTCCCACAACCTCCTCGAGGTCACCGCCGGCAACCTTGACGACTACCAGGACCGCACCGGCGACGCCGTCCTCGTCGCCGACCCCACGCGCTTCGGGCGTCTCCTCTCCTCCTCGACACCTCCGTCCCGGCTCCAGGCCGACGACGACTGGATCGCAGCGCTGGCCCACGAACCCCGCTACGACGCCGTCACCGAAGGACGCGCTGACGCGGAGGCCGAGAACCGATACGCACGACACACGATCGGTCGTCAACTCCTCGACGACCCGGCGCTACTGACCGACGACCTCGACGAGATCCAGGCCCGCTACTTGACCCAAGGCGGCGGGTTCGCCGCGCTGCGCCGAGCCGTCAGCCGCGCCGGTCTCGAACTCGAAGCCAACAGCGACTGCATGGTCGCCGTCGACGAGACCACCGAATCCACCGACCGCACCTTCGGGCGCAGCGCCGACACCGTGACCCAGGTCGCCGTCGCCATCATCGACCTGCTCTGCCCCAACCGAGTCGGTACCACCGCAGCGATCGCGGATGTCACCGAACTCGTCGCCATGCTGCTCGCCGAGGACCCCGGCTGGGCTGTCGCCTACCAGAACGACGGTGGCGCCCGACGACTCACCGACCGCGCCCTCCAGCTGCTCGCCGGGTTCGGCCTCGCTCGCTTCGACGACGACAACAATCCGACCGACGTCACTGCGACGCCCGTCGCCGGGCGCTTCGTCACCACGGTCAACGACTGCCGTTACGAGACCGCCCGCACCAACGAAGAGAACGAGTTGTGACCGTTACCGACCTGCGCCCGATCGATACCACACCGACGTCGAAGCTCCGCGGCCCCGACAACCGGTGGCGGCCGACCCGCGCCGGGCTCCTCAACGTATGGCAGTACGAGGACGAGACCTTCCAGTTCGAGAAGGGCCGGCTCGTGCTCTACGGACCCAACGGGTCCGGCAAGACCATGGCCCTCGAACTGTTGTTCCCGTATCTCCTCGACGCGAACGCACAACCGGCTCGTCTTTCCACCGCCGGCGGCAACGAACGCGGCGGGCTGTGGAGCCGCGTGTCGGGCTATGAGGAGATCAACGGCAAGGTCGGCTACCTGTGGGCCGAGTTCCGCCGCGACACCGGCACCGGGCCCGAGTACTTCACCTGCGGCACGCGCCTCGAGACCCGCAGCAGCGGCGGCCGCCAGAGTTGGTTCACGACCGACCGCCGCGTCGGCGGCGACCTGTCGCTGTTCGACACCAACCGCGTCCCGCTCACCGTGGCGGCACTGCGGGAACGCCTCGAAGGCCACGGCAAGGTCTGGGGAGACGACGTCCGTGGCTACAAGACCGCCGTCCGCACGACGATCTTCGCGGGCTTCTCCGAGGATCGCTACCAGGCCCTCATCGACGGGCTGCTCGCGGTCCGCAAGCAGTCGATCACCGACGGGTTGACCGACAAGCGCCTCAACGAGCTGCTCACCGAAGGCCTGCCTACCCTCGACGCGCACGAGCTCGACCAAGTAGCCCGCGGCTTCGAGCAGCTCGACAGCCGACGAGCGACCATCGAGGTCCTCGAGCTCGCGGTCAAGACCGCCGACGCACTCGACCGGCGCGTCGTCACCTACGCCCGCGGTGCTCTGCGCGCCTCCGCCGCGATCGTCAGCGCCGCTGAGACGCGCCATGACCGGGTCACGAAGGAACGGAACGCCAACGAGACCGCGCTGACCGAGGCTGAGGAGAGCATCTCCAAGGCCAAGCGCCGGTCCGGTCGACTCGTGGACAGAGAACGGGAGCTGAAGGGCAAGGACCTCGCGATCCGGGCTTCCGCGCAGTACAAGAGCATCGACGAGCTCGACGCACGCCGGCAGACCGCAGAGCGCTCCGAAGAGACAGCGCGCCGCGAGGCCGGGCACGCGGACCGCACCGAAGAGGCCGCTGAGAAGGCCGAACAAGAGGCAGCGTCCGACCAAACCGAGGTGGAACGCACCGCCAGTGTCGCCGCCGAGACCGCTCGGGGACTGGCAGTCGACGCCAGGCGCGCCGCCCTCGACATTACCGTCGGCGATGATCTCGCCAAGGCGGCCACCGCCTACCAGAACGCCGTCGAGATCAAAGAGAAGGCGATCGAGGAGGTCCGGTCCAAGCTCACCGCCGTCAACCTCGCGACCCAGCACCGCACCTACGCCGACAACGCCCGCAACGACGCCGCCCGCGCGCTGACCGACGCGCAGCAGGCCCAGCGAGCCGCCTCGACCACAGCCACCAAGGCCAACGACGCCTGGGCCGACGAGGTCCGCACCTGGCGAGACGGCCTGACCGAACTCGTTGTCGAACCCGTCGAACTCGCCGAGGTCACCGCGGTAGTGGACCTCGACGGGTTCCGGGACCTCGCCGCCAACGCGGGGGAACACACCGCTCGCACTCTTGGACGTGAGATCGACGCGCTCGACGGCCGGCGACGAGGCCTCGTGGCCACGAAGACCGAACTCGAGACCGAGCGCGACGGTCTCGAACGTGGCGGCGCCGTACTGCAGCCATCTGTCCCACCATGGCGCCAGCCACGCGACTCCGCACGTGCCGGCGCGCCCCTATGGGCTGTCGTCGACGTCGTGGATCCCGACGTTGACCTCGCCGGACTCGAAGCGGCGCTCCACGCCGCCGGCGTCCTCGACCTGTTCGTGGCCGCCGTTGACGAGACACCGGCCGTCGGCGACACAACCGCCCGCACCGCCGAGCCAACGGACGGACCGAGCCTCACTGATGTCCTGCGGGTCGACACCGAAGCGGCCGTCGCCGCCGGCATCGCCCCCGACCGTGTGACCGACGTGCTGCGCGCCGTCTCGCTCACCGACACCGCCACCCCGGTTCTGGCGGTCACCGAAAACGGCACCTTTGCCTACGGGCCCGTCGCCGGCACCGCGGCAACCGAACCCGCCCGCTACATCGGCGCCGCCGCCCGTGAACGAGCCCGCCAGGCCCGCATCGCCGAGCTCAACGCCGCGATCGACGACCTCGTCGGTCAGCTCGCCGAGCTCGACGAACAAAGGCGGACCCTGGAAGGACGAGTGAAGCTCGCAGATGCCGAACGCAGCGCCGCACCATCGGGGAAGCAGGTTCGCGACGCCCGCCAGGCCCTCGACCGCGCCTCCGGATCGCGTCGACATCGCGCACGGCGCGGCCGACAAGGCCCTAGAGGCCTACCAAGCCGCGGAGGACGGTGTCCGTCAGGCGATCGTGGCGTTGAATCGGGCCTCGTCACAGTACGGACTGTCCACCGAAGAACGAGAGCTGAACCGATTGGCCGCCAACCTGAGGACAATCCATCGGACGGCTGGCAACCTCGCCGCTCAAGTGGTTGCCGTCACCGGTGCCGAGCGGGCCGCGAAGCGCTCCGCCGCCGTCGCCGCCGAGCGGCGAAGGGAAGCGGACGCCCAAGCCGCCGTTTCGCTCGAGGCTGCCGGCAACGCCCGCGAGGACACCGCAGCGTACGACCAACTCCATCGGTCCGTCGGTGCCGGCGCCAAGGAAGCCGAAGCCGCCCTGGACAAGGTCACCAAGCAGCTCAACAAGCTGACCACGGAACGCCAGGAGCTCCAAGACGAACTCGAGCGTCTGAGCAAGGCCCACGGCATCGCAGAGGAGGCGCTCAAGACGAGCGAACGCGAAGCCGCCGAAGCCGAGACCGCACGCGACGCGGCCGGCGCCGCGTTCCGAGCACTCGCCGACAACGGCCTTCCCTCCGACGGTCGCATCGATCTCGGCGACGAAACGCTCACCAACGTCTCCTCGATCCTGCGCGCCGCACGTCTCGTCAACCGCGCCGTCCCCGAGGAACCCGACGCGAACCGTCTGGCCAGTCAGCTGCTCCAACTCGACGACGAACGGCACAAGGCCCAGACCGAGCTGGCCGCCCAGGCTGAGATCGGCCTCACCCAGATCGAAGGGACCGGCGAACAGCTTCCGGTATCGCGAGCATTCGCGACCGTCGAAGGCGTGGACATGACCATCTCGGAGCTCGCCCAGCGCTTCGCCAACGACCTAGATCGCGCCCGACGCGAACTCGAAGCCAAGGAGACCGAGCTTTTCGAGCAGACGCTGACCGGTTCGCTGCGGGCCCACCTCGCCTCTCGCCTGCGCGCGGCCCAAGGTCTCGTCGATGGCATGAACGACCTCCTGGCCACGATCCGCACGGCATCCGGCGGCGTTGCCGTGTCGCTGCGCTGGGAAGTCTCCGACCAGGTTGACGATCAAGACACCCTCACCAAGATCAAGAACCTGCTGCTCCAGGACCACCACACCGATACCGAACGGTCCACCTTGTTCGAGTTCCTCGCTCGCCGCATTGACCTCGTCCGCAGCGACGACCGCGCCGCGGGCTCCTGGAAGGACGCCCTCGAGCAGCTGTTCGACTACCGGCGCTGGCACCGTTTCCGGCTCATGGTGCGCCACGACCGCTTCGGTGACCGACCCGTCGCATTCGGCTCCCGCAACGTGTCCCTCTCCGCCGGTGAGAAGTCCCTCGTGCTCTCCCTGCCGCTGTTCGCCGCGATCGCATCGCACTACATGCCCCGCGACAGCGACGGAGACGCACCAGCATGCCCGCGGCTGCTGCTCCTCGACGAGGTGTTCCCCAAGAACGACCGACCCAACAAGCGCCAGATCCTCCGGCTGCTCACCGACCTCGACCTGGACTGCGTCCTCACCTCCGACAAGGACATGTGCGACTACGACACCGTCGACGGGATCGCCATTGCCGTGATTGCCAAGGACGGCGACGCGTCGTTCGCAACCCGGCTCGTGTGGAACGGCACCGAGACGATCCCGGAACCTCCCAGCATCGAGCCATGAACGAACAGGCCGCCGCCGCGCTGTCCAGGCCCGAGCTAGCGCCGCTGGTCGCCGAGCTGACTCGCCGCATGGGTGCATCCGACCGCGCCGTCGTGTCGGTACAGGTCCAACTCGACCACGCCGGTCGAGAAGCGCTCGCTGGTCTCCTCGGCGCCACTCGGGTCCCACCGAGCCCCGCACGAGTCAAGGTCGCCGACCTCACTCGCAGGCTCGACACCGACACCGATGGGCTTCGCCGCGCGCTCGAGAACATCAGTGGTCCGATCGGCAACCGAGCCGCGGAACGACAGACCCATCGCGACGCTGTCGCCGTCGCATCCGATGACGCCGCAGCGGCGGCCGAGCCGCTGGGACCCTCTGTCCAGGCCTGGGCACGCGTGACGGTGTCGTCGTTGACCGGTCCAGTGGACAGGCGTCTCAACGACGTCAGGTGTGTCCTTGCCGTCGTCGCCGAACCCCGAGACAGGCCCCAGCCATTGCCCGTCGTGGCGGCCAAGAACCTCCTCGACGCTCACGCCTTCGACTACGGCACCCGCCTGGGAGACATCCTCGCTTCGTGCTGCGCCGCGGCTGCGGGTCTCCCGGCACCGACAAGCGCGCACGCCTGGCGCGACGCGGTCGCAACCAGCGGCATCGTCGCCGACGAGCTCTCATCCTCGGTGACGACCTGGAACCTTCACCCCGGCGCCGGTCATCCCCTCGCCGGATCCGTGGCCGCCATCGCCGCCCGCGACGAACCCGCCGTCTGGACGCTGTCCATGCTTCGGCGCTGGCCCCTGACCAACGCTCCCACCCGGGTGCTCGTCGTAGAGAACCCCTCGGTGCTCGCCGTCGCCGCAGCCAACAGTTACGACGGCGCCCTCGTCTGCTGCTCGGGCCGACCGACCGTCGCCACCACCCTGCTCCTCAAGCAGCTCGCGATCGCCGGCGCCAACATCGACACACACGCAGACTTCGACGAGGCGGGGCTCGGCATCATCGCCAGTTTCGCCGAGGCGGGCTACCGGCCCTGGCGGATGACCGCAGCGAGCTACCTCGCGCACCTGGACAGCGCCGGACCAGCCCGGGACCTCGGCGCCGTCCCCACCACGCCGTGGGACCCCGAACTCTCTGCGACGTTCGCGCAGCACCGGCGACCGCTGTTTGAGGAGCTCCTCATCGAGGAGATCCTCAGCTAACACGACGCGTGAGCGCTGACCGGAAGGTCAGGCGACGGCGGAGTGAACGCAGGATCGGGACCCACGCCGGAACGACCTCTGACGACGCCAACCCGAAGAGCTGGCCCTCCGATGAGCGTCGATGGAAGCAGCGTCAGGCGGCGGCGAGGACGAGCGCGATGAAGGCGGGGTAGGCGGCGAGCAGCGCGGCGCCAGCTCGGCGGTCGAGTCGGCGTGGCCTGACCCCCTGAGGTTGGTCCACCTGTTGTGAGAGCCCGTTGCCCAGGATGTCTGGGTGAAGGAGGCTCATCACGATGGCTCGACGTAGGCACACGCCGGAGCAGAGCATCCGCAAGCTGCGCGAGGCCGACCGGCTCTTGGGTGAGGGTGCGGAGATCGCGGACGTCGCTCGGCACCTGGAGGTGTCGGAGCAGACCTATCACCGGTGGCGGAACCAGTTCGGGGGCCTGAAGGCCGACGACGCCAAGCGGCTCGAGGATCTCGAGCGTGAGAACGCCCGGCTGGAGCGGATCGTGGCCGACAAGGAGCTCGAGATCGACGCGTTGCGGGAGATCAGCCGGGGAAACTGGTAGGCCCGTCGAGGCGACGTCGAGCCGTGCGCATGTTGCAGGAGCGGCTCGGCATCTCGCAGCGGCGGGCATGCCAGATCGTTGGCCAGCACCGCTCCACTCAGCGCCACACCCCCGCCGAGCCCGACCCGGACCGCGACCTGCGGGACCGGCTACGGCGCTTCGCCAAGCGCCATCCACGTTGGGGCTATCGGCGAGCGCACGCGGTGTTGCGCCGGGAGGGGCATGCGGTGAACCGCAAGAAGATCCAGCGTCTGTGGCGCGAAGAGGGCCTGCGCGTGCCATCGAAGCGCCGCAAGCGCCAACGCCTCGGTTCCTCGACCACGCCGTGCGAGCGGCTGCGAGCGGAGCGGCCCGACCACGTATGGGCGCTCGACTACCAGTTCGACGTCACCGCCACCGGGAGGACCATCAAGATCTGCCACGTCGTCGACGAGTTCACCCGCGAGTCCCTCGCCGACCTCGTCGACCACTCCATCGACGCCGATGCGACCGTCGCCTGCTTGGACAAGATCGTCGGGGTTCGCGGCCGGTATCCCGAGTTCATCCGCTGCGACAACGGTCCCGAGCTCACCGCGAACGCGCTGCGGGACTGGTGCCGCTTCGGTGGTGCCGGCGTTGCCTACATCGAACCGGGCTCGCCGTGGGAGAACCCCTGGGTCGAGTCCTACGGCAGCCGCATGCGCGACGAACTGCTCGCCATCGAGCAGTTCGACACCCTCCTCGAAGCCCAAGTCCTCGTCGCCGACTGGCGGATCGAGTACAACACCTACCGTCCCCACTCCGCCCTCGGCATGCTCACCCCCGCCGAGTT
>JAOSJK010000007.1:18645-32320 GCA_027494135.1 Acidimicrobiia bacterium | reverse complement strand
TAAGGTTAACTCGGTAACTGGGACACAAGACTCCAGCACCTCGAGGGGGCAGGCCTGATGTACGTCAATCGTGGTGGCGGCGGCAAGGTCGGCTACTACACTCACCAAGGAAATTGCTCGCCGCCGGGCACGAGCTGGTGCTCCCGGAGAAGGATCGCGGGCGGGCGCGCAGATCGCTGACGAGGTGGGCTCCATCGTCTGGCGCGTGACGGCTGCGAAGGCTAGCATCTCGCCGAGGCCGGCGCCAACCGGGCGTCGTGGCGGCCGTGACCGGCGATGACGAGGACAACCGGGGCGTTGCCAGATGGCCAAGCACCACTTCGACGTGCCACAGCGACCATCGCGCGGGTCAACAACCTCGCGCAACGAGGACCTGTTCCGCCACCTCGGCGTGGACGGATCATCAGCCCACGGGGATGGCGCTCGCGGCGATCGAGCAGGACATCCCCGGTCCACGAGCTGCTCCATCTCGCGCGCCGTCTCGAGGGCGGTGGCTGGAGCTGGTGGAGGCCTGTGGGGGCGAGGGGTCCCCGGCCGTCGGGCGGCGCCCCAGCGGACATCACGCTCGCCTGAGGATGCGGCATGTTCGTGCCGCATCCGCGACGAGCAGGTACAGCCCATCCGCCCTCGACCAGGTCTTCCGCGCGGGGGGACAAGGCGCCCGCGATCACCCGAGGCGACTGCGAGGCCGAGCTCCACCGCCAGCTCATCGGGAGCGCGCTGGATGGCTGACGTCCCTGCGGTCGGGAGACGCGCCCTGCCGCAACTCACCTGCCTGGTGTCGTGGCATGCATCGGTGCGGCGGCGACCAAAGAGACTTGACAATGCCACGGTCGGGCGTTTTCAGCCGCGGTCATCGCCAATGCGCCACGAGCACGGGCATCAATATCTCGGCTTCACGCGGGCACCTCTCGGTGTCGCTGTCGAGACCAGAGGTCCCACCATGACGATCCGGCATACGTCGCCCTTCGGCGAGTTGCTCCAGTTGCGTCGGCCGCGGCGATGGAGCCAGGCGGCGTTCGACGCATCCCTTCTTCCGCCCGGCGGTCGCCCGCGCAACGGTTCGCGCCGGTTGCCTCTCGATGTGCTCGAGACCCTGAGGCCCTCGTCATCGAGTGGTGGCGCTCCTGGGCATCAAGCCCGAGGAAGGAGGTCTCGGTCACCGCGGGCGACGTCCTCACCCTCAGCGCGGGCAGCGACCGAGGCTGGTGCCGACCGACAGCGACTACCGTTGGCGGAGGTCTGGCGGCAAGGTGACCCGCTCGGTCACCCTTTTCCCGTGGCGTCGCGGCCAGACCGTGCCGGGCACCTTCGAGAACGGGCCCTCGCGCCCGCCGATCCCCGCGACCCAGCCGGCCGACCGGGTGCGCATCCCGGTGACCGCACGGTCGCCGGCGAGCGCTCGCACGCCCGAAGGCGAGGCATCCACGGCTGAGACGACGGCCGCCACGGGCCAGAGCGCTCGCCGAGCCCCGGCCGACCGCAACCGGTCAGGGACGAGCGAACACAGGCACTCGGCCGGGTCCCTGGCGGGACCCGTCCCGACCCGGTGTACGTGTCATCAGCGTGGCGGCGGAGCATGGTAGCGGTCCATCCCCGCACCCTCCGGATCTACGAGGAGGAGGGCCTGATCTGCCCGGCGCGAACGCCGACGAACATCCGGCTCTACTCCGAGAACGACATCCGCCGGGTCACCTGGATCCGGCACCTGACGCAGAACCTGGGCGTCAATCTGGCCGGCGTCAGGGTCCTGTTCGAGCTGGAGGAGCGGCTCGGCATGCGGATCCTCGAGCGTCTCTGTACGCAGAAGGAACCGAGCCGAGACGCCTGAGGCGGAACGCCCGACGATCCCACCCCCCGACCACCGCCCGGTCGGCCAGGCAGGACCGATGGCACCACGAACGACCGGCAGCCAGACATTCGAACTAGGAGAACCGATGCCACGCCGACCGTCCAACCCGGATGACGAGCGAACCATCACCATCAGCGAGCTGCCGCTCGTCGCCCTCCGGGAGACGGTGATCTTCCCGAGATGATCGTCCCGCTCCAGGTGGGCCGCGACAAAGCGTCGCCGCGTTCAACGCGGCGGTCGCCGCCGGCGCGCGGATCGCGCTCGTCACCCAGCGCCAGGCGGACGAGGAGGACATCACCTCGCCCGACCAGCTGTACGAGGTCGGGACGATCGCCAAGATCGCCCAGGTCGTCCAGCTCCAGGACGGGACCGTGCGAGCGATCGTCCAGGGCCAGGCCCGCGCCCGCCTCCATGGCTTCGCCCAGAGCGACCCGTTCATCCGGGCGCGCGTCGAGGAGCTGACCGAGCCGACGGCCGGGGACGTCGAAGTCCAGGCCCTGATGCGCTCGGTCCAGGCCCAGGTGGAGCAGTACGTCGCGGCCGGCGCCCCGGTGCCGCCGGAGGCGGCGGTCGCTGCGCGGAACATCACGGAGCCCGGGTTGCTCGCGGACATGACCGCCTACAGCCCGGACATGTCCACCGAGCAGCGCCAGGAGCTGCTCGAGACGGTCGACGTCGTCGAGCGCCTCAAGCTCGCATCGGCCTTCCTGGCCCACCAGATCGAGGTCCACGAGCTCAAGGGTCGGATCCAGTCCGAGGTCAAGTCGGAGATGGACAAGACCCAGCGCGAGTACATCCTGCGCGAACAGATGAAGGCCATCCAGCGCGAGCTGGGCGAGGAGGACCCGCAGCAGGCCGAGGTCAACGAGTTGCGCGAGAAGGTCGAGGCCGCCGGCATGCCCGACGAGGTCAAGACCCGCGCCGTCAAGGAGATCGATCGGATGAGCCGCATCCCGTCGGCCTCGCCCGAGGTCGGCGTGATCCGGACCTACGTCGATTGGCTCGTCGGCCTGCCGTGGAACGTCACGACCGACGACCAGCTACGACATCAAGGAGGCCGCGAAGATCCTCGACGAGGACCACTACGGCCTCGAGAAGGTCAAGGAGCGGATCCTCGAGTACCTCGCGGTGCGCGTCCTGGCCGAGAAGATCCGCAGCCCGATCCTGGCCCTCGTCGGCCCGCCCGGCGTCGGCAAGACCTCGCTCGGCAAGAGCATCGCCCGGGCCATGGGCCGGAAGTTCGTCCGGATGAGCCTCGGCGGGATTCACGACGAGGCCGAGATCCGCGGCCACCGCCGGACCTACATCGGCGCGCTGCCGGGCCGGATCATCCAGAACATCAAGACCGCCGGCACGAACAACCCGGTCTTCATGCTCGACGAGATCGACAAGATCGGGATGGACTTCCGGGGCGACCCGTCGTCGGCGCTGCTTCTCGAGGTCCTCGACCCGGAGCAGAACAACACCTTCCAGGACAACTACCTCGAGGTGCCGTTCGACCTCAGCAAGGTCCTGTTCATCGCGACGGGCAACCTCATCGACCCGATCCCGATGGCGCTCCGCGACCGGATGGAGATCATCCAGGTCCCCGGCTACACCCAGCAGGAGAAGACCGAGATCGGGCGCCGGTTCCTCATGCCCAAGCAGATGGAGAACCACGGCCTGAAGCCTTCGAACATCGAGATCACCGACGAGGCGATGACCGAGCTCGTCCAGGCCTACACCCAGGAGGCCGGCGTGCGGAACCTCGAGCGCGAGATCGCCAACATCATGCGCAAGGTCGCCCGCTCGGTCGCCGAGGGGCCGCAAGCGCAAGACCGTCGTCGACGCCCGGAAGCTCCTGGAGTACCTCGGCCCGCCGCGCTTCGAGTACGGCGAGCTGGAGGCCGAGGACCAGGTCGGCGCCGCGACCGGCCTCGTCGTGACCGAGGTCGGCGGTGACGTGATCGCGGTCGAGGTCACCCGGATGGACGGCAAGGAGGAGTTCATCCTCACCGGCCAGCTGGGCGAGGTGATGCGCGAGTCGGCCCGGGCGGCCCTGTCCTGGATCCGGGCCCATGCCAACGAGCTCGGCATCAGCCGCGAGACGTTCGAGAAGAACCACGCTCCACATCCACGTGCCGGCCGGGGCCATCCCCAAGGATGGCCCGTCGGCCGGCATCACGATCGCCACCGCGATGGTCTGCGCGTTCACCGGGATCCCCGTCCGCAAGGACCTCGCGATGACCGGCGAGATCACGCTCCGTGGCCGGGTCCTGCCGATCGGCGGCCTGAAGTCGAAGATCCTCGCGGCGCACCTCGCGGGTGCCCGGATGGTCGTCATCCCCAAGAAGAACGAGAAGGATCTGCGCGACATCCCGGAGGAGATCCGGAAGCAGATCAAGATCGTCCTCGTCGATTCGATGGACCAGGTCCTCGAGGCGGCCCTTGCGGCGGCGGCCCAAGCCGCTGCCGGCCACCCCAAGACCCCGGCGCGCCGCGGCGAGTCCGGCGAGGGTGAGGGCGAGGGCCGCATGCCGAAGCCCAGCTACCCGCCGGAGCAGCCGGCCGTGGTGGTCCGGGGGCGCTGAGCCCGAGGACGCCGCCGATGGAGTTCCGGACTATTACAAGATCCTCGGGCGTTCCGCGGACTGCGAGCCGCCGAGATCAAGAAGGCCTACCGCAGCTGGCCCGGGAGTCCACCCTGACCGGCACGCGGCGACAAGGCCGCCGAGCAGCGCTTCAAGGAGGTCAACGAGGCCCACGCGGTCCTGTCCGACCCTGCGAAGCGGGCCAAGTACGACCAGTTCGGGAAGGACTGGGAGGCCTACGCGCGCGCGGGCGCGGGGGCCGGCGGCGGCGGGGCCAACCTGTTCGGCCCGGCGGCCCGTTCGCGGGTTGGTCGACCTTCGGCGGCGGCCCGGCCGGCGGCCGTGGCGGGTCCGGCACCGGCCCCGGCGGCATCCGCTACGAGTTCCGGACCTCGGGACCCGGGGCGTTCTCGGACTTCTTTCGAATGATGTTCGGGGACGAGTCCGCGGCCGCCGGAGAGCCGGAGACGTTTCGCGCTGGGCCTGGGCTCGACGAGTTCCTGTCGCGGATGGGCCATGGCGCCGCGGGCGGCGCGACCGGCCAGGAGCGAGTCGGCGGCCGAGGCACGGGGGCCGGGCAGCCTCGCTTGGCGCCGATCGATGTCACTGCGGAAGTCAGCCTCGAGGAGGCCTTCCACGGCACGAGCCGGATCGTCGACATCGATGGCCGGCGACTCGAGGTCACGATCCCGCGCGGCGTCGACACGGGCAGCCGGATCCGGCTGACCGGCAAGGGCCCCGAGGGTCGCGACCCGGTCGTCGTCGTCCGGGTCAAGCCCCATCCCGTCTTCACGCGCCGCGGCGCGCGATCTCGAGCGCGAGGTCCCGGTGACGCTGCGCGAGGCCCTCCTCGGCGGCGAGGTTCCGGTGCCCCACCCTGAAGGGTCGGGTGCTCCTGACGCTGCCACCCGCAACCCAGAGCGGGCGGACCATCCGGCTGAAGGGCCAGGGCATGCCGCGCTTCAAGGGCGAGGGCACGGGCGACCTGTACGTCCGCGTCCGCGTCGTCCTCCCGACCGACCTGTCCGACGAGGCCAAGAAGGCCGCGAAGCGGTTCCTCGATCTCGTCGACCAACCAGATCCCCGCAGCTGACCTATCGAGGCTCATCGAACCCATGCAACTCCGACCGATTCACCGAGAAGGCCCAAGAGGCCATCGTCGCCGCCCAGGGGCTCGCCGAGCGGCTCCAGAGCCCGGTGCTCGATGCCGAGCACATCCTCTCGGCGCTCGTCGAGCCTGACGACGGCGTGCCGGCCGAGACGCCCGCCGTCTCGGCGTGGATCTGCCCGCCTTCCGGGCCGAGCTGGCGGCCATCCCGGCAAAGCGCGCCCGGATCCGTGGTGGTTCGCTGACGCTCGATCCGCGGGCCCCACCGCGGCGGCGGGGGCCCGGGGGGGCCGGCGGGGCGCCCCGGCCCCGACGCCGTCTCCCCCCGGCCCCTCCTGATCGGCGCCCCGGGGCCGCCGGCGGGGGCCCGACCCCTCCACCGCCCCCGCCCCGGGCAAGGAGCAGACCCTCGGCGCCCTGTCGTCGGTCCGCGGCGGCCAGCGGGTCACCTCGCCGAATCCCGAGGGCACCTACCGGGCGCTCGAGAAGTACGGCCGCGACCTGACGGCCGACGCGCGGGCCGGCAAGCTCGACCCGGTCATCGGCCGCGACGACGAAGCTGCGGCGCGTCATCCAGGTCCTGTCGCGGCGGACCAAGAACAACCCGGTCCTGATCGGCGAGCCCGGGCGTCGGCAAGACGGCCATCGTCGAGGGCTGGCCCAGCGGATCGTCCGCGGCGACGTGCCCGAGACGTTGAAGGACAAGCGCGTCGTCGCGCTCGACCTGGGCGCCCTGATCGCCGGCGCCAAGTACCGCGGCGAGTTCGAGGAGCGGCTGAAGGCCGTCCTCAAGGAGATCGCCGACTCCGACGGCGAGATCATCCTGTTCATCGACGAGCTGCACACGCTCGTCGGCGCCGGCGCGGCCGAGGGCGCGATGGACGCCTCCAACATGCTCAAGCCGATGCTCGCCCGCGGCGAGCTGCACTCCATCGGCGCGACCACGCTCGACGAGTACCGCAAGCACATCGAGAAGGACGCGGCGCTGGAGCGGCGCTTCCAGCCGGTGTTCGTCGACCAGCCGTCGGTCGAGGACACCATCTCGATCCTGCGCGGCCTGCGCGAGCGCTACGAGGTCCACCACGGCGTGCGAATCACCGACACCGCGCTGGTCGCCGCGGCGACCCTGTCCCACCGCTACATCACCGACCGCTTCCTGCCGGACAAGGCGATCGACCTGGTCGACGAGGCCGCCTCCCGGCTGCGAATGGAGATCGACTCGATGCCCATCGAGCTCGATGAGCTCGAACGGCGCCGGATCCAGCTGGAGATCGAGCGCGAGGCGCTGCGCAAGGAGACCGACGACGGCCTCGCGAGCCCGGCTCGAGCCGCTCGAGAGGAGCTCGCCGAGATCCTCGAGGAAGCGCCGACGCGCTGAAGCACCGCTGGGAGGCCGAGAAGGAGGCGATCAGCCGGGCTCCGTCGCTCAAGGAGCGAGCTCGAGCAGGCCCGGCCAGGAGATCGAGCAGGCCGAGCGCGAGGCCGACCTCGCGCGCGGCGCCGCCTGCGCTACGGCCACCCGCGCCGAGCTCACCGATCGGCTGGCGGAGGCCAGGCGCCGTCGACACGCGCCTCAGGCCGAGGACGCGCTGCTCAAGGAAGAGGTCACCGCCGACGACATCGCCGAGATCGTCGCCCGCTGGACCGGCATCCCGGTCACGCGGATGCTCGAGGGCGAGCTCGAGAAGCTCGTCCACATGGAAGAGCGGCCTGCACCGCCGCGTCGTCGGCCAGGACGAGGCGATCGACGCCGTCTCCAACGCCGTCCGCCGCGCGCCGCGCCGGGCTGAAGGACCCGCACCGCCCGATCGGCTCGTTCATGTTCCTCGGCCCGACCGGCGTCGGCAAGACCGAGCTGGCGCGCCGCTCGCCGAGTTCCTGTTCGACGACGAGCAGGCCATGGTCCGGATCGACATGAGCGAGTACATGGAGAAGCACGCCGTCTCGCGGCTGGTCGGCGCGCCGCCCGGCTACGTCGGCTACGAGGAGGGCGGCCAGCTGACCGAGGCGGTCCGGCGCCGGCCGTACCAGTCGTCCTGCTCGACGAGATCGAGAAGGCCCACCCGGACGTCTTCAACGTCCTGCTCCAGGTGCTCGACGACGGCCGCCTGACCGACCCTCGCCGCGATCGTCGACCTGCTGCTGGCCGATCTCCAGCGCCGGCTCGCCGCCCGGGACCTCGGCCTCGAGCTGACGCCGGCGGCGCGCTCGCTCATCGCCCGCGAGGGCACCGACCCGACGTTCGGGGCCTGGCCGCTGAAGCGACGATCCAGCGGCTGGTCGAGAACGCCCTGGCGCGGGCGCTCATCGAGGGCCGGTTCAAGCCCGGTCAGACGGTCAAGGTCGACGCCGATCCGCTCGGCACGACGCTGGTCTTCTCGTCCGACGACGCGACGGTCGTCGGCGACGCTTCGAGCGCCGAGATGCGCGCCGGCGAGCTGGCGAGGAGGCCGAGGCCGTCGCGGCGGGCGGCCGTCGGCCCCGATCGGCCCCTGACCTCCTGGACACCGACCCCGACCGCGGCGACGGCGGCGACCGGCCGAACTGAGGCCGGCCTCCCTCGCCCCACCCCCGACCGCGCCTCCGTGGCGATGTTCCGTCCGGCTACGGTAACGACGACTCCCGCGCCCGCCGACGGTCCCTAACCCCTGATACTGGTCGAAATGTTCCGCTCGGCGACCCAACGGACATGATCCGCACTCCGCGACGCCCGTTTCCGAGCCTGCGCCTCCCGTGGAGTTCGCCGTTCCGTCCGCTGGGTAGCCGCAGGAACAATTCGACGCGGTTCCAGGGCTATCGGTGGGACGACGGCCTCGTGCCAGTCGTTTTGGTATCTGTCGACAACACGGCGCGGGCCCGGTGAGGTACCTCGAGGCGGTCGCGCGGTTGACCCGGACCCCGAGCCCGTTTGCGCCGCCGTTTCCACCGCCGCCCGATGCGCTCATGCCGGTCAGGCTCGACACCGGTGAGCGTCGAGGCACCGGCCTGAACTTCGGTTCGACCGACTCCATCCCAGCGGCCGTGCTCGTGCTCATCGCACCCGACCGCGACCCGGCCGAGGATGCCGACGCCGAGGTGATCCTCATCCAGCGCGTCGACCGCGGCGGTCATCACTGGGTGAGATGTCGCTGCCCGGAGGCCGGGTGGAGCCCAGCGACGGCTCCGACGCCTACGCGGCACTTCGCGAGGCCGCCGAGGAGGTGGCCCTCGACGCCGATGCCGCCGGCGTCCGGGTCGTCGGCGAGCTCGAACCCTTCTGGATCCCGGTCTCCGGTTACCGCGTCACGCCGATCGTCGCCATCGCGGCGCGACGCCCGGCCCTCGCGCCGTCACCCGCCGAGGTCGTCGCGATCGTTCGGGCGCCACTCGACGCCTTCCCTGCCCGGCGCGCCGATCGAGCTGGTCGAGACCACGGTCCGTGGCATTCCAATCCGCTTCGGAGCGTATCCCGTCGCTGGCCACCGAGTCTGGGGCGCCACGGCCCGGATCCCGGGCCAGCTCGGGGCGACGGTTGGTGAGGGTGGCGCTTGACCCACGGCATGACATCCCCTAGCGTCACATGGTCCGGATGTCAGAATGCCGTTCCAGATCGTGAAACAGGCCCTACCTGGCCTGAGGAGAGCGCCACTCGTGGATCTGTCCCCCGCCTTGTCGCGGATCGAGGCCGAAGAGGTCGTTGACCTGGCATTGGCGCTCGGCAATATCGACAGTCCGACGGGGGCAGAGGGAGCGGCGGCCGAGTACGTTTTCGACTGGCTCACGGAGCAGGGCCTCTCGCCGCGTCGGCACGCTCTGGTCGCTGATCGCTTCAGCGTGTCCGCCGCGATCGAGGGTCGTGGTGGCGGCTACGGGCTGATCCTCAACGGCCATCTCGACACCACGCTCCGACCCGATGCCGTCTGGTCGGCGAAGGATCCGCTCGATCGACTCTACCGGGGCGCCCGGCTGGAGGACGATCTGATCGTTGGCGACGGCGTCGTGAACGACAAGGGACCCGTCGCGGCCTGCCTCGTGGCCGCCAAGGCAATCCACCAGTCAGGCATTGAGCTGCCCGGCGACATCATTGTCACCGCCGTCGCCGGCGAGATCGGGCGCGAGCCTGTCGACGAGTTCGAGGGCACCGACTACCTCTCGAAAGATCTTGGCACCCGATTCATGGTCACCCATGGCGTCGTCGCCGACTTCGCCCTCGTGGCAGAGGGAACGGGCTTCGGCATCGTCTGGGCCGAGCCCTCGGCATGAGCATCTTCAAGGTCACGGTCTTCTCGGACGGGCCACGCTACTACACGCCATACCTGCCCGATCGTGGCGCGCTCGCGGACGCTCCGAATGCGATCGTCCGAGCAGCTGCCGTGATCGCAGCCTTCGAGGACTGGGCGTCCGGGTACCAGACCCGATTCCGCGAGGACCGGGCCGGGGCAGGATCGTCCCGAAGGCGAGCGTCAACGCGATCCGCTCCGGGTATCCGTACGAGCCCACGAGCGCTCCACAGGTCGCGAGCTTCTATGTCGACACCTATCTCCCCCGGCCGCCAACCCGATCGACGTGCGAGAAGAGCTTCGAGCCGTCCTCAGGACGGCGGGCGTCAATGGCCGAGTGGACCTGATCGTGTATCGCCCGGGCTTCGAAGCCGTCGGGGTCGACCGCCTGGTCGATACGATCAGCCGCCACCACCGTGCTCGCTTCGGTCAAGACCCGGCTGTCGTGGGCCCGGAGGTCTCCAGCATGTGGCGTGATACGAATGCCTTCATCGAACTTGGCATCCCTGCAGTCAGCTATGCGCCGCGCGCTGCCAGTCACGCCTCCCGCAAGGCGATTCGGGCGCAGGACCTCGTGGACGCCGCGCACGTTTATGCAGCGGTCGCGATCGACATCGCCAGTCAGCGCCGAGAACCGTGGGCGCCACTCGGCTCGCACCTGAACGCACTGAGCGACCGTGCTGACCTTACCGCGGGGAACAGCGGAACTCGGGTGACGCAGGTGACACCGGCATGAGCGACCACGACGCGGCCCCCGACTACTTCAGGGATTGGCGGGCCATCCGCGCGCTGACGGATCCGTCGGTGTTCGCCGCAGCCGGGTACGGAGGCCGCCCGGAACTCGGGCTCCGACCGGCGCTACTGGTAATCGACTCCACATACCGGTTCGCGGGGGTACGGGGCGTCAGCCAGGCAACGTCAATGGAGACATACCCGCTGTCGTCGGGTCCCTCGGCATGGTCCGCCCTGACGGTGATCCGCAAACTCATCGTCCGCTTCCGTAAGCTGGGCCTTCCCGTCATCTACTCCGCTGCGCCGCTCGAGAAAACCGCGCCGTTGTCCGGATTGTGGGCTCGTAAGAGCGCGACGTCTCTCACGGAGTTGCCTCGAGGGAACGAGATCGTCGACGAGATCGCTCCTGGGACACGCGAGACGATCATCCGCAAGACGAAGCCGAGCGTGTTCCACGGGACTCCGCTGTTGGACCTGTTGATCGGCGCCGGCATCGACTCACTCGTGATGACCGGTGGGACGACGAGCGGCTGTGTCCGAGCCTCGGCGGTCGACGCCTTCTCCCTCAACTACCCCGTCTTCGTGGTGGAAGACGGCGTCTTCGATCGCGCCGCCCTGAGCCACGCCGTCAGCTTGTTCGACCTGGATCAGAAATATGCCGAGGTCCTCAGCAGCGAGGCACTGGAGGAGCGCTTGCGAGGCCGAGCGACCGCGTGATCGCGGCGCGGCCGCTTGACACTGACCGGAGCCGACCGATAGGCTGATCCGGATCGCGGAACTATGTTCCATTATATGGACCGCTCCCGGATACCATCCCGGAGAACGGCGTGTAAAGGAGCTCGGTCCTGGCTGCTAGATCGCTACTCGCGAGAGTCGCCTCCTCCCGGCCCTCGCGATCGTGGTGAGCAGGCTCAGGCTATCGCTGGCCTGCGGCCCTTACGACCGCGTCCGGCCTCTTCTCCGGGGGCTGGTCGCGGTCGACGGGGTCGACTTGACGACGCTCGAAGTCAGTCCAGCCTCAGAGCTGTTCTGGCGCATGCTCCGCCACGAGGAGTTCGACATCGCCGAGCTGTCGATGTCGAACTACATCATGGAGAATCGCCCGCGGCGTCGATCGATTCGTGGCAATACCGGTCTTCCCGCATCGATCGTTTCGCCATTCGTCGATCTGGGTGCGTGAAGACTCACGGCTAGAACGACCCGAGGATCTTGCCGGACGCCACATTGGCATCCCCGAATACTCGATGACGATGTTGCTGTTCACACGCGGCTTCCTCGCCGATGATCATGGCGTGCGTCCTTCCGACATCCATTGGGTCCGGGCTCGTCCCGAGCGCATCGAGTACGAAACCCCGGACGTACCGATAGAGAATGCGCCCGCCGGATCAACCCTCGATGGTCTGCTTCGCGCGGGAGACGTCGATGCCATCGTCACGACTCGGGTCCCGGAGGCGGATGTCGGCGCGCGGCGCCTATTCAGGGATGCTGTGAGCATCGAGGCAGCCTACTATCAACGGACCCGAATCTTCCCGATCATGCACATTGTCGTCGTGCGCCGGTCGGTCTTCGACGCCAACCGCTGGCTCGCCCCAAACCTGATGAAGGCGTTCGAGGACTCCAAGGCGATCGCCTATCGCTGGCTCCACGACAGTCAACCGACGGCCTCACTACCCTGGTTAGCCCTCGACGTGGAGCGCGAGTGGGGCATTTTCGGAGGCGACCCATTCCCGTACGGTATCGATCCGAATCTCCCAACCTTGGCGGCAGCCGTGCGCTGGTCATTCGAGCAGGGCCTGAGCCCCCGGTCCCTCGAGGTTGACGACCTATTCCCACGAGAAGCCCGTGACGCCTTTGCGTTTCACCGTCAACGCTGAGGCATAGTGCGTCGCCTGCTCCTCGACATCTCACCGCTTGCCGCTCACCCTGACTATCGGACGCTGTGGATTGGCCAGTCCATTGCGCAATTTGGGCGCCAAGCGACAGCACTAGCGCTCCCATACCAGATCTACGCGCTCACGGGATCACCTTTGGCGATTGGCGGGCTGGCAGTCGCCACTCTGGCCGCCCTTCTCCTCCCCCGGCGCTCCCAGCTGGCGGCCTCGCCGATGCCGTGGATCGACGACATCTCCTCATCGCGGCCCAGCTTGGGCAGGTGGTTGTGAGTCTGTGTCTCGCAGTACTCGCTCTCCAACCAGACCCGCCGCTCCTCCTGCTCTACCTGCTGGCCTTCTCGAGCGCAGCACTCGTAGTGGTCGATCGTCCTGCTCGCCGCGCTTCGGTCCCGAGGCTCGTTGCTCCGCAACGGCTAGCGTCGGCGCTCGTCCTCGATCCTGCCCAGATCCAAGGTTGCCAAGGTCGGCGGGCCAGCCCTCGCTGGTCTCTTGATTGCCTCGTTCGGTTTGCCGTCCGTGTACATGCTCGAAGCGGTACTGTTTTCCTGCGGATTGGCTGCGGTGACCCGGCTGCCTTCGCTGCTGCCGGTTGGACATCGGAGCGGCGTCACGTTGGGCTCCCTTGTCGACGGTATTCGGTTTGTGCGACGGACGGACGTCGTGCTCTCCCTGTTCCTCATCGACTTCTCCGCGATGAGCTTCGGCCTTCCGGTTGCCCTATTCCCGGTCATCGCTGCGGACGTGTTCGACGGCGGCCCCGAGGTTTTGGGCTTGCTGGTCGCGGCACCGGCGGTTGGCGCCGTCGTGGAACACTGGCCAGTGGTTGGGTGGGGCGCGTCCAATGGCAGGGCCGTGGAGTTGTCGTGGCAGTCGTCGTTTGGGCGGCAGCGATCATTGCATTTGGCCTGACACTAGGGTGGCTGCCGTTGGCGCTGATCTTCTTGGCGATATCGGGTGCGGCAGACGTTATCAGCACGGTTTTCCGCGGCGCCATCCTTCAGCTCGCCACGCCGGATGCGATGCGGGGGCGGGTGTCAGGAATTCAGATCCTGATCTTCCAGGGGGGACCTCGACTAGGAGACCTTGAGGCTACGACGGTTGCAGCGATCGCGGGGGCCCAATTCTCAGTGCTGAGCGGCGGTGTCCTCTGCCTCGTCGCCGCGATCCTCGTGGTTGCCCGATTCCCGACGCTCGCCTCGTTCCGACCACCAAACGCTGACGCTCACGCGACGGGACCATCTTTAACATCGGCCTGAGTCACT
>JAOSJK010000007.1:0-17817 GCA_027494135.1 Acidimicrobiia bacterium | reverse complement strand
AACCTTGGTAACTGGGACACAAGACTCCAGCACCTAGTATTTCCACCAGCACTTCAACCTCGCCCCCGAGCCGTCGCGCTACCTCGGCGTCGGCTTCGGCAGCGTCCGCTATCCGACCATCTCCGCCAATCGATCCTCTACCAGAACCTTGACGTCGGGGTCGAGGAAGGCGGCACCAGATCGAGTTCGAGGACCGGGATCCTCATATCCACGAGCTGTTCGTCGATGAGATGCGCCGGGTGGGCCTGCCGGTCGACATGCTTGACCCGACGCCGGTAGCGACCCGCCGACCGCAGCCCAGCTGACGAAGGCCCGCAAATCAGAGCGCTGTCGCCGATCGACGCTTGGTCGTCTAGCGCGTGCAGCCCACGGTGAAGCCGGACACCCCGGACATGGAGAAGGGGCCACTGGATACCCTGACGCTGTTGATGTTGCAGTCGACAGCGGAGGTTCGCCCGTGGCCCCGGCCGACAGTTTGGCACGCCTGCGAAAGGCGCTCATGGATCGGGCCGAGCGCCGGGAGGCGCCAGTGACCCAGCTGTGCCGCGAGGCCGGCATCAGCCGCAGCCGGTTCTACGAGCTCCGCGCCCGCTACCGGGCGTACGGTGAGGACGGGCCTCCGGCCCAAGCCCCGACCGGCCGAGCGACCCGAGCGGCAGCTGCCAGAGCCGCTCGTCGATGCGATCGTCGCCTATGTCGTCGAGCACCCGACCCACGGTCAGCGGACGATCGCCCTCGTCCTCGCCACGCCCCGCTACGGCGGCTGGCGGGTCAGCCACGGCGGGGTCGCCAACGTCCTCCGCCGGGCCGGGATCGGACGGCGCCCCGCACGGCTCGCCGCGGCCGAGAGCCTGGCTGCCAGCGAGGTGGGCCCTGACCGAGCGGGTCCTCCGCCAGTCCGCGCGATCGAGCGAGCCAAGACCGTCCACATCGGCTCGGAGGTTCCCCGGCGAGGAGCTGTTCTTCGACACCTTCTACGTCGGCCACCTCAAGGGCGTCGGCAAGGTCTGGCAGCTGCCGGCCGTCGACGGCGCCAGCTCCTTCGGGATCGCCCGGGTGGTCGCCGGCGACAAGACCGCGGCGGTCACGGCCCGCTTCCTCCTCGACGATGTCCTGCCGGCGGTTCGGCGGGCCGGCCTGCGCCCGCGAGGGCGACGACCGACAATGGCCCGGAGTTCGGCCGGGCGTTCGGCGAAACCCTGCCGCGACGCCGACATCCGCCATCACCGGATCCCCGCCCCGCAGCCCGAACCTCAACGCCTTTGTCGAGCGCTTCGGGGACGGTCCTCCACCTCCACTACCGGGTCGCCTTCCGGTACCGCTACTACCTGAACCTCGAGACGATCGATGCCGACCTCCAGGCGTTCCTCCGCTTCTACAACTTCGAGCGCCCGCACCGTGGCTACCGGACGAAGGGGCCGCGCACCCGCGAGCATCTTCTTCAGTCAACAGCCTGAGTTCCTTCAGCAGATGGGAGCGTGGCACGATGACCGACATGCAGCCTGAGCTGTCCGGCCGGAACGTGGGCCGCAAGGTCTAGCGCAGAACGAGCCCCGACGTGCGACAACGCCTGACGTTGACAGGGCGGTTGGCGACTGGGTAGGCGGAATCTGGAATGCCGTTCCATATAGTTGAACGTCCGATGGCGCAGACCAGCCCGACCCCGCCGCCGAGGCCACACTAGGGTGGCCTCGGACCGAGAGACCGCCAGTGGATACCTATCGACAGATCGTGCGGCCGATCCTGTTCAAGCTTTGATCCCGAGACGGCCCACTCGCTGGCGAAGTCCGCGCTTCGATGGAAGCGGCCCCTGGTCCGCGCTGGGCCCTGGTGATGCCGTTGCCCACCCGAAGCTGGGCCTCGACCTGGCGGGCATCAAGCTGAGAATCCGGTCGGACTGGCGGCTGGCTTCGACAAGGATAGCGAGATGCTGGCGGCCTTTTCGTCGCTGGGGTTCGGCTACACGATCCCGGGTCGGTGCGCCCGAAGGCGGCCGGCGATCTCCCGTCGCCCAAACTGCATCGCTACCCCGACCGCCAGTCAATGATCAACAGCGAGGGAATGCCCAGTAAGGGCGCGCACTACGTGAAGCCGCCGCCTCGAGGAGTTCCGAGGCTCGACCGTACGACACGTGTCATCACGAACATCACAGGCTGGACGATTGAGGAATACCTGCAGGCCCTCGCCGCTGTCGAGCCACGATCCGATGGCATCGAAATCTCGCTGTCGTGCCCAAACGAGACGTATGACGAGACCGTTGACTCCTGAGCTCCAACAAGATTCAGAAGCCTTGTCGAGCGCTTGAACGAACGACGCCGCAAGCCGCTGTTCGTCAAGATCCGCAATTACAATAGCGATGAGGAGAAGGACAACCGATTCGAGTTGATTCAGCTCTGTCTTCAGCTCGGCGTCGACGGGGTCACCCTTCCGGGGTCGCACATCGCAGCTGAGCCAAGGCTGGCTCCGGGCCGGAGCAATCTCAGCGGGAAGGCAGTGTTCGGAAAGACGCTCCAGAACGTCCAGGATGTCTATCGGGCGACTGGGGGTCGGCTCCCAATCAAGGCGCTCGGCGGAGTGTTCACAGCCCGTGATGCGTTCGAGGCCATTGCGGCGGGAGCCTCCGCAGTCGAGCTGTTGACGGGACTCGTGTACGAAGGTTGGAGTGTTGCCCAGCAGATCAACAGGGGTCTTCTCGAGTTGATGAGTTCGCACGGAATCGCGAACGTTGTTGAGCTCAGAGGCCGCTCGACGCTTGAACTCGAACGAGCCCCGACCACCAGAGCGGCCAGCGCTGTCGCACACTGACCTGTAGCGCTCTCGCGGCAGGTGAGGACGCGAGATTGACCGGGAGTCGGGAGGATTCAGGCACTCAATTCGGCCGGGAGGTCATCGGTGAAGCCGAGCTTCGGCGTGCTGCTCCCGCAGTTCGGTGAGTACGCCAGCCGCGATACGCTTCTCCGCACGGCGATGACCGCCGAGCACCTCGGCTTCGACTCGGTGTGGGTTCGGGATCACATCGTCTACCAACCCCGCCCATTCGACGATCAGGATCGGACATTCTTGGAGCCGATGGTGACGCTTGCGGCCGTGGCAGGTGTCACCGACCATCTCTATCCTTGGAACCGCTTGCCTCATTCCGTATCGCCACCCGATTCGCACGGCGTTGTCGTTGGGTTCCACGGAGACGATTGCCGGCGCGGGCCGTGTCATCGCAGGTTTCGGAGCGGGGCTGCGAGACGAAGAGTTCGCCGCACTTGGCCTAGGCGACATCAAACGCGGTCAAATGCTACGGGAACAAGTGCAGATCATCCGTGAGCTTTGGGCGGGCGGGTCCGTCAGCTAAGCAGGCACGCACTACTCATTTGCAGATGTCGACATTCGTCCGGTCCCAACCCGAGTCGGAGGTATTCCCATCTGGTACTGCGGGGAGTCCGAGGCTTCGGTCCGTCGCGCCGTTGACTTTGCAGAGGGCTGGATGCCCGGGCGTATCACGATCGCGGATTTCCGAAACCGGGTTCACCTCCTTCGGCAGCTTTCAGATGATCGCGGTCGCGAAACACCCACGATCGGCGTCATCCCCCTGGTGAGCCCGGGGCCATCCTGGGAGATCGGAATGGCTTCAGTTCCGTGGCAAGAGATGATGGCCTTCGAGTTCGCGGAAGGTCAGTTCGATACCCCGGCGTCGGGCGGTTGGACCTCGCCGAAGGACCTCGATGGGGCGATCTGGCCGGGACACCAGCTGACATCCCGGAGGGCGTCCATGGATACCTCGATGCCGGGGTGGAGCATCTTGTGTTCGACCTTCGAGCGCGATTCGCCGACTTGGATGAATGCCTCGCGGCGCTCCGGAGAAAACGTCTTGCCTCGCCTACGAGGTTGACACGGTTCGGTCGACGGGATAATGTCCAGCTGCTCCATGATGCGGAATGCCGTTTTGAGATGCAGAACATGAGCTCGGTCGACAAGGCGCTCCAGATCCTCCTTCCTGCTGGCCCGCGAGCCGGGCCCATTGGGCGTCCGCGAGATCGGGCGCAGGCTGGGGATGAGCGCGCCAACGGTCCATCGCCTGCTCACCACGCTGAGCACGTACGATCTGGTTCAGCACATCAACGGCAAGTCCGAGTACCGGCTGGGTTGGGCCTGCCGGGTCTCGGCCGGGCCGTCCTGAGTGGGACGGAGTTCGCCCAAGCCGCACAGGAGATCGCCCGTGCGCTTCGAGACGCGACCGAGGAGACGGTTACCGGGCAGGTCCGCGTCGGCGGGGAGCAGGTGGTCGTTGTTGAGGCGGAGGGCCTCCACGAGCTACGGCGCCGCGTTGGGGTAGGGCGTCGCATTCCACTCCATGCCGGCGCATCGGGCAGAGCCATGCTCGCGTTCCTGCCGTCCGAGGAGGTCGAACGCTATCTGGCGCAGCCCCTCCACGAAGATTGGTCCGAACACGATCACCGATCCGATCGAACTCCGAGGCCCGATTGGCCGAGGTCCATCGACTCGGCTACGCAACGAGCTTCGAGGAGAGCGTGACGGGCGTCGGAGCCGCCTCCGTGCCGATCTTCGGAGATGACGGCCGGGTGGCCGGAAGCCTGTCCGTTTCTGGACCGGAGGCGCGGATCGGCGTGGACCCGGAGCAGCGGATCGTGCCTCTCCTGCTCGATGCCGGCGAGGCGTTGTCGAAGGCGCTCGGATACCGCGCCCCGGAAGGACGCGGCCAGCTCGTGGGATCGGTTCGGTGAGTCCGAGGGAGGGAGATGGGATTGGCAGGGCAAATTCGACGATATGGCCTGTTGCTCCCCCACTTCGGCGCACATGCCTCGCGTGAGAACCTCCTGGAGGGTGCTCGACTGGCCGAGCAACTCCGGATTCGACTCCGTCTGGGTCCGCGACCACCTCGTGTTCCATCCACATGGCATGGAGGGGCAGGACCGAACGCACGTCGAGCCCTTCGTCACCTTGGCAGCCATCGCGGGGGCGACGAACCGGTTGGTCCTCGGGACGGGCTCCCTCATTCCGTATCGCCATCCCATCCACACTGCACTCTCGCTCAGCTCGCTCGAGCGAATGGCCGGCCCTGGCCGGGTGATCGCAGGCTGGGGCATCGGCACGTTCGACCACGAATTCGCCGCGGTCGGGCTCGGCGACGTCAAGCGCGCCGACCTGCTGCGAGAGCAGGTCGATGTCATGCGGCGCCTGTGGACCGGCGAGTCGGTCACCTACGAGGGGCAGTTCTACCGGTTCGAGAACGTTGACATTCATCCCTCGCCGGCTGACGGGACTATTCCAATCTGGTACTGCGGGAACTCGGTCCTGTCGGTCCGCAAGGCCGTTGAGTACTGCGACGGCTGGATGCCCGGACGGATCACCCTGAAGACCTTCAGGAAGCGGGTGGAGCGCCTCGAGATGCTGTCCGCTGAGTACGGCCGCGTGCAGCGACCCGTTGCGGGAGCGATCCCAATCGTGAGTCCCGGAAGGACGAAGGACGAGGCCCTCGAGTCCGTCAATTGGCGGGAGATGATGCAGCAGGCCATCAGCTCCAAGTGGGAGTTGCCCGATTCCGGCGGCTGGACGGCGCCAGAGGATCTCGATGGGGCCCTGATCGCCGGCACCGCAGACGACATCGTCGACGCGAGCGAGCGCTATCACGACGCCGGGCTCGAGCACCTTGTCTACGACCTGCGGTTCCGCTTTGATGGTTGGCTCGACCACATCGCGTTCCTTGGCGAGGAAGTGCTGCCACGGCTGCGGAGGGGTGCTGCTGTCGGCTCCGTCGGGGGTAGGGCGGAGATGCGGGAAGAGCGCGTCGAGTTCTACAGCTACGGGCAACGGCTCGCCGGACTGCTTCGAATGCCGGACGCGGTGGCGGGTCGGCAGCCGGTCATCGTTCAGGCACCCGGCTGGCTCGGGCTGGCTGATGCCAAGACATACGAGCCGTGGCACCGCGCCTTCACGGAAGCGGGCTACGCCCTGCTGGTCTTCGACTATCGCGGTTACGGTCAGAGTGAGGGCGAACGCGGTTGGATCCTGCCCGATCGAATGGTCGAGGACATCTGGAACGCAGTTACGTTTGTTGGCACTCGCGACGACCTCGACCCTGATCGCATCGGTGCATATGGGATCGGTGGGATAGGCGGGGAAACGTCATCATCGCTGCCGCCCAGGATGAGCGTATCCGCTGCGTCGCGGTGCAATCGGTCGTCGCCGATGGCCGCGACTGGCTTCGCCGGATGCGGCGCGAGTACGAGTGGGTCGAGTATGTCGAGCGCGTTGGGGACGATGCCCGCTCATGGGTTTCGACGGGCGACAGCGAGCTTGTCAATCCTCGGACCGACATCATGGTTGCCACTCCGGAGCGGCAGGCGTACACGAACAAGGGCGATGTCGATACCCGCATGGAGCCCCAATTTCACCTCCAGAGCGCGGCAGCGCTGATGCGGTACCGACCACTTGACCACGTGCCTCGTCTGTCGCCCCGGGCGCTACTGCTGACCAGCGTCGCCGACGACTCGGTGACCCCCGAAGACCATGCGTTACGCCTGTACGAGGCTGCCGGCCCGCCCAAGCGGCTGATCCGCCAGACCGGCACCACGCATTACCGCTCGTACACCGACAACTACGAGGTGCTGGCCCGCGAGCTCGTCAATTGGTACGACCGCTACCTGACTGCCGCACCCATCAACGCACGGGAGGACCAGGGGATGAACAGCCGAGCCGCCGAGCTCATCGTCCGCTCCCGGAGGATCCTCACACCGGAGGGGTGGCGGGACGGTGCGATCGTGGTGCGGGATGGCCGAATTGCAGAGATCGCAGCGCCCGAGAACGAACCGCCCGCCGATCGGCGCGTCGACGCCGTTGACCAGGTCGTCGTTCCCGGGCTGATCGACTCCCACGTGCATCTGCGAGACCCGGGCTTCACCGACAAGGAGGACTACACATCGGGAACGCGGGCTGCGGCCGCGGGCGGGGTAACGACGGTTCTCGACATGCCGAATGTCCAGCCGCCGACGACCACGGCCGAGCGGCTCACGGCGCATTTCGCCAATGCGGCCACGAAGTCAATCGTTGACTTCGGCCACAACGCCGCCGCCACGATTCCGAGGAGATCCACGGCCTGGCCGCGGCGGGCGCGACCGCCTTCAAGGTGTTCATGATGGCTGACGTGGGTCGCGACTACCCCCACATGCCGGGCGTCGCGGTGGCTGATCACGCCACCCTCCTGCAGATCTGCGAGCAGGTCGCTGCCACCGGTCGCCCGCTCTTCGTCCATTGTCACGACCAGTCGATCTACGAGCTGTTCGTGCAGCGCGCTTGGCAGACCTGGGGACGCGACTACCGATCCTATGCGCGCGCTTGGCGCGAGGGCGAGGGACTCGTGGTCGACTCAGGCGTCTCGACGATGCTGCTGCTCCAACGGGGAGACGGGTGTCCGCCTCCACATCCTCCACCTCAGCACGATCGGTGGGGTCCGAATGATCGCGCAGGCAAAGGCGGAAGGCCGCCGGGTCACGGCGGAGGTGAATCCGCACGCCCCTTTTCGTGGCCAACTCCTGGAACAACCTCGAGAAGCTCGGGCCCTACGTACTGGGCATGTGGATCCCAGATCACCATGCGGCCGCGATTCATGAAGCCACGCTGAATGGCATCGCGGACGTGATCGGCACGGACCATTCCCCGCATACCCCGGCCGAGAAGGGAACAGGGCTGGACCGACATGTACGCCACACCCGGCGGCAGTCCCATCATCCAGCATTACCTCTCACTGTTCCTTACCGAGGTGAACAGGGGCGCCTTCACCCTCGAGCGCGTCGTCGAGCTCTGTTCCACCGCCCCTGCGAAGCTGCTCGACCTTTATCCAAGGAAGGGCGCCATCACTCCTCGGCGCCGATGCGGACCTCGTGGTCATCGACATGGACCGCGAGATGGTCATCCGCGCCGCCGAGAGCTACTACAAGTGCGGCTGGACGAATCTCGAGGGCCGGGCAGTGAAGGGCGTGCCCGTCATGACCGTCCTTCGAGGTCGGGTGATCTTCGAGGACGGCGAGGTCACCGCTGAACCCGGCTATGGGCAGCTTGTCCGCCCGAAGGGCGGGCCAGAGGTTGATGGACACACCAGCCTCACGCCCGACGTCACGGTCGCCCGACCAGTCAGCGACCTCAGCGTTAGCCTTGTGCGCCGAGCAGGTAAGGAATGACCGACGCGCTGCCGCTGGATCTGCTCGTTCGCGGTGGGACCGTCGTCACGGATGGTGCCGTTCGTCGAGCCGACGTGGGCGTCCGCGGCGGCGTGGTCGCCGGAATTTGGGAGGACGGCGGGCCGCAGGCTGCAGCCAGCGTCGTCGACGCCACAGGCAAGATCGTCATGCCCGGCGCGATTGATGCGCACTTCCATACCAACACGGGTTGGGCGCAGATGGCCGTCAAGGCGGATGATCCGACTTCCGCCACGCGGAGTGCCGCAGCGGGTGGCGTCACGACCGTCATCACCTTCGTCTGGGGCAATGCCGGACAGCCGCTGCCCGAGTTCTTGGGCGCCTACTTCGAGATGGCGAGTCAGCTCTCGATCACGGATTTCAGCGCGCATTGCGGGGGTGCGCCCCGAGCCGGCCCTGATCGAACAGATCCCCGAGGCGATCGCCATGGGGGTGACCTCATTCAAGTTTCACTACGCCTATCGCCGAACGTCGCAGGGTCGGACGACGGACGATCGTGATCGTCTCGCGGCGATGCGACTCATCGAGCGCCACGGCGGCCTCGCCCTGTTCCACTGCGAGAACGGCGAGATCACGGACTTCCTCGAGGACGAGCTCGGAACAGCCGGCAAGGTTGGCTACGAACACTACCTCGCCTCGCGACCGAATCTCGCCGAGGCCGAGACGGTTCACCGAACGATGCTCCTGTGCGAGCTGACCGGCTGCCCCGTCTACATCGTCCATACCAGTGCCCGGGAGAGTGTCGCCGAGATCGTCGCCGCGCGCGCGGGGCTACCGGTCCATGCCGAGACATGCCCGCAGTACCTGACGCGCTGACGAATGATGCTGTCTCGAATGGGGCCCCCTCGCGAAGGTGGCTCCCCCGCTCGGACTAAGGCCGACGCGGAGGTGCTGTGGCAGGCCGTTGCCCGTGGCGAGGTCGAGGTGGTCGGTAGCGATCACTCGGCGAACCGGCGGGAGGACAAGGACGCTGCCCGGGACGACTTCCGAAAGGCGCCGTTCGGGACCCCGATTGTCGAGTTGATGGTGAACCTCCTGTACTCCGAAGGCGTCGTGGCAGGCCGCCTGAGTCTCGAGCGTTTCGTCGATGCGGTCACCGCCAGCCCCGCGCGGCTGTTCGGAATGTACCCGCGGAAGGGGACGCTCCAGGTCGGTGCCGACGCCGACATCCTGATCTGGGACCCGGACGCGTCGTGGACTGTGCGAGCCGCGGAGCTGGTGAACCCGGCTGGTTACAGCATCTTCGAAGGCCGCAACTTGCGCGGCCGGGCGTGGCGGTCGTGGCTTCGCGGTCAACCGCTGCTGACGGAGGCGGGCGTGGTCGCCGCGCCGGGTCATGGCCGTCCCTGTCGCGCGAATGCCACGGCCGGGATTGGAGGGGGTGCAGGGTGCTGCTTGAGATTGCCAAGTCGGTCACGCTCGACCAGCCCACCGACACCGTGTGGGAAATCGTGCGCGTGCCGGAAACCGTTGCGGCTTGCCTTCCGAACATCCGTGAGTTCGAGCGACAGGGAGAGGGTGCGACATACGCCGCGACCATCGAGGACAAGCTGGGCCCGTTCAAAGTCGAGGTGCCGGTGACCATCGAGGTCGGCGAGGACACGCAGGATCGTCGGATGACGGCCAACGTCGCCGGCAACGACAAGCGCGGGCAGGCCCGGGTCCGTGGTGAGGTTGCGGCCTCAGTCGTAGCTACTGACGGGGGATCTGTCCTCGAACTGACGTCGCGGATCGAGGTCCTCGGACGGCTGGCAACGCTCGGCGCGGTGCCGATGCGACGGCGAGCCGATCAGATCTTCGACGTGTTCGTCCGCAACCTCTCGGCGCGGCTCAGCGCGCCCACGAGCGGACCGGACCATTGAGTCCCACCGCGCCAGCCGAGATGCTCACGATGACGATCAACGGTCGCCGGGTGAGCATTGATGCCGACCCAAGCGAGTCACTCGCGTATGTGCTCCGGGAGCGCCTTCGGCTGACGGGCACCAAGATCTCCTGCGACGTCGGTCTGTGGCGCCTGCACCGTCCTCGTCGACGGGCTTCCGGTCAGCTCGTGCACCTACCTTGCCTACGAGGCCCGGGGCCGCGAGGTCCTCACGGTGGAAGGGCTCGCCCATACGGACGGCGCGCTCGATCCGCTGCAGCGCGCGTTCATCGAGGACAACGCCTTCCAGTGCGGCTACTGCACTGGTGGCATGCTCCTCGCGGCGCACGCCTACCTTGCCGACGAGCAGGACGGCGACAGCGGCGAGAACGTGTTCGAGGCGCTCGCCGGAAAACATCTGCCGATGCACCGGCTACGTGCCCATCGTTGCAGCGGTGCTGCGCGTCCGAGACGGCTAACGTGCCCAGCTACCCCTATCCCTTCAAGATCCTCAGCCAGCATCGGTGGCTGAAGCGGCGCAGTTGATCGTCGCCGATCCGGACGCCACGCTGTACGCCGGCGGCACTGAGCTCCTCCTCGGCGATGAAGCAGGGTGGGCTGCGGTTCGAGACGCTCGTCGATCTGAAGACTGTTCCCGGGCTGACGGGCCCGGGTGTCCAGTCGAACCGCCTCCTGATCGGCGCGCTGGTTACCCATCGCGCGATCGCCCGATCGCCGCTCGTGCGAGCCCGGCTGCCGGAACTGGCCGATCTCGAGTCCCGGATCGCCAATCCCGGGGTTCGCGCGACGGGCACGCTTGGGGGGAACCTTGCGTTCGCCGAGCCCCATTCGGACCCGGCGACACTCCTGATGGCCCTGGACGCCGAGGTCGCCTCGGCGGGCCCAAGCGGCGACCGAGTGCTGCCCATCGGCGATCTGATCGCCGAGCCCTACGAGACGATCTTTGGAGCGCGGTGAGATCCTGCGCGAGATCGCTATCCCGCTTCTAGCCGCCACGCAGCGCATCGCCTATCACAAGGTCCAGCTCCACGAGCGGCCGATGCTGGGCATCGCCTTCCGCCTTGACCTGAACGATGCCGGAAGCCGCGTCGATGCCGCGCGCCTCGTCGTCGGCGCCGCGAGCCCGGTTCCACGCCGTAGCCCCAGCGCCGAAGCACTGCTGATCGGCTCGGTGGACGATCTCGAAGACCGTCTGCTGTCGGCTGCGGCGTTGCTCGCGAACGAGGCCGAGCTCGTGGACGACGAAGAGGGCTCGGCCGATTACAAGCGGCACCTCATCGAGGTTCACGTCGCCCGCCTCGGCCGGCGGCTGCTCGGGTCAGAGGATGGCCCCGAGGCCGGGGCGCCCGATGCGGGAGCGCTCGTCCGAAGTTGGCGCGAGTCGCAGCGACATGAGCCGAAGCCCGGGTTCCGCGTGGTGGGCCACTCCGTCCCTCGGACGGACGGTCCGTCAAAGGTGACCGGGCAGGCGGTCTACACGGCCGACGTCCGCGTTCCGGGGATGACGTACGCAAAGGTCCTGAGGAGCCCGGTCGCGCATGCCCGGATCCGCTCGATCGATGCCGCTCCCGCCCGATCTGCCCCCCGGTGTCGTGGGCATCCTCCTCGGGGAGCACCTTCGTGCTCTCGCGAGCCCGCGATACGGCCATGCCGTTCGAGATCACTGGATCCTCGCGGTCGAGAAAGTGCGCTACGTCGGCGAGCCCGTCGCAGTGGCGATCGCCGAGACAGAACCCCAGGCGCAGCACGCGCTCGAGCTGATCGACATCCAGTACGAGGAGCTCGAGCCGGTGATGACGGCCGAGACGGCTCTCGCTGATGGGGCGCCCTTGATCCACGAGGAGCAGTACGAAACCGGTGCATCACCGGGTCACGTCAACCTCGAGGCGATCGCCGAACGATCGAACCTGCTGAGCCACGATCTCCTGAAGTGGGGCGACGTGGACAGTGCGTTCGCGCGGGCCGACATCGTGGTTGAGGGTGAGTACTACTACCCGATGGCGTTTGCCTATCCCCTGGAGCCATATGTGGCCGTCGCGGACTACCAGGACGACATGCTGACCGTGTACTCGTGCGGGCAGCACACGTACATGGTTCGCAGGGACCTCGTCGACGTCTTCGGTCTGCCGTTGAGTCGAGTCCGCGTCATCACGCCATTCGTTGGTGGCGGCTTCGGCTCCAAGTCGTACACCAAGATCGAGCCGCTCACCGCTGTCTGCTCGTGGCATGTCCGGCGCCCGGTCCGCCTCGAACTGACCGTCGAGGAGACGGTCCTGACGACCCGCTCTGATGACGCTCGCATCCAACTTCGCACCGCGGCGGACGCGACGGGCCGGCTGATCGCTCGCCGGGCCCGGTGTCTCCTGAACAGCGGCGCGTACGCGGAGAACAGCCTGCTCGTCTCGGCCAAGACGGCCGCTCGCCTCGTTGGCCCCTACGCCCTCGAGGCGGTGGATCTGGAGTCTCGTGCGGCGTACACCAATACCGCTCCGGCAAGCTCGTACCGGGGCTTCGGCGGTTTCCACGCCACTCTCGCCTCCGAAGTGCAGCTCGACGAGCTGGCCGAGCGCCTTGGGATTGATCCGCTGGAGATCCGCCTTCGAAACCTGGCTCCTCCCGGAACGGTGTTCTATCCGGGCAAGCGGCCGATGACCGCCGACGCGGCGGGCGACGTGTCCCTCGTGGCCGAGGCCCTCGATTGGGGAACCCCGCGGCCGCGCGGCCGCGGCCTTGGCATGGCCATCAACGCCATCGATGCCGGCGCGGCTCCCGTCGGTCGGAGTGAGGTGCGGGTCCATGGCGACGGTTCGCTGACAGTGCTGAGCGGGGAGCGCCGAGCTCGGTCAAGGCAGTCGGACCGTGCTCGCCCAGATCGCCGCCGAGGAGTTCGGTGTCGACCTCGCCAGAGTCCGTGTCGTCCAGTCCGACACCGCGGTCACGCCGTTCGCTCGATCAACTGGCGCTGACAGGACCACGACGATGGAGGGCACGACCGTCCTGCTCGCCTGCCGCGACGCGAAGGCGCAGCTCCAGGAGATGGCCCAGGACATCTGGGAGGCACCGCCCGAGCTCGTCACGCTTGAGCCGACGGGCGTCCGACTGGCAGACACCGACGAGCGCATGGGCTGGGGCGACGTCATCGGCCGCTACTTCCGCCAGCGGGACATGGAGATCATCGGCCGGGGGCACATCAGGCCAGTGGGCGACTGGGGCCTGCTGCCGCCGTTCTGGGAGTTGCCCCTCGCGGGCGTCGAGGTGGACGCCGACGGCGAGACGGGCGACTGGCGCCTGCGGCGCCTGGTCACGCTTGGCGACGTGGGACTGGCAATCAACCCGGCGATGGCGGAGGGCCAGGACCTGGGCTCGGCGATCATGGGACTCGGGGTCGCGCTGCGCGAGGAGCTCATCTACGAGGGCCAACAGCTCCTGAACGGCTCGCTCCTCGGCTATCGCGTCCCGGGCTTCGGTGACCTCCCGGATACGGTGGCGGGCATCCTCGTCGAGGGCCGGGACGGGATCGGACCCTATGGAGCGAAAGGCCACGGCGACGGCTCGCTGAGCTCGATGTCCGCGGCCGTCGCCAACGCTCTTCATGCTGCGCTGGGCGTTCGGCTCCATCAACCGCCGTTCACACCGGAGCGGGTTTGGCGTGCTCTTCGAGAACGTGAGGCGGCGGCGGCGGCCACCGGCTCGACGGCGGGCAGCAGCGGTGGGGTTCGCTGATGCAGCCGTTCGAGCTCCTCCAGCCGCGAACGCTCGAGGATGCCCTGGATCGGCTTGCCGACGACGAGGAAGCGCGGCCGCTGGCCGGAGGAACGGCGCTCGTCGTGCTCGTGAAGCATGCGCTGCTGCGACCGAGCGGCTCGTCAATCTCAAGCGGATCCCCGCGCTCCAGGGCATCGATTGGAGCTCGGAGACGGGCCTTCGAATCGGCGCCCTCACGACCATCCGTGAGGTCGAACAGCACCAAGCCGTGCGAACCTGGTTTCCCGCTCTCGCCGAGGCCTGCCACGTCGTCGCCAACGTGAGGATCCGCAACCTCGCCACGCTCGGTGGGAACCTCGCCCACGCAGACTACCAATCGGATCCGCCAGCGATGCTCATCGCGCTCGGAGCACGTGTGCGGATCTCGTTCGGTGAGCGGTGAACGCGAGGAGCCTCTTGAGACCTTCCTCGTCTCCGGCTATCAGACAACCCCCGGAACCGGGCGAGCTTGTAACCGACATCCTCGTCCCGCCGCCGACCGCTGGTCGACGAATGCAATACCTGAAGTTCACGACCCGGTCCGCCGAAGATCGGCCGTGCGTCGGCGTCGCCGTCAGCCTCGGGCTCGAGGGCACGGCCTGCAGGGACCTTCGGGTCGTCGTCGGAGCAGTCTCCTCGACTCCGGTTCGAGTCGCCGAGGGCGAGGAGCTCGCGACGGGCAAGGTCCTGACCCCTGATCTCATCGACGAGATCGCGGGGCGGGCCGCTTCGGCGGTCGACCCGATCGGCGACGTCCGCGGATCGCCCGAGTACAAGCGACGGCTCGTCCAGGTGCTCGTCAGGCGATCCCTGCTCGGGTCCGTCACGGAGGTGTCAGCTTGACCGCCATCGGAACGAGCGTCGCTCGAGCGGACGGACCGCTGAAGGTCACTGGCCGGTCCAGTACACGGTCGATACGCAGTTGCCCGGCATGCTCCACGCCAGGGTCCTGCGCAGCCCATATCCCCATGCGCGCGTCCTGGCCGTGGATGCGACAGCCGCAGCGGGCACGACCCGGCGTGGTGGTCCTGACGGCGGCTGACCTCACGAACCTCGACCACGCATTCGGCGTGGCCCTGCGCGACCAACCCATCGTCGCGATCGACCGAGTCCGGTTCGTGGGTGATCCGGTCGCGGCCGTCGCGGCCGATACGCCTGAGGCGGCCGAGGCTGCGCTCGAGTTCATCGACGTGGAGTACGAGCCCCTCGAAACCGTCATGGACCCCGAGGCGGCCGCTGCCGACGACGCGCCGGTACTCCACCCGGTCGAGCGCCACGAGCACCGATGTTCGTCGGATGGCCCGCCGAGCGCTTCCGCGGGAGTCTCAACGTCTGTTCGGGCTATCACGTGGAGCAGGGCGACCTCGATGCGGGATTTGCGAGCGCCGACCACGTGTTCGAGGACACGTACCGGGTCCCGCCGATCCACCACGGTAACCTCGAGCCCCATGCCGCCGTGGCGAGCTGGGATCATCGCGGGCACCTGAACGTCATCAGCTCGACGCAGAGCCCATCGATCGTGCGCTTGCAGCTCGCTGGAGATCTTCGGTCTCACGGAGAACCAGGTTCGCGTCGTCGTGCCGTACGTTGGCGGCGCCTATGGCTCGAAGGTGTACGCGAAGATCGAGCCCCTCGTCGCGGCGATCGCGCGCAAGGCCGGACGTCCGGTGCGCCTCGTTCTCACTCGAGAGGAAGTGTTCGCCACGGCAGCGCGCCATGCCTGCACCGTACACATCCGCACAGGAGTCCGGAACGACGGGACGATCGTCGCGCGCGAGGTCCGGGCGTTCTATGACACCGGCGCCTACGCGGACACCGGCCCAAGGGCATCCAAGAAGGGTGGCTACCTCGCGGGCGGTCCGTATCGCATCGAGCACCAGAGCCTCACGTCGTACTGCGTGTACACGAACAAGGCGCCGGCCGTCGCCTACCGCGGCTTCGGCGTTCCGCAAGTCGTCTGGGCCTACGAGTCGCAGATGGATGACATCGCCGCGCGCCTCGCGATCGACCCATTGGAACTGCGGCGGCGCAATCTCTCAACCGCGACGGCGACACGTTCGCGACTGGAGACGTGCTTCGGAACCCGACTTGACGAGGCGGCTCGAGGCGGTGGCCGAGGGCGGTCGATTGGGGTTCCCCGGTCCCGGAGGCCCGCCCGGGATTCGCGATCGGACGCGGCGTTGCCTGTGCGATCAAGAGCACGTCGACGCCGTCGAACCTCCGCAGCTCCGTTCGCCTCAATGCCCGACGGCTCCGTCCATCTCCTCACGAGCAGCGAGAGATCGGCCGGGGCTCCACGACGGCGCTCGCGCAGGTCATCGCCGAGACGCTCTCGATCCCCGTCTCGGGGGTGACCGTCAGCCTGCCCGATACGGACGTTACGCCGTTCGACCCAGTCAACGATCTCCAGCCGGACGACGTTCAGCGTGGGGCCGCGCAGCAACCGACGCCGCGGCGAAGATCCGTCAGCAGCTCATGAGTCTCGCCGCGTCGCAGCTCGAGGCAGCCCGTGACGGACCTCGACGTCGACGAGGGCAGTGTGCCCGTCCGGGGCTCCCGGGACCGGGAGCCCGATATCGCCGAAATCATCCGGCGCCATTTCGGATCGCCAGCCGGAAGCCTCTTCGGAGACAGCGTCTTCCAGACCCGGGTGGTCTCGACCCGCTGACCGGCAAGGGCAAAGCCTCCGCGACACGGTTCTACTGGCCGCAGCGGCCGAGGTCGAGGTCGATCTCGAGACCGGTAAGGCCCGTGTCCTTCGAATTGCCACATCGGCCGACGTCGGTAAGGCCATCAACCCCGCGCAGTGCCACCTTCAGAACGAGGGCTCGATGCCCACGGCGCTCGGCTCGGCACTGTTCGAGGAGGTCGTGAAATGACGCCGGTCAGCCAACGAACTCGAGCTTCCCGGATTACGGCATGCCCTCGCTCGAGGGATCATCCGCTCGAGTTCCACTCGATCCTCGTGGAACACCCGAGCGAGGACGGCCCTTCGGTGCTCGGGGTCGGCGAGTCGGTCATCTCGCCGGTCGCACCGGCGATCGGCAATGTGGTGGCGGCCGCCCTCGGTGGAGCTCCGAGTCCGCGAGCTGCCGATCTCGCCGGAGCGCGTGCTCGCAGCCGTCGACCAGCAGCCGGAGGCTCGCGCATGAAGGTCGGGGTCCAGATCAACGAGCGGGAGCTCGAGCTCGAGGTCGCTACGAACAGCACTTTGATCGATCTGCTCCGCGAGGACCTCGGCCTTCGGGGCACCGTAGAGGGTTGCGGCGTCGGCGTCTGCGGCTCCTGCACGGTCCTCGTCGACGGCCGACCCGTGAGCTCCTGTCTCGTCCTGGCGGCGGATGTCGACGGTCGTGTGGTGACGACCATCGAAGGGCTGGGCCGCAACGGTGCGCTCGACCCGGTCCAGAGGCATTCTCGAACATCAGGCAGCTTCCAGTGCGGCTATTGCACGGCAGGAATGATCATGGCTGTCAAGGGCCTGCTGGCCGAGAATCCTCGACCCAGCGCCGCAGAAGCGAAGGATTACCTGAGCGGGAACATCTGTCGCTGCGGCACGTATGAGGAGGTCCTCGGCGCGGTCGCCACGGCTGCCGCCTCGTCTGACGGCGGAGGAGACTGACGATGCCCACCGATTTCCGAAGCTCTCCGTCTGCTCGAAGACAAGAACGACCTCGTGCACGTGACACGCGAGGTGTCTCCGACTCGAAGTCGCCGCCGGGATGCGGCGGACTTCCGACCTGAAGGGACCGGGCCCTGTGGTTCGATCACGTCACGGTCCCGGCATCCCGGCCGGGAGCCGTGTACGGGTCCGGCGCCGGCCATCTGGGGTTTCGACACGACCGACGCCGAGTACCTGGACAGTTCACGAACGGCCTGAAACCCGATCGCGCCGCAGGTCGTCGAGGATGGGCTACGCAAAGGAAGTCGTCCTCCGGGGACGACGCCGACTTCGGCTTGATAAAAGTTGGAGTCTGTGTCCTGCTA
>JAOSJK010000006.1 GCA_027494135.1 Acidimicrobiia bacterium | reverse complement strand
AAGGTTAACCTGGTAACTGGGACACAAGACTCCAGCACCTCTGCCCACCATCGTCCTCGACATGCTCCGCATGCCAGGCACACCAGCAGGAGCGGCAGCGATCCATCCGTGGCCGGGGCGATGAGTGGAATCCTGGTCTTCACCAACGCCAGCGAAGCGCCGTGGGACCCCAACTGGATTCGCCGCTGGTTCGACCTGCTCTGCCGCCGGGCCGGGGTGGAGGACACCCCGGCTCCACGAGCTGCGGCAACCGCCGTCTCCCTCGCCGTCCGCAACGGGGCTGGGCTGGAAGCCGTCCAGAAGATAGCGGGGCACAAGAGTATCTCGACCGCCGCCGACGTCTGCCTGCCTGCCTGATCCCGCAGGGTATGAAGGCGAGATCGCCGAGCGGACGAACCTGATGCTGACCCGATGGGGTCGCCAGCGAGAATGAAGGAGCCTGAGATGAACGCCACCAAGCTGATCGAGAAGAGATCCAGAAGCCGCACGCCCTGTCCGCATCAGGCAACATCCACGAGGCGGCACTGGCGGCGTCAAGAAGATGAGGGACGCCTGTTGATCAAGCACAACCTGACCCTCGCCGAGGCGCCAGGAAACGCCGACCGCTTGCGGCGCCACGTCACACGCTGTCCGCACGCCGCCGAGGCTTGGCAACACCAACTCCTCGCTTCCCTCGCCTAGAATTTTAGCCTGGCAAAGATATCACTGAGATACAACATTACCGACCGGCATGTCACTGATTGAGACGAACAGGGAGAGTGTCGAGTGGTCGGTTAATGGCAGCGGCCCAGCTGCCGAAGATCGAGCAGCGATGAGCGAGGTCGAGTCGATCGGCCCGCCACACCACCTACCAATAAGGCCGCTGGAAGAACCTTCATGCTACGGGGCGGTGCCACAATCGCCAAGCGCCTCACGACCAGCATTACTAGGCGGTGCCGGTCGGGTCTACGGCAGCGGCCTCTCGTCTAAACTACGACCCATGCTCGACAGGCTTCCGCCGCCTGGGGCCTGGCCTTGCATGTCCACCAGTCGCTCCCGCAGATCATCGTCCCCATGATGGGCAGCAGGACGGGGGTTCGGCAAGCGGGATGGACAAGAGGATGACTCTTACCCGCTGGCCCTCAGGGCTGGCGCAGCGGCCCGGCACGTCGAGCCTCAATGTGGCCGGGCTACACTCTATGTTCATTCGTATAGTCAACTTGGAGACGTTATGCATCTGTGCATGACTTGTGATGGATAGGGGGTCGGCTCACCGGACCGGACAACCCGCTCTGTCCGACCTGTTCGGGGCACGGTACGTTCATCACCGCCCTCGCCCGTGCAGCCGCTGCCGGGGGTCGGGCCGGTTTGTGGCGAGATCGTGCCGTCGTTGTGGTGGGAGGGGTATCTGGGGACGACCTGTCCTTCACGGACTCACGACCCTGGTCGAGCCGGTAGCTGACGTACGCGAGGCGATCACAAACCTGCGGACCGGGCTGGTGCCGCTGGGCGATCGAGGCGTCTACCGTGCCGTCACCCTCGCCGCCGGACTGCTCACCTGGTCAGCAGACCGCACTGCGGGCGGCCAACCCTGCAGAGCTGGTCGCATCCCTCGACGACGGCTCCTTGATCGTCACGGTCGAGGGCATCTGGCTCTACCACGAGGGCTGCCGCCTGATCGTTCGATTCCCGGCCGACGCCGGAGTAGTGAGACAAGCTAACACCGCATGGCATATCGACAGTGGTCCAGTGTCGCGAGTATCCCTACGGAGATCCTCGCCGCCCTCGGGCAAGCTCGGCCTGCTCGGCTGTCCATGGTCGCCAGCGTCGTCGACCGGGTCCACGAACTCACGTCATCACGCACCAAAGGCGGAATCGTCGCCCGGTTCCAGCGGATGGCCTACGGGCCGCCGTCATCTCCGCCCACGTCCGCCTGCGGTCCATTGCCCCCGCCTGCGTCTGGTCCACTCCCAACGGAGGACCCCACGATATGCCTCAGGATAGCTTAGGGCCAATAAGTAAACCCCCTCCCCGCCAGCGAACTGCCAGTGAGAGAGGGCTTTTTGTTGTCTGGGAGGTCGTTTCGGCCTTCGGCCTGCCCTAACCTGACAGCTCAGCCGAGGACGTGCCCGGCCCATCCCGCCGACCGGCAGGTGCCGTCCATCCCGGCAGGGGTACGAACAGCAGTGCGTGCGGGTGGTCGCAGCAGGACGATCCGCTCCGTGCCAGCCAACCGGGCGGCGATCGGAGTCATGCCATCCTCGATGACAGCGCGAGGTCGTGCGCCGGCACCAGCTGAAGCGGGCAGCGCGACGCCCGCTCCCGGACATCGAATCCACGACGCCGGTGGCACCGCCAGCGCCGCCGGCGCCACACCTCGTTCGCCGTCACCCGCTCGAACCCGCTGGCCCGCAAGCTCGGTCAGCCCGGCCTGGTCCTCGTGGTGCGTCGGGCGGTCGACGCCGGCCAGCGTCGCCGACCGCAACGCCATGCCGTCCGTCTCGCTGTAGACGCACGAGACAGGGTGTCGGCCCAGTCGCCACGAACCCGATCAGGGCAGCGCCAGGTTCGGACAGCGGGAACCAATCATCCCCCGTCCGCCGTTAGGCCAGGGGAGCTGGTGGCCCGCTCGGTCATCGTCAGCCGCTCGGACCCGCCGTCCCGTGTCGCGAGGCTGGCGACGCCCGCCTCAGTCATCACCAGCACGTCGTCCCCGGACCCGACCATCCCGACGCTGGCGATGCCTCCCGTCTCAACGTGCGTCTGCGAGCTAACGTACACGAGCGTCAGGACGGCCGGCGGGGCGGGACGTATTCTCCTGGGCGGTGAGGGGTGACCGAGCTATCGGCCCCGTCGTCTCACCCATCAACAGCACCAGGGGCGTTGCCGTTCGCCAGATGCCCGGCGTCGTTCACCTCGTTGAAGATAGCGCTCCGGTCCGGCGAGCGGTGCCGCGTCACGCCAAAGTAATCGCCGTTCGTCGGGAAGACCCACGCAGAGGTCGCCGTCGCCTTCGGCAGGCCGTCGATCGTGGTGACGTTGGTCGGCGGGGTCGGCACGCTCTGTTTTGCCGCCCGGACCGTCAGCGTCGGCGTGCCGGACTGTGCCGTCTTGCGGGCGAAGATGAACGCGTCGGTGACCACCTTCCCCGCCACGACGCCCCAGGCCGGAGAAGCGGAGGAAGGTGTTGTAGGTCGCCGGACGAAACGCGACCAGCCCGCAACGTGTTGCCAGCCGTGGCGAGCGTCGAGCCGGTCCAGTCTCCGTCCTCGTTTCCGCCAACAATCCCGACCCGCAGAACGCCATACGACGCCGCGATGTATTCCACCTCAACGGACACAGCGTCGACGTAAACGGCGTAGGACCCGACTCCCGTGTTGGTAAACGTCAGCGCGACGGACAGCGAGTTCGCCGTCTGCCCCGTCCAGCCGTCCAGGTCAGTGGCGAGCAGAGGTCCACCGAACGCGGTGGTGGGTCCGTTGGTGCCTGGAAGGGCAGCCCCCAGCTCGGCGAACCAAACGGTGGAGCAGACCCCGCCGACAACATAACTGGCAAGAGCCGGACCCGACAGCATGCCCCCAAAGGACAAGGAGACCATGACGACCTTCGCGTCGGACAGGAGTCCGAGGGCTGGAAAGTTGACCGTCAGGTCTGCTGACCCGTTACGCGGGATCGTGACGTTGGCGACCTGCCCATCCTGCGAGACGATGTTGCCGAGGCCTGTCCAGCCGGCCCCCGACGCACCGCTTGGATACGCCGACGCCGTCTGGATCGCACTTGCCATCGGGCATCCCTCCAATCAAAGGCGGAGGCGAGGCCGAAGCCCCCACCCCGCCTTCCGGCTGGCCCTCGGTCAGACCCAGCGACAGCGTCACCTCCAGCTTGTCGCCGTCCCCGACCGTGCGGGGCGACGTGTTGAAGGGCAGCGACACCAGCAGCTTGCCGGTCATGTCCTTCGCCGTCGCCGATCCGGTGCAGATGAAGCGGTTCCGCAACGACCCGAACGTCTGCCCAGCGGAGGCGTAAACTGGACTGCCGCCGCCGACCCGCCGTTGTAATCTCGGCGATGTGATAGTCGGCCGGCTGCGACAGGTTGAAGTAGTTGCCGGTCGTGCCACTCACCTTGAGCGTGGCCCGAACATAGCCCGTCGCCGAGGCCGGCTCGTCGGTCGCTACCGTCGCCAGCGTGTCCGCCTCGCCCACCGTCGTGCGGTTGTCCAGCCCGGAGTACAGGTTCGTCGCGTCCCAGCCGGCCAGCACCACGTGGTCGGTGTCGAACGTCCTCGCCAGGACGAACTGCTCGCCCTCGTCGTGGAGCAGGTTGTGGGCGACGCCCGGCTCGACCAGACCAGGTTGCCGTCCCGGTCGCGGACTCGCGGTGGGCGTGGACGACGTGGATGCGGTTCTTCCCGCCGCACACTGGACCCCGGCAGCCAGACCTTCGCCGCCGTCTCGAAGTGGTCCTTCAACTCAGCGATCAGGGACATTGTCGCTCCCTACCTGTTTGGCGAATAGTGGACATAGAAGTCGCCCCCGGCGACCGGGTCGCTTCTCCCCATCGACCGTCGTGAGCTGCGACTCATAGGCGTAGCGGCCATCGGCCATCTAGTCATCCGGTCGGCCCGATGACCACCCGGTAGCTGCCGTCGTCCCCCAGGGAGATGTCCGTCCCACTGGAGAGACGTCACGACGACCTCCCGAGTCGCTGGGTCGTGGACCGTGAAGTCGATCCGATCCCCCTTCTCGGCCAGCTTGCGGGGCGTGTTCACCATCCACCCGACCACGGCCGCTTGAACGTCTTGTGCTGGTATGCGTCGATCCTCTGTCGGCCATCGTCCCCCTATGCCTTGAGGTGGTTGGCGATGAACGTGATCGCCGCCGCCACGACCGTCGCGATACCTGTCGTCATGCCCTGGGCCTTGAGGTTCTTTTCTCGGCATATGCCTGAGTGATCGTCTCCATCTGCTCCTCCATCCGGGCGGTGCGGTCGAGGACGGTCTTCACGTCCCGCCGCGTCTCGGACAGCAGGTTCAGGTGGGCCTCGACCTTCGTCGCGTTGACCAGCGTCTCCCGCTCGATCGAGGCGATCCAGTCGTGCATCTCGCGGGGGTTCATCTCCACGGCACGTCCTCCGCCCCGAGTGCCGCGTCGAGGCTGGCCGGCGTCATCAGCCGGGCGTCCAACTTCAGAGAGTAGCCGGCGATCTGGGTGCCGTCGCCACCAGTCCCGAGCAGACGTACTCGCCCGACAGGGCGACGACGACGTGGATGCCCAGCTTGGTCGACAGGAAGGCGGTCAGCAGCCCGACGACCGAGTAACCACGGTCGACCTGCTGCTCAAGGAAGAAGCGGGCCTGCTCCTTGTCGCGGTCGTCGACCGGCAGGTCACAGCATGCCGACCGCCTCGTGCATCGGGCGACGGCTTCGTCACCCTCCAGCCGCCGGACGCCACGGGCCCAGAGCCTCGTAGAGGACCCCGTCGACCACGAGCGCGACGTGGCTGTAGGGGAGCGGGTGACCCAGCGGATCACCCCGGAGAGGGGGCTGTTGGCTCGATACCACAACACCCGCATAGGCGTGTCCTCCAACTCTCTATCAGGACAGCCGGATGGCCGTCAGTCTCGTCTTGCCCACCCCAGCCGAGAGCCACCCATCGCCGGACGAGATTAAATTCAGATGCACGTCCCGCTGCGTGGCAAACGTCGCCAACCAGTGGGCCGACAGGACCGTCTTGCTGGCGCCGGTATCCGGGCCGACCACGGGGCGGCCGCATTCGGGGCAGGTCGGACTCCTCCTCGGAGATATCGAGGGCGAACGCCACATCGAGGTAGTCCCCAGCCGTCGTGCTGTCGTTGCGCACCTCGCCGGTCGCGAGAAAGAGGTACGTCCCCGCCGCCAGACCGAAGATGCTGACCATGTCGCGGATGCCGGTGAGCGTGATGCTCGTCGGCGTCAGCGCCGTTGTCGCCGACACGCCCAACTCCGAGGCGTGCTTGCCGTCGACCGTGTCGGCGTTCAGGTTGGCGACCAGCGTCGACGACTCCACCATCGGCGGCGCCGTGCCGCTCGGGGCCGTCAGCCCCAGCGTCGTCAGCGACGCACCGCCGTCGGCGTCCCGCATCACCAGCGTGTCGGGAGTCGGGTCGGGCGTCCCCGTCCGGCATGCCCTCTCCAGGCTGCCAGACCCGGTCTCCGCCATTCCAGACCAGCACCTGACCGTCCGCCGCCGGGACGCCGGACACGTCGATCAGCGACCCCAGCCGCTCGGCACGGCGACGAGGCAGAACAACCTCATCCTCCATGAAGACCTACCAATGCATGACGAAATAGTTAAGCCGCACTGCCGTGGCGTTGAATGTCGCCCCGTCGTGCTTCGCCACCCGCACCGTGATGATCGGACTCGACCCGTCGTCGATGACGAGGGGGACACGATCACCGGGACGCCGGCGTGGGCGTCGTGATCGCCGTCCGTCACGAGACAGCGTCACGTAACCGTTGATCGGCCCGGACAGCGGGAGCGTGTACAGGCCGTTCGACCCGCCGGCCGGGGCGACGTATGACCCGGCCTGGATGCGGAAGCTCCCCGACGAAAGAGCCGGTGCGTTCGGGCTTGCCGCCCGGATGGCCGAGATCGACGGGTAGTCACCGGGGATCGTCGTCGAACCGCCGATGTTGGCGACCTGCGTCCAGGCCGACCCCGACCACCGCCACAGCCCCACCTCGGCGCCCGAGTAATCGACGAACAGCTCCCCCGGCGTCGAGCCGCTGGACGGCTTCACCCCCGGCCCGGATCGAGGGCGTGCCGCCGCCGTTGATCACGGCGCCGCTCGCCCCGCCACTCCCGCCCCCGTGGATCGTCGTGTTGTCGACGTGGGCCTTGAGGTCGGTCAGCGTGATCGGCGGGTTGTTGTTCCCAACTCAGGCCACCGCCGAGGATGGCGGCAACCCGGTTGTGCCAGGAACCCGAACAGGTTCGACAGCAGCCCGGAGACGGCCCCGACGCCGCCGGAGCCGCCGGGGTCACCGTCCGCGTGCCGATGGCCGTGTCGGTCGCCGCCCCGGCGGCGAGGTGGCTGGCCGTCACCGAGCCGGGGTTGAGCGGGGCGTCCCCGTTCGGCCCGGCAAGCCAGCCCACCTGGAGCTGGGTGTCCCCCTTCCGCCAGCGCACCTGGCCGGTCGCCGGGTTATACAGCTCGATGTCGAAGTAGCCGGCCGGGCTGGTCGACGGGTCGAGGGCGCCGAGCGACCAGCGTCCCGTGCCGCTTGCCGTGTAGCTCTCGGCCACATGCGGCGTGATCCGCGTCCCATCGAGGGCGACCTTGAACGCCCGCACCCTGACCCCGCCGACTCCGACGCCGAGCTCGTCGTGGATGTAGTCCCGTAATGGAATGGTCGCCACGCTAGATCCCCTTCGAGTGCTGGGAGTGGTCGATCCCCATCAGAGCCTGATCGAGGTAGTACTCAGGGGCCGCGAGAGCGTCCGGCTCGTCGATGTGACGATCGTCAACCCCATCCCCTCGTAGGCTGCCTTCCGCAGCATGTCCTTGTAGAAGGTGTCGCTCCCCTGGCCGTAGTGCCAGAAGGTTCCCTGCACGTCGACGCCGACGCGCCGAAGTCGGAGAACAGGAAGTCGAGCGTCGAGAAGTAGTCGTCCAGCACGCCCGGCATCTTGGCCTGGAAGACGAAGTCCGGCCCGTCCTCCCAGCCCTTCCGCAGACAGGCCCAGTAGATCGCCCATTCGGGCCGCGTCCCGGTGAACCACTCCGGGCGGGTCGCCGGCTGGCTCCGGCATCCGCAGGTCGCTGGCGAACGCGGCGCCGGCGTCCGCGGATCGCGATCTCGGTCTGGCCCCAGCCCTTGGGCTGCTTCGGCGCCGACGCCAGGACGAGGCATCCGCACGGAGGGCAGCCGGACCTTCGTCTCCTGCTTGCGACCCGACACGCTACCTCCGTGCCCGCTTCGGCAGCTCGACGACCGAGACCGTGTAGCGGCCCTGCCGCTTGCGTCCCGCCCCCTCGGCGCCGGGTAGTTGCTGATCACCACCCTCGCCTCGCGGAGCTGGCCGGTGTCGTCGTCGTGGTAGACCAGCGTCCCGGCCCCTCGTCGGACACCGCCGCCTCCAGCCGGTTGAGCAGGTCGCGGCTCGACAGGCCACCATGGTCCTGCGAGAGCTGGAGCTGGAACTCCAGACCCAGATCTTCTCCGGCCGGCGGAGCATGGTCAGGATGGCCGACCGCATGACTGGCGTCTTGTGGGCGTTGCCGACCGCGTAGGGCAGACGGTCGGGGCATCCCGGATCAGCCGGGTCCCACTCCCGCTCCATCTCGATCCGCATCCGCACCGAGCGAAAGATCAGACCCTGATCCCCGCCGATCTCGAAGACGGTCTGGCCGTCGCGAGTGACCTCACCGACCTTGTGCCACGCCTCGTCCCTCGTCCCAGCCGAGGTAGAAGACGATCTTCTCCGTCTCGCTGGTCTGGTCGGCCTCGACGTCCAACTCCAGGCCAGCTTGTTCATCTCGGCTCTGCCCATATCGATCCATGGCGTCTCGATGTAGCCCATCTTGCGGAACCGCTGGTTGGGGGTTCTGGAGCGGTTTGCAGCCCGGTCGGCAGGTCCTGGTAGTACAGCCCGTTGTCGCTCGACCACCACAGCCGGTAGGCTCCGTTGGTCGAGGTCGCCAGTGTGGCGCCCATGCTGGAACCGGCACTCGTCCGGTCGAGCTGGTTCCGGCGACCCCCGGCGAGGCCAGCACGGCGCCGACCGAGACCGCCGGGTTCATCGGATAGGTCGAGACCATCGCCGCCGGGGTGTCGAACAGGTCAGCCTCGCCGGCGTCCGGCGTGTCGTCCGGAGACGAACGGGATGCTGACCGCCGCAGCCCCCCTCGGTCTCGGCCACCTGCACTATTTGAGGACGCCGTAGTAGAAAGCATGCCCCGGCACGAAGGAGACCAGCTCGCCACGCAGCTCGGCCGGGAGTCCGTCGTCCTTCGACGGCGAGATGACCTGGATCGTCTGGCCGTTGTAGCGGTAGCCCGACGCACCGACCGGCGCCAGCGGCTCGCCCCGCCAGACACAGGCTCCCCGGCCGGCCGTCTCGGTCATCGGCCACATCAGCGGCGTCTCGCGGAACGAGCGGGTGTAGAAGTCGTAGGCGTAGACGCCGACCTTGGTGATCGCGTGGATCACCGGGTTGCCCACCAGGTCGAAGTAGACGATGAGCTGGCGGCAGTAGCCGTTCGGCAGTTGCAGCCGGCCGCACTCGACCCAGTTCTCGCTGCTGCCGAAGTAGCCCGTTCGAGTAGCTCTGCCCGGCAGGTGGGGACACGATGTAGTAGAGCCGGTTGTCGCTCGACAACCGGAAATACTAGTCGTCCCAGACACAGGCGGCGATCCCGCCGGGGGATCATAGTCCATGCCCCCACTCTGTCTCCGCCGGAGAGAGTACGCCTCGGCGTGCCCGTTCTTCACAACCCAGGATGCCGCCCTCGTCCTGCACCAGCATGTCGCCGTTGAGCAGGTTGGCGGCGACCGGCGTAGTTGCCGTCGCGGCCTGGTGGATGCCGAACGGGCCGTAGTCGACCTTGGCCGGCTTCAGCTCGTGGGCGACCTCGTCCCAGTAGTACAGGTACTTGTCGATGAAGACGTAGAGCGTCTCGTTGTAGTCGTAGATCAGGGACGCCGGGCCGAGGTTCGAGGCGTGCACCACCTCGGCGCCGAGCGTCAGGTGGCGGTACTTAAGGCCTCCAGCGTCCCGTCCCAATAGCGGTCGTTGTCCTGCGGGATACGGGCGTAACGGATGCCCAGCCCACCGCTGAACTTCGAGACCGCCCACGACGCCTCGATGATCTTGTCGTCGCGGGGTAGTCGCCGATCACGTACTTGGGCGGGAAGGGGGTCAGGATCGTCTTGCGGGACCGAGCCGAGCAGCGGGTAGAGGTGCCGTACAGCAGCACCTCGTCGGTGGCGACGACGCGGTCGGTCATAAGGCTACTCCAGTACTTCGCGTGAGCCGTTCGGCTTCCGTCCCACCGCACGCCGAAGGCTTCGCTCATACTCGTCGGGGACGCGAGCTGGCGTCGGAGATGCTCCTCGATGTCGGTCGCCTGTCCCGCCGCACGCATGGCGTGCAGCGCCATCGCCGCCCGAGCGATCACCGCCGCCGGGTCGATGTCGAGGGTGCTGTCCTCCCAGAGCGGGTCGGAGAGGGGCCGGGTGCCGGAGATGGCGACCACGCTGGCCCCACTGACGGCGATCCTGCGGCCCGGCAACATCGACCACTCCTCGCCGGCCAGGCGGGACGCACCGCCAGACCTCGTGGACGTGGGTCAGGCCAGCCGGGATCGGGGGCCACTCCGTCGACGACCGGGATCGACAGGCTGGTCAGCGGCGCCCTCGCCATCTGCATAGGTCGACGACCGCCGTGCGAATCGCCCGGTCGACCTCGCGTGGGTCGAGCTCAAGTCAGGGCGTAGTCGTCTCCCGGCTCAAGCCCGGTCGGGAAGAGGAGAGAGCGTCAGCCCGTCCCCATTGAACCCCGACCACCCGCCGGTAGCGTCAGCGTCGGGCGTGCGTGGGCCCGGCGACGACCACCAGCCGACGAAGCCGCCCGAGCCGCCGATCAGGGGTCGGGTCGGACAGCGCCGTCCTGGTAGTCGTCGACAGTCGAGACGATGGTGGTGTCCAGCCGGGCCGCGACCGCCACCCGGAGGTCGAAGCGGGTCATCCCGACCAGCGACCGGGGGCCGACGACGAAGTACACGGTCGCCTCGCCGCCCTGCCGCGATACGGTCAGGCTCCAGCGACCGCTGCGGGCCCCCTGCTCCGGCGTCAGCGTCACCGCCCGAAGCGGCCCCGGGCTGACCTCCGCGGCGGCGGTGCCGGACACGATGATGTCGTCGATCGGGTCGCGGACGAGCATCGTCAGCGTCTCCCCCGCCCGGCCGGGAGGTCGTGCTGATCGTTGCCGTCTCCCCGACCATCGGTCAGCCATGCCTTCTCTCGTCCCCGGCCTCGTCGTCCTCGATCGCTCGTCCTCGATGTGGGTCAGGTAGCTGGTGAAGAAGTGGAGCAGCATGCCCTCGTGCCAGCCCATCCGGCGGCGGGTTCTCGTCACTCGCCGTGTCGAACTCGGACTTGCGGATGCCGGTGCGGAGACACTTGCCGGTGTAGTACCCGTCCTTGCCGAAATCGCGGAGCGCTCGACGGCCAGGCTTCGCGGGACGCGGCGACCCTTCGGGAGATGTTGATCTTGCGTCCCCGGAAGTGGGCGTCACCGGCTTGCCGTCGTGGGTCTTGATCAGCACCTTCTCGTCATCGTCGACCCCGTGGGGGTCCTCGTCGCCGACGAGCTCCTCGATGGCGTAGGTGCGGTGCGGCTCACGGAGATTCAGGATGTCGTCGATGCGAGTCGGGTACCCCCTGGCGAAAGCTCGCCGCGGATCGCGGTCGTCGTCATAGGTTTTCTCCCTACGTGGTTGCGGAACTAGCCCCGACTGGTGTGCCAGGAGGATCTCCCTCCCGCCGAGGTCGTTCCAGTACTTCCGGATCGTCGGGGGCCAGGCGATATCCGGCGGGGCGAACGATCACGCCCGGTGCTGTCGTCCAGACGCGGGGAGGCCGGTGTTCCACACGCAGTGCAAGCCGACTCGAAAGTCCCCCTAGGGACGGGGCGGTCGAACTGCTCACCGCCCCGGCCGCCGCGGGCAGAGTCGTAACGTGGCATGGGCCCCTGTCAAAGGAGGAGAGAGAGGCCGGCCTCTACGTGCCAGTGCTAGAGCTTGAGGTCGGTGATGCGACCGTTCTTGCGGGAGCTCCCGGCGGACGAAGGTCGAGTAGTACGTCACGATGGAAGCCCGGCGGGTCCCTTCTCGGTCGACTTCGGCGACGCTGGAAGTTGTCGAGGACGGCGTACTTCAGGTGCTTTCGTCAGGAAGTACATGTCACGCCCGTTGCTTAGCTCAGGCACCGCGATCACCGGCTTGCCCTGAAACAGGATGGCGTCGGTCTTGAAGCCGTAGTCCCGGCCCTGGGCCTTGGTCGCGTCGACGTAGTGCCGCCGCTCCTGCTCCAGCAGGTGGGCGTACTGGTAGAGATGGTCGTCCGAGGTCAGGATCGCCGAGTCTTGGCCTTACGGTACAGCGTCCAGATTGCCTTCATCATGTTCTCCATCGGGCGATGGTCACAACACGCCGGAGTCGTCGTGCCGTCGCGGTCGACGACCGAGGCGGAACCAGGCATTGCCAGCCGTGGCCCCGGTTGATCCCGGCGTAGGTGTTGTTGTCGTTGATCAGGTCGCCGATGCCCGGCAGGTCGGTCACGTCCACCCTGGCCTTGGCCAACAGCTGGGCGTTGATGACGTCCCTAGAGGTCCTCGAGAGCCTCCGGATGTCTCGGTAGCGGGGCTTCCATGTAGCCCGCCCGAGCCACGGCTCTCGGCCTGGGCCCAGGCCCGAGACCTCGATCGTCACCCAGTTCTGGAACCAGCCGATGCCAGCGTTGGCATACGACTGCTGCCAGCCGCCGGGATACCTGCTCCTCGGCGTAGGAACCCGCCGAAGGTTGCCCGCGATGTGGGCGCCCGAAGTGAACCCGCGTCCCTTGCCGGACTCGCGACCGAGAGTCGTTCAGGAAGAAGATGTCACGGTCCATCGCGTCGAGGAAGGTGTCCTCGAAGTCCTCGCGGATCAACTCCGCGATGTCGTCAACAGGCGCCGGACGCCGAGATCGTCGTCAGGTGGTCTGAGCCATTGAAGTGATTCCTCATTCAGCATTGGGGGGATGAGGGCGCCCAGGGCTAACGGTTGATCACCCGGCTGGCGAAGCGTTCGCGGGCTTCCTGGAGCGACAGGGCTTCTCCTTCGGCGGGGCCACGGCTCCGCCGCCGCCGCTCGTCGAACTTGTCGCCCCCGTCCTCGCCCGTTCCGCCTTCGCCGCACGCTTGCGTTCCGCCGCGATGGCCCTGGCGTGCCGTCTCCATCGCCTGTGGACTGTCGAACTGGGCGAGGTCCTCGGGCTTGATGCGGTACTGGCTGGCGATCTGGTTGATCGTCGCGGCCTTCGCCCCTCACCGACCGTCTGATACGCCTGGGCGACCTGCTGCTCACGCTGCTGGGCGACAGGTCGGCCCGGAACGCTTCGAGAGCGAACTTGGCCTCGTCCTCCGGCAGGTCGGCCACCCAGGACTGCATCATCTCCCACTGCATCGCCGTCAGTTGGCCCTCAAAGCTGCTTGGTCCGTTCGGAGTAGCTCTGAACGGTCGATTGCAAGCCCTTGAACCGGGCGAGGTAGGGTTCGATGGGTCGTCCCAGTTGACCTGGTCGTCCCCTCCCCCGTCCTGCTCCGTTCCGCCGCCGTCATCCGCGTCGACGGTCTCCTGCCCGGCGACGACCGACAGGGCGTCCGTGTCGCTGGCGGCGTCGAGCGGGTCACGCGGGGTGACCGAGTCTGGCATGGTTGCGTTCTCCTGCTGTGATTACTTGCCCGTGATCCGGGCCACGAAGGTCTCGGCCGGGCGTCCTCGCCAGCCGCCTGCCGCTTCTTCCTCCAGCTGAGGTACATGCGGAAGGTCTCGCGGTTAGCGAGGATGCCCAGCTGCCGGGTCCCCAGACCCCCTGCTCCCCAGATGGTCTCGGACGACTCCCCGGACGGCTCATCGGTCGGGCCACCCGACCCCGTGCGACTGACGGTCAGGCTGGTTGTTCGGCCTGGCCTTCGTGCTGGCATCCGGCGGTAGCCCGTGCCGATCTCGCCCGTCGCGGAGAGCGCCTTGACCTCGTCCCAGGTGAGGTCGTCGGGGACTGCCTTCGCCGCGTCCCGAATCCGCTGCTCCGTCTCGGGGACGAAGGTGGTGGGGATCGGGTTGAAGAATCCCAGCGTCGCCATCACCCGCTCCTGTCGCTCGACATCCCGAGGGCTTGCTGCCAGAGCGGGTTGGATGGAGTCGCTGTACGCGGCGAGGAACTCGGGGTGGTTAGCCCCGCCGGTCATCTCGATCGACAGCTCGGCGATCCGCTTGTTGACCTGGTAGTCCTTGTTGGCACTACCCGTAACGGTGCGGACCGACTTGCCAGTCGTGCGGATTGGAGCCGCGAAGCCGCCTCCTTGGGCAGACGTTCGGGGTCGAAGCCTGTCCAGGCACGAACCAGACGCGAGTTTCGCAGCAGATCCTCGGCTCGGCGTCCGGGCCGTAGGCCCCTACTTGCCTGTGCTGGCACGAGATCCATGGCCCGGGCGACGGCCCGAGGGGCGAGAGGGCGTCGAACGTCTTCCCGATCAGGGTGGCGTCCTCGTCCTCGTACTGGGGGCGGAACTGGTCGGCGATGCTCATCGCGACCAGCGGGTTATACATCATCTGCCCCTCGCGTCCGAGCAGGACGTCGAGGAACATGTTGCCGCCCGTCAGCTTGCCGGTGGCCCGGAAGGTCAGCCCCAGCTTCTCCTTGTCCTCCTCACTGATCCTCTGGAAGTCGGACATCAGCCGCAGCAGGTCGGGATGCTGGACGGGCGTGTCAGGTAGAACGGGATGTTGCGGGTCAGGAAAGAAGTGGAACAGGCGCCCACGAGCGGACGTGGAGGACCTCCTCGATCCGCCGCTCGTCGAGGATGTCGAAGTGGATCTTGTTGCTCACTCAAGCCACGGCTGGTGCCCTCCTGGAGTGCCCGGCTCCACTGCTCTGACACCTGCCTCGCCGCACGCTCCGTGAAGCCGTTGGCGGTCGCGGCGTCGAGGCCTGCTTCGTCGAGAACGAGAACCCCGTCCTGGTGGTGCCCGGCCTTCTGGAGGTCGGACAGGAGCTGGCAGACCGACGCCTCGTCGACGCCATGCTCCTTCGCCGCGCCGGACGACCCCCTTCAGGTCGGCAGCGTCTGCTTGAGAACTCCGCTTGCCCTGCAGAAGGCAGCCGAGCGGAAGGTGTCCTCCTGGGTGCGGTTAAGCCGGTGAAGAGAACTGGACGTAGGCGTCGGCGGGTGGTTCCGAGGGACGCCCGGCAGCTTGCCGACCCCGTCGCGTCCCGGGCCGGGACCCGCTCCGGTCAGGTTGCGACCGTAGACGAAGCCCGGCGGGGGCGGAAGCGGCGTCGAGATCTGCTCCCCCACTCGGCGGCCTGCTTCATCGCCAGCGTGGCGAGACCATGAAGTTGGTGCCGTGGATTGACCGACTTGAACGCCATGTCCATGCCGTTCTGGGCCACGTGCGGAACGGGGCGACCGCCTGTTCACGCCACGCCTTCGGGGAACCAGCCGAGGACGTCGTTCATCAGCTTGCGGTACTCGCCGACCCGGCTTGTCGGTCAGCCCGTACTTCCGCCGCATCGCCTTCTGGTGGTTCTCGAGGATGCTGGCCGTCCACGCCTCGCGGAGCGTCGTCTCGTCGAGCTTCCACTCCTTAGGAACTTTCGATGACCTTCGCGTCGGCGGGGCCGGCGGAAGTCGAGGTAGCGGCGAACCTCACCGATGGTGGTGAAGTCGTCCAGCCTCCCGGGGCCAGTGCCCTGGGCACGCGGGGTTTCGACTGGCGGATCTCGCGGATGACCTGCGAGAGCGCTGTCTGCCCTCCTGGTACCGCTGGTTGACCTCCAGCACCTCGGGTTCACTGAGGGCGACCCGGGCATTCTCGGTCAAGTCGTCGATCAGGGACGACGCCTGGCGGGAAGCGACCGCCCACCGTCGCCGCTCGCTTCTCGGTCTTCGTGTTGAGCAGCGGCCCGATGAACGCATCGCCACCGGGGTGCCGCATCCCCGTCGCCCCTCGTTGGCGAGGTTCAGCTGGTCCAGTGCGGCGATGACGCCACGACGCATAGCCGCTTCTCGTCGCCGGAGACGTAGCCCGCATCGAGGTGGCGGAAGATGTCGTCGTTCATCGCCTGGCTCCTGGGGCCGCGAAGTGGCCGGGGTTGCGTTCCGACGATCGGACGCCTTATATCTCGGCCATCCGCTCGGCGTTCTCGATCGGCTGAGTTGTTCTGAACCGTGCCAGGTAAACAGCCACTCCCCGACACCCTCGCCGGCGTAGGGCATGTCGAGCGACACGCCGTCATCGACGTCGATCTGGACAGCGGGTTGGCCGGGTCCAGGTCGCGTGTTCGGGAGCGGATTGTGGTGAAGTCGATCGGGTGGCTGAACCACCACCACCGACCCGTCGGGCGTCTTCACTCGGTGAAGAAGTCGTTGGGGTCGACGTCGAACGTCACCGACCCCGTCGTCGGGTTGGCCTGCCAGGGAGTCGGAGTAGATCAGCCCCCTCGTCCCCCCACAGGATGGACTCCTGACGGTAGATGACCCCCAACTCGCGGGCGTCCTCGGCGGTCAGGCGGCAAGAACAGGCTCGGCTCAGCGTCCCCCGGTAGATCCCGTTCGCCTCGTGATACTCGTATCCCAGCTGGCGAATCTGGGACCACAGCCGATCACATGTTTTGGCCAGTTGGTCGCGTCGGGCACTCCGTCCGCCACGCCGTCGCCACGCCGTAGTCACCCGACTCGATAACGCGACGGGCGTCGACGGAGCTGGTGACCTTCGGAAGATTCCTCCGGGTGGTGCCAGGCGACCCGGACGCACGACCGGAACGCTGGAGCAGCGGCTGCTGGGTGTGTACGCCCGTCCGGGGCGGCGTCTGGCCGCCTCGTCGTTCCACGTTGGCGGGGTCGAGCGTGCCCGTGACCGGACCCGGCTGTCGTACTCCCCGCCCGATCTGGTTTGAGACCGACCGCACGAGCTACCGTCCGGAGCCCGTCAACGACTACCTCAGGGCGTTCTCGTTACAGCTCGGCCAGGTCGCTGTTCGACAGCGTGCCGAGCTACTTGGCGGAGGTGGAAGGCTTCATTGTTGATCGCCTTGTCCAGGTCGGCTCCGGTCAGCCCGGCGTCGGCCAGCTCCTGCCTGCAGCCGTCCGGTCGGCATCTCCACCCGCCTCACGCACTGTGCGATAGGTCTCGCGGCCCTGCATGCGGGAGAGCAGCGTCTCGATGAACGGCTCCGTCCGGGCCGGTTGGCCGGCGATGGCCTGGTCAAGACGTCGGATACTTACCTTGCCCTGGTCCGGGATCGGTCGTCAGGGCACACCGGCGGGTGTTGGCCAGCTCCTCGTCGCTGAAGCGGCCCAGGTAGTCGAGGATCGGTCCCATCGCGTTGCGAGGGCCATGCTGGTGGAGCAACATCTCCATGTCCTGGAGGGATCACCGAGGGCTCAGCAACTCACGACCGTCAGCTCAGCAGCTCGTCACTCGTCGATTAGGCCGAGGTCGTGCACTGCTGCTGGGGGTCGAGGAAGTCGGTGTCGACCTCTCGCGGCGTCGGCTGCGCGGCCCGGCGTGGGTGGCGTTGGCCGAAGGCGGCTGGCGCCACCACCGAGGGGGGTGCGTCGGTCGGGAGGGGGCGCCGGTGCCGTCGCCGGGGGTCGCGGGTCTGGGTCGCCCAGACCGCCACGCGACCCGCGAGTCAGCAGCGGCTGCATGAGCCGCCGGGGGCGTTCAGGTTGACGTAACTGTTGGCCCCCGCCGGCCGCTCATCCGGGCCATCTCGAGGTCGCCGGCGGCGGCGGACATCGTGCTCCCGGCGCCTCACTTCGGAAGGCCAGTTGGGCGATCTGCCGCCACTTAGCGATGATGTCCGCCGTCTTCGGCGGCAGCTTCGACTGGTCGCCCGTGCGGATGCAGGTTGACCATCGCCTCGGCGTAGCTGCTCCTCGGCCGGCACGTCGGCCAGGCCGGGTCGAACTACGCCCAGCTCCCGCTCAGAGGCCGCACCGGTCGCGGCGTCCGGGTGTACTTGGATCAGGTGGGCGAGCTCGTGGATGAGGGTCGTCTGGTCGGCGGGCGCCCGTCAGCGTGATCAGGTTGCTCGACGGCTGGAAGCTGCCGCGGATAGCCGCTCGTGGAGCTGGTTGAGGATGACGTCGTCCAGCCCGGAGCAGGGGCATCCTCGCCGCCACGCATCCAGGTTCGATCAGGTCGGCCATGTCACCGCGGAGGATGGGAGGACGCCGGTCGCCTGAAGCCGCTCGAGAGCCTCACCTCGCCGGGCGGGCGCCTCCCCGTGGTCGAGGTCAGCGGGGTCCCGACGAGGTCGGCCCCCTCCCGCAGCAGGGCCGACTCCATCGTCCGGCGGAGTCGCCCGGGTTCTTCATCAGGCCGAGAATTCCTCCAGCAGCGCCTGCCGGGCACGCTGTGCCAGCTCCGGCGTCATCGTCAACGCCGCACCGCCAGCGGCCTCGCGGGCCGGGAGGAAGACCCCGCTCACGCACCTTCGGGATGATCACCTCGTCGATGACCTTGCCCATGCCCCACATCGACGCCCGTACCGCGTGTTCGTTCGGCATGGTCTGCCGGAGGACGGGTCGGCCCGGATGAGCGGCCAGAGGACTCGCTCGGCCAGTACCTTCAGGGTGCTGGAGTCTTGTGTCCCAGTTACCGTTAACGCCAACAGCCATGGC
>JAOSJK010000005.1 GCA_027494135.1 Acidimicrobiia bacterium | reverse complement strand
TCGATGTCGATGGTGTTGTTGCGCCGCCGGCCGGCGTTGTGCTCGCTTCGCAGCGCGGCGACCCGCGAGGCGAGCTGGTTGACGCCGCCGGCGGTCTTGCCCGGCCAGGTGACCATGCGGGCGAAGTAGGTGCCGCGGCTGTTCCCCGAGGCGGTGAGCAGCAGAGGCAGCATGTCGATGTAGCTGGCGTAGAGCGCGTCGGCGGCCGCGTCGAGCTCGGCCTCCTTGTCCTGAGAGATCCCCGGCAACCAGTCATAGCCAGGGTCGGGGTACAGCGACGACGGGAAGATGGTCTCCGCGACCGTGTCGACGCTCTGCGAGCCGGCCTGTTCGAGTGCGTCATCGAGCACACTTCGGACGACGGGGTTCTCGGCGCCTGGGGCGCTGACCGTGGCCACCAGGTGCACGAGCCGACCGCCCGGTTCCCCAACGACACGCTCAAGCGCCAGGACCCAGGCCTCGCTCACCGACGCAGCGGCGGGCAGCGCGATCACGAGGCCTTCGCCTCCGATGGCACCGGGTGCAGGGCCCGGTGAACGGCGCGGGCGACACCGGCGAGGCTGCGCAGGTCGTCGCGTCGCACCTTGGACAGGTTGACGAGCTTCGGTCGGCCGACTGCCTTGCCCACCTGGCTGATCAACCAGACCGACACCAGGCTCGGCACACGTGGGCTCCCGTCCGGGGCCTGCTCCTGCAGGGGGCAGGATGGCTGTGCCGATCGCAGCAGGCTGCCCAGGTCGGCCTCGAGCTGAGACACCGAGTGGCTGCGCACCGCGGCGAGCGGGTCAGCCGCCGGTGCCGCAGGACCTGCGGGCTTCGGCGGTGCGATCGCACCCTTGGCAGCGATGTCACTCTTCACGACATCTAGTGTCGGATATTCCGACATGATTGTCAAGGGCGATCGAGACGCGCGATGACGGCGCCCTCGGGCGCCGTCATCTCCGGTCGCCCGAGGCCCGGCGGATGGCCTCGGACTCCGGCTTGTCAGGGGCGGGATCCCGACAGCCCCAAGTTAGCGATGGGAGGCGGAGACTTGGCCGCGGCGCGAGCCGTTCGTGGAACCCGCTCGCACACACAGGCGGAGCCGCGCACCGGGAGAGTCGACTGACGGCAGCAACGTCCTGGGCGATCGATCGGCTGCAACAATGAGTCGATGACCGGCCAGCGGCCATTGTGGGTGTGCCCCCGCTGCCAGCGCGGGTTCGTCACCGCCAACGTGTGGCACTCCTGCTACGTCGGAACCGTCGACGACTTCTTCGCCAACCACAAGCACCTGCAGCCGCTGTTCGAAGAGCTTGTCGCGCTCATCCGAGGGATCGGCACCTTCGACATCGAGGTGGTCAAGACCCGCATCAGCTTCACCACCCGCGCCCGCTTCGCTGGCGTCGCCCGGCTGCGCCGCGACGGTCTCGTCGTCGGCTTCTGGCTCAAGCGGCACCTCGTCAGCGACCGGTTCCTCCGCGTCGAGAACCTGGGCAGCCACGACTGGGTGTATCAGGTGGTCGTGCGCTCCCCTGCCGACCTTGACGACGAGCTCCTCGCATGGCTCGCCGAGGCCTACACAGTCGGCCGCCAGGAATCCGGCGTCAGCAGTTGAAGCAAAATTGGCTCGGCGGCCCAAGCGACTGCGCGCGGCCGGCAGCAGCTCCCCATCGAGGACCCGATGTGGACCCCCATGCAGACGAAGGCTTGTTCGCAGAGAAGGCGTGTTCGCAATCTCGCGTGTTCGCGTTCTGTTCGCTGCGGCGCCTCAGACAACGAAAGAGGCCCTCCCCGATCTCTCGGAAAGGGCCTCTGAAATGGGATTTCGTTGGTGGCGGGGGCAGGATTTGAACCTGCGACCTTCGGGTTATGAGCCCCCCCCCCCCCCCCCGTTTTTCCGGCCGGGGGGGGGGAGGAGGGAGGAGGAGGAGGGCAGCCCATGCCAGGCCTTTACTTTAGGTGGGGGCGCGAGGCGGGCCGCGACGCCACAGCCACACCCAACCCCCCCCCCCCCCCCCCGCGGCAGCGCCGCCCGCCCCACAACGCAAGGGCGCCCCCCGGCCCGGCCCGGGTTGGGGGAGGGGGGGGGGGGGGGGGGGGTTCTCCCCCCTCTCCCTCCCCCCTTTCGCCAAGGGGGGGGGGGGGGGGTCAACGATGCTGCGAGTCGTCTAACATAGATGTTGCTCGTGCTGAGAAGGGCTGTGGGCATGGTCGACATCGTGATCGAGGACGTCGAGGTCGCCTCGAACATGGTTGACGTGTGCGAGTCGATCGCTTCTGATCCGCTCGGCGTGTTGGCTCGCGCGCTCGGCGTTCCACACGAACGTGGTCGTGTGCTTACCGTCGAGCATCGCCCGCTGTTGGGCCCCGAGCTCCGTCCCGTGCAGCTCGATCCGGGAACCTTGTCTATGCCGACTTCGGAGAGGGCGGTCTGGCAGTTCGGCTGGAGTTCTCCGGCTGAACGCAGTCCGAGTAGGCGTGTCGCAACAGTGGAGTTCACCACTCGCAGCGGGCCCACCCCGCAGCTGTCGATGTGTCTCACGACGGTCGCTGCGACGACCGTCGGTCGTCGACGACGCCGACGATGCGAGTCGCGAGCCATGGCTTTTGCGGAAGCTCTCGCACTCCAGCTGTAAGACTACCGCCGGCGCCAGGGCGCAGCGTTGAAGGAGACGACGTGGAGACTGCCACCACAAGGAAGCTCGACCCGGGCACGCTGACGATCATCAGCGTCGACGACCACCTGGTCGAGCCGCCCGACATGTTCGAGGGCCGCCTGCCGGCGAAGTACGCCGACCGCGCGCCGCGGGTGATCGAGAACGACGCCGGCAACGAGATGTGGCTCTTCGAGGGCACCGAGATCCCGAACTTCGGCCTCAACGCCGTGTCGGGTCGCCCCCAGGAGGAGTACGGCATCGAGCCGACCCGCTTCAGCGAGATCCGTGACGGCTGCTTCGACGTCGACGCCCGCATCGACGACATGAACGCCGGCGGCATCCTGGCGTCGTTGTGCTTCCCGTCGTTCCCGCAGTTCTGCGGTCAGATCTTCGCCAACACCGAGGACAAGGACCTGGCGCTGGTCACCCTGCAGGCCTACAACGACTGGCACGTCGAGGAGTGGGCAGGGGCGCACCCGGGCCGGTTCATCCCGCTGGCGCTGATCCCGTACTGGGACCCCGAGCTCATGGCCGCCGAGGTGCGCCGCGTCGCCGCTAAGGGCGTACGGGCCGTCACCTGGTCCGAGAACCCAGAGAAGCTCGGCGTGCCCAGCTTCCACAGCGAGCACTGGGACCCGTTCTGGCGGGCCTGCGACGAGTTCGGCATGGTCATCTGCCTGCACATCGGTTCGTCCTCCGCCGTCAAGCTACCCGCCGCGGACGCGCCCTTCACCACCATGCTGAACCTGCAGCCCACCGCCGTGATGGACACCGCAGCGGACCTGCTGTGGTCCCGTGTCATCCATGAGTTCCCGAACATCCGCTTCGCGCTGTCCGAGGGCTCGATCGGCTGGATCCCGTACCTGCTCGAGCGTGCCGACTACGTCTACGAGAACCACCACCGCTGGACCGGCTCCAGCTTCGGCGGGCGATTGCCCTCCGAGGTGTTCCGCGAGCACTTCCTCGCCTGCTTCATCCAGGATGCTGCGGGCATCCGCCTGCTCGACCTGATCGGCTCCGACATCGTCTGCGTCGAGACCGACTACCCGCACTCGGACTCCACCTGGCCCGAGAGCCCCGAGCGCCTGGCGGGCTACCTGGGCACCCTCGACGACGACACCATCGCCGCCATCACCCACCGCAACGCCATGCGACACTTCGACTTCGACCCCTTCGCCCACATCGCCCTCGCCGACGCCACGGTCGCGGCGCTGCGGGCGAAGGCCGCCCACGTCGACGTCGGACCCTGCGAGCCCCGCCGGCCCTTCGTCGCACCCGAGAAGCCGCTGACGCTGACCGACATGCTGATGCGGGCACACCACCCCCTGCTCGACGAGCAGGCCGAAGCCGAGGGCGTCGGCGCGCAGTGACGCTGGCTGCTCGACGCGGCGGATCGTCGCCTTCGGCGCTGCTCGCACCGGTTCTTTGCGCCGTAGGGAGAGCGGTTCCTACTCGCGGTCGCCGGGTCGTATCCCGCTCCAGAACAAGGGGAGCAGCTGAGCGCTGATCTCGTCCACGTCGATGTGGTTGTCGATGACGAGGCTCCGGAGTCCGATCACGGTCACTGCGCCGTAGAGGGCTGTCGCGGCGATCTCGGGGTCGACGGGACGCAGCGTTGCATCCTGGGCGCCGAGGGCAAGCAGGCGCCGGACCGGCTCGTGGAAGGCTGCGTTGATTCCGGCGGCGAGGTCGGGAAGTTTGCCGGCTTTGCCGAGGTTGGCGGTCAGCAGCTGCGCGGTGGCGGGGAACTCTCCCAGGTGTGCCAGTTGGGCCCGCACGACGGCGGCGAGTCGTTCGGGGACGGGTGACTCGGGGTCCTCGGCGGCAACGACCGCCTCGGTGAGACGTTGGAGCATCCGAGTCAGGAGGAACTGAAGGATCTCGTCTTTGGACGAGAAGTAGTAGTAGAGCGTCGCACGAGGGATGCCGCTGGCCTCGGCGATGTCGTCGGTGCGGACGTCGTCCCAGGATGGGGCGAGCTCACCAGCGGTGGCCAGCAGCTTGTCGGCCATGGACGCTGGGACGGTTCGACTCATCGGTCGCTGCTCCTTCCGCCGCCCGCGAGCTTCCTTTGGACAGCTCGTCCAAGCCTAGGTTGTTGTCGGTGGATCGTCGAAGGACTCGCTGGCGGGTTCGGGTGGCGGCACGATGAGCACCGGTTGTCGGCTGTTCCCTGCGACGCGGATCGCGGTGCATCGGTACCGGCCGACTGGTGTCCGGTGGGCGTGTCGGCCGACGACGATGCACGCTGCCATGTGGTTTCGTGCAGCGCCGACGAGTTCCCGAGCGGCGTCGCCGGCGTGTATCTCGAAGCTCCACTCCAGATCGGTGCCGGCGAGCGCGATCTCGCAGTCGAGGTGGCAACGGTCGGCGAGCTCCTCGCCGGTGAGCGCAACCGCCCCGGCGGCGCTCGGCACAGCGACCGCGGCGCTCGGCCTTGTCGCCACGACGTGCACGACGATCAGCGGGGCTGATCGACGCTGGGCGATCTCGATGGCTGCGTCCAGCACTCGTTGTTCGTCGGGGCCACCGTGGACCCCGACCAGCACCGGGCTGAGCGACGACGGGTGGCGACCTGTGCGGCTCACGACGTGTGCTGTTCGCCCGCTGCCGGAGCGGTGGTGGTGAAGGCGAGGCTCGGCCTCTTCGGCGGTCTTCCGGGCCTCGCAGGGCCGTGTAGGCGGCGGCAGCCAGGCATATTCCGGCGCCGAGCAGCAGCGCTGGCGCCATGCCGTCGACGAACGACCCTCGAGCAGCGTCGGCGAGCGCTGCGCCGTTCTCGCCGAGCCGCTCAGCGACGGCGAGCGCGCCTCCGATGCCCTCGGTGACGGGCTCGGCGACGTCGGCGGGCAACGCGATGGTGGTGGGTTCGACGTTGGTCCGGTAGCTCGAGTTGAGCACGGAGCCGATCAGGGCGATACCGACCGCACCTCCCATCTCCCGGACGGTGTCGTTGAGTGCGGAGGCGACGCCCTGCTTCTCCTCAGGGAGTGAGGAGGTGATGGCTGCGGTCGACGGGCTCATGGCGAGACCGACGCCGGCGCCGAGGATGAGCACTCCTGGCAGCACGCTGAGGTAGCCGCCGGCCGGGTCGGCCATGACGGCGAACAGAGCCAGCCCTGCGGCCATGGCCAACATCCCCGTGACGAGGGTCTTGCGGAAGCCGATGCGCTCGGCGATCGTCGGTGCGACCGTCGACAACGGCATCATGACCGCCGCCATGGGAAGCAGCCCGGTTGCCGCACGCAGGGCTGAGTAGCCGAGCACTGCCTGGAGGTACTGCACCAGGACCAGGAACAGCGAGAACATGACGGCGAACACCACGAAGAGGTTCACCGATCCCGCCGCGAGACCACGGATCCGAAAGATCCGGACGTCGATCAGCGGGTGGTCGCGCCGAAGTTCGACCGCGACGAACGCCGCGGCGCCGAGCAAGCCGGCAGCTGCAGCTGCCAGGGTGATCGGGGCGGTCCAGCCCTGTTCAGGTCCTTCATGGAACGCCAGCACGATCCCGCCGACCGCGACGACCGACAACAACGATCCTGCGATGTCGAATCCGGCCTCGACGTGCTCGACCGAGTGCGGCACGACGACCACGGTGAGGAGGAAGGAGACCGCGGCGAGCACCACGGGGAGCGCGAAGACCCACGGCCAGGTCGCGTTGTCGACGATGGCCGCGGAAGCGAACAGCCCGATGATGCCGCCGGCTCCCGCGAATCCTGCCCAGGTCCCGATCGCCTTGGCCTGCTCGTCCAGCGGGAAGCTGGTCGTGATGACCGACAGCGTCACGGGCATGACCATCGCTGCCGCGACGCCGGCTGCGACGCGAAGCGCGATGAGCATCGTCGGGTCGGACGCGAACGCGGATGCGATGTTTGTGGCTGCGAACGCAACCAGACCGATCAACAGCACCGGCTTGCGGCCCCAGCGGTCGCCGATGGCGCCGATGGGCATGAGCAGCGCAGCGAGCGGCAGCGTGTAGCCGTTGATGATCCACAACAGCTGGCTCTGTGATGCGCCGAGGTCCTCGGCGAGGGCCTGCTGGGCGACGTTGAGGCCCGACACGGATGCGACGACGGCGACGAGTGCAACGCACATCGCCGCCAGGATCAGGCGCCGGCGACCTGAGTCGTCGACGACGACGTCGTGAAGGTCGCTGGCAACGTGGTCGGCGACGGCCGATCGTGCGGGTTCGGGTTCGGGGGCGGGCATCCTGCGCTCCTCGCAAGACCGGGCCGGTGGGCCGGCCAGGTTCGGGTGACAGCAGGGCAGAGACTACGACATGGCGCCCTCTACGCAACACACTGTTGCACAGTTCGGACCGTTCGCTACGATCCGGGGTGTGATGACGGTTGCAGATCCCCACGTCGACCCCCGGGTGGCTCGGACCAGGGTGGCGGTGCTCACCGCGGCGCGCGAGGTGCTCGTCGATGACGGTTGGGAGGGCGTGACCGTGGCGCGCGTTGCCGAACGCAGCGGGTACGCCCGCACGACGCTGTACCGACACTGGCCTCAGCGTCTCGACCTGTTGCGCGACCTCATCCGAGCGGAGGCGTCCGTCGCGCACTCAACACCGAGCGGAGACCTGCGTGCTGATCTGGTCGCCGAGCTCGAGGCGTTCCGGTCCGCGATGACCACGGCGGGACTGGGACGGGCAATGGTGGCGATCGGACAGCACGCCCGTGAGGACCCTGAGGTGGCGGAGCTCAACCGAGCGTTGCGCATCGAGGGCGCCCGGGTGCTCGACGGCATCATCGGCGACGCGATCGAAGCGAGACTGCTGCGTCGCGACGCCGGCGACGGCGACGGCGACGGCGCCGCGGTGGCGATGCTCGTGGGACCGGTGCTGTTCCGCTACCTCTTCGAGCCCGACGGGCTGACCTCCGCCTTCGTCGACGACGTCGTCGATCGATTCATCGACGCGTTCACCACCGGCGCCGGGGTTCGACGGTGAAGCTGGACCTGATGACCGCCGGTCTACCGCTTCGCGCGGTTCAGCAGCTCGCTCGGCACGCCAGCGAGGCCGGGTTCGCCGGGCTGGTCATCACCGAAGCAGGCCGGACCCCGTACCTCTCCTGCGCGGCAGCAGCGCTCGCCACCGACCTGGATCTCCTGACCGGCATCGCTGTGGCCTTCCCCGGAGCCCGATGGTCACCGCGCAGATCGCCTGGGAGCTGGCCGAGGCCAGCGACGGCCGGTTCCGACTGGGGCTCGGAACCCAGGTGCGCGCCCACATCGAACGCCGCTACGGGGCAGAGTTCGATCCGCCCGGGCCGCGCATGCTCGACTACCTGCACGCAGTCCAGGCGTGCTTCGCCGCCTTCAGGACCGGTGAGCTGTCCCACCACGGAGAGTTCTACGACCTGTCGCTGCTGCCCCCGATGTGGTCACCGGGCCCGATCAACGAGCCGGACCCCCGGTCGACCTCGCGGCAGTGAACCCTTGGATGCTGCGCGTCGCAGGCGAGCACGCCGACGGCGTCCACGTGCATCCGCTCAACACTCCCACCTACATCCGACACACCGTGCTCCCGAACCTCGCGGCCGGTGCAGCGAGCTCGGGGCGAACCGTCGACGACCTCGAGGTCATCGTGCCGGCCTTCATCGTCGCCGGCGACTCCGACGACGAACGGGCCCGCTGGCGCGACTGGCCCGCATGCAGGTCGCGTTCTACGGGTCGACGCCGAACTACTCGTTCATCTTCGATCAGATCGACCGGCCAGGAACCACCGAGCGTCTGCGCACCCTGCAGCGCCAGGGCGACCTGGCCGGCATGGCCCGGCTGATCGACGACGAGCTGCTGTCGAACTTCACCGTCGAAGGGTCCTGGTCCGGCATCGCCGATGCCATCGCCACGCGTTACGGCGGCGTGGCGACCCGCGTCGTGAACTACTTCGGAGCATTCGCCTGGGCTGACGACCCGGCCTCGCTGCGCCGATGGCGAGATCTCACCCGAGCACTGCGCAGCTGACCGGCCCGCCGCTCCACACACGTCAGTTTGGACGTTGTGTCTAAACTCTCTGTGATGTCCGTTCCGGTCAGGTCCCGCCACTCATTGCTGTACCGACTCGGTGGGTTCGCCGCCGGGCACCCGTGGCGGGTGCTGGCGGCGTGGGTCGTGGCCATCGCGCTGGTCGTCGGCCTGTGGGCTGCGTTGGGCGCGGACACCTCGGACGACATCTCGATTCCCGGCATGCCGTCCCAGGAGGCGCTCGACCTGCTCGAGGACCGGTTCCCGGCGCAGGCCGGAGGGCGTGCCGTCGCGGTGTTCGGTACCTCCAGCGGGAAGGTGTCGGACCCCGTGAATGCAGAAGCGGTCACCGCGACGCTGGATCGGGTCGCTCGACTCGACGGCGTCGCCCAGGTGATCGACCCGTTTGGGCCAGCCGCGGCGCTGCTGCAGTCGCCCGACGGCAGCGTGGCCTCCGCGCAGATCCTCTACGACCGTCGTGCTCGGGAGGTCACCCCCGAACAGGTCGAGGCGCTGATCGCCACCGGCGAGCCGGCACGGTCGGCCGGGATGGAGGTCGGCTTCGGCGGCCAAGTGGTGGAGCGCACCGAACCCGAACAAGCGCGCACCGCAGAGCTGGTGGGGCTCGCCGTCGCCGTCGCGGTGCTGTTGGTCGCGTTCGGCTCGGTGATCGCAATGGGCGCCCCGCTGCTCGGCGCGCTGCTCGGCGTGGGCGTCGGCATGTTGTTGATCGGGTTGCTCGCGTCGGTCATGGAGGTGATGTCGCTGGCACCCCACGATGGCGTCCATGATCGGGATCGCTGTCGGGATCGACTACGCCCTGTTCGTCGTCACCCGTCATCGACAGCACCTGGCGTTCGGCCACCCGGTCGTCGAGTCCGTCGCGCTCGCGATCCACTCGGCAGGTCGAGCGGTGATCTTCGCAGGGGTCACGGTGGTGATCTCGATGATGGGCCTCACGCTGGTGGGCATCCCGCTGATCGCCAGCATGGGCGTCGCCGTGGCGGTCACCGTGTCGGTCGCCGTGGTCGTCGCCATCACCTTCCTGCCCGCGCTGCTGGGCCTGATCCGGGACGAACATCGACCGGCTCCGCACTCCGGGGATCCGGGTCCGGGCCGAGATCGACCCGGAGTCGCCGGCCGCGTGGAGCGCCCGCTGGGCGCGCAGCGTCACTCGGCACCCGTGGCGGGCCCTCGTGGTCGGGGTCCCACTCCTGGTCATCCTCGCCATCCCGGCAGCCAGCCTCCGCACCGGCTGGCCCGATGCCCGTAACCGGCCCGCGGACTCCCCCGCCTCGCGTCGCGTTCGACCTCCTGACCCGCGGGTTCGGGATCGGAGCGAACGCCCCACTGCTCGTCGTGATCGATCTCGACGGCGCCGAGCCCGACGCCGCCGCCACCGTCGCAGCCGAGCTCTCCTCGCTCCCGGGCGTCACGAGAGCCACTCCACCGCTCCCGAACGACGAGAACACTGCGGCGATCGTGCAGCTCACACCAGACAGCGGACCGGAGGACGAGGCAACCGAGGACCTCGTCCTGGCCATCCGCGACCAGCAGGCGCTCGAGTCAGCCACCGGGACGAGCATCGACGTCACTGGCGCCACGGCGTTCTACATCGACATCTCCCAACGCCTCAACGACCGTCTACCGGTCTTCATCATCTCGGTGGTCTCGCTCAGCTTCCTGCTGCTCACTGCGGTGTTCCGGGCGCCGGTGGTCGCTGCGAAGGCGGCAGTCATGAACCTGCTCGGCATTGCCGCCGCGTACGGCGTTGTGGTGGCCGTGTTCCAGTGGGGCTGGGCCAAGGACCTCATCGGCCTCGAACAGACCGTGCCGATCATTTCGTTCCTCCCGATGGGACTGTTCGCCGTGCTGTTCGGCCTCTCCATGGATTACGAGGTGTTCATCCTCTCGCGCATCCGCGAGGCCTGGCTCATCGATCGCGACAACGACCGTGCCATCGTGCACGGGTTGTCCGCGAGCGCCCGGGTCATCACTGCAGCGGCCGCGATCATGTTCGCCGTGTTCGGCAGCTTCGTGGCGGGTGACAGCGCCGAGATCAAGATGTTCGGTCTCGGCCTCGCCGTTGCCGTCCTACTCGACGCGACCGTCATCCGCATGCTCGTCGTCCCGGCGTCCATGAAGGTGCTCGGCAACGCCAACTGGTGGATACCCGCCTGGCTCGACCGGCTGCTACCGAACCTGGACATCGAAGGCTCAGAAGCCACCGAGGAACTCGAGCCAGCACCGGCATCGCCCCCAAACCCACGGAGACGACCACAGCGTGAACCTCGACGAACCACCAGAACAACTCGCTGCGCGCACCGCGCTCGCCTCCGCGATGCAACGCCTGGGCCACGCACTCGTCGCCCATCACGTCGACGCCGACCTCGCTCTCGAGCTCACTGACGTCGCCGACCGTGCCGCGTCGACCGTCGAACAGGGAGCCCGTCGCGACCGCGCGACCGAGATGCTCGCCAGTCCCCGCGTCACCGCCGCGCTCAGCGGCCGGCGTGCGATCATCGCCGACGGCGCCGAGATCGACCTGTTCAGGGACTCCTTCGTCTCCGGTCGCACCAACCCGATGGGCATCGGTGTGCATGTGGTACGGCGCGGCGACACCGCCGTCGCCAGAACCACGCTCGGCCCGGCGTTCGAAGGAGCGCCCGGACGAGCGCACGGCGGCGCCGTGGGCGCCATCCTCGACGAGACGATGGGCTACCTCCTGCCGATCATCGCCGAGATGGCCTACACCGCCAGTCTGTCGATCGACTACATCGCACCCGCGCCACTCGGTGTCGAAGTGACGTTCACCGCCCGGCTCCGCGACCGCTCCGATCGCAAGCTGTGGATCGAAGCGGTCGGAGAATCCGCCGACGGAGTGTTCGTTCGAGCCGAAGCGCTGTTCCTCACCGTCGACCTCTCACGGTTCACCAACACCAACGACAGCACGACCCTGACGACACCAACACCGACGGCGGACCTGCAATGAAACCCCGCGTCGCTCCCCGTCCCGAGCGCGACGACCTCCCAGGGGCAGGTGTGCGCCTGGCCGCCGACCGCTGGGGACCTCCCGGCGACGACGTCGTCGTGTTTCTCCACGGTGCGGGTCAGAGCCGCCGCGTGGGACGACACCGCACGAGCAGTCGCCGAGCACGGCTGGCACGCCGTCACCGTCGACCACCGCGGCCACGGAGACAGCGACTGGCCCACCGATCCCGACTACGACTGGGACCACTTCGCCGATGACGTCACCGCCATTGTCGAGCACCTCGACGCAACGCCCGTGCTCGTCGGCGCATCACTCGGAGGGATGTCGGCCCTGCTCGCACAAGCCAGAGCGGACGGCCAGCTCTTTCGAGCAGTCGTGCTGGTCGACGTCACGCCCCGAATGGAGCTGCGCGGCGTGCAGCGCATCGTCGGGTTCATGGCCGCCCATCCCGACGGGTTCGACTCGCTCGAAGCGGCCTCCGAGATCATCGCCGAGTACACCGGACGCCCACGCCCGCCGACGTCCGACGGTCTCGCCCAGGTCCTGCGCGACAGCCCCGACGGCCGATGGCGCTGGCGTTGGGACGTCCGGTTCCTCGACGGCCGGGCCGAGATCATCCTCGACGGCGACCTCGATGCTCTGCGAGCCACACAGATGCGCGATCGACTCCACGACGGCGCACGCCGCATCCGAGTTCCCACCCTCGTCGTCCGTGGCGCCAACAGCGACCTCGTCTCCGCCGAGGGTGTCGAGGAGTTCGTCCACGCTGTCCCCGGCGCCCGCTACGTCGATGTCGCCGACGCGGGACACATGGTCGCCGGCGACCAGAATGACCAGTTCACCGCCGCGGTGCTCGAGTTCCTGCGCGACCTGCACGGCGGCCCGAGGACACGGTGACGGGCATGTTTCCGGCGCCGAAGGTGCACCGGGTCCCAACCCGCGTCGGCGAGGCGCTCCGTGTGCTTGACTGGGACCACGGGGGCACCCCGGTCGTGATGCTGCACCCCAACGGGTTCTGCGGTGGGCTCTACGAGCCGGTCGCACGAGCGCTCGACGGGGACGCCCGCACCATCGCCATCGACCTCGCCGGACACGGCGACAGCACCACCCCGACCGACCCGACCCGATACCGGTTCGTATCGATGGCACACGACGTCCTCGAGGGTGCTCGATCAACTCGGCCTGCGTGGCATCGCGGGCATCGGCGCATCGCTCGGCGGAGCCGTCGCAGCGCTGGTCGACCAACTCGACCCGGGCCGCTGGTCACAGCTGCTGCTGGCCGAACCCGTCGCCTTTCCCCGTCGCTGTTCAGCGCCGACCAGCCCAACCCGATGGCGATCGCTGCACGGCGACGCCGACGGTCCTTCGGGTCACGCGACGAGATGCGAGCGCACTACCTCAGCAGAGAACCGCTCTCCCAGCTCGGCGCCGACGCCCTCGACGGTTACCTGCAGTGGGGAACCATCGAGCACGCAGATGGCATCCACCTCGCGTGCGACCCCGACACCGAGGCCCTCGTCTTCGAGATGTCCACCACCGCCCACGGCGCCCCCGCAGCGTGGGACCACCTCGCCAACCTCTCATGCCCCGCGGTGATCGTCGCTGGCGCACACTCCTTCTTGCCCGATGTCTTCGAACAGCAGGCCGACCGGGCCGACGCAATGCTGCTCACGCTGCCTGGCGGGCATTTCGTCCTGCACGAGGACACCGACCGGACCGCGGCGCTCATCCGCTCCCGTGTCCTCGCACAACCTGCACCAACACCAGGGGGACCCTTATGACTGGACAGCTTCGCTACACCCGCGACGAACTCCTCGCCGACCACGCCTATGTCGGACGCATCGAACGCAACGGCGTCCTGTTCCACGGCGGCTACGACGCCACCGGCACCTACCTGCCACCCAGATCACTGCACCGAGCACCGGCGATCGCCGCGTGGACCGCGAGCTCCAAGCCAACGGACATCCGAGCACGGTCATCGACACCGGCGCCGTCACACGAGCCTTCGTGCCCAACGCCGAGCAGGCCAAGATGCTCCTGCGCAACGGGGGCAACAGGAGCGATGACCCGGATCCTGACCCTGATCGGCGTCGTCGAGGGGTTCGGCAACGACGGCATCAAGCTCATCCCGACCATCGACCTGCACCAACACATCGTCGAACCCATCGACGACACCTGCGTCGGCCACCTGTTCAACGGACTGCTCGAAGCACACGGCAACGACGAAGCCGGTCGCGACGAAGAAGCTGGCCATGACCAGATGTGGTTCGCCGTACGCGACGCCGCCCTCGCCGACCCGCCCGTCACCCTCGACATGTTCCACGAGCTCCCGATCGCTCCACCCCCGGCTACAGCGGCCCCGCACGGCCCGCACCCGAGGCCATCAGCGTCGGCTCCATGCTCAACGAGATGCGCGATGACGTCGCACCCGAGCTGCAGCTGCTCGTTCGGGCCATGGTGCAGATCCTCGTGATCGAACTGCTCGCCTACCACACCTTCGCCTGGGCCTCCGACGTGCTCGGCGACCCCTCCTGCAGCCACGACGCCGCCTTCGCCCGAACCACCATCGACCACATCCGAGCCGACGAAGACCTCCACGTCGGCTACCTCCAGTGCGCACTCGCAGAGCTCGCCACCATGACCGTGCGCAGCCCCGGCGGCGGAACCGTCCGCGGCTCGGAGCTCGTCGTCGCGGCCTCCCGGAGCGCGCTCGACAACCAGACCGGCGCGCGGTTCGACCGCGTCCTCGTCTACCGGCTGGCACAGGTCCGCGCCGAGCTCGACGCCCACCCCGACGGCAGACGGCTCACCGCCGAGTTCGACGCGCTCGCCAACCACCCCGCAGAAGCCCTCGCCTGAGAACCGTGTCCGACCCGGGAAGGAACGACCGTGACCGAACGACCACCTGTGCGCGACTGGGCGACCGACTTCGACCACCTCGACCCTGAGTTCGTCGCCGACCCCTATCCGATCTACGACCAGCTGCGCGAGCAATGCCCGATCGCCCACACAGACCGCTACCACGGCGTCTGGATCCCGACCCGCTACGACGACCTCGCAGCGATCGCCCATGACCACCACCGGTTCTCGTCGCGGACCATCCTCATCACGGATCGGCCCGAGTCGCCGACCGACCTCGGATTCCACGCTCCCCCGATCACCGAGGACCCGCCGTACCACACCGACATCCGACGCGTCCTTCTGCCCCTGTTCTCCCCGGCGGTCGTCGCTGCCTACGAACCGATCACCAGGGTGATCTCCTCCGAGCTGATCGACCGTTTCGTCGGGGACGACATCTGCGACGCTGCGACCGCGTACGCCCAGCACGTTCCGGATCAAGGTCATCCCGGATGCTCGGAATCCCGACAGCGACCACGCGCGATTTCGCGACTGGATCCACTCCCGCCGCTGAAGTCGAACAGAGCCCCCTCGCCAGCGACAGCACCTACGACGCCATCATCGAGATCGCGGTGGTTACCTCGCCAACCCATCGAACAGCACCGCCAAGCGGCGACACCGACGACGTCATCTCCCCACCTCCTCGACGCCCGCCTAGCCGACGGGCGCACCTTTGCGCGGCGACGAGATCCTCGGCGTTTGCATCCTCCTGCTCCTCGCCGGCATCGACACGACGTGGTCCGCCATCGGATCGGCCTTGTGGAGTTGCCAGGGTTCCGTAGACACGTTGTTGTGACAGATCAGGCTGCCCGGCTGGCAGCGTAGGTCTCAGCCGGGGTGCGGTCGGCGAGTCCGACTTGAGTGGCGTTGACGGTTGTAGAAGACTCCCGATGTAGTCGAACAGGATCGTGCGCATCTCGGAGCGGGTGAAGTCCTCGGGGGGACCCCAGATGTGGCGGAGCTCCTTCTTCAAGGTCGCCCAGAACGCTTCCATCGCGGCGTTGTCGTAGCAGTCGCCCACGCTGCCGTAGGTAGGAGCCGGCGAGGCCCCAGTCGGCGAGAGCTGTTGCGAACCCATCGGTGGTGTATTGGGCCCGTGGTCCGCGTGGTGCAACAGTTGCTGGGTCGGGTTGGTGTCGACCGAGCGCCAAGACCATGCAGCGACGACGAGGTGTCGGTGCTCGGCGTTCGCCCATCGACCAGCCGACCAGGGTGTGGTCGTGCAGGTCTCGGATGCCGGCGAGAAGAGCTTGCCGTCACAGCACGCTAACTCGGAGATGTCGGCGACCCATCGCAGATCAGGAGCGCTCGGCGGTGAAGTCGCTGCAAACAGATCCGCAGCCGGGACCATCGCAGTTACGCCCCCGACGCCACTTTCTGTGGTGTCCGTGAGCGCCGACGAGACCGTCGCAGCGCATGAGCCGGGCGACACGATGGCGGCTCACCCGATGCCCGGCCCGTCGCAGCTGACCCTGCACTCCGGCAGTGCGCCGTAGGTGCCGCGGAGTTGTGGTGGATCTCGCGGATCACCCGAGCAGCTTCGGCGTCAGCGACCGCTCGGGTCGACAACGGGCGGGACCGCCATGCGTAGTAGCCCGACCGGGGAGACCCCGGCGACGCACAGGTTGCGACGGTACTCGGCTGGTGCCTCGACGAACCGGAAGCCGGTCACCGGTTCGTTCCCTTGGCGAAATAGGCGGCTGCCTTGCGCAGGATCCGGAGGTCGATCTCCTGCTGAGCGGTCTTCTGCGTAATCGCTTGAGCTCGTCGTGCTCGGATTCGCTGAGCGCTTTCCGGATCGGCGGCTCGCTCGGTGGCTTCAGGTCGAGTTTTCACCCAGTTCCACAAGGTGCCCTCGGCGATCTCGAGCGACCTGGCGACCTCGGCGACCGGTCGACCCGGCTCTTCCACCCGGGCGATGGCCTCACGACGGAACTCGGCGGGGTACTTCGCTGGACACCCACTCGGGCCTCCCCTCCTCTGGGGGTCTCCCCCAGAATCAGGGTGTCCACGAGACCCTGGCAACTCCATTGCACCACCTCGCCACGCACCCGCCTCTCCACAAGGCATCGAACCGAGCCCGAACTCATGCAGACCGCCACCGAGGAGTTCCTCGAGCGTTCGCCCGTCACCATGGCCCGGAGAGGTCCCCCCTTTCCAAGACACCGAACTCCACGGATGCCCGATGCGCAAGGCGACCGGGTGCTGCTGCCCTTCCTTCTGCGAACCGAGATCCGGACGCGTTCCAAGAAGCAGACGAGGTCGTCCTGGATCGCCGGGTGAACCGCCATTTCGCTGGCGGGTGGGGATCCACCGGTGCCTCGGATCGAATCTGGCCCGGATGGAACTCCGAGTGGCCATCCAGACGTGGCTCGACCGAATCCCCGACTTCGAACTCGATGATCCCGCCGAGGTCACATGGTCCGGCCGGCCAGGTCCGTGGACCACGCCGCCTTCCATGAAGTTCAGCGCTCCGTAACTCCAAAGCGCTCATTGCGCTTCTATCGGGCGGCTCGCCGCCCCCACACGGTTCAGCGCTGCCGATCGATCGGCGAGGTCTCGTGGTCGGTCAGCTCATCGACAGCTGGCTCTCCCCCGGCAAGCTCTGCGACGGTGATCTCGGCCCCTTCGAGCGTAGAACCGATGTGCGCGGTGTCCTTCAGCTTCAGCTCGGGCATCACGGCCGCCAGGACTACGCCGAGAACCAAGAGCGGCACGACCAACAAGAACACCGCAGTTATCGACTCCGACAGCGGTGGTGTGACGGCCCGAGCACCTCGGCAGGCAGTGCTCGAGCTGCGCCGGCTCGCGCTCAGCGACTCGGCGCTCAGCCCCGCATCGTCGAGCAGGCCCGCTGGCACCAACTCGACCAGACGACTCGAGAGCAACGAAGCGAACACTGCGCCGAAGATCGAAACCCTGAACGAACCGCCAAGGCTGCGGAAGAAGTTCACCGAAGAGGTCACGACGCCCAGATCGGAGAACTCGGCCGCGTTCTGCACCGCGAGCACCAGTACCTGCATCACCATGCCGAGGCCCACGCCGACGATGAGCATGTACAGAGAACTCGTGATTCGGCTCGTGTCCGGGTCCATCGTCGACAACAAGGACATCCCCACAGCAGCAATCGCCATTCCGGCTACCGGCCACTTCTTGTACCGCCCAGTCCGGGCGATCACCCGCCCCGGACGTGATCGAGGTCGCCATCAGTCCTGCCATGAGCGGCAGCAGCAGCAGACCTGAGTTCGTGGCGGACGCGCCCGTCGCAACCTGGAGGAACAGCGGCAGGAAGACGATCGCGCCGAACATCGCCGCACCCAGCAGGAAGGACAGAGCCACACCGGTCGAGAACACTCGACCCCGGAAGAGCCGCAACGGCAGGATGGGCTCAGCGGTGCGAGCCCCCACCAGATGAACAGCGCCGTGAGGACCGCCGACGCGACGAACAGACCGACGATCGTCGACGATCCCCACGGGTACTCGCTGCCCCCACCCAACGCCAGCAGCAGTCGACACGGCAGCCACCAACAGCGCAGCCCCAGCCACATCAATGCTGTGTTCTCGACGAACGAAGGGGGAGCCGCAAGACCGAACTGGTGATCACCAAGGCTGCAGCACCAACTGGCACGTTCACATAGAACACCCATCGCCAGCTGGGGTTGTCGACGAAGAATCCGCCCAGCAGCGGGCCGGCGACGGATGCAACGGCGAACACCGCTCCGAGATACCCCGTGTACCGACCGCGCTCTCGCAGGACACGATGTCTCCGATGATCGCAAACGCCATCGCCATCAGACCACCCGCACCAATGCCCTGGACGCCCCTGAACAGAATCAGCTGCAGCATGCTCTGCGACATCCCGCACAGCACTGAGCCCAGCACGAAGATCACGATCGCCGCCTGGAACACGAGCCGCCGCCCATAGATGTCCGACAGCTTCCCGTACAGCGGCGTGCTCGCGGTGGTCGTCAGCAGATACGCGGTCACCACCCATGACAGGTGGTCCAGGCCTCCCAGCTCGCCGACGATCGTCGGCAATGCCGTCGACACGATCGTCTGGTCGAGTGCCGCCAGCAACATCCCAGCCATCAGGCCGCTGAAGACCACCAAGATTTGCCGATGAGAAAGCGGCACCGGCGCCGAAACCGTCGCTTCCGACATGCTTGCACCCTACAAGGGTTCACTTGCAGAGTGCAAGTGTTAAGGTTCGGTCATGGCGCCCCCACCGACGAGACCGCACTCGTTGCCGAACGCATCCGGTCTGCGTGGCGCGATCTGCGAAGAGCAGGTTCCACGGGTGCGGTCCGTACCTACCTGTCCGCACCCGATGCACCCCCTCGACGTCGCCCAGGCCGATGCCCTCGACCTCATCGTGACCAACGCACCCGTCCGCATGAACGAAGTCGCGGCCCTTCTACGTGCTCGACCCATCCAGCGCCACCCGCGCCATCGCCAAGCTGCAACAACGGGGCCTCGTCGCCCGAGATCCGGACCCCCACGACGCACGCGCGATCCGAGTCACGCCCAGCCTCGACGGCACCGACCTCCACGCCCGAGTCCGATCCCGTGCAAACGCCCTCCTCGCCGAGACCCTCGACGCATTTCGACCCGACGGAACGCGAAGTCCTGGCGACGCTCATGGAACGGCCCGTCACCGCGCTCGATGAGCCTCGCCTCGACGTCATCGACAACGGCCTGACATCGACGGAGCTGACCGGGTAGCGAGCAACCGGCTCGCCGGTCAGTTCACGGCAACCTCCGGGAGTCAGCCAACCCGGCCAACAGGTCCTACATCGATCCCCCGACCGGTGCGCGGCTGCAAGGCTCGCCGCCGCGACCCACGCGCTCGCCGAGCCCGAAGAGTGGCGAGGCGTGTCGCACCGCACAGGTAGAGGGATGGGGCGTGCTGCTTGACCCGAACTTCGCATTCGAGACGTACTGCTTTGGCGTGCTCGTCGAGCGTCTAGGCCGGGTACCGATCGTGCTGCGGATTGCGTTGCCAGCCCATTCGAACACAGTCGCGAACCGACGGCGTAAGCCCAGCTTGGCCTGAGTGCCTCGACGCCCGAGGTGCGACGGGTGCCCCTCGACGAGGCCACCGCACTGACGCACATTTCGACGAGATGGCGCGGACCTTCGGGACCAGGCCACTCTCGCTCGAGGTGGAAGCCGGCCATGGACGAGCTTGTGGCCGGAACGCCAGACTCGCTGGCGAGTGTCGAGCGTGAGGTTGGCTGCCACCTTCCGGGGCCGCCGTTCGATGGGGTACGTGCGGATGCGCTCCCACATCGCGGCCACGACAACTGCGGCCGGTTCTCCTCCGCGCTCCAGGCGCCGCACGCCGAGAACCTGGATGTCGAGGTTCTTGACGCTGGCATCGCCTGGAGCACGGTCCGTGCGGCGAGATCGTCGTCGACAGCATGTCGAAGGAGCACCAGGATGATCGCGTCGGACTCGTCGGCGCGGCCTCGCTCGTTGATTCTCTCGACGAGCGCTGCGAGGGAATGGACGCCGTCGAACAACGGCTCACTGGCTCCCCATCCGGACTGCTCGACGGCCGTAAGGCTCTCTGCCATTCGTTCCCATTCCTGGTCCAGCTGACGTAGCACGCCCTGTCGTGTCTGCATGGTTGATCTCCTTCGTCGGATGACGACGAGACCGTCCACGAAGACTCTGAACGGCAGCCTGAACCCGGCTGAGCCTGAGCGCTTGGTCAGGCGCGTCCGCCGATGCCTGAGAGTGACCACGGCATGGCCGAATGACTCTCTTGCGCTCTCACGGAGTCCTGGGATCCTGCGGTCGGAACTGTTCATCTGCGAGGGGAGTGGAATCAGCGATACCATCGGCGGCGGCACTGGGCTGACCAGGATCACCACGACCGGCTACGATGGCGCTGGAAACTGGATCGCAACCAAGTGGTCGTTGCCGATCCTCAACGCGCTCGCTGAACAGCCTGTTCGGCGGGAAGCAGCTCAAGCGCCAGCTCCAGGGCATCAACGACGACCGCTTGGATGCGACCCTGACCCAGCACCTTCGCTCCGGCCTCGTCGAGCGAGACTGGATCGCCGGGCCACGAGCCGACGACCCTGGATACACGCTGATCCACTCGGACGCTCACTGCTCACGTCGCTCGAGCCGGCTTGTGGCATAATACGAGAACTTGCCGAGCTGGTCGAGCATCGTCGACGTTGGGACCGTATTCATCCGGCGTCCGCGCCCTGACCTGCCGACCAGTGTGAGCACCTCCCGGCAGGTGTCGGCACCCGTCATCGGTGGAGTTTCCCGATGGAACGCCCCTGACCACGTTCTGATGGCTCGGATGCCGTGGAGGGCGGGGACGAAGCCAAGGATGGTCAGCCCTGACCATCGTCGTGCTGGCGATGGCTGGTGGGGCGTGTTCAGACGGACGTTCAGACGCGGATGAAACAACGACGAGCGTGAAGCGCACGCCGACGACCGCCACCACGACGACCTCCCCCGATCACCGGTTCTTCCACCACGACGACGGAGACGGCGGACCCCGTGCTCGTCGCCTACCTCGCCTTCCTGGGACGCCTACGTCGACCTCGGCGAGATGCCGCCGCCGTTCGATCTCGCGGCGGTAACCCGCGTCTCGCGGAAGTGACGACCGGAGCGGAGAGCCGGAGCTCCTGGACTTCCTCCTCAGAACACGCGACGGCCGGGTGTGCTGCGCGGTGACCTCGGACCACTCCCCCGACGTCATCTGGAACGACGGAACACGTCGCGTGGTCGAGGATCAAAGTGGACGACCGACTCGGCGTGTACCAGTCGCCGATGACGTCCGAGTCGATACCGATGACCCGAACCGTCACCTCTACCGGCGACGTTGCGACAGAGGGCGGCCGGTGGCGAGTCGAGACTGTGAGCAAGGGATCGGAGCCGTGCATCGTATGGCGCGCATGTGGTGGTGCTGCCTCGGCCATACGACGGGTTGGGCCGCGTCGCCTGACCCGGCCAGCCGCGCCGACGGTCTGGTGGTGAATAACCGATACATCAGGCATCACTACGGCGTCGTCGTCGGCGAACGGGGTGGCGGGAGGCTCGAACTCTGGCCATCCAGGCGGACCGGACTGACCGTCGCACCTACCGGTTGGATGGGCGGACCGAGAACTTCCCGTGTACGACACCGACAGAACTGTCATCGAGGCCGAGCCGGGCGGGGCTTGGTACGAGAGCCTGCGGCAGCGTGTTCGTGGGGCCGTTTACCTGCGGGGCGAGCCAAACGCAGTCGACCCGGGCTGAGGTCGTGCAGGCGCTACGAACGCATGACGGTCCCAGTGCCGCAGGTGGCGCTGAGCCCGCGGGCGAGCAGGTGGTCAACCGTCGTGGAGTGTGGATCGCGAACTAGGAGCCACTGACCGGAACGGCATCGGTCGGGGGGGGTGACCATCCAGGTGACCGCCGTCCGTGCTCCGCCCGGTGACCTTCGATGACGGCACCTCATCATGTCGTGGCGCGCTGGCGCGTGGTCGCCTGAAGCCGACGGTACACGCGCCCGCACCCACACGGCGGCGCTTGCCGGCATCGGAGCCGTCCGAGCGCTACCCTCTGCGTCAGCGTTACCTGACGGCGTCGTACCGGTGACCGGCGGCGCGGCGGCGCGCCGTTCTCGATCGCCCGGCAGTGCACCTCGACCTAGCCGGGTGCGGGTCGCCGAAGTCCAAGCCGTCAACAACCGACTCGAGGATGACCATGTCGACAGCCACTCGCCCTGCCCTCCCCGCAACGGGTCACCCCCGAGCAGCGACGTCTCGACTGCTCGTATGCCGAAGCGCCGGTGGGGCGTCGGCATGCGGCCCGACGCAACACCGCCAGATCGCTGGGTCTGATCCTTAGGTCGTGCCGAGCGCTCTCGGAGCGGTGAACCCTGGTTCTCTCGCAGCGGACCGCACCTGCGATCGCCGTCGCTCGAGACGTGCCGCCCGGGGTGACACTCAGCGAGCCGACCTGCGGAGGTGTCGATCTCGACGGGCAAGCGCGCGGTCCCGGCTCGAAGCTTGAGGTGATCGGGTGGACTGCCGGCCGTGGGCTGACCGCCGGATCGCTGCTCAACCCCGATCAGCTCAGCGACGGTCCTGCATTGCTCGAAGGGACGGTCCTGGTCGGAGCGGTGCTGAAGGGGCGGCCAGTTCCCGGTCGGGCTGTCGGTCGGCGACACGGTCGAGATCATCGAGACCACTGCGCCGGACGCACCGGTGCGGCGAGCCGGTCCCGCGGGCACGGGGACCGTGACTTGATTCTGGGCCGACCTGGCCGACGGGCAGACGCTTCTGCACCGTCTCGATCGCCGTGCTGGCCGAGGAGGCGGCGGTGATCTCCGCAGCGGGTGCGGGCCGGCCGTGTCAGCTTGGTGGTGACCGCTTGGCGAGCGGCTCCCCGGGCATGCGTGACCGGTTCCAAGGGATCACCGGGTGCCACGACGCTGGCGGTCGCTTCGCTTCGTCAGTGCCGCCTGACGTCGGTCGTGCTGCTGATCGACGCGGATCCTGACGGCGACCGGTTGCGCCCTCGGCGGTGCTACGAACCTGGGGCTCGTAACCCTCGCAGGCAGCCGCACCCGGCACCGGTTCGCGCTGAGGAGGTCGAGCGGCACGCCCAACCCATCGGCGAGACGATTCTCCTAGTCGCACCCCCGGCCCCGACCAGTCCAGTTTCTGGACGTTGGCCAGCCCGGTAGGGGTTCGCCGAATCGCTCACCTCTACCCTGGCAGTCGCGGACCCGGGACGGTGGCGCCCGAACAGCCCTGCAGGAACTGGTTCGCGGCCGCCGCCACCGTGCTCGTGGTTCGTCCCACCGTGGCGGGCGTGGCGCACGCTCGGGCGGTGTTCGACGATCTGGAGCAGTCGGTGTCGACGGGTCGTGGTGGCCACCGTGGTGAGCGACCGTACGGGCCCGGAGGAGGTCGCAGGCGCCTGGCGCGACCCGGCAGGCGTCTGTACCGGTCGACCGGTGTAAGTGCGGCGGTCGGTGCTGGCCGGGGACGTTGGGCGCGGCGTTCGCCGGGTTGGGACGCACGTCGCGGCGCTGGCGTCAGCCCCGGCCTCCCGCTACGGCGGCCGAGTCGGAGGCGACGAATTCGTCGGTGGAGGTGGCGGTATGACGATGGTCGACGTGCCTGACGATTCTCTGGTGCGGTCGATGTGCGCACTTTCGAGATCGCGGCGAGCTCTCCGATGCCGTGTGTCGGATGGCAGACGACGGCCAGCGCGCCTCGATGGCACCGACGGGGTGATGCTGACTCCAGTCAGCTCATCGCCCAACGCTTGGAAAGCGACTTTCGTGCCGGACGATCGCGCCGGGTCGACCGGTGCTCTCTTGCCGAGGGAGGAGTCGTTGGCTCGGGCGGTGTTCCGACCCCACAGCCCACCTCGGTCGCCTCCAGCCACTGCTCGACGAGACGAGAACATCCTGAACGTGGTCGCCAACGGGCTGGCGACCGCGCGTTCATCGAGCACGCTTGGAGGCCTAAGGCAGGTGCTGGAGTCTCAGTCCAGCTAATTAACCAATTA
>JAOSJK010000004.1 GCA_027494135.1 Acidimicrobiia bacterium | reverse complement strand
GTGTACTTCGTTCCAGTTACGTATTGCTAAAGGTTAACATGGTAACTTCAGGACACCAAGACTCCAGCACTACTCGTCCTCGGTGACGAAGACGCGGTGCGAGCCGGGGGCCGAATACAAGGTTCGTCGCTCGGCCGCCCGTCTTGAGGCGTCTGGCCACAGCGCCATCGCGCCCGAGCACCGTGACGTCCCCTGACCGAACACCGTCACATAGAGGTCACCGTCCGCAGCGAACTTCATGCCATCCGGCCCTCTGAGTTCGTCCTCCTCGTACGGCGCGACGACATTGCCGAACGGTTCGCGCTGGGCCGATCCGGCACCGGCCGACAGGCGGTACCGGTAGATCATTCCGGTCAAGGTCTCACTGACGTATAAGTCCCCCGCGGCGTCGAAAGCGATCCCATTCGTGAACCCAATGCCGCTGTCGAGTTGGGTGATGTCGCCGGACTCCGTGTCGATGCGGTAGAGCGCGGCCGTCAGGCTGGACCGTACGCCAGTCGTTGCGGACGCGACCGCCTGGAGCGAACTCTCGAACAGGATCCCCGAATCGGTCATGTAGAGGTGGCCATCCGGGCCGAACGCGAGAATCGTTCGGGAACAGGAACGGGTCATCGTCGCATCCGGTCAGAAACTCGGTAACATCGCCGTCCAGGTTCACTCGAAGTAGGGACGGCTTCGACGATTCAGCGACCCAGATGGACCCCCGGGCGTCCACGGCTAATCCATTGGGCCGCCCGGTTCGCGCGACGGTGGCCTGCCGCTCGCCGTCGGCTCCGATGATGGTGACACACCCCCTGTCGGGGTGCATCTCGACGACGAGCCATCTGCCGTCGTCCAGCAGGACCGGACCCTCGGGAATACCGAGGCCAGATGCGAAGATCACCTCGCGTCCTCCTGTTTGCGTGCGGGCGGTCCGACCCCGTCCGCAGTTGCCGCCTCAAAGTTGGTGCGAACCTGATGAAGATGTGCTTTCATCGCCCGGCGAGCGGCCTCAGGGTCCCGGGCCTTCACGGCCTCGAGGATCGCTGCGTGATAGGGGATCACGTCTGAGCGGGGGTCGATGTGAGCCAGCACGGACTCGATGTGACGCTCCAGGAGTTCGCGGATCACGGCGATGAGCAGCTCGAGCAGCCGATTACCGGTCATCGCGGCGAGCCCGTGGTGGAAGGCGGCGTCGTGCTCGGCGAACCGGACGTTGTCGTCGACACTCGTCTCCATGTCCGCCATCGCCGCCTCGAGCGTCACGATCCCTTCGTCCGTTGCGTTCGTGGCGGCAAGCGCGGCGATCTCCGTCTCGAGGATCCGCCGGATCGTGTGGAACTCATCGAAGCTCAAGCCGCCGTAACTCGCCTCGGCCAGCCACTCCAATGGCCGGACCACTTGCGCCGCCCCAGCCTCGCGTACGACGGTACCGACCCCGGGCCGTGTCTCGAGCAGACCCTGGGCTTCCAGGAGGCGCATGCCTTCTCGCAATCCCGTTCGACTGACGCCCATCTGCTCGGCGAGGACGAGTTCAGGCGGCAATCGATCTCCGGGACCGAGCTGTCCGCTCAGGACCAGATCCCGGATCTTGTCGACGACCTGATCCGCTCTTCGCCGCTGCGTACGAAGCATGAATGGGTTGGATTCGCGATTCACGTCACCCCGCTTCCGCCGATGATTCCTGGAATCTCGCATGATGCCAAGTCAGAGCCCGGCGGTTTGGCCTCCATCCACAGCGAGCACGGCGCCGGTCACGAATGACGCCTCAGATGAAGCTAGGAACAGCGCGGCTGACGCGATCTCGCTCCGGGGTCGCCAGTCACAGCCAATGGGATCGAGCCACGGATAATCTCGAGCTGAGCGGCCGTGAGGCCACTGTTCCCAGAGCATGGGCGTGTCCGTCGGTCAGGCGCGATCGCGTTCACCCGGACGCCGTCGGTCGCATAGTCGATGGCCATCGACCGTGTCAACATCGCGACGCCGGCCTTCGATGACACGTATGCTGCGATACCCGGCCCAGCGAGCGTTGCTCCGGTCGACGACGTGACGTTCACGATCGCGCCCCTCCCCTGTGCGCACATGAGCGGTAACACGGCCCGCGAGACCCGGTACACGCTGGTCAGATTGACATCGATGACGCCGCTCCACGTTTCAGGATCGGTCTCGTGGAGTCGGCCTACACGGAGGATCGCGGCGCCATTGAACAGCACGTCGACAGTTCGATATCGCTCGGCGACTTGTTCGACAACGCGCTCGATCTCCTCTTGGTTCGTTACATCCAGCTCGTAGGCCGTTGCTCGACCTCCGTTGGCGACGATGGCCTCGGCTGTCGTCTCTGCCGCCGAACGATCGACGTCGACGGCCGCGATCGCCGCCCCCTGGACTGCGAACAGTTCCGCCACCGCTTTGCCGATGCCGGATCCAGCGCCGGTGACGATCGCAACCTGATCCAGCAACCTGTTCACGAGCGCACCACCGTCTGGCCCACCGAGGACCCCTCTAGCGCCGTCTTGATGGCCGACAGGAAGCGGGCCCCTCGAGCGCCATCGACGGCCCGATGGTCTACGGACAGCGTGACCCACACTCGGCCGCCCCTGTGGTCCGTCGATCGAGCCTTGTCGCGTCGACGACCCACGGATGCGACCAACGGCCAGGATCGCCGTCTCCGGGCGGAGTTCACGATCGCGGTGAACACATCGATTCCATGCATCCCGAGGTTCGGATGGTTGAATGTCCCAGAGGTCATCTGGTCGAGCCTGGGACGACCGGCGTCAGCGTCAGCCCGGAGCGCAGTCAGCTCCGCAGCGACGTCCCTGGAGACTCTTGTCGTCCGCACGTCGGACGACCGGAACGACGAGGCCTGAGAGTCGGTGCCCACGGCGACACCGACATTCACGTCGTCGTTGAGCTTGATGCGTCCGTCCTCATAGCTCCCGTTGACGTCCGGGAAGTCGCGCAAGACGGCAGCGACGGCGCACACGAGAAACGCAGTCACGGACGGTCTCTCCGACCCACCATCAGACGAGCGAGCTTCCAGAACCGCGGACATGTCGATCTCCCACGGACAGCGAATACTGGGGGATCGTCTGCGCGCTGACAGTCATTCGTTCTGCCGTGATCGTCTGGATCGGCGACAGCTCCAGCCATTTGGTCGGTCCCTTCGCGTCGCCACCACCAGGGCCTCGACATCCGCCACCGTCACCCGTCCGGAAGGACCTGTACCGGGAATCCGGGACAGGTCAAGGCCGAGCTCCAGCGCCAGTCGGCGCGCTGCGGGAACTGCGCGCACGAATCCCGTCGCTGCTGTGTCGTCCGGGGTCGGCTCACCGGGGACGTCGGCCTCGTAGCCCGCCGTCGTCGGTGGTGGGTCGTCCGCGGTCGCCGCATCGAAGGGAGGAAGCATCGGGACCTCCTCCTCGAGACGGTCGACGATGAACGCGACCGTCTCGCCGACGGGCACCGTCGCTCCCCGCTTGGACACCGTCGCGGATGCCCTTCAGGAACCCAGACGCTGGTGCCGGGACTTCAACGTTGGCCTTGTCAGTCGTAAGCTCGAGGAGCGGTTCGCCTTCCAGGACATGATCGCCCTCCGACTTCAACCACTCGATGATCTCGGCGACCTCCATGTGGTCAGTCATCTTCGGGATGTAGAACTCAGTCGCCACGAACGGCTCCTTCAGGGTTGGGTCGGTGACGACTCACTTACCGGTCGCTCAGTCGGACCTGGAGCGCCCTGCGGCGGACCGTTCGAACTCGCGCCCTCAAGCGAGCACTCGCCGGATCGCGCCGATGATGTCGTGGGCCTCCGGCCAAAACCCCTTCTCGATGCTGTCAGCGAATGGAACCGGCGAATCGCGACCCCGAGCCGGATGATGGGTGCCTGGAGGTAGTCGAACGCCTCCTCCATGACGACCATTCCCCCACTCACCGGTCGGCCCATATGATCGGCAGGCCTCGGCCACGAGCACTGCCCGGCCCGTCTTTCGGACCGACGCTCCGATCGTCTTCGTATCCAGAGGACTAACCGTCCTCACATCGACGACCTCGGTGGAGATGCCCTCGCGTGCCAGGATCTCCGCCGCGTGCATCGCATGCCACACCATGTAGCCAGACGCAACAACGGTGACATCGTCGCCCACTCGTTTCACGTCACATTCACCGAGGCGCAGCACGTAGTCGTCGAGAGGAACGGCACCTCGGAAGGAATAGAGGAACTTCTGCTCCAGGAAGATGACCGGGTTGTCATCTCTGATTGCCGCCTTCAAGAGGCCCTTCGCGTCGTACGGAGTGGAGGGAGGACCACCTTCAGCCCGGGGGTGTGCGCGTACCAGACCTCCAGGCTCTGGGAATGCTGGGCGGCCGTGCTCTTGCCGGCACCCCCGCCTTGTGGCATCCGAAGCACCCATGGCACAGAACACTGCCCGCCGGTCGTGAGCCTCAACTTCGCAGCCTGATTGCAGATCTGATCCATGGCGAGACCTGAGAAGTCAACGAACATGATCTCTGCCACCGGTCGCATGCCCACCAGCGCGGCTCCCGTCGCCACGCCGATAATCGAATTCTCAGAGATGGGCGTGTTGCGCACTCGGTCGGGACCGAACTGGTCGAACAGCGTTCGCGTCACGCCGAACGCCCCACCGTGCTTCCCGATGTCCTCACCCAGAAGGAACACCCTCTCGTCCCGAAGCATCTCCTCGCGGAGCGCCTCCCGGATTGCCTCCTGGTAGGACATCTCGATGGCAGGCACATCGTCCGGCACCTGCCTGATCAGATCGGGACGCAACGCGGTGGCCTTCGCCCCCAGCGAGGTTGCGTCGCGTTCAGCTGTCGGCATCGTCCGCTCCCTCGCTTCAGGCGTAGATGAAGTCCATCGCAGTGGATGGGTCCGGTTCTCTGCTGTCCTTGGCGAACGCGACCGCGGCCTTGATCTCCTCCTTCACCTCGCGATTGATCCGATGGATCTCCTCGGCCGTCGCATCCCCCTGGTTGGTGAGGCTGGTCGCAAACCGTGGCAGCGGATCGTTCTTCCACTGCTCGACCACCTCCGCTCGATCGCGATAGACCTCCGGCTCCCCGGCGTAATGGCCCTCCAGCCGGTATGACTCGGTGACCAGCAACGTCGGCCCTCACCGGACCTCGCCCTGGCCACGGCCTCCTGAGTCGCCGCGTACACGGCCATGACGTCGAAGCCGTCGACACGGACGCCTGGCATCCCGTAGGCCGAGGCTCGAACGGGAGAGGTCCTCGATCTTTAGAACGTCCCGATAGTGGGTCGACACCGCGTAGTGGTTGTTCTCCAGGACAAATACGACCGGCAAGTTCCAGATCGACGCCATGTTCAGGGACTCGTGCCAGTTCCCGGCGTTCGAACCCGCCTCCCCTGTGAAGGGGACGGACACGCGATCCTCCCCCACGCATGCGGAACGCGAGCGCCGCTCCGACGGCAAGTGGGATCCCGGAGGCCACGACTGCCAGCGCGCCGAGACTGCCGGTGTCGAATGCGGCGATGTGCATCGAGCCGCCACGCCCCTTTGCAGTACCCGGTCTCCTTGCCGAGGATCTCCGCCATCATCCGCTTCGGATCCGCCCCTTTCGCCAGGTTGTGACCATGACTGCGATGGGTCCCGGCGATGAGGTCGTTCGTTCGCAGGGCGGTACAGACGCCGACGCCCGAGGCCTCCTGGCCGATATAGGGATGGACGGCACCCTTGATTTCGCCGCGTTTGAACAGGTCGATAGACGCGAGCTCGAACTCGCGAATGAGCACCATCTTCCTGTACATACTCAGCTTCATGTCACGGCCAAGCCCCTCGGCGGCCGTCGGCGAGTCAAGCATGGGAATCGTGGCTCCGTGCGGTATGACAGCCATATCGTATGAGGTCATGACAATGACCCAGTGACCGTTCACATAGGCGATCGCCATGGCCAAGAGCAATGATAGACTAAAGGTCTACCAGTCGACCAGTCCTCAGTCGGAGTCCAGCTCATGGACCAGAATCGCCAGGGCGCGCACCCGACCGTCGGTTTCGTCGGGTTAGGCGTCATGGGTCGCCCGATGGCCCTAAACCTGCTCCGCGCGGGCTTCCCGTTGCTCGTCTGCTCGCGCTCCCCTGCACCGGTCGAGGCTCTCGTGCGGGCCGGCGCCATGGCAGCGGCTTCGCCGGAAGCTCTCGCTGCGGCAACCGACGTCCTCATCGTGATGGTGCCGACGACGGAGGACTTCGAAGCCGTGCTCACCGGAGAGCTTGGCGCTCTGTCGGGACTTCGAGCCGGCGCAATCGTGATCGACATGGGGACACATGATCCTGCCGCGATGACAAGGCTCGCAGCCCGGGTTCGCAAACAAGGCGCGTGGTTGATCGATGCTCCCGTTTCCGGTGGAGAGGTCGGTGCGCAGGAGGCGACGTTGTCGATCATGGTGGGCGGGGCTCGACGGGCCGTCGCGGCCGCGCTTCCGGTCCTTCGGGCCATGGGCCGCAACGTCGTGCACATTGGCGGCGTCGGATCGGGCCAGATCGCAAAGGCATGCAACCAGCTCGTGGTGGGATCAACAATTGAGGCGGTTGCCGAGGCGCTCGCCCTGGCGGCTGCCGCTGGCGTCGATCCGGGACGCGTGCGAGACGCTATGTTGGGCGGATTGGCCGCCAGCAGCGTGCTCGAGCTGCATGGTCAGCGGATGCTCGACGGCAACTTCGTCCCGGGAGGGCGGGTGGAGCTCCATTCAAAGGACGCCCGGATCGTCCTCGAGACCGCGCGTCGCCTTCGCGTTCCGATTCCTGGGTTTGCACCTGTCGCCGTCCAACTCAGATCGCTGGTCGCGCGTGGTGACGGCAAGCTCGACCACTCGGCCTTGATCACGTTGGTCGCTGGCGCACACGGCTTGGACCCTGGCAGCGACCGGCCGGCAGAGCGTCTGCACCGGGACAGGGTGACGCGATCAGGGTGATGTCGACCAAGTTGACAAGCGCACGATGGGGATTATCCTGAACTGGTCGACCAATCGACCAGTGTCGGCGCGGCGGCAGACGAGTCTGCTGGCGGTAGGAGAAGCGATCGCGACGTCTCCGCCGGCCGACGGAGGTGGATGCGCGTCGTCGCGGACTGCCGGACCGGTCCATGAGGAGGAGCCATGCAGCGTAACCGAATGATCATTGTCGTCGCGACATCGCTGCTGGTCGGCGCCTGCGCCGGTTCGGCATCCCCGTCACCGAGCGGGACCCCGGAGGCCAGCCCTTCGTCTGTCAGCTCGCCCGCCGCGACTAGCGGCCCGGTGACCCTCAACGTCATCAACGACTGGGCGGCGAGCGACCCGAAGGGGCCGATCATCGCGCAGGTGTTCGCGGACTTCCAGGCGGCGAACCCGGACATCAAGATCCAGGTCTCCACATTCAAGGATGCCGACGTACCGACGAAGGTCGAGACGGCGTTCCTCGCCGGACAGGAACCGGACATCATTATGAACAACTATTGGGCCCCTAATCTGGGCTGGGAGTCCCAGGGCGTGACGGTGCCCGTGAACGACATGCTCACCCAGTGGGGCCTCGTCAACGCCTTTGATGCCGCGGCGCTCACGTCCTTCACTCAGTCAGACGGCAAGATCGTCGCCTTCCCGCTCGAGGGCTTTAACTGGCCCATCTGGTACAACAAGGCGATCTTTGACAAGGCCGGCGTCGCGATCCCGACGACCACCAACGAGCTCATCGCCGCGGTCCCCAAGATCAAGGCCGCCGGCTTCCAGGTCCTGGCCGCTGCCGGTGCCGCGGGTCCGGGCTACGCGCTGTTTAAGCTGATCGTTCAGTCGAGACTGACGGACGACGGATGCGGCAGGTCTACGCGCAGGGGTGGATTCTCGACGAATCCGAACGCCAAGGCTGGCGTCGACCTCTTCGTCGCGCTCCGCGACGCAGGCGTCTTCGCCGACGGAGCTGCAGGTTTGACCCCCGATGCAACGGCCCAGATGTACCTGGACGGCAAGGCCGCGATGCAGTTCGAAGGTTCCTGGGGTACGCGAGCCCGAGTGCCGACCTTCTGGCGAGCACGCAGCTTGGCGGCTTCCCCTGCCTAGCGGCTCGCCCCACGCAAAGCCGATCTACTACCAGGACTACTCGGGCAAGGGCGTGTGGATCACTCGCAACGGCTCCAAGAAGCTCGATGCGGTCCAGAAACTCGTGCAGTTCCTCTACCAGCCGGCTGTGATCGGCAAGTTCGTCGAGCAGACGGGCATGGTCCCGCCAACGACCAATGCCCAGGTTGATGCGTCCAAGCTCAATCCTCTGTTCTCTGCCTCGCTGAAGTTGGGTGGGACGGCCGAGGTAGCCCCGTTCTGGAACACGGTCACTCCGGGCAGTGCTGACACGGCGTGGCGGAATGTCTCGAAGCTCGCCTACGTGCCGGGGACGTCGGCAGCCGAAATCGCATCGCAACTCGACGCGGCCTTCAAGCGGTAGGGGGTAGGGCCCACCGACAGTCGCTCCTAGTCGCGTCATGGCCACAGTGCTCGGCGTACTGTGGCCATGACGATTCGAAGGCTCACGTTGTGCGGTGCTCGGTTTCGGTCGACATTGCCTTCCAAATGCTCATGAACACGACGAGTTCGAAGGCATTCTTTCGCAGGCGCGCCTGGCTGGCGGGTCTGGCCCTCGCCAGTCCGGCGTTGCTGTGGTTCGCGGTGTTCATGGTCGGTCCGCTCGCGTTCTCCTTCTACGCGAGCACGCTGCGCTGGAACGGACTGCTGTCCTCGCCGATGGAGATCGGCGTCGATAACTACGCCCGGATCCTGAGCGACCCGCGGTTCTGGCGGGCCGTCAACAACTCCGCCGTGCAGATCGTGCTGGGCATGGTCACAGTGGTCCCGACGGCGTTCGCGTTGGGCTTCTTCCTGAGCCGGCGCCCGCCTGGCTACCGGATTCTGACGCTCTTGTTCTTCGCGCCGGTCATCTCGTCCACGACCGCCAAGGCGATCATGTTCATCGGCCTGTTCCTTCCCGAAGGCATGATCAACACGATCCTTCGAGAGGTTGGGCTGGGTGGACTCACTCGGTTCTGGCTCGGTGAGCCATCGACGGCTCTCGGCACGATCATCGCGCTCGACATCTGGGCCGGGATCGGATTCTACGCCGTCCTCTTCAGTGCGTCGCTCTCGAACGTTCCGGCGGACCTGTACGAGGCCGCCGAGCTTGACGGGGCAGGCCCGGTGACGCAGATGCGCCGCATCGCCTTACCGCTCATCACGGATTTCGTCGGCGTAGTGCTCATTCTGCACTTCCTGTTCCTGCTCCTCGGCTCGGTCCAGAACGTCCTGCTCATCACACAGGGCGGGCCAGGCGACTTCTCCTGACACTGCCGTACACATGTACGACCGCGCGTTTGTCGCCCAGCAACTCGGATACAGCCAAGCGATCGCCGTGGTGCTGTTCGTCGTGGGACTGGCCGGGATGCTCGCGATCCGAGCGGCGACCAACCGTAGGTACGAACTGTGACGGCGACCGCACGCCCACGGGGCCGAATTCGGCTGCGTGCTCCGTCCGGATTCACGGCGTTCGGTTACCTGGTATCGATCGTCTACGCGACGCTTATCGTGCTGCCCCTCTACTACCTGGTGGTGTCTTCGTTCAAGGACACACCACAGATCCTGACCGCCCCGCTAAGCCTTCCGACGTCACCCAGCCTCGATAACTACGCGGTGGCTCAGGATCAGGGTCGACCTAGCCCACGCGATGTGGATCTCGGCGATCGTGACATGCGGCGCGGAGCTCGTGACCCTCGCCCTGGCTTTTCCCGCTGCGTTCGCCATCGGCCGCGTGCGGTCGCGGATGGGCGCCATGCTTGAACGCTTCTTCGGATTGGGCTTTCCGTCCCGGCCTTTGCGGTTCTGGTGCCGATCTTCTTGCTGGCGGCAGCTGTTGGTCTGCTGAATAGCCCCTGATTCTCGTACTCTTCTATCCGGCAACACGACTCCCACTGTCCGTCCTTGTGCTCGCGACGTACGTCCGACCAGATTCCTCTTGAACTCGAGGAGAGTGCTGTCGTCGACGGTGCCACGCGTTGGCAGGTCATGTGGCGGATCTTCTTCCCGCTGACGCGACCCGGGATCATCACCATTCTCGTACTCAACTTCGTTGACATCTGGAACAGTATCTATTCGCACTGGTCTTGTTGAGCTCTCAGGACAAGACCGCCCAGGTGGCGGTGCCCCTGCTGCAGAGCGTGCACTACGCGAACTTCGGCGTATTGGCGGCTGGCTCCATCGTCACGCTTGTCCCCGTCTACGTCGTGTTCATCTTCTTTCAGGGCGACTGACGAAGGGGTTTGTTGGCAGGCTCGGTCAAAGGGTGAGCACCGCCGCTTCAGTGAGACCCTGCCATCTGCCGTCGCGTGCATGGGCCACGAATCGCTTCGCGCACGAAGATGTCGCGCGCCCGATGAGTTCGGTGGTCGGGCCAAATGTCGGCATCAAGCCCGATCGGATCTGGCTACCGGACCTGTCAGCGCCCGAGGCGTACGACGAGCGGGCAGGAGCCGCCGGCTAGACGCAGGGCGATGGAGGCCTCGATCACTCAGCACTGGTCCTGCAGATCGAGAGTGACGCTCGCGCGCAGGCTTGCGGGCGAAACCGCCACGACCGGATGACAACGAAGGAGAGGAATGAGCGGGAACCGACGGGCTATGCTGTCATCAGAGGAGTGCAGCTCGATGGCAAGAGACTCACCCTGTACGGATCGGAGTTCTTCTACTTCCGACACGATCCCGCGGGTGGAGAGCGGTCATCGGACGGCTACGTGCCGCGAACTGCAACACCGTCACGCTGCCCATTCCGTGGAATTGGCACGAACTTCCGGATGGCAAATACGACTTCGATGGCAAGAGCCATCCCACGCAGAAGCCTCCGGCACCTTCTCGAGCTCTTGAAGGAAGGGGCTTCTACGCGGTCGCGCGGCCGGGGCCGTACATCTGCGCGGGTGGGACAACGGTGGCATTCCCGAAGGCCTGCTCGTCGCTCACCCAGGATGCTCTCCCTCGACGCGTCAGGCGGTCATCTGCCAAAGATCATGGACGCCTACCCGGTCATCACGAGCTTGCACCCGGCGTTTCTTGAGCGGGTAGCCACCTGGTATGACGCTGTTTGCGAGGTGCTTCGGCCCCGGCAGTGGACAGCAGGTGGACCGATCATCTCTGTCGAGATTGACGGCGAGCCGTCTTACTGGATGACCATCCCGGAGGCGCTGAGCTCCGACTACAACCCGTTCATCACAGGACCCGGCGGACTATTCGAATCATGGCTGCGAGCTCGGTATGGCTCCATTCGGGCGCTGAACCGCGAGTACAGGGCGCGCCATGGGACGTTTGCCCGACGTGCCGCCTCCTCGGACGCCGCCACGTGCACCACGCGACTATCCGAGGCTGCTCGACTGGCACCGGTTCAAGCTCGACATGGTCAACGAATACGTTGCCGAGGTTGTATGCGCTACTGCTTGCCCGGGGGGATAGACGTCCCGCTGTCCCTGCTTGATCCGTACCTCGATTTTGATCTCGAGGGCTGGGAGACATTCCGCGCGTTCTGTCAGGAACGGGGCCTCGCAATTCTCCCAACCACCGAAATCTACCCATCCGGCGTGTGGGAGTCCTATCGCACGAGCCACATCAAGGAGGACGCCGTCCAGTACGTGGCAGGCAAGCTCGCGATCTATCGATCATTGGCCCAGCGGCTGGATGCGCCGCGGATCTGCGTCGAGGCACAGGCGGCTGCGACCTATCGCCTGGATCAGGACGAGGCGGATCTTCTGTATCACATGCTGGTCGCCTTCGGCCTCGACCATCTTGTCTACTGGACGATCCCGTCGGGGACGAACCCGATCGGCTGGGGACGATCCTTTACGGGAACGGTGTACGACCAATCCAACGCGATCGGCCCGGATGGCCGCGAGCGTCCCCACTATGAAAACGATCAAGCGGATGGGCACGTTTCTGCGGGACAAACCTCTCGATGAGTTCGCCGTTCTCTCGGATGCAGCCGTCGGCTTCTACGAGCCGTACCGAGCCCTGTCCTACGTCGGTACACGCTCGACTCCGGCCTGCGCGATGACATCGCGGACACCCTGCGTCAGAGCTTCTTCCCTAGCGACTACGGATTGCTATCACTGCTCGCGCTGTCGAGCGTGACTTTCGATGCGACGATGCTTGAAACCGAGACCGTCGAAGGACTCCTGAAGCATCCGCAGCTTTGGATTCTCACCCTGGACATCATGGACGCTCACACGCACGCCAAGCTGGTGGCCTATGTCGAAGCGCGGCGGCTGCTTGGTGATGCTTCCGCGGATCCCTACCCAGGATCTCGGAGGGCGGCCATGCACGCTCCTCGCCGACGCGATCGGTGCACGGGACCTGCTTCCGGCGGTCGGGACGACCTTCAGTTGGTTTCACACGCCCCGTAACTCGTCCGGTACGAAGGCAGTCCCGACGAGGTCCTGGTCTTCGACTACGTTCAGTCGTTCGACATTCCGCCTCATGCCGAACCGCTCGTCTGGAACGCGAGATCTGGAGCAATCTGCGGATTCTCGACGCCGATTCAGGCCGGTCGGTGCGTCGTCCTGGGATTCAAGCCCTCGTATACCGCCGACGGACTGTCGGCAGATCGTGGTCTGATCTGGCGGATCCTCGAGCACTTCGGCACCCGTCGAGTGGCGCACTCGGAGAGTGAGGAACTTCAGGTCGTCGAACGCTCGAACGGATCGAACGCCTATCTCTTCGTGCTCAACGCAGGTGGATGGCCTGTCGGGACGAAAGTTCAGTACACGGATCCCCGGACCGGAAGGCGAGAATCGCTCCCGAAGATCCTCCCTGGGGCGCAGTTCGCCAAGACGAGGCGGCCTCGTCTTGCCGATCAACCTGGTTATCGAAGGCGCAGCAGGTGAGATCGAATACGCGACGTCCGAGGTACTTCAGGCGGCCGGTGACGATGACCGCGTGACGCTCCGTGCCTTCGGCCAGCCCGGGACGCAAGGCGAAATCGCCGTCCGTCTCCCGTGGCGGCCGAGAAAGGTGAGTCAGGACGGCGCCGCGTTGGAAGAGAGTGCTTGGTACTGGGACGCGAGCAGCCGAAGACTCACCGCAACCTATGAGCATCCAGCTCAGGAATTCGACCTACTCATCGAGCCGTGACACGTCCGAGCTCGAATGCCCCGTCGCTAACGTGAACCGCCCCTGGTCGGAGTTGCCGTGTGTGGGCCCAACGCGCGGCACGCGACTGGTTGACCGGTCATCCACCTCAGGGTAAGATGCGACTGACCGGTCGGCGCCTCGGTTTCCGCCGATCAGACCGTCATCCGGAGGTGAACCTGACATGCACGGCAGTCTCCGGCGGCCGAGCGGAGCCCCGAAGGCTCGGTGGGGCGTCGACTCGACCCACGCGAGTCGGCTCCCGTGACTCCTGGGCCGCGACGATACCGGGGGCTGGAGGGCGGTGCCGCTCCGGACCCGGAGGGGTTCATCCGACAACATTCTCCGGCGCGGAACGCCGAACCGGGTGTTCCTGGCGGAGTTGTTCATGGACGATGTGGCCGTCCATGCCATCGCCCGGCGATTCGACCTGTTGCCGGACGTGGACACTGGCACCGAAGACTATCGACGCGGTGCCCACGTCGCCGTCCAGCGGTTCTGCAGATACGACTACGTCCAGGTAGGCTGGCCAGATATCATTGGGGGAGCCCCGGTGACCCAAGAGTTCGCCGACCAGATCGGGGCCGACGCCTACGCACCGGATGCTGGGTCGGCCATTGACGTCGTCAAGCACGCGCTGGGCGCCTGAACGGTCGTGTCGGAGCGCCTGGTCGCGTCCGAGGAGGCCATGACCGCCGGGTGCCCGGGGGCGACCTCGCCGGAACCGCGGTCGAACGACGGGTCGCGGCCTTCCGGAAGCGCCAGCCAGTGAACGGCCCCGGCGACGTCATCCACGGTCAGGTGCGCCGGCCGCTCGCCCCGGGTCGGTCGCTGTTCGACTATGCCGACGACCTCGCGGTCGTCGTTCCGGCCTCCTGTCGGTCCACCGGGCGCTGCCACGAGTGCGTGGTCGAGATCCTCAGCGGCGCCGAAGCCCTCTCGGGCCGGACCCCGGCGGAGGCCTTCCTGTCGGACCGCTATCGCCTGGCCTGCCAGGCGTTCGTCGAGCAAACGTCGCCCGATGTCGAGTTCGCCGGCCTGCGCCGGCGCCTGAAGATCCTGATGCCCGGCGGAGAGCCATCCGCCCAGATCGACCCGCCGGTGGAGGTGGTCGGCGACCAGGTGACCTACGACGGCATGGCCCTCGATCCCTGTCGCGACGGGACCTTCGGCCTGGTCATCGACCTGGGCACGACCACGGTCGTCCTCGAACTCGTCGAACTGCGCAGCGGCGCCACAGTCGCCGTCGGCGCGTTCGAGAACCCCCAGCGCTTCGGCGGGAGCGACGTCATGACCCGGATCTCGTACGACAACGAACATCCGGGGGAACTCCGACAGGCGGTCCGCAAGGCGCTCAACCACGAGCTGCGCCGGATGTACGCCGAGTCCGGTGTGATGCGGCAGTCCGTCTACGAAGTCGTGGTCGTCGGCAACTCGACGATGCGCGACGTGTTCTTCGGGCTCGATGTGGGCCCGATCGGGCGCTCGCTGTACCAATCGGTCAGCGAGGCCGAGATGCGCGCCGGGCGGCGCGAGTCGACCAGTCTTCTTCGTCTTGCCCACGAGCTGGGAATCCTCGTCCATCCTCAGGCCCGGATCGTCGGAGGGCCGCTCATCGCCAGCCATGTGGGCGCCGACGCGGCCGCCGACCTCGTGGCGGTCGATGCCGAGGACGCGGACGGCGTCGTCATGGTCATCGACATCGGTACGAATACCGAGGTCATGATCGGTGACGGGCGACGGTTCCTGGCCGCCTCCTGCCCGGCCGGACCGGCCTTCGAGGGCGGCCTCGTCCGCTACGGAATGCCCGGGGCGGAGGGCGCGATCGAGGCCATTCGGCTCGTATCGGACCGCTTTGAGTACCGAACCACCGGCGACGTGGAACCTGAAGGCATGTGCGGCTCGGGCCTCGTCGACCTGCTCGCTGAGCTTGGTCGTGCGGGCCGAATGGCGCCCGATGGCGTGTTCGTCGATGGATCGCGAACCGTGACGATCGTGCCCGAGCGCGGGATCACGCTCTCGCGCGAGGACATCAGCCACCTCGCTCAGGCGAAGGCTGCGAACGCCGCGGGCCAGCGTGTGTTGCTGCGAACGCTGGGTGTGACCGCCGAGCAGATCGATCGCCTCTACCTGGCCGGCGCCTTCGCGAACTCGATCGACGTCACGAACGCGATCGATATCGGACTCCTCGTGCCCGTGCCGCCGGAACGGAGTCGTACGGGTCGGTAATGCCTCGGTTCGCGGAGCGAAGGCCTTGCTTCTATCAAAGCGGCGCCGAGCCCGGATCGAGCAGCACATCCGGCGGATCGAGCACGTCGAGCTCGAGGCCGAGCCAGACTTCTTCGAGTTGTTCGTCGACGGCTGCCGGTTCGAACGACTTGCGTCATAGGGGGCAGGTGATGGCCCGGCAGCGTGCGACGGGGAGCGAGCCGTACCGGTCGAGGGGTGGTCAAGTGGGTGCTGCCGAGTGCGAGGACGGCGCGGGTCAACCCGCGCTCGGTGAGCGGCCCACGTTTCGCGAGCGGCTTGCCGGAAGGACGTTCCCGATCGTCGTCGAGCTGGTGCCCTGGGCGGGCCCGATCACCGACGAGGCTGGACGGACCCCGCTCGAGACGGCTCGGACGCTGGCTGCGGACCCGCGCGTGGCGGCCCTGTCGGTCACCGATAACGCCGGGGGCCAGCGTTCGCCTCGGTCCAGGCGCGACCGGCGAGGCGCTCCTCGGGCTCGGCCACGATGTTATCGTCCACGTCGCCTGTCGCGACCGGAACCGGAGCGGCCTGCTGAGTCTGGGCTGGGAGCTCCTCGGGCGAGGGCTGACGAACGTCCTCGCCGTCTCGGGCGACTACCCCGCCGACGGTTATGGCGGGCTGGCCCGGCCGGTCTTCGACATCGACTCCGCGGCCCTGCTTCATATGTACGCCGGGCTTGGGTCGCACGTGCCGGACGGACCCGACGGAGGACGGACAGGACCTGCCGGACGGGCGCCGCCTCTTCCTGGGCGCAGTCGTCAATCCGTACAAGCGATTTGAGCGCGAACTCATCCCGCAGTACCTCAAGCTCGAGATGAAGGTCCGCGCTGGCGCCTCGTTCGTCATCAGCCAGCTCGGCTACGACACTCGGAAGGCGGATGAGCTCCTCCGCTACCGGGAACGCCGCGACCTCCGCGTCCCCGTCCTCGTCAACGTCTCATCCTGAACCGGGGTGTTGCGCGCGCATTCCGGGACGGACGGATCGCCGGTTGCGTCGTCACCGACGAGCTGATGGCCATCGTCGAGCGCGAGTCGGCCTCGGCCGACCACGGCCGGGCGTTTGTCCTCGAGCTCGCCGCCAGGCAGGTCGCGATCGCGCGAGGCCTCGGCTACGCGGGGGTCACTCGCCGGACACCGCTCGGTCGCCGAGATCGAGCGTGTCCTCGATCGCGCCGAACAGTTCGGGCCGGAAGACTGGAAGTCGTTCGCGCGGCAAGTCTGCTTCGGCCACCCCGACGGCTTCTCCTACTTCGAGCCCGACCCCGAAACGGGCCTGAATCGCGACGAGATGAACCGCGCCTATGCGGCATCGCTTCGCCCGATCGGGCGCCGGCGAGCCCGGTGGAGCGTACCGCTGGGCTACCGGTTCCACCGGCTGACCCACCGCCTCGCCTTCCGGCCGGATAGCGCGGGGTTTGAGGCAGGGACCACGTTCTACCGGGGCGCCGAGCAACTCCGGCTTGACCGCCCGCTCCATGTTCTCGAGCAGGCGGTCAAGATCCCGCTCTTCGACTGCCGCGATTGCGGCGATTGTTCTCTGCCCGAGATCGGGTATCTGTGCCCCGAGTCACAGTGCGCGAAGAATCAGCGGAACGGGCCGTGCGGCGGGTCACATGACGGCCGCTGCGAGGCGTTCGACCACGCCTGCATCTGGGCCGCCGCGTATGAGCGGCCCTGCCGTTTGGCGAGGAGTTGAGCATGCTCGAACGCCCGGTCACCGTCCAGGACAACGCGCTGCGTCGAATGAGCGCCCGGGCGAACACGTACCTCGGGCGGGATCACGTCGGTCGGGCCTCCCGGTCGCAAGCCGGGGCCAAGTCATGATCCCCATGCCGGACGGCCGCTCGTTCATCGTCATCGGCGAGAACATCCATGCAAGCCGGACCGTCAAGAGGACCGGCCGACTGGATCACGTCGACCTCGGACGGTCGGGACGCCATCCGGTTCTCCGACCCGACGGCGACGAGCGGATCCTCGCAATCCCGGACGCGATCCGGACGGGCAGCGAATTCGCGACCGGGCGGGTGAAGCACGTCAAGAGTGCGATCCTGGCCGGACTCGCCGGGCGCAAGCCCGAGGCAGCGGCGGCCGGGGACTACGTCCGCTCGCTCGCGCTGCGTCAGGAGGCCGCTGGTGCCGACTACCTCCCGACCTCAACGTCGACGAGGCGGCGGCCGATGTCGCGACCCGGGTGGCAGCGATCTGCTGGCTGGTCGACGCAGTCGAGGAGGTCGTCCGCGTTCCGGTCGCGATCGATTCCTCGGACGGGAACGTCATCGAGGGCGGGCTGGCCGCATCGCGCCGGGCGGCTGGCGCGCCGCTCATCAACTCGGCATCGCTCGAGCGCCTGCACGTCTTCGATCTTGCCGCCCGGTATGGCTGTCCGGTGGTTCTGTCGGCGACCGGGCCTGCGGATGCCGGCGAGCGCCGACGCGCGCGTGAGCAACGCGCAGCAGATCGTGGAGGCGGCCCTGGCCCATGGGCTGCCGATCAATACCCTCCACATCGACGCACTCGTGCTGCCGACTGCCGTTGAGCCCGAGGCAGGGGCTTCCTTCCTGGAGTCCGTCCGACGCCTGCGAGCGATCTACGGCTCGGAGGCCCACCTGACCGGCGGCCTGTCGAACGTCTCGTTCGGTCTCCCGGCCCGGCGACTCCTCAACGACGTGTTCATCGACCTAGCCGTCGAAGCGGGGGCTGATTGCGGGGTCATCGACCCGATCGCCAACGACCCGGCTCGCGTCTTCGGCCAGGACCGCAGTCGGCCGCCTACCGGCTCGCTGCGGACGTACTCACGGGACACGATCCCTACGGCGGCGAGTTCCTGGCCAGCGTACCGTGCCGGGCGGCTGACCGAGGCAAGCCCGCGCCCAGCCCGCACGTGACACGCAGGTAACCTGCTGCGATGCGCCTCCGAGCGGTCAGCTGTGATGTCCTCGCACGGCCGATCTATCTGTGTGCGGCGCGCTTCGCCCCACGTCGTCGATGTCGCGTTCCTCCGGCGCGGCCTGCAAAACGAGCCGCCGGATCTCCGCGCCCTCCTTCAGGCCGAGATCGACGCGGCCGGCCCGGAGTACGACGCGGTCGTTCTCGCCTACGGGCTGTGCGGTGGGGCGACGGCCGGGCTGCGAGCCAGCCGGGTGCCGCTGGTCGTCCCGAGGGCCCACGACTGCATCACGATCTTCCTGGGCGGCCGCGAACGGCACGGTGAGCAGTTCGCCGCCCATCCGGGGACCTACTGGTACGTCGGGGACCATCTCGAGCGCGACGACGGGTCGGGCGATGCCCTGCTCGGCGCCGGTTCGGGCTCGGACGAGGCGCTCCAGGCGACCTACGCGGACCATGTCGCGAAGTATGGCGAGGACAATGCCGACTACCTCATGGAGACCCTCGGCGCGTGGCGGAGTCACTACGATCGAGCCGCGTTCATCGACATGGGCGTCGTCGAGGGCGGCACGGTGGAGGCTCGGGCGCACGCCGAAGCCGAGCGCCGCGGTTGGCGGTTCGAGCGCCTGGCCGGCGACCTCCAACTCGTTCGCCGCCTCCTTGACGGCGACTGGGACGACGACGTCCTCGTCCTCGAGCCCGGCGAGCGGCTCGCGATGAGCTACGACGAGGGTGGGAATGAGGGGTCGTACGAGCGACGCGGTCCGAGTCCGGCTGAGCGCTCTGGGTCGGATGGGCACGTATCCCCGGCCCTCACGCGTGGGAATGACTGCATTTGGCCACCCCGATCATTCCGGCCCACAGTGGGGCCAAATGGGGTTGTCATTCCCAGCGCGTGCCGGTAGGGTCGATGTCGACCAGGAGCCGGGCGGTCGTCGTCCAGCGCCTGAAGCTCTCCGGCATGCGCTGGACCGTACGAGGCGCTTCCGGCCACCATCAGCCTCCGCCACCAGGAGTCCAGCGTCCGCCGGGAGGGGGTCTGGGGCGCATCCACAACCAGACGAGGGCGGCCTGACCGGCAGCACCTACAAATCTGTCTCACACCCAGATCCGTGAGTATCCGAGATGGGCATAACCGGCGTTGTAGTTACTCGCAGTCCTCGGTCAATCGGGTCCGAGGCGGCCTCCATTAGCCCGCCTCGACCGCCCCCGACCCGACGAACAGCACGAGTTCGCGGAAGCGGGCGTGGCGCATCCGCTCGGAGTGCGTCGGCCTCGAAGTAGCCGAGCGCCTTATCGACCTGCTGCGTCGTCTCGCCCGATCCTGGCAGAGAGGGTTCACCCGGTTGATTGGTCGCACCAGTCGCAGACTAGACGCCGGGTGTTCGAGAAGACGCGTCGAATTTCGCCCAGACGGCCCGGACGTGTCCGTGAAGGCTTCGATGCTGGCATCGGACCCGCTCCGCAGCATGTCGACCAGCGGGGCGTGGGTTTCCGCGATGTCGCGGAGGTTTCCGAAGTACACGCGGTTGGTTATCAGGGTAAAACCCCGAATCGCGGCCTCGATTTGGGTCCAGATCCTGGCAGAAGATCACCCTCGGACTGCTCCCAGACCCGGCGATGGAACGTAACGTCTGCGTCGACGAGCATCGCCGTGTCGTCGGCGGCGGCGGCGGCCCGCATTCGATCGAGCTCGTACTCCGAGGGCGGCAAGCAGGGTGCCATCGCAGCGCGCGAGACCTGCGTCACCGCAATCGGCTCAACTGTGAAGCGGACGTCGTAAGCCAGACGAGCCGTCGCCTCCGAGACCGATGCGACGTAGCTTCCCCGTCGTGGGATCTGGATGACCAGCCCGTCACTCGCCAGTCGCCGAAGCGCCTCCCGCACCGTCGCCTGGCTGACCCGCCAACGGCGTGCGAAGTCGGCCTCGCCGATTCGCTGACCAGGAGCCAGGCGGCCCCGGACGATCTGGCGACGCAGGCGCACGTACACTTCGGTCGACAGGAGGTCGTGCTCGATTGGACTCGCAAATTCCGCCTCCTCGACGCTGGATCCTGACGCCCGATCAAGCACTTGCTTGGTCACTTGCGTCGCTCAGGCGAGCCTCGGGGCGGACGGCGACAGCATCGATCTCGACCAAGATCCCGGCCAACTGGGCACCGACAGTAGCTCGGCTGGGACGTGGCTCCGGGACAATGTCGCGATAGACGGCGTCATACCGGTCAAACAACGCCATGTCGGCCAGATACACCGTCGTCTTCACCAAGTCCGCCAGGGTGAGACCAGCAACGTTCAGGACGGCCTCCACGTTTCGGAGTGCTTGCGCCGTCTGGGTTTCGATTGAGTCCCCAGCCACGCTGCCCGTTGTCGGATCAATCCCGGCTTGTCCCGCAACAAAGACGAGACCGACGGCCTCGATGCCTTGGGAATATGCACCCGCTGGGTGTGGGGCTTGAGGCGCTATCAGGGGCTCGCTTCCACATTGGCGGCTCTCCAAGATGTGGGGTTCTGTGTGCTGAGTGTTTCATGGCGTGGCGCCCAGGACGGCAAGCACGCGATCCAGCACCACTCGTTCCTCTCCCGGGCGCAGCATCTCGGCGTTGAGATAGAACGAGCGCTCGCCGGCAACCGCGACATCGACCCTTGGGTCGCCGGCTAGAAGCCGATCGCGGACGGTGCGACCTGACAGGTTCGCCTCTGCCGAGATCGTCACCAGAACGCGCGGCCGTGGCCGTCCTGCCTCGCCTGGGAACTCTCGGACGGCAACGGCGTTGGGCAGCCGGGCGAGTCTCTGAAGCCAAGACGTGGTCGCGGCTTCGATGCGCTCGGTCTCGAGCTCGCGATCCGTGCTGACGAACAGCTCGACGGCCGCCAGGAGACCAACGAGCCCCTCCTTCGACACCTTCATGGGTCGACCGAGGCGTTGGCGTGGCGACGCATGCAGAGACGCCGCCGCGACCAGCGGTGCCGAGCCAACCAGAAGTCCGGTCGAACCGGGCCGCGCATGCCCTTTCCGCCACTGAACAGGACGAGGTCGGCTCCGTCGGCGGTGAACGACCAGAGGTTCGAAGCCGGCGGAAGTTGCGCTGCAGCATCGACGATGACCGGTATTGAGTGAGAGTGCGCAATGTCGATGACGTCGCGCAGGCCTAGGGCGCCGCGGGCCAAATGCGCTCCCGCGAAGAACAGGACTGCGGCCGTCCCGTTCCGACAGGGCCGCCTCCAGATCAAGCCTCGTCGTCCCGAATAGGCTGCCAACCTGAACAACCTGGGCTCCAGCCAACGTCACCGCGAGGTCATAAGGGTTGCGTTGTGACGTCTGGATGACCACTTCGCGACGGTTTCGGGTCGGAGGATGGCCGTTCGTCAGCCTCGCCGCTTCGACCTCGTCGAGCCCGGCCATGCAGCCAGGACACTGAGAAAGATCCCGGCCGCCGCTCCGCAGGTGACGAGCGCAGCCTCGTTCCTGGTCAGGCGCGCGATCTCGCGCCCAACGGCCGCCTCGAGTTCGTCCATCTCGACGAACTCGAGGGCGGCTTCCGCCATCGCCGCCGAGATCTCCGCCGGCATGAGTGAACCGCCTAAGCTCGTCAGGGTGGTATTCGCATTGATGACGGGCCGAACAGCCAGCCGCTGATACCAGGTAGTCACAGCGCTAGCCGCGCTCCTGCTGGGCATGAGCCGAGTAACTGACGTCAACCTCGGGCCACGGGATGCTAATTGACAAACCGCCGTCGACTGGCAAGCATGCGCCCGTGATGTATCCGGCTTCCTCCGAAGCGAGGAAGACGTAGGCAGGAGCCAGCTCCTCGGGCTGAGCCGGACGCCCGAGCGGGATCACGCGCCTGAAGTGATGGTCGAACTCGGTTGCCGCGAAGAGCTCTGCTGTCTGACGCGTGTAGGCCATCCCCGGAAGCACCGCGTTTACGCGGATACGGAGGGGGCAAGGTCGAGAGCCAGTGATTGCGTCAACGAGCTGATTGCCGCCTTTGACGCGTTGTATGGGGCGAGCGAGCGCTCCGGTCGAAACGCATTCGTACTCGATGTGAAGACGATGGCGCCGCCCCCCGCCGCGTTCTTCAACATGAGCCGCGAAAGCAGTTGCGAGGAAGAAGCCAGTCCGGACGTTGACCGCCATAAGGCGGTCCCAGTGCTCCTGACTGACGTCGCGCGCATCCTCGACGTACGCGAATCCAGCATGGCTGACTAGCACATCGACCCGCTGACCCGTCTGCAGCGCGTCGGTGACTATCGCCGTCGCCGCGTCAGGCACGGCCAGGTCCTGGCTCTTGAAGGCCACGGCGTCGATCTCCCTGGCGAGCGCCGCCAGCTCCTCTTCATCATTCGGATGCGCTGTCAGGTACAGGCGAGCGCCTTCCTCAGCGAATGCGACCGCCACGGCACGACCAATGCCCGAACTCGCGCCCGTCACCAGGCAGTGCTTCCCTTCAAGCCGCAGGCTCATTGGTCTGCTTCCCCGCCTGGGTAAGCCGCGCCAGCAGGGCCCAAGGCCGCGGACGATGGGTGGTCTGGTCCTGTGGCGACGACCTCCACTTCGTCGCTCGACTGGGGACCCCGGGCTCGGTCAGTTAGGTTGCCCGTGGCGGCGACTACGCGATCCAAGCTGTTACTCACAGCACCCCAGTCTCCGCGAATGCCCTCGAGGGCAGCATTCCAGCAACGACTCGTCGTCGGAATTCGGACTCACCCTCCACCTTCTTGATCACTCGGCGAAGGACCTCGGATTCAAGTTCGGCAGGGACCACGACGACGCCATCGACGTCGGCGACCACGAGCGCTCCCGGATGGATGGGTACGCCGTCGATGATGACCGGTTCGCGAACGGAGGTGATCTCGTATCGACCGTGACTGTCGTAAGGCACCGTCCCACGGGCATGGACTGAAAAACCGAGGCGACGTATCTGGTCGACGTCTCTGACCAGGCCATCCGTAACTGCTCCGACCGAACCTCGAGCCGCGCTCGCTGTTGACAAGAGCTCTCCCCACACCGCGCCAACCCCTGTTCGGCCGGTGGCCACGACAAGGACCTCTCCCGGGCCGACCGCGTCGAGGGCTCGCAACAGGCCGACGTATGGAGAAGGTGACGGTTCGCTGACTGCCGATGCGGTGCACGGGAAAGCATGGCCGACAAGGACTCCAGTCTCATCGAGCGGCCGGATGTCCCACCCCAGGCACTGCTGCCGGCTGCCGAGGGCATCGAGCGCGTCGGATACCAGCGCGGACCGGAGCACCCGGCGGAGTTCGGCAAGTTCGGGCATGGCGCAGATGATACACTTCCTAACGTTTATCGATAAGCGATAGCTGCTCTTTGCGAGCGACGAGGCTCCGGACGATGGACCCGCTAGACCAAATCGCTGCCACGGGAATCGTCCCTGTTGTTGAGATCGACGTGACCCGCAGCGCCCTTCCCCTAGTCGACGCCCTCGTCTCGGGCGGACTCACCACCGCGGAGATCACGTTGAGAACCGAGGTGGCGATCGCGGTGATCTCCGAGATTGCTCGCTATCGACCGGACTTTCTGGTAGGCGCCGGGACTGTCCGAACGATGGCGCAGGCGGAGCAGACCGCCGACGCCGGAGCGCGGTTCATCGTCAGTCCCGGCTTGAACCATTCCGTAGTTGACTACTGCCAGAAGGCTGGGATCAGGACACTCCCCGGCGTGGCGACCTCGACCGAGATCGAAGTGGCGGTGGGCCTGGGCCTAAGCGTTCTCAAGCTCTTCCCGATCAAGCAACTGGGCGGAGTCGAGTACCTGTCCGCGCTCGCGGGCCCGTTCGGGGATGTCCGCTTCGTTCCCAGCGGGGGAATCGGGCCCGATGCGCTCGGCGACTACTTCTCGCGGGCGAACGTCCTCGCCATCGGTGGGAGCTGGATCGCGCCGCGCAGTGCGATCGACCACGGAGACTTTGCCGGCATTGAGACGCGAGCGAACCAGGCGGTCGCAAAGGTTCGAGCGGTGCGGGCCAAGGTAGTCGAGGGATCCGAGCTGTGACGATCTCAGCGCTCAACATCCCTGAGACAGCACGATGGGACCTCGTGGCGCTCGGCGAGGTGATGCTCCGACTCGACCCGGGCGATGAGCGGATCTGGACGACCCGCTCCTTTCGAGCGTGGGAAGGGGGCGGCGAGTACAACGTCGCTCGCTCCTCGAAGCGCTGCTTCAGGCTCGAGACGACCATCGTAACGGCACTCGCCGACAATCCAGTGGGGCGCCTGATTGAAGACCTGATCTACCAAGGTGGCGTCGATCGGACCCACATCGTCTGGCTGCCGTACGACGGGGTCGGGCGATCGGTCCGAAACGGCCTGAACTTTTACCGACCGTGGCTTCGGCGTGCGGGCCGCTGTCGGGATGTATGACCGCGGCCACTCGGCGGCGTCACAACTCGAACGCGGCAAGGTCGACTGGGAATCGATCTTCGCCTCCGAGCGCGCGCGATGGTTCCATACCGGTGGGATATTCGCCGCGTTGTCCGACACCACGAGCGACGTGATCATGGACGGCGATGAGGGCGGCTCGTCGGCACGGGGCTGTCGTGTCATACGACCTCAATTTCCGTCCCTCACTGTGGGCGTCGTCCGGCGGACGGGATCGCGCCATCGCGGTCAATCGCGAACTCGCGCAGTTTGTTGACGTCCTGTTCGGGAACGAGGAGGACTTCACTTCCGCACTCGGCTTCGAGATGCGTGGATCCGATGTGGATCGATCGGATCTCGACACGTCAGCCTTCGAGGACATGGTCTATCGGCTGACTTCGGACCATCCGAACGTCAAGGTCGTCGCAACCTCGATCCGACGCGGGCTGAGCGCGAGCCGCAACGATTGGGGCGCGATCTGCTGGGCCGACGGTTGCTTCTACCGAACGGCCGCCCGCGGACGGCCTCGAGATCCTTGACCGCGTCGGTGGTGGCGACGGCTTCGCGGCGGGAATGATCTTCGGCCTGCTTGGCGGTCGACCTGTCGATGAGGCGTTGGGGTTGGGGGTCGCCCATGGCGCGCTCGCGATGACGACCCCCGGCGACGCCTCAATGGTTACGCTCCAGGAAGTCGAACGGCTGGCCGCCGGCGCCAGCGCCAGGATTGTCCGCTGACGAGTCCCTCGGGTCAGGACCCCTACTCTGTCGACGGGCCGATCGGTAGCAGTGTCTGCCGACCCCGCCTCGCTTGAACGAATGCCGCCGACAGCCGGCTGAGCCTTCGGCCGCTCTGAACCGATGATCGAACTCAACTGACTGCCGTGTGGGCACGATGGCGATGGGTCGGTTCACGACGCGGGCCTGGTGGTCAGACGATCGTGCGGCCGCCGTCCACGATGAATTCCGCTCCGGTCACGTAGGCGGACTCATCCGACGCGAGATACACGGCCATGCCCACGTAGTCGTCCGGTTGGGCAATTCTGCCCAGCGGAGTTCGGCCGGCGATCTGGGCTCTAACCTGTGGGTCAGCGAAGAGCGCTGCCGTCAGCTGGGTGTCGGTTGCTCCGGGCACGAGGGTGTTCACTCGGATCTGATGCCGTCCATACTCGGCCGCCAGGACGCGGGTGAACGCGTGGACGCCTCCCTTCGAGGCAGAGTAGGCGGGGAATCCACCGCCCATGCCCCTCAGGGCTGTCGGCGAGCCGCAGTTCACAATAGCCCCACCTCGATCGAGCATCATCCGAATGCCGTGCTTGCAACACAGGAAGATGCCAGTGAGGTTGACGGCTATGGTTTCGTTCCAGGCCGTGATGTCGAGTTCGTGTGCGGTCGTATCGCGGCCGACCAGCTGAACTGCTGCACAGTTGACCAGTGCATCGAGCCGTCCCGCCTGCCGCCTGACGTCCGCGAAGGCGCCCTCGACACTCTCCTCATCTCTGACGTCCGCGACCAGCGCGAAGGCCCTTGGCGCAAAGAGCCGGATCGATTCCTGAAGAGCGTCGGCATCTCGATCGAGGAAACCGACGATGGCACCTTCACCGACGAAACCTTGGCCGATCGCTCGGCCAATGCCACCCCGCCACCCGTGACCACGGCGATCTTGCCCGCGAGCCGCTGGGACCCGCCGCTACCTGTGTTCACGAGTACGGCGGGCTGGGCACGACGAAAGCGCCATCATCTGCATAAGCCATGTGCGCCCTCCTTGCAGGGCTAGGGGTTGGGGGCCAGGATTGAGGCGACATCGGCTCGAGGATCTGCCCTTCGCTCACGGCGAGCTGAGCCGTCGTTTCCCTGCCTGCCCCGGGCCGCAGTGGCAAGTCGACCGCGGCCGGATCGAGGGCGAGTTCCTCACCGGCAGCCTCGCGCCATACCCGAGCGGCTCGTTCGGCCCAGCCGCGGTCGGACCCATCCCCGGCAAGGTAGCTCCATGCCGTGTTCATTGCTTGACTGATCCGGCAAGGAGCCCGCGCTGGATGCGGCGCTGGAACAAGATAAAGACGACGTAGACGGGTGCGAGGCTGATCACCACACCTGCAGCGACGAGCCCGAAGTCGACCGCGCGCGCTCCGAGCGCAGGAGCGGCACGGCGACTCTGAACAGTCCTGTTGTCGCTGTCGAGCAAGATGAACGCGAACAGGAACTCGTTCCAGATGGCGATGAAGTTCAAGACGATGACCATGATCACGCCAGGTGCGAGCCAACGGAAAGAAGATGCGCCAATCGACGCCCACCGGCTCGCTCCGTCGATCTGGGCGGCCTCCTCGAGCTCTCGTGGGATAGCGCGCAGGTACGCGGCGAGCAGGATGATCGAGATCGGCAGGCGGGTGGCGGGATAGAACAGGATCAGCGCTAGGGGGTGGTAGAGGAGCCCGGTCGCCGCCGCCATCAGGAACACGGGAACGAGGACCGCGAATGCCGGGATCAGGAACCCGAGGCCGAACAGCGTCTCGATCGGAGCGGCGAGGACAACGGGGATGCGGGCGACGGCATACGCGGCAGGAAAGGCGAGGATGAGGGTGAGGAGCTCCGCGCCCGTCGTGATCAGCAGCGAGTTGCCGATCGCGGCGACCAAACCCACCGACGCTTCCGCTCGCGCGAAGTTGTCAAGATTCCACGTCGCTGGTAACCCGAGCGGGTCGCCGAAGATCTCGCGGTTCGTCTTGAAGGCGGAGACGATGAGGGTAGTACAGGGGCAGGAGGATCACGACCGAGTACGCCAGCGCAAGGCCGTACGCCACGACCACGAACGACATCGCTCCCTCCCGCCGGAATGAACCGAAGCGAGGAGCCGCCACCGATCTCATGCGAAGCTGCGACGGGTCGCGACCCGGATCAGGACCATCCCGGCCGCTCCGATGATGAACACGCACACGCCGACAGCTTGGCTGTAGCCGATGTTGCGCGCCGCAAACGCCTGCGAATAGAGGAAATACCCGAGCGTCAGCGAGAACTGGCCCGGACCGCCGCGCGTCAGGAGCAGGACATTCTGTGCGGCGCCGAGCAGGATCCAGACGAACAACAGCATCGTGAGCACGCCGATGAAGTCACGCGACAACGGCACAGCGATATGCCGCAGCGCCGACCAGGGCCGGCGCCGTCCAGGCGCGCCGCCTCGTACAACTCGTCCGAGATGCCGGAGAGGGACGCGTAGAACAGAACGCTGTAGAAACCGATACCACCCCACACGTCAACGGCGATAATCGACGCAAGGGCTGTCGATTGGTCGCCGAGCCAGTTGCGAGTCAGCTCCTCCAGACCCAGGCCTCGAAGCAGCGAGTTCAGAATCCCGTCGGGCAGATAGACCCCGACGAAGATCATCGCCATCGCGGAGACGGAAATCATCGCCGGCGAGAAGAACACCGTGCGGAACGCCCCGTTCCCGGGCGTCGCTGGGCGAGGAAGTAGCCAAGCAGGAAAGCGATCGGCATGATGATCGCGATTCCGACGACAAGATGGACGACGGTGTTCGTTGCCGCTCGCCAGAAGAAGTCGTCGGACAAGAGGCGTGCGTAGTTCTCGAGCCCCACGAACCGCCAAGGCTTGGTCAGCCCGGGCCACTCGAGGAGGCTGATCGCGAACATGAAGGCGACCGGAGCCATGAGCAACCCGCCGAAGAGCAAGACGGCGGGACCAGCGAACAGCGCGAAGTCGCGCCGATCGCGGGCCCGAGAACTCAGCGCACGGTCGATAGGTCGGCTCACGTGGCTCGTCCCAACCAGTTTTCGGTGTCCCAAGGTTCCAACTCGGGGGGCCAGACCCGGCTCTAGCCTATCGCGCGTACAGCGTATCCAGGTCCGCTAGGATCTCCTTCGACGACGTCCCCGGGATGAACGCCTTCTGTATCACCGTGTGGATATCCCCGTAGATCGCCTGGGGCATGAATAGATCGGGAATCTGCACGATATCCAGCTTGCTCGGAAGATCGAGCGACTTCACGTACAACGGAGTCACGGCGGAGGTGTCGGTCGGCGTCCCCCTCGACCGGCGAGTAGAAGTCGAACGTGGCCAGGACCTCGGGCGTGAAGAAGTCCGCGAGGAACGTCTTGACGGCGTCGAGCTTCTTGGCGCCAGTTGCGGGTGACCCATACGCCCTTCGCGGTGAACTCGTAGTAGTAGGCGGGCTTCGCGAGGGGTGAGCCTTCCGGCAGGGGGAAGCCGCCGAGCTCGACCTTGCCCGCCATCTCCTTAGGCAGGTCGCCGAAGCTCCAGCTTCCGCCATGGAGCATGGCCGCCTTGCCGCTGAAGAATGCCTCGTTCTGCGTGTCGAAGTTGAGGCCCTCCGCGTTGTCGATGAAGACGCCTTCATCCCGCAGCCGAGTGAAGAGACGCACGCCTTCGACGAAGTCGGGGTTCGCGCTGAACCTGCCCCTTCGAGTAAAGCTCGACCATCCGTCGTGGGTGATCCGCGTCTGCGTGATCAGCGTGAACAACGAGAAACCGGTCCAGTCGTTGCCGCCCGTCGCAAGCGGTTGGAAGCCGGCGGCGCGGACCTTCTTCGCGGTGGCGATAAGCTCCTCCACCGTCGTGGGGATGGAGGCACCCGACTTGCCCAGGATCTCCAGTGTTGTACCAGATCGGCCAGCTGAAACCCTCGAGGGAAGTGCGACAAGGTGACCGTCTGGGTTCGTGTACTGCTCGATTGCGCTCGGGGCGAAGCGGTCGATGATACCCGCGTCCCTCGCGACGTCTTCGAGGGGGGATGGTGACGCCGTCCGCCGTCCAGCCGACCGTCGTCGCTAGATAGTTATGGAAGATGATGTCCGGCTCCTTGCCGGCGGTGAAGGCTGTCTCGACGCGGAGGGGCATCTGCGTGTCGGAGTCGGCAATCACCTCGTCCTTGATCGTGATGTTCGGCTGGCCAGCCTGGAAGTCCTTGAAGAACTCTTGAAGCTGCGGGCCCTTGCCGGTCTGGTCGGCACCCCAGTTGTGCCAGATGACGAGGTCCACCGGCTGGGCGGGCTGATCGGAAGGCGACGTGATCGAGTTCGCGCCGGGAGCGGTAATCGTCGGAGCCGCCGAAGACTCAGCGCCACCGCACGCCGCAACTATGACGATCGTCAGGAAGAAGACGAGGCTAGAAGTCGTCCTTGTCGCATCGGTCTTCATTTCTCCTCGTGTCCTTTCGTGTTCGGGCCGTCTTCGGCGGTGGTGGACCAGTAGACCACTCGCCAGGTGATCGTAAATGCGGTCGCCGAAATATCGTCAATACATAGACTGGGCGCCTGTTGATGGGCTGAGATTCTGTCACCCCCCGGTCTGGGCTGAGGCTTTGTCACCCTGGGTCACGCCGACCCTGTGGCGATGGACACCCCTCCCATCACCCTGGGTCCGGCTGAGCAGCGCCGGCTCTACGTCTTGACCGAGCTGCTGGCAGGCCGCCTGACGGCCATCGAGGCGGCGCTCAGCCTGGACATCTCGATCCGTCATCTGCATGGGCGAGGGCGGCGATCCTCGCGCCGGTAGACCTGCTCGCCGAGCGCGAGGGGATCACGCTCGAGCGCTCGACCATCCGGCGGCTGCTCGTCCGGGCCGGTCTGCCGAGCCCTCGGCCGAGGCGACCACCGGCCCACCGCAGCCGACGCGAGCGGATGGCGCGCGAGGGGTCCTGCTCCAGGCCGACGGCAGCCGGCACCGCTGGTTCGGGCCGGACCGGCCGTTCGCCACGCTCATCGGGGCGATCGACGATGCGACCGGGACCGTCCCGGCCGCGCTGTTCCGCGAGCACGAGGACGCGGCCGGCTATCTGGCGATGCTGCGCGCGATCGCCGAGGGGCCAGGCATCCCGCTGACCCTGTACGTCGACCGCCACGGCATCTTCACCAAACGGGCCTCCGAACGACTGACGCTCGAGGAGGCGCTGACCGGGACCCGTCTGCCGACCCAGGTCGGACGGGCCCTCGACGAGCTCGGGATCCGCCGGATCCATGCCCTCTCGGCGGAGGGCAAGGGGCTGATCGAGCGGATGTGGTCGACCATCCAGGGTCGGCTGGTGGCCGAGCTGCGGATCGAGGGGATCACCACGATCGCGGCGGCCAACGACTACCTGCCGGGCTTCCTGGCGAAGCTCAATACCCGCTTCGGCGTGCCGGCGGCGGAGCCCGAGATCGTCTATCGGCCACTCCCGGCCGAGCTCGACCTCGATCGGATCTACTTGCTTCAAATACGGGCGGGTCGTGGCCGCCGACAACACGATCCGGTTTGGTGGTCGGAGCCTCCAGCTCGGATCGGCCGGCGGCCGGCGGACGCTGGCTCGGACCCGGGTCGAGGTCCACGAGCGACTCGATGGCAGCCTCGTCGTCCTGTGGCGCGGCGAGCGGGTCGCGGCGGTGGAGGCACCAGCGGATGCTGTCACGCTCCGGGCGCGCTCGGGGTCACGCGTCCTCGTCGATCTCCCCGACCCGGAGGTCCTGGATCTACCAATCGGCCCTCAGGTGCCACCGACGGCACCGCCCGACGCCGAACCCAGACCCGTCCATCCCTGGCGACGCTGGCGGCCGAGGTGACAAAGTCTCGGCCCAGTTCAGGTGTCAGAGTCTCGGCTCTTCGACTTACATAGACTGGGCCTCTGTGGACTGCACCTCGCCGGAGGCGTCGGTCAGGGAACTACCTCGGGCGGACTTGAGTTGCCGGAGCGCCCTCGGGGTTAGTTTGACAGCCGTGCTGCGGCCATCGTAGGCTGGTGGTCGACCACTCAACCACTTGCCCTCCAGCGCTAGTGGAGGCCGACGCGATCATGAAGAGGGGCCGGGCCGCCCGATGGGTGAGGAGGCATCTGGCGTTGGTATGAGTGGGACTGCAGGAATCGCATCCGCCACCATGGTGCCGACGCTCGCGACCGCCAGTGAGTGGGGCCGCTGGACATGCCGCATCGTGATCGAGGCCGGGGATCGAGCCAGGGGGGTCATTCGCGTCCAACTCCCGAACAGCTGGCACCATGAGCCATACAGCGGCGCCATGGGGCTCCACGCCACCGACCCGGCAGCGCCGAACTATGTTGCGGCCACAACCTCGCAATCCGCCGCGTCGCTGCACTGCGAGGTCGAGGAGGGGACGACCGACGCCTTCGATGCTCACGCCGCGGATTGGGATCGACGGCCGGCCGCATCGCCTTGTCTGGGTGGTCCGACTCACGGTCGAGCGCGGAAGGCTCGAGCCTGGTGACGTCGTCAGCGTCACCTTCGGTGCCGGATCCGGGCCGGAGGCCGGCTTTCGCGCGGCCCTCAATCCCCACGGAGCCGAGCGAGTCCTCGTTGCGGTCGATCCGGCAGGCCGCGGTTCGTTCCAGGTGCTCGACTCGGACGCGTCGCCGTCCCTTCAGGTGGTGCCTTCGAAGCCGGCGGAAGTCGTGGCCGTTGTCCCCTCTCTGCTCGAACAGGGCGAGGCAGCATCGCTTCGCGTGGCGATCCTGGACGCGTTCGCCAATGCTGTGCCCGATTTCGAGGGCTCCGTTCGCGTGCGGCTCCACACGGGCCAGGCGGACTTCGCGCGCGAGTCCCAGATCCGGCCCGCGGACTTGGGCGCCACGAGGATCCCGTTTCGGGCGACCAAGCCCGGCGTCGTGCGCTTCGAAGTCGAGGTCCCGGGCGTTGGCACAGCGGTCAGCAATCCGGTTCTGTGCGGACAGCGCGCGCCGGGCCTCGGACTCTATTGGGGCGACCTGCACTCGCACTCGGATCTGAGCTACGACGCCATCGGGAATACCCCGTATGAGTACGCTCGAGACCGTCGCTCTTCTGGACTTCTACGCGAGCTCCGAGCATTCCGAGGGCTGGCCCGAGGGTGCATGGAAGCGATCCGAGACCGGTGCCATCGCTTCAACCGGGACGGGAATTCGCGACCCTGGTCGCGTACGAGGCCGCGTTCCATTCGCCCTGGGGCCACCACAACGTATTTCCGCGGCGACGATGGCCCGTTGGTCTCGCGCGAGACCGGAACGCTGCTCGACCTGTGGTCGCGCCTCGAGGGCCACGAGGCGCTGACCATTCCCGCACCATACGGGCGTTCACTGGCGCACCATCCAGGGCCTGCAGGATCCTGGGGTGTCTCCAATCCCGACTGGAGTTACCACGACCCACGCTTTCAACTCATCGAGGTCTACTCGATACACGGCCAGTGCGAGTCATTAATGATCCTGCACCCGTTGGCGTACGAGAACTGCGACTACACGTGGGCCGAGTCGGTGCGTGGCCCACACTACGCCGTCGACGCGTGGACGCTTGGCCAGAGACTCGCGGTCATCGCCTCCTCTGACGACCACGCCTCGCAGCCGGGCCGCGGCGAAGGCGGCCTTGCGCGGTCTGGACTCCACGATTGACCCGGAGCGACATCTTCGACAGGGCTCGCGAAGCGCGGACCTTCGGCACCACCGGCAGTCCAATCGTGGTGGCGATATCGGTCAACGGACGACACGGCGGCGAGGAGGTTGATTGGCGACCCCTCGTCCACGGTCGCCCTGGACGTGCAATCGACCGCGGAGCTTGCGTACGTCGAGCTCGTGGAGATCGATCTGGAGGCGGGCTCGACGCGCGTCGTGCGGCAAGGTGCTGAGTCTTGTGTCCCAGTTACCAGGTTAACCTTAGCAATACCCGTAA
>JAOSJK010000003.1 GCA_027494135.1 Acidimicrobiia bacterium | reverse complement strand
TGATCGCACCCGGCTGCCGCACGGTATCCACCTGTCGGGGACATCCCGCGACGACCGACGGCGGATCATCACCAGATCGAAAGCCTCGATCAGCGACCTCAGCTCGACGTCCCGACGCGTTTCGAGTTCCTCGCGCCGATCAAGGACGGAGAGCGCAATATCGCCCGCGCTGTGGAACGGTCGTCGATCCGAGTCCGCGTCACCCACGGCTGCCAGCGGTGCTCGCACCCTGACCGATCTCGGTGGTCTCTACCTGACCTACGTCCGGGGCAGTGCCGGTGAGATCATCGAGGGCACTGAGACCGTCACGAGCAGCGTCAGCAACGCCGACACGGACAACGTCATGCGGACGGTCGACAGTACCTACCTTTACACCTTGCGACGCGTGGGCTCACGGCCAGCGAGGACTACACCGTGCGGGTGCGGGTCGGCTCGACAAGCGGACCAATTGTGCTGACGGCCGTCCTGCAGCCGCGATGAACCGCGGAGTCAGCCGGAGGCGGTGAACTGCACCGGGGTCAGCCATGAAGGCCCGGAGCGCGGCGATGATCGGCCCCGCGTCGTAGAACGGCATGAAGTCGTCGCCCTCGAAGACGGCGACCGCGCTCCGGGAACGAGGGCCGCGACGTGGCGAGCCTCGCCGGGCCCATCGCCGCGACGGTGATCAGGGTCGGCACCCGGACGCCCGGCAACAGCTCGTGCAGGTCGGCGAGATCCGAGGGCCGGTTGTAGGCGTCGGCCGTGGCGACGTCGGAGGTCCGGCGCATCCAGCGGGCGAGAAGGCGATCGTCTCGGCATCGCCCGCCCGGGACGGAGCGCCGCCGGCGACGAACGCCGCGGCGAACGGTTCGCTTCCCCAGCCCTCGGCGAGCTGGCGGGCATACGAGGCCGCCTCGTCGGGCGTGGGGGCGCCACGGGTAGTCGGGCCCCGCCACCGATCGGGCGAAGGCGCCGTGCGGGCGGAGGCCCGCGACGCGGTCTGGATACCGGGCCGCGAAGGCCGCGTAGATCGCGCCGCCGATGACGGCCCCGACAGGAATGGCCGATCGGCTCCGACGGCGTCAAGGAGCCGCAGGGGATCGGCGACGTCGGTATCGTCCCCACGACTGCCGCTGGGCGGCCCATACCCCCCCGGTCGTGGACGATCACCCGCGCCGAGGCCGCCGAGGCCAAGCAGGAAGTCGGCGATCGGCCGATGCTCCCAGATCGTCTCGACGTCGCTCAACTGGCTGAAGGACCAGAGCACGTCCGGAGGGCCCTCACCAACGACCCGGTAGGCGAGCCGCGTGCCATCGTCGGCGGTGGCATGGCGCGTTTCGCTCGGCCGGGGCTGGGTCATCGCCTCACGATACGTCGGCATCGAGGGTGATGCCGTTGCCGTCCGGCAGCCGCGCCATCAGGCCCCAGCCGCCGAAACTCTCCGACACGGCCACGACGAGCTCGTTGTCGCCGGCCTCGAGCGGCAGGTAGACGCCGTGGAAGTAGCCGATCGAGCCGAGGAAGCGGTAGTCGCGCGAGCGATAGGTCTCGTCGCCCCGGAAGAGCTGCCGGCCGTTGAGGTAGACGACAGCCCGATCGCTGAAGCCGAGCTCGAGAAGCCGGGTACCGGCCTCAGGCGCCAGGGCGATACGCGAACGAATACCGTGTCGTGGCCGTCCTCGAGCGGATGGAGCCGGGCGAAGTTGACGAGCCCGGACGGCTCGGCCTCGAGGAACGTCCAGCCTCCGGCCTTCGACGGCGGCGAGCCCTCGGCCACGGGCTCCGAGACCCACCAGCCGCGGATCGTGCCGGTGCGGCCTCCGCCCGCGGCAGCGGGACCGGGCCGAGGACCGGCGTCGCCCGGTCGACCGCGAAGCGCGCCACGTGGACCTCGGGGCCGCCCGGCAGGATCCCGACGCCGCCGACCTCCCGGTGGCACCAGGCTTTCGAACGCCAGCACCGGCGTCGTCATGTCGTCGATGAACGCCTCACCGCGGGTGCCTGCGAAACTGACCCGGAGCGTGAACCAGCGGCCGATCGGCAGCTCGACCGGCGACCAGTAGCCCGGACCGTGATAGAGCTGCCGGGCCGAGACGCCGTGGAAGGCCGGCGTGTACTGAATCGAGTCGGGGTTGCCCGCTCTGGTGGGGTCGGACGAAGAACATCTCGTAGAGTCCCGTCCCGGAACCGCCAGGCGAGCCCCGGGAAGGAGCGCTCGGCCGTCGTCGCCAGGTCGAGCTCGAGCGTGCCGTCCCGGAGCTCGAGACCCGGCGCCGGGTAGATGAAGCGCTCGGGATCGCGAACCGCAGGCACCGCCGGCCGAGATGCTCGGCCGGAACGACTTCGCCGCCCCGCCAGCCCCAGTCGCCTTCGAGCGAAACCTCCGTCATCGACACCCGCGGAGTGTGCCAGCCCGGAGCCGTCGGGGAGTGGCGCCCGTCCGCCGCTAGACTGCCCGCGTGACCACCGGGCAGCGAGGTCGTAGCGACCTCATCGAGCTCGAGCCGCCGGTCGAGAAGGCCTTCCTCGTGGCCGTCGACACGGGCGCCGAGGCGGGCTGGACGGCCGAGGATTCGCTCGCCGAGCTGGCGGCCCTGGCGTCGACCGCCGGGGCCGAGATCGTCGGCGCCGAGTGGCAGAACCGCCGCCACGTCGACCCGAACTGGTACGTCGGCAAGGGCAAGGCCGAGGAGCTGCTGCGGGCCAAGTCCGAGACCGGCTTCGACCTGCTCGTCGCCGACGACGAGCTGTCGCCGGCCCAGCAGCGAGCCCTCGAGGAGCTGGTCAAGACCAAGGTCATCGACCGCAGCCGGCTGATCCTCGACATCTTCGCCCAGCACGCTCGAACCCACGAGGGCCGCCTCCAGGTCGAGCTCGCCCAGCTCGAGTACCAGCTGCCGCGCCTCACCCGCCTGTGGACCCACCTGTCTCGAACCCGGGGCGGGATCGGCTCCCGGGGACCGGGCGAGAGCCAGCTGGAGACCGACCGGCGGATCATCCGCGACCGGATCAAGAAGATGAAGGAGCGGGTCGAGGAGGTTCGGCGGGCGCGGGCCACGGCTGCTCGAGGCCGCGATCGACGGCTGATGCCGACCGTGGGCATCGTCGGCTACACGAACTCGGGCAAGTCGACCCTGCTCAACTCGCTCGTCGGGAGCGACGTCGCGCTGGCCGAGGACAAGCTCTTCGCGACGCTCGACCCGACGTCGCGCCAAGTCCGCCTCGGCGACGGCCAGACTGCGATCGTGACCGACACGGTCGGCTTCATCCACAAGCTGCCGCACCAGCTGGTCGACGCGTTCCGGGCGACCCTCGAAGAGGTGAATCGCGCCGACGTGCTGCTCGAGGTCGTCGATGCCTCCGATCGCCACGCGCCCGAGCACCGGGCGACCGTGCAGCTGGTCCTCGACGAGCTTGGCGCGGGTTCCAAGCCCCGGCTCGTCGTCTACAACAAAGGTCGATCTCGTGCACCCGGTGGCGGGGAGGGGAGTGGCGCCGTCGCGCCGGCCGTTGCCGAGGCCGTGTACGTATCGGCGCTGACGGGGTTCGGCCTGAGACGCTGCGGTTGCAGCTGTCGGCCCTGCTGGCGTCGCTGTGGGAGGACGTCGACCTGCACCTGCCGTACACCGCGGGGGAGCTGCTCGCGCGCGTGCGCGAGCGGGGAACGATCGACATCGACTACCGGGAGCGGGACGTCCGGGTCCGGGGGCGGGTCACGCCGGCCCCGGCCGGCGAGCTGCGGCGGGCGGCCGCGGCGTGGACCGCGGCCCTGCGGAACGGCTCGAACGGGGCGCCCGCCGCCGGCGAAGGCGCCGGCTAGCACGGGGTTCGGCTCCGTGCCGGGTACTTACGCACATTCCCGTGGATGAGCTGTGGATGGACGCACGAAATTCGGCCCTTGAACTTCGAAAGTCGTGGATAAGTCCCTTCCGCCCCGACGCCCCGGGCCCGTAATCTTCGTCTTGCCCAGAGGGGCCACGAAAACCTAGCGATCTCGACCGGTGCTTGCACCGGTCTCCATACCAGGAGCTTGCTTCAGGTGTGGTGGGGTCGTCAAGGAGGCGGCGGTTCCTCTGGGCGTTTCGTTGTGCCCGGAACCCCCTATTCGGCGCGCCTCGTTTTCGTGACTCGGCGCGCCTCGTTTCGTGACCTCGCGACCCACGGGCCCGGCATTGGGCCCGGGATGACCAGCACGTGAGAATCGGGAGCTCATCGGGCCCGTTCGTGGTTGAGCCCGACGGCCCGGTCCGATGCGTTTCGTCTCCAATGTGCACTCCCGGCACGCTAGTCAACGAAACCCGCCGTCGAGCGGACTGCAACGGTCCTGCGCCCCGGCTGATTCCGCCCTCCCCGAGGGTGGCTCGGGACAGGTCGGTCGGAGCTTGGGCCGCGGCCGGTCGCAGTTCGGAACGAACGTGCCCGGGGTGGGCATTGGTGAAGAACCGCGACCGCAGCGACGAGCTGCTCGAGGGTCCGGCGCCGCCAGCTAGCAGGTCACGCCAAGGCGTGCACGGCCGCGGCGCGGCGGCCTGTGGACGCGCCGTGGATGGGACGGCCGACTTTCGATGCCGAAGTCCGAAACTCGTGGATAAGGGGGGTTCCCCCGGGTTGGCCACGGGGCTACATTCGGTCTTGCCCGGAGGGGCCCTGAGCAACCGGAGCGACTCCCGCCGATGCTCGCATCGGCACCCGGTCCCAGTGCTTGCACTGGGTTCGGGGGATCGCCCCAAGGAGTTCGGCGGTTCCTTCGGGCGTTTTGTCATGCGCCGCGCGAGTCCCGGCGCGGCTCGTTCGATCGAGCTGGGAGGGCAGGGGGTTGACCGCCGAGGTCCGGCCCGAACGGCTCGGCGGCTGGTCGCGGATCCCGCTCTCGGCGCAGCTGCCGGCCATCGCACTCGTTGGCATCCTGGGCGTCGGTGCCGTCTACCGGCCAGCCGCCCCGGTCGCCTTCGTCGCCGTGCTGTTCCTGTACCTGGTCGTCCGGTGGCAGGGTCGGCGCTCGACGGTCCTCGCGGCCCTCCTGCCGGTGTCGGCGGTCCTCATGTGGCGCGGGCTGCCGGCCCCCGTTGGCCGACCCGGCCGGGCTCGACTGTACGAATTTCCTCTCACCACCGGCCGTGTGGCGGTTCTCATGGCCGCGGCGATCACGATCGTCGTGGTCGGGCTCCTGGTGGCGGACCGTCGTGCGACCCTCCGGGAGCTCGGGCTGCGGCTCGGCTCGCAACGCGTGGTCCTGGTGTCGCTGGTCGCGCTGGCGGTGGTGGCGCCGCTCGCGGTGTGGTTCGGGAACCTCGTCGGTGGGCTGTTCGGCGAGGTCTTCTTCGGATCGTTCGCGCTCGACTTCCGACCGGCGGCCCCGGCGCCGGCACTCCTGTTCGCGGCTTCGAACGCGGTCGCCGAGGAGGTGGCCTACCGGGGCGCGATGCGGGCTGGCTGGCGCCGACGCTCGGGATCGTGGGCGCCAATCTCGCCCAGGCGATTCTCTTCGGCCTGTCCCACACCGGCGACGACTTCGTGGGCGCCTCGGCGGCCATCCCGACGGCCGCGGCGATGGTCCTCGTGGCCTTCGTGGGCGGGGTCATCGTCCGTCGGACCGGCACGCTCCTGCCCGTCGTCGCGGTCCACCGGCCGCTGACATCCCGCTCTACTACTACTTGGCCTGCCGCGCGGCCTGAGGCCGCCGGGCGAGATCGTCAGCGGACCGTCAGCCGCAGTTTCCCGAACTGCCCTCCGAAGCCGCCGACACGGACCCAGTAGCGCGTGCCGGCGGCCGTCTTCCAGGTGACACGACTCTGATAGCTCCACGAGTCTTGTGGGTCGTCGACGCAGGCACCGCGGACCGGCACAAGCCGGCCGGTCCCGTTGCGGACATACACCGCCGCCACCGTGTCGAACAGGCTGCCCGCGGTGTCGACCGTCACCCTGGTGCCGTCGCCGTCGATGGCATACCAGACCGTGAACCCGACGTCGGCACCGCACCGGACTGGCCGCTCTGGGGCCGGTGAGGCGCCCCTTCGTCCAGAGCGCGACGCGATCGCCGTCGGCGAGGAGACGCGCCCCCTCGGGGCTTGTCGTTCGGGGGGACGTGCCCACCCGGCCGGGGACCGTTGGGCGAGGTCGCAATGACCTTCCCACGGACGTCGAAGCCGACGCACCCGCCGAGGTCGAAGCGCATGCCCCCGATGGCGAGGCTGCCCTCGAAGTCGAGCGCCTGACCGCGGTACGCCTCGCGATAGTCGCGGACCCGCAGCGTCTCGTCGATCGGATCGCCCCGCCCGACGATCGCCATCTGGATCGACGCCGCGCCGGCTTCGCCGGAGTCGTAGTCGTAGGCGGCGAGCGCGGCATCGAGGCGGTCGCCTCGGAACGGGACTGGCCGTAGGCGCCGAGCCATCGACCGTCGTGCGAATACGCCTCGACGTCGACGTAGGCCTCCCGGCGTTCGAGGGCGGTCAGAGGTATGCCACGTCGCCGTCCGCGTTGACGAGCTCGCAGGCCAGCCCTCGGGACGTGAAGTTGTCGACGTAGGCGGTCGGATTCGTCACGAAGACGCGCTGGGTCCACGAATCGGCGAAGCAGCCATCGAGCGAGAATGCCGAGCCGGCCACCATGAGGGGGCCGGTGGGATCGAGGACTTGGTCGGTGCCCGAGTAGCGCTCCCAGAAGTTACCGTCCCGGTAGCGATCGTCGTACGCCATCGGCGCACCGACCGGGGACAGGATCGCCTCGAAGGCCGCCCAGCCAGCGGGGTCGCCGTTGCGCCGCACCAGCGGGATCCGGCCGGACAGGACGCTGCCGTCCCACTGCAGCTCGGGCGTCCGCTCCCAGTCGCGTGATCGGTTCGGGAATTGCGACAGGTCACCTCGCGTCCAGTACTCGAGCATCGCGTCGGCGCCGTCGGCTGACAGCGCGGCCTCGAAGTAGGCGACGGCCGGGCCGTTGGAAGCGTTGAGCGCATCGCACCAGATCGTGACACCCGCGCCACTGAGATGCGTCGCGCGTCCGGCCCGAGGTCGTGCCCGGCAAGGTCAGGATCAGGAGCAGCGCTCCCAAGACCGCCGGGAGGCGCTTCATGGCATTCCTCCTCGCCCCGGGGACGCGGCCCCCAGTCCGGCGCGGAGCTAGCTGTTGGCACGCGCTGCAGCCCGTCTCGGACCGCCTGCGCCGCGTGCCCGTCGGTGTCGGTCTAGCACTCGCCCAGCTGTCGCCGATAGGCCCGAGTGTCACCCGGCGCGACGACTTGCGGCGCTACCCCAACCGTCGTCACCACCACGGCCTCTATCCGGTCGTGCCTTCCCCTCAGCGTCACCGTCCGGTGCCGGCAGGCCGTTGACGTGTCGCGTTGTTGGTCCGGTTGATCCGGACGGACAGTGACTCGAACCGATCAAGCGCGCGGCCGAGGTCGACGAGCAGCTGCTCCCGGGTCCTCGGCCGGCGCATCCTGGTCCTCGTAGCGGAGCACGGCCGCGGCATCGCCCCGAGGGCCGGACCCGGTCCGCCGTGGGCCGGGGTAGGGGAGGCCTCACGACGACGCGTTCGTGACCACCACGACGTCGAACGGCTCCTGCTTGCCCTTGAGCGCCAGTCGCCGCCGCTCCAGGTCGTCGCCCAGCCCGGCGGCTCGAGCTGCCTCGGCGGACACCAGCACCTCGCCGGCACCCGCGGCCGCGGCCGTGCGAGCCGCGGTGTTGACCGTGTCGCCGAGCGAGGTCAGCTCGACATGGGGCGGCGTCCCGACGGCGCCGAACCACACGAGGCCGGTATGGACGCCCGCGCCGACGGGGGACCCGGAGGCGCCTCTGCCATCCCATGGCCGGTCATTCGAAGGACGGCCCGGGCAGCCTCGATCGCGCGGGCCACATGCCGGTCGCCGGCGAGGCCCGGGTAGAACATCGCCACGAGCTCGTCGCCGACGAACTTGTCGATCGCGCCGTCATGCTCGAAGACGGCTCGGCTCGCGACCGCGTAGAACCGTTCCAGGAGGCGGTGGAAATCACCCGGCGACATCGTCTCGGCCAGGGCCGTCGAGCCACGGATGTCGGCGAACAGCATCGTGCCCTCGACTTCGGCACCGCCGTGGTGCCGGATGAGGTGGTTCTGGCAGCCGGTGCAGACGTTCGGATTGGCATCCGACGGCCGGCGGCCGATCAGGCGCATGACCCGGGGCCGCCGGCGCCCGAGAACGGCGCCGTGCAGAGGCGACAGCGCGGATCGCTCGGCAGGCGCGTGAACAGTCGTCGGGCGGCATGCGTCGCGTCGCCGCCTTGGGTCAGGTACTCGCGCCAGTACTCGTCGTCGAACGGCTTGCCGCCGGTCTCGGGCTCCATGCCCCCTCCGCAGCAGTCGCGTTCAGCGTACCTCGCGGTTGCCGCCTGGGCCGTAGCGGGCTACCGGCGGCCAAGGACGAGGTCGATGCCGTGGAGGATGAGCTCGAGCTTGGCGGGGGGCAGTCGGCCGACGACCTCGAGCCGGTCGCGATCGATCGTCACGAGCTGCGTCACGTTCGCGACCGACCGGCGGGGCAGGTGACTGTCCCGCTCGGATAGCTCGACGTTGCCGGGGCTCTGGCCCATCTGCGGTTGCTCGTGAGGGCCACGCAGACGACCGTCTGGAGCGACGAGCGATTGAACGGGTCGGCCCCGACGACGACGATCGGCCTCCGGAACCCCGGGCCGGAGCCGGCCGGATCGGGCAGCTCGGCCCAACAGACGTCGCCCTGCGCGATCACAAGTCCGTTGATTCGAGAGTGGCCCGCGCGGTCGCCTCGAGGAAGGAATCGCGGCGGTCCCGCGGTCCCAGCGACCGGATCACTTCGTCCACCGCGTCGGTCACCTCGTCCTCCGAGTGCCGGGCGACGTATTCCCGGAGTGCGGCGGTTAGACATCGCTGCGCGTGCGGCCCCTGCCGACGGGCGAGGCGCTCAGCCTTGTCGAACACGTCATCGGGAACCGAGATCGCGGTCTTCATACCGCGAGTATAACCGGCCCCGTCGCCCGGAGCGGGCACCTCATTGTCCTCGAGCGATCATCGCAGAGTCGCTCCAGCTTCGCCCGAGCCTCCCGAGCAGGCAGTGCATTGACTAAGTCGGACTAAGGCGATAGGATCGCCGGCGATGGAGAGGCCAGTCAACATTCACGAGGCCAAGACCCACCTGTCGCGTCTCGTCGGCGCGTCGAGGCGGGGAGGAGATCACCCTCGCGCGCTGGCCGGCCGGCCGGTCGCCCGGCTCATCCCGTACCGCCCGCGTCGCGAGCCACGCAAGCTCGGAATGTGGAAAGGAAAGGTCTGGCTGGCCGACGACTGGGACTCGGCGGCCACGAACGCCGAGATCGGGAGGCTCTTTGACTCGTGATCGCGCTGTTGGACGCGCACGCGCTCATCTGGGCCTTGACGGACGACCGTCGCCCCGGCCAAGGACGCCCGGGCGGCCATCAGGGACCGCGCCATTGACGTTCTCGTCTCGGCGCTACGGCCCGGGAGCTGTCGATCAAGCAGGCCAGCGGCAAGCTGAAGCTCGATGGGTCCCTGCTTGAGGACGTCGAGGCAGCCGGCTTCTCGTGGCTCCCGATCACGCCCCGGCGACGCGGTCTCGGCCGCGGCCCTCCCGCCACATCACCGCGATCCGTTCGATCGAATGCTCGTCGCCCAGGCCAAGCGCCCGACGCGATCCTCATCACGCGCGATCGAGATCCGGCGGCCTACGGGGTCGAGCTCCCTGCTCGCCTGAGTCGGCGACAGGGGAGTCGCCAAGAACCGATCGGTCTCGAGGTCCGCGTCGCCGTCGTAGTTCGGCCGCTCCTCGGACCAATGTTGTAGTATGCAACTAATGATCACCGTTCCTGAGGCTGCCCGTCGCGCCCGACGTCAACCCCGAGACGATTCGTCGCTGGATCCGGGAGGAAGTTGCGCTCCACCAAGGTCGGCACCCAGCACACGATCGGGAGGCGCGACCTCGAGGCCATCCTCGATGCCGACGACGAGATGCTGCCGCTGCCGCCGGGTGGCGGACGACCTCGTGGGGTGCCCCCGATGCCGAACGTCGTCAGGCTGGTGCGCCGCTCGAGAGAGGCGCACTGAAGCGTGCGCCTCGTCGTGGATGCGAGCGTGATCGTCGCGATCTGCTACGCGGGCGGCGAAACTCGGCCGTCTCCGAGGTCTCGAGCTGCATGCCCCCTGCACTCCTGCCGGCGGAAGTGACCTCGTCGATCCGCGAAGCCGTCTATCGGGGCGAAGTCCCACTGGCCCGAGCCGCCGGCGCCCTCGAGCGCACGGCCCGGCCTGTTGCTGACATACGACACCCCGGGAGCGCACGCCCTCGATGCGTTCACGCTCGCCGAGCAGCTGGGCTGGGGCCAGGACGTATGACGCGGAGTACGTCGTCCTCGCGCAGGCCCCCGGACGCCCCGCTCGTGACGCTCGACGGGCGTCTGCAGCGCGGTGCCGCGGGCGTGGCCCGAGTCATCGGGCCCGCCGCCACCGGAAGCCGAGCCCCCGGTTGCCGCTGTCCTCGAGCGGCGTCGATGATCTCGCGTCGCGGACGGACGAGCTGTTGGAGGGTTACGGCGAGCGCTGATCGTCCTCGATCTCGGCTGCGCGCCGAGCGCCTCGTCCCTTACGGCTGCCGCCAGCCGACGCTGCCGAGCTGCGCACGTGATATGCTGTGGTGCACGATGACAACAGTGGGGGCACGGCGACGATGAGCAGGACCAACCTGACCATACAGCTCGAGAGCGACGTGATCCGTCGCGCCAAGGTCGTGGCCGCCAAACGCGGAACTTCGGTGAGCGCGCTCGTCGCGCAGGAACTCACCGAGCTCGCGGACGAGGACGAGCGCTACGAGGATGCCCGGCGGAGGGCAATGCAGCTGATGGAGCACGCGACGCCCCACGGTGGCCGGACGTGGAGCCGTGACGAGCTGTATGCCGAGCGCACCGATCGGCATGGCAGCCGGCGATAGGACCTTCATCGACACCATCATCCTGCTGTACGCGCACGATGCGTCAGCGGCAGCCAACAGCCCGTTGCCCCGTGCGGTCTGGATCGCCTCTGGGCCGAGCGCGCCGGGACGCTCAGCACCCGGGTCCTCCAGGAGTTCTACTACGTGGCCACCCGAAAGCTGAGTCCGCCGGTCAGCCGAACGAGGCGCGCCGGGTGATCGACACGTACTCGGCGTGGCCGACCGTGATACTGGATCCGGCGCTCATCCCGGCGGCCACACGCCTTGAGGAAGAGGAGCAGCTATCGTTCTGGGACGCCCTCATCGTCGAGGCGGCCCGGCTGTCAGGCGCGACGCGCTACTGACCGAGGACATGCAGCACTGAGCGGGTCCTCGGTGGTGGTTCAGATCGTGAACCCGTTCGCGCCCGAACCGCAGGCCGAGTCCGGCGCTGCTAGCTGGCGACGCCGGACGAGGCTCAGGACCCCGGCGCGTTGTGCGCCCGAGGACGCATGACCCCAACGGCACGGGTCGGCTTCCGTGCGAATTGAGGTACTTCCGATAATGGTAGGTATGTCCGCGCTGCGCGCAGTCGGTACGTTGCCGCTTCGATTCGAATGAACAGGCGCTTGAGCCAACCCGGAACTCTCCTCAAGAGGTCGACATTGCTTCGTAGCCCGTTCGATGAGGGCGAGGACGGTAACTGCGAGGCCGATTGACAGCGTGGGAAGTACGAATGTAGGAAGTGATAAGCCGCTTCCGACGGCCGCGACGACGATGCCTGCCGTGACCAACGATGTCGCGATAGGCGCGAACCAACCGGGCCATCGCGGCTCAAGCCCGAATGCCAGAAATCCACGGAATGGCCCTGGTTCCGTCGGGAGCGATTGCTTCGTCACGCCAGTGGTATATGAGCATCTTATCCGTTCGGCGAAGGTCAACGGCCCGGTCGAGGTAGGGCTCCCGGGTTGCACCCTCGAAGAGCCGTACGTAGCGAAGTGGTGGACTCGCTTGCGTATTCTCTAGCCACGACGGCAGGATTACCAAGGCGTTCAGCTTCGATATGGAGGCCGTACGCCGTTCGAGGTCTCGGAAAAGGGCGTCCTGTCCTGTGTAGCCGATTGCATCACGCGGTTCATTCACTCGCAGATCGATTAGTGCTGAGCGCCTTGAGCGTCCCCAGACCAAGTCCGGTCTCCCGGCCGGGCCGAAAACGAATTCGGACGTACCCGGTCGTATTAGCCTGCAGCCGACTAGGAAAGCCGGCACGTCCAGAGGGACATCCGTGCTCGAGATAGCTCCTTGGCATCGGCTGCTTCCTTCTCGAATGCCTTGACGGCCGCAACAGGAAGCGTGGACCCATCGGCTAAGCGTAGCGTCGTTCCAACAGCGGTCACGGGCTCACCAAAGATCAACGAGCCGACGCGTTCGTTGGTAATTCGGGCGCTGATGTCCTCTGCGCTCGGCACGGCTGCGACGTCGCTCGTTTCCACATCGAATGGCAGAAGGACTTGGAACTTCGATATGGGGTGCGACTGTGCGACGAATTTGATGCCGACATCGAAATACAGTACGCGACGCATGAACCCGCTCAGCGACCACAGATTCAGATGGCAGTTCTCAACAATGAAGTCGTCATCCTCGTCGCCATGGAGAACAGCAAATGAGCCCATAAATTCAACCCGCGTCGTACACGCGTGCATACGACACAGGTGGCCTCGCTAGCCCGTATGCTTGCACGGACTCAGCGTGCTGCCACCGGATCGGATTCATGGCCTCAATCGCACTGGCTGTCGAAGCGCCCTCGAGGTAAGCCGCTTCCAAGTGATCAAGCGGCACACCTGCAATAACGTCTATCACTGCAGCCGCGGCGACACGCACCTCGCCGACCTTGAACTCCCCAGTAACAGCCGAGACTGGCGCGCTCTCATAGACCAAGACACGGTCGCCCGTGGCGAGGTTGACTCGACGCCGTCGATACTCATAGCGCTTGTCCCCGGCGTACAGGGCCCTCGCGAACCCTGGGTGTATCGAAAGTAGCCATGTCCGCTTGATCTCGCCACTCATAGACGTCCTCGTGCTCTCCCATCCCATATTTGTGGATTGCCGTGCCGATATGCTTGAAGCCGTAGCTGGTCGCCGGGCTGACGATGCCGCCCTTACGTCCGCGCCGGTGTGTCATGTAGCCCTGAGCCACCCCTGCTTCGCCAGTCACGGATGATCCAAGTGAGGAGTGCGGTCCCAATCCCTCGATTCCTGTACTCGGGTGAGACGTAGAGAGTTGCGAGCTTCTCACGGTCCGCTTTCGGCTTGTAAATGGCCGCTCCAACGATGTGTCCCTCTGCATCGACTGCGACAACAGTGCGCGCCTTGGGTTGGTCGCCCACGCCGAGTGTGCGCTTCAACCAAGCGTCGAATCCCGGGTACAGCACCGCGAAACCCTCAAGCAGTGCACTCGTCCCAGCCCAATCCGCTGGCTGCCACGAACGCAGCACTACGGGCATGCCGGTAGCGTCAGAAACGATCATTGGATTCGTCCTCGGCCACGGGAGTAGAGATCGGTGAACGTCGCGTCCGAGATCTCACGGGGGAGCTTGTGGCGCCCGCTTTACGATGCGCCGAACCAGAGTCGCCGGTACCGTCGAGGCGGGATACCTCGGTTCCAACGAACCTGAGAGCCTGCGCCAGCCCAGCGCGCGCGGTTCCCGCGACCTGCTCCAGTCTCCACACACCTAGGTGACGATATCGATCGAAGAGCTCCTCGGGCGTTCCGACATGGATTTCCTCCAGCTGTGAGGCTCCGACAATACCCGGAGCCTCGATGGCCGCGGGACCAGTTCCGCTCATATACCAAAGAATTCGGGCAGGAGCGACGAGACGGATGCCCACTGGGCTCCGATAGTAGACATGTTCGCGACTCAGGCCTAACCCTTCAGGCCTTCGGAACAACCCGCCGGTCGTCCAAGCAACTCCACCGAGAATTCCTGTCGAATGGGGATTAGGTAGTTCTTGATGCCTGTGCCAACCACCTTGGCCGGCCACCAATAGCGCTCCCATTCGGCGGCAGCCATGATCGTGAGCGTTGCGACCTGCGATGGTGCCACTGCGCGGCATTGTCGGGACGCCTCGACCGCCGCTGCCCCGATAGTCAAAGGCTGGCCGACCGCATCAATGACGAGACCTACCAGGTGCGTCCCGTCGCGCGAATACCCATCCTCAAAGGCAGCTGATTGAATGTGGCGCGATGGGTATTGGTCCTCAATCCGAATGCATGCCGCGCCCGTGGCCAGCGCCGCTAGGCGCAGGGTCCTCATCAATTGGCGCGCCAGCGTCGGTGCAAGGGCAGTCTCGGCGACCCGGGCGAGGCCAACAAGCAAGCAACCGCCTTCGGGCTTGTGGACGAGGCACGCCCTGAATCGCACCGGCCGCGTCTCGTATAGCCACCCGATCGTATCCTTCGACAGTAAGGCGTCGGACCGATGAGAGGAACTGCGAGCGTCGTTCGCCCAAGCGGCCGTCGAAGAGGTCGCCGAGAATGTCTGCCTCGCCGCCGGCGAGCAGGTGCAACTCAAACGCGGTCGCCTCCAGCGAGGCCGGGCGATATGCCTCTATCCGCTCGAGTTCATCGAGTCGAACCAAAGGTTTCCGCGGGCCCTAGGATCCTGAGCTGATGCTTCAAGGCGGCGTCCGCAAGGCAGTCGATAACTTCCTGATCCCGCGTTACGAAGACTTGAAGTCCAGCAGCGATGGCCTCGGCGACATAGTGAATGTCGTGCTGTCCTCGCGGAGAGAACAGCGAACGCGGGGTTTCTCTCAACTGCGATCTCTGAGAGTTCGGCGACCAGGATGGCAACGAGTTCGCGGTTGGGTCTGTACTCCGGCAGTCCGAGTGCGAAGAGGTTGGCGTCCCTGCGAATGTGGTCGGGTGTTCTGTCGATCTCGATATCCAGCTCTGAGGTGCGGACCAGATCGAGTTGATCGTCGGTCGTCGTTAAGGAGCGCCTTAGATCGGCTGCGTCCGCCGATTGGCCTCTACTAGGTCTCGAATGATGTTCATGTCGACCGATGCACGCACCTCGACAGGGCCCGTCCTGAAAACAACGTTGGTTGACCATGGTCCCGCCACCAACTAACGAGAGTCGTGGCCTGTTGCCCTCGGCCACCCCGCTCTCCGCGCCGCTCGCGGATCAAGGCTTGACCACATCCGTCCAAGTCCGTAGTCCAGTCGACACCACACCAATACCTGCGCTAGTGGCGTAGTCTGGACAGATGCTCGATCAGGAGCCGGGCGATCCCGCGATTACGAACGGATGGCGCCGTGACAAGTTGTGTCAACCTGATCGCATTCCGCTAGATCGAAACAGCGCAAAGCCGCTCCACTGGCCATCTCGGTCACGTGCAAGCAACAGCCAACGGCGACGCGCGGCTTCGAAGTAGACGGCCCGGGGAAGGGGAGACCAACGGTGGCACGTGCAAGGTCACCAAGCGCCACAGCTTGATCGATCGCCGCTCAGTCCCTGGATCCGCCACCACCAACTCGATGCCGAGATCATTCGGTGCACCCCTCGACTCAGGTACGTCGCCAGTCGCGACGTTCGTGTCCCTTGTCGGTGCGAGTCGTGACGGGTTGGTTGTCATTTCGATTCAGCGCAGATGGGCGCGCTGTCCCAGTCTTCACCCGTAGGATCCAGCCCAGCGCGATGCTGCCAACCGCAACTGGATGCGCCGCCGGCGTGGGGCGTCTCCGTGCGCCGCCGCGCCCTCACGGCGCGATCACCTTGAGCACCTCGTCGCCATAGTGGTTGATCACCTTGATGGTGATCCTGCCCGAGCGGGGGCGCGGGAAGGGGCGGGAGACGGTCGAGTTGATGGTCGCCCAAGCGTCGTCGGAGATGTCGGCGCGCAGGGGCGCGGCGGAGCTTGTCGTAGGGGTCATCGGAGCCGGTGAAGTAGGCGTGGCGGACGAAGAAGGCGTCGCCGTCGTAGTCGGTGTCGAGGAACCAGGCGGCGATGTCGTCGGTCGAGGAGGAGCGGACTGGCCCGTGGTCGGGTCGTAGACGTCGAGGCCGCGGATCTCGACCTGGAGGTGCGGATCGGAGGCCGAGCCATTCGGGGGACCTCTCGGACCTCGATGTCGGGCTCGCCGAAGACCATGAACAGGTTGCCGGTGCCGGTCTTCTTGAGCAGCTCGTCGCCCATCGCCGGGTCGGGGTTCATCCGGGCACGCACGATCGTCAGGCGCCCGAGGCTCGAGGCCTCCTCCACCACCCGGGGGGTCGAACGCGAAGCCGCACACGACGAGCAGGTCGGCGATCTTGACGGCCTCCTTGGCGGCGTCGCGGACGAGCTCGGTCAACTCGGCAGGTCGAGGTTCTTGGCCGGCTTGCGCTCGAGTCGGGCGACGAGCATGTCGGGTCGACCAGCCTGACGAACGACTTCAAGACGCAGGTTCATCTCGGACCTGCCGCCATATCGGGCGACGACGCGCTGATAATCCGCTTCCGTGAACTCGACACGACCGCCGGCGCGGTCGAGCAGGATCGTGAGCGTGCTGTGGGCCATCGCCGTGCGATGGCGCTGGGTCCGAGCGGCATCGCCGGCGCCGTCAGCCACGCGCGGCTCTCGCCGACGTCAGAAGGGACTCGTCGCGGGAGACCGCTCGTGCGTGCGCGGTTTCGCACCGCTCGTCCGGAGTCTCGAGCAGCGCGAGACTCCCGTGCCGCCAGCCTGGCTCGAACACTTCCCTCCCCCGCCTCGCAGTACGACACCGGGGGCCGTGCCCGACTATACGGCCAGACCCCGGGGCCTCGTCTATGGAGGAAAACCCTCCCCGGCATCGAGTCGCGCGCCGGAGCTCGCGGGTTCAGTCGCTGACGAGCTCGAGCCTGACCCGACGATGCGACACGGCGGCGGCGAGCGGTCGAGCGTCGAGTACCGGATGTCGCCCTTGGCCGACTCGATCTCCGCGACGACTGACTGGCCGACGCGCATGGCCTTGGCGACGGCGGCCTGCGTCAGCCCGTTGGCCTTCCGCTCCGCCACCAGCCGCTGGATGAGCCGCTGGCGCCGAATTTCGGCCTCGGGGAGTTCGGCGTATTCGGGGTTGGCTTCGATCCGGTGCTGGATCGACAGATCCGGAGTCGTCCATGTGCGCCTCCGTCGTCGGTCACCATATCGGTCATGACCGATATCGTCAAACTCACCTAGCTCCCCTGCTCCGCCAGTCATCGCGACGTTTTCGAGCCAGCTCGAGGTCTCGAAGCCCACCGATCGGAGGACGCGCGACGTCTCGTCGCCGAGCCACCGCGTCCGTTAGTCCTCCATGGCCTCTCGGCCGCCACGCAGTGTGAAAATGATCGCGGCGGTGGGTGGCAGAGGTCGGGTTACCTTGGTGCCATGAGTCCGTCGTTAGTCTGGTCCCGGCGACCTCGAGGCACCAACGCATTGTTGCTCCCGATCCGGGGAAGCACGCAGGCTAGAGTCTGAAGGTCGAGGTCGCCCGCCCGCCGCGCTGGAGAGGAGCGGTGTGGTCATGGACGTCGTCTACGAACGCTGTGCCGGGCTCGACATCCACCGCGACACCGTCGTCGCCTGCGCGATCACGCCCCGAGGCCCGTGAGATCCGCACGTTCGGGACGATGACCGCCGAGCTGCTGGGTCTGGCCGACTGGCTGGTGGAGCACGGGGTGACGACCGTCGCGATGGAGTCGACCGGCGTCTACTGGAAGCCGATCTGGAACCTGCTCGAGGGCCACGACCTCGAGCTCCTGCTCGTCAATGCCCGCCACATGCGGGCCGTGCCGGGGCGTAAGACCGACGTCCATGACGCCGAGTGGATCGCCGACCTGCTGCGCCACGGCCTGCTGCGGCCGTCCTTCGTGCCCGACCGGGCCGGCCGGGAGCTGCGCGAGCTGGTCCGCTACCGCAAGAGTCTCGTCGGCGAGCGGAGCCGCGAGGCCGAGCGCCTGCACAAGGTCCTCGAGGGCGCCAATATCAAGCTCGGCGCGGTCGCGACCAACATCCTCGGCGCGTCGGGCCGGTAGGTCGCTGCGCGGACGCCACATAAGACCCTGACCGGCGCCTCGGCTGACAGGTTCGTGGCGGTCGTCATTCCGTCCTGCGCCTTAGCCGATCTGCTTGGGCTTCAAGGTGAGCTGTGGCCCGACGATAAGCATCGAGGAGTTCGGGGTCTGGCTCCGGGACACCGTCCAAGTCAGCCTCGGCGTTGCCGATTAGCGCCCGCAGCCGGAGCACGTTCTCGAGCTGCAATAGCAGGCGCGAAATGTGCTCAGGGTCCATGGAGGCCATTTCGGGCTCCCTACTACACCGGGATCCTCGCAGCTGCTGCAGTTCTATGCAGCTGAGACTGCATATTCCCATGCTGTTCGATTTGGAACCAGCAGGTTGTCCACGAAGTTTCGAACGCTCACTCTCAGCCAGCTGGATTCTGTCCACAGTTCGTCCACACCGATGAGAACGTATGTTCGCGTAAGTGCGGACGCCGATCGCCGCATCGGCGTGGATCAGCGCTTGTGGGAGACGTTGCTCGCGACTGGATGCGTAGCTAAAGCGGATCTGGAAGGGGCTCTCGAATCGAAGCCGCGACGTCCTGCGCCCACCTCTTCGCGTCGGTGAGGTCGCCTCCTGCGGGAACTGTGCCGCGATACCGCCAGTCGCAACTCAGCTTCTGGAGCTTCCGGTACCCCGCGGGCCCGGCCGCGCTGCTCGCCGGTGGTACACCGCCGCCATGCGATCGGAATGCTCGCCATGGTGCTCGTTGTGATCAGCTAATCGCGCTTCTATCACTTGGACGAGTGCGTAGAAGATGAATGTTGGGACCCAGACGAGCCGAGGAACCGCCAGCAGCCTCCAACTTGGCAGCGAGGCTGGCGTTCGTCTCCGCGGCCGTTCGGTGCGTGTGGCGCTCGGACACTCAGACTAACGCACCGGGTGGACCTGAACGTAGCCGGCGTGGTCAATGTCGGTCGCCTCGACCACGTCGTAGTCAAACGCCTTCCCGCTCCGCTTTACCAACGGGAAGATACGATCCTCGATGTTGTCGATCGTGTCCGCCCAACTTCCGCTTGCGGCAACGAGGAAGTGAACTCGGGGACCGGCGCTGCGGGCCCTGATCCACAGTATGTTCTGGATCCCGGAGACGGCAGCCACGAATGTCTCGACCGAGCGTTCGACGGCGAGCCCAACGTTGTCCCAGTTGGATGGTGCCTGCGGCTGCACAGAGGGCGACGACGGCTCTGGTGGGCCAGAGAACGCGCGCCGGACGCGATCAAGGAGCGATGGAGTGGTGCTAGGTGGATCGAGAGTCGGCAAGGCTGGTCGCGCCTCTAGCGTGGGCATTGGCACCCTCTCACCCCTCCCCTCTCCGTTGGAATCGACCCAACAGGGAGTTCCTTGCAGGCGAATAGTACTGACGTGTCAATGCGGGTGCTCAACTTAGGAGACGTCAAGGGTTGGACTCACGTTTCTATGGGTGATCGACATGGCACAGCTCATAAAGCACATGGGATCCGCTCACCGCAGCACCATGACCTTCAGGACCTCATCGCCGTAGTGGTTGATGACCTTGATGGCGATCTTGCCCGAGCGCGGGCGCGGGAAGGGGCGGGAGACGGTCGAGTTGACAGAGTCCCAGGCCTCGGGCGCGATGACGCCTTTGATCGCACGCCGGAGCTTGTCGTAGGGATCCTCGGCGCCGGTGAAGTAGGCGTGGCGGACGAAGAAGGCGTCGCCGTCGTAGTCGGTGTCGAGGAACCAGGCGGCGATCGGGTTGTCGCCGCTGTCGAGCGCGGACGTCCGTAGCTCGCCGGTGGTCGGATCGTAAACGTCAAGGCCGCGGATCTCGACCTGGAGCATCGCCTCGTCGGCCGAGCCGTTCGAGGAGACCTCGCGGACATCGATGTCGGGCTCGCCGAAGACCATGAACAGGTTGCCGGTGCCGGTCTTCTTGAGAGTCCTCCCCCATCGCGAGGTCCGGGTTCATCCGGGCGCGCAGGATCGTCAGGCGCCCGAGGCTCGATGCCTCCTCCCCTACAAGCGGGTCGAACGCGAAGCCGCACACAACGAGCAGGTCGGCGATCTTGACGGCCTCCTTGGCGGCGTCTCGGACCAGTTCGGGGCCGACGGTCCCAAACTCGGGGCCGATGGCGATCGCCGCCGTCCCGCCTTGCCGCTCTCGGTGTCTCCCCTACCCCCGGACGTAGACGCGGGTGCCGACGGCCTGGATGCAGGTGCGGCTGGAATTCGAGGCCGCTCGTTGCGCTTGCCGTTCTGGACCCCGGCCCTGCGGAGGTTGTCGAGGATCGTCGTGACGAAGCGGCTGGCGTCGACCGACTCGACGGGCGCCGGGATCTCGGGCGACTCGTCCTCCGGCCCGGTTCGAAGGACACGGTGCGGCGACAGGCTCTCGACCGTGAACGGGCCCGACACGCGCACGACCTTCGGTCCTCGTACGGGCGGTCGAACAGGGTCTCGGTCTCGGCGTGGCGCGCGATGGCGGCGTCGATCTCCTCGCGCGTCATGCCCTCGCGGATGTCGGGGTTCTGGGCGATCGACTTCAGGGTCACGTGCGGCACGCGCTCGTACACGAAGCCCCGACGGACATCGCCGGTCGTCGCCGGCATCGGGCTCGGCGGCGCCCGGCCGGTCAGCTCGGTTTCCTTGCGGACGCCGGCCTCCGAGTCGGCGAGCAGGTACCACGGGTACTTCGCGGCCATCAGCCTCGAGCGTGCGAGGGCGAGCGCGACGCGGCTCGTGTCGATCGTGATCCAGCGCCTCCCCCACTGCTCGGCGACGTAGGCCGTCGTGCCAGAGCCGCACGTCGGGTCGAGCACAAGGTCGCCGGGATCTGTCGTCATCAGGAGAGCGCGCTCCATGATCTTGGTGTTTGTCTGGACGACATACACCTTTTCCATCGCGCTGCCTGACTGCGTGTCTTCCCAGACGTTGTTGTAGGGAAACGCGGGAAAGTCCTCGAGATAACGGATGTAGGACAGGCCGCCCCCGGTGGCGGCTACTCTTCCGGCCGCGATGAGGCGCTCCATCCCAGTTCGATTCGTCTTCCACTCGCCCGACGTTGGCAGGTACTCCCGACCGTCGACGGCAACGGGGTAATCCCGGTCCTGGCCTCTCCGGATTCGGGGTGACGTGAGGATCTGGTAGCGGAGTACACGGCCGGCAATTGGGACGGAGCCGGACCTCTCACTCGGTGTCAGCCGCCGACGCCTCCCGTTGGGCTCTTCAACTGTGTCATACGCGTCCGACCCGGCAAGGCCGACGCCTTTCGGCCGGTAGATCGGCCGATACTTCACCGCCCCGCGCTCTTTCGCGTACCACAGGACGTAATCAGCCGTTGGCGCAAGAATTCGCCGGTCGCCCGGCTGTCTTTCTGAACGCGATCTGCGAAATGAAGTTGCTCGGGTGGAAGACCTCATCGAGGATCGAGCGGACCAGATGGACGTTCTCGTCGCCGATCTGGACGAATACCGATCCACTGGGCGTAAGGAGATCCCGTGCGACGTTGAACCTGTCGCGAAGGTAGCTCAGGTATGAATTGACGCCGAGCTCCCACGTGTCGCGGTAGGCGCTGAACCTGCTCAGGCTGGCGGGTGAGATCTGTTAGCTTGCCATCCTTGACGTCGGTCCGGCGAGTCGAGACCTGCCAGTTCGAGCCGAACTTGATCCCGTACGGCGGGTCGACGTAGATCGTCTGGACCTGGCCCTTGAGGCCCTCCTTCTCGGCGAGGCTGGTCATCACCAGCAGGGAGTCGCCGAGGATCATCCGGTTCGACCATTTGCCGGCGTGGCGGTAGAAGTCGACCTTCTCGTCGAACGTCAGGTCCGTGTACGGCCCGAAGAAGCCGAGCTGCTCCTCGGTCCGGCGGCCCTCGCTCGTCGAGCGCAGGTCCTCGATCAGCGCGAGCGGTCGATCGTCTCCTCGATGTAGATCGGGACCGCCGGCACCTCGAGGTCGCGGCCGTCCTGCTCGTCCTTGCCCTTCCAGACAAGCTGCGGGTCGAGGGTCGGGTCGCGCGGGTAGCGCAGGATGGTCGGCCTCTTCTCTTCGTCCCGGACGAACGACTCGAGCTCGGCGGTCGGGATGTTCGGGCGGCTCGCGCCATCGTGCCCGAGCGAGCGGACGGGCGTGATCTTGTCAGACATGACTGATTCCGGGCTCGATGGTTGAATGTTGACCTGCGATCCGAACCGTGCGCGTAGGCAGGTCCGGCATGACAATCGGCGGCGTCGGGCGCTGTGCTGGTCGTGCGGCCCCCGATTCGCCTAGAAAGCGTCGAAGCAGGCTGATCATGCCCTTCCTCCGGCTGGCGAGTAAGCCGCAGTGAACCGCCGAACCGGACAATCCTCGCCCGCCGACCATGTCGCGAGGTCGGCGTGCCCACCCTGCTGCGGATCGGCCCTCACCGGTTCCATTTCCACTCGCGGGAGCACGATCCGCCGCATGTCCATGTTTCGTCGCCCGGCAAGGAGGCGGTCTTCAATCTCGACCCGGTCGTCGAAGAGGGCAGCACGGGCTACACTCGGCGCGATCTTCGGCGGATCGAGACGGTCGTCAGGGCGCATGGCGAGGAGTTCCTGAGGCGTTGGCATGAGTACTTCGGTCCATAGCCTCCCAGAGACCTGGCCGCGCGCGGCCGAGGTCCGGATCGTCCCCGGTTCCGTGTGGGTTCGACTCGTCGACGGTCGCGAGTTGACGGTGCCGTTCCAGTGGTTCGGGTTTCTGTCGGATGCAACCGACGCCCAACGGTGCGACATGGTGCTCGAGGGAGACGGGGCGGCAATCTACTGGCCGGCGCTCGACGACAGCGTGTCGGTCCCATCGCTCCCGGGGCTGCCCGAGGACCCGTCCTTTGGTCTGCCCGTTCGGTGGCTTCAGGCGAAGCGATCGAAGTAGTCGCTTCATCGTCCAGCCACCACGGGCCCGAGGTAGCGCGACCGGATCAGGTCGGCCGCGTTCTCCATGTGGGTGACCTCGAGGAAGGCCCAGCGGCCGAGGCCGCCCCAGTTGTTGACGGCCGGGATCGAGATCGTTCGCCGCGGCGACCTTGGCCTGCTTCTCCTTCTTGGCCTCGCCGGAGACCTCCAAAAGCAGCGTCAGGAGGTCGTCGTCGCCGGTCGAGTGACGGTCGCGGATTTGAATGAGGAAGTCGGGGACGTAGTTGGCGGCGCGGCCCTCGTAGCTGTACGGGATCTTCAGGTTCAGGCCCTGGTTCTTGACGTAGCTGACGACCTCGGGCATGTCCTCCAGCTTTGCGGCGAGCTCGGTCTCCCAGCCGGAGTCCTGGGCGACGCGGTTCACGTGGCTCTTGGTCGTGTCGTAGGTCGTCTTCGTCGTTTCGAAGTAGACGTCGTCGGTCGAGCCGATCGAGTCGTAGGCGCGGAGGGTCGGGACGAGGCGGCGCTCGCCCTTTGTGGCGTTCGTGATCGCGCGGTGGATCTTCTCCGCCGCGGCGTGGCTCCACTCGGCCGGGAGCAGCATCTGCGGGAAGGCGCCGTCGCCGAGGTACGGCTCGACGCACTCGTCGATCCAGCGGCGGCTGATCGTGACGAGCTGCGGGAACAGCCGAGGGCTTCGCACGGCCCTCGGGGTCGCGGAAGTAATTGTCGAGCGTCCGCTTGGCGATCGCGAAGGCGACGGTGTTGAGGCGGTGTTCACGGAGCGGCAGGTCGGGCAGCTTCATCTCGCCGACGATCGGGTCGAGCTCGGTCTTCGTCGGGACGTCGCGGGTCGAAAGCTCGGATCGAGCGCTCGTCGAAGGTCGCCTCGATGCGCTCCTTGGGCATCTCGAAGCGATAGCCGACGACCCGCGGGAACTCGATCCGAAGGTTCGAACGCTCGGGCAGCGATCGAACGACGAGCACCGGCTTGCGCGCCCGAACCTTGCCCTTGCCGGTCGTGGCCAGGAAGGTGAACGGGACGCCGAGGACCTCGGCGTATTCCGGTTCGAATAGCCCGTCGGGGTTGGTGTCGTAGCTCGCCCGCCGCAGGGCCCGTCCGACGACCTGCTCGCACAGCAGCTGCGTCCCGAACGCCCGAATGCCGAGGATGTGGGTGACCGTGTTGGCGTCCCAGCCCTCGGTCAGCATCGAGACCGACACCACGCAGCGAATGTCCGCGCCGAGCCGGCCGGGCTTGCCGACGGTATTCAGGACCTCGCGCAGGATGTCCTCGTCGGTGAGGTCCTCCGCGCTCCGGCCCGGGAAGCGGGCGACGTACTCGCTGGGATCTCGAGTCCGCGACGGCCATCTCGGCCGAGCATTACGCCTTCTGCACGGACAACATCGACCAGGGCGCCGGCTCGATCCGCGACTACGCGCCGCAGCTCGTCAACGAGGGTCTCTGGCCGTTCTGGTGGGATTAGCCCCTTCTGCGCGACGTCGTCGTCGTACTCGGTGACGTTCGGCCCTTGCCACCTGGTCACGGCAGCCGCACGCCTGGATGGTCGGCGCATCTAACGAATGGATCGATGATCGGCCGAACGGGTGGTGCCCTGCTTCTTCTCGGCGGTGCTGCCGCCGCCATTGTCGGGGTCGCCCAGCAGGGTGCCCGGAGCCTAGGCGGCCTGACTCCCGAGTTGCTCGTGTTGGCGCTCGTCGGGGCCGGCGCGCTCCTCATCGCGCTTGCCGGCCGGACGCCGTTCGAACGCTGCGTGGCGCGGGTGGCGCTGGGGCTCACCGGGATTGGTGCGCTCGGGCTCGTGGGCGCTGGGGTCCGAGCCGCCAGCGTCTACCTGGGCTCCGATTCGCTCGGCGTCGTGCTCTTGCTGGGCGGGTTCCTGGGCCTCGTCTTTGGCCTGGTCCTCGCTGTGGTCGCACTCGTGCCCCGGCCGGACAGCCAGCGCTGGATCGGGATCTCGCTCCTCGTCGGCTTGCTCGCCGTGATCCCGGGCACGGCGCTGATCGACGCTCGCCTCTCGATCGTCGGATTCGGATTCATCCTGTTCGGGCTGGCGCTGGTCGGCCTGATAGCCCTCGGCGGCGGCCCTATACACGCACGGCGGACACGATCACCTGAGTCACCGGGGCCGATTCGCTAGGTGTTGTAGTCCTGGATCCGCCGACCGTGGCTTCGGTCGAGGAGGGCCGGCATCCGCTCCCCATCTCTGCGACGACAACGGCGGCCACGTCGATCGTCAGCAGCTCGCGGTCGCGCATGAGGACGCGGCCGTCGACGATCGTCGTTCGGACGTCCGACGAGTGGGCGCTGTGGACGAGGGTTGCCGCGACGTCGTGGACCGGCTGGGTGTGCGGGCCGGCCAGGTCGACCAGGATGATGTCGGCACGCCGGCCGGGGGCGAGGCTGCCGATCGTCTCGCCGAGGCCCACGGCGCGGGCGCTCTGCAGCGTCGCGTGGTGCAGGGCTTGGCGGGAGGTGAGCCAGCGGGGGTCGCGGGTGGTCGACTTCTGGATGAGGGCCGTGAGGGCCATCGACTCCCAGACGTCGAGGGAGTTGTTCGAGGCCGCGCCATCCGTGGCGGGCCGACGTCGATGCCGATCTCGCGCAGGGCCCGGACGGGCGTGGTCGTCGGCCAGCCGAACTTCAGGTAGCCGCGCGGGGCGGTGGCCACGGCGACGCGACCCTTCGCGCTCGCGAGGACGGGCAGGTCGCGGTCGAGGATGCCCGTGCCGTGCGCGATCAGGACGTCGCTGTCGAGGATCCCGGTCTGCTGCAAGACCTCGATCGGGGTCACGCCGTGGCGTTCGAGGCTGACCTCGGCACGGTCGCGGTTCTCCGAGGCGTGGATGTGGATCGGGAGTTGGTGCTCGCGCGCGAGTTCGGCGGTGGCGGCGAGGTCGGCGCCGTCGACGGTGTACGGCGCGTGCGGGGCGAGGGCGGTGGTGATTCGGCCGCCCGACTTCCCGCGATGGTCCAGCGCGAACTGGAGGGACTTCTCGCGGCCCGCCGGGCCCTGGGACGAGAAGAAGGCCTCGCCGAGGTGAGCCCTAATGCCCGCCTCCGCGACGACGGCGGCGACGGCGTCCATCGAGAAGAGTGATCGGCGAAGGTCGTCACGCCGCCGCGGATCATCTCGGCGCACGCGAGTCGGGCGCCGAGCTCCACGTCCTCCTCGGTGAGGTTCGACTCGATCGGCCAGACGTAGTCGTTGAACCACTCGTCGGTCTGGACGTCCTCGGCGACGCCGCGCAGCGTGACCATGGGGCGTGGGTGTGGCAGTTGATGAGGCCCGGCATCGCCACGGCCGCGGGCGTCGATGTGGTCGGCGGCTCGATGCCCGGGCCGCCGGTCGGTCCGCCGGTGACCGATTCGATGACCCCGTCTCGAACGACGATGGTCGCGTCTTCCTCGAACGTGATCCTCTCACGGTCGTCGTGCACCGGGCGATGCAGCCGGTGATGACGAGATCGGCGGGAGAGTCGCTCGCTGGCGCCACCCTACGACGCCACCGGCGAGCGTCACGAGTTCGCCGCGGGTACGACCGCGTGACCAGCCTGATGTGTGCGTGTGACGCCAGTGGGACGGCGCCCATCGTCAAGGGCGGGCCGCGGCCGTCGCGGTGGGTGGCCGGCGGAATTCTGCTTGAAGCGAGCACCCAACCGGAATCTGGTGGATTGCGTGGAGCCGTACTGGTTCCGGCGTGCTTGCCTTCGTCCTTCAAGCAGAAAGGTGCGACGTTCTCGAGTCAGATTGCCCTTCGTGTCTCGGCCAAATCGCCAGACAAGGGTCGAGGCGTGTGCTTCAAGGAGGAATCGTGACTGGGAACGGGTGCAGGTCCGCCCGCCGCAGTGCGGATTGCAGGGCGGCGAGAGCACGGCACAGCGAGGTCGGGCCCGCGGTCAGGCCTGAGGGCGGAGGCGAACCATCGGGATGATGCGGCCGGCCTGTTCCGGATAGGCGGCAAAGCGCGGCAGGACGGCGACGTGGGCGCCCCAGAGCCGATCGCGATCCGCTCCTCGGCGACCGTCGCCGTCCCGGTGAACGTTTGGCCATCGGCCTCGAACCGCACCGTGGGGTTGGCCCGGAGGTTCGCGAACCAACTCGGGTTCGAAGGCCGGCCGCCGGCGGTCCCGGCGACCACGTAGTCCTCACCGTCTCTCGTCACCGACAGGACGGCCCGACGGGGCAGGCCCGTCCGCGCCCCGGTCGTGTACAGCACGAGGAGGGCCTCGCCGGCCAGCGGCCCGCTGCTCGCGCGGCCGCCGTTGGCTCGTAGATCGGCGATCAGGTTGTCTTCCCAGCTATTGGCGGTGGCATCGGACATCGTCTTCCCCACTCGTGACTCGGCGTCCGACCGGGGGGCCCCGCGGTGCCCGGGCGTCCTGGGTCGGCCCGGGCGTCCGGCTGCAGGTTGTTGCTCGAGCAACTATAGCGCAGGCGCGCCGGGTCGCCTCCGGGCCCCCTGTACGACTCCGGCCCGCCCGTACGCCTCCGGAGAGACGCGTTTCTGTCTAATGCCCACCCTGCGGACACTCGTCACGCCGGATCCCGCTTCACGGCCGCGGCGGAGCTGAATTCCTTCCGCGGCACGTTCACGGCGGGATAAAGTCCGCGCGGTTTCGCCGGGCGGCCGTCGACATCGCGGACGAATGCCCTTGTGATGGGCGGATGACAAAACCGCCGTCCGGGAACGGCGCGTGCGGGACGGCGCGTGGACGGCGCAGGTGGACGGCGCGTGCGGAACCCTGTCAGCGCACCACGACGGCTGCCGGGGCGTACCGATCGACCAGTGGCGATCGCGCCGTACCCGTTCCGCCATGACTCGGGCGTGATGACGACCGACGAACCATCGCGAGCCAGATTGCGCGCTCGTAGTCGTCACGGATGACGGCCACAGTCGGTCCAGGGGATGCTGGCATACCTTCCGGCCGGCGTGTCGACGGTGAGGCCCTGCGCGCCGACGAACAGCTTCGGCGTCCGGCGACGATCGATCTGTGGTGCCCTTGGCGGGGACGAACTCGAAGGTCTGACCTTCGCCGAGCGGCCCCGGTGGCGGTTGCGGGTAGGGCTTGAATGCCCGATTCGGCGGATGGCATTCGCCGGGAGCAGCAGGAGCATCGTCTCGCGGGCCGCGCGAAACGCGGCCGCCACCTGGTCTGGCTGGAGGCGCCACATCTCGTCGACCCGGGTCGCGACCGACGTCGGCTCGATCCCCATGAGCGTGTCCTGCACGCGCCGATCGAGTCGAGCCGGATAGGCCATCGGGTCGCTGGCGTCTCGCAGGAAGGTCTCGCAGTAGTCGGCGATCTCGTCCTCCGACGGACCGCGTGCAGCCACGTCGTCGATGGTTTCGAGCATCGCGCGCTGGACATCCGCCACCTTCTCGGGCAGACAGCTCGCGAAGACGAATGCGACGGCCCGGTCCTTTTCGACCGGCCGGTACTCGGCAGAGATCGCGTAACCGAGACCGCGTTCGACGCGCAGCGCCCGCTTCAGGTGTTGCTCGATCGTCCTGAGGGCGACCTCGACCGCCAGGCTGGGCTCGACGTCGAATGACGCACCAACCCCACCGACCTCGTCGAGCAGCATCGTCGGGCCCTCGAACCCGGGGATCGTTTCGAACGTCGGCAGCGGCGTGGGCGGTCCGGCTCCAGCGCGATGTACAGATCGTCCGGCAGCTGGCCGAGGATCCAGATCGCGGCATTCCCGGCGACGAAGTGGCGTGCGATCCACTCCCTGAGCACCTCCGGGTCGAGGTGCCGAAGGAACAACTCGGGGAGCTCGACCTTGCCGAGGCCACGGTAGCCGACCCGCAGGAAGTTCAGCCGTCCTTCGATCGAGGTGGCGTTCGAACGGACGGCGGCCTCGGAGCGAAGGACATTCGCCTCCCTCGTGGATTCGGGACAGACGGGGCCGAGCGATCTGGTCGCACACGTCGCGCAGGAAGCGGCTCGCATCTCCCGGCGAGGCTCGGATCGTGAAGGTGACTCGGAACGGCTCGGTCGACCCGTTCGAGTGATCGAGCGCCTGATCGATCGCCGTCAGGATCAGGTGCTCGGCGAGGTGGGGTCATCCCGCTCTGGATGACGGGCTCGTGCGCCCGGCCCACGCCGAACGCGAGCGTCAGGATGGTCGCTCCTGCGGCCGGCATGTGGAACAGCGGGATGCCATCGAGCTCGTAGTGGTCGATCTCCGGGATCGACGCTGCCATCTCCCGGAGCGCGGGTAGCGCGAGCCGGCCGATCTCCGGCCGGGCGAGCGGTTCCACGTCGCGAGTGTACGGCCGGCGAACGCAGGCTCGTCCGCTCATCCCGGACCCTTGCCGACGCCACAGGGCTGCTCGAGGGCGCCGAAACCCCCTGCCTGATCCGACCTTGACATCGCCGCTGCTCAGGTGCTGGTCATTCCCCGGTATGGAGGCCTTAACGACGCCGATTCGACCTGCCCGCTCCTGATTTCACACCCGAGCACGCATGGCGCGTGCGGAAGGCCGCTGGGTATGAGGCGGTTGCCCCTCCCCTTATGCCGCCACAGTCGCGAATATGACCACCTGCTGAGCATCGAGGGGACTACCGCGCGATGTATCGCGTACGGTCAGCGGCGCCACCTCCCGATGCTCCAAGTCGCGCTACCGTTCCGGCATCTGCAGAAGGAGCGCGTCCATGAACTTCAACAGCCTGCTCATCGGTTCGGAGGATCCGGCTCGGCTCGTGGCCTTCTACCGGAAGCTGCTCGGCGAGCCGACCTACAGCGACGAGAGCTACAGCACCTGGACGGTCGGGACGGGCTCGATCTCGATCGGGCCGCACAGCGAAGTCAAGGGCCGCAACCCCAGCCCCGGGCGGCTGATCTGGAACATCGAGACGACCGACGTCAAGGGCGAGGCGGCGCGCTTCACAGGCCGCCGGCGCGACGGTCGTCGCCGAGCCGTACTCGTTCGAGGGCTTCCCCGACTCGTGGATCGCGACGTTCGAAGATCCCGACGGCAACTACTTCCAGCTCATGACGCCGATGGAGCCGCCTGCGGGTGATCCGGTCCCGGTAACCCCGGCTCTAGTCGGTCAACGGCTCTAGGCTGCATCCATGGCCGAGCCTGTGACGACCCGTGGCGCGTTGCATCCGCTGTCGCTGCGGTTCCTTGACGACGCCCTCGAACGGCGCTACCAGCGGCAGGCCGGCGCCGAGAGCCTGAACGGCTACCTCATGATCTCGATCGCGTCGGCCGTGATCTGGGCGCCGGCGGCGTTCTTGCTGCCGCAGTCGACGAGCCCGCGCCGGAGCTCGCCATCCCGGCCGGGCTGGCCATGTCCGCCCTCAGCGTGGCCATCGCGCTGCTGGCCCGCTGGACGACGACGCTCGACCGCCAGCACCTGCTCGCGGCTCTGCTGACCTCCGCAAATGGCGTGGTGATCCTGGCGCTCGCGACCATCGGTGGGGCGCTGCCCGGCTACGGCGTGGCCGCGGCGACGCTTCTCTTCGCCCGGGGTTTCGTGTCTCGAACCCGGTTCATCTTCGCCGCCCTGCGCACGGCCGTCATCGGGCTCGCCTTCGGCGTGGCCGTGGCGACGTACAGCGGTCCCGCGAACCTCGTGCTGGACGTCCTGCTGTTCGCGGCCGGCGCTGTGGGCGTGCTCCTCGCCCTCCACATCCTCGAACGCAACCGTCGCCGGGTGTTCTTCCAGGACCTGGTGATCCGGGAGCAGACCGAGCAGCTCGCGGTCGAGCATCAGAAGTCCGAGGCGCTCATCCACAACATCCTGCCCGAGTCGATCGCCGAGCGGCTGCTGAGCGGCGAGCGAACGATCGCGGTCGACTATCCGTCGGTGACCGTGCTCTTCGGTGACATCGTCGGCTTCACGCCCCTCGCAGCCCAGCTCCGGGCGCGCGACGTCATCGACGTGCTGGGGAGGCTGTTCCTCTCGTTCGACCAGCTCGCCTCGGAACACGATGTCGTCAAGATCAAAACCATTGGCGACGCCTACATGGCCGTGGGCGGACTCACGCCCGACGACGATGACCACGCCGCCGGCGGTCGTTCGCCTGGGCCTCGCGATGATCGAGGAGGCGGCCCGGCACGAGGCTCTCGGGCAGCCGCTCCAGCTCTCCGCGTCGGGGTCCACTCGGGGCCGGCTGTCGGTGGCGTGATCGGGAGCCAACGCCTCGCGTTCGACCTGTGGGGCGACACGGTCAACGTCGCCAGCCGACTCCAGGAGCTCGGGCCGCCTGGCCGGGTGCACATCGGCGAGGGCACGATGCTCCTCATCCGCGACCAGTTCGCCTGTGAGCCGCTCGGGGCGCACGAGCTGCGCGGCCATTCGAACATGCAGACCTTCGCTGTCGTGGGGCCGATCGCCCATTCAGTGCTTCCCGCGAGCGTCTCGCCGATTCCGGTCGGGGGCGACTGATCGGAGGCGCGGCCGCCGAGGAAGAGGGATGCCGGTGTCCAGCTCGCTGGCATCTGGTGATACCGGGCGGTATCATCTGGCCATGCCGATGACCCTGCGCCTGACGCCGGAGGAGACAGAAGCGCTGCGCCCGGTTGCCCGTCGGGAGCGGCGGTCGATGCAGGCTGTCGCCCGCGAGGCGATCGCGGTCTACGTCTCGAACCGATCTCGCCGCCGGGGCGAGCTTCTCGCCCGGATCGTTGCCGAGGACGCTGAGTTGCTGCGACGCCTCGGCAGCATGTGACGGAATACCTCGACCTCGACGACCTCCTCATCGCCGCCGAGGCTGCCCCGGACGACCCCCGAGATCCGCGACCTCGGCCTCCCGGGAGGCCGCGGCGACCCGGCCGCGGGCGACGGCCTTCGGCGAGGAGGCGTATGGCGATCTCGACCGGAAGGCGGCAGCGCTCCTGCATTCGATCGTGACCAGCCATCCGTTGGTCGACGGCAACAAGCGCCTCGGCTGGGTTGCATTGCGGCTGTTCTACGCGATGAACGAGGCGGACCTGCGCGCCAAGGAGGAGGCCGCGTTCGAGCTCGTGGTCGCGGTTGCCGATGGGCAGCTGCGCGACGTTGCCGACATTGCCGAGCGCGCCTCGGCGCGTGGCGCTCCACCTCCTAGCGCTGAGCTCGTGTCACCACAAGACGCGGCCGCCACCGGCCTGCTTGGCGAAGGCATGGAGCCGCTCGTCCTTCGTGAGGAACGGCATCCGCAGCCCGCCCACCCGCAGCCCGCCCACCCGCAGCCGGCATTCTTCTTCAAGTTGACGCCTCCACCCCATTTGGGCGGGTGGCGGAGCGAACGGTTCGCCCGCGAGCGCAGCTTTCGAACTTGAAGACGAAAGTCCGGCGGTACGGGGACCAAGAACCAGGGCATTCGGTCTCCGGCGGGCCAGACACGGCCTGAACCCGACGAGGAAGCGTCGAGGCGTGTGCTTCAAGCAGAATCTCGCCGCCGAGCCGTGCGGCCGCGGTCGCACCCCTGCATGGAGGATGATGGGGCCGACTCGGTTGCGTCCCGAGGAGGTCGTGTGCGGATGGCGGGGCTGGAATCGAAGCGGATCGTGCCGCACGGCGGCCGCTCGGCGATCGGGGCGTTCTGGAATCCCGACTTCGAGACGATCGAGCCGGCCGAGCTTCGGCCCATCGAGGACGCCCTGCTCCTCCGCCAGCTCAAGTACACCGCCAAGGCCAGCCCGTTCTACGCGGCCAAGTGGCGCGACGCCGGCGTCGATGCGAGCCGCGTTCGCACGCGGGAGGACCTCCGAGACCTGCCGTTCACCGAGAAGTCCGAGCTGCAGGCGGCGGTGGAAGGACAGCCGGCGTTCGGTTCGAACCAGGCGGCCCCGCTCGACCGCCTGATCCGGATGCAGGCCACCGGCGGTACGACCTCGCGCCCGATGCGGATGGCGATGACCCGCCACGACGCCGCGGTCTACTGCGAGGCCGGAGCGCGAGCCCATTGGACCGCCGGGGTTCGACCGGGCGACGTCGTCTTCGAATGCATGAACTACGCGATGTACGCCGGTGGGGTCAACGACCACATGACGTTCGAGGCGCTCGGCGCCTGCGTCGCGCCGGTTGGCGTCGGTCAGTCGCGGCGGCTGCTTGCGCTGCTGGCCGACATGGACGTCGACGGCGCCCTCTATTCGACCCCGTCGTACGCCCTTCACCTTGCCGAAGCGGCGCGGGCGGAGGGCCTCGAACCGTTCGACCCGGGGCTTCGAAAGGGGGGTCTTCTCGGGCGACGCGGGTCTCGAGGTCGCCTCGATCCGGGCCGACATCGAGGCGGCCTTCGGGATGGTCGCCCGGAACGTCTACGGGACGAGCGAGACTGCGCCGCTCGGCGCGGAGTGCGAGGAGGGCGACGGCCTCCACTTCCTCGGCGCCGGGCTGTACCGGCGGAGCTGATCGAGACCGAGTCGGGCAAGGCGGTGCCGTTCGAGGACGACGCGGTCGGCGAGCTCGTTCTGACGACGCTCGACCGGGAGGCTCATCCGCTGGTTCGAATGCGAACGCGCGACCACGTCCGCCTCACGATGCAGCCGTGCGCATGCGCCCGGA
>JAOSJK010000002.1 GCA_027494135.1 Acidimicrobiia bacterium | reverse complement strand
ACGGGGTTGGTAACTGGGACCTAAAGACTCCAACACCTTCAAACCCCAGCGTGTCTCGCCGAGGATCTTGGCGGCGACGATGGGACCGACGCCGCAGATCGCCCGGACGCGTGAGGCGCCGCTCGCCTCGACCAGCTCGCCGATCTCCCGCTCGGGCTCGGCGGCCTCCGTCGATCGCCTGAGCCGACGGATCGCCGAAAGCGCGAGCCACGCCCGGATCGGGTCAGACGCTTCGCCTGCGCGGACGAGGCGGCGAGCGGTCCGCAACGCAGCGCCCTGAACTCCAGCGCGCCGGTCTCGGCGCGATACCCGGGTGCCAAGGCGAGGAGCAGCGCGTGGAGCCGATTGCGGATCCGGGTGCCCTCGGCGACGAGCTGATCGCGCGCGTCGACGAGGAGCGCGAGGTCGGCGGCGAGATGCGACACCAGAAGGCGCGGCGGGCCCCCGCTCACGCAGGCCATCCGGGGCGATCGTCACCGCGTCGGCAGGGTCGTCACTTGCCACGGCTCCGGCTCGCCCGCCGTCCAAGGACCGTCAGATGCGTGGGAAACGTCCACGACCTCGATGCCCCGCGGCGAGGAGCCGTCGGGTGATCGGCAGCCTGAAGCCCTTCGCGCCTTCGATGGCGACGAGTCGCACCGAACCCAGCTCGCTGATCCATTCGTGGAGGATCGACCTCTGCAGGATGCGCACCCACGGTACCGTGGCGACATCACACGTCCCTGCTCGCGTCGACCGCGTTGCCGTGGCGTGCGCTGCGCGTGTCGCGTCGTCCCAACGATGACCACCTGCGTCTCCTCCTCGCTTCCGCTCCAGATGGCCTCGGACAATCCTGCCGTCGAGTCGTCACGCCGCTGAGGTCACTGGCGATCTGGCGGCGAGCCGAGGAGAGGGCCCAAACAAGGTCGGAGCCACGAGGGCTCGACAGAAAGGTCAGGCCACCCTCGGCCTCGGCAACGATGGGGCACCGACCACTGAACCACTCGGCGCCAGCGTCAACAGAACACGCAGAAAGGTGCCAGACGACGTCGTTGCGGCGGGCCAGCTCAGAAGTTGACCCGCTCGAGCGGGGTTGGTCGACCAGATCTTCGTTCAGTGCTCGCGTGGGCAGGCCGGATAGGCGAGCACGTCATCCTGCGCGCCAAGTAGGATCTCGGCCGCCTTCGGGAACGACGTGGCGAGCGTCAGCCACGGCCCGCAGTTGGCGGGACGCGGCCTCGTCGGGCTGGGCGAAGATCGTCCGGACGAAGGCTGCAACCATCCCACTGGCGTGCCGCGGGACGTGGGTCAGCAGAGGTCGTCGGCGAGGCAGGCCATCGCGGCGGGGTAGGCCCGGCCGAAGCGCTCGAGGACGGGCGGCCGGCGTCGCCTGCCCGCCTCGTGGTCGGCGCGTCTGGGATCACCCGGATGTGGGCGAGGACGTCGTCGCGGCCTCCCCCGCCGGGCACCTTTCGCTCGCAGGTTGCCGAGCTTGGCCGGTCCACTCGACCGCCCTCGAACGGCTCGCACTCCAGTCGAGATGTACGCCAGGGTCTCGGCCGCGACGTCGAAGACGCGTTCGCGACGAGCACCCCGGGCGAGCTGCTCATCAGCGAACTCGGTGGGGTGACACGTCGCCGCAGGCACCGTCGGAGTCGCTCCCGGTTCCGGGAGTCGAGCTGCCGAGCGCCGGGCCGATGGTCGCTCTTGACGCGACGTGCTTACCTTTCGACGCAATCGTTTGCCCACTGGTATGCTATGCGAATCAGCCTCTTCCTGCGCTTGGACGCCGGGTCTTCGCGACGGTACGACATCGCCGCGGCGCGGCGAGATGCCGCTGGGAGACTTGGGGCACGGGATCCAGTCTCAACTTCACCGGGGAACTTCACTTCGGCCTCGTTCGGGGGTCGACAGCGGTTCGGCCCCCGTCCTGCGACCCGCCCCGTTTTTTGCATCTGCAACCGACGTGGGCGCTGATAGCCCACGCGTCGCCATTACAGGTGATTGTTCAGACCTCGCTGGGCTCGCCATGCCCGCCCCAAGGTCACCGCGGTCGCAAGGGCAGCGAACGTTCCCAGCGCACGGAGGGAGGTGAATGTCTCCGACATTTGGGGGAGTCCTCGCGTTGAGACCGTCAATTCGAGCAGACATGAAACGCATGGACCGACATCAAGGAAGATCGATCGGAGGGCTGATAGATGGAGTTTGAAGACACGTGTATCCCGAAGCGACAAAGACAGGGAGCACGCTTTCGCCGCATTGCTTAGCCGGCGCCGCCTCCTCCGCGGCATTGGCGCCCTTGGACTCCTGGGTATGAGCGGGCCTGCTCTGGCGGCTTGTGGGGCGTTGGCGCCCCAAAGTCCGACACGGCCCAAGGCAAGTGGCTCCCAAGGTCCTGACGAGACCATACGGCATAGGCCCCATCCATCTCGTGAGTCTGTTCTCCCTCTCCGGCCCATCGGCTGGAGACCGGCCAACTCTGCAACGAGGGGCGTGAGGCTGGCAGCCAGGAGGCTGAATCGAGACACGGCCTTGTCGTGGACATCGAAGGTGGATGACACTGGGAGTGTAGACGAAGCTGTACGTCGCTGCCGAGATGCATTAGGCCAGGCGGTAGGTTCTTCACTGGTTCGACACTATCGAATATTGCGCTCGCGCTTAGCGAGACGATTAACCGCGAAGGAGGTGTATATACGACGGTACAGGCGCCGATGCCATCACCGGAGAAGAGTGCCGCACCGCAACGTTCCGGTGGGCAGTCACAACCTACGGGGACGTACGGGAGTCTGTGGGACCCCTTGCTGAAGCTGAAGCCCGAGTTGAAGCGATGGTACACGATTACTACCGACTACGTGTTCGGCGAGGGCCTGCTGACCGCGACCATGGATCTTCTTGCCGAAGCCGGGGCAACGCACGTCGGCAACTCCTACCACAGCCTTGATGAGACCCAATTCTCGTCTTACCTGAACAATGCCAGGGCCGCGAACCCAGACGTGCTCCTACTCCTCAACTTCGGCGGACAGTCCACGACCTCGTTGAAGCAGGCGATCAGTTTTGGGTTGCGGGATGAGTTGACGCTCGCGATGGCAGTATCGTCCGGGTTGGAGCAGTTGCGCGCGCTAGGCCCCGAGGTGCTCGAAGGGGTCTATATGGGCGGCGCATACTGGCACACAGTGGATACGTCGCGTAATAAGGAGTTCGTCGACGCATTCAGGGGCGAGTACGGACGCACGCCGGGCACCTTGGCTGCACAGGGCTATGAAGGTGCGCGAATGATCCTCGAAGGTGTTGCCCGAGCTGGTTCTCAGGACCCCGAGGCGGTCATTGAGGCGCTCGAAGGCTATACTTATGATGCTCTCACAGGTCCGTCCGAGATCCGTGCCGATGACCACCAACTGCTGAAGGATTATCTGCTTCTCCGCGGCAAGGCTCGTGCCGAAATGGCAGACGAGGATGATCTCGTGGAAGTCCTAAGCAGCGGGCAGAGCTATAAGTCTCCTTCGGAGGCAGGCTGCGACGCGCTCGTACCGCTGGGCGAGTAGTAGTCTCAGATGGACCTGTCGCTATTGCTCGCGCAGTTCCTGAATGGCATTGTGATCGGGATGGTGTACTTCCTGCTCGCATTCGGGCTGTCGCTGATCTTTGGCGTACAGAACTTCGTCAACTTCGCTCATGGCAGCCTCTTTCTGATTGGTGCTTATCTAGGAATCACGATGGCGGGTCGCTCGGGTTGGTTCTGGCCTGCCATCGTGATCGTCCCACTTCTGATCGGCGGAATAGGAATGGCGATCGAGTGGCTACTGCTGCGACGGCTCTACGCCGCTGGTCACATTCACCAGATCCCGGGGACGTACGGCCTTGCGCTCGTTATCGTCGAAACGGTGATACTCGTGTGGGGCCCGTTCACGCAATCCGTTGATGCGCCAGACCTTCTGCGTGGTTGTCTTTCAGGATCGGCAGTGCAGTAGTGCCTGTCTATCGAGTGTTCGTGGTGGCTGCGACTGGGCTTATCGGGCTAATCCTCTGGTTCATCATCCAGAGGTCACGCTTTGGGTTACAGCTCAAGGCCAGTGCCGAGTCGAGTGAAATGAGTGCCGCTCTCGGCGTCAACGTACCCTCAGTCTTCAGACGTACCTTCGCACTCGGCGCCGCTACAGCTGGAATCGCAGGAGTTCTGGCAGCTCCGATGCAAGGCGTCACCCCAGGCTCAGGCGATGAGATCATGGGTATCGCCTTTGCAGTGGTCGTAATTGGTGGGTTGACGACCATCTCTGGCGTGTTCCTGGCGTCCTTAGCAGTAGGCCTCGTACAGAGCATCGGCATCGTTTTCTGGCCAGAGGGAGGCTCTATTCTCGTCTATGTGCTCATGGCTCTCGTGCTACTGACCACAAGACATGAGTTGGCTAGCGCCTAGATGTACAAGGACGCATCAGCGAGAAACGAGTCCGGCACGGCATTGACCGTTGCTACCAAGGGTATAGCTGTGGGCCATCTTCGTGATCGACCCCCTCGAGAACAGCGGACAGTATTGCGCCATCTAGTCTTTGCCATTGGTGCTGTTGGTGCGCTCGCCGTGGCTTTGCCACCCTCGCTAGGCACCCCAATCCTCGTCTTCCATGGCCGCCATCGGCTGTAACCTGCTTCTGGGAACGGGCGGTCTCCTCTCCTTTGGACAAGGAGCCTTGTTCGGGGCGGGCGCATACGCCTTTACACTAGCAACTGTTCGCGGGGCTCTGAGCCCCTCGTCGCGCTCTTAGTATCGGTCGCAGCCGGCACCGCTGGAGGCGCCTTTATGGGGACGATTTCGAGCGCTCGGAGGGGTATACCGGGTGTGATGCTGACGTTCGCCCTTGCCCAGCTGGCAGTCTTTTCGGTTTACGCCTTTAGGCGTATAACCGGCGGTGAAGATGGGATTCGTGGCGTTCCGTCGACGTTACTAGCCCTAGGACCTTTCCAGCTCAACCATGCGCTCTCGACGTATGTGGTGTCCGCCCTCCTGTTCACGCTCATTGTCGTGACCGCAGCGCGACTCAACGAGTCCCCGCTTGGATACGCGCTCAAAGCCGTCCGTGATAATGAAGATCGCGTTGCCGCAATTGGCCTGCACGTCCGACAACTCAAGATAACGGCTTTTGCGATCTCCGGCGCAATTACCGCTACAGCTGGCACAGCCCAGCCCTATACCTTCAATCCGTGTCTATCGACGCCGTCAGCGTGGGCACGGGCAATTGCGATTCTGATGATCTCGATCCCCGGAGGATCTCGCTCCAGTCGCTGGAGCGGTCCTCGGTGCCGTGGTGTTCACGGTTCTTAGTGATCGTCTAGCGCTTGTGTGGAGCCGCTGGCCCATGTTGCTTCGGCATCGCCCTGATTCTCAGCGCCATTGGGCTGAGAGGCGGCTTGATGGGGTTTGATTACCGATCTACGCGCATGGTTCCGCCTTCGGATGGCAGCCCTGCGCCACGAGACGCGTGTCGGCACGTGAAGAAGATTGCAGGGCCGCCGGTCAGCCGTACCGCACCCATAATGGAAGTTGTTCGCCTTTCAAGTCCTTACGGTTCGTTCATAGCAGTCGACGGAGTGTCACTCACCTTCCAGTCCGGGCTGACCCGGGCGATAATCGGACCGAATGGCGCCGGCAAGACCACCCTATTCAATTTGCTGACCGGAAAACTGCGGCCCTCCGGAGGACTAAGTCCTACTCGATGGTAAAGACATCACTCACCTTCAGCCCGCGAGCGGGTACATATGGGGATCGGCCGATCTTTCCAAGTGACCTCGCTATTCACGGAGTTGACGGTTCTCGAGAACGTAGCCGTTGGGTCTGGTAGGGTCCACGCGCGGCGCCCTATTCGATATATGGTCGGTCCTCCACAGACGGCACGAGGTCACGGAAGCTACAGGATCTTGGAACGTGTCGGGCTTAAGTCTCTCGCGGGTTCATCAGTCTCAGCCTTGAGCCATGGACAGCGAAGGCTGGTCGAGGTCGCCATGGCCCTGAGTTCCGCTCGAGGCTCATCTTTCTCGACGAGCCGACGTCCGGCATGGGGATCGAGGACGTCGAGAGCATGAACAGCCTCCTCAGCGCCCTGTCTAGTGACCACACGATAGTCTTCATTGAGCACAATATGGGCCTTACCACGGAGATCGCCGACCGGTTATCGTGATGTTGGGCGGTTCCGTTGTCTCAGACGGAAGCCCGCCGGCGTCATTCATGACGCGGCGGTCGGCAACGTACCTTGGCGGGGTTGGCAGGCATGCCGGAGTCTGCTCGAGCTCCAGCATCTATCCGGATTCTACGGCGAGAGCGCTGGAGTGAGGACGTCTCCTTCTCGCTCTCTGATGGCGAATGCTTAGCGCTGATGGGTCGAAATGGAGCAGGGCAAGACTACGACGCTGAAGGCAATCACGGGAATGGTGTCTCGGACCGGCCCGGTGTCATTTGCCGGGACGGATATCACGTCCCTACGTCCCTTCGAGATTGTTCGTCTCGGCATCGCGTATGTACCAGAAGGTAGGGGGATACTCGCCAGACTTACGGTCGAGGAGAATTTGACATTGGTGGCTCAGGAATAGGGACGCCATCGAGAGGTTTTGGCGGAGTTCTGGATCAGCAGAGACTCAGAACCGGGGCGATCAGCTCTCTGGCGGTGAGCAGCAGATGCTCGCCATCGCTCCGAGACTATCGCGAGTTCGGCCGCGCGTTGCGCTCTTGGACCGAACCATCTGAGGGTCTGGCACCTACGATAGTAGAGCAACTGCATCGAAGGGTCACTCCAGATGAAACAGGGCGGTACAGCTCTCGTAATCGTGGGGCCCAAGATATCGAAGTTCTCTCTACCTGGCGGACCGGCTCTGTATCCTTGAAGAGGAAGGGTCCACTATGTTGGTGCGATCACGAGTCAGGCAAAAGGCAAAGGAACTCGTTGTGGAAGCTCTCGCGCTAAGCACCAAGAGAAGCGATCCCGCGGATGGGTCGTCTCCGATGAGGATTATGGAGAGGTAGATGACTGGGTCCGTCGAGACACCGTCCTCATCCGTGGAGCACGTCTCGTCGGGGGGACGGATCTTGGACGCAGGGACGTGTATGTGACGTTCTCGTCGTCGGCTCCAAGATTGGCCGCATCGAAAGGGCGACATTGAGGGCACCTCGACTTTGTGATTAACGCAGACGGCATGATACTCATGCACGGCATGTAGAACACACCTTCACCTGTGGAATCGCTATTCCGTGGGGAAATGGCAGACTCTTGGGGGCAACGACTACTTCGGCTCCATCCCTCCGTACATCAGCTACATGAGCCCCGAAGATGTGTACATTAGCGTGGATGCTGGCGCAATTGAGTTGCTGCTGAATGGCGTGAGCGAGCGTCATGGACTACGCTCATTGTGCACGATCCCCAGAGCATGTAGACGCGGTACTGGCGGCATTGGACTCGGCAGGGATCCGTACCGTGCTTGGGTATGATCTGCACAAAGAGGGACACACGCGATACGACCCCCGATTGATCTCATACAGCAGCAGGCTCAGTGATCTTGAGCGCCTATTCTCGCGCGTCAAGCTCAGTCCCGCTGATATCGGCCGCAGTATGCCTATCGGGTTCGTCCTGGTGACCCCGAGCATGACTCGGACCGCTACTGAGATCGATATAGCGAGGGCGACTCAACGCACAGGCGTTCTTTCACAACAACTGTCACGGTGAGATCACTGAATTGGCCCCTACGAAATCTGGGGACCGCATCTGGTTGCCGTGCACTGGAACTACGATAGCGACGTAGAGCTAAAGCTTGTGGCCGACTCAGGCACTTGGATAACAACGCAGCCCACCACTGAGATGATGTCGGGTAGACGCTCGATGACAATGATCACGCGAGGCGTCCGTCTGGGGGTCAAATTCTCCCTCGGGATGGACGTTCCCGCCGTTGGAAAGCTTGGCATTCTTAACGAGATGCGGAGCTTCTATTTGCCTGGTCGGCTCCCGGACGGAATTGTAGAGCGGGGTGAGGCCGAGTCCCGGTTCGACGATCGGAGGGTGTTCCGGCAGTGAACCCTGCGATGGCACTGCAGGTCGGCACCAGCTACGGTGCCGAAACGATTGGCTTGGGCGGGTCTGTAGGCGAGATCCGCGTCGGAGGCGACGCCGACCTTGTTTTGATCGATACACACGTCCTTTTGGAGAAGCGCCTGATACGGCAGCGCACATCATCGTGTGCAGGGTATGACGATATCGACACCGTCGTGGTTGCTGGAAAGGTGCGGAAGCACGAAAGGAAGCTGGTCGGGGTGGACTTGCAGGACCCGGCTGCACGCCGGAGCTCTGCTCTTTAAGCACGTCCGCGAGCAGAGAGAAACCTCTGGATGACTTCGCGGAATCGTGGGGAGCCACTGCCTCGTCACCCCAACCATCAGGGATCGATGCTTGTCTTCGCTAATGCGCGCTTTGAGTTCCCGGCGACAGCTGCTGAGGCCAGTCCTGCTGCGTCAATAGGCTCCGGCGCCAGCCGAGTCGTGCGTCACGAGCATCGAGCATGGGACGGGTCTCTCCCAACGGGACGCGCGTTCGGCGGTCGTGCATGGCTAACACGCGAGTGAGGCGGGCGAAACGCCCGCAGCGTTACCTCGCGAGGGGATGGTCGTTCCTCCGCTCCCTCCTGGAGTCCGTCCAAGGGCGAGGCATCTAACTGACCTTGATCGCCTTCAGCGGCATGCCCGTCCGCTGGGTTCCGCGATTACTAGAGAGCCCTACTCGCACCCAAAGAGCACAAGCATCTCCGACCGGCGGCCAACCTACTGCTCGGCCGCACCGGAACGCCTGAACCGGCGTGGCTGGCCGCAGGCTACGACAGCCTCGAAGTCATCGTCTATGACGTGACCCGCCTGTCCCACGTCGCCCGAGTGCCCGATGAGAGCACCCGATCCGCCAGCGGGGCCTTGTTCGACGCCGCTGCCGCTGCGTGCTGCGGCGTCCGGATCGAACGCGCCCTGACCGAGAACGCCAAGCGAATCAGAGCTGTGATCGGCGCCTCTTGACAGGGGCCAATATGGTGTGGGCAAACGATTGCGCGACGTACGCGCTCGGAGTAGGTGAGATCATGCGCAGGCTGGGGGATACGATTGCACCCCATGGATAAGCCGAGCGCAGGCCCGCAGTTGACGTCGGGCCATCAGGACGACCCGGCACGATCCTGTTTCGTGGCGCAGTACTCATTGCCGAGGGCGGGGGCTGACGTCGGTTCGGTCGCCGATGTGATGGTGCAAGGCGAGACCATTGCCGATGTGGGCAACAACCTCCCCAGACGCTGCCATGAGCGTCGATGCATCGGGATGATCCTGCTGCCGGGTATGGTCGATACCCACAACCATGTGTGGGGAAACCATGTTTCGCGGTCGAATGTCCGCCTCTTGGGGAGACGACTACTTCCACGAAATCAAGCCGTATGCTGAGGTTCTCGAACCTGACGACGTTTACGCGAGCGTGGTGGCCGGTGATGTTGAGGCCCTCAACAATGGCGTCACAACCGTCATGGACTACTGCCACTGCGTTCGAACTCCCGAACATGCCGACGCCGCGATAGCCGCTCACAGGGACACGGGGATTCGCGTCGTCTATGGCTACGACCTCCATGAGCGCATCCATCGGTACACGGACAGGCTGGCGAGCCACGATGGTCGGATGGCGGACGCCGAGCGTATACACCAACAGCTTGCTGCCCAGGGGCAGGGTCTTGTATCGCTTGCTCTCTGCTTGAGCGAGTTTCGTCCGGGCGACTTGGCATTGACGCGTGAAGAGTTGGCTCTTGGCCGTGCACTTGCCGTCCCGTCGGTCTTTCACAATGACGGTCCTGGTGAGCTCACTGCACTTGCTCGTGATGATCTGCTCTCTGCAGATGTGCTTCCGATTCACGGCAACTACAACACAGAGGATGATCTCATCGCACTAGGCAGGTGCTCTGGGTTTCTGTCGACCCAACCTCAGACCGAGATGTTCTCAGGGCGTCGATCCATGTCCACGATAGCCCGCGCGCTCGATCACGGTGTTCGACTAGCGGTCGGTGTCGACGTTCCCGCGTTAACAAACCTCGGTGTCCTGCAGGAGATGAGGACGCTGTATCTCTTGCAGCGCTATCTTGACGGAGTCGCAGAGCGCGAAGTAGGACGTGTGCCGGTGTGCCCGTCGCCGCAGCATTCCGCATCTTTCGCCCACCGACGTCGTAGATATCGGTACCGTGAACGGGGCAGTTGCACTGGGTCCGGGAGACAAGGTGGGTCGAGTTCAGCCGGGTTACGCCGCCGATCTTGTTCTGGTGAAGTTCGCGCCTTTCGGCCTATCGGAGAGGGGGCCCTGCCTCGCACGTCGTCATGAATACGTCGTACGCCGATGTGGACACCGTGATGGTGGCTGGGCGCTTCATGAAGCTGCACGGTGAGCTCGTGGCTCTTGACCTTGGCCGGCTCGCCTCCGATCGGATTGCGGCACGTAACAGAGTCGATCGGCGGTCGCCTCCGTCTCACCCCAGCAGCTGGCCCTCAAGAGCGTGTACGCCTGGGAGGTCTGAAAGGAGGAGGTGTAGTCGTAAGCTGAAGAATCCAGACTAATCCGGCTAAGGAATCGCTGGCCCGGATGGAGGATGAGGACATCGTGAGCAGAATCGTCCACCACATAACGAAGGACTTTACGACTCGTGCACGGGTGCTGATACCCATCGGTGTGACGATCAACATCGTTGGCGGATTGATTGTCAATCTATTGCACCTTCCCGTCTACCTCGACACGATCGGCACGGTGCTCGTCGCGGTGCTGGCCGGCCCGTGGGTAGGTGCGACGACTGGAGCTGCAAGTAACATAATCCTGGGTTTGGTGGTTCGACCGACGTTGCTTCCATACACGATCACGACAGTCACAGTAGGTCTAGTAGCAGGCTACATGGCGAAAGCCGGGTTTTTCCAGAGATTCTGGAAGGTCGTGGTCGTCGGTATCGTCTTGGTGTTTGCAGCGACATTCACAGTCGCACCCACGACCGCGATCTTCTTTGGTGGGGCGACCGGCGGTGGTGCGGATATCATTCGCGGGACGATTCTCGCAACGGGCGAGAAGCTCATGGCCGCTATGTTTCGCGCAGAGTTCCTTCTGCAGCCGGTTGACAAGATCACCGTCGTGGTAATCGCTTACCCGTAGGTCGTAGCATTCCCCTTAAGTATCGGCCAGAGGTTGGGCGGCACACCTTGCCGCCGCCGGTGGGTGAGACCGCTTCGGTGTCGCCTGCGACCAAGCCGGCTGACTAGTAGATGGCCTCGCCCTCGTTGCGCGACGTGAGCCGCATGCGCCGCCCAAGGCGCAGCGGGGGGCAGGCCGCCTGCGGGCCTGCCGGAGAACCGAGGTTGATTCCTCTCATACCGGATCGGTCGCGGGCTCCTATACCGACTGAATCCGACAACTAAGCTCGTTGTTGGATTATGCGCGATCGTCACCGCGTTCCTGATTCCGCACGTATTGGGCACCGTCGTCTTCGCTGGCGCTGTCTGGCTGCTGGTTGCGCTTGGAGGTGGCGGCTCGCGGATTTCACGCACCGCCCTCTTGATCGTGGCGCCGGTGTCGATCTCGCTACTCGTTATTCACAGCCTCTTCTACCCTGACCGCCAGACGGTACTGCTCATGATCGGCCCCGTCGCAATCTGGGGCCGAAGGTCTCGCCTTCGCTGTCGCAATGATCAGTCGAATCGCGGTCTTGGTGTTGGTCGTCTTGGCAGTAGTCATGACGATCCCCTCAAGGTTCTAGCCGCCACGATGGTCGACAGAGGTTTGTCGCCGAAGTTCGCCTATGTCTTTCTGGCCACACTTCAGATGATCCCGGACGTTCATCGGCGGCTTCAGGCCACGCTAGAGGCCCAGCAATCGCGTGGCCCGGATGTCAGAGCAAACCTGCGGCGACGAATCCGCTCGTTGTTGGCGATCCTTGGCCCTCTGTTTCAGGGAACCCTTGTTGCGGCAGAGACACGTTCCTTGGCTCTCGAGGCTAGGGCATTTGGCCGAAAGGGACCACGTACCTCGATGGTTGAGTCGCCGGCCGATCCCAAGGTTGAGAGAGTGGTTCGGTACGCTGCTGTCGCTGGGGTGCTTGCGCTAATTGTTGGAACCTTTGCTTGGGCCGCGGTGATGACTTCAGTCCGGTTCGAAGACGTTTCTTGGACTTATGAACTTGGTGCCGGTCACCGCGCTCTCGCCGACGTCTCGCTGCTGTTGGCGAGTGGTTCGTTCGTGGCTGTAACCGGCGTGAGTGGCTCAGGAAGACGACGTTGTTGCGGCTGCTCGCAGGGCACGCGCCCCATTTCTTTGACGGGACGCTCGACGGCCGGGTGCTCGTAGGCGATGTGGACACAAGGGCCAGCAGCATCGCTGACCTATCGCAGTCAGTCGGCTTTGTCTTCGAGAATCCGTACGATCAGCTTACTGGGGCCACCTCCTCGGTCTTTGAGGAAGTCGCCTTCGGCCTCGAGAACTGGGCTGGCCGGCGTCTGACATTCGGCGCCGAGTGGACGAGGTGCTAGGGCAAGTAGGGGCTATCGACGTTCGCGATCGCCATCCGTTCCAGCTGTCCGGCGGTCAGACGCAGCGCGTCGCAATCGCTTCCGTGCTTGCCACTAGTCCAGATGTTCTGGTTCTCGATGAACCCACGTCGCAGCTTGACCCTATGGGCAGCGATGAAGTCCTGGACGTGCTCATCGCACTTCAGCGTGCCGGGGCAACGGTGCTCGTCGCAACGCATGACCGGATCGATCTCGCTCCGGCCGCCGATCGGCTCATGATTCTCGACGCGGGAAGCGTAGTTGCCGATGGAGCGCCACGAGAGGTGATAGGGCAACTGTTAGAGAGCACAATGATCCGCAGCCCGCGAGTCGCGCAGATCTTTCGCCAACTGCAGCTTAGGCGCCGCGTTCCGGAGGATATGCCGTTGGCCCTCGGCATTGATGAAGTCGTCGCCGCACTACGTGAGGCCGGTGCGTGACGATACAGTGTGTTGACATCTACTATTCGTATCCCAATGGCGTTCAGGCACTAAAGGGAGTATCACTCGATCTTTCGAGCGGATGCGTGGCGATTGTTGGTGAAAACGGGTCCGGTAAGACCACTCTCGCCAAGACCCTTAATGGACTCTATCGTCCATCTCAAGGACGCGTTCTGGTGGATGAACGAGACGCCGCGGGACTACGCGTCGCAGCACTAGCGCGACAGGTGGGCATTGCCTTCCAGAATCCGGACGACCAGCTGTTCCACTCGTCGGTGCGAGACGAGGTGTGCTTTGGCCCGCGGGAATCTCGGATACTCTGAAGCGCGCACCGACGAACTGGCCGCATGGGCGATGAATCTGCTGGGCATCGCCAACATCGAAAGGCGCGCGCCCCTCGACCTCGAGCGATCATGGCGGAAGCGGGTCGCCGTCGCATCCGTTGTGGCGATGGATACGCCCCACGTCGTGCTCGACGAGCCTACCGGAGGGCAGGATGAACCCGGGGTAGCGGCACTGGGTAGAGCAGTCGAAGACCTGAGGAGAAAAGGCAAACTCGTGCTGTTGATCACGCACGACATAGAATTCGCAGTAAGCCACGCTGATCGCGTGATCGCTTTGTATGATGGCCGAATCCTGCTTGATGGTGATCCGGAGTCCGTCTTCTGGCAGTTCGAGCAACTCGCTCAAACCTACGTGACGCCGCCGGTAGCGGCGCAGATCGCAAAGCGGCTCGGTCTCGACAGAGTCATCTCGGTGTCCGAGCTGGTTGAGCGCGTTTAGCTTCGCTCGTGTCGAGGATAGTCCACGAGGCTGCTAACCCATTTCGGACTCTCCGGGCGCTCGCCGACCTTGCGCTCAGCGTCCGCCGCGAGGGCGCTCGTCGGGTCCTCGGGGCCGGGCCTTTCAAACCCTCCGGTGCCGGCGGCGAGGAACTCGTCGCGCCAGGCGGTGGGCCTCGACCCACGTCTGGCGGCTCCCGCAACAGCCGCAGGACGGCCTCCATCTTGCGGCGGGCCGACCAGCGGACCTCCCGGATCGGCCGGGCGTTGTCCTCGGCCACTGACACCCTCCCCCAGCGTCATCTCGGACTCCTTCTGGTCCGGTGTCCAAGACAACCCGGTGCGGTGGGCTGGTAGCCGCGCGTGACCTCGAGGGCGTGGTGCGGCCGGCGCGGTCGGACGCTCGCGGAAGGAGTCAGGGTCGCCCGGCGTCAGGCCCCGGCCCGGGAGACAATAGGGCGGTCTTAGAGTCAACCGGAACGGGGTTCAGTCAAGCATTGCCGTCATTCGAGGTTGGTCAGCGCGTTCGACTGCCGGCGATTCCCGTCCTCGCGACGGTCGAAGCCGCCTCCGAAACCCCCCAGCGGCTGGCAGTTGTTCGTCGACAACGGGTCGGGAGCCTACCGGAAGGTCCTCCTCACCCCTGAGCTTGCCGAACAGGTCACCGTGGTCGCCGAGGACGGCGCTGCCGAGCCGAGCGTCGTCCTAGCCGGACTCTGGACTGAGTGGATGCGCGCTGCGACCCTCGAGTCCAAGGCAACGACCCTCGCCACGACACCCCTCCGCCCGTACGCGCATCAGACGAATGCGGTCTACGGGTCGATGCTGCCGCAGCCGCGGCTGCGCTTCCTCCTCGCCGACGAGCCTGGCACCGGCAAGACGATCATGGCCGGGATGTATCTCCGCGAGATGCAGCGGCTCGGCTTCGTGCGCAAGGCGCTCGTGATCTGCCCAGCCCACCTCGTGGAGAAGTGGCGCGCCGACTTCGAGCGGTTCTTGGGCGGGGGCCTCCGGCGCATCACGGCCGACACCGTCCGCGAGGGCGCCCTCGCCATTGACCACGACTTCTGGGTCACCTCGCTCGACCTGGCGTCGGTCAATGCGCAGGTGCAGGAGGCCATCCGGCCGGACCGGGTGGGGTGGGACGTCGTCGTCATCGACGAGGCCCACCGCATGACGCTCTCCGCCCAGTCCTACTACCAGCTCGGCAGGCTAATGAGCGGTGCGCCGCGCGTCCTGCTCATGACCGCAACGCCCCACCGCGGCAAGGAGGCGCTGTTCCGCGGACTCCTGCACCTCGTAGACCCGGACGTGTTCCCGTCGGTGGAGGAGAGCGACGACCTCGGCCGCCAGCTCAAGCCCGGAGCCGTGCACTTCCTCCGTCGGATGAAGGAGGACCTGGTCGACTACGACGGCGTGACCAGGCTGTTCAAGGGTCGCCGAGCCCAAAACCTCTCGGTCGCCCTGAACGCGACCGAGGAGGCGTTCTACCAGCAGGCGCTAGCGCTCGTGGACCAGTACTTCCGCCCGCGGCGGTGACGCTGGCGAAGATGGTCTACGGCAAGCGAGCGGCATCGAGCCTGTACGCCCTGCGGGAGACGCTGAAACGCCGGCGCGATCTCATGGGCAGCGACAGCCCGACGCATGCGGCGATGCTCGCCGACCCCGAGGACGAGGACGAAGCCGGGCGGGACCTCGCGAAAGTCGTCGTCGAGCAGTCGCTCTCGGCCCGCGCTGAGAAGGAGGACCTCAAGGCGGCGATCCGCCAGCTCGACCAAATGCTGGAGAAGCCCGACTTGGCGGTGTCGAAATGGCCGCGCATGGTCGAGGAGTGCCTCTCGGACAACGGCATCCTCCCCGGCAACGGCGAGCAGGTGGTGGTGTTCACCGAGTTCGCCGACACAGCCGAGTGGCTGGTGGCGCGGTTCCGAGACGCTGGCTACACCGCGGAGCGCTACTCGGGTCGCGACCCCGATCCGGTCCGTGAGTCCGTCCGGCAGCGGTTCGCCAAGGCTGAGTTCCAGGGTCATCGTCTCGACCGATGCCGGCAACGAGGGCATCGACCTGGCAGACCGCCCACGTGCTCGTGAACTGGGACATCCCGTGGTCCCTCGTCCGACTCGAGCAGCGGATGGGCCGCATCCACCGCGTCGGCCAGACTCGCGACGTCGAGCTCTACAACCCGGTCGCCACCGGCACTAATGAGGGCCAAGTCCTCGAGGTCCTCCTGAGCAACTTCGTCGTCGCCGCCAACCAGCTCGACGGGAAGATGTTCGACAGCCTGAGCCTGCTCGCCGAGCTCGTGAACCTCGACTTTGAGCAGACGCTCGCGCGGACCTACGACTCCCCCGAGCGAGCCAGCGCGGCGCTCGCGACCGCCAAAGCGGCGACCGCGGAGTGGCTCGCCGCCGCCGCGAAAGCGCGCGGCGGCCGAGGAGGATGCGCTGCGAAGCGCCGTCGACATCGCGAAGGCGGTCGCGGCGCTGCAGGAGGAGACGCTCGAGCGGATCAACCCACGCATCGTCGAGGCGTTCCTTGAGCGGCTCGACCACGCTGGCCTGTTGAAGGTCGAGGCCCACGCGGCTGGTCCAGGGATCTTCGTCGTCTCCGGTCTGGAAGGGACCAGCCTCAACCGCGCGTCCGCCCTCGTCGCGACGAGCGGCGCCGCACTGGAGAGCGCTCGGGCAGCAGGGGCTGATGTCTCTCAGGCCCTCCCACTCGGCCCAAGCGATCCGGCATTCCGCGCGATCGTCGACTCAGCGACTCGGAACGTCCGCCCCGCGCTCTTCGAGGGCGGCCGCCTCGTCGACCGGACGTCGGTGACCGACTATACGCTGGTCGCCTACGAGGCCGAGGTGGTCGAGTTCGGCGGCCAGCGCCGATCTACATGGCCGTTTCTGGTGCGGGTCGATGACACGGGCTCCCGGAGCCTACGCTGGGAGTGGCTCGCGAACCTCGAGCCCAGCGCACTCCAGCCGACCGCATTGCACCCGGGGCGGGTGCTGGACGCTGACCAACGAGCTGCCGATGTCGTCGCAACCGAGCGGTCCAGGCGCGGAGACGTCCTCGACGCGTGGATGACCGGGGCCGTCGTGGAGTTGGAGCGGCTCCCCCTCGGCACTCACCTCGCACATCGACGACGCGACCACCCGTGTCGCGGCGCGCAAGCGGGTCGAGAAGGCCGTCGAGAATCGGCTCACTGAGCTGCGGCGGATGGCCGTCGTGGATGTTGGCGAGCCGCGACGCCTCGGCTGGGCGGCCGTCACGGCGGCCGGAGCGCCTCTGACGACGATCGAGGCAGATAGCGAGGAGATCGCGATGCGCCTTGTCGCGTCGCTCCTTCGCAAAGCGGGCTGGTCTGTCGCCGACGTCCACCTCGAGCCGCGCGGCTACGACCTCCTCGCCCGCAAGGGACGCGACCAGCGGAGCATCGAGGTCAAGGGGGTCTGGGACCCGGCTAGCTCTCGCGGCGTGAGGATGACCGGGCACGAGCTCCTCATCGCACGTCAGCTCGGCGATGCCTACTGGCTATACGTCGTCGACCAGTGCCAGGACGGCACGGGACGGCTCTTTGGCGTCTACCAGGATCCTGCCGAGCGGTTCGAGGGCCTGATGAAGGACCTGACCACAGTCGCGCTCCCCGGCAGCGCCCTTGCATCGGCTCGGGCGGGAGATTCGCCGACATGAGGATGATCGAGCGGTGGTTCCCGTGCGCCGAGGTCAGCGACGCCTCCGAAAGCGGATGGGGCAGCGGCAAGAGCGAGAAGGCGCTGTTCATCTGGTTCGCGGCGAGGCCCCTCGCCCAGGCGAAGGCCGCCGTGATCACTAGCCTCCTGCCGTGGCCGGACGACACGCGGGAGCAGGAGCGACTCAAGGACCTGGTTCGCCGGGCGATGACCGACCGGGACGCCGCGCACGATGAGCTCGTCCGGGAGCTTGCGAAGGCATATCCGAACGGCGCCTCGATGCTCGATCCTTTTTCCGGTCGGGCGATGATCCCACTGGAGGCGGCTCGACTTGGCGTGAGGGCGTGGGGCATCGACTACGCGCCCGTCGCGACTCTCGCGGGGACCCTCCTCGCCGACTACCCGCTGCGTGATTGGTCAAGCGAGCCGCCCCTGCCAATCGGACCGCCACTCGGATTCGCGGAAGATCGGCTAACAGGTGATGTCGCGCGCGTCCTCGACGAGATCGGCCGCCGGTATGAGGCCTCCATGGCGGAGTTCTACCCGAAGATCAACGGTAAACAGCCATGGGGCTACCTGTGGGCGGTCACGCTGCCATGTCAGGAGTGCGGGCGTCGCTTCCCGGTGACCGGGTCGCTCGTCCTTCGGCACCCGCTACCTGCCAAGAAGGACCTAGGCCAGAGCTACCGCATCGCAGTCGACCGCGGCTTGGGGACGTTCCGCGCGGTCGTTCATGAGGGGCCGCCGATCGGCCAGCCGACGCTCGTGACGGTGACCCGTGGGGGCAAGGCGCAGCGCGGCAAGGCGGCCGTGTGTCCGTTCTGCGAGCACGTGCACCCCAAGGACGTGCACACTCGCCTCGCGGCCGAAGGCCTTGGCAATGACGCACTCCTTGTCGCCGCTGACCTTGACGACGTGATTGGCAAGGTATTCCGAGAGCCGACCTTCGAAGAGCGAGCCGCCGCTGAGGCCGCCACTGCCGCGCTCCGGAACGAATTGCCGTTCGGCTCCGGATTGCCGGCTGTTCCTGACGAGGCAATTCCCGACGGCGATTACGACACCGTGCGGCCATCGCTCTATGGGGCCGCTAGCTACGGCGAACTCTGCAACGACCGCCAGAGTCTGGGGTTCGTGCGACTATGCCGCGTTATCAACGGCTTCGCGGACGAGATGGGCGCGGCCGGGCTTAGTCAGGATTACCTAGCCGCTCTGGCGGGCTATGCGGCGGCCGGTTTCTGTCGGAAGCTCAAACGATCGACTCGAGGTGCCGCACTTCTGCCGATGCTCCTATCCCACGAGTAACAGGGTTGCCGTCAACCACATCTTCGTCAATGAAGCCAGCATCGCCTTCAGTTACGACTACTTCGGAGACAGGGCTCGGAGACGGACCTGGTTCCTGGCCGTCGATTGTTCACGACACGGTCGCTGTGCTTCGGAATCAGAGCATTCGCCGAGCGGGACGACCAGCGGTCGTACAGCGTGGAAGCTCCGTAGCGCTCCCACTCCCCACCGCAGCTATCGATGTCGTGGTCACCGACCCGCCATATGACGACATGATCGACTACTCCGACGCCTCCGACCTCTTCTACGTCTGGCTAAAGCGCGCGCTCGTGTCCACGCATCCGGAGTTCGGGATGACAGCGGATCCGCGCGGGGTCCAGGAGAAGAGCGAGGAGATCATCGTCAAGCGGGGTGGGGCCGGCGTAGGTGACCACCGGACCCGCGAGTTTTATGACTCCATGCTCGCGAAGTCGTTCGCCGAGGCGCGGCGGGTAGTCCGCGACGATGGCGTAGTCACGATCGTCTTCGGTCACGGGGACCCCGAAGTCTGGCATCGGCTACTCGGAGCGATCACGGCTGGTGGCCTGTACCTGACCGGATCCTGGCCGGCCAAGACGGAGGCGGGCGGAAAGGCAGGCTCAGCGAACATCGTCACCACGCTGACGCTTTCTTGTCGACCCGCGTCGGCGAACCGCTCGGCTGGTCGGGTCGACGACGTCGACGACGAGGTTCGGCGCGAGGTCCGCGCACGCGTCCCCGAGTGGGAGCGAGCCAACCTCGCCTTGACCGACCAGCTCATGGCCTCGGCGGGGCCTGCCATGGAGGTTGTCGGCCGGTACTCTGCTGTGCTCGACCAGCTCGGCGAGCCGATCGACACAACTCGGTATCTCGTGCTGGCGCGCCGAGCCGTCGAGGAGGCAGCCGCGATTAGGATCGAGGACCTGCCGCTCGAGACATTCGATGCCCGCACCCGCTTCGCGCTGTTCTGGGTTCGCCTATACGGCCGGGGAGTAGCTCCGAAGTCTGAGGCGCGTTGGCAGGCCATGGTCTCGGACATCGCATTGCCCGAGATCAATGACATCCTCCGAGATGGAGACGGCGGCAAGGGAGTGCGGATCGGGTTCGGGCGAGAGATGAGGGCTCCGATCGATGAGACCTCCGCCGTGATCGACGTCGCCCTCGCGATGGCTCGAGCCTGGCCGGAGGGACTCGCCGCTGTTGCCGAGGTCCTGGCCGCGAGTGGACGCGACGGCGAGGACCCGCACCTGTGGGCGGCGGTGGGGTTCTTGTCCGCGCGACTGCCTGACGCGGACGCAGATGTCCAAGCATGGAATGGCATCGTGCGGGGACGGCGAACCGTCGCGTCTGCCACTCTAGGCGTCGTCAAGGAGCGCTCGATCAAGCTGGCCAGGCAGAAGCAAGCGGACGATCAGATGCGACTCTTCGACCCGGTCGACGGAGGAGGCGAGGGATGACCGCGGCGGTGACGCCCTGGTGGAACGCGATGCGGTTGCGACGCGAGATCGTGGCCGGCTCCGGCGTCATCGACGATGTCCAGATGTCGCTCTTCAACGCCGTCCAGGGGACCGCAGGAGAGCGCCCGCCCTACGCGGACGCCTCCTACTACGGCGAGATCACGCACCCGAGCCCGAACCTCGTCGAGTTCGTCGCGCGGGTGGCCGTCCGCCTCGGGGGTAGGGGGCGATACACAGCAGCCCCGGCGCTCTGGCGACTCGACCAAGCGATGGGCGGCGGCAAGTCGCACGCCATGATCGGCCTCTGGCACCTCGCCGCCCACCCTGTGGAGTTCCGGGCCACTGACATCGGCGGCGCGGCGTGGGCGACGGCGTCGAGGATCATCGGCGGGCAGCTTCCCGCCGACCTCGACAACCCTCAAGTTGTCGTTCTCTCGTGCGACAACATGACAGCCGGGCGGGGGACCCGTCGATCGACGGTCCCGCGGCGACGCTCTACGAGCGCTTCCTCTGGCGGCTGTTCGGTGGCGACCACTCGCTGTTCAAGCGCTACCAGCCGCACTTCGCTGACAAGTCGAAGATTGCCGAGGCGATCGGCGCGATCGGACGGCCCGTGCTGATCCTCGTCGACGAAGTGCTCGACTACGTGCGGCAGCTCTCGCTGGCCGAGCACGGCGACCTCGCGACTCGGGACATGGCCTTCCTGCGTGCACTGACCGACACGGTCAACGACATCCCGCACGTCGCGATGGTGGTCGTGATGATCCGCTCCGAGGATGACTCGATCGTCCTCGACGCCGCCGGTCTGGCTCGTCGCCCGGAGATCGAGGACCTGCTCGTCCGCAACGGCAGGAAGACCACGGTCACGTCGAACACCGACTTTGCCGAGATCATTCGCCGGCGGCTTTTCGAGACGAGCGCGCCCGCGGAGGTGGTCGGCGCGACCAGCGACCTATACGAGCGGACCATGAAGGGCACATGGGCCGAGCGAGTCTTCGCCCACCTGCCACGTCCGGCGAGTGGCGAGTTCGCAAGCGAGGTGGCGGTGCTACCCGTTCCACCCTGCACTGATCCACCTCGCCGAGCAGGAGTGGGCGCCGGTCTCGGGCTTCCAGAAGGTTCGGTCGACCATACTCATCTTCGCGGCGACGGCGTATGCGCAGTCTGAGCGCGGCCGGGCGGACGAGTGGGCACCGCCCCCTCGTCGGGCTCGGCGACCTTCCGCTGTCCTCTCCCCAGGTCCGCGAGGCGATCATCGGGTCCGGCCTCATCGCCGACGACAAGACCGCCGCCAACTATCGTCAGCTCGCCGCGACGGACATCGTCAGCGACGACGGTGATCGCGGCGCCGCGCGGCTGCTCGACATCCATCGGGCCAAGGCACCGTTTGCGGCCGCGAATCCGCGCGCCGCCGAGCGCATGGCCACGGCGCTCTTCCTGCTCTCCATCGTCGGCGCCCGGGCGCAGGGCCGGCAGGGGGCGACGGAGGGCGAGCTGAAGGCCGCCGGGTTCGTCCCGACGTTTCGTTCGACGTGGCGCAGGCTGAATCCGTCCTCGCCGAGCTGGGCGACCCGGATGCCGGCCCGGCCGCGCTCGAGAAGATCGAGGGCCGAGGTGGGCAGCCGGCGCGCTGGTTCCTGTCGACCATGCAGACGCTCAACATGCTGTTCCGGGCCGCTCGCTCGAGCGTCACGGACGATGAGCGCGACGAGGAGTTCGTGCGCACGTCGTCGATCGGCTTGCCACGACTGGACCCTTCAAGACGAAGCTGGTTGTCGAGGCCAAGGCCGAAGAGCAGGACCCGAGGCCGCTCCACGATCCTTGAGACGGCGAGCATCGACGATGCCCGCAACACGCGGCTTGTCGTCCTCGATCCGCGACGGTTCAGCTTCCTGAACGGGATCGACCACGAGACGCGCAGCGCGATCCGGGCAGCGATGGGCGTCGGATCGGACAAGTTGCTGGTGCAGTGGGCGTCGTCGGCCGTGTTCGCGGTCGTCAACACTCAGCGGCGCCGCAACGCGCGAGCCGCGGTCACCGACTACGTCGCCTTGAGCCGCGTCGTGGACAACGCCGCAGTCAAGGCCGACGACGACATGAAGGTGGAGGGGGCGGAGAAGCGATCCGCGGCCCGCAAGGTCATGGACGACGCGGTCCGCCGTGCGTACCAGCACATCGTCCACCTCGGCCGCGGCGACGGCGGCGAGGGCAGGGCCGACAAGGAGTTCCGGTTCGAGCAGGACAATCAGTCCGCTCTCGATGGCAGCATCGTCTGGGCCAAGTTGAAGGACCTCGGCAAGACGGTCGGCGTCGGCGAGTTCACAGCCAAGGCCCTCCTTCACAACTTGGCGGATGCCGACTACTCGCGCCCGCTGGACGAGGTGCGAGACCTCTTCTGGAACGCACCGCGGATGCCCCTGCTACCGGGGTGGTGATGCCGACCTGCAGCGCGCGATCTTCGAGGCCGTACTCTCCGGCCAGCTGACCTTGGTGGGCGACGACGGGACCGAGCGCGTGGTCACGAAGGCGAGTGAGATCGGCGTTGGCTCCGCGTCGCTTCGACTCGCCCACCCTTCTGAGGTAGGGCCCGAGCCTTCCGGAGGGACTGGAGTCAGGACCTCAGCCGGGTCCGGAGCTAGGGCCTGAGCCGGGCGGTTACGGCTCGACCCCGGATGTGCAACTGAAGGTCTCGCTGAACACGAACCCGGAGGACGTCGGTCGGAGATCGGCGGTGTTCAAGCTCCTCGACGACCTTGCAGCCGCGGTCGACGGCCGGAGGCGTCCCACATCCAGATATCGGTCAGCGTCGTGGTCCCCGGAAAAGAGGGCCGAGCGCCTCTCGGGTCGTGCTGAGGCAGCGGGCGGATCGACAAGTTCGACGCCACTCGACTAATGTTCCCCGCCGAATTCGCCTTAAGCCTCACGGACGTAGCAAGGGTTCCGTCTGCGGTCCGGATCCGGGTGAACAGGCTGGCACATGCGTTCCTCCCGCGCGTGAGGCCTCGATCGCGGCGGAGGCGCCCGGCCGTTCTCGCAGCCGCCGTCTCCGATCGCGTGAGGTTGGACCCCGGCCAATGACGACGGACGCGAGGAAAGTGGCGGGCTTCACGTGAGGTCGTTGGCTGAGAAGCTCCACCCCGACCACTTCTCAGCGATGAGCGGCAAGATGGCCGCGATCATCGGATATGTCCTCGGCGAGTCCCGGACCGAGCCCGAGATCAAGGCAATGTCGGTGACGTCGGACGGCTACGTCACGTCGGAGAGCGAGTTCCTTGGCGAAGCGGCAGACCTTGATAGGAACATCCTGAACTTGCTCGTTGCGGCGGACCTGAGCGATGAGGAGCGGTCGGAGTTCGAGCGGCTGGGTACCGGGACCGCGTGGACGACTGGCGACCCGTGCTCTCGGGTCCCGCGTGCCTGCGACCGGCCGACTCATTCGGCCAGACTTCGGGGCACCGGCCGCCCGCGCCTGACTCCTGGCGAAGACCTCGTCTCGCAGCCTTCGATGGAGCGGGACGCATTCGGGCGTTTCGCCTCGATCTCAACCGTCACGTCGCCGTCCGATCGGACGCAAACAAGTGGAAAGCCGGTGGACTTATGAGTTGGGTGCCCGCCCGAACCCCCCCGTCCACTCCTCTCGCCCTCTGCTGCCGGTACACACTAAACAATACACAAGACTCTCTTGAATACCGGCGACGCCGATGCTACGGTCGCTGGTATGGAGCACGTCATCCCAAGCGGCGCACTTCGGCGACAACCCGGTATCTGCCTCGCCCGCGCCGCACAGGGCGAGACGTTCGTGGTCCTCCGGCACGGCCGCCCGATCGCCATCCTTCGGCCACCGCGAGACGAGGACGTCACCGAGCGGCGCTCCGCCACGCTGCTTTGGCGGAACCTGCGGGAGTTGCTTTCCGAGGGACAGCGGAAGGCGCTGCTGATCACCCGGTACGGCATGGGAACGGCCGTCCTTGAGCCGCTTCCGTCCAACTGGGAGGAGGGAACGAGCTGTGATCGCTGCCGAGCTGCGGACGATGCCGATGCACAAGCTCGGGGACAGAGGCCAGTCTGGCCATCGCCTACGCCGCGGCTGGCACACCGGTGATGGTTTTCACCCATGGCGACCCCTCGGCCGTCCTGATCTCGCCGGAAGAGACCGAACGCTGGATCGCGATCGAACGTTCGCTCTCGGCTCTGCACGGGCTCGACGTGTACCCAGAGCTCGCCGATGACACCGCGAGCCTCGCTGCGGTCGTTGCCGGTCGCGAGAGTCCCAACGCGACCGCCATCAGGAGGCTCGCGCGCGAGGAGCGCCAGATCCTCGACATCCCACGACGATCGGGATCACCCACATCCAGCGCCGCCTTGCGTCGATCCTCGACGAAGGTGGCGAGGGTCGGCCGACGACGATCTACTCGTCGGGGAGAGTTCGTCGGTGTCCTCATCACGCCCGCCGAGTACTACCGCCTTCGCAAGCTCTCGCGGGTCGTGGCGTGGTTCCGGACCGCCTGGGCTCGAGCTCGCGACTGCCGACGAAGCGGCGATCGCCGACTTCGTCCGCCGCTTCCGCGAGGGCTGCTCCTCGGCCGCCGAATCCGCGGCCGGCTGAGGAAGGCGACCGAATGCGTCCTCGCGCCCGCGGCTTTGCGGCCGCTTACCTGCCGCTTATCGCCGGCTTCGCGGCGGCTCTCCTCCTGCTCACCGGGCCGACCCGCCCTCGCGGCCGACACCGTTCCGTCTGGCGCCCAGAAGGCGCTCGCCCCGGTCACCAAGATGATCGCGACGCTCGTCGCGATCGCGATCGGGGCTCGGTATCGCGATCTGTGGTGCGGTCATCGTCTGGGGTGGCGTGGAAAAGACCCTCGCGGGCGCGGAACACCGACGCCGAGCACCGCGCCCAGAAGCGCATCGCCAACGGCATCATGGGCCTCGTCTGGATGGTGCTCGCGGGCGTCATCGTCAGCACGATCACCGCGGTCGCCGTCGCGTACGGCCTCATCGAGCAGCCGTTCTAGCGGTGTCGGCTCGATGGTCACCCTCGCGCGACCCGGGCGGCCCGTACCACAGGTAATCCTCCGGCTGACCGCGCCGGCGCCCATCGCGCCGCTCGCGCTGCTCCTCCCCGCCATGGCGCTCGGTGGCCTCGGTCTCACCGTTCTGGGCCGTTCGCCCAGCATGCCGGCGACCCCGGCGACCGTGATCGAGACCGAGGCCGCCCATGATCCGCACGGCGACGTGCCGCTCATCGGCGACCCGATCCGCGAATTGACGATCTGGTGGTCCGACCGGCTGGCCGACGCCAACAAGGGCGCCCTCGACAGCATGCGCGGCCGGGCGTTGACGCCGATCGACCCCTTGGAAGACGCGGTCGTGCAGGACCTCTACGGCAAGATCCTGCTCGTCACGATCCCCTTTGCTGACGCTCGGCGGATGATCCTCGGCTACCTGATCATGACCAGCCGGACGTCCGGCGAGTCGGCCTACACGGCGCGTGCTGTCACGCCGCGCTTTGTCGTCGGGGCAACGCTCTCGATCCCGGGGCTGTTCCTCGTGTCGGTCCTCGCCCAGTTCGTTATTGCGACCGATCTCGCGATGGTCGGCGTCTCGCTCCCCGATGGCGCCGTGGGCGATCCGCATGACTGGCCGGCCTCCGGCGGCGTGTTCACGGTGCTCCAGCACGCGTCCTTCGACCCGCGAGTTCCGGAGGGGCCCGGCAACTGGAACACCGGTGCCTGGCTGTCCGCGGGCCTCTCAGCGGCCGTGCTGCTGAACTTCGTTCAGATCCTGAACTCGGCGCTCGGGGGGTACGAGCGGCTGCTCGTTCTCGTCGGCCCGATCTGCCTCGCCGCCTACGCCCTGCCGGCCACCCAGCGGATCACGAACCTGTGGCTGCGGCTCCTGCTGGCGATCCTCTCGGTGCGCTTCGCCTGGACGATCGTCTTCGTCCTGTTCAGCGTCGAGTCGCTGGGTTACATCGGCTCCGACGGGCAACCCGCCCACCGTCGCCGACACCAACTACCTCCTCGGGCTCGCGACCGGCGCGGCATTCCTCATGGTGCTGCTGGTCATCGTGCTCATCCCGCTGGCGCTGTCCCGATCGGGTCCGCTGCGGACCGAATCGTGAACGAGCGCGGGATGGTCGACGTTCCCGAGAACGCCGTCCGCGACGAACCGATCGCGTTCGGCATGACCGGGAGTCCAGCTCGGCATCTGCGGCGTCGCCGTCCCGGTGGCCGCGATCCTCAATCTCCTGCCGATCTGGGAGCCGATCCGCGTGATCGTGATGGTCCTCGGCGCGGGACCGTTGGTGATCGTCGCCGCCCTCCCGATTCGGGGGAGCCCGCCTACCGCTGGCTCGTGCGCTGGATCCGTTTCCTTCGGGGCCGCCGCGTCTGGCGCGCCGAACTCGTCGCGTCAAATAAGCCGCAGATAAGTGGCGGTGAATACGGTAGTGGCGACGGGCTGGCGTCCGGGGTAGGGGGATAGGGAATCCGTCCCATTGGCCGGAGCCGCCCCGATGGAGGACGATGCGACGGAGAGGATCGGCGACGCTCAGGGCGCCCAGGAGCGTGCGGACATGCAGGACCGGCCTCCGCGGCTTCGGTTGGTCAGAACCCAAGCCCCGACGGATGCCATCGACGAGCGCGACGGAGCCGCCACGCCGGAGAGCGGCGCGGTGCCGCACCTACTCGGTGGTCTGCGGATCGTCTGCTTCACGTCGTTCGTCGGCGGCGTCGGCAAGACGACCCCGGCGGTCGAGGCCGCGTCGCTCGTCGGTTCCCGGGCCCGCTACCGCACGCTCGACGGCGAGCTTCGGCCGCTTCGCGTCCTCCTCCTCGATGCCGCGCGGACCAATCCGGCAGCCGCGTTGCGGCTGGGCCTCGATGCGGCCACCGTCTCGCGGAGCCTCACCCGCTACGACTGGCCGGATCCAATCACGTTCGAGAGGCAAGCGGTGGACACGGCCCGCGGCGTAACGCTGCTGACGCTGCCGCAGCTGCCGATGCAGGGTCTCGGCCCGGAGCTGCCGTTCGGCCCGATCGAGGGCGGCCGGCCTCCTCGACGCAGCGGAGCAGGCCGGCTTCCAGCTCCCGGTCGCCGACCCGGGCAACCAGATCGAGGAGGGTCATCGCCATCTCATCGGCCGGGCGGCGACCGTGCTAGGCGTCGTGACCCCGCGGGTCGAGGCACTGCCCGACGTCATCCGGATCACCTCATACGTCCGCGCCATGGGCGCGGGTCGCAAGCTCGCCTTCGTGGCCAACCGGTCGGCCGATCTCGGCTCGCTGCCGGCGCTGGTCGACGGCGAGCAGGTGCCTCTCGTCGCGACGATCGACGACCTCGGGGCCTTCGACATCGCGGGCGACCGGGGCGTCCCGGCGTGGACCGACGACCCCGGGGTGGAGGTCAGCCTCCAGCCGCTGGCGACGGCCGTCTGGCCGCTGTTCTCGGGTGTCCCCGCCTCGAGCGAGCACCGCTTCCGGAGCGTCCTTGCCGGCGTCCGTCGGCTGCTGCACGCGGAGGAGCGGCGATGAGCGAGCTGCCGGCGGAGTTCCGCGACCGGCCACCGGTGAGCGCGAAGACGCTGGGTTCGATCCGCAGCCGCCTCGTCGCGCGCCTGGCGCCGGAGGTGCTCAACCCGTTCGACCGGACGCCCGAGCGCGAGGCGACGCTCAAGGCGGCGATCGGCGACATCCTCGCCGATCCGGAGCTCGCCCTCGCCGCGACCCCGGCGCTGGTGGCCTCTGTCGAGGCGGCGGTGTGCGGGCTCGGGCCGTTGCAGCCGCTCGTCGACGACCCGCGCGTCTCCGACATTCTCGTCAACGCCCCAGACGCGGTCTTCGCCGAGCGGGCGGGCCGGCTCGAGGAGACGGCCGTCGCCCTCGGGTCGGCCGAGGACCTCGGTCGACATCGCCCAGCGTATCGCCGCGCTCGCGGGGGCGCGAGCTCTCGGTCGCCCACCCGATCGTCGACGCCCGCATGCCCGACGGCTCTCGCGTCAACGCCGTCATCCCGCCCGTCGGCGGGCCGTACCTCGCGATCCGTAAGTTCAACCGGCTCCGGCTGGACCTCGCTCCCGGTGGTCGTCACGGACGCGATTGGGTGACCGAGGGCGGAATGAGTCCCGAGATGGCTGACTTCCTCGCCCGGATGGTCCGGGCCAAGGCCAACATCCTCGTCGCCGGCGAGACGGGCGCCGGCAAGACGACGCTCCTGCGCTCGCTGACCGACCTGTTCGATCCGGCCGAGCGCGTCGGCGTCGTCGAGGACACCGCGGAGCTGGCACTCGAGAACCCTGACCGGTTCAACCTCGAGACGATCCACCCGCACGACCTCGCCACAGGCGAGGCTGAGAGCCGGCTGCTGGACGTCGGCGATCTCGTCGCAAATGCGCTCAGGATGCGCCCGGACCGGCTGATCGTCGGCGAGATCCGCCTGCCGAAAGAGGCCTTCTACACGCTCCGGGCTCTCCATTCCGGACACGACGGCTCGGCGACGACGATCCACGCCTCTTCTGCCGAGGACGCATTGTTCCGTTTGGAGCTCCTCGCCCGCCAGTCGATGCGCGACCTGACAGTGGCCGACCTACGGACGTACATCGCCCGGGTCTTCGACCTAATCCTCGTCCTGCGCCGGCTGCGCTCCGGGCGCCGTGTCCTTCGCCAGGTCGCCGCCCTCGATGGCATCGGTACCGATGCCGCGTACCGCATCGTCGACGTCTTCCGAAGCGTTACGGGCAGACGGGCCCGGACGCTGTGACTCGGGTCACGACCGACGGTTGGGAACCCTCCGACCGCCTCGGCGACGAGGATGGAGCTCGGAAGCGTAGTGATGGATACGAGGCTCCTCTCCGCTGTCCTGGGCCGGCCCTCGCGGTTCTCTTCGGCCTGCTCGCGTTGTTTCCGGGCAAGGCGAACGATGAGTCAGGGGTCGGCGAGTCAATCCGTGGCTGGTGGGGGAGGCGGGTGGCCGGGCCGCCGAGCTGATTGCCAAAGGCCCGCCTCGAGATGGCGCCGCGAACGCTGATCGCGCTCGCCATCGCCGGCCCGCTCGTCCTCGGTTCGTTCGGGCTCCTGCTGTCGCCGATCGTCGCGCTCGTCGGGGTCGCCATCGGCCTGCTCCTGCCCCCGGGCATATCTCGACTACCTCGTCCGCGGGGAGGCTCGGGCGGCCGACGAGGATGCGCCGCGGATCCTGCGGGCGATGGTCAACAGGGCCGCGGCCGGCGGCACGTACCCGACCTCTTCGCCGCGGCGGCCGAGGCCGCGCGCCATCGCTGGGTCCGCTCCGGACTTCGGGAGGAGCCGTCACGCTACTACGCCGCCGAGGCCGCCGGCCGAGATCCTCCTCGCCCTTCGTGGTCGGCAGGCCAGTCGCAACTTGCGCCTCGTGGTCGATGCCCTCTCGGTCGCCTGATCCGGACCCAGCAGCCGGCGTCGGCAGCGGGTCGAGGTCCTCGCCTCACTCGGCGAGGCGGCGCGGGCAACCGCGCGATCGCCCGCCAGGCGGCGGCCGAGAGCCAGGGTCTGCGCCAGGCGGCGATCCTCGCGATCGTCATCCCCGCGATGTTCCTGTATCTGTCGGCGGTCAACCCCGAGCTCGTCGGACCGGTTACCTCGACGGCACTCGGCCAATCGTCCTGCTGCCGGCGGCGGTGCTGCTCGAGATCGCGGGCGTCGTGCTGTCGTGGCGGGTCACGAGGCTCGAGGCGTAGCCGATGGTCGAGACGAGCGCCCTCTCACCGGCATCGCCGTCTTCAGCCTGCTGATGTTCATCTTCGATCCCTGGCTGTTCCCGGCCCAGCCGAAGCTCGACGCGGTCCGGGCGAGCGTCCTGTCGCGTGAGCGGTACGAGCGGCTCGTGACGGCGGAGCGACCGTGGTGGGAGCGGCTGCTCGCTCCGGTGCGGCGCGACTCGGCACGGCGACGCCGGCCCTCGCCAGCCCAGGTCAGCGAGCGCGACATCGTGCGGGCCGGGTTCGACCCGGCGACCCTGACGCCGGCCGAGATCTATGCCGCGAGCTCGTCCTCGGCGCCGCGGCCCCCGGGGCCGGGCTTGCGCTCACGCCGCTCTTCGAGCCCGCGCTCATCGTTGCCCTGCCGGTGGCCTTCGTCGGCTACGTCTTCCCGACCGAGTACCTGGCGTCGATGAGCCGACGCCGCAAGGCCCAGCTCCTCCGCGAGCTGCCCGACTTCCTGGCGCTCGTGCGACCCCTGTCCGCGAAGCCCGGGCCTCGAGATGGCGATGTCGAGAGTCGCCGACGAGCTCCACCCCGCTTCGGTGGGCCAGAACCTGCTCGCCAGCCAGATCCGCTCGGCGATCGCGGCTTACGGGGCCGGCATCGACTTCTACGCCGCCCTCGCCGACGTCGCCGCCGCGGCCGATCTGGAGGAGCTCGACGACCTGGCGGTGGGGCTTCGGCCAGGCCCGCAAGACGGGCAAGGGCGTGCCGGATGTCCTCGCCGAGCACGAGCGTTCCTGCGCGAGGCCGAGCGCAACCGTCTCTTCGGGCCGCCTCGACGGTCCAGCCGAAGCTGGCCGGCATCCTCGCGGCGGTCTATCTGCCGATGTTCATCGTCCTGATCGTCGTACCCCTGTTCATCTCGACGCTCGGGCGGATTTGAAGGGAGGCCGGACCATGCTGAGAACCCTCGCGACATTCGTGCGCCGGGCGTGGCGCGCGCTCCGCGCCGACCAGCGCGGCCTGACGACGCTGGAATACGTCATCGCCGCCGGGATCATCCTCGTCGTCCTCTCGGCCGCGATCCTTGCCTGGAACAACGGGCTCGCCCAGCGGATTGGCGACCTCGTTGGCCAGCTTCTGGCTAGGGACGGGCGGGCGAGTGACGGTGGCGACGCGACCAGCTGGCCGGGCGGACCAGCGCGGCGGCGAGCGCGGATTGGCGACCGTCGAGGCCGTCCTCGTCGTGCCGCTCGTTCTCGTTCCGATCCTGGTCGCGGTGGTGGTCTTCGGCCGGCTCGCGCACGCCCGTCTCGTGCTCGACGCCGCAGCAGCAGCAGGGGCGCGGCAGGCGGCGGTCGTCGGGGGCGACGGATCGCTGGTCCGGACACGGATCGCCAGCGAGCTGGCCGACGGCGGTCTCGACGCCAACCGGGTTCGAGTCATCGTCGAGCCGGCAGTCGCTGACTGGGGCGAGCCTATCCGCGTCCAGCTCTCGCTCGATGAGAGGCCGAGATCCCGTTTGCCGGCTCTTGGGCGGTGCCACTCGAGGCCGAGTTCGTGACCCGGAGCGAGGTGACCCGGTGACAGCCTATCGAGGCGGCGAGCAAGGCCAGGTCGCGGTGTACGCCGTCCTGCTCTTCCCGGTGCTCATGCTCGTTCTCGCTCTGGTCACGGCAGTCGGAACGATCGAGGGCTGAACGCGCCTGCGGGCGCAGCTCGACATAGCTGCCCTCGTCGCGACCCGGGCGCTCGATCCCGACCCCCTTGCGGCGGGCGAGCCACCCGGCTGGACGTGGCTGAGGCCGAGCGCCCGGCCCGCGAGTACCTCGCCCGAAACCTCGCCGCGACGGGCGACGTGCTTGTCGGCTCGCCCGACGAGATCGCCGCGGGCGCGCAGGTCGCCGTCTCCAACGAGCCGGGGCGTGATCCGATCACGGGCGCCTCGAACTCCGCCCCGACCGTCAGCATCCAGATTGCCGTCCCAGCCCGGATCCCGCTTCTCGGACTGGCCGGGATCGCGCCCGTCGTGACCATCACGATCGACGGGTCCCCAGCCGCGAGGACGTGACGTGAACCGCATTCCGGAGAGCAACCGCCCGCTCGTCGTCGTGGCGATGGCCGTCGTCGTGCTGGTTCTCGTCGCGGTCGGCGTCCTCCTTGTCGGGCAGCTCGGTCCGTCTCCCGCTCCCCCGACTTCGCTCCGCCCACGGCGACGGCCGCTCCCTCGGTCGATGCGTCCACGCCAGAGGGCGACCGCGCGTTCTTCGATGCCGTCGTGGCGCGCGCCGGACCAACAATCCCGAGTTGATCGAGCCGTTCGTCACGAGCCGCGATTCGTCGGCATACCTCACCGTCGCCGGCTTCGGCGGGTCAGCAGGAGGCAGGTAAGGCGTCGATCACGACGCTTCACGACCTCACGGATATCAACGTTGAGCGGACCGGCGACAGCGCGCGCCTCACGGCATCGCTGTTGGAGGCTGGCTACGACATCGACACGGACACCGGCCAGCCGCTCGAGTCGCCCGTGACGCTCGATCCCCGACGACTCACGGTGGAGCTCCGACGGACGGCGGGCGTCTGGAAGGTCGAGGCTTCGAGACCGGGGCGGCCCCATGATCAAGGCCGCACTCGCTGCCGTACGAGCGGTAGCGCTCCTTCTCGTTATGGCGTCGGCCGCAGATGCCTACGACGGCATCGACGTTCAAGTCGAGACTGGACCTCGGACGGCGGTCGCGGCTACGTCGGCGTCCAGACGGCAGGGCAGTGGGCTCCGCCCGACACCGGGGCTTGCCTGCGGTACTACTCATCGTGGCGTCACATCGCATGGATCGGCACGGAGCCAATCCGAGACGAGTGGTTCGTCACCGTCTTCACCTGTGACGGGAGCGCGGTCAATCCGCTCGAGCCGACGATGGTACTCACCAGCCGGACCCGTCCCGGCATCGGCGTCCGTCGCGAGGCATCTGGGCTACTCCGCCTCGATCTCGGAGTCGCGGTCGAACCGGCGATCGCGCCGGCCGGCTCAGTCCACACTGTCACCGCCGCGCTGTCGGGAGCTGGTGGGACGCCATCGGCGATGAGATCAGCGCCTACGTCATCCGCAATTCGCTGCGCGTCCGACGCTGGACGGTCGACTTCGGGGACGGCACCGTCGCCAGCGTCCCACCCGAACCCACTTGCCGTTCCGGCTTGCCACGACGCACGTCTACGGCCACGCTCGTTCGAGGTGATCGTCACGGCCCGTCACAGGGCAGGCCTACGGAGCGTTCTTCTCGCCTGCCGGCATCCCCATCGAGGATGTCATCCCGTTCGCGATCGACATCACAACGCAGCCGCGGGCATCTCACGGGCTGCCGATCAGTACCTGCCGCCGGTCGTCGTGCCCGGTGGCGGTCCGTCGGGCACGCTGCCGGTGGCGTGGCGATCCTGCTGACGCCGCGGGTCACCCCAGATCCTGGTGGCGCGCGGACTACCGTGCGACCTGTTCATCCGTGCGCTCGTGAGAGGAGGGCGTGATGCGCTCGGGCGGCGTCGTCATCGGCGGCGCGACCACCCGCCTCGTGAGCTACCCGCTATCTCGGCGGCGGAAACGGCGCGTCGCGCGCTCGCCACAGGGCGAGGTACGAGGCCGACGAGCCGATCCGGATCAGTGGAATCGCCCCTGCCGGACAAGCGCTCGTACCCCGTCCGCGTCCAGCTCACCGTCGAGACGACGTACGACGACGGGACGGTCCGGACGTTCGAGTTCTCGCGCTCGATCGCCGCGACCGTCGTCTTCTCCGCGATCGGCCACTGACAGCGAAGGAGGATCGAGATGAGAGCGCCCGCGGCATCTACCTCGCCCTCTTCCTCCGTCCCCGCCCTCGGCGTGAGCGCGCTCATCTACCTCGGCCAGCCGCGCGCGGCATCGTTCGGGCGACGACCGACATCGCCGTGCTCACGCCGATCACGGCCGACATGGTCGAGATCGTCGGCGTCGGTCCGGCCGATGCGCCGCCGAACGCCGCGCGCGGTCTGGATGCCGTCATCGGTCGATACGCGTCGGTCCCGATCGACCGGCAGGGATGTCGACGTCAGGATCCTCCGCTCAGACCCCTTTT
>JAOSJK010000001.1 GCA_027494135.1 Acidimicrobiia bacterium | reverse complement strand
CGTCGTGTTCGTGGCGCAGAAAGCGCCGGACCTGGCGTAACCGGCGCGATAGGGCGTGTTATGAACTGGCGTCCGAGAGAAGCCCCCCATCCCCGGAAAGCCGACCGCAGGTCGAAAGGATGGGGGAGTGCCTGGAAAGTAGACCACGAAGTGCATAACAGCCTCTAGGGCGCTCAGTCGCACGACATGGAGCCAACCGCCTGCGCCGTAACGCTCGCCTGCGTCGGAGCAGGCTCGGATGCAGGCTCGAACGCCGCCCCATCCCGCACGGCGCTTTCGCCGCGCGACGACGTGATCAACACCACCGAGCCGATGATAATCGCGGCGGCGATGATTGTGCGCGCGCCAACGTCCTCACCAGCCAGCGCCCAGCCAAGCGCCAGCGCCACGACCGGGTTGACGTAGGCGTAGCTCGTCGCGCGGGCAGGCGTCGTGTGGCGCAGCAGCCAGACATACGCCGTAAAGCCCAGCAGCGATCCGAAGACCGCCAGGTAGATCAGCGCCAGGGCGGACTTGAGCGAGATGGCGCCCACGTCCAGCGCGGACCATTCGCCCGTCAGCGTCCCCGCCAGCCCCAGCCAGAATCCGCCCGCCAGCATTTCCAGGCCGGTCGCCATCAACGGCACGCGCGGCAGCGGCGCGCGCCGGGAATACAGCGAGCCGACCGACCAGGTCAGCGTCGCCACCAGCAGCGCCACAATGCCCAGCGTGTTGAAGCTCTGGCCGCCGAACAGGGTACCCGGCCCGGCCAGCAGCCCCACGCCGAGCAAGCCGCCGGACAGCCCCAGCGCGACGCGGCGCGTCGGGCGCTGCGCCCCGAACAGCAGCCAGTCCAGCAGCACGGTCCAGATCGGGACCGCGCCGATCATCACCGCCGCCAGCCCGGACGGGACGTACTGCTCCGACCATGTGACGCCGCCGTTGCCGCCGAGCAGCAGCAGCCCGCCGATGATCAGGCCGGAGCGGGTGTGCAGCCGCGTCGGGTTGGGAACGCCGCGCAGCCGCATCCAGGTGTACAGCACGCCGCCCGCGATCAGGAACCGCGCGGACGCCATCAGAAACGGCGGCATCGTCTCGATTGCCAGCCGGATGCCGAGGTAAGTCGATCCCCAGACGACGTATAAAGTCACCAGCGCCAGCGCCATCTGCCATCGGGGTGAAAGCTGGCCGACTCGGTTGGTCATCGCCGTGTTCCGCTCCTGACACTCCTCAATCGCTCCAATCATACCGGGAACCGGGCGCCGGCGCCTCGGCCTTCTGACCGATTTTAGCCCGGTCTTTCGATCCATGCGCGGCGCCAGCCCCGGCCTTTTGCACAAAGCGCCGCGCAACAAAAAACGGCGAGCGCGCGGCTCGCCGTTCGATGGAGCGTTAAAGAGTGTTACAGCGTGGCGGTCAGGTCTCGTAGTCCGGCAGGACGCGGCAGCACAGCACCAGCTGCTTGGCGGCCAGCACGTCGTCCACCCGCCCCACCGGGGTCGTGTGCGGCGCGTCGTGGAGCAGCTCCGGCGAGGTCTTGGCCTCCTCCGCGATCTTGATCATCGCCTCGACGAACTGATCGCAGGCTTCCTTCGATTCGGTCTCGGTCGGCTCGATCAGCAGCGCCTCCGGCACGATCAGCGGGAAGTAGTTGGTCGGCGGGTGGATGCCATAGTCCATCAGCCGCTTCGAGATGTCCAGCGCGTGGATGCCCTCGGCCTCTTTCCAGTGCCCCTCGCACACGAACTCGTGCCCGCAGATGCGGTCGAACGGCATCGGGTAGACGCCCTTCAGCCGCGCGCGGATATAGTTGGCGTTCAGCACGGCGTGATTGGTCACATCCCGCAGGCCCTGCGCGCCATAGGTCGAGATATAGGCGAAAGCGCGCACCAGCATCCCGAAGTTGCCCCAGAACGCCTTCAGCCGCCCGATGCTTTGCTCCGGCATCGCCAGCCCGTACAGCGGCGGCGCGTCGCCGTCGCCTTCTTCCAGCACGACCACGATCGGCCCCGGCAGGAAGGGCAGCAGCTTCTCGGTAGCCGCTACCGGCCCGCTGCCCGGCCCGCCGCCGCCATGCGGCGTGCTGAAGGTCTTGTGCAGGTTGTAGTGCATCACGTCGAAGCCCAGGTCCGCCGGTTTGGCGACGCCGAGCATGGCGTTCATGTTCGCGCCGTCCATGTACATCAGGCCGCCGCAGCCGTGAATCACGTCCACGATCTGTTTGATGTTTGTCTCGTACACGCCGAGCGTGTTGGGCACGGTGATCATCATGCCCGCCACGTCGTCGCCGCAGACTTCGTGCAGCCTGTCGAGGTCGACATCGCCGTTGGCATCCGACGGGATCTCGACCACTTGCAGCCCGGCCATCGCGGTCGTCGCCGGGTTGGTGCCGTGCGCGCTGTCCGGCACGATGATCTTGGTGCGCTGCGGCTCGCCGTTCGCCAGGTGATAGGCGCGGATCATCAGGATACCCGCGAACTCGCCCTGCGCGCCGGCGGCGGGTTGCAGGCTGGCGCCCGCCATCCCGCTGATCTCCGCCAGCCACTGCTGGAGCGTGTACATCAGCGCCAGCGCGCCCTGCGAGGCGGACGGGTCCTGCAACGGGTGCGCCAGCGCGAAGCCGGGCAGCCGCGCCATATCCTCATTGATCTTGGGGTTGTACTTCATCGTGCACGACCCCAGCGGGTAGAAGCCGGTGTCGATCGAGTGATTGAGCTGGCTGAGGCGCACGAAATGGCGCACGGTATCCAGCTCGCTGACTTCCGGCAGGTCAAGCTCGGCGCGCAGCAAGTCGTCGGGCAGCGGCGCTTCCGGCACGTCCGTTTTCGGCAGCGACACGCCGGTCCGGCCGGGCGCGCCCAGGTCGTAGATCAGCGGCTCCAGCGGCGGGGGGGCCGATTCGGCCTGCGTGGTCGTCGGTTGGGTCATTTCAGCGGTTCCCATCATGGTTTTTCCTGTCCGCCCTAGTGCGTGTGAGTGTGCCCGGCGTGCGCGTCGGGATCGCGGAGCGCCTCGACCAGCGTGTCGATCTCGTCTTTGGTGTTCATCTCGGTGACTGCGATCAGCATCTGGTTCTCGCGGCCCGGATAGTCCTGGCCGAGATCGTAGCCGCCGATGATGCCCCAGTGCTCCAGCAAATAGTCGTTGAGTTCGGCGACCGGGCGCGGGCAGGTCACTACGAATTCCTTAAAGAACGGCTTGCTCTGGTCCACGCTATAGCCGTCCAGCGCGTCGATCTGCGCGGCGGCGTAGTGCGCCTTGTGATAGCACAGCTCCGCCGCGCGGCGCAGGCCGTGCTTGCCCATCGCGCTCATGTAGACGCAGGCCGCCAGCGCCATCAGGCCCTGGTTGGTGCAGATGTTGCTGGTCGCCTTCTCGCGGCGGATGTCCTGCTCGCGCGGGCGGAGCGTCATCACGAACGCGCGCCGTCCGTGCTTATCGACCGTCTCGCCGACCACGCGCCCGGCGATCTGCCGGACGTACTTCTTGCGCGTGGCGAAAAAAGCCGAGGTACGGCCCGCCGAAGCTGAGCGGGATGCCCAGCGGCTGGCCCTCGCCAACCACAATATCCGCGCCAAGCTCGCCCGGTGACTTGAACAGCCCCAGCGCGATCGGATCGACCACCATGCACAGCAGCGCGCCCGCGTTGTGCACCGCCGTCGCCAGCCCGGCCAGCTCGTCGATCTGCCCGAAGAAGTTCGGGTAGCTCACGACCAGCATCGCCGTGTCGTCGTCGAGCATGTCGATCAGGTCGGGAATAGTCGCGTTGCCCTTGTCGCCGACGAATTTTAGCTCGTTGCCCTGGTGGTAGGTGCGGGCCACCGCGCGATACTGCGGGTGGACGCCGGGGCTGAGAATGATCTTGGTGCGCTTGCCGCGATAGGTTGCGCGGGCTAGCGTGGCCGCCTCGGCCAGCGAAGTCGCGCCGTCATAGTGGCTGGCGTTGGCGACTTCCATGCCGGTCAGCGCGCACATCATGCTCTGGTATTCGAAGATCGCTTGCAGCGTGCCCTGGCTCAGCTCCGGCTGGTAGGGCGTGTAGGCGGTGTAGAACTCGCCGCGCAGCAGCATGTGGTTGACCACGCTCGGCACGAAGTGGTTATACGCGCCCGCGCCCAGGAACACGGCGTAGTCCCCGGCGTGGACATTCGCGGCGGCCAGGCCGCGCAGCTCGGTAGCGACTTCAAGCTCGCTCTGGCCGTCAGGCAGGTTCAGGGCCGGGAAGCGCAGGTCTTCGGGGACGCGGTCGAACAGCTCGTCCAGCGAGCCGGCGCCGATCGTCTCAAGCATCGCGGCCCGGTCGGCATCCGTATGTGGAATGTAGCTCATGAACAGGTGGCTCCTCAAGGTTGGCTCGCCGGGCGCAGCGGGGCAGCGGGCGGGCAGGCTGGGCCTGCCCGGCTGCTCGCGGACCGGGAGATTATTCGCGGCTGGCGCAGTGCCTGGCGTAGGCGGCGGCGTCCAGCAGGCTATTGACCTCGGACGGGTTGCTCAGCTTAATCTCGACGATCCAGCCCTCGCCAAAGGGATCGCTGTTGATCGTCTCCGGGGCGTCGTCGAGCTTGGTGTTGACCGCGACGATCTGCCCGCTCGCCGGGGCGTAAACATCCGACGCCGCCTTGACGCTCTCGACCGCGGCGAAGGCTTCGCCTTTGGTCAGCGCGTCGCCCACGTCCGGCAGCTCGACGAACACCAGGTCGGACAGGTGATCCTGGGCGTAGTCGGTCAGGCCGATGCGCGCAGTGTCGCCGGTAACGCGAATCCACTCGTCGTTTTCGGTATAACGCAGGTCTTCGGGCGTGTTCCACTCAGCCATGTCGGGAAATCCTTTCTCGAATGCGTTGTCCATATATCAAATCAGGTCAGGTCAGCCAGGCCGGTGAAGCAGCAAACCGCCTCGGCCCGGCGGCGCCGTACAAACACAAAGGCAAACAGATCCGCTTGACTGTTTGCCCCTGTCGTCTTAGCCTGAGAGATTCACCCGCCAGCGCGGGCTTGCCCCGTCGGCGCGCGCCGGATCACCGGGCGCTTTCCAGAGGACCATACGGGCTGCGAGTGCGGGAACCTGAGAGTTTCGCGGGGGCCACCAGTCGCGTGACGCCCGCTTGCCCCTTCGGTGGCCGCGCGGGGCGCGGCGCTCTCCCCGCAGCCGGCTACTCGACCATCATCGCCCGATCACTCGGCGGGCGGGACCTCCAGCCACTCAAACAACTGCGCGCGGGCCTGCGGCGTGAGCACCAGGTTGATGGCGACGTGCCCGGTCGCGTCGGCGATGATCGCGGTCCGCAGCAACAGCTCGCCGTCGGTGGACAGCCCCAGCTCCAGGTGCGCCTGCCCCGTCCCCACCCGGCGCATGACGGTCAGGCGGGAGGTAGGGCGCAACTGGGCCAGGCTGGTCACTACGTCACGATAACGCGGGCGCAGCGCGATCTCCAGTGGCCCGTAGCCCGCCGCAACGCTCAGATACATGCCTTCGCGGCCGAACCACAGCGTCGGCGCGCACGGATCCCGGAGCCATCCGAGATCAACAGCGTGTCGTTGGCGGCGTCGTGGCTGACTGTGCCCAGGGTCTGAAAATGGCGCATCGTTCCCTCTCTGCGCGATCTGGGTTGGCTGCCGTATCACGCGGCAGCCCGGCAGATGGCTGCACGCGCCATTATAACATTATTGGATCGCCGCCGAAAAATGACAGGTGGCCCGATCTCCGCCGCCATTCGCGCCTTGTTTTCGGCGCCCGGCGCGATCGGTCGCGCGTTTACTCCGGGCTGGAAATCCGCAGCCCGATGATGCCGCTCAGCAGCAGGACGAGCGACGCCAGCTTGAGGGCGTCGCGCGATTCGCCGAGCCAGAGCATCCCCACAATCGCCGTTCCCGCCGCGCCGATCCCGGTCCAGACCGCGTATGCCGTGCCGACGGGCAGCGTCTTGAGCGCCTGCGCCAGCAGAAACATGCTTAGAAACAGCGTGATCAGAAATCCGACGGTGGGGCCGGGCTTTGAAAATCCCTCCGACTGCTTAAGCAACAGCGCCCACGCCATCTCCAACAACCCTGCGACGATCAGTATGCCCCACGCCAAGCGATGCTCTCCTGTGTGACTTGCGTGATGGTTGTGGTGGGTAGCCGCGAGAATGTAGCGGACACGGCTGAAACGAGCCAGCTTCGTTCTTGTCAGAAGGCGCAGCTTACAGATACATTTTTTCCGGCTATAGGCTATTCGCGAAATTTTCGTCACCTGCTATAATGGTGGCCTTATATTCAGACCCAGACGACCGCAGGGGCCTCGGAGCGGACACGGCCTCCTCAAGACGACATCGTGATGTTTGAGTTTGCACTCGAAGCCCAGCAGGGCGCCGCGCGGGCCGGTGTCTTCCAGACGCCGCATGGCCCCTTTCCACGCCGGTATTCGCCCCGGTTGGCACGCAGGCGACGGTCAAGGCCGTTCAGCCGCGCGAGCTGCGCGAAATGGGCGCGACGCTGGTTCTCGCCAACACCTATCACCTTTACCTGCGACCCGGCGACGAGCTGGTGGCCGATTTCGGCGGCGTGCATCGCTTCATGGCCTGGGATGGCCCGGTGCTCACCGACTCCGGCGGGTTTCAGGTCTTCAGCCTGGGCGAGATCCGCGAGATCGACGCCGGCGGCGTGACCTTCCGCAGCCACCTCGACGGCTCCAAGCACCGCCTGACTCCCGAAAAATCGATCCGCATCCAGCACAACCTGGGCGCGGACATCATCATGGCCTTCGACGAATGCACCGACCCGAAAGAGCGCGGCGCGGTTGAAGCCGCGCTGGAGCGCACGCACCGCTGGTTGGGGCTGTGCCGCGACGAGCACCTGCGCAGCGGAGACCCGCAGCGCCAGGCGCTGTTCGGCATCGTGCAGGGCGGGGTCTTCCACGACCTGCGCGCGCGCTCGGTCGAGGCTGTCACCGCGCACGATCTGCCCGGCTACGCGGTGGGCGGGCTGGCCGTCGGCGAGACCAAGGCGGAAATGTACGACACCCTCGAATTCACCGCGCCCCTGCTTCCAGCTGACCGGCCCCGTTATCTGATGGGCGTCGGCAGCCCGGAAGACCTGGTGCATGGCGTCGCGCGCGGCATCGACATTTTCGACTGTGTGCTGCCGACCCGCATCGCCCGCAACGGCGCGGCCCTGACCCGCGCCGGTCGGATGAATATGCGAAATCTGCAATACGCGACCGATCACGATCCCATCGAGCCAGGCTGCACCTGCTACGCCTGCCAGACCTTCACGCGCGGCTACATCCGCCACCTGGTCCAGGCGTCCGAAATCCTGGCGCACCAGCTGCTCAGCCTCCACAACCTGCATTTCCTGCTCACGCTGATGCGTGAGATGCGCGCCGCCATCCTGGACGGCACTTTCGCCGACTATGCGAAGCAATTCCTGGCGACCTATCAACCTGTCGCCGGGACGCAGGAGGGTGTCAGCGCCCCGCCGTTGGGCTGAGAACGTCCCAACGCCCGCGCGACCTTTCCACGGTCGGCATCAGACCGCGCGGCCACCGCGCCGGGAGCCGTGATCGCTTGCCGGACGCCCGGCTGATCCGGCGGCGTGCGACCCGTGTTCTGACCCTGATCCCGAACGGCGCCGGCTGAGCCGCCCGCGCCGCGCAGCAAAGGATTTTCCTGTTGGACCTCATCGAAGCCATTGTGCTCGGCATCTTGCAAGGTGCCACGGAGTTTCTGCCTGTGTCAAGTTCCGGCCATCTGGTGTTAGTTCCCTGGTATCTGGGATGGGACGAGCCGCCGCTCACCTTCGACGTGGTGGTTCATCTCGGCACCTTGACGGCCGTGCTGGTTTACTTCTGGCGCGACTGGCTGACTCTAATCCGTGCTGGCTGGACGGCGCTGAAGACGCGTTCGCTTCACCGTAACCCTGATCAGGACCTGGATGCACGTCTGCTCGTGCTGCTGATGGTGGGCACGCTGCCCGCCGCGCTGGCCGGGCTGTTGTTAGAGAGCGTGTTCGACCAGTTAAGCGAGCCGCCGGTGGTGGCCGCGCTACTGCTGGTCACGGCGGGGCTGCTCGTCTTCAGCGAGCGCCGCCTCACCGCCAACCGCTCCCTGGGCGACCTGACTCTGCGCGACGCGCTGACGATCGGCGCGGCGCAGGCGTTTGCGATTCTCCCCGGTATCTCCCGCTCCGGCAGCACGATCGCGGCCGGGATCGCGCGGGGGCTGCCACGCGCTTCGGCGGCGCGCTACAGCTTTCTGCTGGGCACGCCGATCATCCTGGGCGCGGGAGGCAAGCAGATGCTAACCTGCTGCTCGGCGTCGAGCCGCTCGGAGACGGGATGGCGCTCGCGTTGGTCGCCGGGTTCGCCTCGGCGGCCATCGTCGGCTACGCCTGCATCTGGTTCTTGATGCGCCTGTTGCAACGCAGGCGGTTGTACGGGTTCGCGATCTACTGCGCGGTCTTCGGCACGCTGAGTTTGCTGGTCGCCCTCTTGTCGTGAGAGGGGAGGCATGAAGCGCGCCAAACGCACCATTGTCATCCTCAGCTTGGCGCTGGCGGGTTGCCGTGGCGCGATCACGCCCCCGGCAGCCACGCCGCAGGTCTTCAGCTTGCACATGCTGGCAACCCCGGCGACCGCCCCGCTGCTTCAGGAGCTGGCCGCCGAGTACGCGCCGCGTGGCGCGCTGATCAGCCTGCGCACGGTCACGCTGAGCGGGGACGCGATCGCGCCGCAGTTGCGGGGCGGCCAGGCCCCCTACGCGCTGGTCTCGGCCGGGGCGGCGGCGGGGCTGTGGGCCGCGCCGATCGGCTACGACGGCATCGCCGTGATCGTGCCGGCGGACCTCCTCATTGACGGCCTGACGGTCGAGCAGGTGCGCCGCCTGTTCCTGGGCCGGATCGCGACCTGGGATCAGGCTGGCGGCCCGGCGCTGCCCGTCACCGTCATCGCGCAGGAGCCGGGCAGCGACGTCAGCCAGGCGTTTCAGACCCAGGTCATGAACGGCCAGCGGATCACGCTGGCGGCGCGGCTGGCGCTCAGCAGCGCCAGTATGGTCGAGCTAGTGGCGCGCACCCCCGGCGCGGTCGGCTACGTCAGCATGGCGGCGCTGGGCGAGGGGGTCCGCGCGGTGCCGCTCGGCGTGGAGGGCGGCGCGCCGGTCACGCTCAGCAGCGCGTCGGTCAGCAGCGGCGCGCGTACCGCTGCGCGCGCCGATCGTGATCGCCGGGTTGTCCGCCCCCGACCAGGCCAGCGCCTTTCACGCCTGGTTCGCCTGGATGCAGAGCGCCGAAGGCCAGGCCGTCGTCGCCCGCCATTACGCCCCGTTGCAGCCGTAAGATGCGGCGGGCATACATTCCTCCCTCGCGGTAAATAGATTAGTCCCAACAAAGCTTCACGCGTTCTGCTGCAAAATGTAGCCGCACGGCGTATAATACAATAGTGCCCAAACGCGACCTGCCAGCTCCATACGCCTGAAATCGCACGCACTCTAGACGCAACCGGGAGACCGTAATGAAACGATCCGTGTTCGTTTGGCTTCTCATCGTTGCGACGCTGGCGCTCGGAAGCATGCCGCGCGCCGCTGCTCAGGACGACGGTCTGAGAGCAGTTACGTTGAGCGATATCGCCGTGTACACCGCTCCCAGCGCGTCCAGCGAGCTGGTGGTCGAACTGACCGACAACATGCTCGTTCGCGTCCTGAGCACCGATCCATCCGGCAACTGGCTCAGAATCGAAGCGGCGGGCGAGGAAGGCTACGTCGAGGCTGCCCAGGTCTTGATCCTTACACCCGCCCTGCTCGCGCCGGTCGTCACGCTGACGCCGGGTTCCGCCAGCGCGACGCTCTACGCCGCGCCGAGCACGTCGTCCAAGCAAGTCGGCGCAATTCCGCCGGGCGGCACGGCGCGCGTGCTCGGCCAGCGCGAGGACTGAGCCTACGTCGCGGCCCCGGACGGCCTCACCGGCTGGGTAACGGCCACAGCCCAGGAACCAGCCGCGAGCCTGCAAGCGGCGCTGGTCCAGCCAGGGGCGGACGGCGCTCTGAGCCTGCTGAGCGCCCCGGACGCCGCCGCCGAGGTCGCGGGCGCGCTCGAAGACGGCCAGCTTGTCCACCTCACCGGCCGGACTCAGGGCGTCTTCGGCGAGGTCATAACCGCCGAGGGCGCGAGCGGCTGGGTGGAGAGCAATCTCCTGCGCCCTCTGCCGAACGCTTACGTCAATGCGGTCGCCGGGGCCGAGGGCCAGCCCGTCGCTCTACGCCGGGCCGTCCTTCGCGGCGGACCTGCTGGCGACGCTTGCGGATGGCACGGCGCTAACCTACCTGGGCCGTCCGAACGACTTCTGGATCGAGGTATACTCTCCGGCGGTAGGCCGGGCGTATGGCATCGCGCGCAGCTTCGGCCCGGTGCACACTGACCGCCACCGCGCAGGTGTCCGGCGCGAATGTGCGCCAGGGTCCCGACGCGGATCGGTATGACGCGATCGCCTCGCTCGAAGCGGGGGCCAAAGTCGTCGTGCTCGGCACGAATGAGGCGCGTGATTGGGTGAAGGTGCTCGTGCCGTTCAGCGAGATCGACTTCCCCTATCGCGGCGTCGAAGGCTGGATGGCCGCGTTCCTGTTCGGGACGGCGGAAGATGGCTCCAGCTTGGACCTGAACGCGCTGTCGGTCATCGAGACGGAAGGCGAAGCGGCGGCCAACCAGCGCCCGCACCGCCCGTATCGTTCGCTCACCGGCGCCCGGTCTGCACGTTTGATCGCAGTCCGCGCGTGTTGGCTAAAACGCTATGCGACTGATTCACGTGGGATCCGCTTTTTCTGATCGGGCTGGCGCTCGCGGCCACGCACGCCGGCGGAGTCGGGCGTGGGCGCAAGGCCCCGGCTCGTTCCCTCGCGCGGTGACTGACGGCGCCGGGCGGTGGGTGATCGTGCCCGCGCTGCCCGCCGCGATCGCGCTGGTGGGCGACGCCCCCGAACTGCGCGCCATTGTCGAGCCGCGCGCGCTGCGCCAGGCCGATCCGCGCTCGACGACCCGGCGGCGCTTGACTGATCCGGCGTCGGCCTGCTCGTCCTGTCGGACCTGCACGCGGCGATCAACCCGGCCTGGACCGAAGCCGCCGCCGAGCGCGGCGTCCCCGTGTTTTTGCTCAGCGCGATCAGCAGCCTGGACGACTGGCGGGCGGCGGTCGACGGGCTAGGGCCGCGCAACCGGCTGCGACGAACAGACCACTGCCGCGCTGCGCCAGCCTCGAAACCCGGCTGACGCGGCTGGCGGAGAACCTCGCGGCCCCAGCACTCCGCTTCAAAGTTGAGTCAGCAGGTGAAGCAGGAAATCGTTATCCATGGCAGCTCGAAACCGTTTCTGGCGCAAGCTGCTCTTGGACGAGTCGTGCTTCAACAAATTCAAGGCGACTGCACGCAACACAGCCATATTCTCGGCGCTTTCGCCGGAGCGAATGCGTGAATCGTCTTCGGCAAAGGTGACATCCAGGACCCAATGGAAGCTGTTCTCGATGGCCCAATGATGCTGTGTCGCATCGAGAATCGTCGCGGCGTCCGCCGTGAGACTGCTGATGTAGTAGGCCGTGTCGCGGGTAATGTGGTTCCCCTCACGACGTTCGCGCTGGACGCGAATGATGCTGTGCAGGTCCGGCCACCCTTCATAGTGGCGGATGTACTCGAAGGCGATGGGGTCCGACACTACCCAGCACTGGCGCACCTCAATGCGTCCACTGGTCTTGTGCGTGCTCCGGTGGAAATCCATGCGCATGTTCGCGAAGCTCTGCTCATCGCCGTAGCGGAACCACTCGGCGATGTCCTCTTTCAAATGGCTCTGATTATCCTTCACCCGCAGCAGGTAATCGGCTTTGCGGTCCCGGATTTGCTGCGCGATTTTGGTCTGGCAGCCCATCGCATCAATGGTCACGATGCAGCCGGACACATTCAACAACTCTAGCAGTTCGGGGATCGCCGTGATTTCATTCGACTTCTCCGCCGTTTTGCGCTGTCCCAACACGATCCCATTGGCACTCGCCCACGCGCTCACCAGATGGATCGCGCCTTTCCCAATCGCTCCATCGTGACGCCGCGCAGCGTTTTGCCATCAATTGCCACCACCTGTCCCCGTGTCACCCGAAACACGCTCTCGACCCACCGGATGAACCGCTTCTGAAACGCGTCGTTGTCGATTTTGGCGAACACATCCCCGAACGTATCGTGTGATGGAATGCCATGTTCCAGTTCTAAAAACTGGCGGAACCACTGTTCTTTGGCTTTGCCAACCGTTTCGATCCCCACCCAACTCTCCGCACCGCACAACGCCCCGCAGATGGCAATGATAATGATGTCCAGCAGTTTGTGATCGCAACGTCCTTGCACGCGCGGGTCTGGTAGATCACCGAAACAGTCTTGCAGGCTCGTTTGCAGTTCGTTCGCCATGGGGCATCCTTTTTTGCCCCATTATCTCCCTGCCCCTATTTTGAAGCGATGACCTGAGCCTCGACGGCGGGCGCTGGTGCTGTCGCCCGAAGGCTACACTTTCGGCCGGGAACGCTGATCACCGACCTGCTCAACGCCATCGGCGCGCGCAACGTCGCCGCCGACGCGGGGTTCGCCGATTACCGCCAGGTAGACGACGACGCCGATCCGCCAGCTTGCCCCGGATGTGATCCTGCTTTCGCCTGCCTGGACCGTCGAGCAAACCGTCGCGCTGCGCGCCAACGCCGCGCTGAGCGACGTGCCCGCCATCCGGCGCAACCAGGTTTTTCGCCTGCCGTTCTCTCCGAACCCTGCCCAATGATCCCGCCGCCGCCGCGATTGTCCTCGCGCTGGCGCTGCACCCAACCGCCCTGCTCCACTAACGCCGCGTCAGCGTCGGCCAGCCGCCCGGCGGCCGGCCCGGCAAATACGCTATAATCAGGACAGCTTGAGGTCCGGGACTCGTCGCCGGACGCGCGAAAGGACACGCCATGCGCCGCGCTCTGCCCGCTATCTTCTCGCTGCTGCTCGCGCTCGGCGCGCTGCCAGCCGCAACGCTCCTGGCCCAGGATGGCCTCGACGCCGAAGCGCGCGCCACGCTAGACACTGCCCGGCGCGCGATCGACGGCTTCTTCGCGCTCGACACCTTCGCGATCGAGCACAGCCAGACGCTGGACCAGCAGATCGGGATCAGCCTCGGCGCGGAGTCGGTCACGATCGATCAGCGCATCGAGCAGCGGGGCACGACCGTCACCGAGCGCCAGCCGGCAGCCGGTTCGACAACGCGACGAGCGCGCTGGAGCAGGTCATCACCCAGACAATCGCGGGCGGCGGGCAAGAACAGTCGGTCACGCTGGCGCAGGGGATCGATATGATCCTGCTGGACGAGCGAGCGTACCTGCGCGTGACGAGCGACGACCCGGCGCTGGCCGGTTTCTTCCCCCGATGGCTGGAGGGACGTCACCGACGGCGCGGAAGAGTTCCCCGGCATGGAGATGTACAATCTCGACCAGCTTCTGAGGTTCAGCAGCTCGACCTTCTCGGCGGACGTGTTCGCCGTGCTGCTCGACGCTGTGACCGAGGCCGAGACGCTGGCGCCAGAAACGCTGGGCGGCGTGACGGTCACACGCACGCGCCTGGCCCTGGACCCGGCAGCGGCTTTCACCGGCGCGAGCGCTGACGCGCTGGCCGAGATGTTCAACGCGGGGGCGCTGCCGCTCGACGTGGAAGGGATGCTCGACCTGATCTTCACCGACGAGGACACGCGCTACGAAATCACCCTGCTTTTGGGGGCTGACGGCACGGTTCTCTATGGCTACGATGTATTCTTGAGCATGGATATCGCGATCCCCGCTTCGCTGCTGACCGATCCAACCCTGGCGGGCGCGGAAATGTCCCTGGCGCAGCAGAGCGTGAGCGAGCTTCGTTTCACCGATCAGAACGAGCCGGTCACGATCAGCGCGCCAGAGCTTGAGGAATAACCAGGATCATATCACATGGAACGCCACCTGTACCGTATCGCTCTGCTCGCCGTCCTCGCGCTGGCCGTGCTGGGCGGCGCGGGGCTGTCCCAGGCGCAGGACGACGCCCGCGAGCGCATCAGCGCCGCCTATCGCGCCGTCGAGGGCTGGCAGTCGTATCATGTCCAGGTCGATGAAACGTCCGACTACGCTATGACCGCCCAGGGCGCGCAGGCCGCGACCTGGCAGCGGCGCGAGCGCGACCTGGCGCTGAGCGGCGGGTACGATGTCACTGACCGCGACAACGCGCAGATCGTCCTCGACCTCAGCAGCCGCGTCTCCGGCTCGGTCGAGCAGGGCGGCACGCAAACGCCGAACTCGTGGGACATTGATCTCCGCATTGCCCAGGCCAACGATGGCCTGTTCTGGCAGGGCAGCCTGCAAGCCGAGCCAGCCGAAGATTTCGCGCTGCCTGAAGCTTGGGAGCCGTTCACCAGCGCCGACGCCGACGAGGTCCCGGCCCTGGCCGACCTAACGCTCAGCCGCTACCTGCTCGAAAACGGCGTTGATCCGTTCCTGGTGGATGCTCAGGTTTGGCTTGACGCCGCCGAGAGCATCGAGGGGCCGCGCCCGTTCGACGTGGACCGGACACGCACCGGCGATCTCTACGTCGTCACGGTCGATCCTGCTCAGGTGCCGGACCTGTTCGAGGGGCGTTTCCTGGCGCTGACCGAGGGCAGAACGCGCTGGTCGCGCGTGACGACCTGCTGCGCCAGCTTCAGCAAACGGGCGCCGTCACCTGGGGCGTGGCGCTGGACCCGGCAAGCGGCGACCTGATCGCGCAGTTCATCCAGCTTGACCTGGAAGCAGAAATTCGCGGGAGCTTGCTCCAGACGCCGTACACCTCGATGTCGCTGGCGTTCCGCAGCGATCAGGAGCGTGGTCTTCAGCGCGGTGAATGAGCCGGTGGCGCTGCCGGACGATCTGCCGCAGTCCTGACCCCGCCGCCAATTGCTCGCTCTTGACGCGCGCTGCTTACCCGCAGGGCGCGTCTTTGTTTCGGTCAGTGGGCTATGGCTCGACCACCGGGACGCGCTCGCACGCGCCCGCGACCTCGACGGTCGTGACCTCGCCGGAGAACCAGCCGAGCGCGCCGTTGTGCCGCGCCTGCCACCACCGCCCATCCGCCGTGCGGCCGTTGGCGACAGGCTCAGCCCTGGCCCCGCCGTGTCGATGGCGGGCCAGTCCCGTGCCGGGGCCAAGCCGCATGTTGACCTCGGCGCCTGAAGCGCAGCCAGCAGTCGGAGGGCGTCGCGGTCGGCTCCGGGCCGGGCAGCCCCGCCTCCTGAGCCGTGTCCGACAGCACGCAGGCGTTGTACCGCTCGCCGATCTCGACGCGGAAATCAACCGCGCGGTTGGGGTCGGGCTGGTGCATCACCTGGCTGGCGTCGATCCGCAGCAGGTGCAATAGCTCCGGCAGCGGGCTGCCCTTGCTCAGGCCGGTGTAGTCGAAAATCACGCTACCCTCGCGGCGAACGGTTGGGCCATCGTCCACCACGCGCGCCGCGTAACCCGCCCACGCCAGCCGGTCGGCGGCGACCTCCGCGAATCCGGCGTACAGATAGGATGCGTCCGCGATCTCGACGCTGATCCCGGCGCGACGCAGGCGGTTTTCGGTGGGCGGCGTCAGGAAGTCGCGCAGCAGCGGGATCAGCGCCGCGCGCACCGGCAGTTGAACCGCGCGCCCATCGTCCGGCGTCAGGAAGCTCTGGTACTCGGCGCCCGGCGAGCCGCCATAGCGCACGATCTGGGACGGCTCCAGCGCCAGGGCCAGCGGAACATACCCGGCCAGATCGCCCAGGCTCATGTCCGTCTCGACGATCTCCAGTAACTCCGGCCCCAGCGTGGTCAGCTGCTCGAACAGGCCCTGCGCGCGCGCTTGCTGCCAGATCGCGCGCAGCACGTCCATCTGCCGCCGCCCCGGTCAAAATCGCTGGTCGATTGGCGGCTGCGCACGTACCACAACGCCATCTCCGGCGAGAGCGTGCGCTTGCCGATGGGCAGGATGAACTTCTCCCAGCTTTCTTCGAGCGATGGGTCGAGCGTGGGGTCGATCAGCCGCCAGTCTTCAATCGCGCAGTCCACGCTGACGGCCAGCCCCGCCCAGCCAGCTGATAATCGTCTGAAAATCGGTGAAATTGACCAGCGCATAATGGTCGATCGGCAGCCCGAAATTGTACAGGAACGTCTCTTGCAGCAGCCTGAACGCCCCTGGCGCGCCGCCGCCATCCGCCGCGCCAAGCTGATAAACCACGTTGACGCGATCCATCGTCGCGCCGGGGATGTACACGAACAGGTCGCGCGGGACGTGCCACAGCGCCACGCTCCCGGCGCGGCGATTGATCGAGACCACGATTAGCACGTCGGTGCGCGCCAGCTTGCTGGCCGAGGTGTCCGCGCCGAGCAGCAGAATGTTTTGAATCGCGTCGTCGTCTTCGAGCGGCTCCACCGGCGGCGGGATGGGGATGACCGGGGTCGGAGATAAGGAGGGCGTGGGGACCGGCTCTTGCGCGGCGCCGGGCAGCGCCGCCACCGGCGCAAGCGCGGCCATCAGCAGAATCAGCAGCCCGCGCGCGCGGCGAAAAGGGTGGTGGTGCATCGTCGTCTGTCCTTAGAGCGTGCGGCCAGGGCGAGCGTCTTCCCTGGTCAGACGAGCGGCTCCCAGCCGAGCAGCAGAAAGCTCAGCAGCCACAACGCAGGCCCGGCCAGCAGCCACAGCCAGCGGATCAGCCCCGGAAACGATGCGAGCTTCCACTGGACGATTTGGCCCGGCTCGCCGAACACCAGCCGGTGCCACGCCAGCACGACGAAAACGTTGGATACCATCGCGCGCTCCAGCGCGTGCGATTGCCCTATAGCGAACATTATCACGAGCGGAGTCAGAATGCCCACCCGCCAGTGCAGCGGGAGCCGGATACGCTCTCCCTGCGCCCAGAGCGGCGGCAACCGCCCGAACGCCAGCGCCAGCCCGAAGACCAGCGCGGCCAGCTCCACGCCCCGCTGAAGGGACTGCATGGAAAGTTGATCGCGCCAGGCCAGCGCGACGGCGTCCTGAAAGGTGCGCGCGAGCGCGCCGGGACTCCACGCGGCGAACTCGCCCGGCCAGCGCGTGCGGACGATCATCAGCGGCCAGAGCGGATAGTGCCCGCTGGCCTGGTACAGCCACGCGCCCGCGCCGAGCGCGATCCCCAGCGCGGCGAAGAGCGGCGCCCAGGCCGGGCTGGCGTCTTCAAACAGCACGCGCCGCAGCGAGCGCGGGTCGTCGGCGGGGCGCATCCACACCCGCGAGGCCGCCAGGCCGAGCCACCACGCGCCGAAGGCCGGGATCAGCAAGAGGCCGTGCGGCTCGGCCAGCCCGGCCAGCGCGCCGAGCGCGAGCGCGGCCAGCGACGCCGCACGCGGGCGGGTCGCCCCGGCGCGCGCCGCCAGCGCCAGCAGCCCGCCGAGCAGCAGCAGAAGCGAGTCCGCGCCGCCGACGTACAGCCACGCGCCGAACGGCGCCAGCGCGAGCGCCAGCAGCGGCAGCGCGCGCCGCTCGCGGGTCAGCGCCTGAAAGACCGGCGCCAGCAGCACGAACGCTAGCGCGTTGACGATCTGCCCGCCGCACGCTCCGCCGCCGAGCGCGATCGCGCCCGACGCCAGCGCCGGAAAGAGCGGCCACCAGCCCCGGTCGTTGACCTGCGCATAGTGCGGCGGCAACAGCGCGAGGTCGTAATCGCTGTAGCCGTTGAGCGCGATCCGCGTGTAGTGGCGCGCGTCTCCGGCGAAATAACACGTGCCGGACAGCGCGGTATAGGCCGGGTCGATCTGGCGCACGCGCCACGCGAACGCGGCGTTGATCGCCGCGCCGCCCAACGCCAGCGCCAGCGCCAGTCCGGCCATCGCCAGCGCGACGGCGCGCCAGGGATACCGGCGTAGCGCGCCCGGCAGCTTGAGTGCGTGCATCCGCGAGACTTGCGTGTACAATCTCTATACTCGGCTGTGTGAGGGGCGGCCATCTGCCACCCGGCTGCCAGTGTAGTGTATTGTCGCGTATTACTGCAACTGTTGTAGGAGATGCCGATGGGCATCCAGAGCTTAGCCGGGCAGTCGATCGGCCAGTACGAGCTGCAAGAGCTGTTGGGCATAGGCGGCATGGGCGCCGTCTACCGCGCCTTCCAGCCGAGCCTCAAACGATCGGTGGCGATCAAGATTCTGACCCCGGCGCTCGCGCAGCAGCCGGGCTACCTGGAGCGCTTCAACCGCGAGGCCGAGACCGCCGCCGGGCTGGAGCACAGCCATATCGTCCCAATCTACGATCACGGCACGGAAAACGGCGCCAGCTACGTCGTGATGCGCTACCTCACGGGCGGGACGCTGGCCGACCGTATGCGCCGCCATAAAGATCAGGCGATGCCGATGCCCTCGCTGGGCGAAGTCGCCGAGCTGCTGGAGCAGCTTGGCAGCGCGCTCGACTACGCGCATTCGCAGGGTATTGTCCACCGCGACATCAAGCCGAGCAATGTCATGTTCGACGAGCACGGCAACGCCTACATCGTGGATTTTGGCATCGCCAAGCTGATCGACACGACCGAGTCGCTGACCGGGACCGGCGTCTCGATGGGCACCCCGGCCTACATGGCGCCTGAGCAGTGGAAGGGCGAGCCGGTCGGGCCGGCGACCGACCAGTACGCGCTGGGCGTGATGACCTACGCGCTATGCACCGGGCACCCGCCCTTTGAGGCGCCGACGCCCTACGCGCTGATGCACAAGCACCTCAACGAGAAGCCGATCCCGCCGCATTACCAGCGCACCGATCTGCCGCCCACCGCGACGCTGGTGCTGGAGCGCGCGCTGGCGAAAGCGCCCGAAGACCGTTACCCGGCGGTCAGCGATTTCGCCGAGGCGTTTCGCGGCGCGATCGAAGGCTCGACCGGCGAGCAAACCGGCTTCTTCACCGTACCGGTCTCGCCCCAGCCCACGCCGATTGGCCCGCTCACGCCGCCGAGCGGGGTCAGCGGGCGGAGAAGCACCCCGACCGCCGCTCGCCGCGTCCAGCGGGATGGGCGCTTGGCGCGGCGCTCGGCGCGCTGGCGCTGCTGATCGGCGCGGCGGCGCTGGCGCTGCTGCTGGACGACGATCCATCCGCCCCGACCGACATCGCGGGCGAGCAGACGCGCGTTGCGCTCAGCGCCGTCGCCCTGGCCGAAACCCAGCTCGCGCTCGAAACTCTGGCGGTCGAGCAGACTCAGGCCGCGATCAGCGCGACCGGAACGGCGATCGCCGCACCCGGAACGCCCCAGACCGAGGGCGAAGCCCTGCTGCTGACCGCGACCGCGCTCAGCCTGCTGGAGCCGGGGAACGGGCCGGAGGACACGCCGACCGCGATGCCCACCGCCACGCCGACCATTACGCCAACCAGCGCGCCGGCCGAGACCCCTGTGCCGAGCGAGACCCCGACGCTGCGGCCGTCATCCACGCCGATCGCGGTGCTCTCGCCGGCCCCGCTGGCTTTACGCGCCGCGCCGACGAGCGCGGCTGCCGCCGCCGGGGCTGCGCTTCCCGGCCCAACGCCGTCCGGAAGTCGCCGTGCCCGCCGGCTGCCGCGCCGCCGGGATCGAGCCGCCGACCCCCACAACCGCCGATCAGGTCGTCATTATTTGGAGCTGGTCGGCCTCGCGCCGCGCGCTGCTCCAGGATCACATCGAGCGCGCCCGCTACGAGGTTGAGCTGGACGGGCGCCCGCTGCGTGACTATCGCGACTATCGGAGCGAGCCGGGAGCGGAGCGGCGAGCTCGTGGATTGTGACATGGCGCTACCCGGTCGGGCAGCTTGAGACGGGCGAGCACACCGTCAGCTTCCGCGTTTCGTGGACAGAGCCGGTCTACGACGGGACGCAGCTCTACGGCCCCTCGACCGAGAACCCCGAAGAAGAGGGAAGCTGCGTCTTCCACGTCGTCGAGCCGTAGCGCGGGGCGGAGCTTCCGCTGTTATCCCGCCGCGCCGGGTTGCCGGATCGCCTTGAGCTGGTGCGCGCGCGTGAAAAACGCCCGGTACGTCAGGTACGCCGCGATCAGCCCGGTAAACGCCACCGCGCCGACCAGCATGTACATCACGATGATCTGAAGCTGGACCGCTTCCAGCGGCGACGCCCCGGCCAGGATCATGCCGGTCATCGCGCCGGGCAGCTTGATCAGGCCGGTCGTCTTGGTCGTGTCGATGTGCGGGATCATCGCGCTGCGCAGCGCGCGGCGAAACTGCTGGTGCGACGCCTCGCGGCTCGTCGCGCCCAGCGCCAGCCGAGACTCGATCAGCCCGCGCTGCTCGGTCAGGTCCAGCGCCATCCGGTCCATCACCTGCGAGGCGACCGTCATCGCGTTGCCGATCACCATCCCGCCGATCGGGATAATCGCCTGCGGCGTGAACTCAAACACCCCGAAGATCACCAGCACGCCGAGCGTCAGAATCGAGCCGAGGCCGATTGACCATAGCGCGATCCAGGTCGCGGACGGCGTGTTGCGCCCGCGCCGCCCGGACGTGCGCGCCGCGATCACGATCATGATCGACAGCAGCGCCGCCGTCCACAGCGGATTGTCCTGATTGAAGATCAGCTCCAGCAGGTAGCCGATCGCGATCAGCTGCACAAAGCTGCGAGCCGCCGCGACCGCGAGGTCTTTCTCCAGGTCGGCGCGCTGCCAGCGCGAGATCAGCGCCGCCGCGACGACCAGCGCCAGCGCCAGCCCGATCCGGGGAAGATCGGTGAGGCTGCTGAGCGCCACGTCGATCTCGTTAAACAAGTCGTTAAGCAGCGAGGCGTTGAACATGGCCTACCTCTCCTGGGCGGGCGCCGCTGCGCGCGCAAGCGGCGCTTCGCCGTCGCGCAGCCCGGCCTTGTCGCCCTGCGCAAAGGCCAGCGCGCGCGGGTCGCCGTCTACCGGGTCGAGCATCCGCTCGACGCGATCAATCTTCACCACCCGGCCCCGGTCGAGCAACAGCGCCCGGTCGCCCACCCGCCGCGCCTGCTCGACCGCGTGCGACACCCAGACCAGCGTCAGACCCAGGCGCGCGCGCAGTTCCAGCAGCGTTTGCTCGACGGCGCGCGTCGCAATCGGGTCCAGGGCAGACGTTGGCTCGTCCAGCAGCAGCACTTCCGGACTCGTTCGCCAGGGCGCGGGCGACCGCCACGCGCTGCACTTGCCCGCCCGAAAGCTCCGTGGCGGGACGGTCGGCCAGCGCGGGCGAGAGCATCACCATGTCGAGCAGCTCCGCGATGCGCGCGTCGGAGAGTGCCTCGCCGCGCAGCGCCGGGCCGTAGGCGATATTGTCCGCGACCGTGCCGGGAAACATCGCCGGAAGCTGGAAGACCATCCCCACCCGGCGGCGCAGCGTGATGACCGGCATCGCCGTGATGTCTTCGCCGCGCAAAAAGACGGTGCCCGGCGCGGGTTCCTCCAGCCGGTTGAGACAGCGCAGCAACGAGCTTTTGCCGCTGCCGCTCGGCCCGATCAGGATGAAGATCTCGCCCGGCTCAATCGCCAGCGAGACGTCGCGCAGAACTTCGTTGCCGCCACGCACCAGCGACAGATGACGCGTTTCAATCACCGCCATACCCCACTCCTTCGCGCGCGACTCGCGCGGGACGTGATTGTAGCACGCTACCAGGCGGGCGGGCGCAACCGGCCGCGTTCTGAGATGTTTCTAACCCGCTCAGGCGCCGGGACGCTTGCCCACGCTACCCATGTAGATCACGAACTGCGCCTCGCCGTCCAGCTCCAGCACGCCGTTCAGCGCGTGGTCGTCATACGCGCCGATGGCGCATGTCCCGCACCCGATGCTCCACGCCGCCAGATACAGATTCTGGCACACATGCCCGGCGTCGAGGTGCAGGTAGCGATAGCCGCGCTCGCCATAGCGCCAGGTCGTGCGCTCCGGCACGGCGACCCAGATGAAATCGACCGCCGCCTGCTCGACGTGAGATTGGTTGCCGCACGCGCGCGCCACCCGGCCGGCCAGCCCCGGCTCCTCGGCCCGCAGCGGGACCAGGCTGTGCAGGCTGGCGACGTAGCGATACAGCCCCGGCGCCAGGTCCTCGACACGGTTGACCAGCAGCAGCGTCTCGAAGGGGTGGCGCGCGCCCGCCGAGGGCACGTTGCGCAGCGTGCGATCAGGCATCTTCAGCGGCTTGACGCCTTGCGTGCACCACAGCAGGTACGACAGCTCCGCCAGGGTGAGCGGCTGGCCGGTGTAGCGCCGGACCGTCACCCGCCGCTCGATCAGGTCGATCAGCGGGGCGGCGACCGGATCGGCGGCGCGCGGCTCCGGCAGCGCGATCAGGCGCTGCGTGGCGTCGTAGGGCAGCTCCAGCGGGGGCTGAGGCGCGCCCTGCGCCTGGGCCGTTTCGCCCACAAACGCGGAGTTGGTCTGCCGCATGAACATGCGACCGATCGATTCAGACATAGCTGGCTCCTTTTCCTCCCGAAATTGACCCCTCACGACGCCGTCCGCCCAGGGGCCGGGCGCTCGTGCCCTATCGCTCTACAGTTCTTTTTGGCTATTCTGGTGAGAATATTTGTTGCAGCATTCAGGTCGATGGCCTATACTGAATTCAGTTATTATCACCGGTATGTATCGTACGCGCAGATGTTGGGTGTGATGTAGCGCGGCCATGGAAATTGACAATCTCTCGGGTCGGCAGCTCGGGCCGTACGAGCTTCATGAGCTGCTGGGCGTCGGTGGGATGGGAGTCGTGTATCGCGCCTACCAGCCGAAGTTGAAGCGCTGGGTCGCGATCAAAGTGCTCTCGACCATGACGCTGCGCCGCGTCAACTACGTGGAGCGTTTTCACCGCGAGGCGGAGACCGCCGGCTCGCTCGAACACCGCCACATCATCCCCATTTACGACTATGGCACCGAGCGCGGCACTTACTACGTCGTGATGCGCCTGCTCGAAGGCGGCACGCTCGACGAGCGCATGGCGCAGCACGTCCACACCGACACGCCCCTGCCCTCGCTGGGCGAGATCGCCGACGTGCTCGACCAGCTCGCCAGCGCGCTCGATTACGCCCACTCGCGCGGCGTCATCCATCGCGACATCAAGCCCAGCAATGTCATGTTCGACACGCAGGGCAGCGCCTACATCGTGGACTTCGGCATCGCCAAGCTGCTCGAAACCACCGAGACGCTGACCCGTTCGGGCGTCTCTCTTGGGACGCCCGTTTATATGGCGCCCGAACAGTGGCGCGCCGAGGCGCTTGGCCCGGCCACCGACCAGTACGCGCTCGGCGGCATGGCGTACACGCTCGTCACCGGCCACCTGCCGTTCGAAGTCCCAACCGCCTACGCGCAGATGCACAAGCACCTGCACGAAGACCCGATCCGCCGCGCGTGTACCGGCCCGAACTGCCCGAAGCGCTCGAAGAAGTTCTGGCGAACGCGATGGCGAAAGACCCCGACGACCGCTTCCCGACCGTCTCGGCGTTCGCCAGCGCATTCGCCGAAGCGATCGTGGAAAATCCGGGCGAGTATACCGGATATTTCGTCGGGCCGCTGCTCAAGAAGCCGCTGTTCGCCTTCGACGGCTACCAGCCGGTTGAGGGCGGCAACGGCGATCTTGGCGCGCCGATCCCGACACCGCTCGTCACCATGCCGGACGCGCCGCTGGCCGGATCGGACGAGCCGGACGGTGAGGACGATCTACGCGAGCCGGACACCAGCGTGCGCGACGAGCCAGCCGCCGAAGAAGCGCCCGCCGTCGTAGCGGCCCCGTCCCGAAACGGGGTCAACCACGATACCGACGAGCGCGAGTTTCACGACACCGGCGGCGAGGAAGTATACCGCCCGGCGGAAGCGCCGCGCCGTCCGTTCTTCCGCCGCCCGCTGGCCGGGGTCGCGACGCTTGGGATTGTCGGGCTGTTCGGGTTGCTGGCGCTGACCCGCCTGGGCGACAATGCCGATACCCCAAGCGGTCCGGTCGATACGCCTGTGAACCCGGTGCAGGTCAACGCGATCATGAGCGCGACCGCGCTCCAGCAAACGATCGTCGCGCTGCGCCCGTCCAGCACGCCGACGCCGACGGATACGGCCACGCCTTCGGCCACGCCGACCGAGACCGAGCTTCCCGCGGCGCTGCTCACGGCAACCGAGCTTGCGCTTCACCCACCGACCGAGACGCCCACGCCGACGCCAACGCCGTCGAACACGCCGGAGCCGACCGCCCGGCTCACCGATACGCCGGTCCCGACGGACACGCTGCCGCCGCCCAGCCCGACCCCTCCCCCGCCGACGCCTACCTCGCAGCCGGACTGGCTGGCAGTGGCCGCCGCGAGCGTTGCGACCGCTGTGGGCGGCGGAGGCGGCCAGCTCGCCTTTGTCTCTGAGCGCGACGGCAACTCCGAGCTATACCGGATGGAGCTGGATGGCTCGCCGCTGGAGCGCGTGACAGCCGAGCAGGCCGCGGAAAGCGACCCGGCCTGGTCGCCGGATGGGAACCGGATCGCGTTTGTCTCGATGCGCGAGGGCAACCGCGAGATTTTCGCGCTGGAAAGCGCCACCGGCGCGCTGTATCGCCTGACAGAAGACGACGCGGCGGATTATGAGCCGGCCTGGTCGCCGGACGGCCGCTGGCTGGCGTTCGTCTCCGACCGCGACGGGAACCCCGAAATTTACGTCATGGACGCCGAAGGCGGCTCGGTGCGCCGGCTTACCCGCCACGCCGCCACCGACCGCTCGCCCGCGTGGTCGCCCGATGGCACGCGCCTGGCGTTTGCCTCGGATCGCGAAGGCGTGTTTGACATCTACGTGATGGACGCCAACCAGGAAATCGTCCGGCTGACCGAGGACCCGGCCGGCGCGACGCAGCCTGCCTGGTCGCCCGACGGCAACTGGATCGCTTACGTGTCGCGGCGCGACGGGAACGCGAACATTTACCGGCGCGAGCTATTAAGCGACCGCCTCGACCGCCTGACCGACGACCCCGCCGACGACCTCGATCCCGCCTGGTCGCCAGACGGCAACTGGATCGCCTTTAGCTCGGATCGGGACGGAAACCGCGAAATCTACCTGCTTGACCTGCTAAATCGGCAGGAGTTCCGCGTCACGGCGGACGGCGCGGCGGATTTCTATCCGGTCTGGCAATACCCGGCGGACCATCAGAATAGCGTGTCGGTGTCGGCGTGCACCGTCATCGCGACGCGCAGCGGCGTGCGCCTGCGCGTCGGCCCCGGCGAAGACCGGGGCATCATCGGCCTGATCGGCGCAGGCGCGGGCGGTACCGCGCTCGGCTGGTCAAAGGACGACGCCAACCAGTCGATGTGGTGGCGCATCGAGCTGCGCGACGTGGAATACGCCTGGATCGCGCAGCACGACACGATCGCGACCGGCGGGTGCCTGACGGTGCCGAACGCCGTCGCGCCGCCGGTGCACTACCGGCCGCCGACGCAGGCGCCCACGCGCACGCGCGTCCCAACCGCGACCAGCACGCCGTCCGCGCCAACGTTCCTGATCCAGCCGCCCACGCCGCGCCCGCGTCCAACCGCGACCAACACGCCGGTGCCGCCGACCAATACGCCCATCCCGCCAACCAACACACCACGGCCGACCAGCACACCGCTGCCGACGAATACGCCGGTCCCGACGAGCACGCCGATCCCGCCCCGACCAACACGCCGGTGCCGACCGATACGCCAGTGCCGCCGCCGACCGATACGCCAGTGCCACCGCCAACCGATACGCCGGCGCCACCGCCGACGGAGCCGCCGCTCCTGACGACCGAGGACCCCGGCGTCCCTTTCCTCGGCTAATCATTCCTGGCAGATCGACAGCCAACAACAGCCCCGGCCTGATCAAGCCGGGGCTGCTTTTCTTGAGCGAGAGGCAAAGCGCCCTGTTCGTCGCGCCTACTTCTTGCGCGCCGGGAAGCGGCTCAGCACCGTCACCGGCGCGGGGACGACCGTCTTGTCGCCAATTGCCAGCTCGCCCAGCGGCTTCTTGAAAGCGGTGCGGTCCGCCCCGGCGTAAACCAGCAGCGGCGTGCCTTCGCCGGCGTGGGTCAGCTTGATCAGCGCCTGGCCGAGCGAATAGCCCTCGGTGTCGATGCTGCACGATGTGACGCGGCCCACCACGCGCCCCCGGCTGTCGATCAGCGGATCGCCGGGGTGCGGCGCGCGCATCCCCTTGCTGTCCAGCCGGAAGCGAGTCACGACGGCGTCGCGCTCGCGCTCGTGGGCCACAAACGCGGCCTTGCCGATAAAGAACGGCTTCCAGAGCTTGGCGTAGCTGCCGAAGCCGGCGTCGGCCGGGTTGAGGCTCAGATCGCCCGCCAGCTCGTGCCCGTACAGCGGCAGTCCGGCCTCGGTCCGCAGGCTATCGCGCGCCGCCAGGCCGACCGGGGTCGCGCCGCCTTCGACCAAGTCCTTGAACAGCCCCGGCGCTTTATCGGGATCGATGAAGATTTCATAGGCGACACGCTCGCCGGTGTAGCCGGTCCGCGCCACGATCAGGTCGTAGCCGCCGAGGCTGGCGCGCGTCACGCCGGCCCAGGGCAGCGCCTTGACCCGCGCTTTATCTTCGGCGCTGCCGTACAGACCGAGCAGAATGTCACGGCTCAGCGGGCCTTGCAGCGCGATGTCCACGCGCCGCTCCGCGCCAAGCGCCGGGTCGCGCAGGTCGCGGATCGTCACCGCGTCGCGCCCCGGCAGCGCGGCGTCTGGCCGGTCCGGGTCGATGGCGTACTTACCCGCTTGCAGCCCGGTGATCCACGCCCAGTCTTTATCGTTGTTGGAGGCATTCACCACGACGACGAAATACTCCGGCTCCAGCCGGTAGATGAAGATGTCATCGATCGGGACGCCGTCCACGCCGAGCAGGTAGTTGTAGTGCGCGTGCCCCGGCTCCAGCGCCGTGACGTCGTTGGTCGTCAGCGCGTTGAGGAACGGCTCCGCGCCCGGCCCGCGAAAGTCGAAGACGCCCATGTGCGACACGTCGAACAGTCCGGCGCCGGTGCGCGTCGCGCCGTGCTCGGCGCTGACCGAGGTGTACCACACCGGCATATCGTAGCCCGCGAACGGGACCATATTGGCGCCCAGCTCTTTGTGCAGCTCGTACAGCGAGGTGCGCTTGAGCGGCGGGTCGGCCGGTTCTTCCCACGTGAAGACCGGCTTGGCCTCGCCGGTCAGCGGGCCGCGCGCCCGCGCGCCGACAAAGTACGCCTTGCGCGGGTCGATCCCGGCCAGCGCGTCGTCGAAGTTGCCTGCGTAGGCGCTCATGTCCGGCTCGGCGGCCAGCGGGCTAACGCTGACCGGCCCCGGCGCCTTCGCCGTCACATCCTGCGGGTCGAAGTCCACGAAGCCATCGGACAGCGCGCGCAGCCAGCGGCTGACGCGGCCCAGCCCGCGATCGACATGCAGGTGATAGGCGTCCGGGTTCAGGCGGTGGAGCACGCCGTTCGCCAGCAGCGCCCCGTCGGGATCGAGCACGCGCGTAAGCTGGTACTCGTCCACGCCGAGCGCCAGCACGTCGCTGGTCAGCGCCACGTCCAGGAAGGCGGGCGCGTTTTCGCCGTAGATGTCAATCGTGCGCCAGCCGTCCGGCTCGTCGTTGCCGGGCGTCAGGTTAAAGTGCTCGATCGCGGCGTCCCGTTCTTTCGGATAGGCGGCCAGGTCCGGCACCTCGTAGTCGATCCCGGCGCTCGCCGCCAGCCGGTCGACCGCCTCGCGCACGGCGGAGAGCGTCTCGAAGTCGATCTTGGCGCGCGGCGTATCCTTGCCGCCGCTGGCGAGATAGCTGAACGGGCGGCAGGCGTACAGCACGTCCGCGATCAGGTCGCCCAGCTGGTCGATCTCCGCCTCGCGGAAGCCACGCTGCGTGACCCAGGGCGTCCCCAGGCGGATGCCCGACGCGCCAAACGCCGACGCGTCGCCGGGGATGGTGTTGCGGTTGCAGACGATGCCCGCCAGGTCGAGGATGCGCGCCGCCATGTCGCCGCTGAGCGCCGTCCCATCTTCGCCCACGATCGATTTGCAGTCCACCAGCAGCAGGTGCGAGTCGGTCCCGCCATGCGGGATGCGCAGCCCGCGCTCCGCCAGCCGGGCGGCGAGCCGCCGCGCGTTGGCCACGGTCTGGCGCTGGAGCGCGTGAAACTGCTCGGTCGCCGCCAGCCTGAAGGCGACCGCCATCCCGGCGATCGCGTTCATGTGCGGCCCGCCCTGCTCGCCGGGGAAAACCGCCCGGTCGAGCTTGCGCGCCAGCTTCGGATCGGCGGTGATCAGCACCGCGCCGCGCGGCCCGGCCATCGTCTTGTGCGTGGTGAAGCTGATCACATGCGCGTAGCCGATCGGCGAGGGGAACGCGCCCGCGACCACCAGCCCCGACACATGCGAGATGTCGGCCAGCAGCACCGCGCCCGCCTCGTCCGCGATCGCGCGGAACGCCGCCCAATCCGGCGCGAGCGGATACGAGGTGTAGCCCGCGATAATGATCTTGGGCCGGTGGTCCAGCGCAAGCTGGCGGATGCGGTCGTAGTCGAGCAGCTCGGTTTGCGGATCGACGCCGTAGCTGACGACGTTGTAAAGCATCCCGCTGCGGTTGACCGGGCTGCCGTGCGTCAGGTGGCCGCCGTGCAGCAGGTCCATCCCCATGATCGTGTCGCCCGGCTGGATCAGCGCGCTGAACACCGCGTTGTTGGCGGGCGCGCCGCTGAGCGGCTGGACGTTGACCCACAGGTCTTCCGCCGCAGCCGAGCCGTTGGCGAACAGCTCCGCTGCGCGCCGCCGCGCCAGGCTCTCGATCAGGTCCGCGAACTCGGTGCCCTTGTAGTAGCGGGCGTCGGAATAGCGGCGGTACTCGGCCAGCCGCATATCCGCATCCAGAATCTGCGACTGATCGAACGCGTGCCAGTCCGGGCTGGGATAGCCTCGGCGTAGATGTTGTGAAAGACCGAGCCGAGCGCCTGGCGCACCGCCGCCGGAACCGTCGATTCCGAGGATCAGGATCAGGCGGCGGGCCTGGCGCAGGGCTTCAAGATCGACCAGCGCCGCCACGTCCGGGTCGAGGTCGGCCAGATCGCCACGAAACAGAAAGTCGTCCATGAGAACTCCATTCGAGCCGTGTCTTAAGCAAAAATATCGTGCCTGAGGCGCACGTTCTGGCCTGAATTCTAGCACCCGCGCGGGGAAGTGCGAATGCGCCCGGGCGCTTTGGCAGCCTGCCGGGACCGCGCCGATCGACACGGCCCCGGCGGGTAACGCGGCCCGTTACTGCGGCAGGGCGGCGCGAATCTGCTCGACCAGCTCCGGCACCTCGACATACATCGTGCGGGTCGGCAGGTCCGGCGCGCCGTAGTCGCGGATCCAGGCGACCTCGCCCTCGCGGTTCACCAGGACGAAGGTGTGCCCCGGCTCGCCGTTGGGCAGCGCCCATTTCAGGACATCGTACCGCGCGGTCACATCGCCGTTGGCGTCCACCGCCATCGGCACGGTCACGCCGTATTGCTCGATGATGGGAGTTTGCTGCTCGGCAGGGTCGGTCGAGATGCTGACGAGCGCCACGTCGAGCGCCTGAAGATCAGGGGCATTTTGCGGATCGACGATCTGCTGGTTGCAGGGCGGTCAGCCATCCGCCATGTGGAAATAGAGCAAGACCGGCTGCTGGCCCTTGTAGTCGGCCAGCGAGACGGCGCCGCCGTTCGCGGTCGGCAGCGTGAAGTCGGGCGCGGGATCGCCCACGTCCAGCGCGGCGTCCCCGGCCGGGGTGTCACCCGGCGCGTCGAGCGCGGCGACGGTGTGGGTAGGCGGCGCGGGCGTAGGCTCCTGCTCGTCCTGCCCGCAGGCCGCCAGCAGCAGCACGGCGAGCACAACCGGCAGCGCGACGAGCGATCCGAGGCGCAGGTTGCTGGTGCGTATCTTCAATGTGTGCCTCCTTAAGAACGATTGGCGATTGGCGGTTAGCCTTTGGCTAATAGCTAACCGCTGCTCTTAGCCGGTGTTCTTCATCCCCGCCGCGATGCCGTTGACCGTGATCAGCACCGCGTCGAGCACGTCGTTGTAGGCCGGGTCGTCGGGCGAGAGAGCGCGCAGCCGCCGCAGCAGCGCGACCTGGATGAAATTCAGCGGGTCCACATACGGGTTGCGCCGCTCAATCGAGAGCTTGATCACCGGCGTATCGCCGAGCAGCGCCTCCTGCTCCGGTGATGCGCGCGATCCACGCGCAGGCGAGGGCGTGCTCGTCGCGGATACGCGCAAACACGCGCTCGCGCAGCGCCTCGTCCGTCACCAGCGAGGCGTACAGCTCCGCGATGCCCATGTCCGCCTTGACGAGGTCCAGCTCCACATTCTTGACCAGCGCCCGGAAGAACGGCCAGCGCCGGTACATGTCGCGCAGCAAGGCTAGCCCGCCGCCCTCCGCAGGCTCCGGCAGGCAGCCCTCGCAGAACGCCTCGAACGCGCTGCCGACGCCGTACCAGCTGGGAATGATGGCGCGGCTCTGCATCCACGAGAAGACCCAGGGGATGGCGCGAATCTGCGTGAAGCCGCCCGCGCCACGCTTGGCCGGGCGCGAGCCGATTGGCATCATCGCCAGCTCGTCGATTGGCGTGGCCTGGTGCCAGTAGTCGAAGAAGCCGGGCATCTCGTAGACGAAGGCGCGGTAGGCGTCTTCGCCCGCCTCGGCCAGCTGCTCCATCGCGGCGCGCCAATCGGGCTGCGACTCGGTGTAGCTCGACCGGCCCAGCTCGCTGAGCACGGCGTGCACGATCTGGTGCAGGTGCCGCCGCGCGATCGCCGCGTTGCTGTAGCGGTAGGCGATCACCTCGCCCTGCTCGGTGATGCTGATCCGGCCCTGCATCGCCAGCGGCGACTGCGCGCGAATGGCGCGGTTGGTCGGGCCGCCGCCGCGCCCGATGCTGCCGCCGCGCCCGTGAAACAGCTCCAGCAGCACGCCGTGATCCTGGCTGACGCGCGCCAGCTGCCGCTGCGCGACGTACAGGCCCCAGTTGGACGCCAGATAGCCGCCGTCCTTGCTGCTATCCGAATAGCCGAGCATCACGCGCTGGACCTGCCCGCGCGCCGCCAGGTGCGCCTGATAGACCGGGTGCGCATAGAGCGCCGCCATCACGCGCGGCGCGTTCTGAAGGTCTTCAATCGTCTCGAACAGCGGGACGAGATCGAGCGCGCCGTCCACGCGGACCTCGCGGGCGAACAGCAGCAGCGCCAGCACGTCGCTCGGCTCGGTGCTGAAGCTGGCGATGGCGGTCCCGATCACACGCGGCCCATAATGGCGGTGCGCCTCGGCGATCATGCGCCACGTCGCGATCACCATGTTCGTCGTATCGGAATACTCCGGCTCCGGCGGGAACAGCGGGCGCGGGTTGGCGATCTCACGCGCCAGCAGCGCCTGGCGCTCCTCTTCCGAAGCATCCTGGTAGCTGTCGCACAGCCCGTAGGCGCGGAAAATCTCGTCCAGCGCGGCGCGGTGCAGGCGCGCGTCCTCGCGCACGTCGAGCGGGACGAGGTGCAGCCCGAACAGACGCACCTTCTCGATCAGCCGCCGCAGCGCCCCGTTCGCGGCGCGCTCGCCGTGGTTGGCGCGCAGACTGTCCGCCAGCGGGCGCAGGTCGGCCAGCAGATCGTCGCCGGAGCGGTACCCGCCGGCGGCCAGCCGGTCCGCGATGGCGCGCAGCCGGGCGCGGTAGACCTCGTTGACGCCAGGCGCGCCGTCCGGCGGAGCCAGGGCCGGATCGACCGGCGCCTCGTCCACCGACTGCGTCAGGTGCTCGGACAGGCTGTCCAGCGCGCGCAGGTAGACGGCGCGCGCCGCCTCGCGCAGCGTGCGCAGCGTCTCCAGCGTGACCTCTGGCGTGACGTTCGGGTTGCCGTCGCGGTCGCCGCCGATCCACGAGGCATAATGCAGAATGAGCGGCAGCTCGCCCCAGTCCTCGCCCGGATAGGCGTCTTGCAGCGCCCGGCGCAGGTCATCGTACAGGTCGACGGCGGAGTCCATAATCACGGCGGTGATGAAGTAGATTCCCGACTCCACTTCGTCTTCCAGCGTGGCGCGGACGGTGCGCGTCGGGCGGGTCTGCCACAGCTCCTCAATCGTCTCGGCCAGCGTATCGCGCAGGGTATCCTCCTCGCGCGGCACCAGCCGGATGCGATCACGCAGCGCCAGCGTCTCGGCGATGTGACGCAGCTTGACCAGCACTTCCTGGCGCTTGGCCTCGGACGGGTGCGCCGTCATCACCAGCCGGATCGAGATGCGGTTCAGGATGGCGCGCATCTCGTCTGCCGAGACGCCCGCCGCCTGAAGCTCGCGCACCGCGCCGCCGATAGACTCGTCGAGCACGCCCGCCCTCTCGCGCTCGCGCAGGACGCGGATGCGCTGCTGATCTTCCGCGATGTTGGTCAGCTGGAAGTAGTTGGTGAAGGCTTTGATCAGAACGCGGTACGTCGAAAGGTCCTGCGCGTCGATCAGGCGTTGCATGGCTTCGGCGGCGCCCGGCTCGCCTGCCCGACGCGCTTTGGCCGCCGCGCGGACCTGCTCGACCGCCTCAAAGGCCGCGTCGCCGTGCTGCTCGCGGATGATCACGCCCAGCAGCCCGCCGAGCAGCTTGATGTCGCGGCTTAGCTCCGCCGGGGTAGTTGGCGTTAGATCGTCAGGGGGCATATGTTCCTCGCCCTGGGGCAGTTTCACCGATACAGTCTGGCGTTGCTAGAGCCTGCTATATGCACTTTACCCGTTCAACCGCATCCGGTCTGTTTTTCTCGTAGGGCACGCTGCGCCCCTACCCCTGACCCAGATTTTTCTCCCGTTTGTCCAGCCTGAAAGTTCATAACAGCTCTAGCGGCGCTGCCGCGCGCCGCTGCGCCGCCGCCCCCGCCGAAAAAATAGCTTGCCGATCACCTCCAACACGGCGTCGATCAGCGGGATTTGCGCGACAAACCCGACCACGGCCAGCACCGTCCCGGCGACGCTCGCCTGCGGGACGGTGATCGACCCGAAGACGTAGTTGACCTCGGCTTCGAGCGCCTGGCCCCACAGCGAGACGGTCGTCTCAGGCAGCCCGCTATCCTTCGAGACCCAGGTCAGCGTGATGCCGACCGCGATCACGCCGCGCCCGCTGCTGTCGGCGGACAGCGTCCACAGCCACTGCGCCTCGCCGCCGCGCTCCATCGTCTGCGTCGCGGGGGCCAGCGCCTCGATTTCGAAATTGGGCGCGGAGATCGTCGCGGTGAGCTGCGCGTGGTGCGTGTCGTAGCGGTCGGCGATCAGGATCGGCGTGGCGGCGATCTCGTTGCCCGCGATTTCCGCGATCGGCTGGGGCCGAGCCGTCGTCCAGCATCTTGAGCTTGACGCGCACCGTCCCGCTGCCGCCAACGCGGAACTGCGAGGGCCACTCCATCTCGACCACGCGCTGCTCCACCGGCGCAGGGACGACCGGCCCGCCCCGGCTCTCCTCGGCCTCGGCTCTCGCTTCCAGCGGGTCGAGCGGCTCGATCAGGATCGGCGCCGCCTCGTCCAGCACGAGGTCGCTGGTCAGCGGGATGCTCTCGCCGGGCGCGGCCTGCCCGCCAGGGGCCGCAGCCGCGTTTGCGCCCCCAAAGGGCGGCGCGGCGAACGTTGTCGTGCCCCCGCCCGAAGGCTCCTCCAGCAGCGCATCTTCAGACGCGTCTTCCGGCGCTGCTTCCGGCGCTGCTTCAGGAGCTTCCACGGCGACCGGCGCAGGCGCTTCAAGCCCGCTGCCGGTCGTGATCTCGTACTTAGGGACTGGGCCGCGCGCCGTCCACAGCAGCGTGGCGCCAACCATGAGAACCGGCAATCCGAGCAGAACCAGAAGGATTTTACGCATCTGACGGCTCCCTGTGCTCGATGGCTCGGCGATACTGCGCGACTGCGCGCCGGCTAGGACGAGGGGCTGTTGTCAACCAACGTTTGCCAGTACACACCGTATACGCCCGCGTGGTGGTGGGCGCGCTCAGTTGGCGCCGCGCCATCCAGCACGTCAAGCGCGTCGTCGATCCAGACGACCAGCTCTGGAACCTCCGCCTCAAGCGCCGCCGTCTTGATGTGCAGCAGCTCGTCGTAGACCGCCTGGCGCTGGTCAGGAGCGTGCGACTGCACGGCGGAGATCGCCTGCACCACCGAGCCGAGCAGCCGGTCCAGCGTGACCGTCTCCTCGCGCGCCGAGGGCAGCGACCCGGTCTGCAAGCCGGTCACGATGGCCTGCCACGCCTGGTCGTACTGCGTCCCGGTTGGCAGGGTGTCTGTCGGGCGGTCCAGCAGCGCCAGCACAGCCGCCAGGAAAATCGCCTCGTCGTCGAGCGCCGCCGCGCGCATCTGCTGGATCAGATCGCCCAGGTTGGCGCGCCAGTCGGGCAGCAAATCGGAGCGCGCCAGCATCACGAGCACTGTGTTCTGAACGACTTGCTGCACCTGTTCGCGGGTGAGCGCATAGGCCATGACGTCTGCTCGGCTCTCCTGATCTCTCTCTGCCGCGCGATGATACCGCGTTTGGAGAGGGACCGCTGCTGGTGGCAGGCGGCTAGCCCAGCGGAACCCCCGCGAAGAGATCGCGCTCGCGCGGCTCGCGTCCGTTCGGCGGCGGGAAGGCGCGCGTGAAGTCCTGGTGGCGGAACAGCAGGCGGCTAAGCCGCGCGACAATACTCTGCATCTGGCGCGGGTTCTGCTGCGACGCGTGACAGCTCGTCGCGGCATCCCAGGCGGCCTGGTAAGGCGCCACGTTCAGCCGCGTGGTGCTTGGCAGCAGCTTGTCGAGCGCCGCTTGCAGGTCGAGGTCCTTATTGGTCCCCATCCGGCGCGGGTCCTGGCCGCGCAGCCGCGCCGACCAGACCATCGCGCGCAGCGGCAGCGACGGAAAGGTAGTGTAGTACAGCTTGGCCGGCCGGTGCGGGGTCAGCCCTTCGGCGGCGTGCTCAGGATACTGGGCCGGATCGGCGGCGGCGTGAAAAGCGCGCGTTGTCGCCCGGTGCATGGTGATATGATCGGGGTGGCCGTAGCCGCCGTAGGGGTCGAACGTCACGACCACATGCGGGCGCAGGCGGCGGATGTCGCGCACGATCCGCCCCGTGACCGCGTCCTCGCCGGCCTGCCACAGGCACGCCGGGTCGTCGTTTTCGGGCGATCCCATCATGCCGCTGTCGCGATAGCCGTAGGTGATGATTTCCTGAATACCCAGCTGCTCGGCGGCGCAGCGCAGCTCCTTGAGCCGCAGCTCTCCAATCGACTGGTAGCCTGCCAGCAGCTCCGGATCAACCGTGCCGACATCCCCATTGGTCGAGCAGATCAGGCTAATGGCGACGCCGCGCCGGGCGTAATACGCGATCGCGCCGCCCATGCCGAACGACTCGTCGTCCGGGTGCGCGAACGACAGCAACATCCGATAGCCGGTCAGGTCAGCGGGTGATTTCATGGCGTATCCACTGCAAATACTCCGGCGAGCCGGCGACAACCGGCAGGCCGATAATCTCAGGCGTCTCGTAGCTGTGCGCGCGCTTGACGGCGTCCATCAGCGCGTCAAAGGTTGCCGCGCCCGTCTTGATGATCAGCAACGTCTCGCGCGCCTCGTGGATCGCGTCCTGCCACCAATACATCGACTCGACCGGCACGAGGTTGACGCACGCCGCCAGCCGGCTTTCGAGCAGAGCGCGCGCCAGCCGCCGCGCCTCGTCTTCACCGGACGCCGTGACGAAAACCACCAGGTATTCATTCATACGTGTATACTTGCTCTCCCAGGCATTCGGAACGCACCTCGCAGCACGTCAGGGGCCGGCCGGCGCCGGAAACAGCACCGCAAACAGGGCCAGCGCACAACTCGAAGACCGGCCACAACGTAGAGTATAATGCAAATACGTTCAAATATGATTGGGTAACTTACTACAGGTCGAAGGCAAGACTTTGCGAACACAGGGATCGCCGAACGGGTGAGATGCGGGTGCGGCGGGGTCGCGCGCACCGTCGCATCCGAAGCAAAAGGACAAGGGAATGCACCCGGACTACCTGATTGGCGTCAATCAGACCGCGGCCAGCGCGCGGCTTCGCGCGCGAGAATGGGGCCGCACGGCGCATATGCCGGCTGCCCGGCCGCAGTTCTTCTTCGGGCGCGTGCTGGCGATTCTGCTGGTCGGCCTGCTGCTACGCATGTGGAATTTGGGCAGCGCGAGCCTGTGGACCGACGAGGTCCTGACCGCGATCCGCGCCCAGTCCACGCTGGAAGCCTCGCTGGACTCGCTGTTCAGCGCGGGCAACCAGACGCCGCTGTATTTCATGTCGCTGCGCCTGCTGCCCGCCGACAGCGATATGCTGCTGCGGCTGCCGTCGGCGCTGCTGGGCCTGGTCGGGATCGCGCTGCTGATGGTGGCGGTGCTGCGGCTGTATGGCAGCTACGATCTCGCGCTGGCGGCCGGGCTGCTCCTGTCGGTCAACCCCTATCACGTGCTGCTCTCGCGCACAGCGCGCCCCTACGCGCTGGTGTTTGTCCTGGCGCTGACCATCTCGGCCAGCTTCCTGCTGATCCTGCGCGGCAGCCGCACGCGGCGATTGTGGCTGGCGTTTACGCTCGCCAGCTTGCTCGCCTACATCACGCACTACACGCTGTTCGCGTTGCCGCTGACGCAGGTCATCTTGCTGGCGATTCTCGCGCGCCGTGACCTGGCCCTGCTCGAGCGGTGGGCCGTCGCCCAGGCGATCGCGGTCGCTCCGGCGCTGATCTGGCTGGCGCTGCTCTCGCAGCAAACGATCGCGGTCGGGCCGGAATGGGTTCCCGTGCCCGCGCCGCGTGACCTGCTGCTGACGCTGTGGAACATGACGCTCGGCTACAACGGCGTCTGGAAGTGGTTTTTGACGCCGGGCGTGATGCTGGTCACGCTTGGGTTGCTGTCGGGCGGGCTGGCCGTGGTCACGGCGTGGTGGGACGAGCGCGAGAACCTGTTCTGGCTGCTGCTGGCCGGGCTATCGCTGGCCGTGACGTACACCATCTCGGCGACGCTGGTCTCGTTCTACGTGGACCGCTATTTCATGATGGCGCTGCCGGCGGTGCTGCTCCTGATGCTGCACGGCTTCGCGCAGTGGCCGCGCTGGCTGCGCCTGGGCGCGCTCGCGATCGTGGTAGCGACCTCCGTCTACACCGTGCTGTTCTCGTTCCACACCGGCGATTACACGCGGGCCGACTGGCACGCGGCGGCGGATTACGTCGAGGCGCGCTGGCAGCCCGGCGACATGATCGTGGCCGAGCGCGAGAACGCGCGGAGGCGTTCGAGCGCTACTTCGAGCACGACGGGGTGCAGCCGGGCGCCCATGTCACCCCGCTGGCCGCGCTGGACGTTCCGGCCAGCGAGCAGGCGGCGACGCTGGAGCCGCGCCGCGTGTGGGTGCTGTATCGTAACCCGATCGAAGACGTGCACCGCCAGGGGACGATGCCCGCCTTCGACCCGTTCAAGCGCGGGCTGAGCGCGACTGGCGACTGGCTGGCGGACGCGCGCGATCAGGTGGTCGAGATGCGCGCCTTTCGCGGCGTGACCGTGCTGCTGGTCGAGTTGCAGAGCAGCCAGGAGCAGCTAACAGCAGCCAAAGGCGGCTGAGAACAGCAAAGAACAGCGCGGAACAGCCAGAAACAGCTTTGGGCTGCGTTTGGCTGTTTTTTGCCGCCTGAGCTACCTTTCGCCACGTTTCCGGGGTAGGCAGCGCCCGATCACGGCGGTATACTGATGCGCCGGACCCGGATGAACGGTGGGTGGACCGCCCAGGATTGAGGAACGGGATGATGCGACGTCTGCTGCTTGGAAGCCTGATCGTCGGGGCGCTGGTGACTGCGCTGGTCGCGGCCCTGGCCTGGAACGCGCCACGCTCGGAAGCGAGCGGCCTGGCGCAGGCGACGCCGCTGCCAACCAACACGCCGCGTGCGACGATCCCGCCGACCAACACCCCGCGCCCGTCCGCGACGCCCTCGCCATCTCCCACCGGCACCTCGACCAGCACGCCGACCGCGACGCCCAGCCCGACGCCGACGACGGTCGGCCCGAACGAGTATCCCGAAAACTTCAACCCCGCTGACCGGCCTGCCCTACCCCCAACGCCGAAGCCGCCAAGCGCCGCAACCTGATCGTCAAGGTGTCGAACTTCCCCGAAGTCGTGCGGCCGCAGAGCGGGCTGGACAAGGCCGATATTGTCTTCGAGTATGAAGTCGAAGGCGGCGTGACGCGCTTCGCGGCGATCTACCGCAGCCAGGGCACGGATTTCGTCGGCAGCATCCGCAGCGCGCGCTTGCTCGATCTGGAATTAGTCCCGATGTTCGACGGGCTGCTGGCGTACAGCGGCTCGAACGAGTGGATCCGCCAGTACATTCTCGACTCGGACTGGAAATGGCGGGCGCTCTCGCCGCATCTCGGCGTCAACTGCCCGCCGTTCTGCCGCTATCCGCAGGAAGGCAAAGCCTACGAGCACACGCTCTTCGGCAACACGTACCAGATGTGGGAAGTGGCCGAGGAGCGGCAGGTGAATGAGGGCTTGCCAGGGCGAGGCTTCGCTTTCAGCGACACGCCGGACCCCGGCGGCGTCCTGGCGATGGATATTTTCATTGGCTCGTACAACAAGCGTCAGGACACGCGCTGGCAGTACAACCCCGCCGACGGGCGTTACTACCGCTGGAATTCGAGCCTGCCGCATGTCGACGCCGTGACCGGCAAGCAGCTCGCGGCGGATAATATTGTCGTGCTGGCCGCCGAGCATGTCGATCGCCCGGATATCTACGAGAGCGAAACCGGCAGCACCGTGATCGAAACGTACCTGTGGGGCAGCGGCGACGCGTATGTCTTCCGCGACGGCCTGTGGTACGAGGGGACGTGGTGGCACACCCAGGGGCGGACCGGCCTGTGGATCACCTATCCCGGCGGCGAGGAGTCGATCCACCTCTAGCCGGGCCAGACCTGGATCGAAGTCGTCCGGCCGTACATGTGGGGCGTCGAAGTGCTGGCCGAGCCGGTCGATATGGCGGCGACCAGCGCCGCCATCTACGCGACGCAGACGCAGGCGGTGATCATGACCGCGACCGCGATCGCGCCGTACATCACGCCTTCCCCCGGCGACCGGGACGCCCACGCCGATCGACCTGCCCTGAGCGCGCGAAAGGGGCTGTGAGCGTGTATAGTAGGCGAAACGGCACGACGGCGATGAACGCGGTAGGTCGCAAGGAGGCGCGCGCATGAACCGGACGGTCCTCAGGTTGGGCATGCTCCTGCTCGCGCTGGCGCTGGCGGCGTGCGGGACGGCGCCGGTGAAGGACGTCTACACGGCGTCCGGGCGACGCGACCGATCCCGGCGAGCTGGCGCGCACGACGCAGTTTCAGGCGAGCGACGACCTGAATGTGACGTCGCCCTCGCTCAAGGAGTAGTCCTCGTGAGAGCAGACGTCGCCGACCGCGTACCAGTCGTCACCGATGCGCACGACAGCCACCCGACGCCCCTGCACTTCGAAGCTACGGCTCGTGCCGGGGCGACGTCGCCCACTGAGCAGACGCGGACCGCCGCGCCTTCCTCGGTCACCGCCGCCTCCGTTGCTCGGACCGCTGCTCGGACCGATGCTCGATCTTGTCGACCACGGCTCGCCTGAGGCTCGACGTCAGCGACGTGACCGGGAGCCTCGAGAACACGTCGTCGAAGAACCCGAGGACGATCAACCGCTCCGCCTCCGCAGGTGGCACCCCCCGGCTCTCCAGGTAGTAGAGCTGGTCGGTGTCGATGGGCCCGACCGCCGAGGCGTGCGAGCACTTCACGTCGTCGGCCTCTATCTCCAGGTTCGGGATCGACTCGGCGCCGGCACCCTCTCCGAGCACGAGGTTCCTGTTCGTCTGGTAGGCCTGAGCCTTCTGGGCCTCGGGACGGAGTCGCACGAGACCCGAGTAGACGGATCGGGCGGTGTCCTCGACGGCACCCTTGAAGAGCAGGTCGCTGCGGGTCCGCGGGGCGCGATGGTCCTGCAGCGTGCGGAAGTCGAGCATCTGCGTGCCATCACCGAAGTAGACGGCCATCTGGTCGCTCTCCGCCCCCTCGCCCTCCAGTACGGCCTCGCTCCGCAGGCGCGCGTAGTCGCCCCCAGGGCGACGGCCGACGACCGCAGGGTCGAGTCCCGCCCGAGCCGGGCGCGCTGGAGGCCGACGTGCCAGGTACGTGACCCTTGCTCCTGCACGGAGAGATACCGGACGTTCGCGCCGTCACCCACCTGCACCTCGACCACCGCGTCGACGAGGTGATCGGTGTCGGGCGCCGAGCCGAACCTGTCGAGCACCGTCACCTCGGAAGACTCGCCGGCGACCACCAGCGTGTGCGGGAAGCTCGCGTAGCGATCGCCCTCGCTCCAGTGGAGCACGACTATCGGGTCCTGCACTACGACACCGTCGGGCACCGCGACGACCGCCCCACCTGCGAGGAAGGCGTCGTGCAGGAGCGTGAATGCGTCCTCGCCGCCTGCCTCCGTCACTCCGAGGTGCTCCCGAGCGAACCCGCCGGCCCCGCACGTCGCGAAGTCGCAGAGGTGGACGCCCTTGGCCTCGAGCGCCGGGTCCAGCTCGTGGTGCACCACACGGCCGTCGCGCACCACGACCATCCCCGCACGGGCTCCCGCCTCGGCGGCCCATGGGCCGCCTCCCGGCGCACGCTCGTCGCCCGGCATGCCGATCTCCTCGGGGGGCACAGGTCGGTATCGGGCAAGGTCGAACTCGGAGATGCGGCTGTAGCGCCAGATCTCCTCGGCAGGTGTCGGCCAGGCGACTCCCTCGAGGCGCTCCAACGCGGCGAGACGGCGAGCCTCGAGCCAGGGCGGGCCCGGGAGCTTCCGTGACGCGTCGGCGGTGAACGCTGTAGTCCTGGTCATCGTCGAGCGGTGCGGCTTCAGCCGACCGCGCCCTCCATGTTCATCTCGATGAGCCGTGAGAGCTCCACTGCGTACTCCATCGGGAGCGTCTTGGTGATCGGCTCGATGAAGCCGTTGACGATCATCGCCGTCGCCTGCTGCTCCGTCAGCCCGCGGCTCATCAGGTAGAAGACCTGGTCCTCCCCCACCTTGGAGACGGTCGCCTCGTGCCCCACACGCGCGTCCTGCTCGTCGATCTCCATGTACGGATAGGTGTCGGAGCGGCTGTCCGGATCGAGGATCAAGGCGTCGCAGCGTACATGGCTCTTCACGCCGTGTGCGCCGGGTACGACCTTGACCAGCCCGCGATACGTCGTGCGTCCACCGTCCTTGCTGATGGACTTCGACTCGATGATGGAGGTCGTCTCCGGTGCGGCGTGGGTCATCTTCGCCCCGGCGTCCTGGTGTTGGCCGGCACCGGCGTACGCCACCGAGAGCACCTCTCCGTGCGCCTTCGGACCGACCATCACCACGGCCGGGTACTTCATGGTCAGCTTCGAACCGAGGTTCCCGTCGATCCACTCGACCGTGGCCTCGGTCTCCGCGCGGGCGCGCTTGGTGACGAGGTTGTAGACGTTCGACGACCAGTTCTGGATCGTCGAGTAGCGGATCCGAGAACCGGGCTTCGCTATCAGCTCGACGACGGCAGAGTGCAGCGAGTCGGTCGAGTAGACCGGCGCCGAGCAGCCCTCGATGTAGTGCACCGACGAGCCCTCGTCGGCGATGATCAACGTCCGCTCGAACTGCCCCGAGTTCTCCGCGTTGATTCTGAAGTAGGCCTGGAGCGGCAGCTCCACGTGCACTCCCGGCGGCACGTAGATGAACGAGCCGCCCGACCAGACGGCCGAGTTGAGAGCGGCGAACTTGTTGTCGCCCGGCGGTATGACGGTGCCTATGTACTTCTGCACCAGCTCGGGATAGTCCTTGAGCGCCTGATCCATGCTCGTGAAGAGGACCCCGAGCTTCTCCAGGTCGTCACGGTTCTTGTGGTACACGACCTCGGATTCGTACTGGCTGGTCACGCCGGCCAGGTACTTGCGCTCCGCCTCGGGGATCCCGAGGCGCTCGTATGTGGTCTTCATCTCCTCGGGGAGCATGTCCCAATCGGAGACCATCTCCTCGGTGGGCTTGATGTAGTAGTAGATGTCGTCGAAGTCGATGGTCGGCATGTTGGCCGCGAACCATTCGAGCATCGGCTTGCGCTCGAAGCGCTGAAGGGAGCTGAGCCGGAACTTCGTCATCCATTCCGGCTCGGATTTCTGCCAGGAGATCTCGCGGACGATCTCCTCGTTCAGCCCCTTCTTGGGCTTGTAGACGTGCTGCTCGGTGTCGTGCCACCCGAGCTGGTACTTGCCGATGTCGACGTCCGATGCAGCCATGGACGGCTCCTGGTCTCTCGCACCACGGGGCCCCGCTGGCGGGGAGCCCGGGCTGAGCCCGGGCTACGGGGATTATCACTACGTAGATAGTAACAATCCCGGGTGCCCCGCGGCAACGCGCCCCAGGGCCGAGCCCCCGCAGCCCCTCAGGAGTCCGCGTTCACCCGGTGGGAGCAGTCGCGCCCGCCCCGTTCGTCGGGCTCGTTCCGCCCTGGCCGGTGCTACCCCCTACCTCGGCCGGCGCTGCGGCCGCTGCTGCGGCCTCCGTTGCGAGGAGCCTGCTCGCTCTCGCCACCAGACGCTCGGCCTCGGCGATGTGCTCCCCGTAGGAGGCCCAGTCTCCTGCGCGCAGCGACTCCTCGGCGGCGGCGAACTCCGCCTCCGCGTCGCCGAGCAGCTCCTCGACCGCACCGGGCACCTCACCGTCGGGCGGCTGCTCACCGTCGGGAGGCTGCTCACCGTCGGGAGGTGCCTCTCCGAAGAGCATCGCCAGGGCGGCATCGACGCTGTCTGCGAGAACAGAGCGCTCGCCGTAGCTCGCCGCCATGTACTTGTACCTGGGGTAGGCGCCCTGTCCGCTCCCGCCCCGGACGTAGACAGGGCGCACGTAGATGATCGCGTTGCCAACGGGCAGGAGCTGCACGTTGCCGCGGATCACAGTCGAGCCGGCCGCGTCGAGGAGCGTGAACTCTTGCGAGATCTCCTCGGTCGCGTCGATCTGGTTCGCGGCCTTGAGGGGCGAGGGGATGTCGCTGCTGTCGGGCGCCCTGTACGCGATCAGGTCGCCGTAGCTCTCTCCCGGGTCGGAGCGCGCAACGAGGAAGCCCGCGAGCTGGTTGTCCTTCGAATGGTCGCGCGAGTACGGGACGAAGGGGCGGGTGAGGACGAACTCCGCGGAGTCCTCACCCGGTAGCTGCAGCATCTGATAGAGGGGCGTGATCAGCTCGTCGCTGCTCGCAGTCACCTCTTCGTCGCCCGCAACCGTGGTGGTCGTGACCGACGAATCCCCTCCGACCGCCGCCCTCTCACCCGGACGCGGCGAGATCGACCACTGCGCGCTGCCCTTGTAGAAGTCGGTCGCGTCGGTGACGTGGTACTTCGCATACTGCTCGGTCTGGGCCCTGAAGAGGTCCTCCGGGTAGCGGAAGTGCTCGCGCAGTCCCTCCGGGATCTCGTCGGCGTCGGTGAACACCTCGGGGAAGGCCTTGCGGTATGCGCTGAGGATCGGGTCGTCGTCGTCGATCGCGTAGATCTGCACCGATCCGTCGTAGGCGTCGACGACGGCCTTCACGGAGTTGCGCACGTAGTTCATCTCGATGTCGAGGCCGCTACCCGCCGGCAGGTCCTTCGGGGTGATGCGCTGTGAGTACGGATACTGCGAAGTCGTCGTGTACCCGTCGACGACCCACAGGATCCTGCCGTCGTGAACAACCGGGTACGGGTCGGCGTCGAAACGCAGGAACGGAGCTGCCTTCACCACGCGGTCGCGCACGTCGCGCACGTACATCACCCGCGACTCGCCGGTGAGCTGCCCCGACACCATCAGATCCCACGAGCCGAATCGCAACGCCAGCGCGGCCTTGCGCAGGAATCCGGACACCTTCACACCGCCGGTACCTTCGTAGCGCGTCGTCGCCTCGGAGGGGCTGCCTTCCTCGTCGACCGGCTGGTACTCGTCGGGCTTCGCTCCCACGATGGCGAATCCGCCGAGGCGCTCGCCGAAGTACGCCTCCGGTCGATCGACCGAGACCTCACCGGCCGACGGGATGCCCGACGCAAGGAAGTCGGGGGCGCTTCCCGCAGAGACGGCGTTGGCAGCCGCCACAACCGCGCCGTAGCCGTGCGTGTAGAAGAGGTGGCGGTTTGCCCACGACGGGCTGGGTAGGCCGTCCTCGTTGAGCTCGCGCACGCCGACCAGCACGGGCACCGTATCGCCGTCCACCGTGTAGCGATCGAGGTCGAGGTCCTCGAACTGGTAGAAGGCCTTCAGCGCCTGGAGGTTCTGGTACGACTCCTCGAGGAGCGGCGGGTCCCACAGCCTCACGTTGTCCAGGGTCTCCCCGTGCTGATCCAGAGCGGCGGCGTCGAGGTCCTCGGCGTAGTCGATCGACTCGACCGCGACGCTCTCGTCGTCGATGCCCCAGGCGGCGCGGGTCGCCTCGATGTTGCGCTCGATGTACTTCTGCTCCTTGGCAAGCTCATTCGGCTCTACCTGAACCCGCTGGATGATGGCCGGGTAGATGGTGCCCACGACGATCGAGATGAATCCCCAGAGCCCGACGGCGATGACCGGCAGCACCCATCCTCGCCTGAAGATGTTGCCGACGAAGAGGAGCCCCGCTGCCACCGAGATGACCATCAGGAAGTTCAGGGCCGGAAGCTGGGCGTTCACCTCCGTGTAGCTAGCTCCGTGGACCGCGCCGCGTGCAGAGAAGTTGAGATCGAAGCGGGCGAGCCAGTACTGGGCCGTCTTCGCGAATGCCATGAGGGCGAGGATCACCGACAGGTGCGCCTTCACCTGTGGAGTCACCAGCTGGAACGGGCTCCGAAGCCTGATACCACCGTTCACGTAGTGGAAGACCGCAGTCACGAGGAGCACGCCGAGCAGAGCCGCGAAGAGCCATCCGGCCACGAACTCCAGGAATGGCAGGCGGAAGACGTAGAAGCCGATGTCGCGATGGAACTGGGGATCCTCTATCCCGAAGTCGACGCCGTTGCGGAAGAGGATCCACTCACGCCACTGTGCCGAGACGGGAGCGCCGAAGGTGAATGCGAAGAACGCCGCCACACCGACACGCAGCCGCCCGGAGTACGGCGCCACGTATGCGCGGTAGTGCTCCACGATCTCGTCCTCGGGACCCATCGCTCGGCGTCGCGGCGCCAGCCGGTCGGCTATCACGAGGCTGGTGAGCATCGCCGCGAAGAAGACAACCGTGAAGACCGCGGCCGGCACGAGCTTCGCGGCCAGGAGGCTGCTCCATGTGTCGGAGAACCCGACCTCGTCGAACCAGAGGTAGTCGGTGTAGAAGAGCGCCAAGCCGCGCGCTCCCGTGAGGAGTACCAGCAGCGCAACCACGGCCACGATCAACCACACGCGCGGGCCCTGCGGGCGGCGCGGCATCGCGGTGGAAGGGGCGCCCATGCGAGCCAGTGTACGCGGCCTCCGCGCTCAGGCCGGAGGGGCCGCCTCTGCTGCAGCGCTCCCCGCCGCCGGGAGGGCAACGCACCGGCACCCCGGGTGGGCAGGCGGATGAAGCTGCCCGGTCGGGAACTCGGCGCCCTTCGCCGTCGGTTCCAGGGCATTGTCGTCGCAGTCCGGGCAGCGCCCCCTGCGCCGACGGCACCCAGTCGAGGAGTGCTCCCTCGGGGGCCGCGCAGTAGGCGCCCCGTGCGTAGGCACCCGAGAGGGCGTCCAGCAGGAGGGTCTCGAGATCCTGGGTCTTCCACTCCCGGTACCGAGCGCCGATCCGTTCCGTTACCAGGCTCTCCGCGTCCGGGCCACCCTCGGCCAGATCGGCGATCGCGTCCGAGAGGCGCTCCCTCAGTGGCGAGATGACCGTCTCGACGAGACCGGCAAGGGTCTCCGCATCCGGCTCACTATCGGTCTGCTCGCCCGAGACGGCCGCTGATCCTGCCGCGTAGGCCGCCGAGAGCCCCGGACCGATCGAGTCCGACCACGCCGCGACCCACTCGCCGGCGCCGGACAGCACTGTCTCGGAGGTTCCACGCCCCTTTTGGCGGCGCACGGCGTCGAGGATCTCGTTCTGCTCGTCCTGAGCGGCTCGCTTGGCCACCTTCACGAGGGGCCCGACCATCGGTGCGAGCACCGCGTCGCGATCGGTTACGCGCCGCGACCCCTCACCGCCGTCCGGTGCGGCGATCTCCGGAGAGTCGCCGGCCTGCACGACGGGCTCCTCCCCCGCCTGTTCGGCCGCATCAGTCGGACCGGCCTCCTGCTCGGACTCCGGAGGGGCCGGCTCGGCGCCATCGCTCTCGCCTTCGGCGTCATCGCCTGTGGCCCGTTCCTCGCGCAGCCGCGCGAAGAGCGAGTCGACATGGGCCATCGCCCGGCCGCGCCGCTGCTCATCGGCCTCCTCCGACACCGTCTCGGCACCTGGGCCCTCGATCGGCCCACCGGCGGCCGCTGCCGCTGCGGAGCCGCCGTTCGGGCCCTCCGGCTCCTCGGCCGTCCCGACCGTCGCCGCCTCGTCGGGACCGACCGGTACACGCGGCGCCCGTTCGGCCGCGACGCGCGCCTCGACCTGCACGAGCGCTTCCGTCGCCTCGAGGAAGGTTCGCTTCACGACCCTGTAGGCGTCGAGGAGCTGATCGCGGCCGGTACGGAGCTCCTCGATCTGCCCCTGCAACAGCGACCTCCGGCGCCCCAGGTCGGCGAGAATGCGCTCACGAAGCGACTTCGCCTCCTCGAGCATCTCGCGTCCCTGCGTCCGGGATGCCTCTATCGCTGCATCCGACTCGCTCACGACCCGTAGGCGCTGCTCCTCAGCGAGACGCTCGACGTCGGCACGCACGCCGGCAGCCTCCTCGTCGGCGGCGCGCAGCAGGTCCTCCCTCACCACATCGGCCTCGCGTGTGCGGACCCCGAGGATCTCCTCGGCCTCCTCGCGCATCCTGCGCGCCTCTTCCTGCGCCTCGCTCAAGATCGCAGCGGAACGCTCCTCGGCCCGACTGCGGATGTCTTGCGCAGCTTCCCGCGCCGACCGGAGGAGCCGGGTGGTCTCCTCACCCAGCACGTCGAGCATTCGCTGCTCGTCCAGGGGCTGCGGGCTGCGGAGCTGCGCTTCCAGAGCGTCGACGGCGGCGCCGAGCTCCCCGCTCTTTATCGCGCCACTTGCCAGCTCGTCACCGACCCGTCGGAGGAACGCGCGCACCTCGCTCTCGGCGATGCCACGGAAGCTCGACGAGAACGTCTTCGCCGCGATCTCCTCGGGGCTCAGGCGCGGAGCACTCGAGATCGTGAGCTGGCGCCGCTCCGGTTCGGTCATCTGCGGAACCCCTCTGTTCGGGCGACTCTGCGCGCTTGGTGGGACCTACCACCCCGGCGGCTCGCGCCGCGCCCGCGACCATGGTAGAGAATCGCGCCCCCGTCGATCGCGGACCGTCGTGTCCGCGATCACCCGACCTGCGTCAGCGGAGCGCCCCCGGCCGCCTCGAGTGCCTGCAGCGCGTCGTCGATCGACGCGACCTCCTCCACGTCCATACCGCCCGCACGAGTCCTCGCCTGGTCGAGATCCGCTTCGCACTCCGCGTAGTACGCGCCCTCGTGACACGCCGGGACCAGGAAGATCTCCGCGTCGGCGGCGCGCCGAGCCGGCCTTCTGAGCGATCCTCCGATCGGCCCCACGTTCCCGTCGAGGTCGATCGTCCCCGTCACCGCCACGACCCGGCCGCCAGTCAGCTCGCCCGGCGTCAGCTCGTCGATGATCGCCAGTGTCATCGCGAGCCCGGCCGATGGCCCGCCGATCCGATCGGTGTCGATCCCGATCTCCACGGGGAAGTCGTAGGGGGGAACCGCCTGCACTCCTATCACGGGGCGGCCGTCGTCGAATGCGGCGGTGGTGGTCAACTCGGAGCGCATCCGCTCGCCGTCGCGCACGTAGGTGACTCTCACCGTCTCCCCCGGGGCGTGGTGACCGATCGCGGCTCCGAGCTCGGCAGTCGTTCTCACCGCCTCGCCGTCGACCGCGACTATGAGGTCGTCTTCCTCCAACACGCCGGCCGCGGGGAGGCCGTCGAACACGTAGAGCACCCGTACGCCCTCGCCTTCCTCCGCCAGGTCGTAGCCGACAGCGTGCAGCGCGACCGCGCGCGCCGCGAACTGCGCGACCGCCATGTCGGCGCGCGCCTCATCGCGCACCTGCGCCGGCGGCTGTCCGCCGGTGAACTCGCGCTCCTTGAAGAGATCGATGTCGTGGTCGAAGGAGGCAACGAGCCACCTCCACACGTTAACCCTGGCCCGCTGCCGCACGAACAGGAGTCGCACCTCGCCCTCGGGCGGGTAGCTCCGCGCGCCCGTCACCTCGATCCGTTCGTTCACGTTGAGCGAGGAACCGGGCGCGATCGTGTAGTACGGAAGGCGGATGAACCATCCCGCAGTCACCACCACGACAACCGCGAACACGATTCCGCCCGCGTACCACGGCCACCTCGCCCGCCGGCGCCCGGCGCGCAGGGCCTGCCCCGAATGATCCATCGACGGGGGCGGCACCCCGCCGGCAGAGTCCTCCACCCTCTCAGCCCTCGATCGCCGGAGCAGGCGTCGCGGGGCCTCTTCCCGCCGTCCGCCTGCGTGTGTGACCGTTCATCGCCGGACAGCCTGCCACGCGCCCGGCACGCGCCCGGCACGCGCCCCTCGCCTGTGTGCAAGCATCCCGGCGATGGAGCCCGCTGCCCGGAGCGAAGACGACGCGGCCGGCGCGATGCAGCGTGCCGCCGAGGCCGCCGCCGCCGGGAACAAGGGGCGTCTCGACTCTGCGGAGATCGAGGGGCTGACGGCTGCGTCCACCACCGACCCGGATCCTCGCGTGCGTGCGGCGTCGCTCGGAGCGCTGGCGCGCGGCACCGCGCCGCGCTGCGGCCGTGGCGTGGCGGAGCGCGGCGGCCGACCCCGACTCATCGGTACGCCGGCGCGCCGCCGAGGTCGCTCCGGCACTGGGACGTTCGGCGACGCCAACCCTCCTACTCGCACTGTTGCGGGACCCCGACCACCTGGTTGCCGAGGCTGCGGCATGGGCGCTCGGAGAGGCCCCACACGCCTCGCCCCGAATCGTCGACGCGCTCAGTGCCGTCGTGCGCGATCACCGTGAGCCGCTCGTCCGCGAGCGCGGTGGCCGCCCTCGGCGCAATCGGCGATCCTGCAGGCCTGCCGGCCGTGCTCGTCGCCTGCCGCGACCGGCCGGCGATACGCAGGAGGGCCGTACTCGCTCTGGCGCCCTTCTCCGGTCCGGAGGTCGAGGCGGCGATACTCCATGCCCTCGACGACCCCGACTGGCAGGTGCGCCAGGCAGCGGAGGACCTCGGCGCCTGAGAGCGGCTACCGCTCCCGATGATCGGAGCGGGCCATGAACATCTCCTTGAGGCTGTCGAAGCTCTCCAGGCAACGACCCGCGCCGAGGACGACGCACTCGAGTGGTGCGTCGACGAGGTGAACCGGGAGGTCGGTCTCCTGGGAGATGCGCTCGTCGAGCCCGAGGAGCATGCCGCCGCCACCCACCAGGTGAACACCGTTGAGGATGAGATCCTGTGCGAGCTCCGGTGGTGTACGACCGAGGCACGAGATCACCGCGTCGCAGATTGCGCGCACCTGCTCCTCGATCGCGCCACGCACCTCGGCGGGTTCGAGGATGACGACCTTGGGGAGCCCGGACATGAGGTCGCGACCCCGCACCTCGGCCTTCCACTCCTCCTCGACCGGATAGGCGGATCCGATCGCGAGCTTTATCTCCTCGGCGGTGCGCTCGCCGACGGCGATCCCGTACTCGCGCCGCACGTATGCCTGGATCGCGGCGTCGATGTCGAAGGATCCGACACGGACCGCTTCCAGCGCAACCACCCCGCCCAGGGAGATGACCGCCACCTCGGTCGTGCCACCTCCGACGTCTACGACCATGTTCCCGATCGGCTCGTGTATCGGCAGCGCGGCGCCGATCGCAGCGGCCATCGGCTGCTCGATGAGGTACGTCTGTGCCGCGCCGGCGCGCCGCGCCGCCTCCAGCACTGCGCGCTGCTCCACATGGGTGATCGCCGAAGGTACGCAGATCAGAACACGGGACCGGTAGAGGCGGCTGACCCCGGCGCGCTGGAAGAGGAGCCGGATCATGCGCTGCGTGATCTCGAAATCGGTGATCGCGCCCCCGCGGAGCGGCCGCACGGCGACGATGTACCCGGGCGTGCGGCCGATCATCTGCCACGCCTCGTGCCCCATCGCGAGGACGGCCTGCGAACGGCTGTTCAGGGCAATCACCGTCGGCTCGTTGAGGATGATCCCCTGACCGCGCGCGTAGACGAGGGTGTTGGCGGTGCCGAGGTCTATCGCCAGGTCCCTAGCCAGAGCGTCCTGCTCCTGGATCTTGCCCGTGGGCCTCGCCGGCCCCGGGCTCCGCGTGACTACGGCTCTCGTGACGGCTCTCGTCGCGGCCGTCGCGGCCGTCGCGGCCGTCGCGGTCGTCGTGCTCGATCACGTGGTCGCGGCTGCGATCGGCGTCGGCTCCTTCTCCGCTACCGGCTCCGTCGTCGGACGCCTCTCCTGCGCCGGGTGCGGGACCCTCCCCGGGCACCGGCGCCAACGCCCTGAGCCCGCGCTCGAACTCCCCGATGCTCGACTGCATCGTGGTCGGACGCCTGTTCCGTAGCAGCACCGCCGCGATGCCCACCGCGCTGGCCACGACGGCGAAGAGCAGGTATGCCAACGCCCCGCCTCAGGCTTCCGTCGACGTGACACGCCGGATCGGGTGGTCGTCGACGGCCCATCCCGAGCCGTCTTCCCAGTGTTCCCGCTTCCAGATCGGCACGGCCTCCTTGAGGGTGTCGATGCAGAACCGGGCGGCCTCGAAGGCGGTGACGCGGTGCGGCGACGAGACGACGACCACCACGGACGCCTCCGAGAGCACCATGTCGCCGATTCGGTGCACGAGAGCGGCGCGCTCGATGTCGGGCCAGCGGCGGCGGGCCTCGGCGACGACCTCTCCGAGAGTCCGCTGGGCCTCCTCTTCGTAGGCCTCGTAGCTCATCGAGCGGACCCCTCGGCGACCCTCCGCATGGTCGCGCACAACGCCCAGGAACGAGACCACCGCGCCGCACGCCGGCGTCGTAGCCCACCGGGTGAGCGCCTCTGCAGGGAGCGGTTCGGCCGTCAGCGCCGTCCAGTCGCGGACGTCCCCTGAGGGCGGGATCAACGGCATCGCTCCATTCTAGGTACCCCCCTGGTCGGAGTCCCCCGCCGGACTCCGCCCGGAGCCGACTCCGGGGGCACCCCCGCTCCGCGCGACCATGGGCCGGCGCCCGGACGGGCCGCGAGGAGACCGAGATGACGGCGAAGCAGGAACCCACGCAGGAGCTCGACGACCTGGACCGCGAGATCCTGAACGCGGTCCAGTGGGACTTCCCCCTGGAGGAGCGGCCGTTCGCGGCACTCGGCGAGCGGACCGGAGCCACCGAGCCCGCGGTGCGCGACCGCCTCCGCAAGGCGAAGGAGCTGGGTGTGCTGAGGCAGCTCTCGGCGATCTACGACACCCGCACCCTCGGGTACGCCTCGTCGCTGGTCGCTGCGACGATCCAACCGGATCGCGTCGACGAGGCGGCCGCGGTGATCAGCGAGCACCCCGGTGTCAGCCACAACTACAAGCGCAACCACGACTTCAACCTCTGGTACACGCTCGCCGTCCCGCCCGGCGACTCGCTCGCCGAGCACGTCGACGTGCTCCACAATGCGTCCGGCTCGCTGACGACGCGCGTGCTCCCGACGCTGAAGCTCTTCAAGATCGGCGTGAAGCTGGACATGACCGGCAAGACGACAGCCGCCGCGAAGACCGAGATCCGACCCGAGCAGCGACCCGAGCGGAAGAACGACGGCCCGCCCGTGCTGTCCGACCGCGAGATGGCCGTGATCTCGGTCACGCAGCAGGATCTCCCGCTGGTCGAGGAGCCATTCGCTGCCGTGGGCGAGCCCGTCGGATTGACCGGGGCCGACGTTCTCGACGTGCTGCGCACCTTCGAGGACCGCAAGCTCATGCGTCGCTTCGCCGCGGTGATGAACCACCGCAGCGCCGGCTTCAAGGCGAACGCCATGGGCGTCTGGGTGATCCCCGAAGACAGCATCGAGGAGCTCGGACAGCGGATGGCTGCTTACGCGGCGGTGAGCCACTGCTACCGGAGGCCCACCTACCCCGACTGGCCCTACAGCGTCTTCACGATGGTTCACGGCCGCACCGCCCAGGACTGCGAGGAGACGATCGCCGCCATTAGCCGGGAGACCGGCGTCTCCGAGTACACACTGCTGTGGTCGGTGAAGGAGTACAAGAAGGTGCGGCTGCGCTACTTCACCTCCGACTGGGACGTCTGGCGCTCCCGGAACCTCGCCTGAGCCCGAGCCGGGCCGGGCCGGGCATGCGACACCTCCGCCTCGGTCCCGGACCAGGACCGGTTGCCGAAGGATCAGCGAGTACGCCCGCGGCGGCGGGTCGCCCACCAGGTCGCCCCCCGGCACCGATGAGCGCTGCGCCGACCGCTACCACCCAGGGAATGGCGCCGTGGCCCTCGCCGGCTCCCGTCCCGAGGAGGATCGCCTCCTCGTTCGTGTGCCGCGGCACCCAGCCCACGGCCCGCAGGCGGTCGTTGGCGATCACCCAGGGGTGAACCAGGTACGGCAGCACAGAGGGCGGAGCGTCGCCGAGTCCGCCCGCCCACAGCCCTGCGAGGAGGCGCTCGGCGGCTTCGTAGGGGAGCGGGGGCATCAAACGGCGCGGCACCAGACCTGCGGCGTCGTCGTGGGCCAGCCACGAGTCCGCAGCGACGTTGTATGCGCCGGGCAGATCACTCGCGACCGCGAGTGCGAGTGCGCTCGCGGCGTCGTCTACGTGCACGACCTGTACCGGTGGAGTCGCGCCGCGTACTACCACCGGCGGTCTGCCTGTCGCCGCGGCGGCGAAGAGCGTGTGCGCACCCGGACCGAGGACCGGCGCGACACGCAGCGTCGTGACGACGGTCGAGGGATGGGCCGCGTGCCACTCCCCGAGCAGGCGCTCGTTCTCTGCATCGTGGATCGCGGGAGCGAAACCTGGGTTGGGTCTCAAGGGAGCGTTCTCACTCAGCGGCACCGCGTTGTTCGGCCATGCGCCGTAGACCGTCGCGCTCGATGCGCGGATGATCTTGCGCGCCCCTATCGTCGAAGCAGCGTCGAGGACCCGACGCGTGCCACCTACGTTGACGCGCTCCATCAGCGCCTCGTCGGGGATGCATCCCGTGACGGCAGCGAGGTGCACGACCACGTCGGCCCCCCGATCAGGTGCTCGATCTCCGCCCCCGCGATGTCGGCGCAGTGGAACTCCAGCTTGCGCGTCCGACGTGTCGGCTCCCGCACGTCAAATCCGACGATCCGCTCCACCTGGGGCATCGCTTCGAGCAGGGGCAGGAGTCGCTGTCCGAGCAGCCCGGAGGCCCCTGTGACCGCGATGGTGGTTCCGCTCATGGTCCATAGACTGGATCGGTGAGCGAAGATCCTCAAATGGACGGACCGTTCGGCCCCGGATGGCCGTTCCCCGCAGGTGGGTTCGACATGTCCGAGATTCTCCGGATGCTCGAGTCGGAGGGCCCGGTGAACTGGGAGGTCGCCGAGCAGGTGGCGACCTGGACCTCCTCCGTCGACCCGGACACCGGCGAGCCGACCGAAGACCCCGTCCCCGCCGAGGGGGCCGCGGCCGATCTCGAGAACCTCGTGCGCGCCGCGCAGACCCACGCTGCCGCGGCCACGGGCCTCACAGGGGTGTTCGCGCTGCCGGTGTGTGTGGTGACCCGCAGCGAGTGGGCGTCGACGACCCTCCAGGGGCTACATGACGTCGTCGACGTCCTCGCGACCGCCCTCGCCGGCTCGGCGCCCTCCGGCCCCGACACCGATCCTCTCGCCGGCCTGATGGCGGCTGTCGGACCGGTGGTCGTGGGTGTGCAGGCCGGCACCATGATCGGGTTCCTCGCTCAGCACGCACTCGGCCAGTACGACCTCGCCCTCCCCCCTCAGCGGAGACCCTTCGCTCACCTTCGTGCTCTCGAACATCGACTCGTTCGCGACCGCTTGGTCACTGCCGATCGACGACCTCCGATTCGCCCTCGCACTGCGCGAGGCCGTGCATGCTGCACAGCGGTCGGTGCCCTGGGTGCGCTCCCGGCTCCTTCGCCTCTCCTGCGCGTACGTGGCCGCGTACCGTTTCGATCCCGGCCCCATCGAGGAGCACCTCGCGTCCTTGGATGTCTCCGATCCCGAATCGTGGGGGACCGCAGCAAGTGTGGCGCTGGACCCGTCGGCGCTCCTCGACGCGATGAGGACCCCTGGGCAGGAACCGATCCTGCGCGATCTCCAGCGCTTCGCGGCGCTCCTCGAGGGCTACACCGACACCGTCGTGGACCACGCCGGCGAGGAGCTCGTCCCCTCGCTCTCCAGGATCGACGAGGCGCTCCGACGCCACCGTGTCGAACGCGGCCGCGCCGAGGTGTTCGTCGACCGCCTCCTGGGCCTGGAGCTGGGGCGCGAGCACTACGAGCAGGGCGTCGACTTCTGCCGCGGAGTTGTCGAGAGGTCGGGACCGGAGGGACTGAACCGCCTCTGGTCGAGTGAGTCGATGGTGCCGACGGAGGCCGAGATCGATGCCCCGGGCTCTGGCTGGCGCGCATAGACCTCGACGGCTGACCCCCGCCGCCGAGGCGCGGGGCGTGCCCTAGAACCAGGTCCCGCAGTAAGGAAGCGGGCTCGACGCGAACATCAGGTCGGCCAGGGCCAGCGAACCGGGGGTCGCTTCATCGACCAGACCGGCTCGCGCGAGCGTCGAGAAGCCGACGCCACCGAGGTAGGCCGCGCCGAGCTCCTGCACCCCCAGGACCAGATCGGGATCCCGATCGGTGCGGACGCACGCCGCTCCCTCGGGCCCGCCTTCGAGCAAGTACCGACCGGCGAGGTCCGTGTGCAGATGATCCACCACCTCGAAGGTGAGCCTTCCCTCTGCTGCGTACCTCCGCGCCGCCAGCGCCGCGGAGACGTCGAGGAGCCGGACCCAGAGCCAGTCGTTCGTGCACGACCTGCTCAGCTGTCGCGAATCGACCAGGAGCCACCTGAGCGGATCGTCGACCGGGGTGGTGAACGACTCGACCCTGGTGACCAGGTCGAGGTCGCAGACGTACCGCCAGAGCCGCGCCCGGACACCCGGATCCAGGGCTGCCATGTCGCGCACTCTCGCTGCCTTCTGCGGGTTCCCGTGCTGCCACGTCCCGTCGACCGCGTATGCGACGTAGCCGTCGGGCTCGCCGGTCGCCGACTCGTGGAGCACGTAGAACCGCGCTCCCGAATCGGCGTTCGCGTCGATGGGAAGATCGAAGAGCTCGCATGCCCACCACTCATCCGGTCGTGACAGCGACCCGACCTGCTGCACGCGCGCGCCCTCGTAGATCATCGGGAGCTTCTCGGCGGCCTCTGCCTCGTCGACGAGACGGAGCCGCCCTCCCGTTTCGACCTCGCGCAGGAACTCGGAACGCGTGGCGTCGAGCGAGACCGCTGTCGACCACGTCGCGACTCCGTAGCCGTACCGGCGATAGATGCCGCCTTCCGACGCCGTCAGCACCAGCATCGGCTCTCCGCGCTCGGTGGCGTCGGCGATCTGCCTCCGCATGATCGCGCTGAGGATCCCTCGCCGGCGGTGTGTGGGGATGACTCCGATCCACGAGACACCGCCCACTGGAACGCGCGCACCGCCTGGCACCACCAGATCGAAGGAGTAGATGCGACCCACACCGACCATCTCGCCGTCCTCGACGGCGGCGAGAGTCCGGTCGAGCTCGGCCAGGTCCCAGCCGTTGGGATCGCGCCGGCCCTCCGGACGCGGCGCGGCGTGGAACGCCCTCCGGTCGGCCTCGACCAGGGCGAGAACCTCCTCGGCGGCCACCGGCCTCAGATCCCACGCCACACGACATGTCTAGCGTTTATCGGCGGGCACGGCGGCCGGTATTCGAGGCTGCCGCATCGGCCGTCAGGGGAGCGAGCGCGGTGGCGGGTCGGATGTCCCGTGGCGGCGCGCCGGGCGGTCACGCCTCAGATGGGCTCCGCGCAGGCGTCGCGGGTCGGTCGCATGGGTGTCCGGCGCGGGCGACGGAACCTCCTCCGGCCGTTCGTGGTGCGCCGGCCCACCGGGGCGGTAGACGGCACCCAGGTACGTGAACCCCGCGAAGAGGAGCACCAGCGCCACCAGGAACAGCCCCAACCTCCCTCGCTCGGCATCGCCACCGCGACGACCGCGCCCGCGACCCACACGAGCTGGAAGCGAGTCTCGAACCTGGCGAAGGCCCGACCACGCGCCGCTTCGTGCGCGTCGCGCTGGACGAGGCTGTCGAACGCCAGACGTCCGCACGACGCCCCAGCGGCAACCGCGGCGGCCGCGACGGTCAGAGCGGGCCTCCCGTAGCCCCGAGCGGCGAACACCAGGAGTCCCGCCGCTGCCAGGAGCGACCCCGCCAGGATCCACTCCTCCCTGACCCTGCGCCGCAGCAGCGGCGCCAGGAGCACGCCGACGCCGTTGCCGAAGGCGCTCGCCGCTATCACGAGTCCGAACACCCAGGCCGGCTCGCCCTGCCGCTTGAGGACGAACGCCGCGAAGAACGTCATGAACCCGACGACGCCGCGGAAGAACCCCATCGCCGAGCCGGCCACGACGATGCTGGGAGCGTGCAGGATGCGCCGGTCGGCGGCCGTCTCCTCGCGACCTACGTGCTCGGCCTTGGGGATCGCGACGGCGAGGATCGTCGCCATCACGAATATCACCGCTGCGACGCGGAGCACCCACTCCCCGCCGCCCAGCTTCAGGATCAGCGTCGCCGGAAGCGCTCCGACGGCGCCGGCGAGCACAGCGATCAGGGCCAGGCGCGAGTTCGCCGAGACCAGCTCCGACTCGTTGTCTACGACCGCCGGCACCAACGCGCTCTTTGCGACGCTCTGCCCCTTCGACGCGACCAGTGCACCGAAGGTGAGCGGGTAGAGCATGAAGTCGTCTATGTACGCCGCCATCAGGAGGCAGAGCACCGCCCTCGCGGCTGCCGCAATCGCGATGAGCATGCGACGCCCGCCGCGCGTCCGGTCGAGGAACGGGCCCAGGACGGGTGCGACGACGGCGAAGGGCGCCATCGTGAACACGAGGTACAGCAGCACCCTGGGCCGCGCCGCATCGACGCCTATGGAGAAGAAGAGCGAGTCCGCCAGGGCAACGGTGACAAAGAGATCGCCGCAGATGCCCACGGCGTAGGCGAGGGCGAGGCGGGCGAACGGCGAGGTGGTGGAGCTGAGCGTCTTCGGGTCCGTTCTCGCAGGTTATCGCCGCCGCAACGGGCACAACGGCCCGGGACGGCCCCCCCGTGGCCCACCTACCATTGCCGCCATGAGCCCCGACGACGAAGCCGTGACGAGTCTCGGCCCGGAGGAGCTGTACCTCGAACGCGAGCTGTCGTGGCTCGACTTCAACGCGAGGGTGCTTGCCCTCGCCGAGGACGCCTCGCTCCCGCTGCTCGAGCGGGTGAAGTTCTGCGCGATCTTCAGCCAGAACCTCGACGAGTTCTTCCAGGTCCGGGTCTCGGCTCTCAGGGAGCAGATGCTCGCCGGGGTCCGGGGAGCTCCCCGAGCGGCCTCGGTCCGGCGGAGCAGCTACGGGCGATTCGAGATCGTGCCGAGGAGCTCGTAGCGCGTCAGGCCGCGGTCTTCACCAAGGAGGTCGTCCCCTGCCTCGAAGAAGCCGGCATCAGGTTCGTCGCCTGGTCGGACCTGGACGACGACGACAAGGCACACGTCTCGGAGGTCTTCGAGGAGCAGATCTTCTCGGTTCTGACGCCACTCGCCGTCGACCCCGCGCACCCTTTCCCGTACATCTCCAATCTCTCACTCAACCTCGCCGTGGCCGTGCGCAACGCGTCGACCGGTGAAGAGCGCTTCGCCCGTGTGAAGGTCCCCCCAGTGCTCCCGCGCTTCGTCGCCATGCCCGACGGCGAGCGCTTCGTCCCGCTCGAACAGGTGATAGCCGCGCACCTGGGATCCCTCTTCCCGGGGATGGAGATCCTCACGCACCACCCGTTCCGCGTGACGCGCGACGCCGATATCGAGCTCTCCGACGAGTCCGAAGACCTCCTCGCGGCGATGGAGAGCGTGCTCAGGCAGCGATCACGCTTCGGGCTGGAGATCCGTCTCGAGGTCGACGCGACGATGCCATCGCCGGTCCTCGAGCTTCTGTGCCGAGAGCTCGAGCTCTCGGCCTCCGACGTCTACGTGATCGACGGCCCCCTCGACCTCGGTGGCCTCTGGGACATCTACGCACTGCTCCGCCCCGAGCTCAAGTACGCGTCCTGGGCCGGGCGGACACCGCCTCGCCTGGCGGCAGAGGATGCCGACTTCTTCCGCGCGCTGCACGCCGGCGACATCTTCGTCCACCACCCCTACGACTCGTTCGCCAACACCGTCGAGGCGTTCACCGCTCAGGCAGCCGCTGATCCGAACGTGCTCGCGATCAAGCAGACGCTCTACCGCACCGGGGGCGACGAGGAGGGGATCGTGCGCTCCCTGGTCAAGGCCGCTCAGGACGGCAAGCAGGTCGTCGCCCTGGTCGAGCTCAAGGCCCGATTCGACGAGCAGGCGAACATCGAGAGGGCCCGCATCCTTGAGGAGGCCGGCGTTCATGTCGTCTACGGGTTCGTCGGGCTCAAGACCCATGGCAAGACGCTCCTCGTAGTGCGCCAGGAACCGGACGGCCTGCGCCGGTACTGCCACCTGGGGACCGGCAACTACAACCCGAAGACGGCCACGACCTACGAGGACGTCGGCGTTCTCTCCGCAGATCCGGAGCTCGGTGCCGACCTCACGGAGCTCTTCAACCACCTGACCGGGTACAGCCACCAGGCCGACTACCGGCGGATCATCGTCGCCCCGACACAGCTGCGGCCCGCGTTCAACGACCTGATAGCGGGACAGGCGCACCCCGGCGGCCGCATCACCATGAAGATGAACTCCCTTGTCGACCAGGCCACGATCGACGCCCTGTACGCCGCCTCGACGGCCGGCGCCGAGATCGACCTCGTCGTGCGCGGGATCTGCTGCGCCCGACCAGGGCTCCGGGGCGTCTCCGAGCGGATCCGGGTCCGCTCGATCCTCGGCCGCTACCTCGAGCACTCCCGGATCTTCCGATTCGGCGAGCCCGGCGCGGCCGTCTACTTGATCGGCTCCGCGGATCTCATGCCCCGGAACCTCGATCGTCGCGTCGAGGTCGCTCTGCGGATCACCGACCCGCGCATCCAGTCGCGGCTCGACGAGATCCTCGCCGTCAACCTCGCCGACGACGTCCTCGCCTGGACGCTCGCCCCCGACGGTATCTGGAACAAGGCGCCGACCGTCGAGGGAACCGACACCCACGCGCGTCTCCAGGAGCTCGCTCTGGCTCGGACCGCGAGCGTGGATTGACGAACACGGGAGATCCCGCCCCGCGACGGTGCTCGCTGCGGGCGGGGTGGTCATCCGAGGCTCGGGAGACGCCGCCGAGGTTCTCGTCGTGCACAGGCCCCGCTACGACGACTGGAGCCTCCCCAAGGGCAAGGTAGACGAGGGCGAGACCGACATGGACGCCGCCGTTCGCGAGGTGGAGGAGGAGACCGCTGTGACGGCCGAGCCTCTCGAGGAGCTCGCCACCGTCCGGTACATGGACCACAGAGGACGCCCCAAGCGGGTGCGCTACTGGCGGATGCGAGTCGTCGCCGAGGCGGACCTGGTCCCTTCAGATGAAGTCGACGTGGCCCGCTGGCTGCCGCTCGACGAGGCGGCGTCGCTGCTCACCTACGAGCACGACCGTGCGCTGCTCACTGCGCTGGGGCGACCATGACCCTCTACCTGCTACGCCACGCGAAGGCCGGATCCAGATCATCGTGGTCCGGCGACGACCGCCTCCGCCCGCTGTCCGGGGCCGGTCGCCGGCAGGCGGTCCTGATCTCGGAGGCGCTGGCGGATCTCCCCATCACTCGGATCCTGAGCAGCCCTTACGCGAGATGCGTCGAGACCGCCGCCCTTGTTGCCGAGCCGCACGGGCTGCGCGTCGAGGAGGCTGTCGCTCTCGCCGAGGGTGCCCCGCTCCCCGACGTCCTCGCGCTGGCCGACGCCGTCGCCGCCGAGGAAGCCGTCCTGTGCAGTCACGGCGACGTCATTCCGATGCTCCTGGAGGAGCTCGCGTCGACCGGGATCGATCTCGGGCCGGAACCGCGGTGCCAGAAGGGATCGATCTGGATCGTCGAGGCGGGCGCCTCCTGCCCGCCCCCGGCCCGCTACGTGCCGCCCCCCGTCCGGCTGAGGTCCCGGCGGATCCTCGTGTCGCCCGTGCCGCTCGCGGCCGTAGACTCACGCGACAGCAGCGCGCGACACAGCGTTCGGTGAAGCGTTCGGCACAGCGGTCAGGAGGAGTCGCATGGAAGACGGGGCAGGACGCACAGTCGCCGAGATGAACTCCTCCCCCGAACCCGGCGCGACCCGTGTCACGGCCCGTCACGACGCCGCGCCTGCCCGAATCGCGTGAAGTGGGAGGCATCGATGGTGCGTTTCTCCGAGCTCATGGGCGACGGCGACGGCCCTGACGACGAGTCGGCCGGCGGCGGGGCCCCTGGTGAGCCCACCCTCCCGAAGCCTGTCGCCGCGGCTCCGGCCGAGGCCACAGGCTCGGTGTCCTCCTCGCCGGCTCCGCCCGACCCGGGGCCGGATGTTGCCGAGGCCTCCGGGGAGCCGGCGCCGGCCTTCGACGACGACCTCCTCCCCCGGCGCAAGCGCCGGAGGTGACGCCGGCACGGGCCGGAGTCGGCTACCGCTACGACGCCTCGTAGCGGTAGCCGACGCCGCGCACGGTGACGATGCGGCACGGCTTCGCCGGATCCGGCTCCACCTTCGACCGAAGACGCTTGATGTGCACGTCGAGCGTCTTGGTGTCGCCGAAGTAGTTCGGCCCCCACACCCTGTCGATCAGCACGTCTCGGGTCAGGACCCTCCCCGCGTTCTCGAGAAGCAGCTCGAGGAGCTCGAACTCCTTGAGCGGTAACGACACTGCCTCCTCTCGCACGAAGGCCTCGTGTCGACCCGTGTCCATGCGGACGTCGCCCACCTCGATCACCTCACGGCTCTGCGCAGCCGGATCGCTCTCGACCGGTGCGCGCCTGAGCGCGGCCCGCACGCGGGCAACCAGCTCGCGCAGGCGGAACGGCTTCGTCACGTAGTCGTCGGCGCCCACTTCGAGTCCCACGACCGCGTCGATCTCACCCGCCCTCGCCGTGACCATGATGATGGGCACGCGTGAACGTGCCCGGATCTCCCGGCAGACATCGATGCCCGACACGTTCGGGAGCATCACGTCGAGCAGCACGACGGCCGGGTCGGTCGCGTCGAAGACCTCGAGCGCCTGAGCGCCGTCGGATGCCGTTACGACCGCGAAGCCTTCGCTCTCGAGCGCGATGCTCAGCGCGTCACGGTACGACTGCTCGTCGTCTACCACCAACACGAGGGGCGGGCCTGACATCACTCTCCTCCCGACTGCCGGTCGTCGCCGTCCGGATCGATTCGCACGTCCCTCTGACGACGCGCATCCGCTTCCGCGCCGCCGGTTGCGAGTATGGGGAGCACAACACAGAACCGCGACCCTTCGCCCTCGCGCGACTCGACGGTCACCTCACCGCCATGGGCGCGGACCGCGTGCCGCACGATCGAGAGTCCGAGGCCTGTCCCCCGCTTTCGCGGCTCCTGGCACGGTCTACGCGGTAGAACCGCTCGAAGACCCGCTCGAGGTGACGGCTGGGGATCCCGTATCCCTGATCGCTCACGGCGATCGAGACCGTTCCGTCTCCGGCGGCGACCGACACCTCTACCTGCGAGCCGCTGTCCGAGTACTTGACGGCATTCTCCAGGAGGTTCGCAAGCGCACCGACCAACCGGCGCCGGTCGCCGGCGACGGTGACACCCGGAGCCGAGTCGGTGACGCCGATCGTGGTTCCCGCGGCGTCCGCCACCCCCCGAACCAGCTCCGCCGCTTCCGAGACGATCTCGCGGACCGGGACCGGATCTCGACTCGGCGTCGCGTCGGCCTCTATGGCACTCAGGTCGAGGAGGTCGTCGACGATCCGACCGAGGCGCTCCGCCTCCTTCACGATGCGCTCGGCGAGACGCTCCCTCACCGCCGCTTCCTCCGCGCCGGCGATCGTCTCGCCCAGGAGCACGACAGCGCCGATCGGCGTACGGAGCTCGTGGCTCACATTGGCGACGAAGTCGCGGCGCACGCTGTCGACGCGCCGGGCACTCGATACGTCCTCGACGATGACGAGGGCGCCGGCGCCCTCCTCCACAGGCTGCAAGCGGTATGCGCTCAGGAAGAGCTCCCTTCTCGGCGGACCGTAGAGGCTCAGCTCCCGGGCGACCACCTCGCCGCTGCGAGCATCCGCGAGCGCCGATTCGATGGCTTCGTCGACCAGAGCTCCTGATGCCCCGTCGCCGCTGATGGCCACCGCGGCGCGGTTGCGCAGCACGATCTCCCCCGACGCCCTCGAGACCACGACGGCCTCGGGCACGCCGTCGAGGGCGGCCCTGAGCAGCCCCCCCACCGCCTCGGCTTCGTCGAGCCGCCCGAGAACGGCCCTCGCCGAGCGTTCGAGCCCGGAGATGGCCTCCTTCGAGCCGGCGGTGGACGGCTCCGACACGACGCCGGCCAGCCGGTCCGCCACGACGCCGACCGACCGCTGGTCGCGTCTGCGTCCGCTCGACATCACGAGGAGCGCCACGACGGTCACGACGACTGTGGCCACCAGAGTGCCCCAGAGCATCGACGGGCTCATGTCACCTCCCGAGGCTAGGTGCAGCGGCGCCGGTCCGAGTTGAGTCCGGGCGGCGTGTCGGGGAGACTTCCACGCGCTCACCCGACTCGGAGGTCCCGTGGTCAGATTCCGGCTGCTCCCCCGCGACGAGGGGTTCTTCCCTCTCTTCGACGCCGCCGCCGAGAACGTCGCGGAGTGCGCGCGCAGGTTGCGCTCGGTGATCGGCGACCTCACAGATCTCGAAGCCAAGCAGACACTCGTCGCGGAGTGCGAGAAGCGCGGTGACGAGCTCACCTCGACGATTCTCGGGCGTCTCAACTCGTCTTTCGTCACGCCCTTCGACCGTGAAGACATCCATGCCCTGACGGAGATGCTCGACGACGTCGTCGACGACATGCAGGCCGCCTGCGACCTCCTGCTGCTCCACAACGTGACGGCACCGCTTCCCGACATGGAGGAGATGGGCGACATCCTCGTCCGGGCCGCGGAGTCGACGGTCTCGCTCATCTCGAAGCTTCCTCGTCTGCGTGGACTCGAGCACGATCTCGCCGCGATCGACGAGCTCGAGAGCGCGGCCGACAGCATCTACCGCCGGTCCGTGGCGCACCTCTTCTCCGGCGACTACGACGCGTTCGACGTGCTCAAGTGGAAAGACGTGGTCGAGTCGCTCGAGGCCGCGGTCAATGCCATAGAGCACATCTCCGACATCGTCGAGAGCATCGCGCTCAAGCACGCCTGAGCAGACTGTGGAATCCCTCGCGTTCGCGTTCGTCGTCGCCGTCGCGCTCGCCTTCGACTTCGTCAACGGATTCCACGACGCCGCGAACTCGATCGCCACCGTGGTGTCCACACGCGTGCTCTCGCCCCGCCTGGCGGTCATTTGGGCGGCAGCATTCAACTTCATTGCGTTCCTGGTATTCCGGAACCGCAGTCGCGAGCACGATCGCGAAGGACGTGGTGACGCAGGATGTCCTCTCGATCGGAGTGATCTTCGCGGGGCTCGTCGGGGCCATCGCGTGGAACCTGATCACGTTCTGGTACGGCCTGCCGAGCTCGTCTTCACATGCACTCGTCGGCGGTATGGCGGGCGCGGCAGTGGCCAAGGGCGGAGGGCACGTCCTCCTCCTCACCGGGCTCCGCAAGATCGGGGTCTTCATCGTGCTGGCGCCACTCATCGGCGTCGCCATCGGATTCATCCTGATGGTCGTGACTCTGTGGTCCACCCACCGGTATCGCAGGGTCGAGCGACTGAACCGCGGGTTCCGTCGTGCCCAGCTCGTATCTGCCGCCGCGTACAGCCTCGGCCACGGCGCGAACGACGCGCAGAAGACGATGGGGATCATCCTCGCCCTCCTGATCGCCGGCGGCCACGTCCGTGCGAACGGCGAGGTACCTCTCTGGGTGGTGCTGAGCGCCCACACCGCCATCGCGCTCGGCACACTCACCGGTGGTTGGCGGATCGTGAAGACCATGGGCTCCAAGATCACCAAGCTCCAACCCATCGGAGGCGTCTGCGCGGAGACTGCGGGCGCGATCACGCTCTTCGCCACGTCGCATGCCGGCATCCCGGTGTCGACAACCCACACGATCACGGGCTCCATCGTCGGCGTGGGGTCGGTGCGGCGGCTCTCCGCCGTCAGGTGGGGGTGGCCGGCCGGGTCGTGTGGGCCTGGATCCTCACCATCCCTGCAGCGGCCGTGATCTCTGCGGCGACGTATGCGCTCGTGGCGGCGCGCTGATGGACCACCGCGCAGTCTTCTTCCTCGTGGCATCGGCTACGTGCGTGGCACTCTGGCCACTTGCGCCGTCCGACACGCGCTGGGTGAACGAGTGGCTGGCGGCTACCTACGTGGTTCTCGCCATCGCATCCCTCGCCGACTTCGTATCGCGACGGCGCGAGACCGGGAGTGCGGACGGGGACGACCCTCCGGCCGCCGAAGGGTCCGAATAGTCGATTCGTCCGCCCTTCAGCGCACGACCGGCACGCCGACATCAGCCGAAGCGGCCGGTGATGTATCCCTCTGTCCGCGGATCGGACGGGTTGGTGAAGATCTTCTCCGTGTGATCGAACTCGACGAGTCGTCCCACACGGGCACCCGTCTCCTCAACCTCGGTTGTCAGGAATGCGGTCATGTCTGAGACGCGCGCCGCCTGCTGCATGTTGTGCGTGACTATCACGATCGTGTACTCGCGCTTCAGCTCCGTCATGAGGTCCTCGATTCGTGCGGTTGCGATCGGGTCGAGAGCCGAGCAGGGCTCGTCCATCAGGATGACGTCGGGCTCAACTGCCAGACACCGCGCGATGCAGAGCCGCTGCTGCTGGCCACCCGAGAGCGCGAAGGCACTCTTCTTGAGCTTGTCCTTGACCTCGTCCCAGAGCGCCGCTCGCACCAGAGCCTCTTCGACCACGGAATCGAGATCCCGACGTTTGCCGTTGACCCGGGGTCCGAACGCGATGTTGTCGAAGATCGACTTGGGGAAGGGGTTCGGCTTCTGGAAGACCATACCGATCCTGCGGCGCACCTCGACCGCGTCCACCTGTGGCTCGTACAGGTCCTCGCCGTGGTACCGGACGTCGCCGGACACCCTCGCTCCGGGTATCAGATCGTTCATGCGGTTGAGGCATCGCAGGAAGGTGCTCTTGCCGCATCCGGACGGCCCGATCAGGGCGGTGATGCGCTTCTCCGGGACGTCGAGCGTCACCTCGTCCACGGCGAGGACCGACGAGTAGCTGACGGACAGGTGGCTCACCTGGAAGACAGTCCCGGGCGCAGGCGCCACGGGGGTCCCGTCGTCGTGCGCGATCGTCGACACGTCGTGGAAGGTACTAGTCATCGCTCTCTCGCCCCCTCTCGCATACGTGTGCGGCCCCGTCGACGGGTCCACCTGCTCGGCCCGAGCACGGCGAGTCGGTCACCACACGCCCCGATCGTAGGGTCCGTCCCTTGCTCGCAGAAGATGCGCCAGTGGCCAGTCCCTGAACGGCCGGTGAACACTCGCGCGCGGCGGCTCCGCACGTGGCGGTCGTCCGTTCGACCTGCCACGATGCTCGGAGCACCCACCGCAGGAGGCCCCGGTGAGCGAGACACGTCGCTCGTACGACGAGCAGCTGAACGAGATTCGCGACGACGTGGTCAGGATTGCGGCACGCGTCTGCGAGACGATCGGTGCCGCGACCGAGTCACTCCTGGCCGGCGACCTGACGGCGGTCGACAGGGTCTACCAAGACCGCCGGGAGGTCCTCGAGGCGGGCAGCACCGTGGAGCAGCGGACGTACCAGCTCCTGGCCCTTCAGCAGCCGATGGCCGCCGACCTGAGAACTCTTCTCGCCGTCCTGCGGATCCTTCACGAGATCGAGCTGACGTCCGGCCTCATGCGCAACGTCGCCAGGGCAACGCGCCGGCTCTACCCGCACGAGCTCGCCCCGCGCATCCGAGGGATCGTCGAACGCATGGGCAATCAGGCGACCGTCCAGCTCCGCCTGGCCATAGAAGCGTTCTCCAACCTGAACGTGAACGTGTCGGCTGCACTGCCCGACATGGACGACGTGATGGACGACCTCCAGAAGGAGCTCTTCCGGGCGATCTTCGCTCTCGGCGCACCCGATGAGTCGGCCCTCCAACGTGCGGTGCAGATCTCGTTCGTCGGACGCGACTACGAGCGCGCCGCCGATCACGCTGTCACCATCGGCCGCTGGGTCGACTTCATGGTCACCGGGGTAATGCCGGGAAGCGAGTCAGCGGACACGACCTCCTGATCTCCTGGCGTCCTGATCTCCTGGCAACCACGGCCCTTCGGTCATGGTGCCGGCGCCGGGGACCCACCAGCCTCCCGTCGCCTGCACCGGAGTGCGCCGGTCACCAGCGACTTCGGAACCGGTTCCGTACCCAGATGGCGAGGCCGTTCATCGTGAGCAGCAGCACCAGCAGCATCACGATCGCTGCGGCCGCAAGCACGTGGAACTCCTCCTGCGGGCGGCTCACCCAGTTGAAGATCTGAACCGGCAGAACCGTGAACGCGCTGTCGAGACCCGTGGGGTTGAACGTCACGAATGTGAGCGCGCCGACCATGAGCAGGGGCGCGGCCTCTCCCATCGCCCTCGACAGGGCGAGGATCACACCGGTCGCGATTCCCGGCGTGGCGGCCGGCAGCACCTGGCGGCCCACCGTCTGCAACGGCGTGGCGCCGAGCGCCAGCGCTCCGTCGCGAATCGACGGCGGGACCGCGCGCAGCGCCTCGCGCGACGCGATTATCACCGTCGGTAGTACGAGCAGGGCGAGGATGACGGCCGCCGCCAGCACGACGCGCCCCAACGAGAGTGGGCCGCGCACGACGAATGCGAGTCCGAGGATCCCGTAGACGATCGACGGGACGGCCGCGAGGTTCTGGATGTTCACCTCGATCAGCCGGTTGTACCAGCGGTTCCTGGGAGCGAGCTCCTCCAGGTAGACAGCCGCGGCGACGCCGATCGGCACGGTGAGCAGTCCGGTGAGGGTGACGACCCAGAGTGTCCCGAAGACAGCCGAGCGCGCCCCGGCGAGGAGGGGGCGCGGCGACGGGAAGCGCCGCCAGAGACCATCGTCGAGACGGCCCCACCCGTCGACTACCACGCTCAGGAGCAAGGCTCCCAGCGCGAATACCGCAACCGCGAGGCAGAGCAGCAGAACGGAGCGGAACGCCTGCTCCTTGGCCCGCTTCGCGCGGGGGGCGCGGCCGAGCCGCTCGACCTCCGCGGAGACCGTCGCCTCGGCGCTCATTCGTACACCTCCCTGAATCTGCGTACGATCCGGATGCTGAGGAGGTTCATCACGAACGTGGCGACGAAGAGGAGCGAGCCGACGGCGAAGATCGTCTTGTAGCCCGTACTGCCTGTCGGCTGATCGCCGATGCCGGCCGCGCCGATGAACGCCGTCATCGTCTGCATCGCCTCGCCGGGGTTGATGGCCAGGTTCGGCTGACCACCGGCGGCTATCAACACGATCATCGTCTCGCCGACTGCGCGTGAGATGGCCAGCACGAACGACGCTGCTATCCCCGACAGGGCCGCCGGCACGACGACCCGTGTCGCCACCTCGCGCCGCGTGCTCCCGAGCGCGTAGGCGCCCTCACGGAGTCCGGCCGGCACCGCTGTCATCGCGTCCTCGGAGAGCGATCCGACGGTCGGAACGATCATCACGCCCATCACGATCCCCGCCGAGAGCGCATTGAAGGCCCCCGGTGGATCGCCGAACGGCCAGATCGTCTGGACTATCGGGCTCACCACCTCGAGCGCGAAGTACCCGTAGACCACGGTCGGTATGCCCGCCAGGAGCTCCAGGAGGGGCTTGAGCACCCGGCGGGTGCGCGGCCGCGCGTACTCGCTGAGGTAGACGGCGGACCCGAGACCGATCGGTACGCAGACGGCGAGCGCGCACACGGTGGTGACCGCGGTACCGGCGACGAGGGGTAGCACTCCGAAGCGCGGGTTCGCGAAGAGGGGCGACCACTTGGTCCCGGTCAGGAACTCCCCGATGCTCACCTCGCCGAAGAACTCGATCGTGGGGGGGACGAGAGAGAGCACGATCGCGACGGTTGTGACGACCGAGAGGGCCGCACAGAGGAAGAGCACCCATACGATCACACGCTCGACGTAGCGTGGACGCGCGGATCCCAGGCTCCCCCGCAGGGGGGTGGCCGGGAGGTGCCACGTCCGCGCTCGTCGCCGTCACCGGCGCGAGCGCGGCTGGGGCGTTCCGTCGCCGTCACTCCTGCCCCTCGGCGAGACGGTGTGCGAGATCGAGGGACGCCTGCTGCTGCTCGTCGGTCATCGGCACGAAGAGCGCCTCGTCTGCGATTCGGGCAGAGTTCTCGATGTAGTACTCGACGAACGCGATCCCCTCGGGGCGGGCGAGGAGATCACCGCTCGGGTAGAGGTAGAGCGGCCTGGACAGGGGCGAGTACTCCCCGGACTGAACGGATTCGGCGCTCGGCTCGACGCATCCGTCGCCACCGTCGACCGCGACGCCCTTCACCTTTCCGGCGTTCTCCAAGAGGTACGAGAGGCCGAAGTAGCCGATGGCGCCCTTGGCGCCGGCGACGCCGGTGACGGTGACGTTGTCATCCTCGGTTGCCGTGTAGTCGGTGCGGCTCGCGCCCTCTTCGCCGACGATCGCCTCCGTGAAGTAGTCGAAGGTCCCCGAGTCGGTACCGGCACCGAAGAGCTCCAGAGGCTCGTCGGGGAACGACGGGTCGACCTGGTTCCATCGCGTGATCTCGTCCTCGGCCTCGGGCGACCAGATCGTCTTCAACTGGTCGACCGTGAGGCACTCGGCCCAGTCGTTGTCGGGATTCACGACCACCGAGAGGCCGTCGTTGGCAACCTCCAGCTCCGCGAGCCCCACTCCGTTCTCGTCGCAGATCGCCGCCTCCTCGTCCTTGATCGGGCGGGATGCGTCGCTCATGTCGGTCTCCGACACGCAGAACTTCTCGAATCCCCGCCGGTACCCGAGGTTCCCACGGTCACGCGGACACCCGAGTTCTCAGACATGAAGTCGGCGGCCGCCGTCTCGGTGAGCGGCGCGACCGTGCTGGATCCGTCGACCGTGATGGCCCCCGAGAGACCGGTGTAGCCCGATCCGGCCTCGTCGACCTTCTCCTCGCTGCAGGCCGTGAGCGCCAGGACTGTCAGCGCTGCCACCAGGAGCCCTGACACGGCTCGGGGAACTCGAATCATCTGTCCCGCTCCTCCTTGATCCGGCGCCGTGCGGAGCCCTATCGATCGGCGCGGCGCATCGGAGTCAACGTAGAGGAGGCAGGTGAACCGCCACTCCCGGCGGGGTGTACATCGGGTGAACTCGTCGAGAAGCCCGGGTGCCCGGGCCGCCCGAACGCGCTACTCGCCCGGACCTAGGCGCCGGCTTCGGGCTCTGCTTCTTCGTAGCCGAGGTCCCACTCGAGGATCAGGTGCTCGCGCTCGGCGTCGCGTGCGACGCGTTCCCGATTGCGCCGGAACTGTGGATCGTGCGGTGGCAGGAGCTGGAGGCGCGCGATCGCCCGCTGACGGAACTCGTCGATCGCCCGCTGGTCACCGAAGACCCGGTGGACGTCCCAGTGCGGGGAGACGGGGCCGAGGTAGACGACCTTCACGTGCCCCTGCGGGGGGATCTCCTCGAACTCCTCGGTCTCCATCTCGGCTCCTCGCCTCCGGGGCGATCCCGGCCGCGAGAGGTTACCCGCCCTCTACGCGCCCGGTCGGAGCAGAGCCGCTACATCTGCGTCACATCTGGGTCGGGCGCTCCGCGAGCACCACCGTGAACGAGCGGCTGCCGCTGTCGCGTACGACGACCACCTCGACCTCGTCATCCGGATCGTGGCGTCGCACCTCGCGGGCCACGTTCTCCATCGATCTGATCTCGCGGCCGCCGATCTCGACGATGACGTCACCGACCTCGATCCCCGCCTCGGCCGCGGGCGCGCCGTCGGTCGTCTCGACGACGAGCGCTCCGTGCTCCACTCCGAGGTCGCGGGTAGCGGCCTCGTCGGCGGTAAGCGTCCGCGTAGCCACCCCGAGGAATGCAATCTGCGCATCGCGTCCCGCCCCGAGGTCCTCGATTATGGATGTGGCGCTCGAAATCGCGATTGCGAATCCGACGTTGTTCGAAGCAGCCGGGTTGGCGATCGCCGTGTTGATGCCGACGACACGCCCGTCGGAATCGACCAGCGGCCCCCCGAGTTGCCCGGGTTGATCGCGGCGTCGGTCTGGATCATGTTCCGGGAGCAGCGTGTCGGCTTCGGTGGCAATGGAACGCTCGAGCGCCGAGACGATCCCGCTCGTCACGCTCGGGCCCCCCTCGAGTCCGAGAGCGGTGCCGATGGCGACGACGGCGTCGCCCACCTGCAGGGCGTCGGAGTTGCCGAGCTCGACGGTCGGCAGGTTGGTCCGGTCGATCTTCACGACGGCGAGATCGTCGTACTCGTCGATGCCCAGTATCTCGGCGGGCAGCTCGTCGCCGCCGTCGAGTATCACCGTGATGTCCTCGGCACCTGCTACGACGTGTGCGTTCGTGACGATCACGCCGTCGCTTCCGACGATGAATCCGCTACCGGCTCCGTTGCCCTGTCTGCCGCCGACATTGATCCTCACGACCGCGGGCTGAACTCTGTCGAGGATCGCGCGGATGTCGCCGGGCGCGGCGAGAACGGTCGACGCGCGGGCCGGCAAGGCTTCACCGGCGATGGCGGCCGCTTGATTCGTGTTGCGCGAACCTCCGTCGCCGTCGTCGTCGAACGCCACGAAGAGGCCACCTGTGACCAGAGAGGCGACCAGCGCTCCCGCTACGCCCCCGGCGATCGCAGACCGCAGACCCCCGCGGCGGCCGCCGGCCCCGCGGCCCGCCTGCGCGACCGGACCTGACGGCTCGGGGAGCGCCGCCCACCCAGCGGCGGGCGGTGCAGCAGGCAGCGGCGCCGGACCCTGCTCGATCGGCGGTGGCGCCGGCGGCGGGCCGGACGACTCCGCCGGACGGGATGGCGGCTGGTGCCGGGGGGGCGCCGGACGGGCTGCCCAGGCTGGGATGCCAGACCAGGGATCGCCCTGGTGAGCCGCTGCGTCGTTCCGTTCGTCGGTCATCCTGCCTCCCTGGAAGCGTTCGTCCATCATTGAACGACACGGGCACCCAGTGCGTTCCCCGAGTGTCTGAGAGCGAACTGAGAGATTCTCCCGAAGATCTCGCCGATTGCGGGAAGCGACGGGCGGTCCGGACCGTTGGAGAGTTGTGATGGACGAGCGACCCGAGGAATACGCGTGGATGCTGAAGGCCAAGTGCCGTGGCATCTCTCCGACCGAGTTCTTCCCCTCCGACGGGGTGGGTGTCGAGGTCGCTCAGCAGATCTGTGACGGCTGCCCGGTCGTCGCGGAGTGCCTCGAGTACGCCTTGGAGAACCGGATCGAGCACGGTGTGTGGGGCGGGGCCTCCGAGCGTGAGCGTCGCCGGATCCTCCGCAGGCGCCGCCAGGCGGCCGCAGCGCGAACCGCCGACTCAGAGCCCCTGCAGGCCGTCCACCACGCCTGAGACGGAAGTCTCCGGCACGGCGGCGCGGCTTCGTCAGTTCGGACTCGGATCGGTGCCGGGGTTCGACGTCGGCCCGGGCACCGGAGTCCCCGACTGCGGCTCATTCTTCTCCCCCTCGGCGAGCCCCTGCTTGAACTCCTTCTGCGCCTGACCCAGGGAGCGGGCGAGCTTGGGGAGCTTCGAACCGCCGAAGATCACGAGCACGATCAGGAGGATGATGCCCAGTTCGGGCGCACCTAGGCTCATGCGGCCACCTCTCTCTCGTGTGGTTGCCGTCGCTCCAAGGGTACCAACACCCCGGGGCGATCACGGCACCGGCTTCAGCGCCTCCGCCAGCGCGACGAGATCGTCGGCGTCGCCCACGTGGAACGGGACCGCCCCGGTCCGAGGATGAGCGTCTCGACGCCCAACGATGCCCACTCCTCCACCTGCTCGCGCACCTGCTCCGGAGTGCCGACCAGCCTCCCGACACGCCAGTCCTCGAGCGTCGTGCCGTCGAGGACGCCGGGTGGCGACTGCGAGCGCAGACGCTCGAAGCGCCTCGCCAGGTCCCTCTCGTCCGAACCGCAGAGCGCGTACAGGCCCACCGATCTCCAAAGCGTCGACGGGTCGCGACCCGCCGCCTCGCACTCCCTCTCGAGCACCGTGAGACGCTCGCGGTACGCATCGTGAGTCCAGACCCAGCAAGTGTTCCATCCGTCCGCGCGACGCGCCGCGAGCCGGAGGAGCCTGTCGCCCTTGCCGCCCACGAATACCGGCGGGCGCGGCTGCTGCAGGGGCGGGGGGAGGAGGCGGGCACCCTCGGCTCGGTGGTGGGCGCCTTCGAACGTCACCGTATCGCCGGCGAGGAGACCTGTCAGGATCTGCACGGCCTCGTCGAGGCGGCTCAGGCGCTCGGCCGGCGCCGGCATCACCATGCCGATCGCCGCGTAGTCGGGCTCGTACCAGCCGGCGCCCACCCCTACGTCGAGCCGGCCGCCGCTGATCCGGTCGAGAGTCGCGAGCGCATGGGCGAGGACTGCGGCGGGCCGCAGCGCCTCCAGCAGCACCAGCGTCCCGAGCCTCACCCTGGGCACGGCCCGCGCGAGCGCTGCGAGCGTCACCAGCGGCTCGAGCACTCCGTGTGGCTCCGGGCCTCCCCGTACTTCTCCAGGTCGAGGACCAGGTGGTCGGAGAGCCAGACCGAGTCGTACCCGGTCCGCTCCGCCAACAGCGCGTGCTCGACGACCGTCTCGAAGCGCAACGGACTCTCGCCCTGCACCGAGTAGTCGTACTGGGGAAGCGCCAGCCCGATCCGCATCCCCCGCAGGCTAGAGCCCCCTCGTTTTGGCGTCACTTTCTCGCGCTATGCGCGAGAAAGTGACGCAAGAACCCCGGTTGGGGGTCGCTCGGTAGCCTGCGGGGGTGCTGGAGTGCGTCGCGAACGTCTCGGAGGGCCGCGACGCCGGGGGGATCGACGCTCTCGTGTGGGCGTGCCGGAACTCGCTCCTCGACGTGCACTCCGACCCGGATCACAACCGCAGCGTGTTCACCCTCGCCGGGCCCGGGGCGCACGACGCAGAGGAGGCGGTGCGCTCACTCGCCGTCGCCGTCGCCCGGAGCGTCAGCGTCGTCGGCCACGTAGGCGTGCACCCCAAGCTCGGGGCGCTCGACGTGGTGCCGTTCGTAGCCCTGGACGGCACAGGGTCACCGCGCGGCGACGCCGTCGAGGCGGCGCTCGCATTCGCCCGATGGTGGTCGGACGCCTTCGAGGTCCCCGTCTTCCTCTACGGCGACGCCTCGCCCGGCAAGGCAACCCTCCCGCAGGTACGTCGCGACGCGTTCCGAACCGAGCAGCCCGATCACGGCCCGTCTGCTCCTCACCCGAGCCTCGGCGCCACCGCCGTCGGCGCCCGGCCACCACTCGTGGCCGTCAACTGCGACCTCGATGTCGCCGACCTCGCCGTCGCGAGGCGGATCGCGTCGGCCGTCAGGGAGGCCGGCGGGGGCTGCCCGGCGTCAGGGCGCTGGGGCTGCGGCTCGCCTCTGCCGGATGCGCGCAGGTCTCGATGAACCTCGTCGACCTCGCCGCCACGGGTCTCGAGACGGCCGTCTCCCGCGTCCGGGAGCTGGCCCGTCGCGAGGAAGCCGGCATTGCTCGGGTCGAGCTCGTCGGGCTCGTGCCGGAGGCCGAGCTGGCCCTCTGCAGCCGGGACTTCCTCGAGTGGGCCCGTCTCGACTCGACCCACACGATCGAGACACGTCTGGCGTCGCCGGTCACCCGCCCGCATCCGGGCCCACCGGCGTGACGCCGCCTGCGATCCGGCCCGCGCACGCCCGGTAGGGAGGCGGGCCGGCAGTCGGGCGAGCCGCGCGGAGCGAGCCGCGTGGGTTCAGGGGCAGGGCGCCAGGGGCGGGGCGTCAGCAGTGGTGGGTCACGCCGAGGAGGCGAGGCCCCTGCGGGCCAGTGCCCTCTGCCGGCGGAGGCGGCGCCTCTCGCGCTCCGACATGCCTCCCCAGATCCCGAACTTCTCCCCGTTGCGCAGGGCGTACTCCAGGCAGTCGAGGCGCACCTCGCATCCGCCGCAGACGCCCTTCGCCTCCTTGGTGGAGGCGCCGCGTTCGGGGAAGAACAGGTCAGGGTCGACGCCGAGGCAGTTCGAACGCTCCTGCCACCGTCGGTCCTCGATCTCTTGTTCCAGTGTCTGCACCAGGCTCTCCCTCACCGGCCGCCCCCTCGCTGTCACGAATGGCTGTCACGAATGGCTGTCACGAATGCCGAAACGAAATGCTGCCGATGGAATTACAACTGTGTCATCTTGACCTGCATGAAGCGCCTGCGCAAGGGGGAGTTCATCTTTCTGGGGTCCGGATACGGCCTCCACAGGCCGTGATGGGACCTTCGGCCAGTTGTTTCGCGGTGTTCGCACCTTTGCTCCCGGCACGCCCGCCTGCCGGAGACAGGAGCGTTCCTGCCACCGGGGCGCATACGCCACACGTCGGCCGTCCGGCGGCAAACCCCGGGATCACTCCTCCGGCAGACGCTCCAGGCTCAGCGACGCGGAGTTGATGCAGTACCTCAGCCCCGTCGGCTGGTCGGGTGCATCGTCGAAGACGTGACCCAGGTGGGCACCGCAGTTGCTGCAGCGCACCTCGGTGCGCACGACCCCGAAGCTCCGGTCCTCGCGCTCCTCGATCGGTGCGCTCTCGGCGGGCTGGAAGAAGCTCGGCCACCCGCACCCGGAGTCGAACTTCGCGATCGACTCGAAGAGCGGCGTGTCGCAGCAGATGCACCTGTAGGTACCGGCGTCATGACAGTTCCAGTACTCACCGCTGAAGGCGCGCTCGGTCCCCGCCTCGCGTGTGACGTGGTACTGCTGTGGCGAGAGCCGCACCCGCCACTCCTGCTCAGCGTTCGTCGGCCCGGAGCTCGCCTGCTCGTCGCTCGTCTGCTCGTCATCGGGGCTCTCGGCCATCGAGCGTCGCCTCCAGTTGGTGCCACTCGCCGTCCACTTGTCTGCTTGCCGGCATGTCTGCATGTCTCCCGCCCGACAAGGCTATGCGCGACGACTCAGCACCTGCTCACGGCCGCTCCGGCATCGGAGCGCGATCACGCTCGACGACCTCGCGGACCGTGCGCGCCACGTAGTGCGGATCGAATGGCCCGGGAGCGAACGCGTCGGCGCCGAGGTCGAAGGCCCGCTGCTGCTCGTCGATCTTTGTCGGAGCGGAACAGACGATCAGGCGCGGGCGGCCGGCCCTCGCCCCTATCTGCGCCAGGAGCAGCCACCCATCGAGTGCCGGCATGCCGAGGTCGAGCACCACTGCGTCGGGTGGGTCGGCGTCGGTCGCACGCAGCGCAGCATCTGCGTCCGGTGCAACGTCGCACTCCATGCCCGACGCCTCCAGTGCGCTCGCCAGGGCGCCGGCCACTCCGGGACGACCTGTGACCACCAGAGCCTTGACCGGACCCGGCGTCATCCTCGAACCGTCATCGTTGGGCTCCTCCTCGAGCAACTGCGCATCCTGCGTGGGTTCCGTTCGGCCTACGACGGGCCGGGGCGAGGGTGCCGCGGCGGAGAGTTACCTTCTTCACACAATCGGCCTTCACACAATCGGCGTCCACGCGACCCGGATGAGCGAGCCTCGGGGGCCGATGCGGCCGGCCCGGGGCTCAGGCCGTGTGACGGCGGTGGTGACGCTGCTGGTCGAGGAAGTCGACGAGCACGTAGTCGCCGAGGGTCTCAGGCGTCGTGTAGAACGCCCTGCCCCGGTTCAGCCGCATCATCCGCTCCACGAACTCCCGCAGGTAGACGCTCTCGTCGAGCATGAACGTGTTGATCCGGATGTCGTCGCGCGTGCAGCGCTTCACCTCGAGGAGGGTCTGTTCGATCGTGCGCGGATGGGGCGGGTAGTCGAAGAACGCATCGTCGCCCTCTATGTGGGCGGTCGGTTCCCCGTCGGTGATCATGATGATCTGCTTCCGACCCGACTGCCGGGAGAGCATCCGTCGGGCCAGCAGCATCGCGTGCTGCATGTTCGTCCCCCACTCGAAGTCCCAGGTGGCTTCGGGCAGCCGCTCCGGCTTCACCTCACGGGCCACCCGTCCGAAGCTCACCAGACCGATGTAGTCGCGCGGGAACTGCGTCGTGATCAGCGAGTGCAGGGCCATCGCGACCTTCTTCGCCGCGAGAAACCGCCCCCTCATCTCCATCGAGAGCGAGACGTCGAGCATGAGGACCGTCGCCGTACGGGTGTGATGCTGGGTCTTCTCGATCTCGAAGTCGGCGGGCGCGAGCCTCACCGGCGTACCCGATCCCTGGCGGCGGATCGCGTTGCGGATCGTCTCGCCTACGTCGAGGTGGAACGGGTCGCCGAACTCGTAGGGCTTGTTCTCGTCGGCACGCTCGTGGCCGGCCCCTGAGTGCTCGATCTCGTGCCGGCCGCCACGGTCCTGCAGCAGGCGCCGGAAGAGGTCGCCGAGCGCCCGCTGCCCGATCGCACGGACGCCCTTGGGGGTCATCTCGTAACGCCCCTCACGCTGTTCGATGAGGCCGGCTTCCTCGAGCATCCTGGCCAGCTCGGCCAGACGCTCGAGTGATCGAGCGGCGTCGTCGCCGAGCACCTCGCGCGCCTGGTCGAGGTCGACCTCGGCGAGCTGTCCGGGCTGCGTCGCTCCGCGGAGGAGCTGCTCGAGGTCGTCGAGGTCGCCGAGCTCATCGAGGACGTTGCTCATCTGATCCAACGGCATCGGCTCGTCGCCTCGGAAGCGCATCGCCTGTGACCAGCCTGCGTCGGGGAACGCCTGCTGAAGATTGTGCGAGAGCTCCTCCACCTGCCAGCGCAGGTCCATGTCTTCCATGAGGGAGTCCATGAGCTGTCGGAGCTGCGCCTGCTGCTCGGGAGTCATCGAGTTGAGCATCTGCTGCATCCGGGCCATCTGGCGCGCCATCTGCTCGAGCAACTCGTCGAGGCTCTGCGGGTTCCCGGGGAAGAAGTCGCCGTAGCGCTCCATGAACCCCCTCGAAGTCCGGCTCCTCCCCGCGCGCACGCTGCTCGAGCATCCTGTTCAGCTCCGCGAGCATGTCCTTCATCCGTGCGAGCTGCTCCGGGGTCATCTCCGACATGCCCTGGGTCATCTGGTTGAACATGGTGTCCAGAAGCTGCTTGCGGAGCTCACCGACCAGGTCGTCGAAGGCCTGACGGGCTCCGTCGTCCATGAAGTCGTAGCTCTGCAGCTCTGAGATCCGCCCGGCCAGATCGGGCGGTAGCTCGTCGAGCTGCTGTCGCCGCTCGCGGGCAAGGCCGTCGAGGAGCTCTTCCCGGCGCCGGTCGCCGGCCTGCCGTGCATCTTCGAGTCGTCGTTCGATCCCGTCACGCTCCTGCTCGACGATCTCGTCGAGCCGTCGCGCGATGTCCTCGAAGGGGCCACCGAGGTCGTAGCGGTCCAGAGTCTCCCGGCGTCTCTCACGCAGTCGCTCGAGCATCTCCCGTAGACCTTCGACCTGCCGGCCGTCGCGATCGCGGAAGCCCTGCTGGAGCATCCGACGCATCGCGGCATTGAGGTCACCGTGGTAGAGAAGGTCATCGGTCATCTCGTCGAGCAGCGAACCGGCGTCGAGGTCGAACCCGACCTGCGTGCCGTCCCATCGCGAGTAGCGGAAACCCCTCACGCCCGCACCGTAGTCGCCTCCGCCACGAGCGAGTACCGCGGCGGGATACCGTCGGGCACATGGACCTACCCGAGAGCTTCTGGTGGGGGACGGCCTCCTCGTCGACCCAGTGCGAGGGTGCCCCAGCGCAGAGCGACTGGCTCGCATGGGAGCGTGCCGGAAAGGCGCCGCCGTCGGGCGACGGCAACGGCTTCGCAACCCGTTACGCCGACGACTTCGCCCTGTACGCGTCGTACGGGCTGACCCACCACCGGCTCTCCATCGAGTGGGCTCGCATCGAGCCCCGTGAGGGACGACGCGACGACGCGGCCGTCGAGCACTACCGACAAGTTCTGACCGCCGCCCGCGATGCCGGCGTGCACCCATGGGTATGCCTCCACCACTTCACCCTGCCCGGATGGTTTGCCGACGAGCGTGCGTTCCTGGACGACCGCTCCCGCTCCTACTACTGGCCCCGCCATGTCGCCTTCTGTGCCGAGACGTTCGGTGACCTCGTCTTCGGATGGAAGCCGATCAACGAGCCCTTCGCCTACGTGGCAGCCGCGTACCTCCTCGGAGCGAACCCGCCGGGGACGAACGACCTCGACAAGCTCCTCGACGCGTACCGCGGGATTCTCCTCGCGCATCGCGACGCGTGGCGTGAGCTGCGGGGCGGCGACTCACCCGTCGCGACCGTCCACAATCTCTCTCCGCTCTTCTCCGCCGACACCTCCGTGCCGGCGGAGCGCAATGCGCGCGCCGTGGACGACCTCATGTGGGGCATGTGGATGCGCGCCGATCGCGACGGAGTACTCGAGCTGCCCGGCCGTGCCGCCGAGAGGGTCTCCGACATGCGCGAGAGCTCCGACCTGATCGGGTTCAGCTACTACAGCGCGAACGCAGTCAACCGCGACCTCACGCTCTCCCCGTACCCGAGCGGCGCGCGTGTGGGGCCACTCGGGTACGCCCCGTGGAGCGAGGGGCTCGGCATCGTGCTCCGGCGCCTCGCCGAGGAGCTACCTGGCCGGCCACTGCTGATCTGCGAGCACGGAGTCGGCACCGACGACGACGAGTGGCGTTGCTCGACGCTGGCAGAGTCGCTCTCGATCGTCGAGCAGGCGGTCGCCGACGGCGTCGACCTACGCGGGTTCTTCCACTGGACGGGGGTCGACAACTACGAGTGGCTCCACGGATACGACGTCCCGTTCGGCCTCTTCGACCGCGAACGCGAACCCAGACCCAGCGCCGACCTGCTCGCCTCCTACGCCCGCCCAACACCCCAGGGGCGTCGATAGACCACAAATATTGTGGTCTATCGACGCCCCTGGGTTCGGAGTCAACCGCGGGAGCGGTAGGAGGCGCGGGCGCCGAGAGCGTCTTTGTTCAGGCGCTTGGTGAGGTGCAGGCCCTCGAGAACCAGCTCGATGCCCGACGCTATTCCGGCCGGTGACTCCCCGACCTCCAGCTCGGCGAGCACCGGTGCCAACGCCGGAACGGCCGCGAGCACCTCCGTGTAGCGCGCAGCGGGCACGTCCTCGCCGGCATCGATCACGAGCCCTTCCTCGAACGACCTGACGATCTCACCGAGTCGCTCCGGACTCACTCGTGCACGAAACACCTCGACCACGGCGGTCTTGACGATCCGATCCAGCACCTGGCCTTCTCGTCCGTCCTCCACGGTCTCGATCTCGATCTTGCCCGACGTAGACGCCGCTATTGCGTCGAGGTCGCTCACACGCGGAACTACCTCGCGCTCAGCGCAGGTGAGCGCCCGACGCATGGCATTGGCAACGAGCGTCTCGTAGTTCGCAATCGACATCCGGGCCGAGACGCCGGAGCGCTGGTTGACATGCGGTGAGCGGCGTGCCAGCTGGCTGATCTCAGCGACGATCTCGGACATGAAGTCGGGCACCTTGACCGCCAGCCCCTCGGCGACGAGCGGCCGAGCCTCTTGCTCGACGATCGCCAGCTCGTGCTCCACGTCGAGCGGGTAGTGGGTACGGATCTGGGCACCGAACCGGTCCTTGAGTGGCGTGATGATGCGCCCCCGATTCGTGTAGTCCTCCGGGTTCGCAGATGCAAAGAGCACGACGTCGAGAGGGAGCTGGATCTTGTAGCCACGGATCTGGACGTCGCGCTCCTCGAGGACGTTGAGCAGACCAACCTGGATCCGCTCCGCGAGGTCGGGGAGCTCGTTGATTGAGAAGACACCGCGGTTGGTGCGTGGGAGCAACCCGTAGTGAATCGTGAGCTCGTCCGACAGGTACCGCCCCTCGGCCACCTTTATCGGGTCGACCTCACCGATGAGGTCGGCAATCGACGTGTCGGGGGTCGCGAGCTTCTCCCCGAATCGCCGTTCACGCGGTACCCACTCGATCGGGGTCTCCTCGCCACGCTCCGCTACCAGGTGGCGAGCGTGCTTCGACACGGGATGATACGGATCGTCATTGATCTCGCTCCCTGCCACAACGGGAAGCCACTCGTCGAGCAGGTTCGTCATCGAGCGGATGATGCGTGTCTTCGCCTGTCCCCGCTCACCCAGGAAGATGACGTCGTGGCCGGCCAGCAGCGCGTTGGCCAGCTGGGGAACGACTGTCCCCTCGTACCCGACTACTCCGGGAACGAGTGGCCGACCTTCGGAGAGAGCGCGCACGACGTTGGCGCGCAGCTCCTCCTTCACGGGCCGTGAGACCCAACCGCTGCTGCGAAGCTCGCCGAGCGAGGCTGGACGCGTCATCTGTCTGCTCCCTGCTTGACCTCTGTCGAGGCTAGCCCGTGACCCTCCCAGCAGGTGCCGCGGCCGCGCGGCTACCGGCGTGCACCCGGAGTCGCGGCCGCCCCCTCCTCCGGTGACGCCGGCGTCCGTCACCTAACCTGCTGCCGACATGGCAGGCGCTCCGCTCCACGACCAGAACCTTGCCGGTGGCTGGCGCGCCTGCGAGGGCAGTGGCGAGCTCGTGAAGGAGTTCGCGGCCGTGGGGTTCGACGACCGCGACTGGATCGAGGCGGCGGTGCCGGGGCACTGGCGATCGACACCGACTCTCGAAGCGAGCGACGGCCCGGTCCTCTACAGGTGCCGGTTCTCCTCGGCACCCGTCGCCGCCGGGCGGCGTCGCTTCGTCATCCTCGACGGCGTCTTCTACTACGGCGACGTATGGTTCGACGGCACCTACCTCGGCGCTACGGAGGGCTACTTCACGCCGCACGCGTTCGAGGCGACCGAGATGCTCTGCGTCCCCGGCGAGCACGTGCTGGCCGTCGAGGTCGCGTGCCCACCACAAGCCGACAAGACGGCGAAGCGCCTCGTCACCGGCGTGTTCTCGCAATGGGACAACCTCGACCCGGACTGGAATCCCGGTGGACTGTGGCGTTCCGTGCACGTCATCGAGACCGGGCCTGTGCGAATCGCCCGCCGTCGAGTCGTGTGCACCGAGGCGACGGCTGAGCACGGAAGGCTCGTCGTAGACGTGACGCTCGACTACAGCGGCGACTCCGGCGACTCCGGCGACTCCGGCGCGGGCGCCCGCACTGGAGCAGTCACTGAAGTGCGCGAGCCAGACCGTTCGGTTGCGTCGGAGCGTCGCGCCCGCATCTCGATATCGGTGCTCGGGCCGTCCGGATCGTTGCTGGTGCAATCCCCGAAGGACGTCACGCTTGCTGCGGGTGCTAACCACCTGTCGATTCCCGTCGAGGTCGACTCGCCGCCTCGCTGGTGGCCTCGTCGCTTCGGGGACCAGCCGATCTGCGAGGTGTCCGTCACCGTCGAGGTGGACGGCGAGGTCAGCGACGGCTTCACCACACGGACGGCCTTCCGTGAGGTGCGACTCGATCAGTGGACGTTCTACGTGAACGGCGAGCGCATATTCGTCATGGGCTCGAATCACGGCCCGACACGCATGGCGCTCGCGGAAGCGTCATCCGAGGAGCTGCGCCGAGACGTGGAGCTCGCGGTCGAGGCCAACCTCGACATGCTCCGTGTACACGGGCATGTGACCCGGCCGGAGCTGTACGACGCCGCTGACGAGGCGGGGCTGCTGCTCTGGCAGGACTTCCCGCTCCAGTGGGGCTACGCGCGCTCTGTCCGGAAGTCGGCGCTCCGTCAGGCCCGTGAGATGGTCGACCTGCTCGGCCATCACCCGAGCATCGTCATCTGGTGCGCGCACAACGAGCCGCTCGCCGTCGACATCCAACCCGGCGAACCGATGTCGACCGGCAAGATGATGAAGACGGGTGCGCGCGTCGCAGCGTCGATGTTCCTGCCGTCTTGGAACAAGGACGTGCTCGACCGGTCCGTCGCCCGTTCGATCGGCAAGGCAGATCCGTCGCGCCCTGTCGATCGCTCGTCCGGCCTGCTCCCCGGCCCGGCGAGCGGCGGTACCGACGCGCACCTCTACTACGGCTGGTACTGGGGCTCTATGGGTGGACTCGCCGGAGCGCTCCGCGCCTTTCCCCGACTCGCACGCTTCGTCACCGAGTTCGGAGCGCAGGCGGTCCCCACCACCGCCGACTGGATGGAGCCCGAGCGCTGGCCCGACCTCGACTGGGATCGCCTCTTCGAGCGCCACGCCCTCCAGACCGAGTACCTCGACCGCTACGTGCCCCGCGCGGAGCACTCCACCTTCGAGTCGTGGCGCGACGCCACCCAGGCATACCAGGCAGCGCTCATCCAGCTGCAGATCGAGGATCTGCGCCGGCTCAAGTACTCCCCGACGGGCGGCTTCGCGCACTTCTGCTTCGGCGACGGCCACCAAGCGGTCACCTGGTCTGTGCTCGACCACGAGCGGGTCGCGAAGCAGGGCTACTACGCGCTTCGGGATGCATGCCGACCCGTGCTCGGCATGCTGGATCCGAGGGACGGGAGCGTCCACGTCGTCAGCGAGCTGCGAGAGTCGCTTCCGAGTGCACTCGTCAGGGTCGACGTAGACGGGAGCGAGCGCTGCTTCGAAGGCGAGATCGAAGCCGACGCCGTCACCTACATCGGGCGGGTCGACGTCGAGGTGGCACACGCGGCGTCGGTCACCGTCTCCCACCCTTCGCTCTCCCCGATCCGCAACACCTACGCCCCCACCCTCCTCGGGGAGGGGCGTCGATAGACCACACATATTGTGGTCTATCGACGCTCCTGCCGGGGCGGGCCGATTGCGGGGGACGGCGGGCGCGGGGGTAGGGTGCGCGAGAGAGCAGGAGCACGCTCGCACGGGCACGCAGATCTCGCAGGGCCCCACGAGCCGTGGATCTCGGGAGAGGGAATGGCTCAGGCGACGTCGACGAAGGAGCGTCCTGCGGCGCAGCCCGTGCGCAAGCCGCTCGGGCGAGGTGTGGCGTGGCCGGTCGCGTTTTACCGGTCGGCGGTGGGCAAGAAGTGGGTCATGGCCGTGACGGGCCTGATGCTCCTCGGGTTCGTGCTCGTCCACATGATCGGCAACCTGAAGCTGTACCTCTCCCGTCAGGACATCAATCTCTACGGGGAGGCGCTGCGCGACCTGGGCGGCCACCTCGTCCCACACACGAGCCTCCTGTGGCTGCTGCGGGGCGGCATCGTCGTGGCCCTCGTGCTGCACCTGCACTCGGCCGTCACGCTCACCCGCCTCAACAGCAGGGCGCGCCCCGACAAGTACCAGGCCCCCCGCGACTACATCGCCGCCAACTTCGCTTCACGGACGATGCGCTACTCGGGCGTGCTGATCGCCTTCTACCTGCTCTTCCACCTGGCAGATCTCACCTGGGGCAACGCGAACCCCGACTTCGTGCGAGGTGATCCGTACAACAACCTCGTGTACAGCTTCCAACGCGTGCCGGTCGCAATCCTCTATGCCGTAGCGAACGTCGCCCTGGGAGTCCACCTTCTGCACGGCGTCTGGAGCGTCTTCCAGAGCCTCGGCATCAACAACCCCCGCTTCAATCGGGCTCGCAGGCTGCTCGCACAAGGGGTCGTAGCGGTCATTGTCGTCGGGAACGTGAGCTTCCCGATCGCGGTGCAAGCGGGCATCGTCGACCTCGAGTGCCCGCACACCGATCCCGTAGCGCCGTGCGAAGCAGCCGCGGCGTCGGCGCGGTAGCGGAGGACCCACGATGACACTTGACTCCAGGATCCCGCCCGGCCCTATCGCCGAGAAGTGGGACAGCCATCGCTTCTCGATGAAGCTCGTGAACCCTTCGAACAAGCGCCGATTCGAGATAATCATCGTCGGGAGCGGGCTCGCCGGCGCATCGGCCGCGGCGACCCTCGGTGAACTCGGATACCGCGTGAAGGTCGTCACCTTCCACGACTCGCCGCGCCGCGCGCACTCCATCGCAGCGCAGGGAGGAATCAACGCGGCGAAGAACTACCCGAATGACGGTGACAGCATCCACCGTCTCTTCTACGACACCGTGAAGGGTGGCGACTACCGGTCGCGAGAGGCGAACGTCCACCGCCTTGCGCAGGTCTCGTTGAACATCATCGACCAGTGCGTCGCGCAGGGTGTGCCCTTCGCTCGCGAGTACGGCGGACTCCTCGACAACCGCTCATTCGGTGGGGCGCAGGTATCGCGGACGTTCTACGCACGCGGGCAGACCGGCCAGCAGCTACTGCTCGGCGCCTACCAGGCGATGGCCCGACAGATTGCGCTGGGCAATGTCGAGCTCCACAACCGGACCGAGATGCTCGAGCTCGTCGTGAAAGACGGCCGCACCGCCGGCATCGTCTGTCGCGACCTCATCACCGGAGAGGTCTTCTCTCTCTCCGCGCACGCCGTGGTCCTCGCGACGGGAGGTTACGGCAACGTCTTCTACCTCTCGACCAACGCGAAGAACTCGAACGTCACCTCTATCTGGCGTGCAGCCAGGCAGGGTGCGTACTTCGCGAACCCGTGCTACACGCAGATCCATCCAACCTGCATCCCGGCCAGCGACGACTTCCAGTCGAAGCTCACCCTCATGTCGGAGTCGCTGCGCAACGACGGTCGAATATGGGTTCCCGAGCGTGGCGACGACGACCGTGTCGCCGGGCAGATCCCCGAGGGCGACCGCGACTACTACCTCGAACGTCGCTACCCGGCGTTCGGCAACCTCGTGCCACGCGATGTCGCGTCGAGGGCGTCGAAGCGGGAGGTCGACGCCGGTCGCGGCGTCGGGCCGATGAAGAACGGCGTGTACCTCGACTTCGCCGACGCGATCAGCCGCCTCGGGGCTCCCGTCATCGAGGAGCGATACGGAAACCTCTTCCAGATGTACGAACGCATCACGGGAGAAGACCCGTACAAGACACCGATGCGCATCTACCCAGCCGTCCACTACACGATGGGCGGACTCTGGGTCGACTACAACCTGATGAGCAACCTGCCGGGCCTCTTCGTGCTCGGCGAGGCGAACTTCTCCGATCACGGAGCCAACCGCCTCGGCGCCTCCGCACTCATGCAGGGCCTCGCCGACGGCTACTTCGTCATCCCGTACACGATCGGCGACTACCTGGCCCCACTCCTCGGCGAGAAGCCCGTTCCGAGCGACGATTCAGCTTTCGCCGCAGCGGAGACGTCCGTCCACGACCGAGTGAGCGCGCTGCTCTCGACGAACGGGACGAAGTCGGTTGATCACTTCCATCGGGCGCTCGGCAAGGTGCTGTGGGACAACTGCGGGATGGGGCGGACTGAGCAGAGTCTCGACAAGGCGCTGTCTGAGATACCGGCCATCCGCGAGGAGTTCCACAGGGACGTACGCGTTCTCGGAGACGGCGAGTCGTTCAACCAGTCGCTCGAGAAAGCCGGGCGCGTCGCCGACTACCTCGAGTTCGCGGAGCTGATGTGCCTCGATGCGCGCCACCGCAAGGAGTCGTGCGGCGGTCACTTCCGCGAGGAGTACCAGACCGAGGAGGGGGAGGCGCTGCGCGACGACGAGAACTTCGCCTATGTGGCGGCATGGGAGTGGCTGGGCGTCGGGCGTGAGCCGACGCTGCACAAGGAGTCGCTCGAGTTCGAGAGCGTGCAACTAGCGACCCGTTCCTACAAGTAGCGGACGAAGCGGAGCCGACGGAGATGTCCGAGAAGATGCACATGGAGCTCAAGGTGTGGCGTCAAGCCGGCCCGGGCCAACCGGGGCGGTTCGTCACCTACGACGCCCCCGGGGTCAGCCCCGACATGTCGTTCCTCGAGATGCTCGACCTCGTCAACGAGCGCCTCGTCGAAGACGGCGAGGAGCCCTTCGCGTTCGACCACGACTGCCGAGAGGGCATCTGCGGATCGTGTGGACTGATGATCAACGGGCAGGCACACGGGCCAGAGCGAGCGACGGCTACCTGCCAGCTCCACATGCGAAAGTTCTCCGACGGCGATCAGGTCACCGTCGAGCCTTGGCGGGCGGCAGCGTTCCCCGTCATAAAGGATCTCGCCGTCGACCGCTCGACCCTCGACCGGATCGTCGAGGCGGGCGGTTACATAACGGTGGCTACCGGCAGCGCCCCCGACGCGAACCTCATCCCGATTCCAAAGCCGGTGGCCGACGCGTCGATGGACGCAGCGGCCTGCATCGGCTGCGGGGCATGCGTCGCCGCCTGCCCCAACGGCGCCGCACAGCTCTTCACCTCGGCGAAGCTGCAGCACCTGAACCTGCTCCCCCAGGGACAGGCCGAGCGCTGGGATCGCACGATCAGCATGGTCGAGGAGATGGAGAGCTTCTTCGGGTCCTGCACGAACCACGGCGAGTGCGAGGAGGCATGCCCGAAGTCGATCAGCATCGACTTCATCGCGCTGCTCAACCGCGACTACGTGCGCGCGCAGCTGAAGCAGCGCCGCCTGGCCGGTCAGAGCTTCCCCTAGGCCGTCACCGGCCCCGCTCCCCGGGAGCCCCGCGGGCTCGGGTTGTCCCCAGGTCCGGCAACGGACCGTCGGACCCAGCTAGGGCGCGCACCGTCATGTCGAGCAGGGTTTCCAGTTCGCTGTCGGCGGGCTCGGAGCCCTCGACGAAGCGCAGCGAGATCAGTGGACCCTGGATCAGGTGCACCGCCAGGTCTACGTCCGTCGTAGGGGGAATCTCACCTCTCGCCATCGCCCGCTGGAGGGCGATCACGGTTGGCCCGCGCGGGTGGATCCGCCCCCTCCTGAAGCGCTCGGCCGACTCGCGGCTCTGCATGGCGCGGGCGAGCATCCAGGCGAACACCTCGCGGTTCGTGCTCGACCGGGCCAGCGCCAGGTAGCGGCGCAGGATCTCGCGAACGTCGCCGCGCAACGTCCCCGTGTCCGGGCCCTCGGCCTCGCCGACGCCTGCAGCCACAGCGGCGAACACCACCCCGTCGAGTCCGCCGAAGTGTCGGTACAGGGTCGTCTTGGCGACCCCCGATCTGCGCGCTACCGCTTCGACTGACATGCCGGACATGCCGTCCTCCGCGAGCAGCTCTGCGGTCGCCCGGATCAGCTTCGCCCGGGCGATGGTGCTCGGTGGACGGGACATAGCGATACGTAGCGTACTGCCTCATGCCCTGAGCCCTTTACATATACCGATTGTGAACTCATCAAATCGCTATTCGCCGTTGCGTTATCCTGCTCCGTCCGGTACGATCCGGGACCCGGTCCCGCCCCGGCTCCCCCGAGAGGAGGGTGTGCCCATGCCATCGACCGTCCTCGAGCCGCTCCCGGTGAGCGTGCGGACCAAGCTCGCTGCGCTGTGGACCTCGCTCCTGCTCGTGTTCGCCTATGTGGACCTGTTCAGCCTCTACCGGCCCGACGTGCGAGCCGACCTCGAGGCCGGCGAGATTGGCGGCTTCACCGTCGGCGGGGCCTTCCTCCTCGCGACCACCGCCTACGTCGTCGTGCCGAGCCTGATGGTGTTCGGATCGGTGGCGCTCCGCCCGCGCGTCAACCGGATCGTCAACCTCTTTCTGGCTCCGCTCTACGCGCTCAGCATCGCTGTCGCGGCGATCGGCGAGTGGGGGTACTACGTACTGGGCAGCGCAGTCGAGGTGGCGATCCTCGCCGGCATCGCCCGCTACGCGTGGACCTGGCCCGGCGTCTCCGCCGCGACGTTCCCCGACTCCCGCTGATCGTCCCGTCGAGCACGCACGCCACATCGACCCCGACGATCACCTCAGGGGCGCGATGATCCGTCAGTAGGTCAACCCTCTCCCGGCGTGCCAGGGCCTCAGGAGGTGCCGGGTTCGTCCTCGCTCCGGCTCGACGCGCGTCGTCGCGCCAGGGCAATCCCTCCCGCGAGGAGTCCGGCTGCGACCACGGCTCCGCCGACGGCTGGGACGACAGGGAAGTCGTCGTCTCCGCCTCCCGGCTCGGTCTCTTCGGTCCGCCTCTGTTCGTTGCGACTCAGCGCATCTGCGATCGTCGTGGGCGTGGTCGTCGCAGCGGACGCGCTCGTGGTCGTGACGGGCTCGGTATGACGGAACGGGCCGCGGACCTCGTAGGTGATCCCGCCGCCGTCGCCGCCCCGCTGCGAAGAGAAGTAGAGGCGGTCTCCGCCGGGCGAGAACGCAGGCCCTGTCAGCTCGGCGGCATTCTGCCCCGTGAGACGCAGGAGCGGCGCGATCTCACCGTCGGCTGTGATCAACACGATCTCCTGCTCGCCCGTGTGGTCCTCGCAGACGAGCAGGTCGCCGAATGACGACATCACGATGTTGTCCGGCCCGGTCAGCAGCGGCGGTTCCGGCACGAGCGCGGGCTCGTACAGAACCGAGAGTGTCTCGTCGACAGTGCTGTACATCCAGACCTTCTGGTCGAGCTTCGTCACGAAGTAGACGACGCCTTCCCGGTACCAGATCCCCTCACCTCCCAGGAAGGCAGTGCTCTCGGCCACCTGCGAGCGGGTCGCAAGATCACGCGCCGACGGATCAGGTAGCGGAAGCCATCTCACCCTCCCCGCTTCGTCGACCTGCGCCACCTCCAGCACTCCAGACCCGAGGTCGGGGGTACGAGTCGGGCGTGAACCTGTACCAGCGGCCGTCGGCGGCGTCCTCGGTCAGGTACACCTGCTCCAGGTCGGGGTCGACCGCGGAGGCCTCGTGCAGGAACACGCCCAGAGCTGGAAGCGGCACCGCGTCGGCCTCCCCCATCGGGTCGCACTCCCACACCCGTCCCTGCTCGTGCTCCTCGCCCGAGAGCCAGGTACCCCACGGCGTCGCGCCACCGGCGCAGTTCACCATCGTCCCGCTCAGGATGGAGTACGCATCGACTATCGCGCCCTCGGCGTCGAAGCGGATTGCACCCGCACCTCCGGTCCCCTCTTCACGCGCCTCGCTGTTCGAGACGTACACCCATCCCTCGTCGTCGGCCGGGAAGACGGCTCCACCGTCGGGGAAGATGTGCCACCTGTACGAAGACGACCCGACCGGCCTGTCGTAGTGCGCGACGACGCGTGCCTCGAAGCCCTCGGGGAGCATGAGGCCGTGCGCATCCGGCCCCTGCAGCGGCCCGTAGGGACCATCGGTGACGCGCAGCCCCTTCGCCCATACGGCTCCCGTCGCGGTGGCGACAGTCGCGGTTGTGACGCCTGCCGCGAGACCCAGGAACTCACGTCTACCCAGCCGAGCCGCCATGTGTCTCCTCCTGTGCGCAGACCGAGGCTAGCGACGCCGCGCTAATGACACCCGTGTAATCGTCCCACCCCCGTCGGTACCTTCTCATTCGCGGGTGGGGCGGGTGCGCTGGTGGGGGCGCACCGCCCTGCGCCGCGTAGTCTCCGACCCCGTGCCGGGCCACTCCTTCGCAAGATCATGGGCGACCGTCGCAGCTCTCGCGCCCGATCGCGAGGCAATCGTCTGCGGCGAGCGACGGGTCACCTATGGCGACTTCGACTCGCGCGCCGGCGGTCTCGCTCACGCTGCACGCATTGGGGGTGCGCCGCGGAGACAAGATCGCCATTCAGTGCGTCAACTCGCCCGAGTACCTCGAGACCTTCTACGCCGCTCTCAAGCTCGGCGCGGTGCCGGTGAACGTCAACTACCGATACGTCGGCTCGGAGCTCGCGTACCTGCTCGAGAACTCCGATGCGTCCGCCCTCGTCTACCACGACGAGTTCTCCGCGACCGTCGTCGAGGCGCTCGCGCACCTTCCACCGGGCCACTCCCCCACGCTGCTGCAGATCGCCCACCAGGGCGACGGAGTCCTCCTCGAAGGCGCTCGCGAGTTCACCGAGACGCTCGCACTGCACCCCGAGCCCGTCTCGCCACCGGCGCACGAGCCGTCCGGAGATGACCTCGTCTTCATCTATACGGGTGGGACCACCGGCGCGCCCAAGGCCGTCATGTGGCGTAGTGAAGACCTCTACGTCGCGCTCTGGCAGATGGCCCGCCCCGGCACCGAGCCACCTGATCCGGCCGTCGCGATAGGGCGCGGCAAGCGAGCCGCGACAGCCCTGCCGGCGTGCCCGCTGATGCACGGCACCGGGCTCTTCATAACGCTCTCGACACTGGCGGGCGGCGGCACGGTCGTCCTCCTCGACACGCCGCGCCTCGACGCCGCGATGCTGTGGGACGCCGTGGAGAGCGAGGGTGTGCAGGTGCTCACGATCGTCGGCGACGCGTTCGCCAGACCTCTCTTGGCTGCCCTCGACGCCGAGCCCGACAGATGGGACGTGTCGTGCCTGTCGGCGATCACGTCGTCCGGGGTCACGTGGAGCCCCGAGACGAAGCGTGGGCTGCTCCGTCACGCCCCCGGCGCTCTGCTCATCGACTCGCTCGGCGCGTCCGAGGGGATCATGACCCGAAGCGAGACGCGCGGCAACGACGAGATCCGCCCCGGCCGCTTCGCGCTGTCGGACCGTATGGTCGTAGTCACCGACGACGGAGATCTGGTGCAACCGGACGACGGCCGCGTAGGGATGCTCGGAGTCGGCGGACCGATCCCGCTCGGCTATTACAAGGACGAAGAGAAGACGGCAGCGACGTTCCGCACCGTGCTCGGACGCCGCTACTCGATACCGGGCGACTACGCGACCGTCGAGGCCGACGGCACGATAACGCTCCTCGGGCGAGGGTCTGCCTGCATCAACACCGGCGGGGAGAAGGTGTATCCCGAGGAGGTCGAGTTGGCGCTGCACTCGTTTCCCGGCGTCTTCGACGCCGTCGTCGTCGGCATCCCGGACGATCGGTGGGGCGAGATGGTCGTGGCATTGATCCAGGTCGTCGAGGGATCCGATGTCGACGAAGCGGGCCTCGCGCTGCACTGCCGGGAGACCCTCGCCGGGTACAAGGTCCCGAAGCGCTTCCTGCTGCTCGACACGCTGCACCGGTCGCCGTCAGGCAAGGCCGACTACAAGGTCCTGCGCGCGCTCGCCACCGACGAGATCCTCCGGGACGCGAGCTCCTAGCACTTCTCGGGCGATACCCCTTGGGGTATCATCGGTGGCCCAGAAGGAGGAGCCATGGAACTGCCCGAAGAGGTCGTCGACGACCTGCTCCGCCGCCTGCGCCGTGTAGAGGGGCAGGTTCGCGGCGTCCAGGGGATGCTGTCCGAGCGCCGCGAGTGCCGCGATGTCGTCACGCAGATCGCTGCGGCGACCAAGGCGCTCGAGCAGGTCGGATTCAAGCTCCTCGCCTCAGGGCTCACCTCGTGCCTGCAGGACCCCGACCGGGCCGAGGCGGAGGGCTACCCGGTCGAGGAAGTCGAGCGCCTCTTCCTCAAGCTGACATGAGACCCGCCGGCGAGACCGCCGGTGGTGGGCCGCTCTCCGGTGTCCGCGTACTCGACTTCTCCAGGGTGCTGGCAGGCCCCTACTGCGGGCGCATGCTCTCCGACCTCGGGGCCGACGTAGTCAAGATCGAAGCTCCCGAGGGGATCTGACCCGCTTCGCAGACCCGAAGGTGAACTCGATCTCCCTTTACTACGCGCAGCAGAACACCGGGAAGCGCAACGTGTCCATAGACCTGCATCGCGCCGAGGGAGTCGACCTGGCACTCCGCCTCGCAGACCAAGCCGACGTGGTGCTGGAAAACTCCCGGCCCGGCGTCATGGACCGACTCGGCCTCGGATACGAGAGCGTCTCGTCGCGCAATCCGAGAGTGGTCTACGCGTCGATCACGGGCTACGGGCAGACCGGACCCTGGTCGGGACGCCGCGCGTACGCAGTGCTCGTGCACGCGGAGGCCGGCCTCGACGAGGCAGGCGCGAGACTCCGACGCGATGCAGGCGACCCCGACGCGACTCCGGTCCAGGACGGCACGTCGCACGCCGACGTCTACGCCGGGCTCCACGCCGCGTCGGCGATCCTCGCATCGTTGTTCGCGCGCGAGCACACCGGGCTCGGGCAGCACATCGACGTCGCTATGGCCGAGGCGCTGCTGCACACCAACGACTTCGCTCACTGGGATCTCGTCGGCACGGACACCGACGATCGGTGGGCGGCTCTGGCCCCGGCGTACTCCCCGATAGTGCGCACCGGAGCAGGCCCCTCGATCACGATCGCCGGTGACCCCGTGGCACCCGGTCTGTTCGAGCGATACGTCGCCGCCCTGGGTCGTCCCGACCTCGCCGACGACCCGAGATTCGCCCCGGAGCGCCGCAGACTCCACCGCCGCGAGCTCCTGCACCTGATCGAGGAGTGGACCCTCACGTTCGACGACTTCGAACGCCTCGAGGCGGTTCTCGACTCGCACGGCCTGCCTATCGGCCGCCTCCGGACCGTCGCAGAGCTCCTCGACACCGACTGGGCGCGGGAACGCGGGGTCGTCGCGCACGTGCCCGATCGCGGCGACGGAGTCATCCCCGTGCCCCAGGCGCCATGGAGGTTCTCCTCGCTCCCCGTAGGCGTGCGTGGTGAACCCGCATACAGGGGCGAGCACAACCACGAGGTCCTCGGTGAGCTGCTCGGCCTGACCGACGCCGAGCTCTACGCTCTCGACGACGAAGGGATCATCTCGCAGCGAATGCCTCGGGGCCGGTGAGGAAGGTGTCGGCGGTCGAGTTCAACCTGCGCGTCCTGACAGCATCGACTGGCGACCGCGAAGTGGGCCAGCAGCTCGTGCGCGAATACGTCGAGCACACCGCTCGCGAGATGACGGAGCCCGGCGGCGCACCCGATCTGGAAGCGATCCTTCCCTACATCCCCGACTACCACGACTTCGCAGCCAAGTATCACGCGCCGGGTGCGCTCTTCCTGGTTGCCGAGCGCGACGGCGTCGCATGCGGCGGAGTCGGAGTGGCGCGCTACGAGGGCACCACCTGCGAGATGAACCGGCTCTGGGTCCGCCCGGAGCACCAAGGGCACGGCGCGGGTCGGGCACTCGTCGCCGAATCGCTCTCCCACGCCCGCACCCGGGGCTACGAGAGAATGGTCCTCGACGTCCTGACATCACGCACCGGACCGATTGCCCTCTACCGCTCGCTGGGATTCGCCGACTGCGAGTCGATCCACGAGTACACGTTCGAGGTGGTCCCGCTCGCACTCGATCTGTGAGCGACATCCTCCGGGCCGGGGAGCGGCACCCCGGTGAGCGGCGCCTGCGCCCCGCCTGCGCAGTCCGGGCCGGGGATGCCGCATCTACCGGCGGGTAACCTCTATGGCCGTGACCCTCCACCGGGCAGACTCCCTGCGCCGCCTCGCCGACGAGCGCTTCGACGTGCTCGTCGTAGGTGCCGGCATCACGGGTGCCGGCGCGGCACTCGACGCCGCGGCGCGGGGCCTGCGGACAGCACTCATCGACAAGGGTGACTTCGCGTCGGGCACCTCGTCGAAGTCGTCGAAGCTCGTCCACGGTGGGCTCCGCTACCTGCAGCAGAAAGAGATCCGCCTCGTCTACGAGGCGCTCGCGGAGCGTCAGCTGCTCCGGCACACGGCACCGCACCTCGTGCGGATCCTGCCGTTCATGATCCCGATCTTCTCCAAGGACGGCCTCATACCGAAGCCGGTGGCCAAGGTCCTCGGGTCGGCGATGTGGATGTACGACCTGACCGGCGGGGCGCGAATCGGCAAGCTCCACAAGCGCATTTCGAAGGAAGACGCGCTCGCACACATGCCCACTCTCCCCGCCGAGCGCCTGGCGTCCTCGTACCTCTACTACGACGCCCGCGCAGACGACGCTCGCCTCACGCTCGCGGTGGCGCGCACCGCCGCCGACTACGGCGCGGCCGTCGTGAACTACGCGAACCTCACCGAGATCTTGAAGGACGGAACGGGGCGCGCATGCGGCGCGATCGTCGAAGCCGACGGCGCAGAGATCCGGGTGAGCGCGGACGCCGTCGTCAACGCGACCGGCGTCTGGGCCGACGACGTCCGGGCCATCGACGAGGGAAGGCACCCCGACACGATCCGGCCGGCCAAGGGCATCCACATCACGGTTCCGTGGTCGAAGGTGCGCAACGACATCGCGGTGGTCGTGCCCGTCCCCAAGGACAAGCGCTCGGTCTTCGTGGTGCCGTGGGGCGACGACGACGGTGAGCCGGCGTTCACCTACATAGGCACGACCGACACCGATTACGAGGGTCCGCTCGACGATCCCCCGTGCACGCCCGACGACATCGCTTACCTGCTGCGCGCCATCAACCACTCGGTGACGACCGAGATCACCGAGTCGGACGTGCTCGGGACGTGGGCCGGGCTCAGGCCCCTCGTGCGGAGCGCTCCGACCGAGCGGACCGCTGATCTCTCGCGGCGACACACGGTGAATCGGTCGGCCAGCGGGGTCACCACGGTGACCGGTGGCAAGCTCACCACCTACCGAAGGATGGCGGCCGACGCCATCGACGAGGTCGTCGACCTGCTCGGCCGCGGAGGACGGAGCGGGACGAAGCGAATACGGCTCGCCGGAGCCGTCGGGTGTGACTCCCCCGGCCTGCCTGCACACCTCGCAGCGCGCTACGGCGGCGAGGCACGTCGGGTGCTCGCACTCACTGCCGACGACCCGTCGCTCTCGGCGCCCCTGGTGCCGGGCCTGCCGTACCTGCGCGCCGAGGCTGTCTACGCGGTGCGCGACGAGATGGCCACCGACCTCGACGACATCTTCTCCCGCCGAACCCGTGCGCGCATCCTCGCCCGCGACGCGACGGCCGCCGCAGCCGACGACGTCGCAAGTCTGCTCGCCCCTGACCTGGGATGGTCTGAGGCCGAGGCGGAACGCCGGGCGGGCGCATACCGCGCGTCGATCGCGGACGAGCGCTCGTCGGCCCACCTGCCCGAGACCGTGCTCGACGCGGCGTTCGGCACCTGATCTCCCGACCCGCCTCGCGGCGGCGCTGGTCGCCGGGAGCTACCGGGCCGTAGCCTGACCCGACCGCCGGAGTCACCACACCAGGAGGCGTGCGACGATGACGTTCCAGCCGAATCGCGGGATCCCGACGCCACCCATCGCATTCGACGGCGGACCCGGCGGCGTTGCAGGGCGTATCACCGCGCGGCGCGTCGAGGTCGATGGCGCCACGCTCGAACGGCTGCGTGGCGCCTGCGCCGCTGTGGTCACGTCGGAAGACGAAGTAGTCGAGGCGAGCCGCGACTGGTGGCCGCTCGCGATGATCTGGGCGCTCGACGGGCAGGTAGCCGCCGTCGCATCGGTCGTCGCCAAACCGACGAGCGCCGACGAGGTCGCGGCGGTACTCGCAGTCTGCAACGAGACCAGCACTCCCGCGACCGTCGCGGCCGGTCGCAGCGGCGTCTGCGGCGGGAGCATCCCGCTGCACGGCGGCGTAGCGCTCGACCTCACCGGCCTGGCCGGCATCGTCTCGGTCGACGAATCGTCGATGATCGTCGACGCGCTCGCCGGGACGTTCGGCGATGTCCTCGAGGACGAGCTGCGCGCCGAGCACGGGATGACCGTCGGCCACTGGCCACAATCAATGGCGCTGTCGACGGTCGGGGGTGGCTCGCATGCCGCGGTGCCGGGCAGCTCTCCACTCGCTACGGCAAGATCGAGGACATGGTCGTCGGGCTCGACGTCGTGCTCGCCGACGGAACCCGGATCTCGACCGGCGGTGCGCCGCGCGCAGCCGTCGGCCCAGACCTGACGCAGCTCTTCGTCGGTTCCGAGGGCACGCTCGGAGTCATCACAGGTGCTCGCCTCCGGCTGCATCCCGAGCCGGGTGCCGAGCGCCGAGCCGCCTACGCCTTCGATTCGTTCGGGATCGGGCTCGACGCCTGTCGTCGCATCCTCCGTCGGGGCGCCACCCCGGCGGTCCTGCGCCTGTACGACTCGATCGAGGCCGACCGCTCGTACCAGACCGGTGACCGGGACGTGCTGCTCATCCTCGACGAAGGTGACCCGCACATCGTCGACGCTGCGATGACGATCGTCGACGAGGAGTGCGGAGGGGCCGAGAGACTCGACGTCGACCTCGTCGGCCGGTGGATGGAGCACCGCAACGATGTCGCTGCCCTCGAGGCGCTCATCCGGCGCGGCTTCGTGGTCGACACGATGGAGATCGCAGCGCCGTGGTCACTCCTGCCACGCATCTACGAGCGGACAACCGAGGCGATCCGCGGCGTCGAGCACTCCCTCGTCGCCTCGGCTCACCAGTCGCACTCGTACATCGACGGCGCGTGCCTTTACTTCACGTTCGCCGGCAACCCACCGGAGGACGAGCGGGAGAGCTTCTACAGAGCGGCGTGGGACGCAGGCACGAGATCCGTCCTGGCGGAGGGCGGAGCCCTCTCCCACCATCACGGCATCGGGCTCAACCGCGCCAGGTTCGTGCGCGAGGCACTCGGATCCGCTTTCACGGTCCTGGAGGCGACCAAGGCCGCTCTCGACCCCAACGGCATCCTGAACCCGGGCAAGCTCGCCCTGACCTCCCCCTTCGGCGAGATCCCCTGGCCCTAGCCGCCTGGCACGAGCGTCGATAGACCACACATATTGTGGTCTATCGACGCTCGTGCCGCGGAGGTGCGGGATGGGTTAGAGAGCGGTGAGCGGATGAGCGTTCTGGTGATAGATGTCGGAACAAGCGGAGTGCGGGTCGCGGTCGTGCGACCAGACGCGTCTGCCGCCTTCGACCGCCACGTGCAGACCCTTCCGGCGTCGCCGGCGCAGGGACTTGTCGAGCTCGACGCGGCCGCACTCGCCTCGACCGCACTTCGGCTCGCGTGCGACGCCCTGGACGCCACCGGCCGGGTCGACGCGGTGGGCATCTCGAACCAGAGAGCATCGGTGGTCGTCTGGGATCGCGCCACCGGGGCGCCAATCGCTCCCGGCATCGGCTGGCAGGACCTGAGGACCGTCGGCCGCTGCCTCGAGCTGCGGGCAGCGGGCCTGCGACTCGCCCCGAACCAGTCGGCCACGAAGTTCGAGCACATCCTCGACTCGGCCGACCCCGACCGCTCCGCCGACCTCTGCCTCGGCACCGTCGACTCATGGATGGCCTGGGTCCTCACAGAGGGCGCGCTGCACGCCACCGATGCCACGAATGCCGCCGTCACAGGTCTTCTCGCACCGGGAGCGACGGCATGGGACGGCTCCGTCCTCGATGCCCTCCGCATCCCTACGTCGACGCTCCCTGTCGTCGTCGACTCTGCCTGCACCGCCGGCGGCGAGATCGGTGTGGCGACTGCGCTGCCGGGAACACCGCCGATCACCGCGATGCTCGGGGATCAGCAGGCGTCACTCGCCGGCCAGGCGTGCGTTCGCCCCGGCGACGCGAAGATCACCTTCGGCACCGGGGGAATGCTCGACCTGAACCTCGGCGGGAGTCCTCCCTCCTTCGACCAGCGCGGCCCGGCCGGCACCTTCCCGATCATCGCTTGGCGGCACGCCGGTGCCGACACCTGGGGGATCGAGTCGATAATGCTCGCTGCGGGGACGAACGTCGAGTGGCTGCGCGACGATCTCGGCCTGGTGGCCACCGCTGCTGAGTCACATGACGTCGCAGCCCGCTGTGCCGACACCGGCGACGTCTCGTACGTCCCCGCGCTTCTCGGCCTCGGGACACCTCACTGGGACTACGGCGCGCGGGGCACGCTCCTCGGCATCACACGCGGCACCGGCCGCCCCGAGGTGGTCCGCGCCGTCCTCGAAGGCGTCGCTCACAGGGGTGCGGACCTCGTCGAGGCGGCCGAGACCGACTCGGGAGCGAAGATCCCCGTGCTTCGGATCGACGGCGGGATGAGCGACAATCCCACCTTCGTGCAGGCACTCGCCGACGCATCGCAGAGGACGGTCGAGGTCTCTCCCGTTCGGGAGGCGACGGCGCTGGGAGCCGGGCTACTGGCCGGCATCGCCGTAGGGCACCGGTCCGGCATCGACGACATCGCCTCGACGTGGTCGCCGCGGCTCCGCGTCGAGCCGTCGCGCGCCCTCGATCGTGATCGCTGGCGCGAGGCCTGCGCTCGCGCGGGCGGGTGGATCGGTGCTCTCTCGGGTATCGACTTCTGAGGCGTCGTCCCGGCCGGGATGGGGCTCTCGTGTCAGGTTGCGGTAGCAGCGGCCGCCGCTGCTGCAGCAGCAGCGGCGTCGCGCTCATCGGCCAGATCGCGCGCGAGCTTCAGCCCAAACCCGGCAGAGAGCGCGGCCACCACTCCGACGACGCGCGCGCCCATCCGAGCCGTGGTGAGAAGAGGCAGACCGCCGCGTCGACTGCATCGGCCACGGCCGCCATGCCGAGCCACTCGGGGCCGTGGCTCCCCTCCTTGATCGCGCTGAGCGATCCGACACCCAGCACTACGTCGCGCGCACCCATCATGCGTGCCAGGGCGCGCGGTGCCGGTCCGGCAGCGCCGGAACCGAGCCATGATCGGGCCGACGTCGCCGGAGCGACGAGGAGAGCGAGCCCCGCGACGGCGCGGGTGCGGGTGAAGACGAGCGCGGTGCTGCGGAGGTCCTGCTCCATGCCCGTCATCCTCGCGCGCCATCCGGCAGTCGCACCCACTCGGCCCAGCCGAAGCCCTCGGCGCCCTCCCCCGACCGGACCCGGCAGAGACACCGGACAACATGGCCACCCCGCTCCGGACCGCCCGGGGCCCAGAGGTCGTCCAGCGACACCGGGAAGGCGGCGACGACGTCGATATCTAGATCGACCGTGTGGTCGACCACGGCGCGTGCGGCCACCGGGATGCGATCGGCGTCGCGGTGCACCTCGCCGACCAGCTCGTCGACCGACCGGCCGCCCGCCTCGGAGCTCCAGAGATATCCGGCGGGCTCGCCGCCGGGGTGCGGCAGCATCAGCCCGGTCGCGAGTGCCTCCCCGAGCTGGAACGCGGCGCGCCCCTCGTAGTGAATCCACCATGGCGGGAGTCCCCACGAGTGCCCGCGCGCCCCGAGTCCGGAGATGGTGATGCTCGTCGATGGTCCGAGGTGCAGCTCGCCGTGCACCGCACACACCTGCTCGTAGAACCCACGCGCCGCCGAAGCTCCGCGGCGGTCGCCGGCGCCGGTCGCGTCGAGCCGGCCGGTCGCGAACGTCATCGGTGGAGCTGTCGACTCGACGTCGAGGTCGAACGCGATCGGGAGCCGCTCCCCGTACTCGCTCCTGAGTGCCTCGACCGGGTCCTCGACTCGGACTCCGTAGGTCTCGAGGCCGACCGACCAGAAGTGCATCGGCTCCTCGACGACGTGATCAGCCCAGAGCTGGTCGCCGCCAGATTAGCAGCCGCCCGGCCTCCGGTGGCGGCAGGTCGTGGTCGCGCACGGCTACGCACGTTCCGTCGGCGAGAGCGACGTGAGCCCAGTACCACGTGCGGGCCTGCGACGGCCACGAGACGACTCGTACCGCTATGCCTGCACCGTTGCCGCTCGCGACCTCGAACCACCACGTCTCGCACCAGGTTCGACCCGTGCCGGGGTCCGGGTCGTGGGAGCGCTCGTCGTCCGGGGACACCGTCGGCATCGCCCAACCCTATGCAGCAGCGGCCCAGGTGAGCCGCTCGGTTCACGGAACCAGAGGGTAGTAGGGCCCGTCGCGCGTGATATCAGGCGTGCTCTCGAGTGCCTCGAGCATCGCGTACAGGTCGAGGCTGTCGCGAGGCATGCTCCAGTCAAGGTCTCCGGTACAGCCCGCGTCGTCGGCGAACGGCCTTATGAAGGAGAAGTAGACGTACGCCCCCGAGTCGATCTTGGCGCGCCGCTCCATTCCCGCGATCAGCCGGTAGCAGCGCTTCTGGGCGTCCTTGACCGCGTCGGCGAGCGCGCCGGCGCCCGCGGCATCGATCGGCGTGAGCCGCCCGCCCGACGTGTCGAAGAGACCGAACGACTGCACATGGGGCAGGTAGTCCTCCGGTTCGGTCAAAGAGGTTCCCCAGTCGGTCACCCTCAGGCGGACATCGTCGAGCACGAACGCTGCGAGCACGTCGCCGTGCGGGAGATCGGAGGCGACCTCGGCGCTCCAAGGGAAGTCGGAGACCCCGAATTTGTTGAACGCCCGCAACAGCAGCACGCGCCCGTCGGGGAGCACGTAGGGGCCTGTGTCCTGGTACCCGGCACGCGTGTCGAAGTAGAGAAGGAACAGGTAGGAGGTGAGCAGCGCGTTGAGACGCTGGATCTTGGAGCGCCTCTCATCGGTGACGGGCTCGCAGCCCGCTACCACCTCGTCGACGTATGCGGAATACGGCCGGTTCACGCCGCCCGTGTCCCAGGCCTGGTGCGCGGCCCCCCCGTGGAACGCCTTGGCGGCACGCTCCCAGAACTCGAGCACGATCCCGCAGCGCGGAGGTCTTCCTCCCAGTCGATCATCCCGGCGGTAGCTAGTACGTTGCGTCCGGTCAGGAAGATGTTGGTCAGCGACCACAGATGCACCGCGTCGACCTGGTTGCCGATCGTGCGGCCTGTCGCGCCGATCTCCTCGGGAGGCTTCGCCGCCGCGATCGCCTGCAGCATCTCGGGGTGGCGCCGGTAGCACTCGATGCCGGAGATGAGGATGTACGCCGTGACCGGGATCAGGGCCGACTCCAGCGCCGTGCGCTGAACTGTGAGCGCGTAGGAGATCTCCCCGTGGTACTCGAGCCACTGATTGACCTTCGCCCTGTCCCACCCGGCCGGAGGCTCGAGGGCGCCCACGTCGCTCACACGATCCTCCGAACGACGCCCAACTCGCCGCTGCAGTCGATCTCGACCGCGTCGCCGTTCGCCGGCTCCTCGACGAGAGAGGTGCCCATCACGCACGGCACCTGGTACTCGCGGCTCACTATCCCGACGTGGCTCCGAGGAGTGCCGGAGAGGCAGACGACGGCCGTCAGCTCGTCGAAGATGGGGGCTAGGAAGGTCGCTCCCGCATCGGCGACGCAGGCCACCACCCCCCCCGCCGACCCGTCCATCAGGTCGAGGACGTCGTCGGGGGAGTCGAGCCTCCGCCAGGTCCCCGGACCGGCGCTGCGTCGAACACCTTCGTTCCACTTCCGATCTCACTCATGATCTCCGCTCCTGGCCCTGCGGGCCGGGCCGCTCGGGCCACGCTCGACCGCGCCGCACACAAGCACTCTCACAAAGGGCGGCCTCGCTCATGATCTCCGCTCCTGGCCCTGCGGGCCGGGCCGCTCGGGCCACGCTCGACCGCGCCGCACACAAGCACTCTCACAAAGGGCGGCCTCGCTCATGATCTCCGCTCCTGGCCCTGCGGGCCGGGCCGCTCGGGCCACGCTCGACCGCGCGGGGTGTGTGCTCTCCACGATCCTGCGGCCTCGCTCATAGGCGGGGGAGCCTACCGACGACCGCGCGCGAGTCGAAACGCGGACCCTCAAGTCGTGAAGGCCACTTCGGCGTGCCTTCGTGGACTCGCGCCCCGTACCATCGCCGCTCGTGAGCGATCTGCCGCCCGACCACGAGGCCTGGGGCCTCCTCCACGATCTCCGCCTGCGGGGACTCGTCGAGGAGTCGGGGCACGAGCACACCGACCTCCTCGTCGAGATCGGGTTCGTGGTCCGCAAGCGGACCTACCTCGCCGTGACCCCCGAGGGCCGAGAGCGTCACGCCGCATGGGTGCGCCTCGCCGACGACGCACCGGAGTACGCGGCCGTCCACCGGGCCTACGAGGCCTTCCTGCCACTCAACGCCGAGCTGATCCGCCTCTGCTCCGACTGGCAGGTCCGCCCCGGCAACGTGCCGAACGACCACTCCGACCTCCGATACGACTGGGGGGTCGTCGACCGCCTACGGGCACTCGACGAGCGTGCCGGCGGCGTCGTCCGGCGTCTAGCGCGCTCCGTACCCCGGTTCGCCGCGTACCGTGCCCGCCTGCACGACTCCCTGCGCAAGCTCGAAGACGGCGACAACGACTGGTTCACCTCTCCGCGCATCGACTCCTACCACACGGTCTGGATGCACATGCACGAGGACCTGCTGGCGACGCTCGGACTCCGCCGAGAGGACGAGGAACCTGCTTCCTAGCCGCGTCCGCCCAGGGATGCGAGCATGGTGCGGTGTCTGAGAACCTGCTGGGACGATCTGTGCGCGAGCTCGTGGAGCGGATCCGCCCCGCCGTTCTCGCCTGGCCGGAGGCGGAGGGCGCCGACGGCGACGGCGTGGCGGTCGGCCTGCTCACCGAGGCGAGGAGGATCGCCGCCGCCTTCGTCGCCGCCGACGGGCGCCTGAATGATCGACAGCTCATCGCGATGCGCCTCACCTTCGGTTCGATCGACCCCGAGCTCGCCAACGGACCACTCACCGGACTGCGCACGAGCGACGTCATCACCCGCGACGCCGGGTTCATCTCGCAACCGTCGCCGCTCTTCCTGCAGCTCGCCGCATACGACCGCACCCACGGGACCTCAACTGCGTGGTCGTACTACGAGGCTGCGCTCGGCGTCGCGCACGCTGTCTGCGCTCTGGCCGACATCCCGACGCGCGACGCCCTCGACACGCTCGACCGCTATCGCGCGATGCTCCTCGAGAGCCTGCGCGCGTCCTACATCGTGCGCCCCACGCCCCCGACGACCACAGGCTCGGAGTCCGGAGGAATGCCTGACGGTGGCGCGAGCGGTGACGCAGCAGAACCGGATGCCGCTACGTGGCACGACCCCGCGGCACTCGGAGGCCTGCCCGGCGAGGAGCCGGCCGTCGCCCCCACCCTAGACGGTCTCCTCGACGAGCTCGACGAGCTCGTAGGCCTGGCGGACGTCAAGACCGAGGTCCGACTCATCGTCAACCTCACGCGGGTGGAGAAGATGCGCGGCAACCACGGCCTACCCGTACCGGATCGCAGCAGGCACCTCGTATTCGTCGGCAATCCGGGTACCGGCAAGACAACCGTCGCCCGTCTGCTGTCCCGCATCTACGGGGTGCTCGGAGTACTCGCAAGAGGTCACCTCGTAGAGACCGATCGCTCCGGGCTCGTCGCGGGCTACGTCGGCCAGACCGCTATTCGCGTTCAGGAGGTGGTGACCTCGTCGCTCGGGGGCACGCTCTTCATCGACGAGGCGTACTCACTCAGCAGCGGCGGCGACCGCGACTTCGGGGCCGAGGCGATCGCGACCCTCCTCAAGCTGATGGAGGACCGGCGCGACGAGGTGGTCGTCGTCGTTGCCGGGTACCCGGCGCCTATGCAGCAGTTCCTCGGCTCCAATCCGGGACTGCGCTCGCGGTTCCCGAAGACGATCATGTTCCCCGACTACACGACCGACGATCTGGTGAGGATCTTCGCCTCGATCGGTGAGGGCCAGAGGTACGTCGCGACTCCCGAGGCCCTGGAGGCTGTCCGCGGCTTCATCGACGCGCAGGAGCGCGGGCCGACCTTCGGAAACGCCCGCCTGGCCCGCAACCTCTTCGAGGCCTCTGTCGCCCATCACGCCAACCGGGTGGTCGAGCTCGGTGAGCCAGATGTCGAGGAGCTCAGCACGCTGCGCCGTGAAGACATCCCCGCCGCCGGCGTCGCTCTCGACACGGTGGCCGCCGACGAGAAGGGCGCCGAACCCGACGCCGCACCCGACGCCGCACCCGACGAGTCTCCTGCGCCGGAGCACGAATCCGCCTCCGCCGGTGAGACGCCTTGCTGACCTCTCCCGGGATGTCTCCGGACCTCAAGCGCGCGCTCGCACTCGTCGCGGCGGTGGCGATGGTAGGCGCCGCTGTGATCATCAGATCATCAGTGTTCGGCGACGAGACGGACGGCGGCGGCAACGGCCGCGACGACTCCGCCGGACCTGCGCGGCTCGTCTGCGTCACCGAGCTGGAGGGCGCGTGCCATGACCTCGCCGATCGTCTCGGCGACGACATCTCGATCACCGTCGAGGATGCCGGCGCGACCGCTGCGCGGCTCTTGAACGCCGCAACCGGCAATGCCACCGGGATCGATGGATGGCTGACCCTCTCGCCATGGCCGAAGATGATCGAGGACTCGCGTGCGCGCTCCAACGCCCGACCGATACTGGGCGCGGTCTCCGAACCGGTCGCCCGTTCCCCTCTCGTCATGGTGGTGCGCACGGACCGCGCCGAGGCGCTCACCCCGCGCTGCCCGGATCGCAACCTCGGCTGGCGCTGTCTCGGCGACTTCGCGGGTCGGCCATGGGCCGAGCTCGGCGGCGAGGCGACATGGGGAAGCGTGAAGCTCGCCCACGCGGACGCGGCCGGATCTGCATCCGGAGCCCTGCTGGTGGCTCAGGCCGTCGGGCACTACCTCGCGACTCCCGAGATACCGGTGACGGCGATCTCGAGGATCGACTGGGAGTCGAGCGACGGGTTCGCGTCCTGGTTCCAGCACTTGGAGGGCGCCGTGCCGCGCAACGGCTTCGATCCGCCGGCCGGGAGCCCATTCGCGCAGTTCCTGCAGGGGCGCTTCGTCGAGTACGACGCCGTAGCCGCACTGGAGGCCGAGGTCGCCCCCGCCCTCGCTCGGGCGTCCGGACTGGGGGACTCCGTGGTCGTCGCTTACCCTGAGCCCGTGGGAACCGCCGACGTCGTCTTCGTATCCCTCCTCGGCAGCGAGGGCTCCGCCCGCCTCGTCGAGGTAGCCACCGGGTCCGAAGGGAGTTCGGCGCTCGCTGCCGCGGGCTGGCGCGTGGACGGCGAGGCCCGTGCCGCAGGAGTGGCCGACTCGCCGCCGTTGCCCAACGGCAACGGCCTCCCTTCGGCAGGTGCAATCGACGCTCTACGAGCCTTGTGGGAGGAGGTCACTCGATGACCGCACTTACCTCGACCGTGGTGACCACAGGACTCGCTGCTCACCGTCGGCCGCGCCCTTCGATCCGCTTCTTCGGCGCGTTGCTCGCCGTCGCGCTCACGGCTGCGGCCTGCGGGGGTGACGACTCCGAGGTGCTCCGTGACGACGCAGACCTGCTGGACCCCGGAGACTGCCTCCCGATCGACATGGCCGTCTCGTCGGAGAAGATCGCCCTCCTCACCGATCTCGCGCAGGAGTTCAACGCCTCGGACGAGGCCGACCTCGGCGGCGGGGAGTGTGCTTTCGTCAGGGTCCAGAAGAAGGCCTCCGGGAAGGCGATGCAACTGCTCGCGGATGGATGGCGCGACGAAGACGCAGACGGGCCACAGCCCGTTGTGTGGTCGCCCGCGGCTTCTTCGTGGGGTGCGATCCTCAATCAGCGTCTCGTCGAGCGCGGTGCCGACCCGATGGTCGAGAATGCCGAGCCCTTCATGCTCACGCCACTGGTGATCGCCATGCCGGCGCCGATGGCCGCGGCGCTCGGCTACCCGGAGACTCCGATCGGGTACGCCGACATCATCGCTCTCGCCCAGGACCCGGAGGGCTGGGGAGCGTACGGGCACCCGGAGTGGGGGCCGTTCAGGCTCGGCAAGACGAATCCCAACTACTCCACGAGCGCACTCTCGGCGACCATCGCCCAGTACTACGCGGCGACCGGCAAGACGAGTGGTCTCTCGCTCGAAGACCTAGACCGTCCCGCCGTCGAGAACTTCGCGCGATCGGTCGAGGGTGCCGTTGTCCACTACGGCGACATCACGATGACATTCCTCAACAACTGGTTCCGCAACGACGCCCGCGGCACCGCCCTCACCTACGTCTCCGCCGTCGCCGTCGAGGAGAAGTCGGTCATCGACTACAACCTCGGCAACCCCGACGGGATCCTCGACCCCGGCGAGGAGCCGCGCGAGCCGCGGGTCCCGCTCGTCGCCGTCTACCCGAAGGAGGGGACGCTCTACAGCGACAACCCCTTCATGGTCCTCGACGCGCCCTGGGTCACCGACCAGGAGGCCAAGGCCGCCGAGCGCTTCGGCGACTACGTCATGCGTCCCGAGGCCCAGGAGCGGGTCGCCGAGTACGGGTTCCGGCCCGGCAACCCCGAGGTGGCCATCGGTGGGGGTGTCACCAAGGCAAACGGGGTCGACCCGGACCAGCCGGAGACCCTCCTCGAGGTACCCGAGCCGGCCGTCCTCAGCGGCCTCCTCGACAGGTGGGACGGGGTCCGCAAGCGGGCGCGCGTGCTGATCGTCCTCGACGTCTCGGGCTCGATGGGCGAGGAGGGCGACATCGTCACCGGAGCGACCAAGCTGGACCTTGCGAAGGACGCCGTGATCGACGCTCTCGACCAGTTCCAGAGCGACGACGAGGTCGGCCTGCGCATCTTCACCACCGATCTCGGTACGGAACCTTCGGACTACGCCGACCTCGTGTCGGTCGAGGCGATCGGGGGACAGCGCGAAGGGTTGACCGGGCGCATCGCCGACCTGATACCGATGAACGGCACGCCTCTCTACACGGTCACGCAGGCGTCCTACCGCGACATGCTCGCAGCCTTCGTCCCTGATCGCATCAACGCGATCGTCCTGCTCACCGACGGCCGCAACGAGGACCCGCGCAACGAGGACCTCGAGGCGCTGCTCGCGGAGCTGCGCGCGCAGGCAGAGGGCGAGAGCGCGAAGCCCGTGCGGATCTTCCCGATCGCCTACGGCGCCGATGCCGATCTCGACACGCTCAGACGGATCGCCGAGGCCACCAATGCGGCCGTCTACGACGCATCCGACCCGACGACGATCTCGTCGGTGTTCACGGCGGTGGTCAGCAATTTCTAGGCGCGACGCCGGCTTGGCGCACTGGTCACCCGAGGCCAGCTCCGGCGCCTCCGGCCCCGGCGCGAGGTCCGACATCGAACGGGTCGGGTGAGGGCCCGGTGGCGATCGATCGGCTCCCGGAGCACCTGAAGTCGCGGCGGACGGCCGAGGCGATCATGGCGCCGTCGGCGATCCTCGCGGGTGGTGCCGGGGCGTCGGCGGCGATCCTCGTGGGCTTGGGTCTCCTGCCGGTCATCGTCGCCGGCCTCGCCGCGTACGGCGCTCTCGTCGCGCTCCGCCTCCCGCGCGGTCCCCGTCCCACCGCCGGCATCGACCCCAAGACGCTCTCCGAGACGTGGCGACGTTTCGTGGAGGAGGCGCTGGAGGCGCGCCGTCGGTTCGACGACGTGCTTCGTACGGCGAGCCCCGGACCCGTCCGCGACCGGCTCGCCGACATCGGCTCGCGCCTCGACACGGGGGTAAAGGAGTGCTGGCGGATCGCGAGGCGCGGCGACGCCATGGAGGACGGGCTGGCAACCCTCGATGTCCAGGAGGTGCGCGCCGACCTCGTCGATCTGCAGCGCACCGGGCCGGGTCCGACTGCGAGCGAGCGCGACGAAGCGGCCTACCGCAGCACCGTCGAGGCGCTGGAGTCGCAGATCGCGACGGCGGAGCGGATCCGCTCCGTGGCCGCCGACGCGCGGGCTCGGCTCCGTCTCCTCGACGCCCGGCTCGACGAGGCGGTGGCCCGGGCGGTCGAGCTCTCACTGAAGGCGGGCGACGCCGCCGACCTGGCCGGCCTCGGCAGCGACGTCGACTCCCTCGTCGACGACATGGAGGCCCTCCGTCAAGGCCTCGAGGAAGCCTCCCAAGCCTCCTCCCCCTGAGACCACGAGCGTCGATAGACCACAATATGTGTGGTCTATCGACGCTCGTGGTCTGCGGCGCGGGGGCGGTCACGGGGTTAGGCTCGGGGCATGCTGAAGCTCCTGCGCCGCTGGTGGAAGTACATGACCGCGAGGCTCTCGGGGAAGTTCGAGGAGTCCGCCGACCCCAAGACCCAGCTCGAGCAGGCGATCGCCGAGGCGCAGGACCAGCATCGGCGCCTCACCGAGCAGGCAGCCAACGTGATAGCGCACCAGAAGCAGACGCAGATGCGCCTCGACCGGGCACAGCAAGACCTCGACAAGGCGACGGGCTCGGCGCGCCAGGCACTGCTCCTCACCGACGAGTCGACGCAGAAGGGCGACACGGGCAAGGCCGTCGAGTACCAGCAGGCTGCCGAGAGCTTCGCGAACAGGCTCATTGCTCTGGAGCGAGAGGTCGAGGGGCTTAAGCAGATGCTCCTCGACGCGACAAGGGCCGCCGACCAGGCGAAGAGCTCCGTATCTCAGAACGCCCTCGCTCTCCAGAAGAAGCTCTCCGAGCGCCAGAAGCTGCTCAGCCAGCTCGATCAGGCGAAGATGCAGGAGCAGATGAACAAGGCGATGGCGCAGCTCAGCGCCACCGTCGGCGAAGACGTCCCCACCTTCGACGAGATCCGCGAGAAGATCGAGACGCGCGTCGCGCGCGCCGAGGGGATGGCCGATCTCACCTCGACATCGGTGGAGAGTCGGATGGTCGAGGTGGAGCAGGCGCAGATGAACGCCGAGGCACAGGCGCGTCTCTCCGAGCTCCGCACGCAGCTCGGTCTGCCCGGGGCCCCCGCCGCAGCGACGCAGCCTGCCGACGCGACTCCCACCGAGGAGCCGGCTGAGCAGGCCGGCGAGGGCAGCTCCCCGCCTGACACACGCATGACGCCCGCCCGGCTCTCCGGGCAGGGCTCACGCGTCCCGATCGAGCTCCTTGACGTCGGTGCGGATCTCGAAGAGGTCGGGTTCGAGGTAGATCACCGCCTTGTGGTCGATCGCCGCGCGGATGCGCGACTCGGCGGCATCGATGCCGTCGGCGAGGCCGGGGGCCGTCGAGACGCCGACGATCTCGACCTTCGCCGCGACGAGCACCTCGTCGGGGCCGAGGTGCTCGGTGCGCATGTGGATCACCCGCACCTCGCCGTCGTTCTCGAGCGCCGCACGGATGGCGGCGTCGTCGGCGGCGCTCACCGCCTCCCCCGATCAGGAGGCTCTTCATCTCGATCGCCAGAACCCAGGCGATCACGACCAGGAGCACGCCTATCGCGAGGCTTCCGGCGGCGTCGTAGCGCGGCTCGTCGGTGACCACCGCAACCGTGACCCCGGCCAGTGCGAAGCAGAGACCGAGCAGTGCTCCGAGGTCTTCGAGCAGCACGACCGGGAGCTCCGGCGACTTCGCCTGGCGCACAAAGGCCCACCACGTCCTCCCGCGCCGGAGCGGCCGGGCCTCCCGGAACGCCGTACGGAACGAGAAGGACTCCAGAACGATCGCCAATCCCAAGATGACGAAGGCCCACACCGGCGACTCGAGCTCGTGGGGGTGCCGGAGCTTCTCCACCGCCTCGTAGATGGCGAAGAGGCCGCCGAGACTGAAGAGCACGAGTGCGACGACGAAGGCCCAGAAGTAGCGCACCTTCCCGTACCCGAACGGATGCTCCGAGTCGGGTGCGCGATCGGCGCGCCGCCCGCCCACGAGAAGCAGCCCCTGGTTGGCGGTGTCGGCGATCGAGTGAATCGCCTCGGCGAGCATCGACGCTGCTCCCGTGAAGCCGAACCCGACCAGCTTGGACAGCGCGATCCCGAGGTTCGCCACGAATGCGGCGATGATCGCCCTCTTGCTGCCCTCGTGCATCTCCGCCGTCCTTGCAGTGAACCGAGCACCGGCCCCGAACCCCCCATGCGGCTCACCTGAGCAGAGCCTCGGGGGTCTCGATCACCTCGTCCGCGTCAGAGGAGTCGGGCTCAGGCGCTGGCCGCGCGCCAGTGTGATCGTGCGTCGGCGTACAGATCGCCCCCATGTGCGTCGTGCACGACAACCGCCGGGAAGTCGCTGACCTCGAGGCGACGTATCGCCTCCGTACCCAGCTCGCCGAAGGCGACCACCTCCGACGACGTGATCGACCGCGCGAGTATCGCTCCGAGCCCGCCGATCGCAGCCAGCGCGACAGCGCGATGCTCCCGGAGAGCGGCGCGCACCTCTGAGCCCCTCTCCCCTTTTCCCATGACCGCCTTCACGCCGTGACGTAGCGTCATCTCCGTGAGTGAGTCCATGCGCGAAGCCGTCGTCGGTCCGGCCGAGCCGATCACCTGCCCCGGGCGCGTCGGCGTGGGACCCGCGTAGTAGAGGATCGCTCCCTCGGCTGGGAAGGGCCACTCCTCGCCGGCCTCGTCGAGCGCTGCGAGGCGCGCGTGTGCGGCGTCGCGTGCAGTCCAGATGACACCGTTGAGCCGCACGCGGTCTCCCGCACGCAGGGCGAGCACGTCCGCCTCGGTCAGCGGTGCCAGGACCCTCACTATCCGGGCGCCGTCCTGGTCTTCGATCACGTCGACGGCCATCAGCTTTGTCTTCCCTTCCGCCGCGGCGCTGCGCCGGCCTGCTCGCCGATCACCCCGCCGCGGGTCATCGCATCGAGGTCCAGAACCCGATCGAGGTCCCGTGGCGTCATCAGTCTTCTACGCAGGACGACGTCGCGGACGGATCTCCCGGTGCGCACCGACTCCTGCACCACCTCGGCCACCACCTCATAGCCGAGATGGGGGTTGAGGGCGGTCGCGACGGCGGGCGAGGCCTCGGCGTTCTCCCGGCACCTGGCGACATCGGCCTCGATCCCGGCGATGCAACGATCCGCGAGCAGCCGGGAAGCGTTCCCCAGCAGCCGGATCGATTCGAGAAGGTTGCGCGCCATCACAGGTACGTAGACGTTCATCTCGAAGGCGCCCTGCGACCCCGCGAAGGCGACGGTGGCGTCGTTGCCGATCACCTGCGCGGCCACCTGGGCCACGACCTCGGGCACAACGGGGTTCACCTTGCCGGGCATCATCGAGGAGCCCGGTTGGAGCTCGGGCAGCGCGATCTCGCCCAGTCCGGCCCGCGGCCCGCTCCCCATCCAGCGCAGGTCGTTCGCGATCTTGACGAGAGATACCGCGTAGGTGCGCAACGCGCCGGACGCGTCGACGAGCGCGTCGCGCGCCCCGGTCGCCGCGAAGGGGTCGCGCGCCGCGGTGAGAGGGAGGCCGGTTCGGTCCGCAAGGCGCCCGATCACACGCCCGGCGAAGCCCTTCGGCACGTTGAGGCCGGTTCCCACCGCGGATCCGCCGAGGTTCAGCGCGCCGACGCGCGGCACGCAGACCTCGATGCGGGCCACGCCTTGCTCCACCTGGGTCGCGTAGCCACCGAACTCCTGGCCGAGCGTCACCGGCGCCGCGTCCATCAGGTGGGTACGGCCGGCCTTCACGACGCCGGCGAAGTCGCGACGGCGCCGCCGGAGCACCCTCGCCAGGTGAGCGAGCGCCGGGATGAGATCGTCGGCCAGCGCCGCGGTGACGGCAAGGTGCACCGCCGAGGGGAAGACGTCGTTCGACGACTGCGAGGCATTGACCTGGTCGTTCGGGTGCACCTGAGCGCCGAGACGCTCGCCTGCCAGGTTCGCGATCACCTCGTTGACGTTCATGTGCGAGGAGGTGCCGGAACCGGTCTGGAAGATGTCGACCGGGAACTGGTCGTCGTGGTCTCCGACGGCAACCTCCTCCGCCGCCGCCGCGATGGCCTCGGCGACCGGCTTGGTGACTGCCGGCACGTCACGCAGCGAGCCGTTGACCCGCGCAGCCTCGGCCTTGATCAGGCCGAGGGCCCAGAGCAGTCGCCTCTCCAGGCGCAGACCCGACACCGGGAAGTTCTCCACGGCCCGCTGCGTCTGCGGCCCCCACCTGACCCCCGACGGGACCGTCACCTCGCCGAGGGAGTCCCGCTCCACCCGGTCCGGGCCCGCCACGTCAGACAGCCCTACAGCTCGACCGTGCGCGTGCGGTGCGCGTGGCACTCGATGTTCACCGCAACGGGCAGCGAGGCGATGTGGGTCGGCATCGTCTCCACGTGCACGGCGAACGCGGAGACCGTGCCCCCCATGGCCTGCGGGCCGATACCGAGTGCCTGGATGTCGGCCAGGAGGCTCCGCTCGAACTCGGCCACCTCCGGGTCGCCGCTTGCCTCTCCCACGTGGCGCAGCAGCGCGCCTTCGCGAGGATCGCCGACCACTCGAAGTTGCCACCCACGCCCACTCCGATGATCCCCGGCGGGCAGCAGTCGGCCCCGGCCTTGGTGACCGTCTCGAGCGCGAACCGCCTCACGCCCTCCATGCCGTCGGCCGGTACGAGCATCACGTGACGGCTCTTGTTCTCCGAGCCGCCGCCCTTCGCGTCGACCGTGATGCGCACCCGGTCGCCGGGGACGATGCGGGTGTGCAGGAACGCCGGAGTGTTGTCGCCGGTGTTGGCGCGCCCGCCTATCGGGTCGGCGACGATCGACGCCCGGAGATAGCCCTCGGAGTAGCCCTGCCGGACGCCCTCGTCGACCGCCTCGACCACATCGCCGCCCACCAGGTGCACGTCCTGGCCGACGTCCATGAACACGACTGCCGAGCCGGTGTCCTGGCAGTAGGGGAAGACGCCCTCGGCTGCGACGGCTGCATTGTCGAGAAGGGCGCCCAAGACGTCCCTGCCCACCGGGCTCTCCTCCCGGTCGCGCGCACCTCTGATGGCGGCCACGACGTCGTCGCCGAGCTTGTAGGCGGCGTCCACGCACATCTGGCGGATCGCCGCCGTCACGTCGGCGACGTCGATCTCCCGGAGGGTCATTGGCTCAGTCCTTGGTGGTGACGCCCTCGCGGGCCAGCAGGCGGCGCTTGAGCTCGGTGCCGCCACCATCGGACCAGGCGCCGCCGTAGCCGCCTATGCGACCCCCGGCGGCGATCACCCTGTGGCACGGGATCACGAACGGCACCGGGTTGGTTGACATCGCGGCGCCAACGGCTCGGGCGGCCTTCGGGCGGCCGGACATCGCTGCCAGCTCCCCGTAGCTCACTGTCTCCCCCCAGCCGACTTCGCGGTTGAGCGTCTCCAACACCGTGCGGCGGAATCCGGTGATCCCTGTGGCGTCGAGGTCGACGGGGAGATCCATGCGGTGGCTGTGCCCGGCCATCCAGTCGCCGAGAGCGGCCGCAACCGACTCGTCGCGTTCGGGCAGTGCCGAGTCGAGCAGTGCATCGATTCCGTCGCCGCCGGGGAGACCGACCGCAACCACGCCGGCGTCGGACACGACGACCGTCACCTCCCCGAACGGGGTCTCCTGTCGCCACCAGCGAAGATCTGCCATGGTCGTTCCTCCTCCGGGCCGGCTCCACGAGAACCGTCCCACGCTACCCCGGTGCCACCGCGGCGATCCGCCGGGCAGGTATGCCTAGGTGCGCCTGCTCAGCCGAGGAGGCCCAGCTCTTCGACGGCGTCGCGCTCCTCACGCAGCTCCGCAATGGATGCGTCGATCCGGGCGCGGGAGAAGCCATCGATCTCCAGTCCCTGCACGATGGACCACTGCCCGTCCTCGCATGTCGCGGGGAACGAGGAGATGAGCCCCGCGTCGGCACCGTAGGAGCCGTCAGAGCAGACGCCCATGCTCACCCAGTCGCCATCGGGCATCCCGAGCACCCAGTCGTGGACGTGACTGATCGCAGCGTTCGCAGCCGATGCCGCCGACGACGCTCCGCGCGCCTCGATGATCGCCGCCCCCCGCTGCTGCACCGTGGGGATGAACGTGCCCTCCAGCCATGCCTGGTCGCCCACGGCCTCGGCAGCGTTGCGCCCACCGACCTCGGCGTGGAACAGATCGGGGTACTGCGTGGCCGAGTGGTTGCCCCAGATCGTCATCTTCTTCACGTCGGCGACCGTCGCGCCAACCTTCCGGGCGAGCTGTGCCTTCGCGCGGTTGTGGTCGAGACGGGTCATCGCGGTGAACCGGTCATTCGGGACGCCCTGCGCGTTGTTCATCGTGATGAGTGCGTTCGTGTTGGCAGGGTTCCCTACGACGAGCACGCGCACGTCGTCGGCGGCACCCGCAGCGATCGCCTTGCCCTGAACGGTGAAGATCGCTCCGTTCGCCTCCAGGAGGTCCTTGCGCTCCATGCCCTTCGTGCGCGGCCGGGCGCCGACGAGCAGGCAGACGTTCGCTGCCTCGAAGGCCTTGTGCGCGTCGTCGGTCTGCACCATGCCCGCGAGGAGCGGGAACGCGCAGTCGTCGAGCTCCATCGCGACACCTCCGAGCGACGGAAGCGCCGGCGTGATCTCCAGCATCTGGAGGATGACGGGCTGGTCAGGGCCGAGCATCTGGCCGCTGGCAATCCGGAACAGGAGGCTGTAGCCGATCTGGCCGGCTGCGCCGGTCACTGCTACGCGAACGGGGTCCTTCATCTTCGGCCTCCTCGGACGGCGAATCGGGCCCCGTGACGCTACCCCCGCTCCGACGAGCCCGCCGAAGCGACAGCGTGCGGCGCCAAGAACGAACAGGCACAACCCACTGCCAACGAAGGCAACGACCCGTCAACCCGAAGGGCCGGACGGGCGGGCCTCTCGAAGCGCTGCGTCGAGGTTGGAGCCGAGCCCGACCTCCGCCGCAGACTCAGACATGTAGTCAATGTCCATGGAATCCGCGTGCACCCGCAAGATCCCGACGACGTCACGCCACTGCCGTTCCGACGTGCCACCCGAACGGCGAAACCAGTCGAGCTTCCGCAGGACCTGGTCCTCCGCAGAGGTCACCCAGATGCCCGATTCCGTGCCGGGGAATTGGATCCTCACCCGGCGCCCGAGCTGCATCCGGTCGAGAAGGCCGTCGCCGAGAACGAAGAGGTCGACCTTGAGTGCGCTCCCGGTGTCCACGAGATTGAACGACGAATGCACCCGAATCGCCTCCCGGGCCGCAGCGAGAGAAACGTAGAGCTCGCCCCCTACGCGCTCGAGAAGCGACTCGCCCGAGACAACGTCCAGTCTCACAGCGATGTCGACGTCGACCGTCGTACGAGGTTCTCCCAGGAGCGAGCTGGCCAGCGAACCGCCCAGCGCGTAGGGAATGCCGAGTTCCTCGAACACCTCTGCCAAGCGCACGGCCAGTGCCGACGGGCTCCCGGCTTCCATCAGCCTTCCGTGCGGCCGTAGGCCTCATCGGCGAGGCGGGAGCCGAAACGCCGGCGAGCGAGCTCATGCAGCACCTCCCGCTCGGCAAGTGACGGGTGCGCCTCACGGATGCCGGCCAGCGCCAGCGCGGTGACGTCGGCGTGCAACCGATCGACGAGGGTGACCCTCTCGTCGATCGTCATCGTCCGCCATCGAGCGACGAGGACGTCCCAGACATCTGGGTCCGTGTCGAGCGGAATCGACCGAGGGTGCACGGCACCACGGTACCGGCCACCCGCCCCCGCGAGATGCGACGGGATTCGCGACCCGCCCTCGGCCGAGGTTCCGCGTGGAACGACGCCAGGAAGCGGAACTTGGAAGCACGACGGGCAGATTCCCTGCGATTTTGAGGAAGGGCGTGATTGACGAGCGGGCACGTGCGCTGACGACCGGACTCTGGCGCTACCCCCGCCCGCGGAGCCCGCCGAAGCGGCTTCGACCGAGCTCCGACGGGCCTGGGTCACGCAGCTTCGAGATGGGGTCCTAGGTAGTGAACACTGCTCGCCGCGAAGCCGAGCCTGCGCGAGAGCGTGCCCGGCCACGCGACTACCACTACCTCGAGGCCGCCGGCGCGCAGCCAGTGCAACCTCGGTGAACACTCCGTCGCCCGACGCGATCACCAGGCGCCCGCAACCGCGGATCGCGGCGGCGATGTCGAAGTGGCGCAACAGCGCCCGGTCGGCACCGTCGCGTCCGCGTCCCCACGAGAGCTGGCCGGATCGCCAGCAGGGAGCGACCGCGAGCGCAGAACTCGCGTCGCACGCGACCCATACCAGGTCGTCTCCCCGCACGTAGCGACGCTGGTAGTCGATCGAAGCCGCCGGATATGCGGCACCAATGATCGCGCGGTGCTCGGAGACCCCGTGCAGGGCCGGGGGCCCGACGATGTTGTCAAGATCCACGACATGGGCGGTTCTCGGGCGAGTGCCTTCACACACCGAGAGGCGAGGAACGGGTGCGAGGCGCTCATAGTCCGGCGTCGCAAGTCGTCCGGTCGTCTTCGGCGCGGACGGGCTCTTCATCGGTCGAGTGCTCATGACGGCTCCTCACCGCGCACCGCGATGGCGGCACGGACTCGGTCTCGGATCGCGTACATCGCCTTGTCGAATGCAGCTGCGAATGTGGGGCCGACTTCGAGGACGCTGAGCAGATCGAGGATCATTCCCACGTCGTCCAGCATGCCCCTCAAGGTTCCCCACGGATGGCTGCTGAAGCGCTCACCGGTGCGGCGGCGGTGCTCGATGTCCTCGAGCGCGCTCTTCAGCATCTGGTCTCTCTCATCCGCCGATCTCTGCATCGCCTGCTCGAGTCGCACGTCGTCGTCGACACCTTCGTCCTCGTCGCCGTCGGCGTCACCACGGGTAAGTCGATTGAGTCGTATGAGCTCCGTGGCAGTCAGACCCGAGTTCTGCCGCGCCGCGATGAGGTGCGCCGCCTGCACCTGCTCGTCGTAGTCGCCGCAGTCAATCGGACGGCCCCCGGCCATGCGCGACACGAGCTGACTCAACCAGGGTCCGTACTCCCGCTCCTCCTCCTCCGAGAGCGCGGCCAGAGGCAACTCCTCAGCCAGGTGCAGATCGCTGACCCTGGCGCCCACGCCCTGCTCCTCATCGGTGTCGTCGACCCGCCGACCGACGGCGTCGTCGTCAACGTAGAGTTTGGAGAGCGGGTCGACATCCTCGAGCGCCAGCTTCACCAGTTCGTCGCGCAGGAAGGCGCCGGGATGAACGGCCCCCGCGTACGCGTCGAGCCGGCGCCACGGAAGCAGCCGTGAGCACACGACGGCCAACTCCACCGCGATGTTCTCGAGTTCGTGTGCCTCGCGAGCGTTGTCCTCACACGCCGCGACGAGCGCGTCCCGAACCGACCGTGGCAGCCCGCTGAAGTCGACCTCGGCGGTGGCACTTCGTGAGGCGGTCTCTCGCAGTGCCCGCTGAACGGTGTGGGACGGCGCTTCGCCCTCTCGTGCCACGGAGGTCCAGAGGTCGTCAGGAACGCTGATGCTCAGCTTCATGGCGGCCATGCTACCCAGCGGTCATCCTACTGTTAAGTCGTACTTCATAATCGTAGTACTTCGCCCGCACTTGCAGCGAATGGCGGGGCCCCAGGGCCCAACGCGGCCCGGATCGACGAGACGCGCTGCTACCACACCCCGTCGGTACCATGACCGGACGTGAACGACGATGCCGGAGTCCGTGAGGGAGCTCGACGGTTGGTCGCGGCCGCCGACTCCGGAGAGCTCGACAACTTGTGCCGCCTACTGGGTGTACGCCTGCTCGGGTTGTTCGGGACTGCGGCGAGAGATGGGGCCAAGGAGCCCAACGACCTCGACGTCGCTGTGAGCTTCCGGGGCGCCCCAGACGTGCTCGGCCTCATCGACGCCCTGACCCGCGTCTCGGGTTGCGACCGTGTCGACCTGGCCCTCCTCGATGATGCCGGCCCCGTCTTGCGCGCGGAGGCTCTCGTCGGCACCCCGCTCTACGAGGACGAGCCGGGTGCATACGCGATCGCCCAGATGGCGGCGCTCGCCGAGCGGCGCGACACGGCCTGGCTCCGCGCTCTCCAGCTCGACCTGCTCGCGAGATGACACCTTCGCTCCTCGACATCGGCGTCGTCACCGCGCGGCTGACGCTGATCAGAACGGCGCTCGACGAGCTATCCCCCTACGGGGGATCTCCGCCGACCGCCTACGCGATGAGCCCCTCACCCGTGCCGCATCCGAGCGCCTCATCCAGGTGATCGTGGATCTGGCAGTCGACGTGAACGCGCACATCGCCGCTTCAGTTCTCGGCGTAGCCCCGGATACCGGTCGATCATCATTCGAGGCCGCAGCGCGCGCCAACGCTCTCTCCGCAGAGCTCGCCGAGCGGCTTGCCCCGACCGCGGGCCTGCGCAACGTCCTCGTCCATCGCTACGCCGACATTCGCGTTGAGTCCGTTGCAGAGGCGATCGGCGTGTTGCTCGACGCCTACCCGGCGTACGTGCGCGAGATTGCCGCCTTCGCGCGTGCTAGCTCCTGATGAGCCGCCGCTCCGACCAACCGCCGGTACGCGCGGTCGGGTCGAGCCGAGCAGGACGCCTCAGCGGGCGACCATGACCGCGACGACCGTGAGGGCATAGACGACGGCGAGAAGGCCGGCGAGCGCCCAGAGGCTCGCGGCGGTGAACGGGTTCGGTCTCTCCGGCCCCGTCGACTGGTGCAGGCCGCACTCCGCGCACCGCGGCGAGCCGGGGGCGACGGGTGCACCGCAGAGCGGACACGCTTCCGCTGCGGCGCCAGGTGAGTGCTCGGGATTGGCAGTCATGCTCCGGCCCTCCGCTCGGCCGCCTCGACGGTCGAGCGCAGCAGCATCGCGATCGTCATCGGGCCGACCCCGCCCGGTACCGGAGCGACCCAAGCGGCCACATCCATCACGTCGCCGGCGACGTCACCGGCGATCCCCTCGTCGGTGCGCGTGATGCCCACATCGAGAACGGCTGCGCCGGGCTTGACCATGTCGGCCGTGATCAGCTCCGCTCTCCCGGTCGCGGCGACGAGGATGTCTGCCTGACGTGTGAACTCGGGGAGGAAGTGCGTGCCGGTGTGGCACTGCGTGACGGTCGCGTTCGCGTGCTCGGCCTTCAACGACAGGAGCATCGAGAGGGGCCTTCCGACGGTGGGCCCCCGCCCGACGATCACGACGTGGCGCTCCTCGATCGGCACCTTGTGCCGAACCAGCAGCTCCACGATGCCCTGCGGCGTACCGGGCCTCGGGTGGCCGGGCACCCCGAGCGCTAGGAACCCGAGGTTCTGCGGGTGCAGACCGTCGACGTCCTTCGTCGGGTCGACGGCGAGGATCAGCTCCGAGTAGTCGAGGTGGTCGGGGACCGGGTACTGGATCAGGTATCCGTCGACCTGGGGATTCGCGTTGAGCTGCGCGATCAGGTCGAGCACCTCCTCTCGCGACGAGTCGGCGGCGAGGTCGTGCCTCCACGAGGCGACGCCCAGGTCGGCGCAGGCACGGTGCTTGCTGCGGACGTAAACGTGCGAGCCCGGGTCGTCGCCGATCAGGACCGTTGCCAGTCCGGGAGTGACGCCACGCTCGGCGAGCGCCGCTACGCGGGCGCGGAGCTCGTCCTTGACCTCCGCTGCCTTGGCCCTACCGTCGAGAATCGTCGCAGTCACCGTCGCCCTCCGCTCGTCGCGTCGTCGTCTCGTCGTCAGTGCAGGAAGTGCCGCTCACCGGTGAAGATCATCGCCAGGCCGAGCTCGTCGGCGCGCGCGATCACGGCCTTGTCGCCAACGGAGCCGCCGGGCTGTACCACCGCCGCGACTCCTGCCGACGCAGCGGCCTCGACCCCGTCGGGGAACGGGTAGAACGCGTCGGAGGCACAGGCACCGCCAACCGCTCTCCCTGCCGCCTTCTTCGCCGCGATCTCGCCCGATTCGACCCTGTTCTGCTGGCCCGCACCGACGCCGACCGCCTGCCCGTCCTTCACCAGCACGATCGCGTTCGACTTGACGTGCCCGCAGACGCGCCACGCGAGCTCGATGTCGGCCCACTGGGCGTCGGTGGGCGCCGCCTCGGTCACGACCTTCCACTGGTCGCGGCCCGCCACGAACGAGTGGGCGTCCTGTACCAGGAATCCGCCCGAAATCTGCCGGAGGTCGAGCCCGAGCGCCTCGGGCGGTTGCGCCTCCAGCACACGGGTGTTCTTGCGCTTGGCGGCGAGCGCCTCGACCGTGCCCGGCCCGTATCCGGGGGCGATCACCACGTCGGCTTGCGGGCCGGCGACCATGCGCTCGACGGTCGCGGCGTCTACCGGGCGGTTGAGGGCGACGATCCCGCCGAACGCGGAGCGTTCGTCGCAGGCCAGTGCCCTCTCGTAGGCGGTGGCGAGGTCGGCGTCGACGGCCACCCCGCACGGGTTGGCGTGCTTGATGACGGCGCACGCGGGCGCGTCGCCCAGGTCGTGGACGAGTCGCCACGCCGCGTCGGCGTCGTAGAAGTTGAGGTAAGAGAGGGCGAGGCCGCCATGCTGCACTACGCCGTCCCACCACGATGTCGTTCCGCGCCTGCGGTAGCGCGCGGCTCGCTGGTGGGGGTTCTCGCCGTATCGGAGCTCCTCGTCTGTCCGCTCGAGGGGGACGACCAGGTGGCGGGGTAGCGCCTCGCTCTCCTGGAGCCACTGCACGATCGCCGCGTCGTATGCGGCGGTGTGCGCGAACGCCTCTAGCGCGAAGGCGCGGCGGGTCTCGTCGCCGACCGCGCCGTCGTTCGCCCTCAGCTCCTCGAGCAGCGGCGCGTACTGGGCCGGCGAGGTGACGATCGTGACCCAGGCATGGTTCTTGGCCGCGGCGCGCACCATCGTCGGGCCCCCGATGTCGATCGTCTCGACGTCGGGGCGCTCCAGGAACGGGTAGAGGTTGGACACGACCAGGTCGAACGGCCTGATGCCCAGGCGCTCCAAGTCGGCCCTGTGGCTCTCCTTGCCGAGGTCGGCGAGGATCCCGCCGTGGATGGCCGGGTGGAGCGTCACGACCCGGTGCTCGAGCATCTCGGGGCTCCCGGTGACGTCGTCGACCCGGGTCACGGGCAGCCCGGCAGCCTCTATGGCAGTGGCCGTCCCGCCCGAGGAGACGAGCTCGACGCCGAGGTCGGAGAGCGCCCCGGCAAGGTCGGCGAGGCCCTCCTTGTCGAAGACGGAGAGGAGAGCCCGCGTGATCTTCGTCCTCATGACTCATTCCTCATCGTTCACCGTTCACCGTTCACCGCTCATCGTTCACCGCTCATCGTTCACCGCTCGTCCCTCATCGCTGCCGGCCCCGCCTTCGCCGTCGGGATCCCGTCTCCGCGGACCAGGCGGTCGAGCACGCCCGGATAGAGGCGGCGCTCGACCTCCTTGATCCTCTCGTGGAGGGTCTCGACCGTGTCTCCCGGGAGCACCTCCACCGCCTCCTGGGCGAGGATCGGGCCGTCGTCGACGTCGAGCGTGGCGATGTGGACGGTGCACCCCGTCACCTTCACACCCGCCTCCACCGCCGCCTCGACCGCACGTGCGCCCTTGAACGCCGGCAGCAGCGCCGGGTGGGTGTTCGTGATCCGTCCGCCGTATGCGTCGAAGAGCGGGCTCTCCAGAATCGTCATGAAGCCGGCCATGGCAACCAGATCGACCGCACTGTGAGTGAGCACCTCGACCACTCTGCGCGTGTAACCAACCCGGTCGAAGGAGGGACCGAACTCCGTGCGCTCGACGACTTCGACCGGTACTCCCGCTCCTCGGGCCACCTCGACTGCCCCGCAGGCCCTGTCGACGACGACCACCACCACGGGCAGGCCGCGGTCGAGGATCGCCCGCAGGATCGTGCCGCTCCCCGATGCCAGTACCCCGAGTCGCACGCGGCGGAGGCTAGCGCGAGACACCTCCGCGCGACCCAGGCAGTCGGAAATCCTCGTCTCGCGCCGCCCGGCATGATCTACTTGACCGCGACTCTCACGGAGCGCACGCCCTAATCGGAGGTATCAGTGGACAAGCTCAAAGACCTGACCCTTGGCGAGAAGATCGTCGCCGCCGCCGGGGCACTGCTCCTGATCGACAGTTTCCTGCCGTGGTACAGCGTCGACATCGGAAGCGCGTTCGGGGTCAGCTACTCGTACACGCGTAGCGGCTGGCAGAGCCCCGGCGCTCTCTGGTCGATGCTCGCGGTGTTGCTCGGCGTCGCCATGGCCGCCCAGGTGATCGTCTCGAAGCTCGGGCTCGCAGAGCTGCCCGAGAAGCTCGGGAACTTCTCCTGGGGACAGGTCCACATGTTCGGCGGCATCGCCGTGCTGGCTCTCGTGGTCATCAAGTTCATCGGCGAGAGCGACTACGTCGGCTTCGGCATGTGGATCGGCTTCCTCTGCGGCGCCGGACTCGCCTTCGGTGGTTTCACCATCAACAAGGAGCGGTCCTCAGCCGCCTAGCTACGCATACGGATACACGACGGCAGACGGTAGGAGGAGTGCGCGCCGAGCGCGGCGCGCACTCCTCTTGTCATACCTCTTGCCACCACGGCATGCATCGACTGCAAGCACCGCTACGCGACCCCCGCCTCGGCGGGGGTCGCCCAATTCGGCGCCTCCTCGTGATGCGCGCCGCGCTTCGCCATTCGTTGAGGTTCGCGCCGGAATGTGTTCTCATGGCCGGGTAGCTGATCGCCCTGACGTTGGCATCCAGGCCCCATGGAGGCGTTGTGGAGAGAGCCAAGCCGACCCCGACCGACTTGATCCTCATCGGCGCGGGCGCCGTGATGCTGGTCGGATCCTTCCTCGACTTCAGCGGCGACACCAACGCCTGGGGAACCGGCTGGCTGCCCATCGTCACCCTGATCCCGATCTACGGGCTGCTGATGGCCGTGCCGGTCGCGCTCTCCAAGCTCGCCGGCGTGAAGCTCCCGGATCTCGTCTTCGGGTTCACCTGGGCGCAGATCAACGCTGTCCTCGCCGTCTTCGCGGTGCTGATGTCGGCCGGGTGGTTGGTCAACTCCGACGACGCCGGTCCTGGCCTCTGGCTGATGCTCATCGGCTCCGCAGGGGCGCTCTACGGATCCCTCGCACCTCTGATCGGTAGCTCGGAGGCACAGGCGTGAACGGCGACACCCGGGAAGGGAGCCCCAGCGTGGAACGGAAGAATCCAACGACGATCGACCTCGTCACCCTCGTCGCAGGCGGCATCGTGGTCGTCGGCTCGCTGCTCGACTTCTACGACTACTCCGACTTCGGCGCGAGCATCAGCCGGAGCGCGTGGAGCAGCGACCTGTTCTCACCGGTGACATTGATACCGGTCCTCTGTGCAGCCGTAGCGATCGTCCACGTCGCGCTCTCGAGCTTCACCGGCGTGAAGCTCCCGGAACGATTCCTGGGCCTCGGCTGGAGTCAGATTCACGTCGCCGTCGGGTTCCAGGCGACTGTGATGATGATCGCGTTCCTCATCCAGGAGAAGGATCCCTACGGCATCGCGATCGGGTTCTGGCTGATGCTCCTCGGCTCCGTCGCAATGCTCGTCGCCGCCGTCGGCCGTCAACGCGGCGTGACGTTGAGCGACTAGCACAGCCCGCAGCGGAAGGTCGCCGTCGCGCGGCTCCGGGGTCCCCGCCGTTACGACCCGCGCACGACCTCGGCCATGAGAACGCCCACTTCGGTCGGGTTCTGCGCCACGCGCACCCCGACTGCCTCGAGGGCCTCGATCTTCGCCGCGGCCGTCCCCTTCGACCCGGAGATGATCGCGCCGGCGTGTCCCATCTTCTTGCCCGGAGGCGCGGTCACACCCGCAACGTAGGAGACCACGGGCTTGCTCATGCTCGCGCCGATGAACTCGGCGGCCTCCTCCTCGGCCGAGCCACCGATCTCCCCGATCATGATCACCGCGGCGGTCTCCGGGTCGGCCTCGAAGCGGGAGAGGCAGTCGATGAAGGTCGTACCGGGGACCGGGTCGCCGCCGATCCCGACGCAGGTCGTCTGGCCGATCCCCTGCCGGGTCAGCTCGTGCAGCGCCTGATAGGTGAGGGTGCCCGAGCGGCTCACGATGCCCACCGGCCCGCCGGGTAGGGCGATCTCCCTGGCGTGATGCCGATGTTGCACTTGCCCGGCGAGATTATCCCAGGGCAGTTCGGGCCGAGGAGCTGCGTTCCCGGGTGACGTCGCTTCAGGTCGTTGAAGAAGAAGGCCTCGTCGTGCGCGGGCACGCCCTCGGTGATAACCACTACCAGCTCCATGCCGGCTTCAGCCGCCTCGACGACCGCGTCCTTCACCCCCGGCGCCGGGATGAAGATGCACGATACGTTCGCGCCCGTCGCGGCGCGGGCCGCGGCGACATCGGCGAAGATCGGCACCCCTTCGACGTCGGTACCGGCCTTCTTCGGGTTGGTGCCCGCCACGACCTGCGTCCCGTAGGCGCGGTTGCGCATCCCATGGAAGCGCCCCTGGCTGCCGGTCAGTCCCTGGTAGACGACCTTCGTGCTCTCGTCGACGAAGATGCTCACTGTTCTGTTCCTCGATCCGTTCGGTGGTCTCGCTGAGTCAGAGTGATGCGAGCTCGACGACCTTGCGGGCGGCGTCGAGCATGGTGGGCTGGGAGATCAGGCTGTCGGACTCGTGTGCCTTGATGATCGCCCGACCGTCGTCGGCGTTGGTGCCGTCGAGGCGGATGACGATGGGTGAGCGCACCTCGACACGACCGAGTGCCTCGACGATCCCGTTCGCGACCTCGTCGCACTTGGTGATTCCGCCGAAGATGTTCACGAGTATCGCCTTGACGTTCGGGTCGCTGTTGACGACCTCGACGGCTCCGGCGAGCAGGTCTGCGCTGGCGCCGCCACCCACGTCGAGGAAGTTCGCGGCAGAGCCGCCAACCTGGTTGACCACGTCGAGCGTGCTCATGACCAGCCCTGCGCCGTTGCCGATGATGCCGACGGTGCCGTCCAGGCCGATGTAGTTCAGGCCCTTCTCACGAGCGAAGCGCTCGCGCTCGTCGAGCGTCACCGTCGCGTCGTACTCGCTCCACTCGGGGTGCCTGAACTCGGCGTTCTCGTCGAGTGTGACCTTCGCGTCGAGGGCGTGCACCTTGCCCTCGGGAGTGAGGATGAGCGGGTTGATCTCCACCAGGTCGCAGTCGCCGTCGACGTATGCCCGATAGAGGTTCGTCAGGATCTCGACTGCGCCCTCGGTCGCGTCGGGGTTGAGGTTCGCCGCCGCGACCCAGGCCCGGCACGCCTGCTCTGGGAGTCCGTCGACGGGGTCGACGTGAATTCTCGCGATCGCCTCCGGGTTCTCCGCGGCGACACCCTCGATGTCGACGCCGCCCTGCGCCGAGAGCATCCCCAGATGCTTCTTCGCCGCCCTGTCGAGCGTGAACGGCGCGTAGTACTCCTCGGCGATGTCGGATGCGCGCTCGACCCAGAGCACGTTCACGAGGTGGCCCTTGATGTCCATGCCGAGGATGTTGGCGGCGTGCGTACGCGTCTCGTCGGCGTTCGCCGCGAGCTTGATCCCGCCGGCCTTGCCACGGCCACCCACCTGCACCTGTGCCTTCACGACGACCGGATAGCCGACTCGGTCCGCCGCGGCTACCGCGTCGTCGACGCTCTGCACCGCCTCGCCGGCAGAGACCGGTATGCCGTAGCGCGCGAACAGCTGCTTGCCCTGGTACTCGAAGAGGTCCACCGTTGCTCCTGTGTAGGTTTCGTTGTCACCCGTTCGGGGCGCTGATCCGCGCCTCCCGGGCGTCCAGCTCCGTCTCCAGCCACTCCGTGATCGTGGCCAGTGCCGCGCCGGGAGTGAACACCGCTGCGACTCCCGCTGCCTCGAGGTCCGCGAGATCGGCGTCGGGGATAATTCCGCCGGCGAAGACGACCACGTCGTCGAGGCCTCTGGAGCGCATCTCATCGACCGTGCGAGGGATGAGAGTCATGTGCGCTCCCGACAGCATGGAGAGTCCGACTGCGTCGGCGTCCTCCTGGAGCACAGCCTCGGCAACCTGTTCCGGGGTCTGGAAGAGGCCCGTGTAGACGACCTCGAACCCCGCGTCGCGCAGGGCGCGGGCAATGACCTTCACACCCCGGTCGTGGCCGTCGAGACCGGCTTTGGCGATTACGGCGCGGTAGCGTCGGCGCATCCGTTCCTCCTCGCCGCGCTAGACCGGAGCCCGGCCTGCGGCGGGGCAACGATACCGACCGGCGCCCGAGCCGGGCCAACGGTCGCGACGGTGGCCGCCCGCGGCGCCGTGACGACCCGAGACGCCGAGACGCCGAGACGACGGCCGATGCTGAGTCGCAGACAGAAGTCACAGCTCAAGTTCCTGACCGCCGCCCTGGTGGCATTCCTGCTCGTGGGAGGCTTCGTCGGAGGGGCTCTCTACATGATCACCAACCGCTCGGGCTCCACCGAGTGCGGCCGCTTCGTGGCCGGCCAGGCCGCCGACATCGAGCAGAGGCTCGAAGAAGGTGGCCCCTACTTCGTGACCGGTGGCGGCAACTGCGCCTTCTGGCTGGCCCTCGACGACGGCGTCACCGTCGCCGTACGACCCAGGATGGACGCGAACGACTGCACCGTGCGCTGGAGGGCTCACTCGACGCCTGGACATGCGGCGGCGCCGAGATCGCCTTCGGAGATCTGGAGCGCTACCCCACATCGCTCGGGACCGGAGATGTCGACGGCGCCCTCCTCGTCGACTTCCGCGACTCCCCAGCCCCCCACCCCCTGACCCCCACCAGGACGAGCGTCGATAGACCACACATATTGTGGTCTATCGACGCTCGTGGTTCAGAGGCGGGTGAGGGGGCCCAGGCGAGGAGGAGGGTCTTCTCGCCGGCGTCACGGAACCTGACCCTTGCCTCGGCCTTGTCGCCGTCACCGGTGAGGTCGATGATCACTCCCTCGCCGAACTTGTCGTGGCAGACGTCGTCGCCGACGCGCAGGCCGATCTGCTCGGCGCCCCGCGCCCCCTGGGGCGCGCCCTGGGCGCCACCACCCGACCGGGCCCCGCCGTCACTCCCGTCGCCGCGCCCGCCGCCGCGACCGCTGTCGCGTCCGACGTCGCTCCCGTCGCTCCCACCGCTGCGCGTCATGCCGTATCCGCCGCTCCGCCGGAGCGCCGCCTGAACGAGCGCGTCGCGACCGGAGCCCAGGCCGCCCCGGCCCCTCCCTCGCCACCGACCACCTCGCAGAGGGCCTCGGGGATCTCCTCGAGGAACCGGCTCGGCGGGTGGTAGTCGGTAGCGCCGAAGAGAGTGCGGCTCCACGCGTTGCAGAGGTACAGGCGCTTCTCGGCCCGCGTGATGCCGACGTAGCAGAGACGCCGCTCCTCCTCGAGCTCATCGGGGTCGCCGAGGCTCCGGACGTGGGGGAAGACGCCGTCGTCGAGGCCCACCACGAAGACCACCGGAAACTCCAGACCCTTCGCCGAGTGAAGCGTCATCAGGGTCACCGAGCTCTGGTCGGGATCCGCCTCGTCGAGGTCGGTGACGAGCGAGATCGCCTCCAGGAAGGCCTGGACCCGTGCCAGCCCCACCGGCACCTCTGCCTGACCGAGATCGACTGCCGCATCGCCCCCTCCAGGAGCCGCCTCCCGCGTCGCGAGCGACGCGGCACCTTCGGCGTCGAGCGCGTCGAAGGTTCCGATGCCGCCGATCGCCACGAGGCCGTGGAGGTCGCCACGCTCGACCTGCTCGTCGAAGTCGCGAGCAACACCGACGAGCTCCTGCAGGTTCTCGATGCGCCCCTGTGCCTCGATCGAGCGCTCCGACTCCAGCTCGGCGACGTAGCCAGTGCGGGCGAGGACGGCCTCGAGGACGGCCGCCACTCCACCATCGTGCACATCGGCGAGACCGTCGACGAGCTCGAGCAGATCGCGCAGGCCTCCGAGTGCCTTCCCGATAACGCCGGCGACGGGCGCCTCGACGATCGCCTCGCGGAACGTCAGGCCGGCACCCTTCGCATAGGAGTCGACCTTCGCTATCGAGGTGTCCCCGACGCCGCGCTTCGGGACGTTGACGATGCGCTTCCACGACACCTCGTCGTCGGGGTTCACGATCGCGCGCAGGTAGGCGAGCGCGTCCTTGACCTCCCGCCGGTCGTAGAACTTCACCCCGCCGAAGACCCGGTACGGCACACCGGAGCGCACGAGCGCCTCCTCGACGACGCGACTCTGCGCGTTCGTCCTGTAGAAGACGGCGATGTCGCCGTGGCGGAATCCGTGTGCGTCGGTGAGGGTGCGGATCTCGTGCACGACGTACGCGGCCTCATCGTGCTCGTCGTCGGCCTGGTACCGAATGATCGGGTCACCCGCACCGGCCTCGGTCCACAAGTGCTTCGCGTGACGCGACGGATTGTTGGCGATGACTGCGTTGGCGGCGTCGAGGATCCGCTGCGTGGAGCGGTAGTTCTGGTCGAGGACCACGACCGTGGCGTCTTCGAACGTCTCTTCGAACCGCGCGATGTTCCGGAAGTCGGCTCCCCGGAAGCGGTACACCGACTGATCGCTGTCACCCACCGCCGTGACGCTGCGGTGATCCTCGCCGAGGTGCCGTACGAGCTCCCACTGAGCGAGGTTCGTGTCCTGGAACTCATCGACCAGCACGTGGGCGAAGCGGCGGCTCCACCGTTCACGGGCGACCGGGTGCTCACGGAAGAGGCGGACGGCGAGGAGGAGGAGGTCGTCGAAGTCGGCAGCCGACGCCTCGGCGAGGCGCCGCTGGTACTCCGTGTACACCTTGGCAAGCCGCTCCTCCGCAGGGCCCGCTGCCGTCGCGGCGAACTCCTCCGGCACGATCATCTCGTTCTTGAGTGACGAGATCCGCCCGTGCAGCTGCCGGGCAGAGAATCGCTTCGGATCGAGGTCGAGGTCGCGGCGCACGTAGTCGGTCAGCCGCACGGCGTCGGACTGGTCGTAGATCGTGAACGACGGCCGGTAGCCGAGCAGCGTCGCCTCCCGCCGCAGGATCCGGGCGCAGGCCGAGTGGAAGGTGGAGACCCACATCCGCTGGGCGACGGGGCCGACGAGCACGCCGACCCTGTCCTTCATCTCGGCGGCCGCCTTGTTGGTGAACGTGATGGCGAGGATCTCGAACGGCGAGGCCCCCCGATCGAGGACGAGATGCGCGAGACGGCGCGTGAGGACCCTCGTCTTGCCCGAACCGGCGCCGGCGACGACGAGCACCGGACCCGGCGGCAGAGTCACGGCCTCCGACTGCGCGGGATTGAGGTCGGGCTCGGTCTCCTGCATGGACCCGCCATCCTACCGGCCACACGCCTTGCCCCGGACAGGTGTTCGGTGCCCTTCCCGGCTCCGTTTCGCGCCGTCTCGGGCGATCTCGGGCCGTCTCGCGGGTTGCGCGACAAGCAGGTCAATCGGTCGCGTCGGACTCCAGGAGCAGCGTCACCGGGCCGTCGTTGACCAGCGAGACGAGCATCTCGGCTCGGAACCTCCCCGTCGCGACCTCGCATCCCGCCACCCTGAGCGCGTCGACGAACTCGGCGATCAGCCCCTCGGCCACGTCCGGCGGCGCCGCCGCAGACCAACCTGGCCGGCGCCCCCGGCGCGTGTCGCCGTAGAGCGTGAACTGGGAGACCACGAGAGCGGAACCCCCGGTGTCGGCCAGCGAGAGGTTCATCGCCCCGGATTCATCGTCGAAGACGCGCAGGTTCCAGACCTTCGTCGCGAGCCTCGCAGCGACGGCCGGGGTGTCGGAATGGGTGACACCGACAAGGACGCAGAGACCCGGCCCGATCGCACCGACCCGCTCGCCGTCGACGATGACACCCGCCTCGGTGACCCGTTGCACCAGTGCCCGCACGACCGCACCCTACGCCGGCACGGTCAGCGCACGACGCCTCGACCCCCACCACCCTGTTTGGACGTCAGCCGAGCCATGGCGACCAGATTGGTCCAAACACGAATGGGGCGTTCGGAGGTCCGCCTCACTCCCACTCGATCGTCCCGGGGGGCTTGCTGGTGACGTCGTAGGCGACTCGGTTGACGCCGGGGACCTCGTTGATGATCCTCGACGCGATCCGCTCCAACACGTCGTAGGGGATGCGCGCCCAGTCGGCGGTCATGGCGTCGTCGGAGGTCACTGCCCGGATCACGATCGGGTAGGCGTAGGTGCGCTCGTCACCCATGACGCCCACGGTGCGCACCGCGGGGAGCACGGCGAACGACTGCCAGATCTCCCGGTACAGCCCTGCGCGCTTGATCTCCTCGATCACGACCGCGTCGGCGCGTCGTAGCACCTCGATCCGCTCGGCCGTGATCGTGCCGATGATCCGCACCGCGAGTCCGGGCCCCGGGAACGGCTGGCGCCAGACGACCTCCTCCGGGAGCCCCAGCTCCTCGCCGATCGCGCACCTCGTCCTTGAAGAGGTTCCGCAGCGGTTCGACGAGCTCGAAGTTCATGTCGTCGGGGAGGCCGCCGACGTTGTGATGCGACTTGATGTTCGCGTTGTCGCCTCCCCCCGACTCGACGATGTCGGGGTAGAGCGTCCCTTGGACGAGGAAGCGGGCGTCGTCGAAGTCGCGGGCCGTCTCCTCGAAGACACGGATGAAGGTCTCACCGATGATCTTGCGCTTCCGCTCGGGGTCGAGCACGTCGTCGAGGGCGGCGACGAACCGATCGGCCGCCTTCACGTGAACCAGGTCGATCTCGAACTGCCTGCGGAACGTGTCCTCGACCTGCTCCGCCTCGCCGAGACGCAACAGCCCCGTATCCACGAAGACGCAGGTGAGCCGGTCGCCTATCGCCTTGTGCACCAGTGCCGCCGCGACGGCCGAGTCGACTCCACCGGAGAGACCGCAGATGACCCGCTCGCCACGTGTCTGCGCTCTGATCTCCTCCACGGCGTGTTCGATGATCGAGACCTTCGTCCACGTGGGGCGGCAACCCGCGACATCGGTCAGGAAGGCCTTGAGCACGTCCTGGCCGTGCTCGGTGTGAGCGACCTCGGGATGGAACTGCACCCCGTAGATCGCTCGCTCGCGGTCGCCGAACGCGGCGGCGGGCGTGTCCGGTGTGGATGCAAAGACGGTCGCGCCCGACGGTGCCTGCTTGATCGTGTCGAAGTGGCTCATCCAGACGTTGAGCTCCGTGGGCGTGTCGCGAAAGAGCACGGCCGGCTCGCCGACCTTCAGTGCCGTGCGCCCGTACTCGCCGCGCCCCGTCCTCTCCACCTCGCCGCCGAGGTCGCGTGAGATCAGCTGCGCTCCATAGCAGAGGCCGAGGAGCGGCACGCCAGACCGGTAAATCGCAGGGTCGATCGAGGGTGCCCCTTCGGCGTGCACCGACGCCGGCCCGCCGGAGAAGATGATCGCCTTCGGACGCCTCGCGATCATCTCTGCAACCGGCATCGACCTGGGGACGATCTCGGAGTACACGTGCGCCTCGCGCACCCGCCGCGCGATCAGCTGTGCGTACTGCGCGCCGAAGTCGACTACCAGGACGAGATCCGGGTCACCGGTCACCGCCGGTCCCTACCGGCCCATACCGATGCCCTGCGCGCTGCAGCGTCTTGCCCTCGGTCTGAAGCGCGGGCGCCACCATGACCTCGGCCTTCTGGAACTCCTTGACCGTCTCGTAGCCGGTGGTCGCCATCGAGGTGCGCAGAGCGCCGAAGAGGTTGAGCGTGCCGTCGTTCTCGTGCGCCGGCCCGACGAGGATCTCGGCCAGGGTCCCCTTCTGCCCGACGTTGACACGGGCGCCTCGCGGAAGCGAAGGGTGGAACGTGGCCATTCCCCAGTGGTACCCGCGCCCGGGCGCCTCGTAGGCGCCCGCTAGCGGCGAGCCGATCATTACGGCGTCGGCACCGCATGCGATCGCCTTGGCGACGTCGCCGCCGGTCCTCATCCCGCCGTCGGCGATGACGTGCACATACACACCGGTCTCGTCGAGGTGACGAATCCGCGCGCCCGCCGCGTCGGCGATTGCCGTCGCCTGCGGCACCCCGATGCCGAGTACGCCCCGGCTAGTGCATGCCTGCCCCGGTCCGACGCCGACGAGCACTCCGACGGCGCCCGTCCGCATCAGGTGCAGCGCCGTCGAGTAGGACGCGCACCCACCGACGATCACCGGGAGGTCGAACTCACGGATGAACTTCTTCAGGTTCAGCGGTTGCCGGTCGGGTGACTTCGAGACGTGCTCGGCCGAGACGACCGTCCCCTGGACCACCAGGATGTCGAGGTCGGCCTCGACGACTGCGCTCGCGTACTCCTCGACGTGCTGGGGAGTGAGCGACGCACACGCGATGACGCCGCCGTCCTTGATCTCGCGTATGCGCCGTCCGATCAGCTCCTGCTTGACCGGCTCCTGGTACAGCTCCTGCATCCTCCGGGTCGCCTTCTCCGGCGAGAGCGAGCCGATCTCCTCGAATATCGTCTCGGTGTCGTCGTAGCGGGTCCACAGCCCCTCGAGGTTGAGGCACGCGAGGCCGCCGAGGCGCCCGACCTCCACTGCTATCGGCGGGGATACGACGCCGTCCATCGCGGCGGCCATCATCGGCAGCTCGAGCTTGAAGGCGTCGATCTCCCAGGAGATGTCGACATCTTCGGGGTCGCGAGTGCGGCGGCTCGGCACGATCGCGATGTCGTCGAAGCCATACGCCCGACGACCCGACTTGCCGATCCCGATCTCGACCTCCACGGGCACCACTCCTGGCTCGCACGTCTGGAACCTCGGAGGATACCGCCCGCCGAAGCGCCGGCGGGACGGGGCCCACAGGCGGGGCTCAGGACCGCGGGCCGGCGGTCGCGGCGGGGGACCTCAGGGCCGTACGCGAAGCGGGGGTGCCCGTACATGGCGCGCGGCGTACCCGGTGAGGGAGCATGGGGCGTGGGGACGCGCCGCCTCGGATCCGACTACCGGCGGCTCTTCGCCGCGGGGACCATCTCGAACCTGGGCGACGGGGTCATGCTCACCGCCGCTCCGAGCCTCGCTGCCACCTTGACCACCGATGCCCGTCTCGTCTCGGGGCTGGCGGCGGCCCAGACCCTGCCATGGCTTCTCTTCGCCCTGCTCTCCGGCGCAGTGGTCGACCGCCTGGACCGCCGGCGGGTCATGGTGGCCGTGGACACGTTCCGCGCAGTCGCCTTCTGCGGCCTGACCCTTCTCGTCGCGACCGACTGGATCGGCCTGCCGATCCTCTACGTGGTCTTCTTCGCCCTCGGCGTCTCCGAGACGCTCTTCGACACCGCTGCCCTCTCGCTGATGCCCTCGATCGTCGCTCCTGAGAACCTCGCCACCGCGAACGGGAGACTCCAGAGCGGCGAGGTCGTGGCCAACCATCTCGTCGGCCCACCGTTCGGTGGGCTCCTCTTCGCAGCGGCCGCAGCGGCGCCGTTCGCCGTGGAGGCCGCCTCCTTCGCCCTGGCGGCGTTGCTCGTGTGGCGGATCCGCGCTGCCCCGTCCCTACCTATGGAGTCCACGACACCTCCTCCGAGACGGAGCCTGCGCGCCGACATCGCCGAGGGGCTCTCGTACCTCTTCCGCAACCCCCTCCTGCGCGTCATCGCCGTCGTACTCGGAGTCTGGAACCTCCTCGAGTACATGATGGTCGGCATCATGGTGCTGTTCTGCACACGGCGACTCGGTCTCAGTGAGGCCGGGTTCGGGCTCGTACTCTCGAGCATGGCCGTCGGAGGCCTGCTCGGTGGCATCACATCCGACCGCCTCTGCGCTCGATCGGAGAGGGATCGACGCTCCGCCTCGTCATGCTCACGTCGGCTGCGGCCACGGCTGCGCTGCCTGCTACGCGCTCGCCAGCGGTGGTCGTCGTCGCCTCCGCCGTCGCCGGGTGGGTCGCCGTCACCTGGAACGTGACGACGGTGACCCTGCGCCAGGCGATAGTCCCCGACCACCTGCTGGGGAGGGTCAACAGCGTCTACCGATTGCTCGCGTTCGGCGGGATGCCGTTCGGCGCGCTGCTCGGCGGCGTGATCGCCGAGGGCTACGGCCTCGCGGCTCCGTTCTGGGTCGCCGCCGTCGTCACCGCCGTGCTGGCGCTCGCCCTGGTGCTGCTCGTAGACAACGACTCGGTCGCCGCGGCACGATCGCAGAACGCGCCGATCTCTACCCTCGCGTCGCCGTAGGGGTCGCGCTGCGGTCTAGCGTCCCTCGACCACGTGAGCGAGGAACGCCGTGAGTATCCGGGCCGTTGCGCCCCACACGGTCTCTCCCGGCTGCTCGTAGAAGTGAACGGGGACGTCGTCGGCCCACATGTCCCATCTCTCCTCCCTGAACGCATCGTCGTGCATCAGCTCGGACAGAGCCACGTCGAAGACCTTTACCACCTCGGTCGGATGGGGGAGTGAGGGAGGGGCGCCCCTGGAGAAACCCCACGAACGGGCTGATCACGAACCCCGATCCCACCGTGCCGATGACGTCGAGGTCCGCGACGATCTCCACGAGTGTCGGATCGAGACCGATCTCCTCCCGGGCCTCGCGCAGCGCGGTCTCGCGAAGACCCGCGTCGGCCGACGGTTCGAACCTCCCACCGGGGAAAGCGATCTCACCGCGGTGAGACGGCATGGTCTCCGGCCGCTTGGTGAGGATCACGCGCTCTCGCCGCCCTCCTCGAAGAGCGGCACGAGCACAGCCGCCGGGCGCGCACCCGCGATCGCCGCCGCGCCGAAGGCATCCTCCGGACGCGAACCCGGGATCTCGACCAGCCGGGCCCGGACGTCGGCGAGCGTGACGCGCCGCGACGGCGATCCGAGGTGGGCCCAGGGCGCCGGCCCGCCGGGTCGCGACGAGGCCGGCCGGGGGATCCGCTGGTCGCCGCCCCGCTCCGCCATGGCCCAAATCTACCGGCGTCCCGCCGCTCGACCACATGCGCCGCCACGCCTCGTCGGGCAATACTCGCCCCCTGCGATCCCCGTTGGCGGTGACCCGAGGAGGAGCTACGTGGACTGGAACCTCGCGACGGTGTGGGAGTCGGTGAGCGATGCTCTTCCCGAGCACACCGTCCTCGCCCACGGGGCGACCCGACGCACATGGCAGGAGCTCGATTCACGCGCCGCTCGAGTCGCGGGGGCGCTGCGCGCCGCCGGTCTCGGGCCCGACTCGAAGGTGGCCCAGTACCTGTACAACGGGAACGAGTACCTGGAGATCCTCTACGGGGCCTTCAAGCTGCGGGCCGTACCGGTCAACGTCAACTACCGCTACCTGGAGGACGAGCTCGCCTACCTGCTCGACAACTCCGACGCCGAGGCGCTCTTCTTCCACGGCAGCCTCGCCGACCAGGTCGCAAAGGTCGTCGACCGCGCCCCGCGCCTGAAGCTCCTGGTGCAGGTCGACGACGGCTCTCCCCACCTGGATCAGGCCGTCCGCTACGAGGAGCTGATCGCCGCGGCCGAGCCGATGGAGAGGGTGCAGCGCTCCGGTGACGACCTCTACTTCCTCTACACCGGTGGCACGACGGGGATGCCGAAGGCCGTGATGTGGCGCCACGAAGACCTCTTCGGAGTGCTCGGTGAGGGCGGCTATCCGCTCCTCGGCGGCACGATGCCGGAGCATTCCGAAGGGGCGGGCGAGATCGCCGCGACGATCATCGAGGGAGGTCGCAGCATCGTCCACCTCCCTGCGTCTCCACTGATGCACGGCACCGGTGCATTCACGTCGTTCCAGGCGATGTTCTGTGGCGGCACGATCGTGACACTGCCGTCGCGCCACTTCGACCCGCACGAGCTCTGGAAGGTGGTCGAACGAGAGCGCGTCACCCAGATGGCGATCGTCGGCGATGCGTTCGCCAAGCCGATGCTCCGAGCGCTCGAGGAGGCGGAGTCTGACGGGCGGCCATACGACCTGTCCTCGGTCCAGCTGATAATCAGCAGCGGCGTCATGTGGACGTCGGAGGTCAAGGAAGGTCTCTGCGCCCGCGGGAACCTGATCTGCGTCGACTCCCTCGGCTCGAGCGAGGGCGTCGGGTTCGCGTCGTCCATGAGCGCGTCGGGCGCGGCCGCACGGACGGCGAGCTTCTCGATCGGCCCAAGCGCCAAGGTCCTGCGCGAAGACGGGACCGAGGTCGAGCCGGGCTCGGGCGAGATCGGGATGCTGGCGGTGGGCGGCTACATCCCCTCCGGCTACTTCAAGGACGCCTCGAAGTCGGAGACGACATTCCGCGTGCTCGCGGGGCGCCGATGGTCGATCCCGGGCGACTACGCGACGGTCGCAACCGACGGGACGGTCACCCTCCTCGGTCGCGGGTCGGTCTGCATCAACTCGGGCGGCGAGAAGATCTACCCCGAGGAGGTCGAGGAGGCGGTGAAGCAGCACCCGGCCGTCGCCGACTGCCTCATCGTCGGGGTCCCCGACGACCGCTTCGGCGAGGCGGTCACCGCAGTCGTGGCCCTGCACGATGGTGACGAGGCCGATGCCGCCGACCTGGAGGGCAGCGTCGAGCACCTCGCGCGATACAAGCGACCCCGCAAGGTGGTGTTCGTCCCTACGATCCTGCGCGGGCCGAACGGCAAGGCCGACTACAAGTGGGCGAAGGCGACCGCCGGCGGCGAGGTCACCGCCGATTGAACGCCGGCAGACATCCCGCATCCCCCACGCAGCAGCATGATGGGCAACGCCTCGGTGCCGGCTAGGAGCCGTCTAGGGAGGCCACGCCGAGGACCGCCAGCTTGTGCCGCGAGCGCTCGACGATCAGCGGGTAGCTCTGGAGGTAGTACGGGAGGGCAGCGCAGGCCTGGTGGATCGCCGCGCCTCGCGAGCGACTCAAGGTGGCGTCATCTATCTCGAGCTCGTCGAGGAACACCCGGCGAGATGCATCGGTGAACAGCGGCGACCACACGACCTGCACGTCAACCGCCGGATCCCGCGGCATGCCGAGCCCCAATCGACGATCGCTCGCAGACGTCCGCCACTCACGAGACAGTTGCCTTCGAGGTCACCCTGCACCCAGACCGGCGGCTCGTCGTGGACTGGGGCGGCGAGGGCTTCCTCCCAGACCTCGACGGCTGCTTCGGCGTTGATCAGATGGGCCGCTCGCTCGATTGCCGATCGGGTGGAATCGTCGTAGTCCTGAACCGGCCGAGCGCGGTTGAGTGCCGCAGGCGCGCCGTCCACCGGCGCGCTGCAGGCTGCGAACAGCCGCCGCGAGATCGAGTGCGAACGTGACAGGATCGCCGATGGTGTCCGGCGATGCGCCACGGCCCGGTATCCATCCATGCACCGCCCATGGAAACGGATAGCCGAAGTCGGGATCACCGACGGCCACCGGCTCGGGCAACACGATCGGGAGGTACGGCGCCAACCGGGGAAGCCACTTCGCTTCCCTCTCGGGTTGTCCTCGCGCCCACGCGATGCGCGGCAATCTGACGACGAGATCCGTACCCAGACGCCAGATCGCGTTGTCGGTGCCCCAAGGCTCGACGAGGGCGAGCGGCTGGTCGGCGAGCTCGGGCATCTGCGCGTCGAGCAGTCGGCGCACGAGACCCTCGTCGATGTCGACCTCGTCGTCGTGCATCTTCGCCGGCACGGCGATGAGTCTCGTCCGATGCCGCGGCGTCCCGCCAACGGTTTCCGCCGCCCGGGGCGACCCGTCGATCGTTCTCGTCGCCGGCGTGCCCGAGACAATCCCGAATGCCGGTTGGGCGAGACGGTGACGTCCGTTGGTCCGGCGAGGCATGATCGGTGCGTGTTCGAGATCTCGTTCCGCGGCATGACCGAAGGCGATCTCCCGCTGGTAGCGGCGTGGCTGCGCGAGGAGCACGTGCAACGGTGGTGGAGGGACCCGTCGGCAGCGGACAACGTCGAATCCGAGTATCTCCCGCGCATCAACGGTATCGAGCCCACCGAGATGCTGATCGTCCTGCGCGACGGAACCGAGATCGGGATGATCCAGCGGTACCGAATGAGCGACCACCCCGACTGGGAGCTCTCGCTCGCGTGCACGGGCGTCACCTTCATGGTCGCTGCCGGTATCGACTACGTGATCGGCGTCCGCGATCTTGTCGGCCGAGGAATCGGCTCGGTCGTCGTCGCGGCCTTCAGCGCGGAGGTCTTCGCTCGCTATCCGGAAGTCGACCAGATCGTCGTCACACCGCAGGTCGCGAATCGCGCGTCGTGCCGGGTGCTCGAGAAGGCAGGCTACCTACTCACCTGGACCGGGATGCTCGACTCCGACGATCCGTCGGACTCCGGTACGGCCGCGCTGTACGTGCTCGATCGCTCACCTCTCGATTCCTGACCACCACGAACACCGCAAGCGATCAGGCCCGCCGCGACGAGCGAATAGGCACTCCAACCCCGACGCCGTTGCCCCGAGGAACGAGACCGAGCGGCGCTACGGGGACGAGAGCGGCGGGTTCGAGGTCACCGCCGGTTGAACGCCGGTAGCCATCGGGCATCCCGCACACAGAAACGGGAGTGGCGGCGCCTCGGCGCCGCCACTCCCGTTTCTAGACCCTGAGCTTGCTCCCCAGGGGAGCCGCTACTTCTTGCCCTTGCCGCCCGAGGCGACCTTCGCCAGCACGTCGCGTGCATTGAGGATGAGGAGGTCCTCGCCCTCGATGTTGATCTCGGTTCCGCCGTACTTCGAGTAGACGACCGTGTCGCCTGCTGCGATGTCGACCTTGATGATCTCGCCACTCTGCTCGGAACGACGTCCCGGGCCTACGGCGAGAACCTCCCCCTGCTGAGGCTTCTCCTTGGCGGAGTCGGGGATGACGAGGCCGCTAACGGTCATCTCCTCGGCCTCTGCGGGCCGGACGACGATCCGGTCTTCCAACGGCTGCAACTTCATCGATGCGCCTCCTCGACGGGCGTCCAGTATTCCAGCGATCTTCCCGGCGGCCGCTCGGACAGGGTCCGACCGGGCCCCCCGGGCCGTTCGACAGATTAGCACTCACCATGCGCGAGTGCTAATGGAGAAGGTACCAGCCACCCCGCGGCCGGGCAAGCCGCGAGCCCGCGACCTCGGGATCAGCCACTCCCGGGCAGGCGGAGCGCCGGCCAGGCCCCCGAGGAGAGGTCCGTCGGCCCGTCGGCCGAGAGGCGCCACCACGCAACCGCACCGATCATCGCCGCATTGTCTGTGCACAGGGTGATACCCGGGAGGATCACGCGAAGGCCGGCCGCTGCGGCCTCTTCCACCACTCTCGAGCGGAGCGACGTGTTCGCGGCCACTCCGCCGCCCACGACGACGGTGGGCACGCCTACCTCCTCCGCCGCTCGCATCAGCTTCGTGAGCAGAACGTCGACGACGGCCTCCTGGAATGACGCCGCCACGTCGGCCACGTCGGCCTCCGGATTCGCCCGGCCGTGGTTGACCACCGCCGTCTTCAGGCCCGAGAACGAGAAGTCGAGGCCCTCGGCCAGCATCGGGCGCGGGAATGTGATCGCCCTCGCGTCACCCCGCGCCGCGAGTCGGTCGATCGCCGGGCCTCCGGGATACTCGAGGCCGAGGAACCTCGCGACCTTGTCGAACGCCTCCCCGGCCGCATCATCGACGGTCTGGCCGAGCACCCGGTAATCACCGTGGTCGTGCATCGCGACGATGAGCGTGTGGCCCCCCGAGACGATGAGAGTAACCAGGGGCGGTTCCAGGGTCGGATCCTCCAGCAGCGCCGCGTAGATGTGCGCTTCGTGGTGGTGTACCCCCACATACGGCAGACCGCCTGCGAGGGCCAGGGCCTTCGCTGCGCTAACGCCGACGAGCAGCGCCCCGGCGAGGCCGGGTCCGTGACACGCCGCGACGGCGTCGATGTCGGCCAGCTCACAGCCCGACTCGACGAGCGCCTGGGAGACGACCGGGTTCACCAGCTCGAGGTGCGCCCTGCTCGCTATCTCCGGGACGACCCCTCCGAACGGCGCGTGTCGAGTCGCCTGGCTGGCGATGACCGATGACCGGATCGTGCGACCCCGCTCCACCACGGCGGCCGCCGTCTCGTCGCAGGAGGTCTCGATCGCCAGGATCAGGTCGCCGCCGTTCGGGCTCACGACGGCCTCTCGTCGTCCGGAACCCGTTCCGTACGCCTCTCTCTCGATCGCGTCCAGCAGCTCCGTGTACGCGGGCTCGTTCACCTCGTGTGCCCACATGACCAGAGCGTCCTCACCGGTCTCCTGGTAGTAGCCCTTGCGGACGCCGACGGGTCTGAAGCCGAACCGCCGATATAGCTCCTGCGCCCCGCGATTCGAGAACCGCACCTCCAGAGTCATGGCGTCGGCTCCGCGCCGTACCGCCTCACGGCAGACTGCCAGCACCAGGCGCGTCGCCACACCGCGTCGCCGCATGAGAGGGTCGACCGCGACGGTGGTGACGTGCCCATCGTCGAGCACCATCATGAGCCCCGCATACCCGACCACCTCTCGTCCCGAGCGTGCGACGAAGTAGGCGCGCGATGAGCGCAGTGACATCTCCCCGAGGAAGAGCGACATGCTCCAAGGGCGTGGGTACGCCTGCTGTTCGATGCGCAGCACCCCTCTGAGGTGCCGGCGCCGCATGGCGACGACGTGCACGTCGAGGGGTGCATCCTCGGGGCTCTCACCGCCGGCACTCTCCCTCGCAACCGCCATCACACGCCTCTCCTCTCCAAGGCGATCTCGGCATCGCTCCTGCGCAGGTACATGGGGGTCACGTCCGACGGCGGCACGAACTGCTCTCGCTCGTAGCAGCCCGCCGCCAGCTCGACCAGGGCGGCGAGGCTGGGGGCTGCGTACGACGCCCCCGCCAGCTCCACGCGATCGAGATCGGCGAACACCTCACGGAACCGCGCAGCCCCGTCGCCGGCGACGATCGACTCCCCGCGCCGCGATTGCAGCTCGGCGACGACGTCGGCCGGTGTGCCGAGCTCGTACCCGGAGACGCGCTGGAGCCCTCCCGGCACGGGACGATACATCGCGTAGTAGACCTCGCTCCTGCGCGCATCTACGACCGGCACCACGAGCGCCGACGAGTGCCTCAACGGATAGGCGATCAGATCGAGGCTCGGGATCGGTACGACCGGGATCCGTAGCGCCTGCGCGAGAACCTTCGCCGTGGTCACACCGACTCGCAGCCCCGTGAACATGCCCGGGCCGATTCCCCACCGCGACCGCGGACATGTGATCGAGCGCCACCCCGGTCTCCTTGCACAGGTACTCGATCGCCGGAGCCACCTGCTCCGCGTGACGCGGAGGTCCCTCGGCGCCCCCGCCTCCGAGCTCGACGGAGCCTAGGAGCCCCGACTCGCAGCCGATGGCGACGCCGACCCTCCCGGTCGCCGTGTCTATCGCGAGGAGGTGCACTCAGACCCCCTCGGAGGGTCCGCCGGCGTCGAATACCTCGAACCCCGGGCCGGCTATCGCCGCCTCCAGCTCCTCCAGCCTGCCCCTCCACGCTGCGCCGTGCGGCACGAGCGACACGACCCTCTCGTCGTCGGTCGAGCCCGCTTCGAGGCGGACGAGGAGGCGCTCGCCGGGAAGTGCGGCGGCGACGGCATCGCCCCACTCGATGAGTGTGACGTGACCTCCGTCGACGATCTCGTCCAGTCCGAGATCGTGGAGCTCCTGCACCCGATCAAGTCGGTACACGTCGACGTGCGCCAGCGGGATGCGCCCTCGTACTCCCGGACGATCGTGAACGAGGGACTGACCACAGGTTCGGTCACGCCGAGGCCCGCTGCGACTCCCTGGGCCAGCGCCGTCTTGCCCGACCCGAGGTCGCCAGCGAGCAGGAGCAAGTCGCCCGGCCGCAGGTGTGCAGCAAGCGCAGCGCCGAGCGACCGCGTCTCGTCGACCGAGCGGGTCACGACTCTCATCCGGACGCTCGCAGCAGCCGCTTCACCTTCACGAAGTCGGCCCTGGTCTCCGCGAGGAGTCGTCCGCCGCTGCGGAGCACGGCGGCGGGATGGTACGTGGGCACGACGACGCAGCCGACCACGCCCCGGGCGCCCGGACGCTGTAGCTCCATCTCCCGCCCGCGGAGCTTCGTGATTCCCTCCTTCGTCGCGAGCATCAGCTTCGTGGCGAAGTTCCCAAGAGTGATGATCACGATCGGTCGGATCAGCTCCAGCTGCTCATCGAGCCACGGGCCGCACGCATCGATCTCGTCGGGTCGGGGGTCGCGGTTGCCGGGGGGTCGGCACTTCACCACGTTGCAGATGTAGACGCGCTCCCGGGTCAGCTCGATCCCCTCGATCAGCTGCGTGAGGAGCATCCCCGAGCGTCCGACGAACGGGACACCGGTGAGATCCTCCTGCTCTCCCGGCCCTTCTCCCAGGAGTAGGAGATCGGCGTTCGGATCACCCGCCCCGAAGACGACCTGGGTACGGGTAACGGCGAGGTCGCATCGACTGCACGAGAGCGCATCCTGCTCGACAGCCGCGAGCGTGGTGCCGCCGAACGCGGCCGGATTGGGGGTGGACGGCACGGCGGTCACGACCCTCCCTGAGTGAGACTCGACCGATGCTAGCCCCGCTCTACGGGTCCACCGGATGCCGCGCCACCATCCCCGTCACCCGCGATCGCACGACACCGAAGAGCGCGCGAACGCGGCCACGAGGTCGTTGAACCGCTCGGGCTGCTCGAGCATGAGCATGTGACCCCCGCGCTCGAAGAGCTCTAATCGAGCGCCGGGGATCAGCGACGCGATCCGGCGTGACTCCCAGGGTGGGGTGATGACATCGGCACTACCGCAGACGACGAGTGTGGGGACGTCGATCTCCGGCAGCTCGTCGGTCAGATCAACCCCGAGGATCACTCCCGGCACGCCACGTCGAGTCTCGCTCGGGCACTCGAGCATCATCTGCCTGACCATCTCCACATCGGACGCCTTCGCGTCTCGCCCGAAGCCGATGCGCGCGACCAGCAGGCCGAGGTCGCGAGCACCCCATATCACCGAGGTGTCCGGCGCCACCCCGGCGATCCACTTCACCGCCGACCCGAGCCACGCCGACCCGGAGACGGCGAGCGGGGTGCTCGCGATTGTCGACAGCAGGACCATCCCGGCCACGCGCTCGGCCAGCACGCGCGGATGGCGCACGGCGAATGCCTGCGCGGCGATGCCACCCATCGAGTGCCCGACGATCACGGCGTCGTGCAGGTCGAGGCCTTCGAGCACGGATCGGAAATCGTGAGCGAGGCTCTCGATCGTCAAGCCGGCATCCCCCGCTACGGAGGCGCCGTGTCCACGATCGTCGAACGCGACGACTCGGAGCCCTTCGCGCGGGAGTGCCTCGAACTGCCGGATCCAGATGCGGGCCGAGAGCGTCACGCCGTGGGAGAAGACGATCGGGATCCCGGTACCGCTCTCCAGGACATGGATCGAGCCACCGTCGTGACTGTGGAGCTCGTGGTCCACGTCGGCGACCAGCTCGCGCTGCACAGCCGAGTGCGGATCCGGTCGGCGGCGCAGCCGCTGCGTCGCGAGCCGCTGAGCTCCGTATGCGGCGGCCACGACGCCGCCCGCGACGGCGCCTACCGCCGCAAGCCTGCCGGCGCCTCCACGAGACGACGGGCTCACCTACGGCTCTCCGTGTACCGACGCGGAACGCGCGGCCCGATGCCGCAGACGACTTCGTACGGAATGGTCTCCAGGCGCTCGGCCCACTCCCACGCCGGGATCGAGTCGTTCCCTTGCACGCCCAGGAGGACCACCTCCTCGCCCGGATCCACGCGCATGTCGCCGAGGTCGACCATGAGCTGGTCCATCGTGACCGTCCCCGCTATCGGGAACCGGCGGCCACGGACGAGGACCTGCCCACCCGTGTGTCCCAAGGCGCGCGTCACGCCGTCGGCGTACCCGATTGGGAGGGTGGCGATCCACGATTCGCGATCCAGCTCGTATCGGAGGCCGTACGACACCCGTTCACCGGCGGGGAGTCGCATCACGTGAGAGACACATGCCTTCACCGACATCGCCGGCCGCAGGGTAACCACACCCTCGAGGTCGTGGGCCGGCGCGATGCCGTAGACGCCGATTCCTACACGGACCATGTCGTAGCGGGCCCGTGGGAAGGCGAGCGCCCCGGCCGTGTTCGCCGCGTGCACCAGCTCCGGCCGTCTTCCCGACTCGGAGAGATCGGCGATGACGGCGTCGAACCTCTCGAGCTGATCGTTCGTGTACTCATCCGTGTTGTCGTCGGCAGCGGCGAGATGAGTGCAGACGCCTTCCATCCGGAGTCCCGATCGACTCTCGATCGTCTCTGCGAGGCGCACGGCACCGGCCGCAGTGACTCCCACGCGGTGCATTCCGGTGTCGACCTTCAGATGCACGCCCAGCAACCGACCCTCGTTGGTGGCGACCGCCGCAGCTGCGAGCGCGTCGACTCCTCCTTCGGTGTACACAACCGGCGTGAGTCGGTGCATCACCACCGACGCGGCCGCTTCCGGGGCCGGTTCCGACAGCAACAGGATCGGAGCCTCGATCCCCGCCTCTCGCAGGCGCACGCCCTCCTCGACGAGCGCCACACCCAGCCACTGAGCACCCGCCTCGATCACGGCACGGGCGACCGCATCGGCACCGTGTCCGTAGGCATCCGCCTTGACGACCGCGAGGACGCGCGCCGGCGCCACCAGCGCTGCGATCTCCCGCACGTTCTCCCGGATCGCGGCGAGATCGACCTCTGCCCAGACCGGCCGCAACACCCCTGCCTCGGCCACGAAGACCTCGCAGACTCCTAGGTGGTGCGCGCTATGAGGCGGACGAGATCGCCGCGCGCCACGATGCCGATCACACTTCCATCGGCTCCGACGACGGGCATGTGGGTCACCTCGCCGTCGTGCATGCGGGTCGCGAGCTCCTCGACGGTCTCGTCCGGTCCGATCGTCACCGGATCGGGGTCCATCACGTCACCTACCGTCGAGCCGACCATCTTGCGGATCTCTTCCTCGAACCGCTTCAGCTGACCGGGGAGCGTGAACTGGCCACCGAGGAACGAGATGGTCGTCGGCACGTGGAGTCGCGCCTCCGACACGATCAGATCCTCGTCCCTGAGCAGGCCGACCAGGCGGCCCTCCGAGTCGACGACCGGCATCGCGCCGTACCGCCCTCCGGCCATCAGGTCGGCTGCCTCGGCGACCATCTGATCCGGACGTAGCGTCGCGACATCGCCCGTCATGACATCGCGAACGGCTGTGTTAGCTGGCATCCGGTCCTCCGGGTCCTAGTGCGAGCTCAGACCGCCAAGAGTAGGGCCCAGCGCCTCCACCAGGTCACCCGCGACGAGGCTCGCCCCCGTTCCGGCCGTGGCGGCGGCCTCGGCCTGCAACCACGCCGCAGCGGCGGCGGCCTCGAAACCATCCGCCCCGAACGCGAGGAATGCGGCGACGATCCCCGTGAGGACGTCGCCCGTGCCGGCCGAGGCGAGCTCCGGGCCGCCGATGGGGCAGACCGCCACCCGGCCGTCCGGGCTCGCCACGACCGTGCCCGGGCCCTTCAGGAGAACCACCGAGCGGGTGCTCTCGGCGAGTCGGGCCGCCGCCGCGATCCGGTCGTCCCCGACCGCTTCGCCGGCGAGGCGCTCGTACTCGCCGACGTGCGGGGTGAGGACCGGTCTCGGCAGCCCCCCAGCACTGCGGACGCGCAGCGCTGCGGGATCCTCCGCAAGCGCGTTCAACCCGTCGGCGTCCACCACCAAGGGGCACTGCGCCTCGGCGACGATGCGGCGCGCCGCCTCGCGCGCGCGATGGTCGGGCCCTAGACCGGGGCCGACGGCGATGCAGGCGAACCTGCCGGCGAGGTCGCGCACCACCACCCGCCCGGCGTCGTCGTCGAAGGCTCCGTCGACCCCCGCGGGAAGGGCCCGGACGACCACCTCCGTTCCCGAGGCCGCAGCGGCCGCAGTGATTCCGGGCACTCCGGCCACGACCATCCCCGCACCCGCGCGCGCAGCGGCTCGCGCTGCGAGGAGCGGCGCGCCCGTCATGCCGGGTGATCCTCCGACGATCAGCACCCCCGCCGTCCACTTGTGCACGTCTGCGCGTCGAATGCGCGGGTTCATCGCGACGACCGCCGACACGTCGGTCGAGGTCGTGCACCTCACCGGTGGGAGCTCTCCGCCGACCGACGGCTCGACACCGATTCCGACGACCCGGACACGACCTGCGTGAGTTCTTCCCGGTTCGAAGAGCAGACCCGGCTTCAACGCCGCGAACGTCGTGGTCGCCGTCGCCATGACGGCTAAGCCGGCGACTCGCCCGGTCGAGCCGTCTACGCCCGATGGGATGTCGACCGAGAGAACGGGCACCCCCGCCGAGCGGAGCTCGCCGGCGATCCACGCCGCGTCGCCGCCGAGTGGGCCCTTCAATCCGGTCCCGAACATCGCGTCGATCGCTAGGTGCGACCTGGCGACCGATCTGCTGACCGAGTCACGGTCGAGTCTCGCGCCGATCTGCACGACCTCGACCCTCGCACCCCAGTGGACGAGAACGCGCGCCGCGACCTCGCCGTCGGCCCCGTTGTTCCCCTTGCCCGAGACAACTACGACCCGACGTCCGTAGCAGCCTCCGAGGATCCTGCGCGCCTCCCATGCGACAGCCCGACCCGCACGCTCGACGAGCACGGCCTCGGTGGTACCCGAGTCGATCGCCCGGCGATCGGCGGCGGCCATCTCGGCCGGCGTCACGACCGGGAGCACGGACCACCCTCTCGCGGCCGAACCGACCGAGGATGCCTCACCGGCCACCGCGGGATCTGTGTGCTCCGCTCACGACGTCCTCCACCGGTCCGCGAGCGAGGCGACCGGCTCCGTCAGCAGCTCGACGAGATCGATCTCGCCGAGGATCTCGTCGGAGAAGACGGGCTCCGTCTCGGTGACCTGATCGCGGATCGCCTCGTAGCGGCCGCGATAGCCCTGGAGCACGCGTCGCGCCGCTTCCGGCGCCAGTCGGTCGTGGAACCGGACGTGTAGCAGGACGATCCCCGTGGCCTGGTTCGCCTTCACCTCGGGGACTGCGACGATCGTCCTCCCGTCGGCCCGACCACGCACGACGGTGACCTCGCGCTCGGAGGCGACTCGGTGCTTGGTTCCGCGGAGGCCGGCCTGCTGCGATGTGCGCGAAGGAATGTCGACGGCGACGCCACCTCGGTCGACCACCTGGATCGTGGCCGCCGCAGCAGGGTCTCCCTCGATTCGGTACCTCGTGTACCCGGTGACTGCCGCCACCGCTGTGTCGAGGTCGACGAGCGTCCGCAGGGATCGGTACGAGAGCCGGTCGCGGTCGACGCCGGTGGCGATCAGCTGCTGGACGAGTGGGACCCTGAGCAGCGACTCGTCGGATCGTGATACCCCAACCGTCACCGTCTTGGCCTGGTGCTTGATGGCGTCGACCGGACGTGTCAGCTCGTCGATGGCGTCAGTCAGAGCCTCTGTGAGGTCCTCGACGAGGGTGCTCGGCGTCCCGACCCGGCCGTGTTCCACCGCGTACGCATCCAACGGAATCACGCCCGTCGCGTACCTCAGTATCGACGCCACGCGCACAGCCGTACCCGCCTCGAGCTGTCCGTCGTAGCCCCCGGCGCGGAGGGTGTCGAAGAACGCGCCGGAGAAGGGCTCGATCTGCGATACCAGGAGCTGCAGGAGCTCATCGCCGTCCTCTGCCTCGGTCGCGATCGCCTCGATCCTCCCGCGCGCCCCTCTCAACGGACGGGCCGACGCGTCGATGGCGAGAGCTGCCTCGTAGCCGAAGAGATGCCCGACCATCGCGGAGAGCACGAACGCCAGCGACGTGTGCACGACAGGGACACGGAGCGTGTCGAGCGCCGCGTCGAACCGGACTTCATCATCCGAGACGATCGCAATGGGCGCCGCCTTGTGCGCCCTGTAGATCGCCAGCTCCTTCGCGACGTCGTCGGCGGTGGAGCCACTAAGGCCGGCGGCGCAGACGAGGATCAGCGGCTCCGCCGAGAGGTCGATGTGCTTCTTGTCCTCGGTCAGGTCGCATGCGATCGACTTGTAGCAGAGCTCCGACAGCTTGATCCTCACCTCGGCCGCCGCGATTCGGTTCGGACCGTTTCCCACGATCGCCCAGTGCCGGCGCGACGGCGCGTGGGCGCGTGCGGCTGCCTCTATCGCCTCGCGGCGCCGCAGTACCTCCTCCATGGCGTCAGGGAGATCGCGCAGCCCTGCAAGCATCTCCGTGCGGGCCTCCGCCGAGACCGCCGGACGGCCGCTTGCGCACAGGGCGTCGGCGAGCGCGAATGCGAGGAGGAAGCCAGCGGCAATCTGCGCGTAGAACGCCTTGGTGGACGGAACCGCCATCTCCACGTCGCGGCCGTCGGACGTGTAGAGCACGCCGTCGCTCTTGTCGACCAGATCGCTCTGGCGTCGGTTGACGATCGAGATTACTGCCGCACCGCGCTCGCGAACTACGTCGACGGTTCGATTGGTGTCGGTCGTCGTGCCGCTCTGGCTGATCGCCACCACGAGCGTGTCGCTCATGTCGTCGGAGAGACCGAAGCCGGACAGCTCGGTGGCGGCTATCGCCTCCACCCGCACCGGCGTACTGCCCAACTGCTCTCGCAGCGCGGAGGCGAGGCTCCGGCCGGCCACGGCCGCAGTCCCCTGGCCGACCACGGCCACCCGGGAGATATCACCATTCTGCAGCCTCGACATCAGGTCCGCGGAGATCGCCTCCGGAGGTAGGCGCACGCAGAGGCCGCCATCGGCCGCGACGATCCTGCCCCGCAGAGTCTTGCGGAAGGACCGGGGCGACTCCATCAGCTCCTTCAGGAGATAGTGCGGATGGTCGCCCCTGTCGACGTCGCGCGTCGTGATCTCCGATAGCTGCCACTCCCCGTCACCCACCGGCAGGTCACGCCCGTCGTACGCGTATCGGTGCACCCCCTGGATCGATCCGGCCTTGGCGCGGTCGAGCACGACGATCTGGCCACGGGTGCCGGGATCACCTGCGTCGGCCGGGCTCTCGCCGTCGAGCCGTAGGTACTCGTGGGCCTCCCCAACGAGGCCGTACGGCTCGGAGGAGACCACGAATGCGTCTTCTGCAAGCCCCACATAGAGCGCCTGTCCGCTCCCGCGCAGCGCCAACAGGGTCTTGTCCGGATCTGCGGCGACCTGTACGGCCACAGCCACCGATCCCTCGAACGACGAGACAGTGGAGCGGAAGGCCTCGGTCACGTCCAGGCCCGCGGCAATCCTGCGCGCGACGAGCACGGGTATCACCTTCGCGTCCGTCGCTATCTCCGCAGGGATCCGCAGTCCCTCGACCGCCTCGAGGTCGGCGTAGTTGTCGACGTCGCCGTTGAGCGCCGCGACCACGTGGGACGCACCAGTGCCGTCTTCCTCGTATGAGTCGAGGGGGTGGGCGTTAGGCTCCGAGATCATTCCGACACTCGCCCAGCGGGTGTGAGCCAGGACAGTGGTCTGCGCGTCGTCGGCATCGAGGGCCCGCCGCAGGAGCTCGTCGCCACGAACCTGTGCGCGCAGCGATGTCGTGTTGTCGCCCAGCTCACCGATCTCGACGGCGGTCTTGTAGACGATCGAGACGTAGTCGCGGTCGACTCGCACGGATCGCGCGGCGAAGAGCGGGTCGTCTCCCCGAGTACCGATGAGATGCGTCACTGCGGGATCGTCGAGGTCCAGACCGTGTCCGACCACGAGCACGTGCAGGCCGGCCGAGTCACGCCCACGCACCTCGAGTCGGTCGAGAGCGGCGAGCGCGATCTGGATGGATGCGTAGCACTCGATCGCAGCCAACCCGGCGTCGCGACCTGCCAGATCGCGTACCGCCTCGGCGCCGCGCAGCCGATCGCCGGAGAGGGACCAGACCGCGTCCTTGACGCGCACCAGCGCCGCGTTGACTTCCTCGACATCGCCGATTCGGCCGGCGACATCCTGCGAATCGACCATCGCGTCGAGCGTGGTGACAGCCCCCGCGAGTGCGTCTACGCGCTCCACGAGGTCGGCCAGCGCACCGCCGTCGGCGACGAGTGCGCTGCAGCCGGCGACGCCGCGCAGATGCGCATCGACATCCTCGACAGCGCACGCGACCTCCGCGAGCCCGGCCGCGAGCCGTTGCGGCTCTCCGCGCACCAGCAGCGAGAGTCCTGTGAACGCCGCATCCAGCTCAGCGCCGAGGTCGGCGAGCCGGGGCGCCGGACGTTCGGTGCGACGGCGTACGACCGCCACTATTCCGCACATGCTGCTCCGAGGATTGGGTCAGTCAGCCGTCGTCCCATTGTAGGCGCCGTACTGTCGCGGCATCCCCGAGGCCCCCAGCACACCCGGCCGGGCTACCCGTCGGCACGCCGCGCGCCTTGCCCGCTGTCAGGTACCTCGCGCCGCGACCTCTACGGCCACCCGGATCTCCGCGACGGCTTCGGCCGCCTCCTCCTCCGTGGGGGCCTCCGCCATCACACGTACGACGGGTTCGGTGCCGGACGGGCGTACGAGCACCCGGCCCCGATCGCCCAGGCGCCCTTCCACCTGCTCTATCAGAGCTCGCAGTGCGGGAATCGCGTCGGGGTCCATCCGAGTGGGCACCCGCACCGACTCCAACACCTGGGGTAGTCGGGTCATCGCTCCGGCAAGGTCTGACAGAGGTCGGCCGGACCGAACCATGCGATCGAGGATCATCAGCCCGGTCAGGAGACCGTCTCCCGTGGTGGCCATGTCGCCGAAGATGACGTGACCCGACTGCTCGCCACCCAGGCTCAGGCCCCGCTCCTGCATCGCCGCCAGGACGTGCCGGTCCCCGACATCAGTCTCCACCACATCGATCCCGGCGGCGCACATCGCGCTGCGCAGACCCAGGTTCGACATGACGGTGACTGCAACAGCCCCGTGGCGAAGCAGTCGCCGTTCCCGGAGATCGAGCGCCGTGATCGCCATGATCTGATCCCCGTCCACCACGGCGCCGCTCTCGTCGACCGCGAGCACGCGGTCGGCGTCGCCATCGAGCGCGAGTCCGGCAGCGGCGCCGGTGCGCTTCACCTCGACCTGCAACGCCTCCGGATGGGTCGAACCACAGTCTTCGTTGATGTTCGTGCCGTCCGGCGAGGCGTTGATCACCTCGACGTCCGCGCCGGCCGCGCTGAGCGTGACGGCGGCCACCTCGCTCGCCGCTCCATTGGCTGCATCGACGACCACGCGCAGGCCGTTGAGGCTGCGGCCCTCGAGCAACGAGACCAGGTGCGCCACGTAGCTCTCCGCGCCGCCGTGAAGCACCGGGACCGCCGAAGCGTCCGGCGTCGAGCCGCCTTCGGAGATGAGGTCGCGGATCGAGGACTCCAGTGCCGCCTCGACCTCGCGGGCCGGCTTGTGGCCGCTTCGATCGAAGAACTTGATCCCGTTGTCGGCGAAGGGGTTGTGGCTAGCCGAGATCACTGCCGCCGGTGCACTGCGCGTCGCCGCGAGATACGCGACCCCGGGGGTGGGCAGCACCCCCACGGTGTACGCAGTCGCACCCTCGGCGACGATGCCGGCCACGAGATCCGCCTCTATGCGCGGCCCCGACAGGCGCGTGTCGCGTCCGATCACGAACGGCTCGCCTGTACCCAGCACACGTACAGCGGCTCGTCCGACCGCGCGCACGTGCGCGGTCGGCAGGTCACGGTCGGCGTCGCCGCGTATCCCGTCGGTACCGAATCGGAGCACGGCTGCCCCGGATCGCGTCTAGCGCTTCGAGTACTGAGGCGCCTTGCGCGCCTTCTTCAGGCCGTACTTGCGTCGCTCCTTCTCCCGCGCGTCGCGCGTGAGAAGGCCGGCCTTCTTCAGGACGGGGCGCGTCTCGCCGTCGAGGTCGACGAGCGCCCTGGCGATCCCCAGGCGCACGGCACCGGCCTGACCGCTGATCCCGCCACCGTGCAGGGTGGCATCGATGTCGTAGACCTCCTCGGTCTGTGTGAGACGGAGAGGCTCCTTCGCTATCACCTGGTGCGTGAGGATCGGGAAGTACTCGACGAACGGGCGACCGTTGACGACGATCTGTCCCGTGCCGGGGCGGAGACGCACGCGGGCGACGGCTTCCTTCCGCCTGCCGGTCGTCTGTAGGAGGGGCTTGGTCACGCGGCGTCTCCCGTCGGTCTAGGCGGAGGGCCCGGCGAGCGCGCTTGCCGGGAGCGCCCGCGCCTTCGGCTGCTGGGCCTGGTGTGGGTGTGTCGGGCCAGGGTGGACCTTCAGCTTCTTGATCAGCTGCCTGCCCAGCCGGCCTTTCGGGAGCATCCGCTTGACGGCGAGGAGCACGACCCGCTCCGGATTCTTGGCCAGGACCTCGTCGAGGCTCTGCGTGCTCAGGCCGCCCGGGTACCCGGAGTGCCGGTGATACAGCTTGTCGCGACCCTTCCGTGGCGATACGGCTATCTTCGCGGCATTGATGACGACTACGTGGTCGCCGCAGTCGATGTGGGGCGCCCAGATCGGCTTGTGCTTGCCACGAAGCAGAGTCGCGACCTCTGTTGACAGGCGACCCAGCACGGCGCCTTCGGCGTCGATCACGTGCCACTCGCGCTTGATGTCACTGCCCTTCGGCATGAACGTGCGCACTGAACCTGCTCTTTCTGGGGGCCCTGGCCGGGACGGTCCGAGACGGACCCGCGGGCGCCCGACCACCGGCGCCCGAACGCGAAGGGACACGATACCCAATCGAGGCCTGCCGGGGCAATCGGGAGGGGCCCGCTGTAGCCTCTCGCCATGGTCGACACGACACGTGCCACGACGACGAGCGCCCCTGGCCACGAGCTGCGCCCCGAGTACGCCACCGACGCAGCCAGGGCCCTCGAGGTCCTCCTCGACGCCTCCCTGGACCCCATCGTCGACATGGTCCTCCTCGCTCGCGACGGCCACTACGAGGCCCTCAGCCACGACGGCGCCACCCGGTTCCGCCGCTCGGGCGACGGCTTCGAGGTGATCTCGGTCGAGGGTCGCGACCCACTCGTCGACCAGTCGACAGATGCCTTCTCGCCGCTCGACGCCGAGCTGGCATGCCGGCATCCTCACCGCGGTAGCAACGCCTATCCCTTCGCGTTCGAGACGACTGCTCAGCTCTTCGACTCGCCGGCGGCACCCGACCTCTGCGTCGTCCACTCTGCCGCCCACAACTGGGAGGACCAGGGCGGTCACCGCGGCGAGCACGGCTCGCTCGGGATCGTGCAGGCGAGGGCACCGTTCGTTCTCGCTGGTCGGGGGTGCGCAACCAGGGCATGGTTGCGCGCTCCGCGCGCCTCGTCGACGTCGCACCCACCTTCGCCGAGCTGCTCGGAGTCGCGCCGCTGCCTGACGGCACCTACCTGCCGGGCCAGGACGGCGCCGTGATCGACGGGGTTCTCGACCCGGGGGAAGACCGGCCGCGCCATCTCGTCGCGTTCCTCTTCGACGGCACCAACGCGAACGTCCTGTACGCGATGGCCGCTGCCGGCGAGGCGCCGAACGTCGCCCGGCTGATCGAGATGGGCACCGCCCTCGGCCACGGCGCGATGGCGGCGCTGCCGACGGTCACGCTCGCCAATCACACGTCGATACTCACAGGCGCCTTCCCCGGACACCACGGAATACTCCACAATGCCTGGTACGACCGCGCACGTGGGGAACAGGTCATCACCAACTCGCCGGCCACGTGGCCGTGGGCGATGAACAACGTTTCGTCGGGTACGACATCGCTCCACGATGCGATACACAGGACCTGGCCCGACGCCTTCACGGCCTCCGTCAACGAGCCCTGCGACATCGGCGCCGACTACTCGACGTTCGGGTTCTTCCGCGACGGCGAGATCCCCGACATCCCCGCCACACCCGAAGGTCTGCCTCACGTCACCGAGCGCTTCGTCAGGCCGTCGAAGGACTACTCGTGGTCGTCGATCGTCGACCACATGGGAGCGGATCAGGCGATCAGCCTCTGGGACGGCAGCTACCGGGGCCAGTCGTACCCGCGCCCGCGGTTCATGTGGGTGAACCTCATACTCACCGACGCCGCGATGCACGAGGGCGGCCCGCACTCCGAGGTCGCTGCCGCGGCCGTGCGCGACACCGACGCCCGGCTGGGCGACGTCCTCGGGGCCATCGAGCGCTCCGGCGCATTCGACGACTGCGCCTTCGCCATCCTCGCCGACCATGGGATGGAGGAGACGAACCCGCAGGTCACGGGCGACTGGGGCGTCCCGTTGAGGGAGGCCGGGCTCCGGTTCCGTGACGAGGGGTACGGATTCCTCTACCTTGGCGTGCAATAGAAGTCCGTAGGATGCAAGTGTCGGGCCTGAATGCGGACCGGGGCACGGGGCCTCGACCCCATGAGAGCGACACACAGCAGGAGCACACGCGGCCCCCGAACCTCTCGAGGGCTCGACAGGCAAGGGAGAACGGGATGCACAGAGCACTGGTTGGTGCGGGGTTCGCGGCGATCGCCGCGTTCACCATCGGGGCATGCGGTGGTGACGACGACGCCGGCAAGAAGCTCACCGAGAGCCTCATCGAGAACGCCACCGACGGAAGCGTCGACATCAACAGCGATGACGGGACCATCACGTACTCGGGAGAAGACGGGAGCGGGTCGATCAGCATCGGCGGCGGGGAGATGCCCGACGAGCTGGCCGACTTCCCGCTGCCCGACGGCGCCCAGGTCCTCAGCTCCTACTCCGGCAGCGGAGACACCGGCGGCGGCTCCTATGTGGGGGTCGTGGCAAATGGCGACTATGAAGAGGTCGCTGCAGGGATCGAGAGCGGACTCGAAGACGCCGGCTACACGATCTCCAACACCTACACCGCCCAGGCAAACGGCGTCGGGACCGTCTCCTACACGTTCGAGGGCGACGGCACGACCGGTACGGTCTCGGTCATGGAAGACTCCTCGACCGAGGGCTTCGACCTGCTGATCTCCATCACGACGAGCATCGACGCACCGACGGGCTAGAGCCTGGACTTCCATGCCACGGTGGGCCGGCCTCAGTAGCCGACCTCCCACAGACAGAGACCGCGCGGCGGGGCCAGTTGCCCCGCCGCCGCTCTGTCGCCTGATCGTATGATCGCGAGCATCTCGCCCGGTCTCCGCTTGCCTGCGCCCGCCTCGACGAGGGTCCCCACGATCGAGCGCACCATCTGCCAGCAGAAGGCGCCGGCTCTGATCTCGTAGCGGAGCACCCCTTCGCCGGCATCGATCCACGATGACTCCAGCACCCTGCGGGAGGTAGTGCTGCCCTCCGGCCCCTGCCGGCAGAACGACGAGAAGTCGTGCTCACCGACGAAGGGATCTGAGGCGAGGCGCAGCACCCGCAGATCGAGTGGCTTCGCGACCCACCACGTGAAGCGATCCCTGAAGGGGTCCGGCTCCGGCCGGTTCACGATTGTGTAGTGGTAGTGGCGCCAGAGGGCGGAGTGCCGGGCATCGAATCCCTCGGGCATCTCGTCGCAGGACCGGACGACGATCTCGGGGGCCAGCATCGAGTTGACGTGCCCGACGATCCGCTCGGTGTCGAGCCCGCTCTCACCCTTGAACGAGACGACCTGTCCCCACGCGCACCCCGGCGTCGGTCCGGCCGGCGCAGACGAGGTCCACGTCTCGTTGCACGACTTGGGCGATGGCCTCGCCGAGTACTCCCCCGACAGTGCGCACTTCCGGGGTCTGGGCCGCGAAGCCGCGGAAGTCGGTACCGTCGTACGCGACCACGAGTCTGTATGCAGCGCCGTCGCGGCCCCCGGCACCTGCGCCGGCACCTCTACCGGGATCCGCGGTTTCGGGGGTGTCGAACAACGTCACTACCGGCACCTCCCGGACACAGCGGCGGCGGCGTGCGTCAGACGAGCTCGATGCGCGCCATCGGTGCGTGGTCACCACTTCGAGGACCGAGCTTCAGGATTCGCGTGTATCCACCGTTGCGGTCGGCGTAGCGAGGTCCGACGTCGGTGAAGAGCTTGTGCGCAATGTCGCGGTCGTGGATCGTCGCAACCACGAGCCGCTGGCGGTGAACGCCGCCCTTCTTCGCCTTGGTGATCAGCTTCTCCACGTAGGGCCGCAGTACCTTCGCCTTGGCCTCGGTCGTGACGATCGCCTCGGCCGCGATGAGTCCGGCGGCGAGGTTCGCCAGGATGTGGCGCTGATGGTGAGGGCTCTTCCCGAATCTCGGGCCCTTCCTGGGTGCGGGCACGGCTACTCCTTCACCCGGAGCGAGAGTCCACGCTCGTCGAGCTTCTGGAGCACCTCTTCCAGCGATCTGGCACCGAAGTTCGTGATCGCGAGCAGGTCGTCCTCACTCTTGAGGATCAACTGACCGATGGTGTCGACACGCGCCCTCTTCAGGCAGTTGCGCGGCCGCTCCGAGAGATCGAGCTCCTCGATCGGGAGGTCCATATCCGGCGAGGACGACGTCGGCGACGCGACCTCGCCCAGCTCCAGGCCGCGAGGCTGGTCGGAGAACTCGGCAACGAGGTCGATCAGCTTGCGGAGCGTGTCTCCCCGCCGACGCGAAGCGCTTCGGCCGGAGAGATCGACTCGTCGGTCTCGATCTCGATCGTAAGCTCGTCGTAGTTGGTGGCCATCTCCACGCGGGTCGGCTCGATCGAGAAGGAGACCCTGCGCACCGGCGAGAAGATGGCGTCGACAGGCATCATGCCGATCTGCGCATTGGCACGCTTGTTGCGCTCGGCCGAGTAGTACCCGCGGCCCTGCTCGACAGTGAGGTCCATTGCGAGACGACCTGTCGCGGTGAGTGTCGCGATGTGGAGTTCGGGGTTGACGATCCTGACGTCGGAGGTCGTCTGTATGTCTCCGGCGATTACGTCACCCGGTCCTCGCTTGTCGAGCCTGAGCGACACGGGCTCCACCGAGTCGCATTCCAGCACGACGTCCTTCAGGTTGAGCATGAGGTCGGTCACGTCTTCCTTGACGCCCTTGATGACTCCGAACTCGTGGCGCACATCGTCGATGAGCACCCCCGTTATCGCCGCACCCGGAATCGCCGACAACAGTGTCCGCCTCAGGCTGTTGCCCAGGGTGTGCCCGAAGCCGGGTTCGAGAGGAGAGATCGTGAACCGCTCCAGTCTCTTGTTGGCGGGGTCATCGGCGCCGTGGCGCACGATCTCGGGTCGTTGCATGATGAGCATGGATTCGCCTCATACCTTCTGCGTCTGGCGCGCCTGCCGGCGTCTCGTTCTCGGCGGCGCCGGCCGGAACCCGGCGACCGCACCCTTTTCTTGCTACTTGGAGTAGAGCTCGACGATCAGCTGCTCGCGCATGGGAACATCTATCTGCTCGCGCAGCGGCAGATCGCGCACGGTCGCCTTGAACTCACCGGTGGCAACCTCCAACCACTGCGGGACGATTCGATCGATCGTGTCCACGTTGTGGCGCACGACGATCATCTTCTTCGCCTTGTCGCGCAGCTCGACGACATCGTCCTTGCGTACCGAGTAGGACGGGATCGTCACCCTGCGGCCGTTCACGGAGACATGACCGTGCCGGACCAGCTGGCGCGCCTGATTCCTGCTCGCCGCGAAGCCGGCGCGGAACACGACGTTGTCGATCCGCTGCTCGAGCATCCGGAGGAGGTTCTCACCGGTGATGCCGGTCTGCCGCGCCGCTTCTCCGTACAGGTTCCGGAACTGCTTCTCGAGGAGGCCGTAGATGCGGCGCGCCTTCTGCTTCTCGCGGAGCTGGAAGAGGTACTCGCTCTGCGGATCCGTCCCTTGCCGTGCTCGCCCGGCGGGTACGGCCGCCTCTCGATCGGACAGCGCATCGTGTCGCACTTGGGGCCCTTGAGAAAGAGCTTCATCCGCTCGCGCCGACAGAGCCTGCAGACCGGTCCGGTGTAGCGCGCCATCAGACTCTCCGCCGCTTCGGTGGGCGGCAGCCATTGTGCGGGATCGGCGTCACGTCCTTGATCCCGAGCACCTCGATGCCGACGTTCTGCAACGACCTGATCGCAGTCTCACGACCCGATCCGGGGCCCTTCACCATGACGTCGACCTTCCTGACGCCGTGCTCCATGGCCCGCTTTGCAACCGCCTCCGCCGCCAGCTGAGCGGCGAAGGGAGTCGACTTGCGCGACCCCTTGAAGCCGACGTTTCCGGAAGACGCCCAGGCGAGGGCGTTGCCCTGTTGATCGGTGATCGTGATGATCGTGTTGTTGAAGGACGACTTGATGTGCGCCACCCCGTGGGTGACGTTCTTGCGCTCGCGGCGCTTGGGGCGTCGTCCGCCCGGTGCAGGTCTTGCCATCCCGTGTGCCTCGCTCTGCCGGATCTCCCGGCGAATCTCGAACAGTGCCTACTTGCGCGCCCGCTTCTTGCCGGCGACCGTCTTCTTGGGACCCTTGCGTGTCCGCGCGTTGGTGCGGGTGCGCTGACCCCGGACCGGCAGACCGCGCCGGTGCCGCAGACCCGCGTAGCACCCGATCTCCATCTTGCGCTTGATGCTCTGGGAGACCTCCCCGCCGGAGGTCGCCCTCTACCTTGACGTTGCCGTCGATCCATGTCCGGAGACGTGCAACCTCTTCCTCGGTCAGGTCTCGGACCCGCGTGTCGCGAGACATGCCGTTCGCGTCGCAGATCTGCTGCGCCATCGTGTGCCCGACCCCGTAGATGTAGGTCAGCGACACCTCGAGACGCTTCTCCCGCGGTATGTCGACTCCGGCGATCCGTGCCATCGAGACGGCCTCCTAGCCCTGTCGCTGCTTGTGGCGCGGGTTCGTGCAGATGACGCGCACGGCACCGTGCCTGCGGATCACCTTGCACTTGTCGCACATCTTCTTGACCGACGGCCGCACCTTCACGGGCGCCACCTCATCTCCGCTCGTACCGTGTCCATCTGTCTCGTGACCAACCGTCTCGTCTTCGCGTGTCTCCGCGGTCCGCTACCCACATCTGCATGCGAGTCCGCCGCTCGGGCCTCCCCGTGCGGCCCTGATGTCACTTGTACCGATATGTGATCCGACCTCTGGCCAGGTCGTACGGTGTGAGCTCCACCTGCACCTTGTCGCCGGGTGCGATCCGGATGTAGTGCATCCGCATCTTCCCCGAGATGTGAGCGAGCACGCGGTGCCCGTTCTCGAGCTCGACGCGGAACATGGCGTTCGGCAACGGCTCCACGACCGTACCCTCGACCAGGATCGCGCCATCCTTCGGCTTTGCCAGCGGGTTCACCACCTGAGGTCGGAGCGCGCCGAGACGCGCAGGGAAAGGCTCGGAGCCGACTGACAAGGCTACATCAGCGACCCCCGGCCCACAATTCGCCCCTCACCCACACCCGTCCCGGAACCCGCCGGCAGGCGAGGGCACGCACGGTCCACCGAGACCGACCCGGCGACTCTCGCCCTGGGCCCGGCATCTCCGGATACGGTCAGGGCGCTGTCAGGACCTCTGGGCCACTCTCGGTGATCGCGACCGTGTGCTCGAAGTGCGCCGACCTGCTGCGGTCCCTCGTCACCACCGTCCAACCGTCGGCCAGCTCCATCACGGTCGCTCCACCGGCTACGACCATGGGCTCTATGGCCAGGACCATCCCTGCCCGCAGTCGCGCACCCCGGCCCGCCCGTCCGAAGTTCGGCACCTGGGGCTCCTCGTGCATCGCTGTTCCTATGCCGTGGCCGGTGTAGTCCCGCACGACGGCGAGACCCGCTGCCTCGACCACCGCCTCACACGCCTCGCCCAGGTCGCCTAGGCGCGAGTCGGGAACGGCACGGCGTGTCGCAGCGGCGAGTGCGTCACGTGTGGCCTCGATGAGCCGTCCGGAGGCCTGATCGACCTCACCGACCCCGACCGTCACCGCGGCGTCGGCATGCCACCCTTCCACGATCGCGCCACCGTCGATCGAGACGATGTCCCCCTCCTCGAGGACGCGCTGACCCGGGATCCCGTGGATCACGACCTCGTTGGGCGAGACACAGACCACCGCAGGGAATCCGTGGTACCCGAGGAAGCTCGAACGCGCGCCCCTGCGATCCAGCACGCCGCGCGCCGCCGAGTCGAGATCGGCGCTCGACGCCCCCGGACGGGCCGCCGCCGCTGCCACCTCCAGCATCTCTGCGACGACGCGACCGGCGCGTCGCATCATCGCGATCTGCTCTGTGGACTTGCGCAGTGGCACCGGTTCACCCGCCTCGCTCCGCTACCGGGTCCGTCGACGCCCCTGCCAGGGGTCAGCACGAGACCCCGGTCGCGGCCTCTATCGCCGCGACGATCCTCCCGAAGATCTCCTCGCTCGACCCGACACCATCTACTGTCAGAAGGCGTCCACTGAGCCGGTACATCTCGATGATCGGAGCGGTGTCGCGCTCGTAAATCTCGAGGCGTCGTCCTATCGCTTCATCGGTGTCGTCGTCGCGCTGCACGACGTCGCCGCCACAGGTGTCACAGATCCAGGGCCGCTCGGGCGGTAGGTCTACGTGGTACACGCGCTGGCAGCCACGGCACACCCGACGGCCGGCGAGGCGGTTCTGCACGACCGCGTGCGGTACGTCGATCAGGACCGCCGCGTCGAGAGAGCGACGGCCGAGAACCCTGTCGAGCTCCTCCGCCTGCCGTAGGGTGCGAGGGAATCCGTCGAGGACGAACCCGTCGGCGAGCATCCCGCCCGGGGCGAGGCACTCCTCGATGACCCCTATGACGATGTCATCAGGGACCAGATCGCCACCGTCCATGTAGCGCTTGGCCTCCAACCCGAAGGCCGTGCCGAGACCGGCCTGCGCGCGGAACACCTCACCCGTGGAGAGGTGAGGGATACCGCAGTGCTCGGCAACGAGCACTGCCTGTGTTCCCTTGCCGGCACCCTGCTTGCCGAGCAGCACTAGGCGCAGACCGTTGGACATCGATCTACCTGAGGAAGCCCTCGTAGTTGCGCATCATGAGCTGACTGTCGATCTGCTTCATGGTCTCCAATGCGACACCGACCGTGATGAGGAGAGAGGTGCCCCCCGAACGGGAACTGCGCGATGTCCCAGATCTTGAAAGCAAGCAGAGGAACCAGCGCTATGACCGTGAGGAAGAGCGACCCGGGCAGGGTGATGCGGTTGAGCACCTTGCTCAGGTACAACGCCGTGGGAGGCCCAGGGCGCACCCCCGGGATGAAACCACCCTGCTTGCGGATGACGTCTGCCTGCTGTTCCGGATTGAACGCGATCTGGGTGTAGAAGTACGCGAAGAAGACGATCATCAGGCCGTACGAGCCGATGTAGAACCAGCTCCCGGACCGGACCAGGTTCTCGTCGACGAACCGCTTCACGCTGTGCCACGGCAGCACGTTCGCGATGAGGGCCGGGAACGAGAGCAGAGAGCTGGCGAAGATGACCGGGATCACCCTGACTGGTTCACCTTCAGCGGGATGTACGTGCTCTGCCCCCCGTACATCCTGCGCCCGACCACTCGTTTCGCGAACTGGACCGGGATGCGCCTCTGGCCCGATTCGACGATGACGATCCCGACGATCATGCCCACCGCTATGAAGAGGATGAACACGAACTGGAGCTTGCTCCCCTCCGAGTACACCGCAGCACCCTGGTAGGGCAGGCGGGACACCACCGACGCGAAGATCATGATCGACATGCCGTTGCCGATCCCTCGCTGGGTCACCAGCTCCCCGAGCCACATGACCATGGCCGTTCCCGCTGTCCATGTCGTGATGATGATCAGGGCCTTCCAGGGCGTGAACGCCGGAATGAGATTCACGCCCTCCGGCAGCCGGATCCCGGACAGCCCGAAGAGCCCGGCGTTGCCGCTCTTCAGGGCGAAGACGAAGCCCGTCGACTGGATCAGAGCGAGGGCGACGGTCAGGTAGCGGGTCCACTGGGTGATCTTCTTCTGGCCGGGCTGGCCCTCCTTCTGCCACTCCTCGAGCTTCGGGATCACCACGCCGAGCAACTGCATGATGATCGAGGCCGTGATGTAGGGCATGATCCCGAGGAAGAACACCGCGACGTTGGTGATGGCGCCCCCGGAGAAGAGATCGAAGAACGCGACCACTCCGCCGCTCTCGGACGCCGACTCCTTGAGCGCCTTTATCGCGCCGAAGTCGACATACGGAACCGGGATGTGAGAACCGACGCGGTAGACGGCCACGATCAGGATCGTGAAGCCGATCTTCCTCAGGAGATCGGGTACCCGGAAGATGAACCGTAGGCGAGAAAGCCCCAACATAGGGCCGGAGACCTCCTGCGTCGTCTCGAAGCGGCGAGTCTACCGATTCGTAAGGGCGTTTCCGCGAGCCGGCGGACGCCTGTCGCCCCACGGCGGCGGAATCACCTCGGTCCGGCCACCGGCGGCCTCGATCGCCTGCACCGCCGAGCGTGAGAACGCATGGGCCTTGACGCTGAGGGAGACGGACACTTCACCCCGCCCGAGGACCTTCACCAACCCGCGCTTCGCCACCAGACCGTGCTCGCGCAGCGTGTCCGGGGTCACCTCCGCGCCCCCCTCGAACTGCTCGAGCGTGTCGAGGTTGACGACGTGGTACTCGACGCGGAAGGGGTTCCGAAACCCCTTCATCTTCGGAGTCCGGCGGTGGAGCGGGGTCTGACCGCCCTCGAATCGGGGCGGCACGGAGCCTCGTGCGCCCTGCCCCTTCATCCCGCGGCCGGCCGTCTTCCCCCTCTTACCGGAGATTCCGCGCCCGACTCGCCGCTTAGGACGCTTGGAGCCGGGGGCAGGCTTCAGATCGTGAACCTTCACGGGATCTCCTCCACGTCCACGAGATGCGGAACACGCGCGATCATCCCGCGTATCTCGGGCCTGTCGGGTAGGACGTTCGAGCTTCCGATGCGCCGAAGCCCCAGCGCACGCACCGTCCCGCGATGCTTGGGCTTGGTGCCGATCCTCGACCTGACGAGTGTCACCTTCAGCGACGTCATCACGCGACCTCGTTGACCTTCTGCGGGCCGCGCTCGCGCTCGAGGTAGGCGGCGAGCATCCCCTTGGTCGAGACTTCCTCGACCGACTTGCCGCGCATAGCGGCGATCTGCTCGGGACGGCGGAGCGACTGAAGCCCCTGAATCGTCGCGCGCGACGTTGATGGCGTTCGCGGAGCCGAGCGACTTGGCGAGTACGTCGTGCACGCCGGCCGCTTCGAGAATCGCACGGGTAGCACCGCCGGCGATCACGCCGGTACCGGGAGCGGCAGGCTTGAGCAGGACTCGCGCGGCATCGTGCTCGCCGATGATCGTGTGGGTGACCGTGGAACCGGCCAGGGGCACCGCGAAGAGGCTCTTCTTGGCCTCTTCCATGCCCTTCTGGATCGCACCCGGCACCTCCTTGGCCTTGCCGTACCCGAGGCCGACGCGGCCGTTGCCATCGCCCACGACCACGAGCGCGGTGAAGGAGAAGCGCCGGCCGCCCTTCACGACCTTCGCCACCCGGTTGATTGCGATCACTCGCTCGTCGTACTGGCCTTCGGCCATGCCCAACCCTTCCTCTGCCTCAGAGACGTAGCCCGGATTCGCGGGCCCCTTCGGCTACCGCGGCAACGCGACCGTGATAGTGGAATCCACCGCGATCGAAGACAACGGCCGAGATCCCCGCTGCTCTCGCGCGCTCACCCACGAGCCTACCGACCTGCACTGCAGCAGCGACCGTCGCAGTGGACCCGCCGCGCAGATCGCCCTCAACGGTCGATGCCGCAGCGACGGTGCGGCCGTTGATGTCGTCGATCGCCTGTGCGTAGATGTGCTTGTTCGATCGGAACACTGCCAGGCGCGGCCGATCCGCAGTGCCCATGACCTTCTTGCGGACACGCCGGTGGCGCCTGCGTCGCTGTTCCTGCTTTGTGAGAGCCATCTCCTACCTGCCTACTTTGCCGACTTGCCGGCCTTGCGGCGGACCTGCTCTCCGGCATAGCGCACGCCCTTGCCCTTGTACGGCTCAGGCTTGCGGATACGCCGGATGTCAGCCGCCACTTGGCCGACCAGCTGCTTGTCGAAACCCTTTACCGAGATGCGTCCCGGTACCGGCACCTCGAACTCGATCCCCTGGGGAGCATCGACGAACACCGGGTGCGAGAACCCGAGCTGGAGCTCGATGCGCTGCGGCCCCTGTGCCGTGGCGCGATACCCGACTCCGACGATCTCCAGCTCCTTCGTGTACCCCTCGGTCACACCCACGATCATGTTGTTGACGAGGGTCCTGGTCAGGCCGTGCAACGCCCTGTTGGAGCGCTGGTCGTCGGCACGCGCGACAACAAGCATGTCACCGTCGAGTGCGACCGTCACGTCGCCGACGACATCGAGTTCCAGTGATCCCCTTGGTCCCTCGACAGCGACGTGGTCGCCGTCGATCGTGACCTGAACGCCACTCGGGATCGGAATCGGCTTCTTGCCGATACGAGACATGCCGTGCTCCTACCAGACGTGACAGAGGATCTCGCCGCCGAGACGGCGACGTCGTGCCTCTCGGTCGGTCATGAGGCCCTGATTGGTGGACAGGATCGCGATGCCCATTCCGCCCAGCACGCGCGGAACTCCATCGGCCTTCGTGTACACGCGGAGACCCGGGCTCGAGACCCGCTTGAGCCCGGAGATCGTCCGCCGGCGGTCGGGCGTGTACTTCATCTGAATCGTCAACTTGCGCCCCGGACGCGCCGAGTCGTCGGCGACGTCGTAGCCCCGGATGTAGCCCTCCTGCTGGAGAATTCCGGCGACCGCCTCCTTCAACTTCGAGGACGGCATCACCACGTCATCGTGAAATGCCGTATTCGCGTTGCAGGACACGCGTGAGCATGTCGGCAATCGGGTCGGTCATCGTCACGCCAGTACCCCCCTCACCACGACGACTTCGTTACGCCGGGCACCTCGCCTGCATGCACCATCTGGCGCAGGCAGATCCGGCACAGGCCGAACGCGCGGTAGACGGACCGCGACCTCCCGCAGCGCCGGCAACGCGTATACGAACGCACCCGGAACTTCGGCGTGGCTTGCTGCTTGTTGATCAGTGCTCTCTTCGCCATTGCTACCCCCTGGGCCTCGCGGCGGAACGGGAACCCGAGCGCCCTGAGGAGCGCCCGCCCGTGGTCGTCGGTCTCGGCAGTCGTCACAATCGTGATGTCCATGCCTCGAACCGTGTCGATCTTGTCGTAGTCGATCTCCGGGAAGATCAGCTGCTCGGTGACGCCGAACGTGTAGTTGCCGCGTCCGTCGAACTGGTCGGGGGACAGACCCCGGAAGTCGCGGATCCTCGGGATCGCCAGACTCACGAGTCGGTCGTAGAACTCCCACATGCGCGTGCCACGCAGCGTCACCTTCGCACCGATCTCGTTCCCGGCGCGCAGCTTGAACCCTGCGATCGACTTCTTCGCCTTGGTCACCATCGGCTTCTGGCCCGTGATGATCTTCAGATCGGTAACAGCACCGTCGAGCAGCGACCGCTGCTGGGTAGCCTGTCCGACCCCCATGTTGACGACGATCTTCACGATCCTGGGCACCTGCATCGGGTTGCCGACGCCGAGATCTGCCTGGAGCTGTGGTCGGATCTCCGCCTCGTACCGCTCCTTGAGCCGCGGCGTCACGGTCGCGCTGCTACCCATCAGACGTCTGCTCCGCACTTGCGGCAGATACGGACCTTCTTGCCCGCTGCTATCCGAAACCCGAGGCGGACCGGCCGATCACACGATGAGCAGACGAATCCGACGTTCGAGACGTGCATCGGCATCTCCTTGTCGATGATCCCGCCCTGCATCGTCGCTCGCGTCGCCTTCTGATGCTTCTTGGCGCGGTTCGCGCCGTCGACGATCACGCGGTCTTCCTCGGGCAACACCCGCGTGATCTCGCCACGCTTCCCGAGATCCTTCCCAGCGAGCACTTCGACCCGGTCGCCCTTCTTCACCTTCATGTTCAGAGCACCTCCGGAGCAAGCGAGACGATGCGCATGAACTTGCGATCGCGCAGCTCGCGACCGACTGGGCCGAAGATGCGCGTTCCACGCGGTTGCATCTGATCGTTGATCAGCACTGCGGCGTTCTCGTCGAACCTGATGTAGCTGCCGTCGGCGCGCCGCTTCTCCTTCTTGGTCCGGACCACGACGCACTTGACTACGTCGCCCTTCTTCACTGCGGCACCCGGTACGGCGTCCTTCACCGTGGCAACGAAGATGTCGCCGATGCTCGCGTAGCGCCGACGGGTTCCGCCGAGGACCTTGATGCACAAGACCACGCGCGCCCGAGTTGTCGGCAACTTTGAGCCTGCTCTCTTGCTGAATCATCTATCTGCTTCTCTCGCGTCTCTCGCGTCAGCGCGCCCGCTCGAGCACCTCGACGACACGCCACCGCTTCTGGCGCGACATCGGGCGGATCTCCTGAACCCGGACCCTGTCACCCTCACGAACTTCGTTCGCCTCGTCGTGTGCGTACAGCTTCTTGGTGCGCTGCAAGGTCTTCCCGTAGCGCCGGTGCCGAACTCGGTCGATGACCGCTACGACGACCGTCTTCTCCATCTTCGAGGAGACGACCAGCCCTTCGCGCACCTTGCGCGGATTGCTGCGAGTCTCCGTCGTCTCCGTCTCGGGCATCTGCCTACTCCTCGGTCGCCATCGACTCGGCGATCGCGATCTCGCGCTCCCGCACGACTGTGTTGATCCGCGCCACGTCGCGACGGAGGTCGCCGAGACGAGTCGTGTTGTCCAGCTGCCCCGTGGCGTGAGCGAACCTGAGGTTGAACAGCTCCTCCTTCGCCTGAGCCAGGCGTTGCACCAGCACTTCGTCGTTCAGGTCGCGGAGCTCCTGTCCCTTCGACATCGCTACGCCTCCTCCTGGCGGGTGACGAAACGGGCCTTCAAGGGGAGCTTGTGGATCGCAAGGCGCATTGCCTCACGCGCCACATCCTCCGGCACACCGGACAGCTCGAAGAGAACCCGCCCGGGCTTGACGACCGCCACCCAGTGCTCAGGGTTGCCCTTGCCGGATCCCATGCGCGTCTCGGCCGGCTTCTGCGTCACGGGCTTGTCGGGGAAGATGTTGATCCACACCTTTCCGCCTCGGCGGATGTAGCGAGTCATCGCGATACGGGCTGCCTCGATCTGGCGGTTCGTGATCCATCCGGCCTCGAGCGCCTGAATTCCGTAGTCGCCGAACGAGATCTTCGTTCCACCCTTCGCGAGGCCTGTACGACGGCCGCGCTGCACCTTTCGGTGTCGGGCTTTGCGGGGCATGAGCATGGTGGCGGTACCTCAGTCCTCGCCGCCGCGGAAGTGCGGCGTCTCGTGGTGTTCGCGGGTGCGGCGCTCGATCTCTTCTTCCTCGGCCAGCAGCTTCTCGAGCTCGGGATCGGCCTCGTGGACGATCTCCGCGGCGACTGCCTCGACATCGTCCCCGTCGGCCACCGAGCCGGGCTCCACCGGCTCCGCCGCGGGACGACGGCGCCCGCCGCCGGCGCTCACGATTCGACGGCCCCCCGCGGCTCCGGCCGCCTCGCCGACCGCCATTGCGGCCTCGCGCGCGATCTTGTCCTCGGCGATGGCCTTGTAGGGCAGTACATCACCCTTGTAGATCCACACCTTCACGCCGATGCGGCCATAGGTCGTCTTCGCCTCGGCGAGACCGAAGTCGACCTCGGCGCGAAGCGTGTGAAGCGGCACGCGACCCTCGCGGTACCACTCCTTACGACTCATCTCTGTGCCACCGAGCCGCCCACTGCACTGCACGCGGATACCGAGGGCACCGGCCTTCGTCGCGGTCTGTACCGCGCGCTTCATCGCGCGACGGAAGGAGACCCGGCCGACGAGCTGATCGGCGACGCCCTGGGCTATCAGGGCAGCGTCGAGCTCCGGCTGCTTTATCTCCTGGATGTTGAAGTGGATCTTCGCGTTGCCCGTGATCTTGTGCAGACCGGCACGGAGGCGATCGGCCTCGGCGCCACGGCGTCCGATCACGATGCCCGGCCGCGCCGTGTAGACGTCGACGCGGAGGCGATCGCGCGTACGCTCTACCTCTATCCGGCTGACGGCGGCGCGCTCGAGCTGGCTACGCAGGTAGTCGCGGATCTTCCAGTCTTCGATCAGCTGATCGGTGTACTCCTTGCCGTCGGCGATCCAACGCGACTTCCAGTCGGTCGTGATGCCGAGTCGAAACCCGTACGGGTTGACCTTCTGACCCATTACTGCGACTCCTCGGCCTTCTCGGCGTCTCCGGGCGCCTCGGCGGTCCCCGACTCCCGATCCTCGTCGTCCGCGTTCACGGGCGGCTCCGCCCCCTCTGTGCTCTCGTCGACGCCGGCCGCCTCTGCAACCGCCGCGCCTCGTTCGTCATCTTCGTCGTGGTCGTGGTCGTGGTCCTGGTCGAGGTCGTGGTCGTGCTCGTCGTCCTCGCGTCTCGCAGCGGCCCTGCTCGCGCGGACGCGCTCGGCACGGCTCCGGGTCGCCCTTCCGCGGTCGCCGCGCGCGGCCTCGTCGGAGTCGCGACGCGCCTCGATCTCCTCGTCGGCGAGTCGCGCGACGACGATCGTGAGGTGCGAGGAGCGCTTGCGGATCCTGAAGTACCGCCCACGGGCCCGCGCCTGGCCGTGATTCCGGGTCGGGCCCTCATCGCAGTAGGCGACGGAGACGAAGAGCTCGTCGGGCGGGATGCTGTGGTTGTGACCCGCGTTGGCTATGGCCGACTCGAGGACCTTGAGCACGTGGTCGGCGGCGTCACGCTCGCACACCTCGAGCACGCGCTCCGCCTCCTCGACGCTGCGGCCGCGGATCAACGGCAGCACCTGACGGATCTTGAACGGAGACACCTGCAAGTAGCGGAGCGTCGCCCTTGTCTCGAGAGTGGTTGCGTTCGCCATCAGCGTCTGCTCGACCTCTCCTGTCCGGCGTGGTACCGGAACGTCCGGGTTGGGGCGAACTCACCGAGCTTGTGGCCGACCATCGCCTCGGTCACGTAGACGGGCACGTGCTTGCGACCGTCGTGGACGGCGAAAGTGTGACCGACCATCTCGGGTGACACCGTCGAGCGTCGCGACCACGTCTTGATGACCTTGCGGTCACCGGACGCGTTCATCCGCTCGACCTTCACCCGGAGGTGCTCGTCGATGAACGGACCCTTCTTCAAGCTACGGGGCATCGAGTTACCTCCGGGCGCCGCGCGTGCGGCGACGTCGGATTATGAGCTGATCGGAAGACTTGCCCTTCTTGCGGGTGCGCCCCTCGGCCTTCCCCCACGGTGACACCGGGTGGCGCCCACCGGAGCTCTTGCCCTCGCCACCACCGAGCGGGTGGTCGACCGGGTTCATGGCTACACCGCGCACGTGCGGTCGGCGCCCCTGCCAGCGGTTCCTACCCGCCTTGCCGATCTTCACCAGGCCCGCCTCGCTGTTCCCGACGGCGCCCACGGTCGCCCGGCAGTCGATCGGCACGCGCCGCATCTCGGTGGAGGGCAGCCGGAGCGTCGCGAAGAGGCCCTCCTTCGCGACGAGTTGGATGGCGGTGCCTGCGCCGCGCCCCATCTTGGCGCCGGCGCCCGGCTTCATCTCGACGTTGTGCACCGTCGTACCGACGGGGATGTACCGCAGCGGTAGGGCATTCCCGGGGCGGATCTCCGATCCCTGACCGCTCTGGAGCACATCGCCGACCACAACTCCGGCCGGAGCGATGATGTAGCGCTTCTCACCGTCGTAGTAGTGCAGCAGCGCGATCCTCGCGTTCCTGTTCGGGTCGTACTCGATCGAGGCCACCTTTGCGGGTACGCCGTCCTTCTCGCGACGGAAGTCGACGACGCGGTAGCGCCGCTTGTGCCCTCCTCCGCGGTGCCGGGCGGTCATCCGTCCGTACGAGTTGCGGCCACCCGTCCGGGGCTTCGGCTTGGTGAGCGACTTCTCCGGCTTGTCGCGGGTTATCTCGGCGAAGTCGGAGACGGTCTGGAATCGACGACCGGCGCTCGTGGGCTTGCGCTTCCGAATCGGCATCGTCAGCTCCCGAAGATCTCTATGTGGTCGCCGGGGGCGAGCGACACGAGCGCCCGCCTCTGGTCCGAGCGCTTGCTCCAGACCCCGTTGCGCCGATTGCGCTTCCGCTTGCCCTTTCGATTGATCGTGTTCACGTTCGTGACCTTCACGCCGAAGATCTCCTCGACGGCCTGACGGATCTGGATCTTGTTCGCGCCCGGCGCCACGACGAACGTGTAGACGTTCGCGTCGAACGCCGTGTACGACTTCTCCGAGACCACCGGACGGATGATCACGTCACGCGGGTTGCCTCCGCTCACGACTCGCCGTCCTCTCCACCGGGCTCGCCGAGCACCGACACCTCGGCGGCGGCCTCACGATCTCCAGAGAGCCGCGCGACGGTCGCACCGAGCGTTGCCCGGGAGAACACGATCCAGTCGTTCACCAGTACGTCGTAGGCGTTCAGCTCCTCGGGAAGGATGATCTGGACGCGTCGTCCGAGGTTGCGGAACGACCTCCAGACCGCCTCTTCGCTCCGGAACACCACGATGAGCACCCTGTCGTCGCGACCACCCGTGTTGCGTAGCCCGAGCGCGGCGAGGACCTTCTTCGCGTCCTTCGTCTTCGGCTCGGAGATACCCCAATCGTCTACGACGACGACCTTCTGCTCCGCTGCGCGATCCGACAGCGCCGATCGGAGGGCCAGGGTGACCATCTTCTTGGGGGTGCGCTGCCGGTAGTCGCGGGGCTTCGGACCGTGCGCGATGCCGCCGCCCCGCCACTGGGGCGAGCGCGTCGAGCCCTGCCGGGCCCGACCTGTGCCCTTCTGCCTCCAGGGCTTGGCGCCGCCTCCGGACACCTCCGAGCGGGTCTTGGTGCTGTGCGTACCGGCCCTCGCCGCCGCGAGCTGCGCGGTGACCACCTGGTGCATCACGGCGACATTGGGCTCGAGGCCGAAGATGGCGTCGGGCAGATCCACCGCCCCGGCTTCTGCGCCGGTCGCCGACTTCGCGGTGACGGTGCTCACGCCGACCTCCCCGCCTTGACCGCGTCGCGGATCAGCACGAGGCCACCGTTGGAGCCGGGTACGGCACCCTTGATCAGGATCAACCCGCGCTCGGCGTCTCCCTCGACCACCTCGAGGTTGAGGGTCGTGACCCGGCGGTCGCCGTGCTGGCCGGCCATGCGCGTCCCCTTGAAGACGCGCGCCGGCGTAGCGCAGGCGCCGATCGCACCCGGCGCCCTATGGCTCTTGTGGTTCCCGTGCGACGCTCCCTGACCCTTGAAGTTGTGCCGCTGCATCACTCCGGAGAAGCCCTTGCCCTTCGTAACTCCGGTCACGTCTACCCGGTCGCCCGCCTGGAACACGTCGGCCTTCAGTATCTGCCCGACCTCGAAGCCCGATAGATCGGAGACCCTGAGCTCGGCGAGGTCGCGGGTCGCCGGCGCCCCCGAGGGCTGCAGGTGGCCCAGCGCGGGCTTGTTGAGCCTGCGCTGCTTCGTCTGTCCGAGCGCGAGCTGGACGGCCGCGTACCCGTCGCGCTCCGGTGTGCGCAGCTGCACGACGCGACAGGTCCCGGCCTCTATGACCGTCACAGGCACTACCCGGTGATCGGCGTCCCAGACCTGGGTCATGCCGATCTTGCGCCCCAGGATCCCTTTTTCCTGCCATTGCGTGTCCCTCTCCGGAGAACCGGACTCACGCGAACGCTCCGCTGGGCGGTGCCCGGCGGAGCGTCGATCTCGGATGTGCCGTGCGGTTCCCCGCGAGTACCCGGGGGCCTGCACGGACGTCGCTTGCGTACCTGTTCGGGGCCGAGCGGAGCGCCCCGAGGAAACCCGGGAATCCTACCCCCTGGCCGTGTTCGTCGCCAAGCGGAGGGCTCGTCCCGAGGAGACGTTCCTCTAGACCTGCTGGATCTTGATCTCGATGTCGACGCCGGCCGGCAGGTCGAGGCGCTGCAGCGACTCGACCGTCTTCGTGGTGTGCTCGACGATGTCTATGAGGCGCTTGTGGATGCGCATCTCGAAGTGCTCGCGGGAGTCCTTGTCGACGTGAGGCGACCGGATGACGCAGTACTTGCGGATCTCGGTTGGCAGCGGAACGGGCCCGCGCACTTTCGCCTGAGTGCGCACGACCGTCTCGACGATCTTCTTCGTCGACTGGTCGATGACCTCATGGTCGTAGGCCTTGAGCCGTATTCGTATCTTCTGTCCGCTTGCCATGCTGTCTCGCTCGCTCTCTACCTGCCTCGGGGGATCCGACACTCGGACCCCGCCGCCGTTCGCTCGCTGACGAACTCGCTCTCTACCTGCCTCGGGGGATCCGACACTCGAACCCCGCCGCCGTTCGCTCGCCGGCGGGCCGCCGGACGCTACCGGCTACTTGATGATCTTGACGACCCGGCCCGCGCCCACGGTACGGCCACCCTCACGGATCGCGAACCGCAGGCCCTCCTCCATCGCGATCGGCTTACCCAACGACACCGTCATCTCGGTGTTGTCACCAGGCATCACCATCTCGGTCCCCTCAGGCAACCCGATCGTGCCCGTCACATCCGTCGTACGGAAATAGAACTGCGGGTGATAGTTAGCGAAGAACGGCGTGTGACGGCCCCCCTCCTCCTTCGTCAACACATACACCTGCGCCGTGAAATCAGTATGCGGCGTGATGCTCCCAGGCTTCGCGAGCACCTGGCCCCGCTCCACATCCTCTTTCTTCGTCCCCCGCAACAACGCACCCACATTGTCACCCGCACGCCCCTCATCGAGAAGCTTGCGGAACATCTCCACACCCGTACACACCGTCTTGGACGTATCCCTCAACCCCACGATCTCGATCTCGTCACCCACATGCACGATCCCACGCTCAACACGACCCGTAACCACAGTCCCACGCCCCGTGATCGTGAACACATCCTCGATCGGCATCAAGAACGGCTTATCCACATCACGCACCGGCTCGACAATGAACGAATCGACCGCATCCATCAGATCCACGATGCCCTGCGCCCACGCCTCATCACCCTCGAGCGCCTTCAACGCCGACACCCGAACCACCGGAACATCATCGCCAGGGAACTCGTACTCACTCAACAGCTCACGGACCTCGAGCTCCACCAGCTCCAAGATCTCCTCATCATCGACCATGTCAGCCTTGTTCAACGCCACCACCAACGACGGCACACCCACCTGACGCGCCAGAAGAACATGCTCACGAGTCTGAGGCATCGGACCATCAGTCGCAGCCACCACCAGAATCGCCCCATCCATCTGAGCAGCACCAGTGATCATGTTCTTGATGTAATCCGCATGCCCCGGACAATCCACATGCGCGTAATGCCGATTATCCGTCTCGTACTCCACATGCGCGATCGAGATCGTGATCCCCGCGCCTTCTCCTCAGGCGCCTTGTCGATCTGATCGAACGCCGTGAACGACACACCCGGATTCCGCGACGCCAACACCTTCGTGATCGCCGCCGTCAACGTCGTCTTCCCATGGTCAATATGACCAATCGTCCCGATGTTCAGATGCGGCTTCGTCCGCTCGAACTTCTCCTTGGCCATCGGACTACCTCAACTCCTTGTCGGTGGTGACGGCGTGCTGCGTCGACTGGAAGGGCTCTTCTCGGCTCACTCGCCCCTGACCCGGGCGACGATCTCCTGCGCGATCGACTCCGGCACCTGATGGTAGGAGTCGAACTGCATCGTGTAGGTCGCGCGCCCCTGGGTGCGCGAACGCAGGTCGGTAGCATAACCGAACATCTCGGCCAGCGGCACCTGGGCGTTGATCGCCTGGGCGTTGCCCCGCTGATCCATACCGCCGACCTTTCCGCGACGGGACGACAGGTCTCCGATGACGTCGCCCATGTAGTCGTCCGGCGTCACGACCTCGACCGACATGACCGGCTCCAGCAGGACCGGCTTGGCCCTCCTGGCGGCCTCCTTGAACGCCATCGACCCGGCGATCTTGAAGGCCATCTCGGAGGAGTCGACGTCGTGGTAGGAGCCGTACGTTAGGGTCGCACGGACGTCGACCAGCGGGTATCCGGCCAGGACTCCTCCCTCCATCGCCTCCTGGATCCCTGCGTCGACGGCCGGGATGTACTCGCGAGGAATCACTCCCCGGAGATCTTGTCGACGAACTCGAACCCGCCTCCGGGTCCCGTCGGCTCGAGGCTGATCACCACATGGGCGTACTGGCCACGGCCACCCGTCTGGCGCACATAGCGCTGCTCTACCTTCGTCACCTCAACGGTGATCGTCTCGCGGTACGCGACCTGAGGCTTGCCGACGTTCGCCACCACCCCGAACTCGCGCATCATCCGGTCGACCAGAACCTCGAGGTGGAGCTCCCCCATGCCGCCGATGATCGTCTGGCCTGTCTCCTCGTCCGTCCTGACCTGGAAGGTCGGATCCTCGTCGCTCAGGGATGCCAGAGCCCGGCCCAGCTTGTCCTGGTCGTTCTTGGTCTTCGGCTCGATGGCGACCGAGATGACCGGCTCCGGGAACTCCATCCTCTCCAGCACGACCGGATGGGCCTTGTCGCAGAGCGTGTCACCGGTGGTCGTCTGCTTGAAGCCGAGACCTGCAACGATGTCGCCGGCGTACGCGATCTCGAGGTCCTCACGCTGGTTCGCATGCATCCTGAGGATCCGACCGATCCGCTCCTTGCGATCCTTCGTCGAGTTGTACACCTCGGCACCCTTCTCGAGGCTGCCCGAGTACACGCGGAAGTACGTGAGCTTGCCGTACGGATCGGCGACGATCTTGAATGCCAGCGCAGCGAAAGGCTCGCTGTCATCTGCGCGGCGCATGATCTGGTTCTCACCCTTGACGTCGGAGCCCTCTGTCGGCGGTATGTCCAGCGGGGACGGGAGGAAGTCGACTACCGCGTCGAGCATCGGCTGGACACCCTTGTTCTTGAACGCCGATCCACAGAGAACCGGGACGAAGTCGAACGCAATGGTCCCCTTGCGAATCGCGGTCCTGACCTCCGCTGCCGTGATCTCGTCGTCGGCCAGGTACTTCTCCATCAGGTTGTCGTCCGACGCAGCGACGGCCTCGAGGAGCTCGTGCCGCCAGTGCGCCGCCTCCTCGGCCAGCGCCGGCGGAATCTCCAGACGCTCGAACTCGGCGCCCTCGCTCTCGTCGCTCTCCGACCAGACGAGCGCCTTCATCTCGACCAGATCGATGACACCTCGGAACTCGTTCTCCGCGCCGATCGGGAGCTGAATGACAGCGACGGTCGCGTCGAGACGATCGCGGATCATGTCGACGCAGCGGTGGAAGTCGGCGCCGACGCGGTCCATCTTGTTGACGAAGCAGATCCTGGGGACGCTGTACTTGTTGGCCTGTCGCCATACCGTCTCCGTCTGAGGTTCGACTCCAGCGACCGCATCGAAGACGGCTACGGCTCCATCGAGGACACGCAGGGAACGCTCCACTTCCACGGTGAAGTCGACATGGCCCGGCGTGTCGATGATGTTGATTCGGAAGTCACCCCACTGGCACGTGGTCGCCGCCGAGGTGATCGTGATCCCGCGCTCCTGCTCCTGGACCATGTGGTCCATGACCGCAGCGCCCTCGTGCACCTCGCCGATCTTGTACGTGCGGCCCGTGTAGTAGAGGATTCGCTCGGTCGTCGTGGTCTTGCCCGCGTCGATGTGGGCCATGATCCCGATGTTCCGGATCCGGTCGAGGCTGAACTCGCGTGCCATGTGCTTCTCTCTCGTGCGGGGCGTGTCGGGCGTTCCGACAGCGGTCGGCCGGGCGCTAGGCCCGGCCGGCGAAGAAGCGGGCCCTGCGCCCGCTCGGCGTCATGCTCGGGTCAGCCGAGTGGCGCCTGTTCCTTGGTCACTGCCCGGATTCTCACTGCTCGATCCTCATCGCCTTCGCCACCGGTCCGCGAGCCCTTCGAGTCTCCCCTGCTACCAGCGGTAGTGGGCGAACGCCTTGTTGGACTCGGCCATCTTCTGCAGGTCGTCGCGACGCTTCACCGACGCCCCGATCCCGTTGCTGGCATCCATGAGCTCCGGAGCCGAGCCGTTCGGCCATCGTCTTCTCGCGGCGCTGGCGCGAATAGCCGACAATCCAACGGATCGCGAGCGTGGTGGCCCTCCGGGGACGAACCTCGACCGGCACCTGGTAGGTGGCGCCACCGACCCGGCGGCTCCGCACCTCCAGGGCGGGCCGTACGTTCTCGACGGCGCGCTTCAGCACCGTGACGGGGTCCTGGCCGGTCTTCTTCTCGATCTCCGACAGCGCGCCGTAGACGATGTGCTCCGACGTCGAGCGCTTGCCTTCCAGCAGCACCTTGTTCACGAGCTGTGTCACCACGACCGACCTGTAGATGGGGTCGGGCATCAGATCACGGCGAGGTGCGGGACCCTTGCGAGGCATGTCCTAGTCCTTCTTGGCGCCGTAGCGGCTGCGCGCCTGCTTGCGGTTGGCAACGCCGCTCGCGTCGAGGGCGCCGCGGATGATCTTGTAGCGGACACCGGGGAGGTCTTTCACGCGACCGCCCCTCACCAGCACCATCGAGTGCTCCTGGAGGTTGTGTCCGATCCCCGGTATGTACGCCGTCACCTCCACACCCGTCGTGAGGCGGACACGGGCAACCTTGCGGAGTGCCGAGTTCGGCTTCTTGGGGGTGTGGGTGAAGACGCGCGTGCAGACACCACGCCGCTGGGGCGACCCCTTCAGGGCCGGAGTCTTCGACTTCTCCGGCTTGGTCTGACGTCCCTTGCGGACGAGCTGGGCGATCGTGGGCACGCGACTTCCTCGAGACGAATCGGGGCGCCGGCCCCGGACGGGACCGTGCGGACACAGCGGGCTAGCAGAACCGGGTCGTAAGAGCAGCGGGCCGTCGGCGCGGCGAGCGCGCCGAGGCCAGCGTAAGAGGATACGGGCCAGCGGGATCCAGGGTCAAGGCGGGGCAGGGCCCTACGACGTCGCCTGCCCCATCGGTGACGGGCGCGCGACCTTGCATCCGGGCAGCGTCACGCACCCGCTGCCGTCTCCCCGCTCTCGGACGTCTCAGCGCCCGACTCCACCACCTCGGGGTCACCAGACGGCGCCGGCTCCGTTGATTCCCCCGATTCCACTGATTCCGGCGAGTCGGAGGTCGATCCGAGAGCCTGCAGGACGCTCAGGTCGGTATCGCTCGTCGCGACCCGCCCGGCCGACAGCTCGCGCAGCCAGGTCGCCGCGTCCACCTCTTCCTCGGCCTCCGAAGAGTAGAAGGCGAGAGGTGTGTAGTCGGGCGCCGAGGTGACGATTTCGCGGTAGCGCATCATCCCCGTACCGGCCGGGATGAGCTTGCCGATGATGACGTTCTCCTTCAGGCCTTCGAGACTGTCGGACCGACCCTCGATCGCGGCCTCCGTCAGCACGCGCGTCGTCTCCTGGAAGGAGGCGGCCGACAGCCACGAATCGGTTGCCAGCGAGGCCTTCGTGATGCCCATCAGCTCCGGCCGACCCTCCGCCGGCTTCTTGCCCTCCTCGACGAGCCTGCGGTTCGTGTCGGCGTAGGTGCGAGCGTCGATCTTCGCGCCGGGCAGGAACTCGCTGTCTCCCGGCTCCGAGACGGCCACCCGGCGCAGCATCTGCCGGATGATCACCTCGCAGTGCTTGTCGTGGATGGAGACGCCCTGCTCCCGGTACACCTTCTGTACCTCGCTGACCAGGTACACCTGGGTCTCCCGGATCCCCTTGATCTCGAGGAGCTTCTTCGGGTCGAGCGGGGTCTTCTCGTCGCCGACGAGCCGGTCACCGGCTCGTACCTCGTCGCCGTCGCGCACGCTCAGGTGTGCGCGCCGCGACACGATGTGGGTCTCCTCGGTTGCATCGTCGGCGATGACGGTGAGCGTCTTCTCGCCCTTCTCGTTCTCTCCGAGACGGACTACTCCGGACGACTCGGCCAGGGTGGAGGCCCCCTTCGGAGTGCGCGCCTCGAAGAGCTCGACCACGCGCGGCAGACCGTGCGTGATGTCCTCACCGGCGACGCCGCCGGTGTGGAAGGTACGCATCGTCAGCTGGGTACCGGGCTCACCGATCGACTGCGCGGCGATGATGCCGATCGCCTCGCCAAGATCGGTGCTCTTACCGGTCGCGAGCATCTTTCCGTAGCAAGAGCCGCAGACACCGCCGATCGTCTCGCAGGTGAGCACCGAACGGACCCGGACCCGCTGCACGCCGGGATCGGCTGCGAGCGCATCCCTCTCTTCCTCGCCGATCTCGGTGCTACGCGCGATTATCTTGCCGTCGGAGAGCGTGACGTCTTCGGCGAGAGTCCGTCCGAGGAGACTCGTGTCGAGCTGTCTCACGAACTCGGGAGCATCGGACACGTTCTCGATCCAGATTCCCCGCGGGCCATGGCAGTCGGTCTCCGTGATTATCAGCTCCTGTGCGACGTCGACCAGGCGTCGCGTCAGGTAGCCGGAGTCCGCCGTACGCAGGGCAGTATCGGCGAGTCCCTTGCGGGCACCGTGCGTCGAGATGAAGTACTCGAGCACAGACAACCCTTCGCGGAAGTTCGACTTGATCGGCCTCGGGATGATCTCGCCCTTCGGATTCGCGACGAGTCCTCGCATTCCGGCGATCTGCCGAACTTGCATGAGATTCCCACGGGCGCCCGAGCCGACCATCATGTCGATCGGGTTGAAGTCTTCCGACTCCATCTCGGCCTGCATGGCCTTCGTGACCTCGTTCGTCGCGTCGGTCCAGATCTCGATCTCCTTCTGGCGGCGCTCGTCGTCGGTGATCACTCCCCGCTCGAACTGCTTCTCGTACTTCTGGGCTTCTTCCTCGAAGTGCTGCAACAGCGGCGCCTTCTGCTGCGGCGTTCGGACGTCGTCGATCGAGATCGTGAGTCCCGCCTGCGTCGCGAACTTGAATCCGAGCTCCTTCAGGAGATCGAGGCTCGCGGCGACGATCGACTTCGGGTACTGCACGACCAGCTCGCCCACGACCTCGCCGATGTCGCGCTTCTTCATCACGGCGTCTCGGAAGGTGAAGTCGTCGGGGAACGCCTGGTTGAGCAGAACGCGTCCGAGAGTCGTCTCCACGAGGACACGACCGTCACCGTTCGAACCGCTGCGACCCAGGACAATCGACTCGGGGTTCGACACGGTGCGAGTGCCGTCTTCCGAGACGGTGAACCTGTCGGGGAAGATCTCGACGGGGAACTTCGCTGCAGGGAGGCGGACCTTGATCGTCGCGTGGAGTGAGAGCGTCTCGCCGTCGGGCGCGAGCCTGTCCTCATAGGCCATCAACGCCTCTTCCGCGGAGGAGAACGACCGTCCCTCGCCCCGCGCACCCGCGATCATCTCGCTCAGGTAGTAGACGCCGATGATCATGTCCTGGCTCGGCACGGCGATCGGGCGTCCCGAAGCCGGCGAGAGGATGTTGTGAGCCGAGAGCATGAGGAGCCGTGCCTCGGCCTGAGCCTCTGCGGAGAGCGGTAGATGCACCGCCATCTGGTCGCCGTCGAAGTCGGCGTTGAAGGCCGCGCAGACCAGCGGGTGGATCTGGATCGCCTTGCCCTCGACGAGCACTGGCTCAAACGCCTGGATCCCCAGGCGGTGCAGCGTCGGGGCGCGGTTCAGGAAGACCGGGTGCTCCTTGATGACTTCCTCGAGGACGTCCCAGACCTGCGGGCGGTGACGCTCCACCATCCGCTTCGCCGACTTGATGTTCTGCGCGTACTCACGCTCCACGAGCTGCTTCATCACGAAGGGCTTGAACAGTTCCAGCGCCATCTGCTTGGGGAGCCCGCACTGCCGTAGCTTCAGCTGAGGGCCGACGACGATCACGGACCGGCCCGAGTAGTCGACGCGCTTGCCGAGGAGGTTCTGGCGGAATCGACCCTGCTTTCCCTTGAGCATGTCGGAGAGCGACTTGAGCGGCCGGTTGCCCGGCCCGGTCACAGGCCGGCCACGCCGGCCGTTGTCGAACAGGGCGTCGACCGCCTCCTGCAACATGCGCTTCTCGTTGTTGATGATGATCTCGGGAGCACCCAGATCGAGGAGGCGCTTCAGCCTGTTGTTCCTGTTGATGACCCTCCGGTACAGATCGTTCAGGTCGGACGTCGCGAAACGACCGCCGTCGAGCTGAACCATGGGACGGAGGTCGGGCGGGATCACCGGAATCGAGTCGAGCACCATCCCCATGGGGGAGTTGACCACGCGGCCGTCATCTCCACGCCGATTGAAAGCCGAGACCACCTTCAATCGCTTGATCGCCTTCGCCTTGCGCTGTCCCTTGGCGGTCGCGATCACCTCCTTGAGCTCCGCCTCGACCTCCGCGAGATCGAGCTTCGAGATGAGCTCCTTGACCGCCTCGGCGCCCATGCCGCCGGCGAAGTACTCCTGGTAGCGCATCGTCAGCTCGCGCCACACGCGCTCGTCATCGACCAGTTGCTTCTGCTTCATCGATCGGAACGAGTCCCACACCTGCTGGAGGAACTCGATCTCCGCCTCGCACCGCGCGCGGATGTCCTCGAAGTCCTTGTTGCGCGCCTTCTCGGCGCGTTCGTGCTCCGGCTTCTTCGCCCCGCGACCCTCGAGCTCCTCGACCTCGGCGAGGTAGACCTCGTCGCGGGCACTCATACGCCCGTCGGCTTCCTTGCGCACCTCGTCGATCTCGGCCCGCATCTCGGCGTCGAGCCCTGGAAGATCCGTGTGGAGCTTGTCGGCGTCTACCCAGGTGATCAGGTGTGCCGCGAAGTAGATGACCTTCTCCAGGCTCTTGGGAGCGATGTCGAGCAGGTATCCGAGCCTGCTCGGAACTCCCTTGAAGTACCAGATGTGCGTAACGGGAGCGGCGAGCTCGATGTGGCCCATACGCTCGCGACGAACCTTCTGACGCGTCACCTCGACACCGCAGCGCTCGCAGATGATCCCCTTGAAGCGGACGCGCTTGTACTTACCGCAGTAGCACTCCCAGTCCTTGGTGGGGCCGAAGATCTTCTCGCAGAAGAGCCCGTCCTTCTCCGGCTTGAGCGTGCGGTAGTTGATCGTCTCGGGCTTCTTGACCTCGCCATTCGACCAGGACCTGATCTGGTCGGCAGTGGCCAGGTTGATCGTCAGTCGAGCGCTTTCGTTGACGTCGAGCACTTGGTGCCTCGCCTCCCTCGGCGTGGATGTTCGTGCCGGTGGCTAGAAGTTGGATCTCCTGCTCGCCTCTCGGGCGGCGTCTTCCTCGTCGGTGCCGCGTTCGGGTCGCGACAGGTCGATTCCCAGCTGCTCGGTCGTGCGGAACGCATCCTCGTCGAGCTCGCGGATCTCGACTTCCTCGCCTGCCTCGTTCATGACGCGGACATTCAGGCAGAGGGCCTGCATCTCCTTGATGAGGACCTTGAAGGATTCGGGGATGCCCGGTTCGGGGATGTTGTCGCCCTTCACGATGGCCTCGTAGACCTTCACCCGACCCAGCACGTCGTCGGACTTGATGGTCAGGATCTCCTGCAGCGCGTACGCGGCGCCGTAAGCCTCGAGAGCCCAGACCTCCATCTCGCCGAAGCGCTGTCCACCGAACTGCGCCTTGCCGCCGAGCGGCTGTTGCGTGATCATCGAGTAGGGCCCCGTGGAACGCGCGTGGATCTTGTCGTCGACGAGGTGCGACAGCTTCAGGATGTACATGTAGCCGATGGTCACGGGCCGGTCGTACGTCTCGCCGGTGCGACCGTCGTGAAGGACGGCCTTGCCGTCGGAGGCCACGAGTCGACGACCGTCGGCACCGTCGGCGTGGAGGTTCTCGAAGATGCTCTGGATCGTCCCCTGAGCACCTGCCTTGTCGACCTCGTCCCAGTTCGCACCGTCGAAGACCGGACTCGAGATCCACACGGCCGGCTCGGTCACCGTCGATGTCTTGCGCGGTGAGCGCCCGCCGGCGGGGGTGTCGCTCCACCCGTGCCGTGCGGCGTAGCCGAGGTGGGCCTCGAGGACCTGCCCCACGTTCATGCGGCTCGGAACGCCCAGTGGGTTCAGCACGATGTCGACCGGCGTTCCGTCGTCGAGGTACGGCATGTCCTCTACGGGGAGGATCTTCGCTATGACCCCCTTGTTGCCGTGGCGTCCGGCGAGCTTGTCGCCCTCGCTTATCTTCCGCCGCTGGCCCACGTAGACGCGCACGAGCTGGTTCACCCCGGGGGGAGCTCGTGTCCCTCTTCGCGCGAGAAGACACGCACGTCGATCACCTTGCCGGTCTCCCCGTGAGGCACCTTGAGGCTCGTGTCGCGCACCTCCCGCGCCTTCTCGCCGAAGATCGCCCTCAGGAGCCGCTCCTCGGGAGTCAGCTCCGTCTCCCCCTTCGGGGTCACCTTGCCGACGAGGATGTCGCCGGGACCGACCTCTGCCCCGACGCGGATGATCCCGTAGTCATCGAGGTCCTTGAGGATGTCCTCGGAGAGATTGGGGATGTCGCGGGTGATCTCCTCGGCGCCGAGCTTCGTGTCGCGTGCGTCGATCTCGTGCTCCTCGATGTGGATAGAGGTGAGCACGTCGTCGCGAACGAGCCGCTCGGAGAGGACTATCGCGTCCTCGAAGTTGTGGCCGGTCCATGGCATGAAGGCGACGAGGAGGTTCTTGCCCAGAGCGAGCTCGCCCGCGTGGGTGGAGGGGCCGTCGGCCAGGACGTCGCCCTTCTTGACCACGTCGCCCTCGACGACCACCGTCTTCTGGTTGATGCAAGTTCCCTGGTTGGAACGGCGGAACTTGAGAAGTCGGTGCGTGACCGGCTTCTCGATCTTCGCGTAATCGACCGTGATGGTGTCTCCCGAGACCTCCGTCACGACTCCGTCACCTTCAGCGAGGAGCACGTCACCCGCGTCGCGCGCGGCGCGGGCCTCGATGCCCGTGCCGATGAAGGGTGCCGTGGCCCTGAGCAGAGGGACCGCCTGGCGCTGCATGTTGGCGCCCATCAGGGCCCGGTTGGCGTCGTCGTGCTCGAGGAAGGGTATGAGCGCTGTCGCGACCGAGACGAGCTGCTTCGGCGACACGTCCATGTAGTCGATATCAGCAGCCGTGACGAAGCCGATCTCACCACGTCCGAGCCGCACCAGCACGCGATCATCGAGGAACGTGCCCTGGTCGTCGACGTTGGCGTTTGCCTGGGCGACGACGTAACGGTCTTCGTCGTCGGCGGCGAGATACTTGATCTCCTCGGTGACGCGCCCCTTCTCGACCTTCCGGTACGGCGTCTCGATGAAACCGAACGGGTTGATGCGCGCAAAGCTCGACAGATAGCCGATCAAGCCGATGTTCGGCCCCTCGGGCGTCTCGATCGGACACATGCGCCCGTAGTGCGACGGGTGGACGTCGCGGACCTCGAAGCCCGCGCGCTCACGTGAGAGGCCGCCCGGGCCCAGTGCGGAGAGACGGCGCTTGTGGGTCAAGCCCGCCAGGGGATTCGTCTGATCCATGAACTGCGACAGTTGCGACGAGCCGAAGAACTCCTTGATCGCCGCCACTACCGGACGGATGTTGATCAGCGTCTGTGGCGTGATCGCCTCGTGGTCCTGGGTGGTCATCCGCTCGCGGACGACACGCTCCATCCGGGTCAGCCCTACACGGAGCTGGTTCTGGATCAGCTCGCCGACGGACCGGACACGCCGGTTGCCGAAGTGATCGATGTCGTCCTTGAAGTACGACGCCTCGTTCACGTGCAACTTCACGAGGTACGAAACGGCGGCGAGGATGTCGGCGCGCGTCAGCGTGAACTCCATGGGCCCCGACTCGACGTCGCTCGGGGAGTCTCGAGTCCGAACCGCTTCAGGGGCAGCTTCGCGTACTCGTCGCTCAGCTTCTTCGACACCTTGTGGCGACCGACCTTCGCCATGTCGTAGCGCTTGGGGTTGAAGAAGAGGTTCTCGATGAGCTGACGGGCGCTCTCGGGCGTAGGGGGCTCTCCGGGGCGCAGCTTGCGGTAGATGTCGATGAACGCGTCGTCGGCTGTCTCGGTGTGGTCCTTCTCCAGAGTCAGGCGGATCGACTCATAGGCGCGTCCTTGCTCGTCGAGGATCAGGTTCAGCAGCTCTTCGTCGGACTCCCCGAATCCGAGGGCCTTGAGCAGAACCGTCACCGGCTGCTTGCGCTTGCGGTCGACGCGGACGTAGACGATGTCCTTCTTGTCGATCTCGAACTCGAGCCACGCGCCCCGCGACGGGATCATCTTCGCGTCGATGATCTCCTTCTCGGGGAGAGGTCTTGTCGGGCGTGATGTTGAAGTAGACGCCGGGCGAGCGGACGAGCTGGCTGACGACTATCCGCTCGGTGCCGTTGATGATGAAGGTCCCGCGGTCGGTCATCATGGGGAAGTCGCCCATGAAGACCGTCTGCTCCTTGATCTCGCCCGTCGCGGCGTTCATGAACCGGGCGGTCACGAAGAGGGGTCGGGAGAAGGTCATGTCGCGCTCGCGGCACTCCTCCTCGGTGTGCTTCGGCGGATCGAAGACATGGTCGGTCAGCTCCAGCTTCAGCTGGCCGGTGAAGTCCTCGATCGGGGAGATGTCGCGCAGTACCTCGGCGACCCCCCGGTCGACGAACCACTTGAAGGACTCCGTCTGTACCTCGATGAGGTTCGGAAGCTCCCGAACCTCGCGGAGCTTGCCGAACGAGAGGCGTTCACGGGACGCGAGGCGAGCCAACGTCACTCCTTGATGCGAGGGGCACGGATGCGAGCGTCACGGCTGCAGGGTGCTGCGCCGCGTGGATGCCCCTGCCGCCGCGCGCGGGCGCGCTTCGGGGAGGGGCAGGTGGTCAGGGAGGGCAAGAGCAGGCAGACACGGCTAGGCCGGAGCATAGCGCGGGGCTACGCCGACCGCCAAGCAGGTCGTCACGGTGCTCATCACGGGGTGCTCATCACGGTGCGGTACGAGCCTCTGCGTGTGCGCGGAGGATACGACGCCGCGTCGTGGATGGCAAGCCTCTCCACCCCGCCGAGGCGGGACGCCGGCATGCCACTGCGGGAGCCCGGTCGACCGCACCGAGCCCCTACTTCAGCTCCACGGTCGCGCCGGCCTCCTCCAGCTGGGCCTTCGCCTTGTCGGCGTCTTCCTTCGACACCTTCTCCAGGACCGGCTTCGGGGCGTTGTCGACGAGATCCTTGGCCTCCTTCAGGCCGAGGCCGCTGACGAGTGCCCTGACCTCCTTGATGACCTGGATCTTCTTGTCACCGGCCGCGACCAAGACCACATCGAACTCGTCCTGGACGGCCGCCGGAGCCGCCTCGCCGCCCGCGGCCACTACCTGCGTCACGGCGGCGGGTGCTGCTGCGGTGACCCCGAACTCCTCCTCGAACGCCTTCAGGAACTCGTTCAGCTCGAGGACAGTCATGTTCTTGAACACCTCGAGCAACTCGGGTGCGCTCATGTTCGCCATCTCGGGTTCTCCTTCGCAGCCTCTGACGAGGCGGTCTCGTGTGTCGCCGCCCTACGACGGCAACGCCTTCCGTGACATCTGGCGCTCAGCTCTCGGCCGAGCCTTCCTCGGTGGACGCTTCTGTGCCCGTCTCCTCCGGCGGGCTCTCGGACTCCGCCGATCCTCGGCAGAGCCGATCTCCGCGGTGGCCGGCACGGCCTCGTCGTCTACCTCCGCCGAGACATCGTCACTCGCCGGCGGCACCTCGCCTGACTCGATGCGCAGGTCGATCAGTGCCTTCACCCCGTAGGCCATGTTTCGTGTGAAGGCCTGGAAGAGCCCGGCGGCCTTCGTGAGCGGCGCCTGCATCCCGGCAGCGAGACGGGCGAGGAGGATGTCGCGTGGCGGAAGATCGGCTAGTGCCTCGACGTCGTCGACGAAGAGAATCCGCGGCCCCAGCAGGCCACCCTTGATCTGGAGGGCGGGTGTGGCCTTCGCGTAGTCACGAAGCGCCTTCGCCGCAGGGACAGCGTCACCCTGGATGAAAGCGATCGCGACCGGCCCCTCGAGCATGGGGATCAGCTCGTCGAGACCCGCCTCCTGCGCCGCACGTCGCGCCAGCGTGTTCTTGAAGACCTTGTACTCGGTCGCCGTCGGCCTCAGCACGTCGCGCAGACCCGCGATCTCCGTCACCGTCAGGCCGCGATACTCGGTGAGAAGCGCGGCGTCCGAGCCGGCCAGCTTCGCCCGGATCTCCTCGACGACCGCGGCCTTGCGCCGAATCTGCTCGCTCTGCTCGTCGGCCTTGGTTGGCATCTTGCTCCTCGTCGCTCTTCCTCGGACGCCCTCGCCGGACGTGCCCTACCCCGGACGCGACGCCGGGGCGCCACAGAGGCGCCCCGGACGGCGCGCATGACAGCGCACCTTCAGGTTCGCCTGCTCCGGTGGGCCGTGGCCCGTTATCCCTCGGGACCGGAGGTCTGTGGCTATGGAGATGTCAGTCGTGCAGCCTAGCGGGCGCAGCGATCAGTCGTCGGCTCGTGCCTCCGTCGACACCCGAACGCCGGGGCCCATCGTCGAGGAGACGGAGATCCCCTTGATGTAGCGCCCCTTCGCCGAGGCCGGCTTCGCCCGCATGATCTCGTCTAGGACCGCCCCGTAGTTCCTGAGCAGGTCTTCGGGAGTGAAGCTGACCTTCCCGAGGGGTACGTGCACGTTGCCGTTCCGGTCGGTTCGGTACTCGACCTTCCCGCCCTTGAACTCGTCCACGGCCTTGCCGACTTCGGTCGTGACGGTTCCGGTCTTCGGATTCGGCATCAGTCCGCGTGGGCCGAGGACCCTCCCCAGCTTGCCGACCTTGCCCATGAGATCGGGCGTTGCGATCGCCACGTCGAAGTCGAGGAAGCCGCCTTGGACCCTCGCGACGAGGTCGTCATCGCCGACCACATCGGCACCCGCTGCTTCGGCGTCGCGGGCCGCATCGCCTTCGGCGAAGACCGCGACCCTCACTGCCTTGCCCGTACCGGCTGGGAGTGAGACGGTGCCGCGCAGCATCTGCTCTGCTTTGCGGGGATCGACACCGAGGCGGAACGCGACGTCGACGGTCTCGTCGAAGTTGCGATTCGAGATGCTCTTGACGATCTCGAGCGCCTCGGAGGGTTCGTGCAGACGCTCCCGGTCGTAGCGACGGGCGGCGTCGGCAGACTTCTTGCCCTTTGCGGCCACTTCCCTTCCTCTCCGGTCGGTCCCTCGTCTCCCTGGTCGGCCGGCGAGGTCATCCGGCCGGGGTGGGCGCACCTGGCGGCGCCGGCGGTATCAGTCGACTACGTCGATGCCCATCGAACGAGCGGTCCCGGCGACCTGGGCCATCGCCCCTTCCTCGTCGACCGCATTGATGTCGGGCATCTTGATGGCTGCGATCTCACGCACCTGGCTCCGCGTGACCGAGCCGGCGATCTCTCTGCGCGGTGTCGACGAGCCCTTCTCGAGGCCGGCAGCCTTCGCGATCAGCTTCGCCGTGGGCGGGGTCTTCGTGATGAAGGTGAAGGACCGGTCATCGAAGATCGTGATCTCCGCCGGTATCACCGTCCCGCGCTGCGCCTCCGTCTGTGCGTTGTACGCCTTGCAGAAGTCCATGATGTTGATCCCGTGCGGACCCAGCGCCGTACCGACCGGCGGGGCCGGCGTGGCCGCCCCCGCGTCGATCTGAATCCGCACGACCGCTGCAACCTTCTTCTTCGCCATACCTACTCGCTCACTCGCTGACTCGGACCCGGCTCTCCACCGGCCGCACTGACCAGACCGCTCGTTCCCTGGCGAGCTCGCTCCGCTCGCCGCACCTACTCGCTCACTCGCTGACTCGGACCCGGCTCTCCACCGGCCGCACTGACCAGACCGCTCGTTCCCTGGCGAGCTCGCTCCGCTCGCCGCACCTACTCGCTCACTCGCTGACTCGGACCCGGCTCTCCACCGGCCGCACTGACCAGACCGCTTCTAGAGCTTCGCCACGTCGCCGAACTCGAGCTCCACGGGCGTCTCGCGCCCGAAGATGTTCACCAGCACCTTCAGCTTGGAACGATCGACGTCGATCTCGCTGATGAGGCCGTTGAAGTCGGCGAACGGACCTGTGACCACCCGTACCTGCTCGCCCACCTCGTACTCGAGCCGGGGGCGCGCCTTCTTCTCGACCGCAGGGCCCTCGTCGACGTCACCCGCACCGAGGATGTCCTCGACCTCGCGACGCGAGAGCGGCGTCGGCCTGGCTCCGCTCCCCACGAACCCCGTAACGCCGGGCGTGTTGCGCACGACGTACCAGGAGCTGTCGTCGAGATCCATCCGCACGAGCAGGTACCCGGGAAAGACCTTCTTCTGGACGACCACCTTTCGGCCACCCTTGAACTCGATGACATCCTCCATCGGGATGACCACCTCGAAGATGTTCTCCTCGACGTTCATCGATCGGACACGGCTCGCGAGGTTCTGCTTCACCTTGTTCTCGTAGCCGGCGTAGGTGTGGACGACGTACCAGTCGCCCTCGCGGTCGAATGGCGACGACGAAGGGGGCGCGGGCTCGGACTCCTCATCGGCCGCGACCTCGAGCAACTCGGCATCGGCGTCGAGGGACGGGCGTCCGTCGGTCGCGGAGTCCGCACCCTCGGGGGCCGGCTCGGCCGGCCCCTCGCCCGACTCGTCGGACGAGGCGTCGGTCACCGTCCCGCCGGGCGCGCCGAGGAGCGCCACTGCAGACCTCTCCGCCTCGGCGGCGTGGTCGTCGGTGACGTTGGTGACGTCGGGGTTGTCGGTCGAGTCAGTCATCGGTCGGCCCGATCAGGTCAGTCGAAGAGGAAGAGGACGAACCGGGCGGATGCCCAGTCGAAGGCGAAGATCAGGGAGGTCATCACGGTCACCGCGATCAGGACGACCAGGGTCGAGTTGAGGACCTCGGGCCGGGTCGGCCACGCCACCTTCTTGAGCTCACCACGGACCTCGGTGATGAACTGTCCGGGGCCGACGCGGTCGCGCGATCGGAGCGGGGAGACGCCTTGCGTTCGGGCGCGCGCGGCTTGTCGGCGCCGTACTTCGCCATCTGGCGCTTCGCTTGTCTGTTCACGGCTTCGCCTCGAAGCATCGCTGTATGGCCGGCTGTGCGGGTGAGCAGGGCAGGAGGGACTCGAACCCCCAACCGCCGGTTTTGGAGACCGGTGCTCTTCCAGTTGAGCTACTGCCCTCCGGGCGCGAGGGGGCCGGAGTAAGAAGGATAGCAGCGCAGATCCGGCTACCGCCGAGTGGCTCGGGTCAACCCGCCAGACTCAGCGACCTGCGGCGGTTCCGTGCGACGAGCACCGCTGCAACGGCCGTACCCCCGATGGCCCCGGCGTAGGCGAGGCGCCGGCCGGAGAGGACCGAGCGCACGGAGCCGCGATCGGCGGCCTCGTCGAGAGCCACGAGCAGCTCGTCGAGGAAGCCGGGCGCCGGCTGCACGTATCGGACACGGAGATCACGGAGCCCTCGCAGCATCCGCCTGTACCGGGCAGCCTCCGCCTGGCATCGCAGGCAGGTCTCCATGTGCTTCTCGACCGCGAGATCGCGCACTTCCGGGTTGTCGGCCAGACCGGCCATCAGAGGCGCTACGTCGTCACACCGCATGGGCTTCCTCTCCCTGGTCGTAGAGCATGTCACGCAGACGCCGCCTGGCCCGGTGAAGGCGGACCTTCGCCGCCGCTACCGAGATCCCGAGCTCCTCGGCGATCTCGTCGTGGGGCAGGCCGTACACATCCTTCAGGACCACCAACGCACGCAGCTTCGGCGGAAGCGCTGCGACGGCCGTGGCCAGCCGCTCGAGCAGCTCCCCCGACTCCGCAGCGGCCTCCGGCAGGGTGTCGGGGTACTCCTCGGCCGGCTCGTTCAGGTCGTCGAACGGCTCGGCGGCATGCCTGTACCGCTTGCGCACGTGCGTCGCCGCGGCATTCGCGGTGATCCGGTAGAGCCACGTCGAGAACTGAGCCTCTCCGCGGAACCTCCCGATCCCTCGCCATGCCCGGAGGTAGGTGTCCTGCACCACGTCGCCGGCATCCTCCTGGTTCCCCGTGAGCCTGCAGGCGAGCGTGAACGTATCGACGTACGTCCGGCGCACGAGCTCCTCGAACGCCTGGCGATCGCCTTCCTGCGCTGCGCCGACCAGTTCGGCCTGTTCCACGGGCACTCCCGTTCGGGTTGCGGGGGTTCGGACTCCCGCCGCTGCGATGAGGTTACGTCACGATCGCACAAGCGCTCGCGAACGCGAGCGCCCGGCGCGGGACCAAAGGTACGTACACCGCAGAACCACCCCGACGGGCTAGCGGGTCTCCTTGTGGAGTGTGTGCCTGCGGTCGAAGCGGCAGTACTTCTTCATCTCGATGCGGTCCCGGTCGTTGATCTTCGACTTCATCGTGATGTAGTTGCGCCGCTTGCAGTCTTCGCAGGCCAGCGTGATCTTGACGCGCTTGTCGCTTGCCATTCTTACTCGCTCGCTCTCTACCTGCCTCGGACCCCGCCGCCGTTCGCTCGCCGGCGGGCCGCCGGACGCTACCGGCTACTTGATGATCTTGACGACCCGGCCCGCGCCACGGTACGGCCACCCTCACGGATCGCAAACCGCAGGCCCTCCTCCATCGCGATCGGCTTACCCAACGACACCGTCATCTCGGTGTTGTCACCAGGCATCACCATCTCGGTCCCCTCAGGCAACCCGATCGTGCCCGTCACATCCGTCGTACGGAAATAGAACTGCGGGTGATAGTTAGCGAAGAACGGCGTGTGACGGCCCCCCCCCTCCTTCGTCAACACATACACCTGCGCCGTGAAATCAGTATGCGGCGTGATGCTCCCAGGCTTCGCGAGCACCTGGCCCCGCTCCACATCCTCTTTCTTCGTCCCCCGCAACAACGCACCCACATTGTCACCCGCACGCCCCTCATCGAGAAGCTTGCGGAACATCTCCACACCCGTACACACCGTCTTGGACGTATCCCTCAACCCCACGATCTCGATCTCGTCACCCACATGCACGATCCCACGCTCAACACGACCCGTAACCACAGTCCCACGCCCCGTGATCGTGAACACATCCTCGATCGGCATCAAGAACGGCTTATCCACATCACGCACCGGCTCGACAATGAACGAATCGACCGCATCCATCAGATCCACGATGCCCTGCGCCCACGCCTCATCACCCTCGAGCGCCTTCAACGCCGACACCCGAACCACCGGAACATCATCGCCAGGGAACTCGTACTCACTCAACAGCTCACGGACCTCGAGCTCCACCAGCTCCAAGATCTCCTCATCATCGACCATGTCAGCCTTGTTCAACGCCACCACCAACGACGGCACACCCACCTGACGCGCCAGAAGAACATGCTCACGAGTCTGAGGCATCGGACCATCAGTCGCAGCCACCACCAGAATCGCCCCATCCATCTGAGCAGCACCAGTGATCATGTTCTTGATGTAATCCGCATGCCCCGGACAATCCACATGCGCGTAATGCCGATTATCCGTCTCGTACTCCACATGCGCGATCGAGATCGTGATCCCCCGCGCCTTCTCCTCAGGCGCCTTGTCGATCTGATCGAACGCCGTGAACGACACACCCGGATTCCGCGACGCCAACACCTTCGTGATCGCCGCCGTCAACGTCGTCTTCCCATGGTCAATATGACCAATCGTCCCGATGTTCAGATGCGGCTTCGTCCGCTCGAACTTCTCCTTGGCCATCGGACTACCTCAACTCCTTGTCGGTGGTGACGGCGCCGGCCGTCGTGCTACCTGTAGACAGCGACGGCCCCTTGGCCGGGGCCGAGTAGCGGAGGCGGGACTCGAACCCGCGACAACACGATTATGAGCCGTGTGCTCTGACCACCTGAGCTACTCCGCCACGGACGACGCCGAGGCGCCGTCCAGAGCCCCCTTACGGACTCGAACCGTAGACCCCTTCCTTACCATGGAAGTGCTCTGCCGACTGAGCTAAGGGGGCGGGCCCGGAAAGAATAGCCGACCGCCCGGCGACCCTCGGAGGGGTGGGAGGCGCCGGCATCCCGGCCGGCCGCGACTAGTTTCGGCATCCATGACGGTGACGCCCCGCCTCGCTGCGCCCGGCGACGCCGACTCCATTCGGGCGATCTACAACCTCGAGGTACTCGAGTCGACTGTCACCTTCGACCTCGTTCCCCGCAGCCTCGACGAGCAGACCGCCTGGATCCACGAGCACTCGGGCGGCCACCCTGCGGTCGTGGCAGTGACCGGGGACGACGAGGTGGTCGGATTCGGATCGCTGACCGCCTACCGCCCCAGGCCCGCCTACGCGCCGACGGTCGAGGACTCCGTCTACGTCCGCCGCGACTGGCGGGGTCGAGGCGTAGGGGCCGTCATCCTCGAGGAGCTCGTCCGGCTGGCCCGCGCACACGGGTTCCACTCCCTCATCGCACGCATCGTCGACGGCCACGAGGCCTCGATAGCCCTTCACGCCGGCTGCGGCTTCGAACGCATCGGGGTGGAGCGAGAGGTCGGGCGGAAGCAGGGCCGCTGGCTCGACGTCGTGCTGATGCAGCGGATGCTGTAGACGCCCATCGCGAAGGCTCCCCGCCCGGGAGGCGGGGAGCGCGTGGGCCGGGTTGGATTCGAACCAACGTAGCGATAACGCAACGGGTTTACAGCCCGTCCCCTTTGGCCACTCGGGTACCGACCCCTGTGCGTACGATAGCAGTGCACCTCATTTTCCAGACCTGCCGGGAGAGCACAGTGCCGACCTTCGACGTCGTCTCCGAAGTCGATATGCAAGAGGTCCGAAACGCCGTCGACCAGGCCCACCGCGAGGTCAGCACCCGGTTCGACTTCAAGGGCACGGATACGACGATCGAGCTCGCCGACAAGACGATCGAGCTGCACTCGGCCACGGATGACCGCCTGCGCGCTCTGGTCCAGGTTCTCGAGGAGAAGCTCGTCAGGCGGAAGGTCTCGCTGAAGGCCCTCTCGTACGGCAACGTCGAGGAGGCCACGAAGGGGACCGCCCGTCAGACCGTGACGCTCAACGTCGGGATCTCCTCCGAGAAGGCCCGCGAGATCGGCAAGTTCGTGAAGGGTCTCGGGCTCAAGGGCGTGCAGCACCAGGTGCAGGGTGACCAGCTCCGTATCCAGGGGAAGAAGCGCGACGACCTGCAGGCGGCCATCCAGGCCATGCGCGAGCACGACTTCGGCATTCCTCTGCAGTTCACGAACTTCCGCGACTGACGCCGCTCGCAACCGACTCCGGCGCGTTCCCGAGGCTCCCGCGCGGCGGCGCCCGCTACGGGAGCGACCTGCTGGGGGCCGGCGCCGACGCCCGTAGCCGCGCCACCCGCTCCTCGGTCGGCGGATGCGTCCGGAAGAGCGACGCGAAGCGCACCCTCCCGCCGGCCAGTGGATTGACGATGTACGCGCTCGCCTGCGCCGGGTCGACCCGCATGGGAACGCGCCGCGAGTACGCCTCGAGCTTCTCCAGTGCACGAGCCAGCGGTTCGCCGCTCCCCGCCAGTGCTGCGCCTGCACGATCGGCCTCGTACTCGCGCGAGCGCGAGATGGCCATCTGCAGGAGCATCGCTGCTATCGGTGCGAGGATGACCATGGCGAGCAGCCCCACGATGTTGTCGTCGTCGTCGCGGCCGCCACCGAGCATGGCCCCCCACATGGCCATGCGCGCGGCGAAGGTGATGCCCATCGCGACCGCCGCTGCCACCGACCCGATGAGGATGTCTCGGTGGCGCACATGCGCGAGCTCGTGGGCCAGTACGCCGCGCAGCTCGTCCTCGTCGACCACCTTCAGCAGGCCCTGCGTGACCGCGACCGCGGCGCGACGCTCGTTGCGCCCGGTCGCGAAGGCGTTCGGCTGGTCACTCGGCGCCACGAAGAGCCGGGGCATCGGCATCCCGGCGCGCATGGTCAGGTCGCTCACGATCGCGTGGAGCCGGGGGGCCTGCGTCGCGTCTACCTCCACCGCACGTGCCGACTTGACGGCGAGCGAGTCGGAGAACCAGTACGAGCCGCCGACCATGAGCAGGCCGAGCACGAGGCCGATCATCAGCCCGCCGCGGCCCCCGAAGATCGCTCCGACGCCCATCAGCAGGCCGCCGAGCGCTGCAAGGAGGACGAAGGTCTTGGCCGTGTTCTTGATCATGAGCCCTCTGCTCCCGCGATCCGTCGTCAAACCCGTCGCCACACCTGCGCGTCGGAAGCCGCAGTCTCGCTCCCACGCGCGATGGTGGCCCCGAGAGTACCGGTCGCGGCGGTGCGAGGCGCCGCGGGGCGCAATGCAGGTCCCCGGCTCGCCGGGTGTGGATCAGGGGTCGACGGCCCACCGTTCGATCACGGGCGACGCGCCGGGCTCCGTCAGCTGGTTCGGAACCTGCACCCTGGCCTCGACGATCGTCCGCCCTCCCACGCGTGCCTCGAGCACGATGTCGGCTGGACCGGTCACCGTCGACCCGCACTCCCCGCACGAGAACACGGCGCCGTCGTAGTCGGACTTGATCTTCAGCGCCTTGAACCTGATGTGTCTCGCCACCACGCCGCGATCGACTATCGGGTAGTCGACGCCCACATAGCTCCCGGGGGTGCAGAGCCATCCCGACTGGCACGGCGGTCCTTCGTCGTCGATGTCGAGTGCCCCTCCCGGTGCGTAGACGGTGCCGTGGATCGAGACCTGTCCACGCGGGCTGCTGGAGAGGATTCCGATGCCGTCCCACTTGAAGAGCGCACAGTCCGGATCGGCGTAGCCGTCCCAGTAGTTCGGGTACGAAGCCAGGCCCGAGACGCAGCCGTTCTGCGGGATGTAGACAGCGGCAGCGGGGCTCGTCGCCTGCAGCTCGACCAGCAGCTGCACGCCGTCGAGACGGGAGGTGCTCTCGAGCTGCCAGTAGGTGCCCGGTATCCCGAGGAACGATCCCGTCGTGGGCTTCGCGTCGAACTCCACGGTGAGGCCCGGGCCGTTCAGGCGGCCCGCGGCGACCGCCGGGTCGGCGTGCGCGAAGCAACCGGTCAGGTCCACCGCTTCGTAGCGTCGCCCGAACACGGTCAGGAGCTCGTTGTGCAGGTTGAGCGCGTAGCCCTCGCCCGGCGTCTCTGGGCAGAGCGCACCATCTCCGTTCCATACCTTCAGGCGCGGCGCGGTCAGGCCGGCTGTGCTCTGACCGTGGGCGACCATCGCGTAGACGCGCTTGATCGACGCGCCGGTGGGGATGCTCACGCCACCGCTGAAGCCCGAGAGCGTCAGGGGCCGGACGGGCGAGACCTGATCGGCGTTGCCGAAGGAGACGGCGGGGAAGACCGTGGTCGCATCGAGAGTGGTCGGCGACTCGCCCACCGCGAGCGCGTTCGACGGGTTCGACCACCCGTCAGCCGGCGTCGCGCTGCTCGGCTTCAGGGGCTCGACCGGCCTGAGCCCGTACATCGCTATCCGCTGGCTGGTGAGCGTGCCCGAGGGGTTCGGGCCCGCGCAGAGCTCGAAGGTGCCGTTGGGCAGGTAGGCGTGGCTGTCGCCGCCGAAGATGAACTGAACCCCGGGCTGGTTCGGGTCGCACATCCCCGGGAACTCGAATCGGGCCGGGGAGTCGGTGTACTCGACGCGCAGCCGGACCCCGTCGAGGCTCCCGCTACCCGACGTCGCCGTAGGACCGACCGTGTACACGACAAATGCGCTGTTGACCTTCGCCGCCGTGTCGAGGCAGCCGGCGAGGCCGGGGACCGTCGTGGTCGAGACCGGCCAGGTGCCGCACGCCCCACCTCCGCCGCCCGGGTAGAGCGAGAACGTGCCCGTCGCGCCCGCGACTGCTCCCGAGAGGTCGAGCTCGGCCGTGTCGATCGAGACGGCCGTCGTGGGGACTGCACTCGGCGAGCCCTGGAGCTGGGAGAGGACCACGGTCCTCGCCGGCGGCGTGTACGTGACGTCGAGCCGAGAGCCGTCGACTGCGGCACTCCCGCTGGCGGCCGTCGGGCTCACGGTCACAACGGTTCGCGCACCCACCAGGTCGGCGTGGCTCGCGATGCACGCGGTCGGTACGGCGATCGTCACGGTGGCCCCGGAGATGGCCCACGTGCCGCACGCCGCACCACCGCCGTTGTAGAGGGTGACCGATCGGCTCGCTCCCGTGGCCGACGATGCGACCACGAGTTGGAGGCTGTCGACCGTCGCAGCATCCGACGGAACCTCGGACGCGTCGTACGCTGTCATCGCGAGGCTCCGGTTGCCGCTGTCGGTCGCCGAGACGTTGACCTCGACGCCGTCGAGGTCGAAGTCGGCGGTCGCGTTGCTGAAGACGCTGCGACTCGCGCGGTAGTGGACCTTCATTCCGTTCACCCGGGCGGCGGTGTTCAGGCACGATGGAAAGAGCGCTGCCGTAGTCGTCGTCGTCCACGTACCGTGAGTGGGCGTGCCGACTCCCCACGGTGCCGCAGGTCGTCCCCTCACCGTTGACGATCTCGATCGTCGACTCCTGAGCGCCGTTCGGATTCCCGGTCCGCCGGTGCCTGACCGTGACGGTCACCTGCGCGACGGTCGCGCTCGAGGAGAGGTTCGTCGCGTACTGGGTGGTGATCGCATGGAGCGTTCCGCCGAAGAAGCCGAGCGAACCGGTAGCGATGCTCCCGTCGCCGATCGAGTGCGCGCCGGCCAAGGGCGCGAAGTCGGTGCAGAACCATCCGCACGACTCGCTACCGGATGCCGGGACTCCGGTCAGGGCTACGTCTCCCCAGACCGTCTGGGCCTGGGCTCCGTCACCGATCGCCTGCGCTCCCGCAGGGATCGAGGTCCACGCCCCGGTGGGGCTGCTGCTCACCGTCGCCGGAGTGCCGAGCGTCGCAGGAGACCACTCGGTGGACGCCGACGTGCCGTCGATCGCCTTCGGGCCGGCGGGTACGCCGCTCCAGGCGCCAGCAGGACTCGCAGCGACACCCGCATCGACGGGGTTCTCGAGGGTCGAGGCGCCCTGCGCGCCGTCGGGGCTCCAACTCGACACCGGGGTGCCGCCCATGATGCGCGGGCGGGTCGACGAGGTGTGCGCCGCGCTGTCGATGCACCACTGGTGGATCTGGTTCACCGGCGAGCCGCTGACGTTGCATGCCGGAGGCGTGTCGGTGTTGCGGAAGTCGAAGTAGTAGAGACCTGGCTTGAACCAGAAGTCCTTGTTGTTGCAGGTCCCGTCCGTGAAGAGTCGCGACAACGCCGCCGCATCGTTGTAGAAGCCCGGCTCGAAAGTCTGCAGGGTCGCGCCCGTGCACTGCGCCGGTACCGAGCGAAGAGGTGGGAAGGCCTCGCTCTGCCCGCGGTGCGCGTACAGCGGATCGGCACCGAGGCCATCGGAGCCGTAGCCGATCGAGCACGTCTTCGTCCCGCTCAGCGTGGTGACCGAGGCCGAGCACGCCCCGCGGGCGGTGATGTCACCCTCGAGGTCGGTGACGGCACCACCCTCGGCGGTGATCGTGGAGTTGGAGAAGAGGTCGCCGGTCACCGAGATCGGGCTGGCCGAGCCCAGTGCCGAGGCCCTGAAGAGGATCCCGGGCTCCACGCCGTAGCTCGGGTCGGAGCTGGGTGGGCCGCTCACCAGGTTCCAGTTGTACGGCCACAGGCGGTCGCCGTTGCCCGGCCAGTTCGCACGCCTCCCCAGAGTCAGGATGGTCTGCGGCGGAAACTCCTCCTGGCCGGCCGGGGCCGTCGTGTCGATCCGGCTCCCCGCCTGTGGAACGCAGACGACCTCGACCGCCGGTGTACCCAGAGCCGCGTCGGCCGCCACGTCGAGCCCGCAGTCGGTGGAGCCGTACTGGCCGATGCTCTCGTCGTTGACGATCCGCCTGATGGCGGCGTCGACCGCGCCATCGGCGGCGAAGAGCTGCGCGCGGGCCGGGCGGAGGCCGCTGTTGTTCGCCCTGAGGGTGGTGTCGGCGAGGCCGAGCATCGACGACGCTGCCAGGCCGACCACCGTGAGCACGACGAGGGCGACGACGAGCGCACTGCCGTCGTCGCCCCCGCTACGCATCCGACTCCTCACCACATTCCTCATCCCGGTGATCATCGGCCGTGAGCCGCTAGATCGCAGGACTTGGGAAGCGCCGTTCGGCGATCAGATGCCGGTGCACGCCGTGTCTTGCACGGTGATCGTGTAGGTGCTCCCGGAGAGGGCGTAGTTGTAGAGCGTCGATTCGCTCTCGATGAAGCCGCCGGTCACCAGGGCGGCCTCGTTCGCGGGGTAGGCGCCGTTCTTGGCGAACGCTGCCTCGGCCGCGGTCTTCAGCGTCCGCTTGTCGGTCTTGCACGCCGACTTCTGGCCGCGATCGGTGACGCCGTCGACGGCGAAGACCACGACAGCGGAGAGGACTCCGATGATCACGATCACGACCAGGAGCTCGACGAGGGTGAACCCCTTCTCGAGCACGTTCTTGTCTTGCCACTCACTGCGGTCTCGCGTGTAGTGCAGCACTCTGCCTCCCAGGCCTAGCTCCAGGTACTACCTGTACCTGCGACTGCTCTTGGACGGACCGGCGGTCCGCCCCGGTGCTCACTGGCCTCCGCGCGGGACGGCTTCCAGTGTGAAGTTGAACGGATCGATGAGTGCCTGACTTGAGGGGTTTCCCGCCTGACTCACGTCGATCCGGCAGGACGAACCGGGCGTACCTGGACATGTCACCACGACCGGCGGGCCCCCGGGGTCGTTCGCGTCGGCCGGCGAGGCCGGCTCCTCCAACCGCTCCGCCAGGACGATCTCCGACACCTCGGTGCCGCCGTCGCAGACCCGCCGCACAACCGCCCAGGGCGACCCGGCCTCGGGCTGCTCGACCCGGTACGTCACCCCCCTCCGGACGTCACCCGCGACCGTCGTTCCCAGTGTGAGCACGCCGGCAGCCCCGCACCGGTCGGCGACCTCGTCGAAGCGGAGCGCCCCCTGAACGTCGGCCACGAAGTACCTGGCCGTCATCGCGGCCCCCTGCTGCTCGATCAGCTCGGTCTCGGCGGTGGAAGTCTGCCTGAGCCCGATGACCATCGCGGCGGCGATGGTGGCGAAGATGATCCCCATGATCACCATCGAGATGATGAGCTCGATCAGCGTCATCCCGTCCTCCCGGCGAGGTGACGGGCACCTGCGCGTCACGTCGGTGCCGCCGCGTTGCGCTTGAGCACGACGACCGTCTCGGTCACCTGCTTAGACGCCGGGGCTCCAGTGGGTCCGCTCACCGAGAGGGCGACGCGCTGCGCTCCCGAGTCGACGGCGCCCGGCGCCGAGCCGGCGGTGAACGTCGCCGGCTGATCACCGTTCCAGCACTCGACCGCGAGCACGGTGAGCTCGTAGCTCGGTGCTGCAGCGGTGACACCCGAGTAGGCGCCAGAAGTGGTGCAGTCCTCGTACGCGGCCGCCTTGACGGCCTCGGCGTAGGTGAGGACATATGCGCCTGCCCTGGCCACCTGCCTGTGCGTCTCGCGCGCCACGACGAGCCCGAAGAGGCCTCCGACCATGCCCACGATCGCGATGCCCAGGATCGCGATCGTCACGATCATCTCGGGGAGCGTGAAACCGCCGGCGCCGCGCCTGCGCGCCACCGTTCCCATCACCCGCCGAGCTCCTGGCCGTTGAAGACCCCGTACATGGCCGAGATCAGCGCGACGGCGACGAAACCGACTATGGCCCCCATGAAGACGATGATCGCAGGCTCGAAGAGCGAGGTGAGGCGCTTCAGCTTGTGCTTGAGCTCACTGCCGTAATAGGCGGACGCGTTCTCGAGCTGGAGGTCGAGAGTCCCGGTGTCCTCACCCACACGCATCATCTGGATCGCCGCCCGCGGGAAGAGATCGATGTCTCGAAGCGGCGCCGAGATCCCCTCCCCCTCCATCATCCGCTCCTTCGCAGTCTGCAGCGCGTCTTCGAACACCTTGTTGTGAACGCAGCGAATCGCGGCGGTCATCGCGTCTGTGATCGGGACCCCGGCGCGCACCATCGCGCCGACGATGCGGCCGAACCGCTCGACGACCGCGTAGAGCACGATGTCCTTCACGAGAGGCATCCTGAGCAGAGCCCTGTCACGAATCCCTCGGCCGGGCTCGGTCTTGCGCAGCAGGTAGATCGCGATTCCGAGAACGACTCCGGTGATCGGCACCGAGTACCAGAACTCCTGCATGAAGTTCGAGATCGCGAGCAGCATTCGGGTAGGCAGGGGCAGCTCCGAGTTCAGGCTGTCGAAGAAGCCCGCGAACTTTGGCAGGACATACGTAGCCATGATCACGACCGTGAGGATCGAGAGCACGCCGATCACGGTCGGATAGGTGAGTGCCGACTTGATCTGCTGACGAGCCTCGAGGTCGCGCTCCATGTACTCGGCGAGCTGGTCGAGCGCGACGTCGAGCTGGCCCGTGAACTCCGAAGACCGCAGGATCCCCAGGTAGTACGGGGGAAGACCTCGCCGTGAGCTGCGACGGCGTCGGAGAACGGAACGCCGTTCTGGATCGCCTCTCTCATCTCGACGACGATCGCTCGCCAGCGCTTGTTCGTGGCGTCGTCCTCGACGACCTCCAGCGCTTCGGCCAGTGGGATACCGCTCCTCACGAACGCGGCGATCTGCCTGGAGAAGTGCATCACGTCGGCCGGCTTGACGCGCTGCTTCGTCAGCTCGATCTCGGTGAACTTGCGCTGCGTCCGTATCCGCTTGACCTCGAGATTGCGCAGCAGGAGCTCGGTCCGCAGCACCTCCTCCGAAGCCGCCTCGGCAGCGGCCTTGATCTGCTTGCCGTCGGGGGCGACCGCGACGTAGCGGTATGAAGTCATCGGATACCTCCGCGCACTGCGCGCTCTTTCGTCTAGAGGACGTACACGGTGCGGAGCACCTCGGCGACGGTCGACTTGTCCTGGGAGATCAGCTCGATCGCCTGGTCCCTCAACGTCTTCATGCCCTGATCGATCGCGAGCTTCTTGATCACGTCGTGAGGGGCGTTCTCGACGATCATCTGCTTCATCTCGTCGGTCACGTGCAGGATCTCGTAGATCCCGATCCGCTCGAAGTAGCCCGTGTGACCACAGAAGTTGCAGCCGGCGCCGGCGTAGAAGTCGCGCTTGTCGACGTCACCTCCTCCGCGCTCGTAGAAAGCACGCTCCTCGACGGTCGGCTCGTAGGGCTCGATGCAGTGTGGGCAGATCCTGCGCACCAGGCGCTGCCCGATGATCCCCAGGAGTGACGACGCAATCAGGAACGACTCGATGCCCATGTCGAGGAAGCGGTGCAGGGCGGAGGTCGAGTCGGTCGCGTGCAGCGACGACATGACGAAGTGCCCGGTGAGCGCTGCCTGCACGGCGATGCGCGCGGTCTCCACGTCGCGGATCTCGCCGACCAGGATCGAGTCGGGGTCCTGACGCAGGATCGAGCGCAGGCCGGCGGCGAACGTCACCCCGGCCTGATCGTTGATCTGGATCTGGTTGATCGCCGGGAAGACATACTCGACCGGATCCTCGATCGTCATCACGTTGATCTCGGGCCGGTTGATCTCGCTCAACGTCGCGTAGAGCGTCGTGGTCTTCCCCGAGCCCGTAGGGCCGGCGCAGATCATCATCCCGTAAGGGGAGCGAACCAGGTCGTTGAACCGCTCGTACGTCTCGGGCGCCATCCCGAGCTCCCGGAGCCGGTAGAGAGCACGGGTCTTGTCGAGCAGTCTCATGACGCACTTCTCGCCGAAGACCGTGGACGTGGTGGAGACGCGGACGTCCATGTCGGACCCCGCGACCGCGATCGTGAACTGGCCGTCCTGGGGACGGCGTCGCTCGACGATGTTCATGTCGGCCATGACCTTGATCCGGCTCACCAGCGACTGGGACATCGACGGCGGCAGAGTGATGAGCTCGTGCAACGCGCCGTCGGTTCTCACTCGAACCCGTAGCGAGTCCTGTTGCGGTTCCAGGTGCACGTCGGAGGCACGGTCCCGCACGGCCTGCTCGAGTATCAGGTTGACGACCTGGACGATCGGAGCGTGCTCGTCGACGACTGTCTGCGTCTGCGTCTCGGTCAGGGTGCGCTGTCGCTCCTCCATGCGTGCCTCGAAGAGGCGGACGGCGTCGTCCACCTTCGTCGTCGAGCGGTACACGGAGTCGAGGAGGCGCTCGACGTCGGAGACGGCGGCCACGACGAGCCGGACGGGGACCTCGAGAGCGGCGACCAGCCGCGTCGTCAGCTCGGTCTCGAGCGGGTCTCCAACTGCGACCTCGATGCGTCCGCCCAGGCGCCTGACCGGCACCGCCTTGAGCAGGCGCGCCATCGTCTCGGGCAGCAGGCTGATCAGCTCCTCGTCGACCTCGACGTGCCGCAGGTCGACCACTTCCATCTCGAGCTGGTCGGCGAGCGCCTGCGCCAGGTCGCGCTCACCCACGAATCCCATCTCCACGAGGACGAACCCGAGGCGCTTTCCGGTCGCCGACTGCTGGGTCAGGGCCTCGCTCAGCTGGTCGGCCGAGATCGCCCCCGTCTGCACGAGCATCTCACCTAGGGGTACCCCCTTGTGCCGGGGGGTGCCCTCACTGGCCTCACCATGAGCAGAGGGAACCGTGTCGGAGCCGTCGCGGGCCCGGACCCGACCGGCCTCGTCCCTGCCTTCCCCGCCGCCGGGTGAGGCGGCGGTCTCCTTGCGCGTCCGGATGAGACCCATGCCGTCCTATCGGCACCGATCCCGGCTCCTTCACCATTCCGTGGCCGGTCTCCTCACCCTCAGCGTCGGAGGGCGCAAGTGCTGCGGGTCAGTCGTAGTACCCGGAATGCACATATAGGCATGGAATGCCCTCCGACCGGAACATCGCGACGTTGCGCCGATCGTCCTCGAAGGCCAGGCGCAGGTCGAAGCCGTAGGCCGCGAGGTCCAAGACCGCCGACTGCTTGAAGTCGCGGGAGACCTCGTAGTCGCCGTAGGGGCGCATGAGCAACAGATCCCAACGGATGCCGTAGTGGCGCAGCCAGGCCTCCGTGAGGTGATGGACCCGCGACGGGCGGGCCGTGAGGAGCACGATCTGCAGATCCGCCGCCAGCAGGTCGAGGAGCGTGCGGACCTCGTCGATCACCGGGTCGTCGCCGCAGGCGTCGAAGAAGGCGCGCCAGTCGCGCCTCGGCGCCTCGATGTAGCGCTGGCGAGCCGTTGCGTCGGAGAGGACGCCGTCGATGTCGACGACGGCCGCTGCGCCCGGCGCGACCGGTCCGTCGCGCCAGGTCCAGTGCTCTGGTGCGGGTGTCACTCCTCGTCGGCCGGATGATCGCGCAGGTACTTGGCCTTGATGCCCGCCACGACCCCGGGGTCGGCGAGCGTCGTCGTATCGCCCAGCTCGTGGTCCTCCGAGACGTCGCGAAGAAGGCGCCTCATGATCTTGCCCGAACGCGTCTTGGGCAGGTCGTCAGTGAAGAGGATCGACTGGGGACGGGCAATCGGCCCGATGTTCTTAGCGACGTGGTCGCGAAGCTCCTTGGCGAACTCCTCGGACGGCTCGTTGCCGGCGCGGAGGATCACGAAGGCTGCGATCGCCTGACCCGTCACCTTGTCGGTCTTGCCCACGACCGCCGCCTCGGCGACGGCATGATGCCCGACGAGAGCGTGCTCGACCTCTGCGGTGGAGATGTTGTGGCCCGACACGAGCATGACGTCGTCGACGCGCCCGAGCAGCCAGTAGTAGCCCTCCTCGTCGCGCTTGGCGCCGTCGCCGGCGAAGTACCGCCCCTTGTACGTGTTCCAGTAGGTCTTGAAGTACCGCTCGGGGTCTCCCCAGATCCCGCGCAGCATCGAGGGCCACGGCCTCGTGAGAACCAGGTAGCCGCCGCCCGGAATCCCGACCGGCACTCCGGCCTCGTCGACGATGTCGGCGCCGATCCCCGGTAGCGGGTATGTGGCGCTACCGGGCTTGAGCGTCGTCGCGCCGGGTAGGGGACTGATCATGATCGCCCCGGTCTCGGTCTGCCACCAGGTATCGACCACCGGGCAGCGTTCGCCCCCGATGTGCCTCCAATACCAGACCCACGCCTCGGGGTTGATGGGCTCTCCGACGCTGCCGAGCAGCCTCAACGACGAGAGGTCGCAGCGGTCCGGGTACTCGTCGCCCCACTTCATGAAGGTCCGGATCGCCGTCGGGGCCGTGTAGAGGATCGTGACCCCGTATCTCTCGATCAGTCGCCAGAACCGGTCCTTGTCGGGGTAGTCGGGCGTGCCTTCGTACATCACGCTCGTCGTGCGGTTCGCAAGCGGCCCGTAGACGATGTACGAGTGACCGGTCACCCAGCCGATGTCGGCGGTGCACCAGAACACGTCGGTGTCGGGACGCAGATCGAAGACGTACTTGTGGGTCCACGCACACTGGGTCAGGTAACCGCCCGTCGTGTGCATGATCCCCTTGGGCTTGCCTGTGGTGCCACTCGTGTAGAGGATGTACAGCAGGTCCTCGGAGTCCATGGGCTCGGGTGGGCAGTCGGCGCTCTGCTGCGGGACGAGGTCGTGGTACCAGACGTCGCGACCCTCGACGAACGCAACGTCCTGCCCCGTCCTCCTGACCATGACGACGTGCTCGATCGACGGGCAGTCGGCCAGCGCCTGATCGGCGATCTCCTTGAGCGCGATCGTGCCCCCACGCCTGCACGCGCCGTCGGCGGTGACGAGCACCTTCGCCTCTGCGTCGTTGATCCGATCGCGCAGGGAGTCGGCCGTGAACCCACCGAATACGACCGAGTGGGGCGCGCCGATCCTCGCGCAGGCGAGGAGCGTCACCGCCAGCTCGGGGACCATGCCCATGTACACGGCTACCCGGTCGCCCTTGCCGATGCCCATGCTCTTGAGGCCGTTGGCGAGGCGGCTGACCTCGTCGAGGAGGTCGGCGTACGTGATGGTCCGGGTGTCGCCGGCCTCACCCTCCCAGTGGAACGCGACCTGGTCGCCGTGCCCGGCGATCACGTGCCGGTCGAGGCAGTTGTAGGAGGCGTTGATCCTGCCTCCCGAGAACCACTTCGCGTCGGGCAGATCCCACTCGAGGACGGTCTCCCACTCCTCGAACCAGTCGAGCTGCTGCGCCTGCCGGGCCCAGAAGCCCTGCCAGTCGCGCTCGGCCTCGTCGTAGACATCCACGTCTGTGACGAGCGAGCTCTCGCGGAACTCCTCCGACGGCGGGAACGTGCGCCCCTCGGCCAGAAGCGCCTCGATCGTCGGCTCCGACATGCATCGCCTCCTGTTCGCCGGGCCACCAGCCCACCGGGCGGCACTGCAGCGTCGGTCAGGCTACCCGCGTGCCCCCCGCGGCGAGATGGGTCACTACCGCGCACCTGTACCGCCGAACCGACCCATCTCCCCGTCCCCGCGGCCAGATGGGTCACTACCGCGCACCTGTACCGCCGAACCGACCCATCTCCCCGTCCCCCGCGGCCAGATGGGTCACTACCGCGCACCTGTACCGCCGAACCGACCCATCTCGAGAGGGGGCGGTGGTGATCAGCGGCGCAGGACCACGACGCGGTGTCCTCCGAGACCTTCGGGATCGGTGAGCGCCGCGGCCTCGTGCACGCGGCTGCGGCCGGCGATCGCCGCCAGGTCACCGAGGTGGGCGCGCTCCTCCCACACCCGCCGCCCCTCCTCCACGAGATCGTCGATGCCGAGGCCGCGGAGCCACTCCGCCTGGGACAGGTCTTCCACGACGCGCAGCCCCGACGCACGCGCGGCGTGCCCGAGCTGCTCGGCGACGACGTCGGCCGTGATGTCCTGCGACCCGGGCTCCTCCAGCGGAGAGCCACCGTGGGAGTGATCGCGGTAGGTCCGTAGCCAGCCCTCGGGCCCGCGTCCGAGCAGACGCTCCAGATCGACCACGTAATCGATCAGCAAGACGAAGCCCCGGCCGAGAGCGGTGCCGCTCTCGGCGATCCACTCGTCCAACCCGCGTGGGACGGGAAGGCGTGCGCCTGCTCTGAGGTCGAGGCCCGCGGTGAGCGTGCCGAGCGCCGCCGCGACTTCGTGAGCAGCCGGCACGGCGACCTCGACGAACCGCGGTCGCGGCGCACCGGACGCCGGTCCGGTGGGGGCGTCCGCGACATCCTCTGCGAGACCGACTCGGATCTCCTGCCACGCGTTCCCCGACCACTCAGCGACCCCGAAGGGTAGGTTGTCGAGTAGCTCGTTCGCGACGACCACGCCCTCGAAGGGACGCGCCGGGAAGTCGTCGAGAGCCGTGAACAACGGGCCGGCGCACGAGACAGGAGCCGGCTCATCCTCGGTTCGGACATACGGCCCGATCGCCTCGTCCGGCGGCGTGATCTCGAGGATCTCGCGCTGCGCCGCGCGCAGGGCCGCCGAGCGCTCCACGAGCACGTACCGCAGCGCTCTGACGCATGCGGGCTCGGCCCGCAGCACCTCGCGCGCCAGTCGCCCGTTGCCGGCGCCGGCTTCGACTACCACGAACGGGTCGGGTCGTCCCAGGGCCTCCCAGAATCGGTCGAGTGCGCGCCCTACGACCGCGCCGAACAGCGGACCGACCTCGGGACTGGTAACGAAGTCGCGGCCACCGCGACCCGCCCCCTGCCACGAGCGAAGAAGCCGCCATCGGGGTCGTACAGGGCACACTCGACGAACCAGTCGAATGGAACCGGCCCGTCGCGGCGGATCCTCTGGGCGATGCGCTCCGCCGGGCTCACCGGGGAGCCTCCGCTACGAGGTGATCCGCGTGGCGAGCTCACCGACGCGGGCGACGAGCTGCGGGTAGACGCCTACCACCACGATCGCAGCACTGGTCAGGCCGATCGCGGCGGCGAGGGCCGGCGGAACCGTGATCGGCGTGCGGTCGTCGCCGGCCGGTTCCTCGAACCACATCGCTCGGATCACGCCTGCGTAGTAGAAGAACGCGATCACCGTGTTCAGGGCCGCGACCACCGCCAGGACCACGGCCCAGGTGGTGCCCGCCTCGAGCACCGAGCGGAACATCACGAACTTCGCGTACCAACCACCGAGGAACGGGATCCCCGCCAGCGATGCCATGAAGCCCGTCATCATCACGGCCAGCGTCGGAGACGTCTTGAAGAGGCCCGCGTACGACGAGATCTCCCCCGACTCCGTGCGCCGCGCCACGGCGATCACCACCGCGAACGCACCCAGGTTCATGGCACCGTAGACGAGCAGGTAGACGACGACCGCCGAGAATGCCGAGTCGGCGACACCCAGGTCGCCGCGTGCTCCGGCGATGCCGGCCGCCGCGAACGGCACGAGCAGGAAGCCACCTTGCGCCACCGACGAGTACGCGAGCATTCTCACGATGTTGGTCTGCTTGAGCGCGCTCAGATTGCCGAGCGTCATCGAGAGCACCGCCATGACCCACAGTGCGGGCCACCATGCGTCGGCTCCTGTCCCCTGAGCATAGAAGCCGAAGAAGACGAGGTTGAGAATGGCGACGAAGCCGCCGGCCTTCGACGCCACCGAGAGGAAGGCCGTGACAGGCGTGGGTGCCCCTTCGTAGGTATCGGGCGCCCAGAAGTGGAAGGGAACCGCGCTCACCTTGAACGCGAAGCCGACGAGCGTCATGAAGATCGCGACGACCATCAACGACGAAGTGCCATTGGCCGAGACGTACGCCGTGACGTCGGGGAGACGGGTCGCACCGGTTACTCCGAACACGAGTGACATCCCGTAGAGCATCACGGCCGAGGAGAGAACGCCCATGAGGTAGTACTTGATCCCGGCCTCGCTGGACCGACGGTCGTGCTTGCGGAAGGTGGCCAGCACATACGTGGGGATCGAGATCGTCTCGAGCGCCACGAAGATCGTGATCAGGTCGCGGGCCGATGTCATCGCGCTCATACCGAGCACCGATGTGAGCAAGAGGAAGTAGAACTCGCTCTGGTAGTAGTCACCTTCGCCGATGTAGTCGACCGAGATGAGGATGGTGAGGTAGGCGACGACCAGGAAGAAGGCCTTCAGCGCCAGCGCGTAGTTGTCTACGACGTAGGCGCCGCCGAACATCTCGCGGTTCGTGCCGTCTACTGCCAGGGTGACGATCGGGACGAGAGCGAGGAGCACTCCGAGCGACGCGATGCGCGACGTCTGCCAGGCGTCGCGCTCAGGCAGTACGAGGTCGGATATCAGAACGACGAGGATCGTTCCGGCCAGGATCAGGTCGGGCGCGAGAGCGTGCCAGTCGAACACGGGGTTCGGCACGTCAGCCCCCGATCACCTTCGTCATTGCGTCTGTCATCTGGACGACCGCACCGTCGGTGATCTTGAAGAGCAGGTTCGGGTAGACGCCGAGCACCACGATGAGGACGAGGATCGGCGTCCACGCGATCCACTCGGTCGTCGAGACGTCGTGAATGTCGGCGTCCTTGAACTCGTCCTTGACGGTGCCGAACGCGACCCGCTGCAGCATCCACAGGAGGTACCCGGCGGCCAGAACGGTTCCCACCGCGGCGATCACCATGTATGTGCGGAATGTGACCTCGGAGAGACCGTTGGCGGGGCTGAATGCCGACATGATCGCCGGGAACTCCCCCCAGAACCCGGCGAGACCGGGGAGGCCGAGCGAGGCCATCGCGCAGAACCCGAGGATCCATCCCATCCTCGGCGCCTGGAGCAGCAGCCCTCCGAGGCGAGAGAACTCACGGGTGTGAAGGTTGTGCTGGATGGAGCCGGCAACGAAGAAGAGCATTCCCGTGATGAGGCCGTGGGCGACCATCCCGAAGATCGCCGCGTTGATCCCGAAATCGGTCATGGTCGAGATGCCGAGCATCACGAAGCCCATGTGAGCGACCGAGGAGAACGCGATGAGTCGCTTCATGTCGGTCTGGGCTAGGCAGCCGAGCGCTCCGTAGATGATCCCGATCACCGAGAGCAACCCGATGAACCAGGCCCAGCTCTTCGCCGCCTCCGGCAGGATCGGCAGGGCGATCCGCACGAATCCGTAGGTGCCGAGCTTCAGGAGGATCGCTGCCAGGAGGACCGAACCGACAGTCGGCGCCTCAGTGTGGGCGTCGGGCAGCCAGGTGTGGAACGGGAACATCGGCACCTTGATCGCGAAGCCGAGGAAGAGCCCGCCGAAGATCAGGAGCTGAGTTCCGTGCACGAGGCCCGAGCCCCCGGCGGCGGCAAGCGCGACGATGTCGAAGGAGTGCTGCATGCCTGCCATCGAAGGATCGACGTCGACCTTGAAGTACAGGGCGAGGAATCCGAGAAGCATCAGCGCTGACCCGAAGAGCGTGAAGAGGAAGAACTTGATCGAGGCGTACTCTCGGTTCGGGCCCCCCAGACGCCGATCATGAAGAACATCGGGAGCAGGACGATCTCGAAGAAGATGAAGAAGAGGATCAGGTCCTGCGCGACGAACGTGCCGTTCATCCCCGTCTCGAGCAGGAGAATCAACGCGAGGAAGGCCTTCCGGGTTGTGCGGCTCCGGCCAGTGGTTCCACGAGTAGACGACGCAGAGCACCGAGATGAACGCCGACAGAGCCAACAGCGGCAGAGAGATGCCGTCGACGGCGACGTGGTAGTTCGAGTTGATCACCTCGATCCACGACTTGTTCACCTCGAACTGCAGCTTGCTGGTCGCGTCGTAGTCGAACTTGGCGAGCACCCCGACCGCGACACCGAGCGTCGCGAGCGTGGTCGCGAGAGCTATCCCCTTGAGGGAGCGCTCGTCGTCGCGCGGCGTCAGCAGCACGAGCGCCATGCCGACGACGGGGAGGAAGACCACCAGGGTCAGCCCCCACGAGTCGAACCAGTCCATGACTTCGTATCCCTCCGTCAGTGCCCGAGCCACAGCGCGAGGCCGAAGAGCCCCACGCAGATGAAGAGCATCAGCGCGTAGAACTGCAGACGTCCGGTCTGCAGCTTGCGAGTCGCATCACCGATCTCACCGGTACCGACGGCGATGCCGTTGATCGCGCCGTCGACTCCCTTCTGATCGATCACTGCATACGTGAACTTCCCGGCCACCCGCGCACCGCGACCGACGCCGTTGAGAACGCCGTCGATGACGTTCTGGTTGACCCAGTACGCGGCGCGGGCCACCGGGCCCTTGATCCCTCCGACGACGACATTGGTGTAGAGATGGTCGAGGTAGTACTTGTTGACGAGGAACGTCTTGCCCGCCCGGGCCAGTCCGTTCCGCTCGGAGAGGTTCTGCGGCAACACCTTCGGCCAGTAGTAGGCGTACGCGAGCGCGTAGCCGATCAGCACGACCACTACGGCGGTCGCAGCGTCTGCCATCTTGAACTCGGGGTGTATGAGCGTCTCGGGGAACGCGACTCTCGGCTCGAACCACTCCTTGAACTTCTCTATCCCGAATGCCGGGGCGTTGAGGTACCCGGCGAGGATCGAGAACCCCGAGAGCACCCAGAGCGGCCCGGTGATCAGTCGCGGCGACTCATGGGGGCCGTCGTGTCCGTGCTCCACCGCGTGGGCGTCGTCTCCGTGGACATCGGGTTGTCCACCCCGGTACTCACCGAAGAAGGTCAGGTAGATGCAGCGGACCATGTACGCGGCCGTCATCACCGCGCCGGCGAGGCCGACGTACTTGAAGAACTGGTAGTCGCTCTCTCCGGCGGTCGCGAGGATCTCGTCCTTCGAGAAGAAGCCGGCGAGCATCGGGAACCCGGTAAGCGCGAGCGTTCCGATCACGAATGTCCAGTAGGTCTGGGGCATGTACTTCTTCAGGCCGCCCATCGACTTCTTCATGTCGAAGGAGTGGTGTGAACCGGAGTGGGCGACCGAGCCGGAGCCGAGGAAGAGGTTCGCCTTGAAGAACGCGTGTGTGAAGAGGTGGAAGGTCGCAGCCGTCCAGGCACCCACACCGAGACCCATGACCATGTACCCGAGCTGACTGATGGTCGAGTAGGCGAGAACCTTCTTGATGTCGTCCTGCACGAAGGCGAGCGCGGCCCCGATGATGACCGTCGTGCCGCCGATCGCCGCCATCGCGTTGATGCCGCCGCCACCGATGTTCAGCCCCTCGTAGAACACGGGGTAGAGGCGGGCTCCGAGGTACACACCGGCGACGACCATCGTCGCGGCATGGATCAGTGCCGACACCGGGGTCGGGCCGGCCATCGCGTCCGGCAGCCAGGTGTGCAGCGGGAACTGGCCGCTCTTGCCGATGATGGCGAGCAGCAGGGCGAGGGCCGTCATCATCAGAAGCGTGTGACCGACCTTGCCCGAGAGCGCCGCCTCGTTCACGGCCATGATGTCGAATGAGCCCTGCCCTGTCGCGCGTTCGACGACGAAGAAGGTCATGATCACACCGGTTAGCAGGCCGATGTCGCCGGTGCGGGTCGTGAAGAAGGCCTTCAGCGCCGCGTCGCCGTTCGGCTTCTCCTCCCACCAGTGACCGATCAGCAGGAACGAGCAGAGACCGACCAGCTCCCAGCCGACCAGTAGCTGAAGCGTGTTGTCGGCCACCACCAGCAGGAGCATGGAGGCGGTGAAGAGGTTGAGAGCAGCGAAGTAGTGGGTGTATCGGCGGTCATCGCGCATGTACTCGGTCGAGTACACGTGCACCAGAAGCGAGATCGTGGTGACGACGAACATCATCATCACGGCGAGGCCGTCGATCTGCACGCCGACCCTCAGGTCGAAGCCCCCGTTGGTCCACCACGTCGCACCGTGGAGAACCGGCTGCACGGCGGGGGAGCGCCTCGTGGGCAGCCTCACCGCCTCCCTCGGCGCCGATGCGGACGAGGCTCCGTCCGAAGGTGCGGACGGCGTGACCGGTACCCGCTCCCTCGGCGTCGTTGATCCGCTGGATCCACTGGGCGAGAGCGCCCACGGCGAGGGCCCACGACGCCCCGACCGACGCAACGCCTACCCACGATGCGGGGCGGGGCGCGCGCTTGCCGAAGAGCAGGATGCCGAGGAACGAGACCGCCGGTATCAGCGGGATCAGCCAGGCATGGTCGAGGAAGAACACGGTCAGACCTTCAGCCCTTCAGCACGTCGACGTCGTCGAGGTCGGAGCTGCGGATGTTGCGGTAGATGAGCAGCACGATCGCGAGGCCCACGCCCACCTCGGCCGCGGCGATCGTGAGCACGAAGAGTGCGAAGACCTGACCCACGACGTCGCCGGCTCGGTAGGCGGAGAAGGCGACCAGATTGATGTTCACGGCGGCGAGCATCAACTCGACGCTCATCAGCACCAGCACTGCGTTGCGGCGCGTGATCACTCCGTACACGCCAGCGCAGAAGAGGAATGCCCCCAAGAGAAGGAACTGGTTCAGCAGCATCGCAGAGTCAATCCCTCCTCGCGAGCACCACGGCTCCTATCAACGCGGCGAGCAGGAGGAGCCCGACGATCTCAAACGGGATGATGTAGCTCCGGAAGATCGAGTTGGTGATGGCGCGCGTGTATGTGGGGGCGACGAGCTCGATCTCCTCCTTCTCGAACGCGTCGATGAGGACCGTCGCCAGCAGTCCGGCCAGCAACAGCGCGGCGGCCGCTCCCGGCCACTTCAGGTCGTTGTCAAGAGACTCCTCGGCGGTCATCGGATCGCGCGTGAGCATGATCCCGAAGAGGAAGAGGACGATCACGGCGCCGATGTACACGAGAACCTGCACCCAGGCGACGAACTCGGCGCCGAGAAGGATGAACTGCCCCGCGCCACCCGCCTGCACGACCACGAGGAAGAGCGCGGCGTGCATGATGTTCTTCGTGCGCACGATGCCGATGGCCGAGACGGCCATCGCGGCTGCAAGGACACCGAAGACGACGTTCTGGGCGACCATGACTACTTCTTGCCCTTCATCTGGGCGCCGGCCTCGAGCGGCTCGGGCTCGGGCACCGTCTGCATCCAGTCGCCGAGCTTGTTCTTGTCGTGGAGCAGCGACCTGATGCTGAACTCCGAGTACTCGAACTCCGGGCTCCAGAAGAGAGCGTCGAACGGGCAGACCTCTACGCAGATGCCGCAGTACATGCAGAGCGCGTAGTCGATGTCGAAACGGTCGAGAACACTGACGCTGCGGTCGCGTCCACCCTCGCGCCGCGGCGGGCGCTTCTCCTTGTGGCCCTCGATGTAGATGCACCAATCGGGGCAGGAGCGGCAGCACAGCATGCAGACCGTGCAGTTCTCCTCCTTGAGGGCGATGACCCCTCGCGCCCTCGGCGGCGGGTCCTCGCGCTCGTGCGGGTACTGCACCGTCACCGTCGGCTTGAGCATCGTGCGCAGCGTCACGACGAGACCGCTGAGCATCCCCTTGATCTCGCGCTTGGCCATCAGAACGCCACCTTCAGTGCGCCCGTGACGAGGATGTTCACGAGAGCGAGAGGGATCAGCCACTTCCATGCGAGCGACTGGAGCTGGTCCTCACGCATTCGCGGATAGGTGAACCTCGCCCAGAACATGAGGAAGGCCACGAGCATCACCTTCACGAGCACTACCACCGGGCCGAGAGCGTCGGCGGTGCCGCCGTGCACACCGGGAAGCGCCCAGCCGCCCAGGAAGAGGGTGGCGGCGAGCGCGGAGAACGCGAAAGCGGTACCGAACTCCCCCAAGAAGAAGAGCAGGAAGCGGAACCCCGAGTACTCGACCATGTACCCGCCCACGAGCTCCGATTCGGCGACGGGCATGTCGAAGGGCGGCTGCGTCAGCTCGGCCTGCGCTGCGATCATGAATAGCGCGAAGCCCACGATCTGTGTGAGCACGAACGGGTGGCCGATGCCGTCCCACCCGAATATGGCGCCCTCCTGCTGGGCCACGACGATGCCCTGCAGGTTCATCGTCCCGGCCTGGATGACAACTCCGACGACCGCGAGGACCAGCGGCACCTCATACGCGATGAGCTGACCCGCTGCACGCAAGGCACTCATCAACGCGTACTTGTTGGCGCTGGCCCATCCGGCCATCAGCACACCGATGACCGAGAGGCTCGACACCGCCAACGCGTAGAAAACACCCGTGTCGAGAGGCTCGACGACGATCCGCGGCCCCGCGGGTATGACGAGGAAGACGAGGAAGGTTGAGAGCAGCACGACGAAGGGGGCGAGAGCCATGACGCGGCGGTCGGCCTTCTCCGGGAAGATGTCTTCCTTCTGCATGAACTTGATACCGTCGCCGATCAGCTGGAACCAGCCGTGGAACCCGCCCGAGTCCATCGGCCCCAGCCGGCTCTGCATGTGGGCCATCATCTTGAAGAGGAAGACCCAGCCGAAGATCAGCGCGCCGAGTGGGATCAGCAGCATGATCACAAGCGTCTTGATCGCGAGGGTCGAGCCCCAGCCGAGGTCGAGCGCGAGGGTCATCACCGGTCGATGTCTCCGAGGATGAAGTAGAGGGACGCGAGGATCGTGATGATGTCGGGCACGTAGCAGCCCCGCAGCAACCAGGGCAGGATCGAGGTGTTGCCGAAGGAGGCCGAGCGGATCTTCACGCGGAACGGCCCGGTCGCCCCCTTGGAGACCAGGTAGTAGCCCATCTCGCCGAGCGGGTTCTCCGTGTTGACCCAGATCTCGCCCGGTGGAACCTTCACGATGCGCGGCACCTTCGCCATCACGGGGCCGCTCGGCAGGCCGTCGACGAGCTGCAGGACCATGCGCGCCGACTCGCGGGTCTCCTGGAGGCGCACCCAGTAGCGGGCGAACGAGTCGCCGTCTGGGTGGGTCCACACCTTCCAGTCGAGATCACGGTACGAGAGATACGGCTCGCCGTCGCGCCGCAGGTCCCAGTCGACCCCGGAGGCACGGAGATTGGAGCCCGAGACGCCGTACGACGCACCGACGGAGCCCGGGATGATCCCGATCGACCTCGTACGCTGCTCGAAGATCGGGTTGCCGACGACGAGGTCCTCGAACTCGTCACACGAGTCGAGGACCTTCTGCATCGCCTGACGGCACTCCGCGACCCAGCCCCAGGGCAGGTCTTCCTTCAGACCGCCGATGCGGTTGAAGTTCGGGTGGAAGCGACCGCCGGTCGCGCCCTCGATCAGGTTGAGGACGTACTCGCGGTCGCGGAACCCGTAGAACGGCGGCGTGATGGCACCGACCTGGAGCCCCATCTCGCCGAGGAAGAGCAAGAAGGTGGCGATGCGCGCCAGCTCCGTGAGGGTGGTGCGGATGTACTCGGCCCGGGGCGGCGCCTCGATCTCCATCAGGCGCTCCGCGCCGTGCACGAAGGGCACCTCGTTCGCGAAGGACGAGAGCCAGTCGATGCGGTTCACGAGGGTCGTGATCTGCGGGTACGTGCGGAACTCGGTGAGCTTCTCGTAGCCGCGGTGCATGTAGCCGATGACGGGGTCGGCGGCGACGACCCTCTCGCCGTCGAGTCGGACGACGAGGCGGAGGGTGCCGTGAGTTGCCGGGTGCTGTGGGCCCATCGAGAGCACCATGTCGCCGGTATCGAGCTCGACGCCGACCTGAGCGTCGGCAAGGTGCCGGTACAGACCGGGGTCTACCTCGAAGCCGGGGGTGAGTAGCCGTCATGCCTCACCACCGTCGTCGCCGCCCGCTTCGTCGGGCATCGCCTCGACGTCGACCAGGCCCGGCCAGGGCTTGACCTCGCGTGCGAGGAGGGGGAAGTCCTTGCGCAGCGGGTGGCCCTCGAAGCCCGAGGGCAGGTAGAGGTGCCGGAGCGCCGGGTGACCATCGAAGACGATCCCGTACATCTCCCAGCACTCCCGCTCATGCCAGTCGGCGCCCGGGTACACCGGAACCCACGACTCCGCTCGGGGATCGCCCTCGGCGACGTCGCACTTCAGAGTGACGCCCCAGTGCCGTCGTGTCGAGGCGACCCGCGCGAAGACCTGGAACCTTCCGGTTGAGCCGGCCACCCCGAACGTGGTCTCGGGCGGCTGCACGGGAGCAGACGTATCGCCCGACGTGTCACCGGCGGGTCGGGTGGCGGGGGTCCAGTCGATCGCCGAGATGAAGGAGAGGTAGTCGCACTCCAGCTCGTCACGCGCCACTTCGCCGGCGCGCCTCCAGGCGTCGGGGCGCACACGTACGACGAGGTCGCCGCAGGCGTCGCCGTGCTCGACGATCGCGTCGCCCAACACGGCTTGCAGACTGGCCAGAAGAGCCGTCTCGCGCTCGGCGAGCGCGCGCGGATCCTCGGCTGCGACCTCCGGCCCGTCGTCGCCGGGCTGCTCGTCTGCCCCCTCGGGCTGCTCGTCAGGCAACGACGATCGGCTCCCAGCTCTCCCCACGCCACCGCGGCGCGAGGTCTTCGTTGCGGATGCGCTTCTGCAGCATCACGATGCCCTCGACGAAGGCCTCGGGCCGGGGCGGGCACCCCGGTACGTAGACGTCGACGGGGATGATCTGATCGACGCCCTTGGTCACCGAGTAGGAGTCCCAGTACGGGCCGCCACAGTTGGCACACGAGCCCATCGAGATCACGTACTTGGGGTCGGGCATCTGCTCGTAGAGGCGCTTGATCGCTGGTGCCATCTTGTCGGTGACCGTCCCGGAGATGACGATGAGGTCCGACTGGCGCGGGCTCGCCGGCAGCGGGATGACCCCCAGGCGCATCACGTCGTAACGGGGGCCCGCGAGCGCAGCGCCCATCTCGATCGCGCAGCACGCCAGGCCCCACTGGAACATCCACAGCGAGTAGCTGCGGCTGTAGTTGAGCAGCCAGGTGAGCGGCTTGGGGAGCTTCCCCGAGGTCGCTAGGCCCACTTGAGCAGCCCCTTCCGCCAGAGATAGGCGAGACCGACGACAAGGACGCCGATGAACACCGTCATCTCGACCAGGCCGTACCAGCCGAGACCGTCGGCGTCGATCGCCCAGGGGAAGATGAACATCACCTCGACATCGAAGATGACGAACAGGAGCGCGTAGATGTAGTACCGGACGTTCGCCTGCCCGAAGCCACCGTGCGGGTCGGAGCCCGACTCGTAGGTGACGTACTTGTCTTGCTGCGGGCGGGTCGGCCGGATCAGGCGCGACGCACCGAGCATCGCCCCGACCATGCCGAAAGCGGCGATGACGAACACGCCGACGGCGAGATACTGCCTGTAGAACTCCGACACTGCGCGGCTCCGCAATCGGGCCGGATGGGACTGCGCGGGAGTATACGCGGGGCGTTTTCCGGAGCGGGAAACCGTCGGCGGGCCGTAGGGCCCTACCTGCGCGCGAGTGCTACCCGGCTCCTCCGAGAAGGAGCGTGGCGTCTCTCGCGAAGTCGAGGATCCGGCCGGGCACGACCCCAGCACGATCACCAGCAGAGCGGCCACGACGAGCGCCGTTCCGGTGGCGAGATCCACGCGCAGGCGCCTCGGGGTCTCCGTGGGAGTGGCATCGCCTTCCTCCCCCCCTGTGTACATCGCGAGCACGATGCGGAGATAGACGTAGGCCGCGATCGCCGCGGCGAGCATGCCGATGATCGCCAAGGGGTACTGCCCGGATGCGACCGCGGCTGCGAAGACACCCAGCTTCGCCACGAACCCGGCTGTAGCGGGCACACCGGCCTGCGCGAGCAGGAAGAGGGTCAGGGTCCCGGCGAGGACCGGTTCTCGGGCAGCGAGCCCCTTGTAGTCGTCGAGCGAGTGCCGGGCGTCGCCCCGACGCCCGACGACCGTCACGACACCGAAGGCCCCGACAATCACTGACCGCGTACACCAGCAGGTACACGAGCGCCGCAGCCGTGCCACGATCCGTGGCCACTTGAACACCGATCATTGCGTACCCCGCGTGGCTGACCGACGAGTAGGCCAGCATCCGCTTCACGTCGGTCTGTACGACGGCGCCCACGGACCCGACCACCAGTGAGAGCACCGCCAGACCCCAGATCGCCGGGCGCCAGTCGACCCGGTACAGGTCGAAGGTGCCCATCAGCACCCGCAGGAGCGCGCCGAACGCCGCCGCCTTGGTGGCCGCGGCCATGAAGGCGGTGACCGGTGTCGGCGATCCCTGGTACACGTCGGGCGCCCACATGTGGAACGGTGCTGCGGCGATCTTGAAGCCGAGACCCACGAGCAGGAGGGCGAGTCCGGCGAGGAGCGTCCCGGTCTCCAGGAGCCCGGTCGTGGCCAGGAACCGGGCGATGCCCGTGAGCGCCGTGGTGCCCGTGGCTCCGTACACGAGGGCGACGCCGTAGAGGAACACGGCCGAGGAGAACGCGCCGAGCACGAAGTACTTGAGTCCCGCCTCCTGCGACTCGAGACGGTTCCTGTCGAAGGCCGCGAGCACGTACAGCGCTATCGAGAGCACCTCGAGCGCCAGGAAGACGACGATGAGGTCGTTCGCGGACACCATCACCGCCATGCCCGTCGCCGAGAGAAGCATGAGTGCGACGTACTCGGGGCCCTCCAACCCCTCGCGACGCAGGTAGCCGGTCGAGATGAGCAGGGCCAGGGAGGTCGCGAGCAGCACCACCGTGCGGACGAAGACGGAGAACCCGTCGACCGCGACCATTCCGTTGATCGCCTGGTAGGGGCCGTCGTCGCGCACGATGATCCACTGCAGTGCCGTGAAGAACGCGGACGCGACGATGCCGGTGACCGCCGTCAGCAACGACGCCTCGAAGACGCGCGGCGAGTGCCGCACGATCGAGCGGCCGAGCACGATGATCACTGCGGCCGCGAAGAGCGAGAGCTCCGGCGCGATTGCGAGCCAGTCGATGGATGGGATCTGCGGCTCGATCACCCCGCCTCCCCATCCTCGTTTGCCGCCGCCGGCGGGTCGTGCGCCCCCGGTCGGGCCACATCGGGCTCCGCGAAGCCGTCGCCGTACTGCTCCACGTGCTGCACGAGCGCCCGCACGTCGGGCTCGATCCTGTCGAGAACCGGCTTGGGGTAGAAGCCGAGGAAGAGGCTGAGCCCGATCAGCGGGAGCACAGTCATCAGCTCCCGGCCGGTGATGTCGGGCAGGCCGGCGTTCTCCTCCGACGGCTCGCCGGTGAACGACCGCTGCACCGCCCAGAGCAGGTAGACGGCCGCGAGGATGACGCCGGTCGTCGCGACGATCGCGTATGGGCCCCGCGTGAGGAACGTCCCCAGGAGCACGAGGAACTCGCCCACGAACCCGGAGAACCCGGGGAGGCCGATCGACGCGAACGCCGTCGCGACGAAGAGGCCGCCGAGCACCGGGACCGACTTCCAGAGGCCGCCGAAGTCGGATATCAGCCGCGTGTGCCGTCGGTCGTAGAGCATCCCGACCAGGAGGAAGAGAGCTCCCGTCGTGAGACCGTGGCTGAGCATCGTGAAGAGGCCTCCCTCGAGGCCCTGCGTCGTGAAGGCGAACGTCCCGAGCACCACGAAACCCAGATGGGCGACGGACGAGTACGCGATCAATCTCTTCAGGTCGGGCTGCATCGCTGCGACGATCGCGCCGTAGACGATTCCGATGGTCGCGAGCACGAGCAGCAACGGCGCGAGATCGACGGCCGCCTTCGGGAAGAGCGGTATCGCGAGGCGCAGGAATCCGTACGTACCCATCTTCAGCAGCACGCTGGCAAGCACCACCGACCCTGCCGTGGGGGCTTCGGTGTGCGCGTCGGGGAGCCAGGTGTGCAGCGGGAAGAGCGGGATCTTCACGGCGAACGCGACCGTGAACGCTAGGAAGAGCCAGCGGGCCGTCTCCGCGGAGAGGGAGCCCTTCTTCGGCGCCCAGTCGACGAGCGTACGCAGGTCGAAGGTGAGCTGCCCCACGTCGTGGTGGTGGAGGAACGCGATCGCGAGTATCCCGACGAAGAGGAATGCGGAGCCGGCCATCGTGTACACGAAGAACTTCGTGGCGGCATACGCGCGGTTGCCATGCCCCCATCCGGCGATGATGAAGTACATCGGTACCAGCACGAACTCGAAGAACACGAAGAACAGGACGAGGTCGAGCGAGAGGAAGACGCCCATGACCGCGGCCTCGAGTGCGAGCATCCAGAAAGTGAAGGACACCGGCTTGTCGAGTCGTGCAGACGCGAGCAGCCCTATCGGGAAGAGGAGCCCGGTCAGCGCGACCATGAAGAGGCTGATGCCGTCGATGCCCAGGAGCCACTGCGCGCCGAGCTCTCCCATCCAGCTGTGCTGCTCGACCATCTGGTAGCCGCTCGTCCCGGTCTCGAAGGCCGCGAAGCGCGTACGCGGCCAGCCCCGCCGTCGCCATCGAGAAGGCGTACCCCGTGATCCTCGCCAGCTCGGGTCGGCGCGCCGGCATGCAGAGTGCAACGAGCGCGCCGACGAGCGGCATGAGGATGATCGCGCTCAGCAACGGAAAATCTGCCGAGGTGGCCGGTGCTGCCGCGGTTGCGAGCATCACAGACCGACCCTGACCACGAAGTAGGCCAGCAGCGCCACTGTGCCCACGGCGATCCAGGCTGCGTAGCTCCGCATCAGGCCCGACTGGAGGCGTCTGATGCCCCCGCCCCCTCCTTGACGAGTCGCCCCACTCCGTTGACGGCACCGTCGATCGTCTGCCGGTCGACTCCCTCTGCGAGGAAGGTCGCAACCGACGTAACCGGTCCGCTCACGAAACGGGCGAGGCCGACGTCGAGGTAGTAGGCGTTCTCCAGGACACCGGCGAACGGGCCGAGGCGGTCGGCGCCCGGGTCGGTCCCCGTAGGGGGTGAGGCCGTTTCGGTACACCGCGCGCCCCAGCAGGATCCCGCAGACTCCGATCACGAGCGCAACGGTGGAGAGGGCCAGACCGAGCGAGAACGAGTCGGCGTGAATCTCGTCCACTCCGTGGAAGACCGGGTGCAGCCACTCGGTCAGGAACTCGAGCGGTGGGTCCGTGAACGGGAGGTTCAGCAGCCCGGCCACCGCGGAGAGGACAGCCAGGGCCACGAGAGGGGTGGTCATCGTCCACGGCGACTCGTGTGGCTCGTGGCCGTGAGCGCTCTCGTCGAAGCGCGCCGGGCTGTAGAAGACGAGCCACACCTGGCGGGTCATGTAGAAGGCCGTCAGCAGTGCCCCGACCGCTCCGACCACCCAGAGGCCGTACTGGCCCTCGAACCACGCCTTCGCGAGGATCTCGTCCTTCGACCAGAAGCCGGCGAACGGGACGATGCCCGCGATCGCGAGCCATCCGACCACGAACGTCGCCGCTGTGATCGGCATGTACTTCTTCAGGCCTCCCATCCGCCTCATGTCCTGCTCGTCACCGAGGCCGTGGATCACCGAACCCGAGCCGAGGAAGAGCAGCGCCTTGAAGAACGCGTGCGTGACCATGTGGAAGATCGCCGCCTGGTACGCGCCGACCCCCACGGCGAGGAACATGTAGCCGAGCTGGCTCACCGTGGAGTAAGCGAGGACCCGCTTGATGTCGTTCTGCACGAGGGCGACGGTCGCGGCGAAGAGCGCCGTGCCCGCTCCGACCCAGGCGACGACGCTGCCCGCCGACGACGACGCCTCGAAGAACGGGTGGGCGCGACACACCAGGAAGACACCGGCGGTGACCATCGTCGCCGCATGTATCAGCGCCGAGACCGGTGTCGGGCCCTCCATCGCGTCGGGGAGCCATATGTGCAGCGGCATCTGCGCGCTCTTGCCGACCGCGCCCACGAAGAGCAGCAGCGCGATCGCGGTCGCCGTGCCACCCGCGATCTCACCCACTCCATGTTCGATTCCCGAGTAGTCGAGGGTGCCGAGACGCTGGAACATCAGGAACATGGCCAGCAAGAAGCCGAAGTCGCCGACGCGGTTGGTGACGAACGCCTTCTTGCCGGCGACCGCCGCCGAGTTGCGCTCGAACCAGAAGGAGACGAGCAGGTACGAGCAGAGGGCGACCCCCTCCCAGCCGAGAAAGGTGACCACGAAGCTGCTGCCGAGCACCAGCATCAGCATCGACGCCGCGAAGAGGTTCATGTACGCGAAGAAGCGCGAGAAGCGCGGATCGCCGTGCATGTACCCCATCGAGTAGAGGTGGATGAGTGTGCCTACACCGGTGACGAAGAGGATCATCGTCATCGACAGCGGATCTACGAGGAAGCCGAACTTCACCGAGAACCCACCCGACTCGAACCAGGTGAAGAGGTCGCGTACATGACCGCGTTCCTCTGCAGGGAGGTTCGACAACGAAAGGAAGGAGAGGAACGACATCACGAACGAGGAGCCCATCAGCGCTGTGGCGACCCATCCGGCGGCCGGCTCTCCGATGCGCTTGCCGAAGACGAGCAGCACCACTGCACCGAGCGCCGGGAGCGCCGGAACGAGCCAGATGAGATCGAGCAGATCCCGTGATTCCACTTCTGCGTCCTCAGCCCTTCAGCAAGTTGACGTCGTCGGCAGTGACGCCTTGGCGCCTACGGAAGATGGCCACGATGATCGCGAGGCCGACCGCCACCTCGGCAGCCGCGACAACAAGGGTGAAGAAGACGATGACCTGTCCACCAATGTCGTCGAGTGCCCGCGCGAAGCTGACGAAGGTCAGGTTCACCGCGTTGAGCATCAGCTCGACGCACATGAACATGACCAGGGTGTTACGGCGCACGAGGAGCCCGACGGCCCCGATCGTGAACAGCAGCGCCGCGAGCGTCAGGTAGTAGGCCGGCGTGATCTCCATCACGCATCGTCCCCCGACGCGGTGGCCGCAGGCCGCCTGCTCCGACGCGCAAGGACGACGCCTCCTACGACTGCGATCACCAGGAGAGCGGCGGTTACCTCGAAGGGCCAGAAGAAGTCGGTGAAGAGACTCCGGGCGAGTCTCTCCACGTTGCCCGTCGCGGGCTCGTCGAGCGCCCCCCTGACGGAGCTCTCCCCGGTGACCCACTCTCGCCCTGCGAGGACGAGCACCTCCCCGATCAGCAGGAGGCCGAGGCCGATCGCCAACGGCCGCTGCAGCCTCAGCGGATCGTTCAGGTTCTCGTGACGGTCCACGCCGAGAAGCATGATCACGAACAGGAACAGCACGACGATTGCGCTCGCGTACACGACTATCTGGATGATCGCCACGAGGTCGGCGTCCTGCATGACGAAGAAGCCGGCGATCGTGATCATCGCGAGGACGAGGAACAGCGCCGAGTACACCGGGTTACGCGAGAGTACGACTCCCAGCGCGCCCGTGAGGGCGATCGCCGCGAGGACGAAGAAGACCACGGCCTCCATCAGCGCCCGTCCCCTCCCCCGACTTCACGCGACGTGTCATCCGCATCGATCCCGTCGCGCGGTGCGTCTGCCGCCTGGCCCTGCTCCGGTTGCCGCAGGCCGAACCCGAGCTCGCCCGACCAGCCGATCCGGCCCTCGTAGGCGGCCTGTCCGGAGGGCGAGGTCGCGCGCATCCACGCGCTCGTGTCGTCGTCTTCGCCGCCGGCCCACAGCTCCCATGGCTGTCGGCGCGCACGACCGTCGTCGGCCACCAGCAGCTGCTCCTTGGTGTAGATGCCGTCGGACCGGTTGGCAAAGGAGAACTCGAAGAGCTTCGTCTCCGTGATCGCCTCTGTAGGGCACGCCTCGACGCAGAGATCACAGTGGATGCAGCGCATGTAGTTGATCTCGTAGACGAAGCCGTACCTCTCCCCGGGGGAGACGGGCTCGTCGGGCGGGTTGTCGGCGCCGCGTACGTAGATGCACTTGGCGGGGCATATCCCCGCGCAGAGCTCGCAACCGATGCACTTCTCCATGCCGTCCTCGTACCGGTTGAGGACGTGGCGGCCGTGCATGCGAACCGGCTTCTCGCGCTTGACCGCGGGGTACCGTGTCGTCACGCGCGGCTTCAACATCTGACGGAACGTGACGGCGAAGCCGGAGAACCTGCCCATCAGCGGAAGTCCTCCACTGGCTCGCCCGGCTTGGGGATCGAGAGGTAGAGCATCCCCCACGCGAGGAGGCCCGATCCCGTGATTGCCCCGTAGGCCCACAGCGGCCAGTCGCGGTCGCGCGCCACCACGAACCCGGCCGACACCATGACCCAGAGGATCGCGATCTCGATCAGCCACTTCCAGCCGAGGGCCATCAGCTGGTCGTAGCGGAGCCGCGGCAGAGACGCCCGCAACCAGACCGTCCCGAAGAGCAGCGCCAGGAGCTTCACCAGGAACCAGAACACCGGGACGAACCAGACGTTGACCGATCCCTGCGCCGGAAGGAACCCGAATGCCGGCCCCGAGGGTCCACCTAGGAAGAGCGTGACGGCGACGGCCGACATGGTGATCACGTTCATGAACTCGGCGAGGAAGAAGATCGCGAAGCGGATCCCCGTGTACTCGGTGTGGAACCCGCCGACGAGCTCCTGTTCCGCCTCGACCAGGTCGAAGGGGGGGTGGTTGGTCTCGGCGACGGCGGCGATCAGGAAGATCGCGAACGGGATCAGGCACGGCAGCAGGTACCAGTCGGTGAAGATCGACCTCCAGCTGACCCAGGCCTGCTGGGCCGCGATGCCGCGCGTCGAGAGCGTCCCCGCCTGGATCAGCACCCCGAGGATCCCGAGTCCGAACGCGGCTTCGTACGAGAGAACCTGAGCCGACGCCCGCACCGATCCCAGGAGCGGGTACTTGGACCCCGACGACCAGCCGGCGAGCATCACGCCGTACACCCCGATCCCCGACATCGCCAGGATGAAGAGCACACCCATGGGGAGGTCGGCGACCTGCAGGTTCGTACGGTGGCCGAACATCGAGACCGTCCCGCCGATGGGGATGACGCAGAACATCAAGAAGGCGGGCAGGATCGAGAGGTAGGGCGCGAGGCGGAAGACTGTCCGATCCGCACTCGACGGGATGGACTGCTCCTTGAAGAAGAGCTTCACGCCGTCGGCGAGAGTCTGAAGGACTCCGAAGGGCCCGGCGGTCGCGGGCCCGATCCGGTTCTGCATGTCGGCGATCACCTTGCGCATGCCCCAGATGTAGAGCATCACTGCTACGAGCAGCACGGCGAAGGCGACGACAACCTTGACCGCGACGAGCAGCACGATCCCGCCGTCGAGCTTGCCGGCGAGCGCCGGGTCGCCCGCCATCAACGTCGCGAGCAGCGAGGCAGCGTTCATCGCAGCCGTCATCGGAGGGTCTCCACCCTCAGGTCGATCACGAGCGCGGCCGCGTCGATCAGCTCCTGGGCGCGCGTGCCGTCGGCGCCGAAGGCGATCCGTGCCACACCCTGTGGCACGCCGGCGCAGGCGCGCACGGGGATGGTGATCGTCGCCTTCGACGACGTCGCCTTCACGTCGGTGCCGTCGGCCACACCGAGACGCGCAAGATCAGTGGCGCTCACCTGTAGCTCCGGACCGCTCGCGAGCCCCGACACAGACCCTGAGAGCGCCACTGCGCGCCCGTGGTCGTAGAGCGTGCGGCCCGTGACGAGGCGCAGCGCGTAGCCGTCGCGCGACGGGATCTCGGCTGAGGCAACGCCGCGGTCCCACACGTGGAGTGCCGGCACCGAGAGGGCGCGCACCGCCTCGCCTGCGCCTTCCCCCGAGACCGCGGAGGCTTCGTCGATCTCCGCGCCGGCGATCTCGGCGTCCTCTTCCGCGGCCGCGGCGTCGGCCTCCTCGACGTTGCTCACCTCGGCCGGCTCGCCCTCGACCCGGATCGGGTCCCACGACGTTCCGGAGCCGTCCTCGGCCTGGATGGTCATCGCGCCGCGACGCCACACGACCTCGTCGAGGTGCTCGGCCAGCGGAAGGACTGCGCCGTCGCGTGCGTGCCTAAGCAGCGCAGCGGTCGCTCCTTCGTGTGCGGGGGCCAACCGCGCGATCTCGTCGGTCACCTCGTCTACCGACTCGAACTCGAACTCGGTCCCGAGACGTGACGCGAGCTCGCCGGCGATGCGCCACTCGTCCATCGCGGTGCCTTCGGGTGAGATCTTGCGCCCCACCCGCTGAACCCGGCCCTCGATGTTGGTCACGGAGCCTGCCTTCTCGCCCCAGAGGGTGCACGGGAGGAAGACATCGGCGCGGCGGACCGACTCGGAGAGGAAGGCGTCGACGGCGATGACGGTGCCCGCTCCGTCGAGCCCCGCTCGCGCCAGTGCCCTGTCGGGGAAGTCGCCGAGCGGGTCGGCGCCCACCAGCACGAGCACACGGACCCGGCCGTCGGCGGCGGCGCTCAGGATCCCCTCCGCGTCGAGACCCGGCGTGTCGGGAACCCCGCCCCAGGCCTCCGTGTACCGATCACGCCCCTCCTCGAGAGTCACACGCCCCGGAAGGAAGCCCGGCGAGAGCCCCAGGTCGAGCGCACCGTGGACGTTCCCGCGACGCAGAGCGGAGAGGAAGCGCACGCCCGGTAGCGCCGCCAGTGCGGCCGCGGCGCGAACGGTCACCTCGGCGCGCTCGGCGAGTGACGGCCTGCCCAGAACGACGACGACATCGCCCTCCCGCTCTCGGATCAGCGCCGCGGCGGCATCGACGTCGGGGTCGCCGGACTCCTCGCCGCTCGAGACCGCCGCTGCGAGGCGCTCCGCGAGGGCGCCCTGCTCTCCGGGGACCGGCCTCAGCACGGCCGACGCGCAGGTCGAGAGCCCGTGATCGGCGGCAGAGATGTCGATGAGGGGCACGCCGTGCGCGATCGCCGCCCGGCGCAGGCGCAGGTACAGGACTGGCAGCTCCTCCTTCACGTCTGGCGCGAGGAGAATCACGGCGCCGGCGGAGTCGCAGTCGGAGATCTCCGCATGAGGCAGGCCGAGAACGACGCCGGCCGGGAGACCGTCGCCGAGCTGGGAGTCGACGTTGTCGGTGCGCAGAACCCCCTTCGCGAAGCGCGCCCACACGTAGGCGTCCTCGTTGGTCCCGCGTGCGCCGCCGAGCACCGCGACCGAGCCGGGGCCGTGCAGGTCGAGGGCGTTGCGGAGCTCATCGGCCGCTGCCGCGAGCGCATCCGGCCACGACACGTCGCGGGCCTCACCGCCGCTCCCTGCCCTGACACTCGGAGAGAGGACCCTGTCGGGCGAGTGCAGGTACTCGATCCCGTATCTGCCCTTGTCGCAGAGCCAGCCGTGGTTCACGGGCTCGGAGTCGAGCCCGAGCAGGCGCACCACGCGGTTCGACGACGACTGCAGCGCACCGCGGCACTGGACCGCGCACGCCGTACACGAAGTCTCGACGGTCGCGAGATCCCACGGGCGTGCCTTGAACCGATACTGCTTCGACGTGAGCGCACCCACCGGGCAGATCTGCACCGTGTTCCCCGAGAAGTAGGACGCGAACGGCTCGTCGGGGAAGGTGAGCACCTGGGTGCGGCCACCGCGCTCCACGAAGGTGATCAGCGGGTCTCCTGCAATCTCGTCCGCGAAGCGGGTGCAGCGCGCACTGGATGCAGCGCTCCCGGTCGAGCAGCACGAGGTCGCTGATCGGGATCGGCTTCTCGTAGTGCCGCTTCTCCTCGACCATCCGCGACTCGCCGGGGCCGAAGGCCAGCGTCTGGTCCTGCAGGGGGCACTCGCCGCCGCGATCACAGACCGGGCAGTCGAGCGGGTGGTTGACGAGGAGGAACTCGAGCACACCGTCTTGCACCTTCTTGACAGCGTCGCTCTGAGTGTGGACGACCATGCCGTCGGTCACAGGCGTCGTGCACGACGGCGGGAAGCCGCGCACGCCCTCGATCTCCACGAGGCACGCACGACACATGCCGACCGGCTTCAACCGCTCGTGCCAGCAGAACCGGGGTATGTAGACGCCGTTCTCCTGCGCGACCTTGATGAGGAGCTCGCCGGCTCCGGCCTCCACGACGCGCCCGTCGATCGTGAGCTTCACCGGCTCGCTCACCCCGTCACCCCCGCCCTCGATCCGGCCCCACACGCAGCGAGCACCTCATCGCGGAAGAGCTTGTGGAGGCTGACCACCGGCGAGACGGCCGACGGCCCGAGGGGGCAGATCGTCGTCTGGCTGAAGGGGGCGTTGAGGCCGGGGCAGATGTTGTCGCCGACATCGAGGAGCAGGTCGAGATCCTCGGGGCGTCCCTGGCCGTGCAACATGCGATAGAGCACCATCTCGATCCAGCCGGTGCCCTCACGACACGGGGTGCACTTGCCGCACGACTCGTGCGCGAAGAACTTGCAGAGACGCCACGCGACCAACAGCGGATCGGTCGTCTCGTCGAAGACCATCACGGCACCCGATCCGAGCATGACACCGAACGTCTGCTGCACGTAGTCCATGTCGAGGGGCGCGTCGAGGTGCTCGTCGCTGCCGGTGAGCCACTGCGACGACGCACCACCCGGGATGAAGAACTTGATACCGCGGCCCTCGCGGACGCCACCGCAGAGGTCGTCGATGAGCTGCCTGAACGTGACACCGAGCTCGACCTCGTAGTTCCCGGGCCGGTTCACGTGACCGGATACGGAGAAGAGACGGGTGCCCGTGGAGCGATTGACGCCGAGCTTCGCGTACGCCTCGCCACCCATCCGCATGATGTGTGGCACGGTCGAGATCGTCTCGACGTTGTTGACGACGGTCGGCTTCGCGTACAGGCCCGCTATCGCCGGGAAGGGCGGGCGGATCCTGGGCATGCCGCGCTCGCCTTCGAGGCTCTCGAGCAGAGCCGTCTCCTCGCCGCAGATGTACGCGCCCGCGCCTCGGTGCACGACGATGTCGAGGTCGAACCCGGAGCTCAGCACGTTGTCGCCGAGGAAGCCCTGACCTCTGGCATCGGCGATGGCCTGGGTGAGTCGTTCATAGCCGAGGGCGAACTCGCCGCGCAGGTAGACGAACGCCTTGTTGCACCCGATCGCGTACGACGAGATCGCGATGCCTTCCACGAGCTGGTGAGGGTCGCGCTCGACGAGCATCCTGTCCTTGAACGTGGAGGGCTCGCCCTCGTCGCCGTTGACGACCAGATACCGCGGGTACGAGCCGGCCGGGAGGAACGACCACTTCTGGGCAGCGGGGAATCCCGCTCCACCCCTTCCGCGCAGGCCCGAGAGCTTCACCTGCTCCTGCACCGCCGATGCGTCGCCCGTCGCGAGCACCTGGCGGAGCGTGTCGTACGCGCCAGTCGTGAGGGCCGCTCCGATCGTCCAGGAGTCGTCGGGGCGCTCGTGGATGCGCGCCGTGATGACGCGCGTCTCGGTGATCGGCGGCGCTGTCATCCCGCCGCCTTCGAGCCGCTGATCGTGCGCGGAGTGCGCCGCCCCGCCCTGTACTCCTCCACCAGCGACTCGGCGCTCTCGGGCGTCAGGCGCTCGTGGTACTCGTAGTTCACCTGCATCGACGGCGCCCCACCGCAGGCGGCGAGGCACTCCACCTCCTCGACGGTCACGTCGGCGTCGGACGCGTAGCGGGAACGGAGGTGATCGAGGACCTCGGGCCCTCCCGTCACGAGACATGACACGTTGGTGCAGACCGAGACCAGCAGCCGCCCACAGGGCTCGCGCTTGAACATCGTGTAGAAGGAGGTCGTGCCCTGGACCTCGGCGGGCGTCACGCCCACCAGCCGCGAGATCTCCATCATCGCCTCGCACGAGAGCCAGCCGTCCTGATCCTGCGCGAGGTGCGCCAGCGGGAGGATCGCCGACTTCGGGCGCGGGTAGCGGGCGAGGATCTCCTTCGCGCGCAGGAGGTTCGCGTCGGAGAAGTAGGAGGCGCTCACCGGTCGACCTCGCCCATGATCGGGTCCAAGCTCGCCACGATCGCGACCGCGTCGGCGACCAGGCTCCCCTCGATCATCGGACCCATCGCCTGCAGGTTGTAGAACGACGGCCCGCGGATGTGCATCCGCACCGGACGGGCCGATCCGTCGGAGACGAGGTAGCAGCCGATCTCACCGCGCGGCGACTCGACGGCCACGTACGTCTCTCCCGCCGGCACCTTGAAACCCTCGGTGAAGAGCTTGAAGTGATGGATCAGGGCCTCCATCGACTCGTCGATGCGGCTCCGTGGCGGCGGCGTCACCTTGCGATCCTGCGCCCGGTAGTCGCCGCCGGGCATCCGCTCGACGCACTGGCGCACGATGCGGATCGACTCGAGGATCTCGTGCAGACGCACCCGGTAGCGGTCGAAGGTGTCACCGTTCTCCGTGTAGACGACGTCGAAGTCGACGGCGTCGTACGCGAGGTAGGGCTGGGCCTTGCGCAGATCCCACGCGAATCCGGTGGATCGCAGTATCGGGCCCGTGATCGACAGCGCGAGGCACTCCTGCGTCGTGATGATCCCCACACCGACAGTGCGCTCCCGCCAGATCGGGTTGTCGGTCAGCAGCAGGTCGTAGTCGGCTACGCCGGCCTCGACAGTCGCCAGTATCGACAGGACGTCTTCGCGCCAGTCGTCGGGGAGGTCTGTGGCGACGCCACCGGGGCGTATGTAGTTGTGGTTCATGCGAAGGCCGGTGATCTTCTCCAGCAGGCGCAGCACCACCTCGCGTTCGCGCCACCCGTAGAGCATCATCGAGACGGCGCCGACGTCCATCCCGTTCGTCGCATGGAAGAGCAGGTGCGACGAGATGCGATTCAGCTCGACCATCATCATCCGGATCCACACAGCGCGTTCGGGGACCTCGAGCCCGAGCAGGCGCTCGACCGCCATGGAGAAGACGAGCTCGTTCGACAGCGGCGACGCGTAGTCCATCCGGGTGACGTTGGTGGAACCCTGGACGTAGGTGAGCTCCTCGGCGGTCTTCTCCATGCCTGTGTGCAGGTAGCCGATGACCGGCTTCGCTCCGATCACCTCTTCGGAGTCGAGCTCCATCATGATCCGCAGCACCCCGTGCGTCGAAGGGTGCTGGGGGCCCATGTTGATGACCATCGTGTCGCCGAGGTCTTCGGGCCACGGCCCTCCCGTGAGCACCACCTCACGCGACCGGCCGCGCATCTCCTGCGCTCCCTCGTCGGTCTGGTGCTCGAGGCGGTCCTCGGTGGCGGGGTCGACGTCGTTGCTCATCGCGGCGTCGGGTCTCCCTTGAACGTCACCGGCACGCGTGCCGGCGCATCGTCCTTCCGGAGCGGGTGTCCCTCCCAGTCGTCGGGCATCAGTATCCGCTCCGGGTCCGGGTGACCCTCGAAGTCGATGCCCAGGAGATCGAGCACCTCGCGCTCCGCGAAGCCTGCGCCCGCGTAGATGCCGGTGATGCTCGGCACCGACGGGTCGGCAGCGGGGACCTCGCAGATCACCCGGATCCTGCGGTTGCGTGCGTGCGCGAGGAAGGAGGCGACCACCTCGAACCGCTCCGGAGCGACACCCGGAGGGCAGTACCGGTCACCGTCGAGGAGGTGGTCGACGGCCGTCACGTCGAGGCACATCGTGAACCCCCTGCTCGTCGCGCAGGAAGAGCGCGACATCAGCCAATACCCGCCGATCCACGTACACGACGGCCTGACCGTGCGAGAGGGCGTAGACGCTGCCGGGGAAGCGTTCGAGGAGCGCCGCGGCCACCTCGTCGGAAGGTGTCCCGGGCGCCGTGCCTCCGGCGGCGCCCGCGTCGGGCCCGCCCTCGACTTCGGGAATCTCTTCACGAGCGGCTTCGTCGGTCATCGGCAGAGGTGGTGGTGGGGGCTCATGCGGGGGCTACCTCGAGGTGGATCCCTGCGCCGCCGCTCGGTGCCGCCTCTCGACGGCGCATCAGCTCGCCGGTGCGGATCTGCTCGTGCAGAGTGAGGATGCCGTGCATGAGGGTCTCGGGGCCCGGCGGGCAGCCGGGCACGTACACGTCGACCGGGACGACCTGGTCGACTCCCTGCACGATCGCGTAGTTGTTGAACATGCCCCCACTGCTCGCGCAGACGCCCATCGAGATGACCCACTTGGGCTCGACCATCTGGTCGTAGACCTGGCGGAGGACCGGTGCCATCTTCTGGCTGACCCGGCCGGCGACGATCATCAGGTCGGCCTGCCGGGGGCTGGCGCGGAAGACCTCCATGCCGTAGCGGGCGAGGTCGTAGTGCGCGGCGCCTGTGGCCATCATCTCTATCGCGCAGCAGGCGAGGCCGAAGGTCGCGGGAAGACCGAGTTGCGGCGGGCCCAGCGCACCAGGTCTTCGAGGCGACCGGTGATGAAGTTGTGCGGCACCACCTCGAGGCCCATCAGGCGGCCTCCCCGCCGACCGCCACGCTCCCGGCGGACGGTCCGCCCCCGGTCTGACCGGGGCCGGACCGGTCGTCGGGGCCCGGCCGGGCGGTCGGGTCGAGGACCGCAGCGGCTGTGCGCCTGACCGGGGCCGCAGCGCGCGCGGTCATCTCCTGGATCGATCCCCAGGAGAGGGCGCCGACCGAGAGCAGGTACGCGAACGGCACCAGCAGCACGACCACGAAGAACCCCATCGCGAGGATCCCGAAGAGGCCGAGGGGGCGGAACACGGTTGCGAACGGGTAGAGGAAGACGATCTCCACGTCGAGGACGATGAACGACATGGCCACCAGGTAGAACTTGACCGGGAAGCGCTCGGCCGGCTCGTGCTCGGGGACTATGCCGCACTCGTACGGTGCCTGCTTGGCGGCGTTGGGTCGCCGGGGACCCAGCAGCTGTGACGCGACGAAGGAGAGCAGCACGAAGGCGACGACCACGACGGTCATCAACAGGATCGGCAAGTAGTCGTTCACGGCGCCCCGCTCGACCGGTAGGCGTGCTCGTTGCGAGGCTATCCGACCGGCTCCCGTACGCGGCAAAGGGTCGCGCGCCGGGGCACACGGCTCTCCCCGGACGCTGCGGTCCCTCGCCCACCTAACATCGCGGATCGTGGATCGCGCTGTGGGAGCACGACGGGGGGGACGGTGGCGCGGCGCGTCGGATCACGGGCGGCAGAGGCAGCGAGCCCGAGATGGGCGCGGGGAGCCGACGGTTCGTCGCCGCCTACTTCGCGGGCAATCGCACTGTGAGGCGCGTGGAGATCGCGCTCTTCGCGCCGCGCGGCAATCGCTGGCCCGCCCTCCAGGCCGTCAACCTGGCCGGCCTCGCGGTCGATGCGATGGCCGCGCGCCGGGTGCGCGACGGCCCGCCCAACGGGTACGGGTGGCGGATCCCCTTCGACGTGGCCGACCAGGCCTTCTGGGAGTCCGCTATCGGCGACGACACCGACGCCCAGTCCTGGGGGCAGGTGAGCCTGGCGCTCGAGACGACGGCGCGCTACGGCCTGCGCGGCCTGGGAGCCCCTCTCGCCGTCTTCGCGGCGACCAGCGCGATTCGCAGGGCACGCGGCGGACCGTGGCGACCCGGCCTCGCGCTCTGGACGGCCACCGGGGCCCTGGAGGGACTTCTCTGGAGCCGCACGCGGAAGTCCCACGGCCGGCACGTGGCGCGCCGGCACGACCAGGACGCCGCCGCTGCGGCCGAGGCGGCCTTCCTCGCCGGCCAGCACTCGGTCGCGATGGGAGCCGACTCCGTCGTCGACGCCATCGAGGGGGTCGCACCCCTCCTGGGGCCCCCAGATCCCGACAGCGCCCTGCTCCGCCTGCTGGACGCGTGGAAGTCGTCACTCGCCGTCAGGGCCGGGAGCGTGGGTACCTACCTGGGCATCGCCCTCGCCAAGTGGGAGCGACGGCGCAACCTGCACCCCGACCTCTCCAGCCACGTGGCGGTCCACCTGCCGGAGGGCGAGGGCACGGTGATCCTCACCGGTGCGCAGGTCGCGGCTCTCGACGCGCTGCTCGACGCTTCAGGGCTGCGGGGTCGCGTGGAGGTCAGGTCGCACGTGGGCTCCGGCCACATTCCCGGGCGGGCGGTGACCCTGGAGGTCGACGGAGCGGAGATCACCGTCCCCGAAGACCCCGACCGCCCGCCCTCCGTCTACGACCCGGCCCCCGTCCTGCTGGCCGCCGGCATCCCGGGGATGTTGGGAGTCGCCAGGCACTCCTCCAGCGCCGTACCTGCCTCGGCCGTGCTCCCTCCCGCGCTGATCCTCACGACGGCATCGGCCCTGGCGGCGAGGAGCAGAGGAGCGCGCTCCGGGGAGGCCACCGCACGCTCGGCGCTCGCCGTTACCCTGCTCGCCGGGGCCCTGCACACCGTCGCCACGACGCTCGGCCAGCGGCGCGGCCACTCCGAGAGCGGACGGCAGAACATCCCGTTCACATACGCACTCGAGGTCCCGGCCTTCCTGCTCGGGTACCTCTGGGCGACCACCACGCCGGGCGAGCGCGCCCGCGGTGCAGCCGCGCTCGGTGCGGTGGCGGCGGCCGGCACCGCGCTGCTCCCCCGGCCCCGCCAGGCACGCGCCGTGCTCTCCGAGCTGGTCAACGCGGCGTCGCTGGTGCGCAACGGCCGCGACCTCGACTCCGCCCTGCGCGACGACGCGCGCACCCTCGGGGAGTCCTTCACAGCCGAGCGCGAGAGGCGGGTCGCCGAGTCCTTCGAGAGCGGCCGCCGCCTCGTCGTCGACCTGGTGCGTGAGGCGCACCGCGATGCCGTGCGGAGGCTCGACGAGATCGAGGGGCGCACTGACCCGGAGATCGTCGCGGCGGCCCGCTCCCGCCTGGCCGGCGTCGAGTGGCGCCTCGCCGCCCTCGAATCGGCCGGAGCACCGAGTTGAGGCGCGCGACGCCCCTGCGCGTCGCTGTCGTCGACGACAACGAGATCACCCGCGTCGGCGCCGCGACGCTCCTCTCCACCGATCAGGGCATCGACCTCGTCGCCTCGCTCGACCACGCCGAGGCCGCAGCGTGGGGCGAGGAGTGGGACGGCGTAGACGTGGTCGTCGTCGACGCCGCCGACGACCGCCGCGAGAGCGACCAGTTCCCCGGGGTCGCGATCGTCGAGCGGTTCCGGGCCCGCCGCCCCATCGGCGACGGTGTGGCCGTAGTGCTGACGGGCCATTACCTCGACGACGCGGTGCGCATGCGCATGCGCGAGGCGGGCGCCGACTTCTTCTACTCGCGCACCGAGGCCCTCGACCGCGACGCCCTCCTCGGTGTGGTGCTCCGCCCCGACGAGGCACGGCGCGTGCCCCCGCCCGCCGACACGGAGACCCTCGGCGCGCTCGGCGTCACCGGCGAGACGCGCGTCAACGCGTTCCTCAACGCGGTCGACGCCGCAGGCGCCTCCGATGCATTGTCGGCCGGTGCCTCGATGAAGCAGGGTCCCGCGCCGGCACGTAGCCGCTGGTGGCTGCGGCTCAGGCGGGACATCTCCTCGGCAGGTCGGCTACGGGCCGTCAACCGGGAGGGCGGCACTCCGCGCCGCTCCCAGGGGATCCATCGGTCAGCCAGCTCAGGCGCGTCTACGAGTGGGCCACGAGGCCGAAGCCGCCCGGCGGGTGACGCCGGCACATGCCGTAGGTGTCAGACGTGGCTGCGGTCCGTCTGACACGTCCCGTCGCCGCCCCACCTCCGGCGGCGGGACGCGCCCGACCCGACGATCCTGACGGTCGCGGGGCGCGCGATTGAAGCCCCCGGATCGCGCGCGCGCACCGGCACCTCTGCGCGTCTCCGGGGCATGTGGCAGGCCGCACCCGGAGCCGGGCCTGCCCACCGTGGCATCGGGCAATCGCCGCCGAGCCGATCACTGACCGGGCGGAGCCGTCGACCCTCGCTTCCGTCCCTCGCTCCCGTCCCTCGCTCCCGACCTCTGCGCCCGACCTCTGCGCCCGACCCTCGCCTCCGACCCTCGTTGTCGCACCCTTGGTCTATCATCGAACGTATGTTCGCTGCTGAGTGTGCTGCACGGGAGCCCGACATCGTCGAGGTCGAGGCCGCCATGGCCGAGGCCGCCGGTCTCGCGAACGCCGCGCAGGGGCGTCTCGTGGCCCTCGTCGCCGATGGTCTCGCCAGGGGCGTGTGGCACCAGGATGGGGTGCAGTCGGCGTCTCACTGGCTGACGTGGCAGCTCGGAGTCGCTTCCGGCCAGGCACGACGCCTCCTGGTACTCGCCCGCCGGGCCCCGGAGCTGCCCGCGACGATGGCAGCGTTCACCGCCGGGGAGCTCTCGTTCGATCAGGCCGCGGTGATCGCCCGCCATGTCCCGGCCGACCATGAGCGCTCCGCGGTGGTCCTGGCCCGGCAGTGCACCGTCCGTCAGCTCACCCGTGCGCTGTCTCGCTACGCGTTCGAGCCGTCCGATCCCGACGCCCCGCCCGAGGCCCCCGTACCCGAGCCCGAGCGTCGCAGCGTGAGCTTCGGTGGGAGCGACGACGGCCGCTGGCATCTCCGCGCGGATCTCCCCCGCCGACGAGGGCGCAGTCGTCGAGCAGGCCCTCACCGCCGCCACCAGGATCTCTTCGGCCAGCAGCCCGGCGACACGCACGGCGACGCTCCCGGAGAGGCGACCGCAGGTGAGGGGCGGACCCGGGTCACGTGGGCCGACGCGCTCGTCTGTGTCTCGGAGAGCTACCTGCGCTGCGGTGAGGCCGCGCTCCCCGCGGCAGGTCGGTTCCTGATCAACGCTCACCTCGAGACCGACCCCACCGACCCCGGCGCGCCCGGTGGTCTCAGCGTGCACCTCCACAGCCCGCTGCCCGACGCTCTACGGCGCCTCATCGGGTGCGACACCACCATCCGGGCGGTGCACGAGACCAGCGGGCTACCCGTGAGCGTCGGACGCTCGATGCGCATCGTGCCGGAGCGCACCCGACGTCAGATAGAGCACCGCGACGGCGGCTGCGCCGTCCCGGGCTGCGCGGCGACAAGGTTCTTGCAGATCCACCACATCACCCACTGGGAGAACGGTGGGGCCACCGACAGAGCAAACCTCGTCGCGCTCTGTCGCCGCCACCACCGAGAGCATCACCAAGGCCGGCTCACCATCACCGGCAACCCCGACCGGCCACCCGGCCACCCCGACACCCTCGCATTCACCGACGCCCACGGCCGGCCCATCGGCCCCGCCGCCCGACCACGACCACCCCGCCGGCAACCCCCCACCGCCCCCTACCGGCACCCCACCGGCGAACGCCTCGACACCCGATGGCTCCACCTACCACCCGACAACCAGAACTGACCCCGCGGCGACCAGCCCCCGATCGGCCCGGTGTACGGTCCCGGGCCGTGAGCGCGAGAGGCCGAGAGCGGGGAGTGCCCGTAGACGCGCTGCTCTACCTCGCTGCGGCCGTCAGCTACATCGGCCTCGGGCTCTACCACAAGTGGCTGCTCAACTGGATCGTCGGGCCGCTCTGGCTGATCGCATGGTTGCAGGTGGCGCCGGCGATCGGGCGGGGACTCCGCAGGATCGCCTGGCCCGGCCCGCAGGGCCAGGAGCAGGTGGACCAGTGAGCTGGGCGGCCCACCAGTTCGAGGTGTACGCGATCCAGGCGCACCTGCCGAAGCGCCTGCGAGGGCAGATCTCGTTCTTCGCGATCTTCCTGGGCGACTTCACCCCCGACTTCCTCGCGAAGTTCTGGGTCTACGGCGTCACCGTCAACGGCCACCACTACGGTGCCTCGGAGCCCTACCGCTGGCACCGTGGATGGCCGGGGATGGGATTCACCCACACGCTCTTCTTCGGGCTGCTCGTCGCCGGCGGCATCTGGCTCTGGAAGCGGAACCCCGCGTGGTTCATCGGGTTCGTCCTCGGCTACGCCGCGCACGTGCTCACCGACGTGAACGACAGCATCGGCACGATGCTGATCTTCCCGCTCAACCTAATGAACTGGAGCGTCGGCACCTGGGCCTACGCCGCGACCATCGACGGTGGGAAGTACCTCGACGCCGCCGGCTACTACTCGAGCCTCGGCTTCGTGATGGACGTGTTCTGGCTGGTGGTCGTGCTCTTCTCGTGGCGCGTGCTGACCCGCGAGTTCTGGCGGACCCAGGTGGTCCCCGCCGACCCACGTGTCTGGGCGTGGTTCGGCCGGTTCCTGAACGAGCGCGGCCTCCTCGCCCTGTACAGGGGCACCTTCTTCTACGGGGTCTGTCGCCTCGTTGCCTGGACGACCTGGGCCCACCTGCTGACAAACCCTGTCATCGACGGGGTGCGCCGCAACGGCTACCCGTGGGACCTGTCCTGGGGCGGGCCGTGGTGGATTCCGAAGGTCGAGCTAGACCAGGTCCACCCGCTGATCGTGCTCCCCGTCGCTCTCGGGATGTTCGCGGCCGTCTACTGGGCCGTGGCGAGGTACGGCCCGAGGCTCATCGAGCGCGGCGGCGTCCGCACCCTGATCGAGCGCCCCCTGCCGAGGGCGGGCTCTTCTACCCGACCGTCGCCAGCGCGCCGGCGACCCAGTCGGTGACGACACCGTCGAGGCCGAACCCCGAGGCGCGCGCGAGCATCTCCTCCTGCACTGCGAGGCTCTGGAACCAGCAGTAGACGGCCAGGCCCCGACCGTGGGCCTCGGCCACCAGTGCCTCGTCGAGGACTCCCTGGTGTACCGAGACGCCTCGTGCGCCCCATGCGACTGCGTCGTCGAGGAGGCGCCGGGTCGCGGCAGGGCTGGCGGTGTCCCTGAGGAGCGACACCTCGATCCCCTCGGCCTCGCCGGCGAAGTGGCGCACCGCGGCCTCGTGCTGCGACCAGAGCAGTACCCGATCATCCATCTGCGCTTCACGGACTGCGCGCAGTGTCGCCGGGCCGGCGCCCGGGTCCTTGACGTCGAGGGCGAAGCCGAGCGGCGGCGGGGCAGCGCCGAGCGCGGCAGCGAGGGTCGGTACGGGGTCGCCGGCTCCGGGGGCGTCGCCGCGCAGCCTCGTACCAGCGAGGGTCGCCGACGCCAGGCACCGCAACGGCATCCTCCCCAGGGGACGGGCCGCACCGACGAACCGTGCCGTCCGCCCCGGGGTCCGGTCGTGCATCAGCACAGGGACGCCGTCGCGGGTCCTGCGGACGTCGACCTCCACGTAGCCGGCGCCCAGCGCCCCAGCCGCGAGGATCCCGGCGAGGCTGTTCTCGATCGCGTGCCGGGGACACGTCCGATGAGCGATCACACGGGCGACCATGCGCGAAGCCTTGCACGCCCGAGCGCGCCGCTACGGCTCCGGCCCCACCGCCACCAGGCGTGCCACGAGCTTGTAGGCGGCCTCCGCCGGGCCGATCTCGTCGGGGCGGAGCAGGTTCGCCATGATCCGCAGCACCCACTCCATCAGCGAGCGGTTGTGCATCCCGATCCTGACCAGCTCCCTCATCACAGCGGGGTTGCCGATGGCGCTCACGAACGCCCGGGCGACCTTGAAGTAGAGGCGGTACTCGTCGTCGAGCCTCCGCTCGTAGGTGCCCAGGGCCAGACCATCACCGGTGGCAAGCGCCAGGTCGACCGCCTCGGCGGCGAAGCGCCCGGTCTCGTACGCGTAGGAGATCCCCTCGCCGTTGAACGGGTTGACCGACCCGGCGGCGTCGCCGACCACCAGCCAGGTCGGTCCGCGCCTGGGGAGAACCGACCCTCCCGTGGGTAGGCGACCGCCGGTGGGGGCGCCGAGCGCCGTCTCCGGCGAGATGCCCCAGCGGGCGGGCGCCGTCTCGCAGAACGCCTCCATCAGCCTCGTCGTGTTCATCGACTTCCAGCCGCGGAACGTCGACAGGAGGCCGACTCCCACGTTGACGGTGCCGTCGCCCACCGGGAAGATCCACCCGTAACCGGGCAGGTGGTGCCCGTCGCGGTCGCGCACGTCGAGGTGGCTCTCGATCCACGGCTCGTCGTGGAACGGGCTGGCGAAGTAGCCGCGAATCGCCATGCCCAACGGATAGGTCCGCTCACGAGCGGTTCCGAGCGCCCTGCCGAAGCGGGAGCTGGCACCGTCGGCCACCACCAGGTAGCGCGCCCGCACCTGCTGGGTCGTCGCCGAGTCCTTGCGGTGGACAGCCGCGCCGATCACGACGCCGTCGTCGATGATCGGCGCCACCGCCTCGGCGGCGCTCCAGAAGGTCGCCCCCGACTTGACCGCGTTCCCGACGACCAGCTCGTCAAGCTCGCTCCGCCTCACCACGTAGCCGAAGGAGGGGAAGTCGGGGTGCGCGGGCCAGGGCAGATGCAGGGTCATCCCGTGCGCTATCGACCTCAAGCCGCCGTAACGGTGAAACTGCGCGAGCGGCTCCGCGAGGTCCATGTCGTGCAGCTGGCGCACTGCGCGAGGCGTCAGGCCGTCGCCGCAGGTCTTCTCGCGAGGGAATCGCTTCCGGTCGACGACCAGGACGCGCCGGCCACTCTCGGCGAGCCAGTACGCGGCCGACGCTCCCGCGGGACCTGCGCCGACGACTATCGCGTCGTAGCGGTCGTTCCCGCGCTGCGAGTGATCCGTCACCTTGCTCCCGTCCCTCGGCCGAGGTCCGTCAATCGTCGCGCGCGGTGGGCCCCGCCGGCTCACCGCGCTGCGGTCCTTGCGCCGGCATCGACCCCCTCGGCGCCCGGTCGCGACCCGCTCACCGGGTGCTCGCGAGCCTGTCGCGCGATGTGCCCGGCGTTCCTCTAGCGTGGTAGCAAGAGAGCAGTCGGATCGCCGGATTCCACCGGCGACACCGGTCTCTCGACTTCGCAAGTACACGCGGCTTCTCAAGTACCTCGGGGGCGATCGTGCTCGGCCTCAACGTGCCCAACGTGCTGGAGTGGATCGGCCTCGAATCGGCCGGCCGGCTCATCTGGTCGACGCTGCTGCTCGTCGGCGGCTGCGTGGTCGCCTACGTGCTGACCACGCGTCCCAAGTCGCCCGAGCCGGTCACGTGGGCGCAGGCCGTCCTCGGCGCCGTCGCCGTGTACGCCCTCATGATCCTCGCGTACGGCACGGTCCCCCACGAGTGGCTCAACTACGCGAGCTCGAGGATGAACTGGGGCGAGGACACCTTCTTCTTCAGGCAGGGCGTGATTCCGTTCGACATGAACCGGCGCGCGGGCGCCGACATCGGGGCGACGATCATCTACGCCGTCTTCCTGGTGGTGCAGGTGTGGCTCAGCGTCCGGTGGCAGAAGCGCCCCGTCGCCGAGGCAGCCGGAGCGCCGAGCGAAGACACAGGCCCCTCCGTGCGCAAGGCGCGCCGTATCTCGATGTTCGGCCGACCCGTGACGACGCGGGGCTAGCAGCGCCGTGGCCCGCACAGACGCGAACCCGCCGATGCCGGCCTTCTCCACCGAGTACGCGGTGCAGGAGGTCGATCCGGCATGGCTGCCCACCGCGGTCAAGCCGAAGCAGTTCCTCCACATCGATCAGGCCGAGTGCATCACCTGCGAGGGCTGCGTCGACATCTGCCCGTGGAAGTGCATCCACATGCTCTCGGTCGACTCGATCTCCGAGTCGGTAGGCACCGAGCAACCCGGCGACGACCCGCGCGACAGCGTCATCTTCGTCGTCGACGAGGACGTGTGCACGAGGTGCGCGCTCTGCGTCGATCGCTGCCCCACGGGCGTCATCATCCTCGGGAAGGTCACCGACGACTGGGCCGACGGCGACCCCAACGACCGCACCCCCCGCCACGGCTACGCCTACGGCGTCCGCTTCTAGGCCTCTGTCACAGGAGAACATCGGTGGCCAACGGCAACGGAAACGCAAAGGGCGGGAAGGTTCTCGCCAAGCTCGGAGAGATCGGCGAGAAGACGCGCGACTCCCAGGCGTGGAACTCGATCTTCCGCCCCGGTTCTATCTACCGCAAGGGCTACTCCGACACTCCTCGGAACCGCTCCTACGTGATCATGAACAACGTGCTGTACCACCTTCACCCGGTGAAGGTGAAGCGGCACGCCGTGAAGGTCTCGTACACGCTCTGCCTCGGCGGGCTCTCGTTCTTCCTCTTCATCCTGCTGACCGTCACGGGCATCTTCCTGATGTTCTTCTACCGGCCGACGGCAACGAACGCCTACCCCGACATCCAGACCCTGGAGACCGCAGTCGCGTTCGGCTCGCTAGTCCGCAACATGCACCGGTGGGGTGCGCACCTCATGGTGCTGACCGTCTTCCTGCACATGGCGCGCTCTTCTACCACGGCGCCTACAAGGCGCCACGCGAGTTCAACTGGGTCATCGGCGTGGTGCTTCTCCTGCTGACCCTGCTCCTCTCCTTCACCGGCTACCTGCTCCCCTGGGACCAGCTGGCACTCTGGGCTGTCACGGTCGGCACGAACATGATGGGGTACACACCTGTGTTCGGTAACGACGTGAAGTTCGCGTTGCTCGGCTCGAAGGAGATCGGCAACGACACGCTGCTGCGCTGGTACGTGCTGCACGTGCTCCTGCTGCCGTTCGTCATCGTGATCTTCATGGCTGTCCACTTCTGGCGCGTCCGCAAGGACGGCGGCATCTCCGGTCCGCTCTAGCCCGCCTAGGAGGCGTAGCGCACCATGGCTGAGGTTCCCGAACACCTCCTCCGCAGAGCACAGGAGCGCCGCAAGGCGCTCGGACTCGACGGCGGCGAGGGTGAAGGCGCGCCCGAAGACGCCCCCGCGTCGGAGTCGGGCCCGGCCCCCGAAGCTCCCGACGACGCCGAGGCGGCTGCCCCCGCAGCCGGCGACTCGGGCGAGGAGATCACCGAGAGCAAGGGCGGCGTGCCCGCCCACCTGCTCGAGCGTGCGCGCAAGCGCAAGGCGGCGATGGCGGGCGGCGCCGGGGCCGGGGCCGGCGGCGGCACGGCGACGGCCACGAAGCCGAAGGCGAAGGCAGCGGCGATGACCGCCGGAGCGCCGACCGACACCGGGCCGGGTGGCCACACCCAGCGTCTGCTGACGGTCGTGAAGTCGGGCTCGATCCAACAGACGAAGGCCGAGGCCCAGGACAAGGTGCACACCTGGCCCCACCTCCTCGTCATCGAGCTCACGGCCGCCCTGGCTCTCCTCGCCCTGGTCACGATCTTCTCGGCTCTCGTGAAAGCCCCCTCCTCGGACTCGCCGACGTCAATCAGACCCCCAACCCGTCGAAGGCCCCCTGGTACTTCCTCGGGCTCCAGGAGCTGCTGACGATGTTCCACCCGATGGTCGCCGGCGTGACCATCCCCGGAGTCGCTCTCGGGCTCCTCGCGATCACCCCGTACATCGACAAGAACCCTTCCAGGAAGCCGAGCGACCGGAAGCTTGCCATCGCGATGATGACGATGTTCCTGATGCTCTGGGCCGTGCTCGTCATCATCGGCTCGTTCTTCCGGGGACCGGGCTTCAACTTCACGTTCCCCTGGAACGACGGCATCTTCTTCGACCTCTAGGAGACTCCTCCCGTGGCAGTCGCGATCGCCATCGCAGCCATCCTGATAGCCGCAGCCGCGGCCGTCCTGCTGACCCAGGGACGGCTCCGCTCGAGCGTCGGCGCGCTCTCCCGCGAGACGCGACGCCGCGACGCCGGTTCGGCCACGACCTCGAAGGCCGTGAAGACACCCGATGCCGCCACCACCGACGAGCACGACGAGGAGGCAGAGTCGGCCGGCGCACGCGCCCGCGCCGGTGAGGCCCGCTCCAGTGCCGCGAGCGGCCTGCCGGCGGTCGAGAGCACCGCGGCAGAGTGGTCGCCGGTCGACGAGGAGGAGCTCGGCGTCACGCGCCGCCAGTTCTTCAACCGCGGGATCGTCGCAGGGATCCTCTTCGCGACGGCGGGATTCGGCGCGAGCGCTCTCGCCTTCATCTGGCCCTCCGGCAAGGGCGGCTTCGGTGGGAAGATCTCGGCGGGCAAGCTCGCCGACATCCTCGCCGCCATAGACGAGAAGAAGGCACCCTTCTACGTTCCCGAGGCCCGCTCCTACGTGACCCGGTACCCGACAGAGGACATCGCCGCTGCGAAGAAGGCCGGGTACCCGTCGGCGATCCTGCCGAGCCTCGAGGACGGCTTCATCGTCGAGTACCAGAAGTGCCCGCACCTCGGCTGCCGTGTGCCATGGTGCGGGTCGTCGCAGTGGTTCGAGTGCCCCTGCCACGGATCGAAGTACAACCGCGTCGGGGAGAAGCGCGACGGTCCGGCCCCGCGCGGGATGAGCCTCGTGGCAGCAGAGGTGAGCAACGGAGACCTGGTGATCAACACCGGCATCATCCTTCCCGGCCTGCCCATAGGCACCGACTCGACCAAGCAGAAGCCCGAAGGACCGTCTTGCATCTGAGGCACGCGAAGAATCCGATGCGCACACAACCCACCAAGACGCGGAGCGGAGCCGAGTGAGCGTTCGTCTCGTCCTGATCGTCATCAACGCGATCGCCATGGCGGCGGTGGTCGCCTACGTGATCGTGACGCTGCGCGCCACACCGGAGGCCGGCGCGGCGCCGAACCAGACGCCGTTCCTCTCCGACGAGGATCTCGAGGGTCGGCGGCTGGAGCGCGCCCTCGGGTGGGCGCTCATCTGCTCGGCCGTGATCGCCGTATCGCTCCCGCTCTACTGGCTCTGGGAGCCGACCCGGCAGGAGAAGTCGATCGAGTACTTCGACGACGGCTCGGTCGAGCGGGGCGCCGTGCTCTACGCGAACAAGCAGAGCGAGAGCTACAGCAACGTCAACTCGCTCCTCTGCGCCGACTGCCACGGACTCGACGGCGCTGGTGGAGCAGCGGCGACCAACTTCACGCCGCCCGGTGGCTCTACCCCGATACGCGTCTCGTGGAAGGCACCTGCCCTCAACACCGTCCTACAGCGCTTCAGCGAGAACGAGGTCCGCGACATCATCACGTACGGCCGCCCGGGCACGCCGATGCAGGCCTGGGGGTAGCCGGCGGTGGCCCCAAGAACGAGCAGAGCATCGACGACCTGGTCGCCTACGTCGGGTCTATTCAGATCACCCCCGAGGAGGCTCGGGCCGAGGCGGTGCAGGCCCTGGCCGACGCGAAGGCGCAGCCGCAGATCCAGCTCGACGACGCGAAGGCCGCAGTGGACGCCGCCGAGGTGAAGCTCGCAGAGGTGGAGGCCGACAAGGAGGCGACGCCCGAGCAGGTGGCCGACGCCCAGGCGGCTCTCGACGCCGCCGAGGCCGGCCTCGCGTGGGCCGAAGACTGGTTCGCTCGCCGCGACGGCGTCTCCGACGGACAGATCCTCTACGAGCTCAACTGCGCGCGCTGCCACACCGCCAACTGGTCGGTCTTCGATCCGACCACGAACACGCCCGAGGAGATCGGCCTCGGCATCGCCGGCGGCGGAGGGACTCAGGGGATTCAACCTGCGCGATGGCGCGACGATCCGGCGCTTCGGCCCCGGGACCGCGGCCGGATCCGCTGGCTTCCAGAGCCACGTCGACTTCGTCACCAACGGCTCCGAGAACAACAAGCCCTACGGCGTCAGCGGCGTCGGCTCCGGCCGCATGCCCGGCTTCGCGGGGATGCTCACCGACGACCAGATCACCGCCATCGTCGAGTACGAGCGCACGATGCTCGAACGGAACGACCCGTCCACCCCCGACGACTGAGGAGTCGGAGTTGAACACGCTGCTGCTGCTCGCCAGCGAAGGCAACAAGGCCAAGACTCTCTGGGACCCGACGATCCTCGGGCTCCTCGTCTTCGTCTCCGCGCTCGGCCTCTTCTGCGGCTCCGTCTACCTGCTGCTCGCCACCGACCTCGGTGCCCGTCTCCGGAGTTCCTGGTCTCGGCGGCGTGCCTCACGGGTTTCATGGTCCTGCTCTCCGCTCTCTGGATCACGACGGCGACGCCACTGAACAGCCCCAAGGGACGCATCTCGCAGTGGAACGTCAAGGAGATCATCTCGATCCCGTCGGAGTCGAAGATCGGCAAGGTCCAGGGCTACTTCGACTGGACGGAGAACGTGCCCGACGAGGACCTCGCCAATCTCCGGCCCGCGATCGACGGCGCGCTCGTGACCGCGCAGCCCGCGGTGAACGAGGTGGCCCCCGAGCAGCCCTTCGCCCAGTTCGCGGCGGCCACCGACTTCCTGACCGGCTCCGACTACGGACTCCTCGCGAAGGAGACCGGCGGCGGCGACCGGATGATCGTCTTCCACGAGCCGCACTACGCGATCGTGCAGATCTGCCCCGCGGCGCCCGTCACCGCCGACGCCTCCGGCAACGTCCCCGACCTCAAGTGCGATCCGACCCAGCAGACGAAGACCGTCGTGCTGGAGAGAGACCTCGGCTCCCTGCGGCAGCCGCCGTGGCTCTACTTCTTCGGCTCACTCGTGCTCTTCCTGCTCAGCCTGCGCGGCCTGCACTGGTACGAGCAGGATCAGCGCGCACGCACCGCCGTAGCGGCCGCTGCCGCCTCGTAGGAACCAGAGGGATCCTCGTGACACGCATACGCACTGCACTCGCCTACGGGCTCACCGCGATGGTGATGCTCCTCCTGCTCGCGAGCCCCGCCGCCGCTCAGCAGCCGGTCGATGCGACGACCGAGGGGGTCTCGCGTTCGTCCTCTTCGCGCTCATGTGCTTCATCTTCGTCGCGATCATCTTCTCGATGGACCGGATCCGACGCCGGCGGGAAGAGCAGTAGCGGCCTCCTGCGCTGCGGCAACCGTCGCGTCGAGGTCTTGCTCGGTGTGGGCGAGGCTCACGAAGGTCGTCTCGTAGCCGCTGGGTGCGAACGAGAACCCCCGGCCGAGCATCGCGTGGAAGAACGCCGCGTATCGCCGGTGGTCGGCGGCCCTGGCTGCTTCGTAGTCGCAGACCTCGGTGTCGGAGAAGTACCAGCCGACGAGCGTTCCGACCCGCGTCACGCGCGCAGCGGCCCCCGCGGCGTCGAACGCTCCCCTCAGGCCGTCGACGAGCCGCTCCGCCTTGGTCTCCAGCGCCGCGTACGACCCTTCGTCCAGCTGATTCAGCACCGCCAGGCCCGCAGCCGTGGCCAGCGGGTTCCCCGACAGCGTGCCTGCCTGGTAGACGTCGCCGACCGGCGCGAGGTGGTCCATCAGCTCTGCCGGCCCGCCGACCGCCGCGAGGGGTAGCCCGCCGCCCACGACCTTGCCGAACACCGAGAGATCCGGTGTGACGCCGTAGCGGCCCTGCGCGCCCGCGGGGCCGAGGCGGAAGCCGGTTATCACCTCGTCGAAGACGAGCAGAGATCCGTGCTCGGAGCACCGCGCCCGCAGCGCCGCGAGGTAGCCGTCGGCCGGAGCGACCAGGCCCATGTTCGCCGCCACGGGCTCGACCAGCACCGCTGCGATCCCACCTGGGTCCGCAGCGAAGGCCGCTTCGATGCCCTCGACGCTGTTGTAGGGAACCACCACGGTGTCGGCTACGGCGCCCTCGGTGACCCCCGCCGAGCCGGGCAGGCCCAGCGTCGCTACGCCGCTGCCGGCGGCGACGAGCATCGCGTCGAAGTGACCGTGGTAGCAGCCGGCGAACTTCACGACCTTCGACCTGCCCGTCGCGCCCCGTGCGAGGCGCACCGCGGTCATCGCGGCCTCCGTGCCCGACGACACGAACCGCACCTTCTCGACCGATGGCACACGTTCGGCTATTGCCTCAGCCAGCTCGACCTCGCCCGGTGTCGGCGCCCCGTACGAGGTGCCACGCGCCGCGGCCCTCTGCACCGCCTCGACGACCACCGGGTGAGCGTGCCCGAGGATCGACGCCCCCCACGACTGGACGTAGTCGCAGTAGCGACGCCCATTGGTATCGGTCACGTACGCGCCCTCGGCGGAGGCGACGAAGTACGGCTCGCCGCCCACCGATCCGAAGGCGCGTACGGGTGAGCTGACACCGCCCGGGATGCGGGCCAGGGCGCGCTCGAACCACTTCGACATGAGGGACCTCCGGTTGCTGCCGCGTCAACCGTCGAGGATCTCGGCGGCCTCGCGGGCGAAGTAGGTGAGTATCAGGTCGGCGCCGGCCCGCTTGATGGCCGTCAGGTGCTCCAGGGCGACCGCCGGCCCGTCGATCCATCCGAGCTGCGCCGCCGCCTTCACCATCGCGTACTCGCCACTGACGTGATACGCGGCGACCGGCGCGTCGAACTCGGCCCGCAGCGACGCCACTACATCGAGGTACGCGAGGGCAGGCTTCACCATGACGATGTCGGCGCCCTCGGCGAGGTCGAGGGCGGCCTCCTCGAGCGCCTCGCGACCATTGGCCGCATCCATCTGGTAGGCACGCCGGTCGCCGAACCGGGGGTGCACTCGGCCGCGTCACGGAACGGCCCGTAGAGAGCCGGCGCGTACTTCGCGGAGTACGCGAGGATCGCCACGCCGGTATGGCCCGTGCCATCGAGTGCAGCGCGGATCGCACCGACCTGGCCGTCCATCATCCCCGACGGTGCGACGACGTCGACACCTGCGTCGGCCTGGGCGACCGCGATGCTCGCGTATCGCCGGAGCGTCGCGTCGTTGTCGACCTCACCCGAATCGGAGAGGAGCCCGCAGTGCCCGTGGTCGGTGTACTCGTCGAGGCAGTCATCGGCGATGAGGACCATCTGGTCGCCTACCTCGTCGCGCAGCGAGCGGAGGGCGACCTGGACCACCCCGTCGGGGGCGTCGGCGGCCGAGCCGTCCGGGTCCTTGGTGACGGGGACACCGAAGAGGATCACCGCCGGTACCCCCAGATCGCTGAGGGCGCGCACCTCCTTGCGGAGGCTCTCCTGGGTGTGCTGAACGACCCCCGGCATCGAGAGGACCGGCTCGGGAGCGTCGATCCCCTCCTTGACGAAGAGGGGGGCCACCAGGTCGTCGACGGAGAGTCGCGTCTCGGCCACCATCCGGCGCAGCGCCGGCGTGCGGCGCAACCTGCGCATCCTGCGCTCGGGGAATGCCACATGCAGATGGTACCGGCCGGCCCGCGAGAGGTCGGAGCGGATCCTACGAGTAGCGTCGGGCCGATGTCGATCCTCGGGAGTCTCCGCCACCGCTCCGTCGCCACCAACGGCATCTCGATGCACGTAGCCGAGGCAGGTCCCGACGACGGGCCCGTCGTGGTTCTCTGCCACGGATTCCCGGAGAGCTGGTACTCGTGGCGCCATCAGATCGCCGCGCTCGCCGGCGAGGGATACCGCGTCGTCGCACCCGACATGCGCGGCTACGGGCAGACCGACGCCCCCGCGGATCCGAGCGCGTACACGGTGCTGCACAGCGTCGGCGACCTCGTGGGGCTCCTCGACGAGATGGGGGCCGCGCAGGCCGTCGTCGTCGGACACGACTGGGGCGCGCCCGTCGCGTGGAGCGCGGCCGCGTGGCGCCCTGACCGGTTCCGCGCAGTCGCCGCGCTGAGCGTCCCGTGGTCGACTCGCTCCCCGGAGCCACCGGTCACCCTCATGCGCGCCGTATTCGGCGACCAGTGGTTCTACTTCCTCTACTTCCAGGAGCCAGGCGAGGCCGAGTCGGAGCTCGACCCCGCTGCGGCGGTCTTCCTGCGCGGCTTCCTGCACACCCTCTCGGGCGACGCACCCGGCGACGCCCTGCGCGGCCTCCTCGGTGGCGAGGGTGCCGGGATCATCGGGCGCCTCGTTCAACCCGGAGGTCCTCCCCACTTGGCTGACCGACGCGGACCTCGCGTTCTACGCCGGGGAGTTCGAGCGGACCGGGTTCCGCGGTGGGCTCTCCTGGTACCGCTGCGCCGACCGCACATGGGAGCTGAGCCGGGCCTGGGCCGACGCCCGTGTCCACCAACCGGCGCTCTTCGTGGCCGGCGAGCGCGATGCGGTCCTCGCGATGACGGCCGGGCAGGTCGAGGCGATGCAGGAGACAGTTCCGGGGCTGCGCCGATCGGTGATGCTCCCCGGCTGCGGGCACTGGACCCAGCAGGAGCGCCCCGACGAGGTCAACGCGGCCATCCTCGCGTTCCTGGCCGACCTACCCGCCGGCTGAGGGTCGGCGCCCGACGCCGAGCGCCGCCACCAGCGCCGCGACCACGCCCTCGATCGTGTGCGGATCTGCCTCGGCGTCGATGCGAAGTCCCCGGGCACGAGCCGCCTCGCTCGTTACGGGTCCGATCGAGATCGCCAGTGGCTGAGGATCGGGCAGAGGACCGACGACATCGCAGAAGTTGGCGACCGTCGAGGACGACGTGAAGGTGACGGCGTCGACGCGCCCGCTGCGCACGCGATCGACGGCGGCGCCGTCGGGTTCCGTCCGCACGGTCCGATAGACGGGCAGCACGTCGACGGAGTACCCCCTCGAGCGCAGGCCCTCGGGGAGTGCATCACGCGCCGCCTCGGCCCGGGCGACGAGCACCGCCTCCCCGGGCCGCTCGGGGAGCGGGAACGCCTCCACGAGCGACTCGGCCACGAATCGCTCCGGCACGAGGTCTGCCCGGACGCCCCGCTGCGACAACGCCTCGGCGGTCCCCGGGCCGATCGCGGCGACCCTGCGGCCCCCGAGGGCTCGCGTGTCGAGACCCGCCTCGGCGAGCCCGGCCCCGAAGAAGGCCGCGACGCCGTTGGCCGAGGTGAAGACGATCCACGCGTAGGCCGAGAGGTCGGGCACGTCCACCGCGATCGGTGTGATCGCGATCGCCGGCATCTCCACCACCTCGGCCCCGAGGGCCTCGAGGGCCGACCGCAGGCTGCTCGCCTGCTCACGCGCCCTGGTGACCACCACTGATCTGCCGAAGAGCGGCCGGTGCTCGAACCAGCCGAGATCGAGACCCGCGACCGCGCCGACCACGATCGCCGAGGGCGCCTCCACCCCGAGCGACGCGATCGTCCCGAGGGTTCCGCGGATGGTGCGCTGCTCGGGTCGGGTCCCCCAGCGCACAGCGGCGACAGGCGTATCCGGGGCGCGGCCCGCTCGCATCAGGCTCTCGGCGATCTGACCCAGGTTCGACGCGCCCATGAGCACGACCAACGTGCCCCCGGTTCGGGCGAGTGCCGACCAGTCGGTGTCGGTGCCGTCCTTCTCGGGGTCCTCGTGGCCCGTCACGATCGTGACGTGCGTCGACAAGCCCCTGTGCGTCACGGGGATCCCGGCGTACGCAGGTGCGGCGATCGCGCTGGTGACGCCGGGCACGACCTCGAACGGCACGCCGGCGGCGATCAGCGCCTCCGCCTCCTCGCCGCCCCTTCCGAATACGAACGGGTCACCCCCCCTTGAGGCGCACGACCTCGCCACCGTCGAGGCCACGCTCCACGAGAAGAGCGCAGATCTCGGCCTGGGTCATCGCCGAACGCCCGGGGGCCTTCCCGACGTCGATCCTCTCGGCGTTGCCCGGCGCGAGATCGAGCAGGACCGGCGCGGCCAGGCGGTCGTAGACGACCACGCTCGCCGATCCGAGCACCTCCGCGCCGCGTCGCGTCAACAACCCGGGGTCACCCGGACCGGCACCCACCAGATAGACGGTCAACGTCCCGCTCCCCCGGGAGGAGTGCTCGGCACCGGCGCGCCCGGAGCGGCGTCCGAGCCGGCCATCGCGAGAAGCCGCGCCGCTGCGGCCGCGCCGACGCTCGCGGGGTCATCACCCTGCTCCTCGACGCGGAGAACGACGCCACCGTCGAGTGTCGCCAGGAGCGCCTCGATCGCCACCCGCGCGCCGTCGGGCGCCAGCGCGAGTGCACCGACGGGCAGGTCGCACCCGCCTCCCATCCTCTCCAGGAACGCTCGCTCTGCAGCGACCGCCCGGTGCGCCTCTGCATCGTCGATCGCGACGAGGCGGCTCAGTGTCTCGGCGTCGCCCGCGCGGCACTCGACCGCGAGTGCTCCCTGTCCGACCTGGGGAGCATGACAGCGGGTTCGAGCACTTCTGCGATCTCGGACGCGAGGCCGAGCCGATCCAGCGCGGCGACCGCTATCACGATGGCGTCGAAGGCGGCCGCCTTGCTCAGTCGCGTCTCGATGTTCCGCGCAGCGGCTCGAAGGTGAGATCGGGGCGCGCCGCGGCGAGCTGCGCCCTCCTGCGCACCGAACCCGTCCCGATGCGCCCACCGGGAGCGATGCCGTCCAGGCGTGCGCCGACGAGCGCGTCGCGGGGATCGGCGCGCTCCGGCACCGACGCCAGCAGCAACCCGCCCGGCGTGACGGAGGGCAGATCCTTGGCAGAGTGCACCGCCACATCGGCGGCGCCGTCGATGACCGCCTGCTGCACCTCCTTGACGAAGACGCCGGTACCACCCATCGCGTGGATCTCGACGTCGCGACGCCGGTCTCCCTCCGTCGCGACGACCACGAGCTCGTATGAGCTCTCGCCGCCGCGGGCACCGGCCGCGAGGAGTCTGCCCACGAGCTCGGCCTGATGGCGTGCGAGCCGGCTACCGCGCGTCGCGACCCGGATCGGCCGCGCCGCGGAGCTCAACGCTCGCGCTCGGGCAGGTCGAAGAGGGTTGCGAGCGCGTCGGCGAACATCTCTCCGCGATCGGTGCCGGCCGCGTCCTTCACCCTGACAGTCGGCTCGTGGAGCAGCTTGCTCACGATCCGCCGCGTCAGGGCCTCGATCGATTCGCGGGTGGCGGCGTCGAGCTCGCTGAAGCGCGCCTGGAACCGTTGGTGCTCATCTCGGCGCACCTGCTCGGCGGCCGAGCGGAGCGCCGTGATCACTGGGGCGATCTCGCGCTCGCGATGATCGCGCCTGAACCTCTCGAGCTCGTCGCCGACGATCTCGCGCGCCCGCGCCGTCGATCGACGGTGCTGCTCCGCGAAGGTGGCCGCGTACTCGCGCAGGTCGTCCAGATCGAGCAGGTCGACTCCTGCGACCTCGCCGACACCGGGGTCTACGTCTCGCGGCATCGCTACGTCGACTATCAGGAGCGGCCGTGCGTCGCGCCACGACATGAGGGGCTCGACCGTGTGGCGTTCGAGGAGCACATCGTCGGAGCCGGTCGAGGTGAGTAGGAGGTCGGCCTCCGCCAACTCGTCGGCCATCCGTGTCAGTGGTACTGCTCGGCCACCGATGCGGCGCGCGATGCGTCGCGCGCGATCGGCCGTGCGATTGGCGACGCAGACGTCGGCGGCGCCGCGGTTCTTGGCGGCGAGCGCCAGCCCCTCCCCCATCTCGCCCGCACCGACCACGAGCACGTGTCTGCCGTCGAGGCCACCAAGACGCTCGGAGGCGACGGAGACGGCGGCGGAGGCGACAGAGCCCGGCCTCTTGCCGATCTCGGTCTCGGAGCGGACTCGCTTGCCGCGGCCACCGCGTGGCGGAACGCGCGTGCAAGCGCTCCCGACGTGGTCCCCCTCGGCGTCGGCGACCTTCCAGGCCTCGCGCACCTGACCGAGGATCTCGCCTTCCCCGACGATCATCGAGTCGAGTCCGGCCGCGACCGTGAAGAGGTGCGAGACGGCGGCATCATCGAAGTAGGTGTAGAGGTGATCGGAGAGATCGTCGGCGTCGGCACCGGAGTGCGCTGCCAGGAAGTCGCGCACGTCGCCCACCGCCGCGTGGAACCGGGTGCAACGGGCGTAGATCTCCGTGCGGTTGCACGTCGAGAGCAGCACCACCTCGACTATGTGCTCACGACCGGAGAGATCCTCCAGCGCCTTGGTGAGGTGAGAGGGCGAGACGGTCATGCGCTCCAGCAACGAGAGCGGGACCGTGCGGTGGTTCACACCGACGACAATCAGAGACACGACCGCAACATCTCCTTCGCTTCGTCTACGCGTCCCTCACGTACGAGGTCGAGCAGCCCCGAGTCGAGCGCCTGCGACCAGTCGACGTCCTCGCTGGAGCGACCACTCGCGCGGACCTCCTCGCGCGCGTCGGAGAGGATGTCGAGCAGGGTCTCGTACTCCGGTCCCATCTCATCCGCCATGCGTCGCTTCAGCCAGGCCGCCAGTGCCGGGCTCCTACCCCCTGTGCCGATCGCCACGACCAGGTCCGCGCGCCGGACGACCGACATCAGCGTAAACGAGCAGCGGTCCGGATCATCAGCGGAGTTCACCCAGACCCGGCCGGCCTCGCCCGCCTCGTAGACGGCCCCGTTGACAGCCGGGTCGTCGGTGGCCGTGACCGCCAGCCAGGCTCCGTCGAGGTCGGCCGGTTCGAACGGACGCTGGAGCAGGGCGAGCCGCCCCTGATCCGCCCAGGCCACCACCTCGTCGTCCGCCTCGGGGGCTACGACGAGCACGTCGGCGCCGAGGTCGAGGAGGGGCTCGATCTTTCGCGCGGCGATCCGCCCCGCGCCGACGACCACGACCCTCCGTCCTGTCACCCGGAGGTTCACCGGCCAGCCCGCCAAGGCCGACCTCGGCTGCGGGCTCACGCGCCGGCCCGACGTGCAGCCTTCTGCTGCTGGTAGAAGGCGAGGATCTGAAGCTCGATCGCCAGGTCCACCTTCCTCAGCGAGACCGAATCCTCGACGGTGATGACGGTGGGTGCGAAGTTGAGGATCGAGCGCACGCCGGCGTCGACCAGGCGATCGGTCACGTCCTGCGCAGCCGAGGCCGGCGTCGCGATCATCCCGATGGCGACCCCGCGCTCGCGCACCACCCTGTCGAGGTCGGAGAAGGGCTCCACCTCGAGCTCCCCGATGCGCCGCCCCAGCCTCGCGGGGTCCACGTCGAAGACGGCGACGATGCGGAAACCCCTGGCGCCGAACCCCTTGTAGCCCGCGAGGGCCGCGCCCAGGTTGCCGGATCCGACGATCGCCACCGGCCAGTCCTGGGTGAGGCCGAGCTCGTGCGCGACCTCGTGTAGGAGGTGCTCGACGTCGTAGCCGACGCCCCGCGTCCCGTAGGAGCCGAGGTACGAGAGGTCCTTGCGCACCTTCGCGGCGTTGACTCCGGCCAGCTCCGCGAGACGCTCCGACGACACCGTGACGACCTGCTGCTCGGCGGTCTCCACCAGCGCCCGGTAGTAGACGGGGAGTCGCGCCACCGTCGCCTCGGGGATCCTGCGCAAGGGAGCATCACCCACGCTCAGCGACTCCTCGACGGGGGACTGACGTGGGAATGCTACCGACTTTGTGAGAGATTTCTCAAAGTCGGGCACCCCCGGCGCCTGCCACCGCGCCCGGGGCCTATGCAGGCCCGGCGGCCGCCTCGGCGCGGAGCACCCTGCGAAGGACCTTGCCGCCCCACGACCTCGGGAGGTCGTCTACGACCTCGACCCGGGCCGGCAGCTTGTAGCGGGCGAGGCGGGTGCCCGCGTGCCTCACCAGCGCCGCCGGATCCGGGTCGGCGCCCGCCGACGGCACCACGAACGCCACGACGGCCTCTCCGGTGCGGGGGCTCGGTTCGCCGACGACGGCCACCGCGGCCACGTCGGGGTGGGAGAGGAGGGCCTCCTCGACCTCCGCCGGGTACACGTTGAAGCCCGAGACGATCACCAGGTCCTTCACGCGGTCGACCAGTGTCAGCCAGCCGCCGGCGTCGGCCACGGCGACGTCTCCGGTGCGGAGCCAGCCGTCTTCGGTGAGGACCGCGGCAGTCGCCTCGGGCTCGCCCCAGTATCCGGCGAAGACGTTCGGCCCACGCACCCAGATCTCGCCCGGGTCGCCCTCGAGTGCGTCGGCCCCGTCGACGTCGACCAGCCTCACCTCGACGCCTGCGAGCGGAGGGCCGATCGAGCCGGGATGCTCGCTACCGTCAACGGCCGCGGTGGTGACGATCGGCGATGCCTCGGTCAGCCCGTAGCCCTCGTGGATCACTAGGTCGAATCGCTCCCGCATCGCCGCCGGAACCTCCAGGCCCAGCGCCGCCGCCCCCGAGACTGCGAGGCGGACCCGCGAGAAGGAGTCGGGCGGGGCGTCGTCGTCGTCCAGCGCCAGCCAGGACGCATACATCGCTGGGACCGCGGCGATCACCGTCACGCCGTCGGCGCGGATACGCGCGACCTGGCTGGCCGCATCGACCCGATCGGCGAGTGCGACGGGCCTCCCGGCGGCGAGCGCCAGCCCGAGAACGACGTTGAGCCCGAACACGTGGAAGCACGGCAGCACGCCCAGCACCACGTCGTCGACGTGGAGGGCGAGACCGGGATGGCCCTGCACCTGCTCGAGGTTGGCCGCGAGGCAGGCGTGCGTGAGCATCGCCGCCTTGGGCCGCCCGCCCGTTCCCGAGGTGAAGAGAAGGACCGCGAGATCGTCGCCGGCGACCTCGGCCACCTGCATCGGCTCCACCGAGAGCCGCCCGGCACGGGTCTCGGCGTCGAGGACGAGGACCTCCGGGGTGCCGGGCGCGGCAGCCGCGGCGTCGCGCGCCCTCTCCGCGAACGGCGCCGTCGCCAGCACCATCACGGCCCCCACCGCCGCCATCTCGTCGGTCAGCTCCGGCGCGGGCGACGACGGGTTCAGCGGTACGGCGACCGCCCCTGCGGCGAGGGTTCCCAGGTACGCGGCGACGAACCACGGCTCGTTCCCCGCCACGATCGCGACCCGGTCACCGCGGCGCGCCTTCTCCGCTACGCACCGCGCCAGCCGTCGCGACGTGTCGTCGAGCTCCGCGAACGAGAGCCACTCGGCGTCGCACAGCAGGGCCGGGCTCGCCGGCTCGGCCGACGCCGCGGCGAGGAGGATCGAGGCGAGGTTCACGGGCCCGGATCGTAGCGTCGCGAGGTCGCTCCGGATCTTGGAGATCGGATCTCACGCATCGTGATATTTCCGCTCAAGAATCGCGCTCTCCGTGTCGTTATCTCACCTGTCGCCCACACCGAAGGGGCCCGAGAGGGAGCCACCCGGCGGAGTGGGCGATCGAGATCGAGGGTCCCGGTGCGTCGGTGTGGGCGGCCGTGGACACCCGAGGGCGCACCAGCGTCATCGAGTGCCTGCGGACAACAGCCTCCCAGCCCGCCCCAGAAACGTCCGCATCAGCGGGCCGGGACCCCGACTCCCGCAGGCGGCGCGGTGGCGGCGGACTCAGCCACCCAACCGGAGCACGAACTGCGCCGCGCCGGCGGCGAGGATCATCAGCATCAACACGACGATCACCAGTGCCGTGCCCCACCTCATCGCCGTCGCTCCGTCAGGTGCACCGCCTGCCCCTCGCCACCGATGCTGTCGCCCGCGCCCGGTGGGACGACCTCGACCGCCGACCCCGACCTGAGGCCGCACTCGACCGCCGCCGACCGGCGATCGACCGCGATCGACGCGAGCCCGTAGGAGTCGACGACGATCACCAGCTCCGAGGGCTTCGCCTCTGCATACGCCGCGACCCACCTCGCCCGGCGCGCCTGGTCGCCGAAGCGGACCTCCACTCCGTCGCCCGGTCCGACGCCGAGTGCCGACAGCTCCTCGGGACCCACGTTGATCTGGCAGTTCCCGAAGCGGTCCACCCAGAGCACCTCGGCGAGCAGACGACCCTCGTGCTCGCGGGGGAGCGGCAGCAGGCCCGGGACCAGACCGGCGGGGTCGACCTCCTCGCCGAGCTCGTCGAGAGGCACGCCCGAGGCCAGGTGACCTACGGCCGGTGCCATCACATCGCGCCCCGCGAACGTCGCTCCCGGGCTGGTGAGTCGGTGCGCTTCGCTGGTGATCGAGACGATCCGTCGCGGCCCGCCGAGCATCGCCACCGCCGGTGCGAGGAGCCCGTTGTCCGGGCCGACGAGCACGCCGTGCTCGACCTCCACGGCGACCACCCTGCGGTCGGTGCCGACCCCGGGATCGACGACGGCGAGCACTATCCCCGGTGGCAGGTACTGGACGCTGCGCACGAGCGCGAGCGCGCCGGCACGCACGTCGAAGGGGGCGATTTCGTGCGAGATGTCGACGATCCGCAGGTGGGGCGCCAGCTCCAGCATCACCGCGTGGCAGACGCCGACGAACTCGTCGCCCCTTCCGAAGTCGGAGAGGAAGGACACGAACTGCGGCAGCTCCGACGACTCCGGCACGATTCTCCTGGACGCTTCTCCTGGACGCTCTCCTGCACGCTGCGCGCAGTGGCGGTGGAGCGACCCTAGCGCCCAGCCCTCTGGAGGCCCCCGCGGTGACTCGGACTCAGCCGGCCTGCGTGTACCGGGACCCCAGGTACTTGTCGACGTCGGTATCGGCGACGCGGAAGGACCGACCGACGCGCACCGCCGGCAGGTCGCCCGCCTTGATGAGGCGGTACACCGTCATCGAGGACACCCTGAGCAGGTCGGCCACCTCCTGAACCGTCAGGAAGCGCGCCTTGCTCAGCTCCGTGCCCAATTCCTTGCCCAGTTCCTGCGCCACGCGAGACTCCCTACTCCTCCCCGCTGCGGCGACGATACGCTCCCGAGGCGGGTGTTGTCGAGGGCGCCTCCAGGCAACTCGAGGTGAGCGTGAGGTTCCCGGGGCTGCTGGGGACTTCGGCGTGGCGCCGAGGGCGTCGATGAGGCCCGTCGCCGGCGCCGAGGCGCCGTCTGTGACTGTGGCCACACCCCCCACCGGGCACCGCACGCGACCACCCCGCCCGTCGCGAATCAGTCTCCGCGACCCAGCTCCACCGACCTGCGGGTCGCAGCCGCCACGGCGTCGAGGAACGCAGCGCGCACCCCTCGCGTCTCGAGCTCGCGGAGGCCCGCCGCAGTGGTGCCACCCGGCGAGGTCACCGCGGCGCGCAGCTGCTCGGCGCTCTCGTCGCCCTCGGCGAGGAGCGCCGCCGATCCGACGAGGGTCTGGGTCACCAGCAGCTCGGCCGTCTCACGGGGGATGCCCGCCAGCACGCCGGCCTCCACCATCGACTCGACGACCAGGAAAACGTATGCGGGGCCCGAGCCGGAGAGGCCCGTCACCGCGTCGAGCAAGTGCTCGCCGACTCGGGCGACGACTCCGACCGCGCCGAGCAGGCGCTCGGCAAGGTCGAGGTGGATATCGGTAGCGCTCGACCCACCCGCGATCGCCGAGGCGCCCTTGCGAACCAGAGCCGGCGTGTTCGGCATCGCCCTCACGACGGGGCGTCCGGGAACGCACTCCTCGATCGCGGAGATCTTCACGCCGGCGGCGAGCGAGAGCACGAGCGTCTCGGGACCGAGAGCCGTCATCGCCGACTCCAGGACGTCGCGAACATCGCCCGGCTTCACCGCGACGACGGCCACCCCCGCGTCGGCGACCGCCCACGCCGCGCTCGGCACGACTCTCACGCCGGGATATGCGGTCTCGATCTCGTGCCGCCGCTCCGGTTCGGCCTCCGCCACGCAGAGGTCGACGGCGTCCCACCCCGACTGGAGCAGGCCTCCGAGAAGCGCGGTGCCCATCCGCCCGCCACCGAGGACCGCCACCCGAATCACCCCAGAAGGCTACCCCCACCCCCCCGTTTTGGCGTCAGAAACTCGCGTATACCGCGAGGAAGTGACGCAAGAACCGGGGTGGGGGCGCGGGCGGGCCCGAGGAACCATCGGATCCGCCTCGCACTTCCCCGAGCGAAGCGGGCCCTACTGCACCTCGGGCCCGGCCGAGGGCGAACCTAGCACGGAGGCGTCGCGCTACGCAGGGGCGCGACGTGCGCGTCACGCGTCACGCCGGACGATCTCGACCGCCTGCGCGAACCAGGTCTCGACCGCCTCGTAGAGCGCTCCGATGATGCCGTCGAGCGCGACCTCGTCGAGGTGCTCGAGCGGCATCCTCCCACTCAGGTACAGGTCGTCACCCGGGCCGAGCGAGAACCGGATCCCGGCGGCGTGCATCGAGTGATTCCGCCTCAGCAGGTACCGGTACAGATCAACGTGCCCGCTCGGAGGATCGGGCAGGAAGAAGACCTCGTAGCGCAGGGTCCTCTGGTGCACCTCGAAGTAGATCGTCGCGGCGTCGCGGACGTCGCAGGTGAAACGCACGTACCAGCGCGGTATCGACGCATCGTGCTCCACCGCCTGCACCCACGACTCGGCAAGGACCGGCCCGAAGAGGTGGCTGTGCAACAGAGCCGCCGCGTCCGCCGCCAGGGCGGGGTCGGCGCAGCGGTCGCTCATCTCCGTCACTCGCAGCGGACGACGTCACGCTCCACGAGGTCTCCGTAGAGGCGCCGGAGCCTCGCTGCGGTGATGTTCCACGAGTACCGGCGGGACCTGCCGGCTGCCTCCGCGCCGAACCGCGCGGCCAGCTCGGGCTCGCCGAGCAGCGTCGCGACGCACGACGCGTAGTCGCTCGGATCGCGGCTCTCGACGAGGAACCCCCGTCTCGGCATCGTCGACGAGCGATCGAAGCCCGCCCACCGCCGCCGCCACGACCGGGGTACCGCACGCAGCCGCCTCCAGGGCTACGAGGCCGAATGACTCGCTGCGCGACGGCACGAGGCAGACGTCGGCGGCCCTGTAGAAGGTGGCCAGCTCCTGGTGCGGCTGCGCCGGAAGGAAGTGCACGCGCCCTCTCAGGTGCAGGTCGTCGACGAGGGAGTGCAGCCTCGCAAGCTCCTCGACGCCATCCTCACCGCTCGGGCCACCGACCACGAGCAGCACCGCCTCACGGTCGTCGAGCTCGGCCAGGCAGCGCACCGCGAGACCGGCGCCTTTCAGCGGCTGGATTCGCCCGGCGAAGAGCACCACGCGACGACCTGAGAGCCCCAGCGAGGCGCGGGCGGCGTCGCGCCCCTCTGCGTGAAAGATGGAGTGGTCCACGCCCGGTGGCACCACCTCGATCCGTTCGGGATCGCCGTCGTACAGGTGCGCCAGCTCGCACCGCTCTCCCTCGGTGGACGCGAGCATCAGGTCGGCGCAGCCGACGATCTCCCGCTCGACCAGGGCGCGCCTGTCGGGATCGTCGCCGATCCCCGCATCGGCCTTGACTCTCGCGAGGGTGTGGAAGGTGGCGACCATCGGACGATCGAGCCGGTGCTTCAATCGGTGAGCGGCGGCTCCCGATATCCAGTAGTTCGCGTGCAGGGCGTCGTAGTCGACGTCTTCGCCGAGAGCGTGCTCGAGCACACCGTCTACGAAGGGCTCGACGAGATCCGCGAGCTCCCGCTTGGGTACCGGCTCGCTCGGACCGGCGCGCACGTGCACGACCCTGAAGCCGGGCTCGACCGAGACCACTGGTCGCAGGTCGGGGCTCTCGGCCCGCGTGAGGACGTCGCACGCGATCCCGGCCCGTGCGAGTGCCGAGGCGAGGGAGCGGACGTAGACGTTCATGCCGCCGCCATCGCCCGCGCCGGGCTGCGCCAACGGCGATGTGTGCATGCTCAGCACTGCTACTCGGCGGATCGGCATCGTGGGGCATGGTATCCGCGGCCGATCCACGGCCGATCCGCGGGCGGCGGGGGCCGGCGATCCCGGTGCGCCCCGGCCCGGCCCCCGGCGGCCCGGCTAACTTGCCCCCGTGGGCCCCGGAGGAATCACCGCACGATGCCGGCCGTCGCGCCGTCGCCGACCTGCGGCAGCACCTGGCGACACGGGTAGCCGAGTCGCTCCGCCGCGACCCGGAGCGCGCCGAGCAGGCGATCTCCCTGGGGCTGATCAGCCGCGAGTGGCTCGAGTCGCCTGCCTCCCGGCCTGTGAGCGACCTGCAGCCGCTCCAGGCCGTCGAGCGGTGGATCTCGCGCTTCGTCGCGGAGCACCCGACGCTCCTCGAGCGTCTCGGTCACCCCGCCATCGAGGTACTCGGCGAAGCGGAAGATCCCGAAGAGGGCGAGACGGTCGTCACCACTCACCTCACGGTCCTCTTCACCGACCTCGAGGGGTTCACCGAGCACACCCAGCGCATCGGCGACGCGGCCGCGAGCCGGTTGCTCGCCGATCACTACGACACCGTCGAGGGCGTCGTCGAGGTGCGCGGCGGCCGAGTGGCCAAGCGACTCGGTGACGGCCTCATGATCACTTTCCCGACCGAGCAGGCCGCAGTGCTTGCCGGCCTGGAGCTCCTGAAGCGGGCACCCAAGCCCCTGGCCCTGCGAGCCGGCGCTCACACCGGCGACGTAGTGACGACCGGAGAGGACGTCTTCGGACACGTCGTGAACCTCGCGTCGCGCGTGACGGAGAAGGCCGCAGGGGGGACCTTCGTCGTGACGGTCGACGTCGCCGAGGCCGCCTCCGACCTCCGCGGCGTCCGGTACGACGGGCCCCGGCCATCCGTGCTCCGCGGGATTGATCGGCCCGTCGGCCTCTGCGAGGTCCAGCGCGTCAGGGGGCGGCTGGGGCGGACCCTGCGCTAGTCGCGGTCCGTGTCGCCGGCCCGGCCGCCGGCGACGCGGGTGGCGGCGGTCTCGGCCTGGAAGGACCTGAAGATCTCCACCAGCGCCTGCTTCTGTCGCTCAGTGATCGTCGGATCGTCGAGGATCATCACCTCGAGATCCGGCACCTCCGCGCGCTCCTCGAGTATCCCGGCACGCACGTAGAGCGTCTCGGCCGAGATGCGCAGACCTTTGGCGATCGCCTGGAGGATCTCTGCCGACGGCTTCCGGAGGCCCCGCTCGATCTGGCTGAGATACGGGTTCGAGATGCCCGCACGCTCGGAGAGCTTCCTGAGGGAGAGCCGGGCGTTCCGTCGCTGATCACGGATGAACGCACCGAGATCGTGGAGCCGGACCTCGATCGCGTCCGGCGTCATTCGACGGCGCCGGCCGCGCGGGTCGCGATCTCGCGCTCGAGCCCGCCGATCGCGACATGGAGTCGCCGGCGCAGTCCCGAGAGCTCCCGCTCGAACTCGCGCAGCTTCACGAGGATCTCCGAGAGGTCGGCTTCGTCGAGCATGGGGAGGTTTGCGAGCGTGTCGTCGACAACCAGCCGCTCGCGTCCGTCGGGCCAGTGGAGATCCACGATGTCGACATCGGGCTGCGCCAGGCGCGCGTTCGCGGCACTCGACCGGGTCCCGCTGTCGGTGAGGATCCGAGGCAGGTCGGCGATGAGGTCTTCGACGGATCCACCCGTAGCCCGGCGCGCCTCTTCGGCCTCGAGTATCTCCATGCGTGCCTGAGCGAGCCGGCGGAGGTAGGAGACGGAGGTCTCGACCTCGTGGCACTGCGACTTGAGGTCGTGCAAGGCGTCGAGGGCGCGATCGGTGAGCGGCCCTTCGTCGGCGGGTCTAGGAGACGCAGGATCCGTTCCGTGGTCCACCTCGGTGCTCGTCGCCGGCGGTGGCCGCCGGCGTCAGGTCAGGCTAGCGCGAGCGACATTGCTCTCCGCCGAGCTTCGTCTCGGCAGCTCAGCAGTACTGCGAGACCGTCGGATAGGGGTTGATCGCCGCTCCACCGCCGGGATGTATCTCGAAGTGCAGGTGCGGAGTCCCCGCTGCGTTGCCCGAGTCTCCCACGGTGCCGATCAGCTCCCCCGCCGACACACTACGCGAACCTCCGACGTAGCTCTGCAGGTGCGCGTAGTAGTAGGAGGTGCCGTTGTTCCCCGAGAGCCAGATCGTGTGCCCTCCCAGACCGCTCTCACGCATCGAGACGGATCCTCCCGTGACCGCAACGAGCGACGTGCCGAAACCGGCCATCATGTCGGTGCCCTGGTGGCTCCGCCCTCCCGAGCGCGGTGCGCCCCACGTGTCGGAGAAGGCGACCGCTCCTTGCACCGGGCAGATGAACCCTCCTCCACCCGGGTTGACGATGATCTGTCCTGCTCCGCCACTCGGGCCCGCAGAGCGGCGTATCGCGAGCTCCGCGGCGCGATCCGCGTTCTCCCTGGCGATCCGATCTTCCACCTCGCGCTGGGCGGCCTCCGCCTCGGCGAGCGCGTCGTAGAGGGCGCTCTCCCGATCTTCGAGCACGGCCTTCACGTCTGCCTGCTGCTCGCGACTCGCCGAGAGCTCCTCCTGCCTCACGAAGAGATCCTCCGACATGGCGCCGAGCTGATCGACGGCGTCGTCGCCCGAGGCGTTCAGCCGGTCGAGGAACTGGGTCCTGCGTGCCGCGTCGAGGACGTCGTCAGCCGCGATGACGTCGGCGAAGTCGAAGTTCTGACCCTTGTACGCGTCTACAGCGCGCTGCCTCGCGAGCATCCGGAGCCCCGACGCCTCGAGCTCGAGTGTCTCGATCGTCTGCTCGGTTCGCGAGATCTCGACCTCGAGCCGGTAGTACTCGTCGTTGGCCTCTTCCAGCTCGGCCGAGGCGGCGTAGGCGGCGCTCTGCGCCGCGGCGACGCGCGCTTCGGCGTCGGAGCGCTCGTCGGCGGCGGCGGTGCCGGGGACGGACGCGACCAGCGCGAGGGCTGTCAAGAGAGCGGAGGCGGGGCGGAAGGATCGCATCGGATGCCCGAAAGGGCCCCGTAACCCTAACAAAGGGCCCGGCCACGGCTCACCCCCGGCCACCGCCCTCAACCACCGCTTACGGGCGGCAGCACAGCGACCTCGTCGCCGTCGGAGAGCCTCGTCGACGGGCCCTCCCGAGGTTCGTCGCCGTTCACCCAGACCCGCGACGCGTCCAGGATCGCCGAGAACTCCGCCCCGTGGCGTAGACGGGCGCCGTCGAGTAGGAGCCCGAGCGTGGGCACCTCCCCGGCCTCGATCTCCTCGGTGGCGGTGCCCGCCGCCTCGCGAGCGCTGGCGAATAGACGAAGTCTGACGGTCAGGACGGCACCTCCGCGAGCCCGTCCTCGATCACGACGTCGCCGAGCCGGCCGATACCGAAGCCCATCTGCTGCCCCTCTCCTGAAGCAGTTGGCACCGCCTATGGTCAGCGCCGCTCGTCGGGACGGATGTTGGTGCGCGCTTCCGGATACGCCTCGAGGCGGGCCGGATCTATCGGTTCGCCCGTTGCCTCGTCGATGCCCCACGTGCCCTCCTCGATGCGTCGCAGCGCCGTCTCGATCTCGGCGAGGTCCGACTCCGAGGCCTTCGAGGATAGAGAGGTCCTTCTCCCTCTCGAAGGTGTCGCTCGCGAGGTCGGCGGGGTGCTGGTCGTAGGAGGCGAGCTCACCGGCGTCATCGCCCTCGGGCGAGTCGCCCAGCTCGGCCCGCAGACCCTCGATGAGCCCACTCACGCGGTCACGCTCGCCGGCGAGCCGGGCGCGCGCCTCCTCCTCGACCGATTCGCTCTCCGCCGGGTCGTGCTCCATCGGTCCAGCGTACCGACCCCGCACCCCCACTCCCAAGATCGGCGCGGCCGTGCCCTGCCGGCCGATCCCGGGGCCACCATTACACTGCGACGCAATGTCCGCCCTCCCTGCCGACACTCTCGAGGAGACCGTCGCCCGGCGACTCCGCTCTCACCGCGCTCGCCTGACATCCAGCCGAGCGAGGCTCGTCATGGTGCTCGCCGCCTCCGGGCGGCCCCTGACGATCCCCGAGATACTCGGCCGGAGGCACGGTCTCGCTCAGAGCTCGGTGTACCGCAATCTCGTCGTCCTGGAGCAGGCCGGGGTGGTCAGGCGCATCGTGACGCACGACGAGCGCACCCGGTACGAGCTGGCCGAGGAGCTGACCGGACACCATCACCACCTCGTCTGCTCGAGGTGTGGACTGGTCGAGGACGTGCCGGCCTCCGACGATCTCGAGCGATCGGTCGCCGCGGCGGCTGCTCGGACCGCACGGTCCACCGGCTTCCGCATCGACCACCACCGCATCGATCTCCTCGGCATCTGCGGGCCGTGCTCATGAAGACCGAAGCCTGGCTCAGCCTCTTCGGCCTGCTCACCATCGCAGCGAACCTGACGGTCATCGGGGTGTGGGGCGTCGTGCTGGCGTCACGCTTCTCCGAAGCTGCGGCCGATCTCCGAGATCGCGTCACTGTCACCTTCGGCGTCTCGGGCCTCTCGTTCGCCGCGCTCGTCGCAGCGGTCGCGACCGCCGGTTCGCTGTACCTCTCGGAGGGCGCCCACCTCGTCCCGTGCCGCCTCTGCTGGTATCAGCGCATCGGGATGTACCCGCTGGCGCTGATCCTGATCGTCGCGGCGCTGCGCCGTGACTGGGGCGTGAAGCCCTACGCGCTCACCCTCGCGCTCCTCGGCCCGGTCGTCTCCGTCTACCACGTGCTCGTAGAGCACTACCCGTCGCTCGAGGGGGCCGTCTCCTGCGACCCGTTCAACCCGTGCAGCGTCAACCCCGTGAAGGGCTACGACTTCGTCGCCTATGGATTCATGAAGTCGATCCCGTACATGGCGCTCTCGGGGTTCCTGCTCGTGGCGACGATCCTCGTCGTCGCCGACCCGACCGACGACCTTCCCGACGAACGCCCGCTGGGTTACGAGCCCTCGGCAGAGGAGAGACGATGAACGCAACCAAAGCCCGTGCCCAGCGGCGGCACGCGGGACGCAACAAGGGCCTGCCGCTCTTCCCACTGGCGATCGGCCTCGTCGTCTTGCTGGGGATCGTCGCGATCATCGTCACCGTCGCCGGCAGCGACGACTCGGCGGCCGACGAGACCCGACCCGTGACAGTCGACGGTGAGCCTCTCCCTCAGATGCCGGACGGTGCCGACCCGGCGATCGGAATGACCGCGCCCGCAATACGTGGCGAGAACTTCGCAGGCGAGCCCGTCAAGATCGAGGCCGACGGACGCGCCAAGGCGATCGCCTTCGTCGCCCACTGGTGCCCCCACTGCCAGGCCGAGGTGCCGAAGCTCGCCGACTACCTCGACGGACCAGGCCTCCCGGAGGGTGTCGACCTCTACTTCGTCTCGACCAGCGTCGACTCGGGGCAGGGGGAACTACCCGCCGTCGGCCTGGCTCGCGCGCAAGGGGTCGGAGACGTGCCGACCGTCGTCGACGACGCGAAGACGAAGGCCTACATCTCGTACGGCGCGGGAGGTTTCCCGTTCATGGTCTTCTTGGACGCCGACAACAAGGTCGTGCTGAGGACCACTGGCGAGCTGCCCGACGGATCGTACGAGCAGTACTTCGGCGCCCTCGCCGCCGGCACCCCCCTCGCCCCGGCACCGGCCGGCTGAGCCGGGTTCTCCGCAGAGCTCGACCCGGGGTCACGCTCCCGTACAGGGGAGAGTACGAGCGGGCGCGTGACCCCGGGCCTCACACGGCGAAGCGAGGCTTGGCAGAACGCTCGCCGCGGGACATGAGCCAGAGGATCGCGAGTCCGGCGATCTCGGTGGCGTGGTGGACCTCTCCGATCGCGGTCGTGCGGCCGGCCGCGACGTCGAGGAGAGCGGTGCCGACCAGGCAGGCGACCAGCGCCGTCGTCACGGGCAGCAGCCCCGAGACGATGGCGAGGGTCCGCGCCGGCCGTAGCGCCGCGTAGAGGAAGCCGACCGCCAGAGCCACGGCGAAGGACCCGAGGTGGCGCGCCGTGTGAACGGGCAGGCCGGAGTCCTCGCCGAGCAGCAGTCCCGGCACGGACACGGCGATCTGCACGACGGCGACAGCCACGAGCATCGGACGCAGCAGCCGCGCCGAGTCGTCACGATGCGCCTCGTCGTTGACGGCTGCCATGATCGACAGGGTCAGATCGGGAACCGGCTCCGCCGGCATCAGCCTCGCGGCCCTGTGCAGGGATCCTGCGTCGGCCTCGAAGGCCCGGCACTCCGGGCACACTGCCAGGTGGCTCAGGATCGCTTCGTGCTCACCGGGAACGTCCTCGCCGTCGAGCCGGGCCGAGATGATCTCTCTGGATCTGGTGCACTCCATGCTCTGATGGTCGCCCGGGAAGCGACTCTGGTTCCCACGAGTACGGAGTTCCGCGTCGGGCGGCCCTATGACTCGTCTTCGGGCGCGGTCTCCTCGGGGCCGAGGACGATGATCTCCAGCTCACGCGACTGATGCACCGTGCACAATCCGCGGAGCAGGCCGGGCGTCGTGTACTGCTGCTCCAGCGACTCGCCCGCTCCGATGACGTAGGGACCCACTACGTGCTCCCTGTCGTCCTCGTTGTGGACGACGAACCGGTCACCGACGTGCAGCAGGATGCGCGAGGGGACGATGTCGACATCCTCGCCGTCGTCGATCCGCTCACCGGTTCCGTCGGGGATCGTGTACTCGTGAGTCTCGCCCTCCGGCACACCGTCCGCACCGGACGAGCACGCGCCGATCAGGGTGGTGGCCGCGAGCAACGCCGCTGCCACCACCCCAGATCCGAGCTGAAGGGGCCGGGCCCTACTCAGTTCTGACCTCCGCGTTGACGGTCACCGACGTCGCGTTCTCGAACTCGAGCGTGATCGCGACCGTGGCACCCTCCTCGAGAGGAGAGACCAGATCGAGGAGCATCAGGTGGTATCCGCCCGGGCGCAGCTCGACAGACTCGCCTGCCGGCAGGTCGATCTGGTCGACCTCCTGCATGCGCATCGTCCCGTCTCGCATGTCGCCGCCCATCGTGGTGCTCGACATGCCTCCCTCCGTGTCGTCACCCATGTCGTGACCCGTGTCGCCGCTCTCGCCGTCGACCATGACCACCTCGTGGAGCTCCACGGAGCCGGCGACGGATGGATCGACCGACGCTGCGATCAGGGCGTCATCGGTGCCGCCGAGGTTCTCGATGACCATGTAAGCGGCTCCCGCGTCCGCCATCGAGGGTGACGAGCGCGCCCACACGCCCGAGACCGACACCGTCGCGCCCACGCCCGCTTCGGCCGTAGTTGCGGTCGTTCCGCCGGTGTCGGCGGCATCGGACTCAGAGTCGTCGTCTCCGCCGCAGGCCACCAGTACCAACGCCGTCACCGCGCTCAGCACCATCCACGAACGCTTCCTCACTGGGTCTCCTTGTGTGCTTCCTCAGCCACCCGGTCGAGCAGCTGTTCGATGTCGCTCCTCATGTCCTCCGGCGCCGTGCCGAACGGCCACTCGACGAGCACGACTCCCGCGTCGTCCACCACGTAGGTGAGGGCCGTGTGCTCGAAGTCGAGCCGGCCGTTCTCCTCGACGGGGCGCGCGATCACGCGGAACGTCTCCTGTGCCTTCTCCTGCTGCTCGGCGTCGGCCGGCCGCAGTGCATGCCCGCCCTCCACGAAGTGATCGAGGTACGAGTTGATGACATCGCCCGTGTCACGCTCCGGGTCGAACGTGACCATCGCCACCTCGACGCGGTCGCGTCCCGCCTCCATGCCGCGCAGGGCTGCGCCGATGTCGGCAAGTGTCGTGGGACAGATGTCGGGACAGGTCGTGTAGCCGAAGTAGACGAGGAGCAGGCCGTCGTCACCGGCCCTCATTGCGAAGGGCTCGCCGCCGCCGGCCGGCGACTCGTCGGGCAGCTCCACATCGCCCACGTAGAGCGGAGGGGTGCGGATCACGCCTCGGAGGAAAGTGGAGGCGGACCCCGCCGCATCCGGCAAGGTATCCGACGAGTCACCGCCGCCCCCGCACGCGCCTACCAGGGACGCGGCGGCCACCGCCAGGAGTGCCCGGAGTGTCCGTCGGGGCGCGATGGACCGCTGCTCGCCTGTCACGAACCGGTAGTCGCCACTGCCACCCCGGTAGTTCCCGCACAGAGGGGCATGTGACCATCGGCCGCGTTCCCAGAGGCTCTCGGCGCACCGCTACCGTGTGGGCGTGGACGAGTTCACGCGGCTGCTCCTCGCTGCGCGCGACGGCGACCGACCCGCACTCGCCTCGGCGATACGGTCGAGTCAGGCCGAGGTGTGGCGCCTCTGTGCCCACCTGGTCGACAGCGAGGAAGCCGACGACCTGACGCAGGAGACCTATCTGCGGGCGTTCCGCGCTCTTCCTGCGTTTCGCGGCGAGTCCAGCGGCCGCACCTGGCTCCTCTCCATTGCGCGCAAGACATGCATGGACGCCCTCCGCAGGCGTACACGACGGCGACGCGCCATGAGCCGCGTCGATGTGCCCGACATCGACGCCGACACGTCGGCTGCCCACGCGCTCGAGCGTCTCGTGTCGGACCTCGACCCCGACAGGCGTGAGGCCTTCGTCCTCACGCAGCTGTTGGGCTGCTCGTATGCAGAGGCTGCGGAGTCGTGCGGCGTCCCCATAGGGACGATCAGGTCGCGCGTGGCACGCGCCCGCGCCGACCTCCTCCAGTGCCTGCGCGACGCCGAAGCAGTCTGAGACGCTCATGCGGCGTCCGCGCCCGCTGCCGTTCCGTTGCTCTCGGGTGCTCGCGACCGTCATGGCCGGGTCGATCGTCTCTCTTGCGGCGCCGGCTCCACCGGCGGTCGCCCACGGTGTCGGTGGGCTCGAACCCACCAGCTACGAGCCCGTGCTCGTCGGCGTGGAGCCGCCCGTACCCGGCCTCTCGATCGAGATCATCGACCTGGGCGAGACCGTGGAGCTGCGGAACGAGAGCGGATCCGAGATAACGGTTCTCGGCTACGACGGCGAGCCCTACCTGCGCGTCGGAGAGAACGGCGTGTACAGGAACGAGCGATCGCCCGCGACGTTCTGGAACCGCTCGACGCGTCCGACCGTTCAGCTCCCGCCGGAGTTCGACGCCACCGCCGAACCCGAGTGGGTCCACATCTCCGACAGCCCCGTCGCCCGCTGGCACGACCACAACGTCCACTGGATGGGCAGTGGCGAGCCGGACGAGCCCGGCAGGGAGCAGGTCGTGCAGAGCTGGGAGATCCCACTGCGCAGCAGCGACCGGGAGATCAGGGTCTACGGCGTGATCCGATGGGTGCCCCCACCTACGGCGCTCTGGCCGGTCGCCGGTGCGGTCGCACTGGCAGTGGCGGTGTTCCTGGGGGGCCGCACGCGCCGGTGGCACGGCGTTCTCCTGGTGGCCGTCGCCGCCCTGATGGGCGGTGAGGCGTTGCACGCGATCGGGCAGTGGGGGCGTCAACCGCCGGTATCGGCGCCCGGGTCCTCGCCTCGGTCTACTCGCTCCTCGGCCTCGCGTTCGGGGCGTTCGCCCTCGCAGGGCTCGCGCGGCGCCACGCGGACCCCTACGACTCCGTCCCCGCCGCGCTCATCGCGGCTCTCGTCCTCACGATCGCCGGGGGCCTCGCCGGCATCCCCTCGCTCCTGGCGTCGCAGCTCCCCACGTCGCTGCCGTACGGCGTCGCCAGAACGCTCGTGTCGGTCGCACTGGGGTCGGAAGCGGCGCCGTGCTGGTGAGCGCGACCCGCCTCCGTCGCCCCACTCCCACCAGGTGGCACCCCTGACGATGCACCGCCCCCGTCGCTCGATCGCTGCCCGCGTCCGCCCAGGGCCCCCGATTCGCGAGAATGCCGGGGATGACCAGGCGGCAACAGAAGCAGCGGCAGACCAGGCGGAGGCACGCGTCGCAGAGACATGGCGTGGGGGAAGGCGGACGCGCGCTCGTCCGGCCCGGCCGGATCTCGCCCGAGCGCGCCATCCCGACATCGATCGCCCGCCCGCCCTACGCACGTGGCCCCGGTGCGCCCGTGCCGGCGATCCCCCCGGCGATCTGCGCGATCGCATGCGCAGAGCCGGAGTGGCGGCACGCGAGGTGCTCCTCGAGGTCGCAGGTGCCGTTCGCACCGGGACCACGACCGATGAGCTCGATCGGATCTGCCACGAGGCTTGCATCGAGCGAGGCGGCTACCCGAGCCCGCTCAACTACCGCGGCTACCCGAAGTCGCTCTGCACCTCGGTCAACGAGATCGTCTGCCACGGGATCCCCGACGACAGACCCCTCGAAGACGGCGACATCGTGAACTGCGACGTCACCATCTACCTCAACGGCGTGCACGGCGACTGCTCCGAGACCTACCTGGTCGGCGACGTAGACGAGACCGGGCGCCGCCTGGTGCGTGTCACCAAGGAGTCGCTGTGGCGCGGGATCGATGCGGTGAAGCCCGGAGCGCGGGTATTCGAGATCGGTCGCGCCATCCAGGACCACGCCGAGGCCGAAGGATTCGGAGTCGTCCGGATGTTCGTCGGGCACGGGGTCGGCCAGGAGTTCCACTGCTCGCCTTCCGTACCCCACTACCACGACCCCTCGGCGTCGGACGTTCTGGAAGTGGGTATGACCTTCACGATCGAGCCGATGATCACCGAGGGCGGCTGGGAGATAGGTCGACTCTGGTCCGACGGGTGGACGGCGCCGACGCGCGACGGCGAGCGCAGCGCGCAGTTCGAGCACACCTTGTTGGTGGTGCCGGGTGGCGTGGAGGTCCTGACCCTCCTCCCCGACGAGCCGCGGAGCCCCTGAGCAGCGTTAGGTCAGCGGCAGCCGAGCCCTGCTCGAAGGGCTGCCAGGTTCTCCCGCATCACCGTCGCGTAGCTGGACCCTGCCTCCCGATCCTCGTCGGTGATCCCCTCGAAGGGATCCAGCACGGCGGTGTTGATGCCCCCTGCCTCGCGCGCGAGCGTCTCCGCGATCTCGGGCGGCACGAGGACCTCCGTGAACACCGTCGTCACACCCTCCTCGACCGCGAGATCAGCGAGCTCCGCAAGGCGTCTCGGGTCCGGTTCGGCATCTGGGGAGATCCCGCGATCCCGACCGCCTTCAGGTCGTACCGGTGGGCAAGCCAGCCGAAGGCGTCGTGAGCGGTGACGAGCGTGCGGCTGTCGCACTCACGGAGCCCTGATGCCATCTCGTCGTCCAGCACCATCAGCTCGCGCGAATACGCCTCGGCGTTGCCGGCGAAGTCGGCCGCTCCTCCCGCGTCGACGGTCGCGAGTGCGTCGGCGACGACCCCGGCGATCATCGCGAGCCTCGTCGGATCCAGCCACACGTGGGGGTCGTCCTCGAGAGTCGAGGTAACACCGTCACCACCGCTGATGCCGGGCGCGTCGAGCACCGCCAGGACCGGACCGTCGCGACGCTCCACCGCATCCTCCACGGCGGGCTGGAATCCGTTGCCGAGGACCACGGCCAGGTCGGCGTCGAGGATGCCGTCGACGTCGTCGGGCGTCAGCTCGAGGTCGTGAGGCTCCACCCCGGGCGGGGTCAGATCGCGGACCTCGACCGCGTCGCCTCCGACCCGCCGGGCCACCTCGGCGAGCGGGGCGAAGGCCGCCGCCACGGTGAGCGCTGCGCCGCCCTGTGGCGCGGAACCGCCCTGCGCACCTCCGCACGCCGCAATAGCTGCCACTGCAACGCATGCTGCGCCTCGTGCGGCCGGCCTCATCTGGGGTCTCACCTCTGCCGCCTACGGTGCCTTCATCGAGAGGGAGCGGGGCCGGGTAGCGCCGGCGGCGCGACCCGGCGTCGAAGCCCGCATTGTATCTGAGAATCATTCTCATGTGAGAATGACTCTTACTATGGGGTTGATGCCCTCGAGCGCCGGCGCCCCCGAATCGGTCCTTGCCGCCTACGGCGTCACGTTCTCCTACGACGGTGTGGAGGTCCTGCACGACGTCTCATTCGCGCTGCACCCGGGCGAGTTCGTCGCACTCGTCGGCCCGAACGGATCGGGGAAGTCGACGCTCGTGCGGATCCTCCTCGGGCTCCTCTCACCCGATGCGGGTCGGGCGCTCCTGTTCGGGGCTCCACCCCACGCACTCGGCGAACGCTCACGGATCGGGTACGTGCCACAGCGCACCTCACTGTCGAGCGACCTACCCGCAACCGTCGAGGAGGTCGTGCGCGCAGGACGCCTGCATCGCGGGCAGTGGTGGCGGTCTCTCGGCCCGTCCGACACCGAGGCGGTCGACCACGCTCTCGGCGCAGTGGCACTCGCCGACCTGAGGCGACGGCGGGTGGGCGATCTCTCGGGTGGCCAGCAGCAGCGGGTGCTGATTGCGAAGGCCCTAGCCGGCAACCCGGATGTTCTCGTCCTCGACGAGCCGATCGCCGGTGTCGACGCCGAGTCTCAGCGGCTGTTCCGAGACTCGGTCGTGCACCTCGTTCACGAGCACTCCGCCGCTGTGCTCCTCGTCTCTCACGAGCTCGGCGCCGTCGCCGACGACCTGGACCGTGTCGTGGTCCTGAAGCGCAGCATCGTCTTCGACGGTCCCGGCGCCGATCTCGTGGCGGCCGGCGTCAGCCTGGGTGTGCACCGCGAAGACCTGCCCCTCTGGCTCGAGGAGCTCGGCTGATGCCCTGGCCCTTCGACCGCGAGTACATGCAGCTCGCACTCGCCGCCGGCGTGGTCGTCGGCGCCTGCGCACCCTGATAGGCACCTTCCTGGTGCACAAACGGATGTCGCTGCTCGGCGACGGCATCGGCCATCTCGCGTTCGCCGGCGTCGCGGGTGGTCTGCTGCTCGGTGTGTGGCCGGTCTGGAGCGCGCTCGCCGTATCCGTGCTGGGAGCGGTGGCGATGGAGCGCCTGCGCGTGCGCGGTCACGCCACGGGTGATCTCGCACTCGCTCTGTTCCTATACGGAGGAATCGCCGCGGCAGTGGTGCTCGCGAGCAGGTCCGACGGCGGGACCGCGCAGGTCCTGCCGTACCTCTTCGGCTCCATCCTCACCGTCACCCCCGGCGACGTCGGCATCGTCGCCGCAACCGGGGCGGTCATCGTGACCACGATCACTGTCACAGGCCGCGCTCTCTTCGCGGTCCTCGTCGACGAGGAGTCGGCGCGCGTCGCAGGCCTACCGGTCGACGCTCTCAACACGATGCTCGTAGCGCTCGCGGCGGTAACCGTCGTCGCCGCAATGCGCGTCGTAGGTGTGTTGCTCGTGGCGGCCCTCATGGTCCTGCCGGTAGCGACTGCTCGACTCGTCGCGCGCTCGTTCCGAGGGACGCTGGTGGTCGGTGCGGTGGTCGGGGTTGCCTCGGTCGTCGCCGGCCTCGCGGCGGCGCGAGCCTGGGCGCTCACGCCCGGGGGATCGATAGTGCTCTCGGCAGCCGCGGTCTTCGCATTCACCGTCGGCGTGACCGTCGCCATCGGAGGGGCCCGGCGCGCAGGCACGGCCCTCCCCCGCTGAGGGATTGCCGTTCGAGCCGGCCCGGCCGAACCTCCTAGGTACGCCCGAGCGGCACCGGCGGGTGCGGGGCTGCGCCGCGTAGAGAGCGGCGAGCAGCAGAACGGTCCACGTCAACGACGCTACGGCGAGGTGAGCGACGACTATGGCGCTCGACTGCACCTTCGTGACGACGTGCGCCGCACCGAGGAGCGCATTGATCAACACGCCCCCGCGGCACCGTGCACGAGGAGCACTTCGCGACGCGGGCGACGCAGGTGGACAACCCTCACCGCGAGCCACGCGCAGTAGACCAGCAACATTCCGGCGGCTACCCGATGCGCGAAGTGCACCTGGACGACACGACTGGCGAGATCGGGGATCAGCTCGTTGCCGACCAGGGGCCATCCGCCCACGTACTCGTTGTGAACGCTCGATCCGAGCAGGAGCACCAGCAGCGACAGGGCGGCTCCGGTCGCCAACATCCCTACCCAGACCCGCTCGGCCGGTGCCAGGACCTCGCCCGGTACCTCGCCGCGACCGGTGGAGCGACGAGCGTTGACGGCAACGACCGCGAGCAGGCCGATCACGGCCATCGCGTTCGCCAGGTGAAGCGCGACGAGGTCGGCGTCCAGCTCGTTCTTCACGACCATCCGGCCGAGGTACGCCTGTGCGGATATGAGCACGACCGCAGCAATCGCGGGCCCGGCCACCGCCCTCGTCGTGCGCCTATCGCGCCAGGCCGCTATCGCTGTCAGGAGAGCGAGCACCCCGACGATCGCAGCGACCCATCGGTGGGTCCACTCGATGACCATGTTGTGCTCCCAGCGTGGCAGGAGCCCGCCCACGGCCCCGTTCTTGCAGAGGGGCCACCGGTCCTCACAGCCGAACCCACTCCCGCTGCCGCGCGTGTACCCGCCGATCGCGACGAGCACAAGAGTGCTGCCGAGCGTCGCCCATGCGAACCGTTGCAGTCGCGTCAACTGCTCTCCCCGTCTGTGCGCGGGCCGTGCGCCCCGCTCTCAACCACCGGACTCCCCCGGACATGTCCCAGCATGGCCTCTCATCACCATCCGCGTCGGCTCGGGCGCCATCGACCCGGAGCCGCCGCCCCTCCCCGAGCCGTCGGTCAGCCGCCCGCACTGAGGCAGGCCACGGCCGGGTCGCCCGTCGGGGAGACGCGCTCCGCCACGAGGATGCCCTCGCTGTCGAGACGCACCTCGAACTCCCTCTCCAACAGGTCGTCGAGCAGTCGGCGGTCGGCGGCCCCCAGCAGATTGACATCGACCGCGATCCACTCGACCCCCGCCGGGTCATCGAGGTTCTCGCCGCGCACACCCCAGTTGACGTTGCACCACGGCACAGGAAACTCGTAGATCCGGTCACGATGCGTCAGGTGTGGCACGAGGTTGTAGATCGCGCTGGTCGGTGCCCGCGTGGGGATGAGATCGACGGCCTCGGCCTTCACCTCGTTGCGCGCATCGGTACGCAGCGGCCAGATACCTCTGTCGTAATCGACCGACCAGGGGGCCGCTCCCCACAAGATGGAGGTCGCCAGCGATGCTGCGAGCACGACGCCCACGAGGAAGCCGCGCGTCGCGGAGTCTCGTCCCAGTGCAGCGATCGCCTCGACGGTGGCGACAGTGATCCCTACCAGCACGAGCGATGCGTAGTGGAATCTCGGGTCGCGCGCGTAGGGGAACGAGGTGAGCACGTTCACCGCGAACATCGGCGCCCCGACGAGCAGGGCCCGCGGCGCAGCCAGGAAGACGAATGCGAAGGGCGCGCCCATGCGCCAGTAGTAGGAGGTGCGATCTTGGCGGGTGGCCGTCTCCCACACCTGCCCGGGACGCGTGAGCACGTTCTTCACGACCTCTCCCGGGCCGTCACCGAACTCGCCGAAGAAGGAGTCGTAGAAGGGGCCGATGCCGTTGAACGCCGGGATGAACACCCGCGTCGCGAGCATGAACCACGCCGCACTCAGGCCGGCTACCAGGGCACCGATCCGCCGGTCGCCGCGGAACCAGACGAGCGCGCCGATCACGAACAGCGCGAGCGCAACGTCCTCCTTGCAGATGATCGCCAGGGAACCGGCTACGGCGAACCAACCCCACCTCTTCTCCCGAGCAGCCCAATAGGCGAAGAGCAGCGGAGCTATCGACAGAGCGTCCGGATGGAAGAACTCCCACGCCAGGTACTGGTACGTGGGGTTGAGCAGCAGCACCGCGGCCATCGCGACGGCCAACCACCGAGCGCCGTCGAACCGGTCGCGGGCGAGAAGGTAGACGGCTACTGCGCCGCTCGCCTGGGCCACGACCTGCACCGCCAGAAGGAAGTGCGGCCCTGCCCCGAGCCAGTAGAAGGGTGCGAAGAGAAGGAAGACGACGTTGAAGTGGTGGCCGTACAGGTCGATGCCGCGCACCGTCACGAAGGGATCGTGCAGGCGCGACGTGAGCCAGATCCCCTGGTCGTAGATCCCGAGATCGAAGCCGAACGTGCCGAACCTGTCGTGGCGCAGCGACGTGAGCAGGATGAACAGCACCGACCACGCGACGACCATCGCCAGGAGGGTGAGTCGCACCGGGTCGAACGCCGACTCCCCGGGAGATCGCGGTTCGGTCTGATCCGAGCCGGGCAATCCGGCCTCGGGGACCGGCGTCACTTCCGGGTCCTCGCCGGACTCGGATGCCGTCTCGTCTCCCATTGGCGTCGGATTCTTCCACAGCCCTGACCTGGGCAGCGGCGTGAACGGTGGCCTAATTGCCACTATGAGTGGCCGAGTGATTAGACCGAGCGCTGCTCCTTGCGTATTGTCCGCGTCCGTGCGCCGAACGATTCCGGCGCCCCCGCCTCTCCGGACGACGCGATCCCCGAGATCGCCCGCACCGGGAGCGCGGCACCTGTCCCTCGACCGGGAGAGCGGCACTGCGACGCAACCGACCCAGCCTGAGCCGACTGCGCGAGCGCGTCGCCGTGGCCGTCGTGATCGCGTTGCTGGCCATCGCCACAACCGGTGCCGTGCCGGCGTCGGGCGCTCAGGCCACGGGCGAGCCTGTCGAGGCCGCGCGCGCATCGGTCGACGAGATCGCCGTCCGCTGGTTCGCCGCACAGGTCGAAGCCGACGAGATCGAGCAACGCCTCGCCGTCGTGGAACGCCGGGTCGAGATCGCCGAGGAGCAGACCGCCACGACGCTCGAGATCGCGACCGCCCGCGCCCTCCAGATCTACAAGGGGGCCGGAGCGACGTTCCCCGATCTGATCGCCGGCGACGACGCCCTGCAGTCGGCCCGTCGCGTCGAGCTGATCGACCGAGCGAACGCCGAGAGTGACGCAGCGATGGACGACCTCGCCGCCGTCACCGAGGATCTCCGCGCCGAGCGTGCCGAGCTCACCGTCGCCCGGGAGAAGCAGGCCACCGTGTTGACCGAGCTGGAGGCCGAGCGCTCCGACCTGGTCGCCGCCCTCGACGCCGCCATCGCCGCAGACCGCGCCACCGCAAGCGCGGCTGCGGCCCGCAGGGCGGTCGGCGCGAGCGCCCGGGCCGCCGCCTCGACCCCTGCTCCGCCTCCGCCGGCCTCCTCGACCGCCCTCCCCGAGGTCGCGCCACCGGCCGGCTCGGGGCCCGCCGTCACCAGCACTGTGCCTCCCGCCGACGCCGGCGACTCCGGCGGCACCGTCGAGTCCTCCGAGCCTGCGGCGCCGACCGCCGGCGTGCACCCCCGACACGACGAGCCGTTCCTCGTCTGCACCCGCGCACGAGAGTCGGGCGGCAGCTACACGGCGGTCAACCCGGCCGGCTACTACGGCGCGTATCAGTTCTCGCCGCTCACATGGGACGCGACCGCGAGCCACGCCGGCCGGCTGGAGCTCGCGGGCGTGCTGCCGTCACGCGCGTCCGAGTACGACCAGGACGACCTCGCGTGGGTCCTCTACCAGTGGCAGGGCAACACCCCCTGGGGCGGCCGCTGCTGACCAGTAGGTCAGGAGGGAGTGCGGGCGGCATCGCGGCGGGCCTTGCGGAGCGTGCCGGCGCCCATGAGGCCGACGCTCACGAGCAGCACCATCGTCGCCAGCACGTTTATCTGCGGAGAGACCTCCACGCGCGACGCCCCGAAGATCTGGATCGGGAACGTCTTCTCGTCCCCGCGCACGAACAGGGTGATGATGAAGTCGTCGAGCGAGAGAGCGAACGACAGCAGGCCGGCCGCGGCGATTCCCGGGACGATCAGCGGGAGCGTCACCTTCCGGAATGTGCGCATAGGCCTCGCCCCGAGGTCCATGGCCGCATCCTCAAGGCTCCAGTCGAAGCCGCGCACTCGGGCCTTCACCGTCAGCGCCACGAAGCTCAGGCAGAACAGTATGTGCGCAATGACGATCGTGCGGAAGCCGCGCTCGTCGTTCCACGCCCATGAGAACGAGTCGAGCGGTTGCGGTGGGTTGAGGAAGAGCGTGAGCAGCGACGACCCCATGACTATCTCGGGGGTCGTGAGCGGTAGCACGATCAGGAGGTTCACGAGCCCGTTGCCCGTAAAGCGATACCGGACCAGTGCCAGCGCTATGAGGGTCCCGAAGATCGTCGCCACGATCGTCGCTACCACCGCGACCTGGAGACTGACCACGAACGCATCGAACAGCTCGCTCTTCGCGAACGGGTGCAGCCAGTTGTCGAGAGTGAACTCCTGCCACACGTAGTTGAACTTCCCGGCGGGCTTGTTGAAGCTGAAGAGCACGATCACGAAGATCGGCGCGAACAGGTACGCAAGCGCGAGCCCCGCGAACACGTTCAGCAGACGCGAGCCCAGACGCCCCATGCCGGTCGACACCTCGGACCCGAAGCTCTGGTCGCGGCCGACCGATCTGTCGTCGATCGGAGGCGTTCCTGCGTCCGCGAGCGCCGTCACGCGAGGTCCTCGGTACCGAGGAGCCGGGCGTAGACGAGCACTCCGACGGTGATGATCGCCATGAGGATGAACGACAGCGCCGCCGCGGTCGGGTACTCGAGCTGCACGAGGTACTGGTTCTGCACGACATTCCCGATCATCGTGTTGTTGGGGCCACCCAGGAACTGCGCGTTGACGAGTCGCCTGCGGCGGGGATGAAGGTGAGAAGGCCGCCCGCGAAGACGCCGGGCAGCGAGAGCGGCAACACGACCTTGCGGAACGCGCGCCAGCCGCTCGAGTAGAGGTCCTTTGCGGCATCCACGAGAGTCAGATCGATCTTCTCGAGAGCTACGTAGACGGGCAGCACCATGAACGGCAGGAAGTTGTAGGTGAGGCCCCCGACCACGGAGATGCCCGTAGCCAGCAGTCTCCCGTTCTCGGGGAGAACGTGGGTGTTCTGGAGCAGCCCCACGATCGGGCCGTCGTCGCCGAGGATCGTCCGCCACGCGAGCGTCCGCACCAGGTAGCTGGTGAAGAACGGGACCACGACCAACCCCAGCAGCAGGTTCCTGTAGCGCCCTCCGCGAAACGCGATCACGTAGGCGAGCGGGTAGCCGATGGCGACGCAGAGCAGGGTCGCAGCGCCGGCGTACTGGAACGATCTCCAGAACTGAGCGCTGAAGTGGGAGACGGCGTCGCTGTAGTTCGACCACTTCCACGAGAAGTCGGGCGAGAAGTCGAACCGGCTCTCCTTCGCCGAGAGCGACATCTGGAAGAGGCTCGCGAGCGGTACCAGGAAGAAGAGCGCGAGCCAGATCACGCCCGGGCTCAGAAGCCCGTACGGCGCAAACCTACCCCTGCGCGCGCCGGTGGCGTCGCGCTCGCCTACCGCCGCTGCCATCCCCGCTCTCAGGCTCCCGAGATCTCGGCGAAACGGGCGTCGAACGCCGTCTCGGTCTCCTCGTCGAGCGCACTGAAGATGTGCAGATTCGCGAGCGCCTCGTCGTCGGGTACGACCAGCGGGCTGTCGGCCAGCGCCACTCCCTCTTCGCCCAGCTTCCGCAGCTCATCGGCAACACCCTGCACCGGGGAGACGAACTGGATGGCCATCGTGAGCTGCGCGGCATTCACCGGGTCGTAGAAGAAGTCGATCCACTTCGACGCCGCTGCCACGTTCTCCGAGCTGCTCGGGATGAGGAAGTTGTCGGACCAGAGCAACGCTCCCTCTTCGGGGATCAGGAACCGGATGTCGGGGTCCTCGAGGGATGCCTGGAGCACGTCGCCCGACCACGCGAGTGCGGCCGTCAGGTTCCCCGTCGTCAGGTCGGAGACGTACTCGTTGCCGGTGAACGCCCGGAGCTGACCGCTCGCCTTCGCCTCCGCTATGCGGTCGAACGCGCCCTGCGCGTCGTCGATCGACGAGATGTCGCTGGGGTCGGCGCCTTCGAGGAGCATCATCAGGCCGACGGTGTCACGCATCTCGGTCAGGAACGTGACCTGGCCCTTGAACGCGGGATCGAAGAGCTCCTCGAGACTCGTGAGCTCACGGCCGGTCTTCGAGATGTTGTACGCGACACCCGTCATCCCCGACTGCCACGGAACGCTGAACTTGCGCCCGGGATCCCACGAAGGATCGGCGAGGCTGTCGAGGATGTTCCCCAGGTTCGCGGTCGCCGAGCGATCGATCTGACTGACCCAGTCGAGGGAGATCACGCGACTCGCCATCCAGTCGGTGACGATGAACCCGTCGCGGTTGGCGCTCTTCCCCTGACTCAACGTCGGCTGCAGCACCGTCGCGAAGTACTCGCTGTTGTCGTTGACGTCCTCTATGTAGTCGACCTTGGCACTCGCGTAGGCAGCAGCATCCTTCGCAAGCTGCTTCTCCTCGTCGATGTACTCGATCCAGTTCGAGATCTTCAGCGTCGGCGTGCCCCCGCCACCGGTGTCTCCGCTCCCACTGCCGCCGGTGTCGTCGTCGTCGCCACCACATGCGGCGAGAACCGACGGCCCGAGCGCGACGGCACCGGTCAGCAGGCCGGCGCGGCCGAGGAACTGGCGACGGCTGATGCTGTTGTTGATGAGGCGTTGGCGCTGACGACGGCTCATGGGGTCTCCTCTGTTGGCCTGATCCAAATGGTCACTGCGATCACGTCTCGGCTCCGACAGCCGTCGGCGCGTCACCGGCGTCAGCAGCGGCGCCGGAGAGCAGCAGCGCCGCGTCGCGCTCCCAGCTCGCCCAGACGGCGTCACCCGGTCGGAGAAGGGGGAGCTGCTCGTCGGCACCGACGTGGGCCACCACCTCGGCCCCGGCGGCGTCTAGGGCGAAGCGCACCACCGGCCCCTGGAATACGAGATCGACGACTCTGCACGCAACGGCCTGGTGCCCGTTCCCGGGTTCGTCGAGCGAGACACGCACGCGCTCGGGGCGAACCATGAACGTCACCGGGTCGCCTCTCCGCACCGACCGGCCCGAGATCGCCGCAGTGATCCTCCGCTCGCCGAGCGTCACGTCGGCGGTGTCGCCGCTCGCGGCGTCGACCGTCGTCTGCCAGAGGTTCGCCTGTCCTATGAAACCCGCGACGAAGACGGTCTCCGGGCGATGGTAGATCTCCTCCGGCCGCCCGATCTGCTCCACCCAGCCCTCGTTCATGATCGCGATGCGGTCGCTCATGGTGAGCGCCTCTTCCTGGTCGTGAGTGACGAAGACGAACGCGATCCCAACCTCGCGCTGGATCCGCTTCAGCTCGATCTGCATCGCCTGACGCAGCTTGAGGTCGAGCGCTCCGAGCGGCTCGTCGAGGAGCAGGGCGCTCGGGAAGTTCACCAGAGCCCTCGCGAGCGCGATCCGCTGTTGCTGGCCTCCGGAGAGCTGCTGGGGCATCCGCTGAGCGAAGCCCTCCAGTCGGACGATCTCCAGCATCTCCCCGACACGCGTCTTGATCTCCGCCTCCGGAACCTTGCGACTCCGGGGCCCGAACGCGACATTGTCGAAGACGTTCATGTGAGGGAAGAGCGCGTACTGCTGGAAGACGGTGTTGACGTTGCGACGGTAGGGCGGCACACGCGATACGTCGCGGCCCTCCAGACGGATCGCTCCGGACGTGGGCACCTCGAAACCGGCGATCATCCGAAGGGTCGTCGTCTTCCCGCAGCCCGACGGGCCGAGCATCGCGAAGAACTCACCGTGGGGGATCGCGAAGTCGGCGTCGTGGACCGCGAAGAAGTCGCCGAAGCGCTTGGTCACGTGCTCGAGCACGATGACGTCGTGGCCGGTCGCTTCGTTCAGCGCCGTCTCACCTCCCTCGCCCCACCCTGCCGGGGCATCTCGCGATTGCACCATGCCACGGGCGGCGGCCGATACGAAGGACGCTCACCCGGGGAGGGGGTGAAGGTTCGCAGAAAGATCGGGTACCCTGCAAGGGATTCCTTCGCATTCTTGTCACTTGACGATGGAATCCCTTGCATACGACCCTCGTGGCGACGCAACATCTCGCCGAGACGGAGCCCGGAGGCCACCATGGCGATCGACAACTACATCGGGGGCGCGTGGGTGCCCGCAGCCGGCGGGAAGATCGATCCCGTCGTCAACCCCGCGACAGGCGACACGATCGCCGAGGTCGCCTCGAGCGACGCCGCCGACGTCGACGCCGCGGTCGCATCCGCGCGTGCCGCCTTCCCCGCGTGGGCGGCCAAGACCCCTCGCGAGCGCAGCGAGACTCTCCTGGCCTTGGCTAGCGCGATCGACGACAACGTCGACGACCTCTCTGCCATCGAGATGCGCAACGTCGGCAAGCCGCAGTCGATCATCGGGATCGAGATGGACTTGAGCGCCGACAACCTCCGCTTCTTCGCCGGGGCCTCACGCACGATGGAGGGCAAGGCCGCCGGCGAGTACCTCGAGGGCCACACCTCGTACCTGCGACGCGACCCACTCGGAGTCGTCGCGGGCATCGCCCCGTGGAACTACCCGCTCAACATGGCGGTCTGGAAGTTCGGTCCGGCGCTCGCCACGGGCAACACCGTCGTGCTCAAGCCCTCGGAGCTCACGCCACTCTCGCTCCTCAGGTTCGCCGAGCTCACCGCCGACATCCTGCCTCCCGGCGTATTCAACGTCGTGTGCGGCCAGGGTGAGACCGCCGGCGACGCGATCGTCCGCCACCCGGACATCCGCCTCGTCTCGCTCACGGGCGACGTGAGCACCGGCAGGCTGATCGCACGCAACGCCGCCGAATCGCTGAAGCGCGTACACCTAGAGCTCGGCGGCAAGGCCCCGGTGATCGTCTTCGACGACGCCGACATCGACGCCGTCGTGACCGCACTCTCCGAGGGCGCCTACTACAACTCGGGACAGGACTGCACCGCCCCGTGTCGCGTCATCGCCGGCGCGCACGCGTTCGAGCGACTCGTGCCGGCGCTGAGCGCCGCCGTGGGCGAGATCAACGTCGGCGACCCCTTCGACCCCGATGTGGCGATGGGTCCGGTCATCTCCGCCGACCAGCAGTCACGCGTCTCGGGAATGGTCGACCGCGCACGGGAGGCCGGCGCGGAGGTGACGGTGGGTGGTACCCGGGGCTCGGGACCGGGCTTCTTCTACGACCCGACCGTCGTCGTGAACCCGGACCAGCGCAGCGAGATCGTCCAGCGCGAAGTCTTCGGTCCGGTCGTCTCCGTGCAGCGCTTCGCCGACGACGCCGAGGCCATCACCTGGGCGAACGACGTCGACTACGGCCTCTCGGCCAGCGTGTGGACATCCGACGTCGGTCGCGCGATGCGCATGACCAAGGCGCTCGACTACGGCTGCGTCTGGGTCAACCAGCACATCATGATCACCTCGGAGATGCCGCACGGCGGCTTCAAGCAGTCCGGATACGGCAAGGACATGTCCATGTACGCGCTCGAGCACTACACCGAGGTCAAGCACGTGATGATCAAGCACTGACCCAGGGCGGAGAGGACCATTCGCATCAACCTGCCCCGGAGCAGGCGACTCGGATCGAGGACACCGACATGACACTGGAAGCGACGGCACGCATCACCGCCAAGGCGCGCGAGATAGCGGCGACAGAGGCGTCCCGTCTCCTGGAGAGGACCCGGGCGTCGGCGGTGATGTACGACCGCGCGGTGCTGACCCTCCCACAGGGGGTCGGGTCTTCCTTCCAGGTCGGCGACCCCTACCCCATCTACCTGCGCGAAGGCAGCGGCAGCGGAGTCGTCGACATCGACGGGAACGAGTACGTCGACTTCCACAACGGCTTCGGCTGCATGCTCGTCGGGCACGCGCACCCGAAGGTCCGAGAGGCGATCGCGGGTGCCGCCGCCTCGGGCACCCACTTCGCCGCCCCGACCGCTGCCACCGTCGAGCTCGCCGAGGTCCTCTGCGACCGATTCAGCGTCGATCGGATCCGCTTCTGCAACTCCGGGACCGAAGCGACGATGCACGCCATCCGGATCGCACGCGCCGCAACCGGGCGCGACCACATCGTCAAGATCGAGGGCTCGTACCACGGCCACCACGACGCTGTGATGTTCTCGGTCCTGCCCGGCGCCGATCTCCTCGGCGGTCGCGAGATGCCTGCGACCACTCCGATGTCTCTCGGAATACCTGCCTCGGTCGCCGACTACACGCACGTCGTCCCGTTCAACGAGCTGACCGTTCTCGAGCGACTCCTGACCGACCTACCGGGAGAGATCGCCTGTCTGATCCTCGAACCCGTGATGATGAACATCGGGATAGCCGAGCCCCCTACCCGGCTACCTGCAGGGGCTGAAGGACCTGCTCCACAAGCACGGCGCACTCCTCATCTTCGACGAGGTGAAGAGCGGGGCCACCGTCGCCTACGGAGGTGCGGCAGACCGGTACGGCGTCCAGCCCGACCTCTCGTGCTGGGCCAAGGCCACCTTCGGCGGCACGCCCGGAGCGGCCTTCGGCGGCCGCGCCGACATCATGGACGCGATCGAGCGCGGCGCCGCTCAGCAAGGGACCTTCAATGGCAACCCGCTCGTCGCCGCGGCGGCTCTCGCCACCCTCACGCAGGTTCTGACGCCCGCCGCCTACACCGAGCTCGCCCGCGTCGGGACTCGCCTGGCCGACGGTTGTGCCAAGGCGATCGCAGAGAACGGGCTCCCCGCTCACGCAGTCGACCTAGGAGCGAAGGGCTGCGTCTCCTACCGCGCCGAGAGGCTCACCTGCTACCGCGATTTCCTGGAGACGAACGTCGCCCTCTACACGGCATCATTCCCCTGGATGATCAATCGCGGCGTCTTCATGACTCCCGGCGACGAAGAGCAGTGGACCCTCTCGGTGCAGCACTCCGACGCCGACATCGACCGCTACGTCGACGCGTTCGCGGATTTCTGCGCCGCCGTCACCGGTTAGCCGATGGCTCAGACCGCCGCCGGATCTCGGACCAGGGGGCTCGCCCACTCGACACCGCCGACAAGGCGATCATCGAGCTTCTCCAACAAGACGGTCGCCGTCCTTACACCAAGCTCGCTCGGGACGTCGGCCTCTCGCAGGCGGCCGTACGTCAACGCGTGCAGCGCCTGATCGACGACAACGTCGTGCAGATAGTCGCCGTCACAGATCCGCTGACGGTGGGCTTCAACCGACAGGCGATGGTCGGCGTCAAGACCGAGGGCGACATCAACGCGATTGCCGACGCGCTCGCTGCGATCGCCGAGGTCGACTACCTGGTCTTCACGTCGGGCTCGTTCGACCTCCTGTTCGAGGTCGTCTGCGAGGACGATGAGCACCTGCTGACGATTCTCAACGAGAAGGTGCGGAGCATTCCCGGGGTGCGCGCTGCAGAGACGTTCATGTACCTCCGACTTCACAAGCAGACCTATGCATGGGGAACCAGGTGACCGTGAGCGACCACATCGACAACGACGCCCTCCAGGAGACCGCGAAGCGGCACCTGTGGATGCACTTCACCCGCCTCTCGGCGTACGACGACGCCGAGATCCCGATCATCACCCACGGCGAAGGCTGCTACGTCTACGACCAGCACGGTCATCGACTCCTCGACGGGCTCTCGGGCCTCTTCACCGTCCAGGTCGGCCACGGTCGCAGGCGTCTCGCCGAGGCGGCGGCGCGCCAGGGCGAGAAGCTCGGCTACTTCCCGATCTGGTCCTACGCGCACCCGCCTGCGATCGAGCTGGCGGGGACCCTCGCCTCACTCGCCCCCGACGACCTGAATCGCGTCTTCTTCACCACCGGCGGGTCCGAGGCGGTGGAATCTGCCTGGAAGCTGGCACGTCAGTACTTCCGGGCGATCGGGCAGGGACAGCGCTACAAGGTCATCGCGCGCAACACCGCCTACCACGGGACAACACTCGGTGCGCTGGCGATCACCGGCGTTAGCTCGTTCCGCGCTCCGTTCGAGCCACTCACCCCCGGCGGCGTGCACGTCGTGAACACCAACCGCTTCAGGCACCCGCTCGGCAAGGACGACCAGGCGTTCATGGAGCTCACAGCCGACGCCATCGAGGAGGCGATCCTCTTCGAGGGTCCCGAGACCGTCGCCGCCGTCTTCCTCGAGCCGGTGCAGAACGCGGGCGGCTGCTTCACTCCGCCGGAGGGCTACTTCCAACGCGTCCGCGAGATCTGCGACCGTCACGGCGTCCTGCTCGTCTCCGACGAGGTTATCTGCGCGTACGGGCGGCTCGGAACCATGTTCGGTGCGCAGCGCTACGACTTCCTCCCCGACATGATCACCACGGCCAAGGGCCTGACCAGCGGCTACTCGCCACTCGGTGCCGTCTACTGCCGCGACTTCCTCGCCGAGCCCTTCCTCGGCGCGAAGAAGTCGTTCCTCCACGGCATCACATTCGGCGGCCACCCCGTGTCATGCGCGGTGGCGCTCGAGAACCTCCGCATCCTCGAGGAGGAGGATCTCCTCGGGCACGTTCAGCGCCACGAGAGCGGGTTCCGCGAGCGCCTGGAGGGGCTGCTCGACATACCGATCGTCGGCGACGTTCGCGGCGCAGGCTGGTTCTGGGCGTTGGAGCTCGTGAAGGACCAGGCGACCTCCGAACGGTTCTCACGCGAGGAGGCGGAGTCGCTTCTCCGCGGCCTCGTGGCTCCGGCCACCTACGAGGCCGGCCTCATCTGCCGCGCCGACGATCGCGGCGATCCGGTCATCCAGCTCGCGCCCACGCTCGTCACCGGTGAGGCCGAGCTCGACTTCATCGAATCCGTGCTGCGGACCGTATTGACAGCGGCCTCCGAGAAGGTGGTCCGGTGAGCGCGCCTCTGGTGGTGGGTGTGCCACGCGAGGTCAAGACCGACGAGAACCGTGTCGCCATCACGCCCGACGGTGTGCTCGAGATGCACAACCACGGGGTGAGCGTCCTGGTCGAGAGCGGCGCAGGCGCGGGATCGAGCTTCACCGACGACGACTACGCGGCCGTCGGCGCGGAGATCGTCGCCGCCGCAGCCGACGTGTGGGAGCGATCGGGACTCATCCTCAAGGTCAAGGAGCCCCAGGACTCCGAGCTCGCGCACCTGCGCGACGGACTGGTTCTCTTCACGTACCTACACCTCGCCGCGTATCCCGGCGTCGCCGACGCATTGCTCACCAGCGGCACGGCCGGCGTCGCGTACGAGACCGTCCAGGTCCCCTCTGGAGCACTGCCACTGCTCGCCCCCATGAGCGAGGTCGCGGGTCGTATGGCCCCGCAGATCGGCGCGCACTTCCTCGAGTACCGGCACGGTGGGCGAGGTGTGCTCCTGGGCGGAGCGCCGGGCGTACGCGCCGCGCGCGTGGTCGTTCTCGGCGCCGGCAACGTCGGCTGGAACGCGGCATGGATCGCGCAGGGCATGGAGGCCGAGATCCTCCTCCTAGATCGGAACCTCGACCGACTCCGTTGGGTGGACCAGATCCACAAGGGCCGGATCATGACCCTGGCGAGCAACCGCGGCGCCGTGGAGCGCGCCATCGCCGACGCCGACCTCGTCATAGGAGCGGTGCTCGTTCCCGGCGGTCGTGCACCGACGGTCGTCTCAGAAGACCTGGTGCGTTCCATGAAGTCGCGATCGGTGATCGTCGACTGCGCGATCGACCAGGGCGGCTGCGTGGAAGGGATACGCGAGACGACGCACAGCGACCCCGTCTACGAGCGGCACGGCGTCGTCCACTACGCGGTCGGCAACATACCGGGAGCCGTGCCGAACACGTCGACGTACGCGCTGACCAACGCGACGATGCCGTACGCGCTGGAGATCGCGACGCGCGGCCTGCGTGACGCGGCGCTCGCCGAACCGGCGCTCGCGCTGGGAGTGAACACGCTGTCGGGGGCCGTCACGAACCAGGCGGTGGCCGAGGCGCTCGGTCGGGAGCACACCCCGCTCGACGGGCTCTGGTGAGGCGCCCGGCCGCCGTGCTCACGGTGGGCGCGCAGTGAAATCCCCGATTTCGGCGGGTAAGGTACCCGTCGCGGTTCGACGTGTATCACTCTGAGTGCTCGATTGGTTGACGCTATGGCGGCGGAGGTCCCCGGGGGCGGTCCCCGAGTTTCCGAGAGGTCCTGAGCTCCGCGCGCTCCGGCGACCGTGAAGCGATGGCGACTCTCTACCGCTCCGTCGCACCCGCGGTGCTCGGCTACATGCGTGGCCATGGGGCCTCGGAGCCGGAGGACCTCACATCCGAGGTCTTCGTCGGAGTGATGCGGGCGCTCTCGCGATTCCGTGGTGACGAGTCCGACTTCCGCTCGTGGGTCTTCACGATCGCCCACCGCCGCCTGGTAGACGAGCGACGCAGCAACGCCCGGATCAGCGACCGGCACGTCGGGCCCCATGAGCCCGGCGTCACCGGCCCGTCGTATGACGGGCCGGAGGACGCGATCCTCGATCGACTCGCCGCAAGGCCCGTCGTGAGAGCGCTCGAGGACCTCACGCCCGACCAGCGCTCGGTCGTCCTGCTCCGGATCATCGCCGATCTTCCGGTCGCCGACGTGGCCTGCATCCTCGGGAAGCGGGAAGGCGCCGTGAAGACCCTTCAGCGGCGGGCGCTGGCAGCGCTCGCCCGGGCGGTCGAGCCTGCAGCCGTCCGCTAGCCGGACACCCCGACCGGCCGAGCCGGGGATCGAGCGCGCCGGGCGGCTCAGGCGGCGGAGTGGCGGCACCCGTTTCCTCGAAGGCCCCGCCGGCGATTGCCAACGTGATGGAACCGATCGACGACCACTCGCCATTCGCGAACGAGAACGGCGGCCTCGACAGCGACGGGGACGACGCAGCCTGCCCGGCCGACGCTGCAGACGCCATCGTACGAGAGCTCCGCCGGGAGCTACTCAAGCCGCCCCTCCCCGCAGTCGTCGAGCAGCACCTCGCCGCCATGGCCACCGCGCACGCCGGCGCGCAGGAACCTCCGGGTGCTCCGTCGCGAGGTACTTCCGCGCGCCGCGTGCGCTCGGCCATGCCATGGGCGGCAAGCATCCTCGCGCTGGCCTCCTTCGGCGGAGCAGCCGCAGCCGGTGCTCTCCCTCGGGCGGCCCAGCGCGTGGCCGCCGAGCTGGCGTCGGTGATCGGCGTGCAGATCCCCGACGGCCGAGTCGGGCCTGCCCCTGCAGACCACGGCCGGCCCGGATCGGACGCGCCGGGCAGGTCGGGCACCGCACCCGGCCAGACAGGCAACACGCCGGGGCAGTCCGGCAACACCCCGGGACAGTCCGGTGACGACCCCGGCAACAGCGGCAACGCACCCGGTCACACCGGCGAGAACCCCGGCAACAGCGGCAACGCACCCGGCCACACCGGCAACACCCCAGGCCAGTCCGGTGACGACTCCGGCAACAGCGGCAACGCACCCGGCCAGACCGGTGACGACCCAGGCAACAGCGGCAACGCACCCGGCCACACCGGCAACACCCCAGGCCAGTCCGGCAACGCACCCGGCCACACCGGCGACACCCCAGGCCAGTCCGGCGACACCCCGGGACAATCCGGCGACGACCCCGGCAACAGCGGCAACGCACCCGGCCACACCGGCGAGAACCCCGGCAACAGCGGCAACGCACCCGGCCACACCGGCGAGCGCGGAGGCTCTTCTGATGGATGAGACCGGGGCCCGCCGGCACACCACCTCCAGTCCACGCAGATCACGCGACCGGCGCGGTGCCGCCCTCGTGGAGCTGGCGATCGCCGTACCGATCCTCTTCCTGCTCCTCTTCGGCGTCATCGAGTTCGGGGCGGCATTCGACAAGAAGATCGCTCTCAACCAGGGGGTGCGCGAGGGCGCGCGCCAGGCGGTCGTAACCAACTACACGACCGCCAACCTCGTCTCGTACACCAAGAGCCGCATCGGGCTGAACACCTCGAAGACGAAGGTGTACGTGAAGGTCGGGAGCACGGCAGTCGGACAACCGGTGACCGTCTGCGGCTCGTACACGGTCGAGTCGCTCACCGGCCTCCTCTCGCCGTTCCTCGGCGGCAAGGTCCTCAAGAGTGAGGTCACGATGCGGATCGAGCAACCAGCGACGTCGCTCTCCACGGGCGGCGACGCCGGCGACTGGTCGTGGTGCGGATGAGGCGCTCCCGCGATGAGCGCGGTGCGATGCTCATCCTCTTCGTGATCACCCTCACTGTGCTGCTCGGCTTCTCCGCGCTCGTGGTCGATCTCGGCATGGCGCGCTCGAAGAAGCGGCAGATACAGAACACCGCCGACTCGTCCGCTCTAGCGGCGGCACAGGTCCTACCCGTCACGGCCACCGCCGATGCCGACGCCAAGTCGTACGCGTCGACGAACCTCGCCGGCGGCTCCTTCCCCTGGAACACGTGCACCGACTCCGGCGCGCTGCCCAGGACCGCATCGAGCCCATGCATCTCGTACGACAACTCGTACAACCGCGTCCGAGTGCGCGTCCCGACTCAGACGTACGCCGCGCTCTTCGGCAGGATCCTCGGACGGAGCACGCTGAGCACCGGAGCAGTGGCCGAGGCACGGGTCCGCAACGCAGGGCTGAGCGGCACGCTCCCCTTCTCGCTCTTCGCGGGGGTGGGGTCGGGAGAGGTCTGCATCAAGTCGGGATCCACCGGCACGACGACGGCGCCGTGCTCGGGTTCTGTCAACGGCGACTTCAACATGCTCGACGTATCCCAGTACGGAAACGAGGTACTGCACACGGACTCCCCGAACCCTCACCCGTACTGTGAGGGGAACGCCGACAACAAGCTCATGCAGAACATCGCCATGGGGGTCGACCACGACCTGACGGTGTACGTGGGCACGGAGATCCTCGACGGGTGCTACAACGCCGGCCCGAACACCCTCAAGAACCTGACGGGCAACAAGTCGAACCCGTTCGACGAGGGCCTACTCAGCGGATCCGGCTTCCCCGATGGTGAGGCTGCCCGCCTGCAGCGAACATCCGCTCTGGCCCCCGTCGGTCTCCAGTCCGTGCGGAAGGTCGCCGGTGTCTCCGGCGTCGACAACACGGGACTCTGGGAGTTCATCAGCCCGTCGCTGGAGGGGTCCGGGAGCGTCCCGTCATCATGCTGGCCGAGCGTCTTCGGCGCGATCGTCTCGAACGGCGCCTACACCGCCGACGAGAAAGAGCTCCTGATGCACGTGGCCCTCGGCACCTGCGTCGGCAACTACGCCGGCGGAGGGTACTCGGCCCCGGTATTCGCGCGGAACACCGTCACCGAGTCACCCATCGACCTCTACGACATCCAGCTCAGCCCGCGCTTCGTGTACCTGCCGCGCTTCGCCGAGTCGGGGCCCTGCGGCAACAACAGCTACTGCCTGCACATCACCAACTTCCGGGCGGTCTTCCTCCAGACGCTGAACGGCGACTGCAACGCCACTTCCTGCAACATCACCTACGAGCCCGGCCCCTGGAACCCCGCGTCGATCGGGAAGAACAACAAGAAGGCGAGTGAGGTCACCGGCTGGGTGCTCCCGGCGAAGATGCTCCCCGGCGACATCGGAGAGCGTCCCGGAATCGTCGGACAGAACCGCTACATAGAGCTGGTGAAGTAGGAGCTACTCCTGCGGCGTAGGTAGGGTCGACACCTCGGAGTCGAGTTCGCCGGCCCGCTCCTCCGATGCGGCTGCAGCATCGGTGTTCGCCCGGTGCAGCGCGGCGAAGATCTCCTCGCGGTGCACGTCGACCGACCTCGGGGCCTTGATCCCGAGCCGGACCTGATCGCCGCGCACCTCGAGCACGGTGACGACGATCTCGTGCCCGATCATGATGCTCTCGTTCACACGCCTGGTGAGCACGAGCACGGGACACTCCCTCCGCGGCGGCCGCCGTGACGATCGGTTCCAGCATACGACTCACCGTGCGGCCGGGCACGCAACCCACCGGCGTCGGGATCGATCCGGAGGAGCGCCCTCTACACGCCGCCGAGCGGCGCCCGCACCGCGGCGCGGGGGCCCGACAGCACCGCCTGACGCGCCTCGAGCGTCCGGCGGTTCACCACGATCGGACCCAGCAGGTTGATCGTCGACTCACCCGGACGCTCCCCGGGAGTGATCACGCAGAGGACCTCTGCATCGTCGGGCCCCGAGATGCCGAGACGGGAGCGCGTCGAGGGGTCCAGGTCCAGCTCGAAGTCGGGCCGGAACTCCCACGGCGACGCCACGATGAATCGGACCCCGGGATCGTCACACGAGACGAGTGCTGAGAACGGGCCCTCGCCGGCTCCCAGTGGCACCAGCTCGAAGCTGCGCAGCCGGGGAAAGCCCGGAAGTCCCGCCGGGAAGTAGATGTGCCCGGCGTCTACGCACTCCTCCCGGGTGAGATCCGTCTCGGTCAACTCTGCCTCTCAGCGAAGGAACTCGACCAGCGACGCCTGGATCACCCTGATGGGAGACGGCTGCGCGTGAGCAGTCGCGACCTCGTGCATCTGCAGCGCCTCGACGGCTATCGCCAGCTCTGCATCGAGGTCCCTCGCGCGATGGCCGGCGACGCCGGCCTCCGGCCGGCCGCCGGACTCGCCGGATGCCGCGTCCATGACTCGCAGCTCGTCGACGATCACGTCGATCGTCCCGCCGGGCTCTGCTCTGCCGGTGCACTCGCCGGTGAGTTTGCCATCGCGCGTCGCCACAGCCGCGCTCTGTGAGCCGCCGCCCGGCGCCTGCCCGGGAGCCTGCAACGAGACCTCGAACGACACCTCGGGTTGCACCCCGCGACCCGTACGGGCGACGGCGTGAGCGTCGTCGAGCAGGCCGATCAGCGCGCTGCGGTGATCCGCGAGGATCCTCCCCCATGGAGCCGGGGCCGCGGCCGCGATCTCGACGAGCCTCGGCGCACCGCCGAGCCCCATGGACTCCCCGATCGACTGAACGGCCAGAGCCCGCTCGAGCTCCACGACCTGGAGCTCGGCGGCCACCGAGTCGACCTCACGACCGGCGTGGACGAGCCACTCCGACCGATCGGTCGTGGCCACGAGCTTCTCCTCGGCCAGCTTGAAGACGAGCAGCTCCATCAGCCGTCTCGTGCGGAACAGGATGTCCGATAGCTCGTTCAACTCGATCGACCCGACCTCGTGGGGCTCGTCTGCAACCACCCAATCGGCGGGGTGCGCCCGGGAGTCAAGGCATCCGAGCCCGGAGCTCCCGATCACGCCCCGACCAGGGAGCCGGAATCAGCCGAGGAGACCCAACGCCACGGCGCGCCCGAGCGCGTCGTTGCGGTTCCGTGCGCCGAGCTTGGCGTATATGTGAGCCACATGGGTCTTGACGGTGGCGAGGGTCACGAAGATCTCCGCGGCGATCTCACGGTTCGCCAGGCCCTCCGCCAGGAAGGCGAGGATCTCCCGCTCGCGTGAGGTCAGGACCACGTCGCTCCCGCCGGCGGGGCCCACCCGCGGTGTTGGTCGCACCTCTCCTACCAGCGCGGGTAGCAGAGCCGGGGCCACGACCCGCTCGCCCTTGAAGACGCGCAGGACGGCGTCGGTGAGGTCGTCCGTGCGGACCGTGCGCATGAGGAGCGCGTCGACCCCGAGCGATACGAGGGCGGGTGCATCCTCCCGCCCTCTCAGCAGGGCTACGACCGCCGGCGGCGGCCGGAGTCGTTTCGTCCGGCGGATCACGTCGGCCGGGTCGAGATCGGTCGTGACACCGAGAACGAGCAACTGGGCGTCGTCGGCGGCAGCGAGCCTCACCGCCGCGCGCCCCGAGTGCGTCTCGCCCACGACCTCCAGCCCGCACGACTCGAGGACGGCACCAACTCCGGAGCGGAGCAGGGCGGCCTCGTCGGCCACGACCGCACGCTTCACGCTCGGCTCCACCGACTGCTCCACCGACTGCTCCACCGAACCTCCACAACCCGACAAATCGCCCCACGATCGTACCCCTGCGGGGCTCCGAGCCCGCGGAATTCATCCCCAGGGTTGATCAAGGCCGCGGGCCCATCCCGTCGAAACCGTCTTCTGACGGAGGCAGCAACCGAGGGCAGGGGGCAAGATGAAGACCACCCGCAAGACAGAGCGAGTCGACGTGGTGCGCGCGGAGAACGAGGAGGCGCTCGTGACCCAGCACCTCCCGCTCGTCGGGTACGTCGTATCGGAGATCGCTCACCGGGTCCCGAGCCACGTGAGCCGCAACGATCTGATCTCGGCGGGGATGCTCGGCCTGGCCCAGGCGGCGCGCTCCTTCGACCCTTCGCGGGGCATCGCTTTCGACCGCTTCGCCTCCACCCGGATCCGGGGAGCGCTCCTCGACGAGCTGCGCGGCCTCGACTGGGCCAGCCGCTCGGTGCGCGCCCGCTCCGCGGTATGCAGAGCGCGTCGGAGGAGCTCGCAGCGCGTCTGGGGCGCGCCCCGTCCGCCGACGAGATCGCGCAGGAGATGAAGATCCCGGCCGAGACCGTGCACAAGCTGGTGGAAGACGTGCACCGTGCAACCGTCATCAACTACGAGTCACTCGTCCTCGACGGTGACGCCGAGTCACTCCTCTCCGACGGTGGCGGCAACCCCGAGGACGCGCTCTTGGAGCGCGAGCGCCAGGGATACCTCGTCGATGCCGTCAAGACGCTGCCGGAACGTCTGCGGCGAGTCGTCGTCGGCTACTTCTTCGAAGAGCTCTCCATGCAGGAGCTCGGCGACGAGCTCGGTGTGAGCGAGTCGCGCGTCTCGCAGCTGCGCGCCGAGGCCCTCGCGCTGCTCAAGGACGGCATCACGTCTCAGCTCGATCCGGAGTCGCTCCCCGCCGAGCCGCGCCCGAACGGTCGAGTGGCTCGCCGCAAGGCCGCCTACTACGCCGAGATAGAGGAGGCGTCCGACTACCGGACGCGCCTCGACACCAGGATGGTCACCGAGCCGGAGGCCGTTGCCTCGTGCGGCGGACGGGCGATACTGCGCTGACCGCACCGCGACTCACACCTCTCGACTCCCGGACCTCCCGGTGGGCCGCCCGGGGCTCGAACCCGGTGCCTGCGGATTAAAAGTCCGACGCTCTACCCGTTGAGCTAGCGGCCCGGCGCTTCCGCGAAACTACCGGAGTCTCGCCTCCACGACGCAGGTGCGGGCATCGGCACGGCATGGGAGACTGCCGCCCGTGCTCACGCGGGTAGATCGTCTGCAGCTCGCGGTACCCGACCGCAGGGCCGCCGCGGCGGGCTGGGTCGGCCTGCTGGGCGCCGAGCACGACGGCGACGACCGCGTCGCTGCGCTCGGGGCGACGCGCACCACCTACCGGCTGGGGAGTGGCCGCGTGGAGCTGCTCGAACCGGACGGCGCCGGGCCGGTGGCCACAGCCGTCGGCGAACGCGACGGCCACCTGTACGCGGGCGGCATGTCCACCCCCGACCTGCCCGCCTTCGTCGCGCACCTGCGCTCTCGCGGGGTCGAGCCCCCCGTCGAGGGAGACCAGGTCCACCTCGACACCCCCACACCGGCGGCCATGGCCTGCGACTCGTGGTGAGCACCGACTCCGCCGGCGAGTCCTCCCCCTCCCGTCGGTGCCGTCGACTCCTTCTACGAGGTCACCAACCTGGTGAGCGACGCGGCCGGCGCCACCGCGCACTATGCGGGGCTTCTCGGCATCGACTCCTCGGCGTTCGTTCCGATCTCCTCCGACCGGTACGGCTACTCGGGCACCCTTACTCTCCTCGACCCCGACCGGCTCGACCGGCTCGAGGTCATCGCCCCCGACCAGCCGGGGAGCACCATGCACCGCTACTTCGAGCGCTTCGGCGAGTCCCTGTACATGGCGTTCGCCGAGACCGACCAGCTGCCGGCGATCGCCGAACGGATCGCCGAGACCGGCGCCGGCGCGACTGTCGAACAGGGCGACGGCGAGCGCGGTCCGAACACGGTCTTCCTCCACCCGTCGTCGCTCGGCGGCATGATGCTCGGCCTGTCACGCCGCACGGTCGCCTGGGTCTGGTCCGGTCACCCCGAGCGGGTGGAGCACTGAGCATGGGAGCCCGGCCCGAAGGCGATCGGGTGCTGCGGGTCGAGGACCGCGGCCGGGTGCGGCTGCTCACTCTCGACCGCCCCGACGCCCTCAACGCCTTCGACGACGCCCTCTACGACGCTGTCCGCGACGCGCTTGCCGACGCGGCCGGCGCCCCTTCGGTGGCCTGCGTCGTCATCACCGGAGCGGGTCGGGCGTTCAGCGCCGGTCAGGACCTCGGCGAGCTTGGCGAGCCGCGCGTTCACGACGACGGCGCGCCGCACGGGTTCGGCCCGTTCATCGAGGTCGTCGAGTCGTTCCCGAAGCCCCTGGTTGCGGCCGTCAACGGGCTCGGCGTCGGCATCGGCCTGACGATCCTGCCGCACTGCGACCTCGTGCTGATGTCCGAGGGTGCGCGCCTGCGCGCCCCGTTCGTCCGGCTCGGCGTCACGGTGGAGGCCGGGAACAGCCTGCTGCTCCCGCAGCGGGTCGGCTGGCAGGAAGCGGCCCACGCGCTCTTCACCTCCGAGTGGATCGACGCGCGGCAGGCCGAGGCCATCGGGCTCGCCTGGAAGGTCTGCGCCCCGGAGGCGCTCCTCGACGAGGCGCTCGCGGTGGCGCAGAAGATCGCGGCGATGCCGATCGCGTCGCTCGTCGCGACGAAGCGACTGATGCTCGACGCCCGCCTCGACGCCGTGCGGGCGGCGCGTCTCCGCGAGGGGCCCACGTTCGCCGGTCTGGTCGGGGGCCCCGCCAACCGCGAGGCCATGCGCGCCTTCCGCGAGAAGCGCGACCCCGACTTCACGCGACTCCCCGCGGAGTGACGCCCGGCGGCGCCGGAGGTGTCGCAGGCCGAGGCGCCGTGCCCGAGAGCACCGATATAGGCTCGGGTGAACGTCACTAACCGTCGAGATGAGCGTCGTGGAGGTGGTCGCGATGACCGGAGAGCCCGACGACCGGTTCGCCCGTGGCATCGCCACCGCGATGGATCTCTTCTCCGGCAGCCCCACGCTGCCCAGGTTCCCGGTCCCCGACGAGATCGACGCCGACTGGAACGGCTTCTCGGTCTCCACGGTCATGGGCGACGTCTGGTCCCGGCCGGGACTCGATGCGAAGCACCGCAGCATGATCACCATCGCCCTGCTGACCGCGACGCACAAACCGGAGCAGCTCAAGGCCTACGTCTCCATCGGGCTCAACCAGGGCCTCACGCGCTCGCAGATATGCGAGGTGATCCTGCACACCTCGGTCTACGCCGGATTCCCCGCAGCCATCGAGGGCTTCCGGATCGCCAGCAAGGTGTTCGGGGAGTACGACGCTGCGGCCACGCCCGACGCCACTTAGCCATCCGCTCGAGCGGACGCCCGAGGAGATGAGATGAGCGACACGAGACCCGTCGATCAAGCGGTCACCGAGGAGCAGCTCCGCAGGATCGAGGCGGGTGAGGAACATCCACCGAAGCCCGACTTCATCTCCGACGACGAGTGGCGGATGATCATCGAGAGCCGCGACCCCTCGATCATACGGATGGCGGGAACCGGTCACGTCGATGCGTACCGCGCGACCGGGGGCGAGGGCATGGACGAGACCCAGGGCGCGCCCGTGCTCATCCTCACGACGACCGGGCGCAAGAGCGGCCACGCCTTCTCGACCTGCCTCAACTACATGACCGACGGCGACGACCTGATCGTCGTCGGCTCCTTCGCCGGTTTCGGCAGCGGCCCCAACTGGTCGCTCAACCTCGAGGCGACCCCTCGTGGGCAGGTGGAGGTCCGCGACCGCTCCTGGCCGGTCGTCGCACGGATGGTCACCGGAGAGGAGCGAGCCCGGCTCTGGCCGCGCATGACCGAGTACTTCCCCCTGTGGGGGCACTTCCAGAAGTACTGCCGCCGGGAGTTCGCCGTCTTCGTGCTCTCCGAAGACCCCGACAGCGCCGGCGATGCCGAGGCCCGCTAGGTCCCTCCTACGCCGGGCCCGGGCGGGAGCGGGCCCGCGGGCCTACCCGGCCTCAGTCGTGGGCGACGAGCCGCACCTGCCGCCGACCCACCCGTCGAGAGCGGCGCGGGCGGCGACCGCGTCGTCGAAGCGGAGCTGCTCAACAGAGGAGCGCAGCGTGGCGAGATCCGCTTGCAGCTCCTCGGGTACGACCTCGGCCAGAGAGTCGAGAGTAGACAGGTAGTCGGCCACCGCGTCGTCGAGCGCCTGGTCGAACGCGACGGGATCGGAGAGGTCCGCCGACGCCACGGTGTCGCCGGCCGCCCGGAGCCGCTCCATGAGGGGGCAGGCCACCTCCTCGGCCGCGGTCTCGGCGATCCCGTCGTTGTCACCCGAGCACGCCACGAGCCCGGTCACGACGGCACCCAGCACCAGCAGTCGGGCGACGTCTCGGTTGCGCACGCGCCAAAGGTACCGGGCGCCCTCCGGCGCCACTCGCACCCGGGCGCCCGACCGGTGCACCATCTCGCGCCTCGCGCCCTCCACACCTGAGACCCGGAGCGTCGCCGCCGCCTGGCCGACCGGATTGCGGGGCGGTCGCTGCTGCTACGATTCGCGGGCTCCGGTGGAGCCGAGCCCCCATCGTCTAGTGGCCTAGGACGCCGCCCTTTCAAGGCGGTAACGGGGATTCGAACTCCCCTGGGGGCACACCACGGCGACGGTCATCCGACCGGCGCCGGCAAGGTCCTGTGGTGCAGTTTGGAGTGCACGCCGCCCTGTCAAGGCGGAGGCCGCGGGTTCAAATCCCGTCAGGACCGCCAGGGGGGGGAGAACCCTCCCACCCCGGGCCGGGTAGCTCAGTTGGCAGAGCGCGCGCCTGAAAAGCGCGAGGTCACCGGATCGACGCCGGTCCCGGCCACCGCACGCGACACCACTGCACGCGACACCACTGCACGCGACACGGTGGCGACGCGACGCCGGCCGGATGGCCGGGAGCCTCATCGCCACCGGGTCGTCCTCAGCGAGCGCTGCGGGTGTGGGGAATGAACCGCCCGGGCAACGCCCGAGCGTTGAGCCGGCGTCAGACCGACTCGCCCTCCTCGACTCGCTCCAAGAAGTGTCGGATCTCGCTCGCACGGAACCGTCGGTGTCCACCGAGGGTCCGAATCGCCGAGATCTTCCCGGCGCGGGCCCATCGGGTGACCGTCTTGGGGTTCACGCGGAACATTGCCGCTACCTCCGACGGGGTGAGAAGGGCGTCATCTTCGTGCTGCTGCATCTGCTCGTCCGCCTTGATCCTCGGGGCCGTTACGTGGGCTGTCGGAGACCGCCTCCCCACGACACGAGCTCCCGAGGGGCGCCCACGCCCTCGTCTTGCGTCCGGGTGCCTCTCGCGCACGCCCGGGCCGTACACATTGCGCCATAACCGTACACTTCGCGGCCCACCGCGTCGATAGCACGTTTGCGCCGGGTCAGGAATGAGCGCTGACCGGTCGCCCGACGGGCCCTCCGTCGGGAGATCGCTACCAAGTGCCCTGACCACACAGGCGCCTGCGCACTTAGACTCCGAGACTGTGCCCCGCGTGCTGGCCGTCGCCAACCAGAAGGGCGGTGTGGCCAAGACCACCACCGTCCACACCCTCGGCGTCGCCCTCGCAGACCTCGGCGAGCGAGTCCTCCTGGTCGACCTCGACCCTCAGGCCTGCCTCACGTGGTCTCTCGGCCTCGACCCCGACGCCATCGCGCTGAGCTTCCACGACGTGGCCCTCGGTCGGAACAAGGCCGAGGACATCGTGCTCGAAGCCGGCGCCTTGTCGCTGCTCCCCGCGACGATCGACCTCGCCGGCTCCGAGGTGCACCTGCTCACCCGGACCGGCCGCGAGCACGTTCTCGCCCGGGCACTCGCCTCGCTCCCCGATGCCTTCGACACGGTGCTAGTCGACTGCCCACCCTCGTTGGGGGTCCTGACGGTCAACGGTCTCACAGCGGCGACCGGCGTCCTCATCCCTCTCCAGTGCGAGGCGTTGAGCCACCGCGGCGTCGCTCAGCTCCTCGAGACCATCGACGACGTGCGCGAGCTCACGAACCCGGGCATCACCGTGCGCGGGGTCGTCGCGACGATGTACGACGCGCGCACGCGCCACGGCCGCGAGGTCCTCGACGACGTTCGGACAAGATTCGGACTCGAGGTTCTCGACCCACCGATCCCGAAGTCCGTGAGGTTCGCCGAGGCACCGGGGCGCGGCCTCTCCATCCTCGAACACGCGCCCAGGTCGGCGGGGAGCGCCGCGTACCGCGCGATCGCCGCCGTCCTGCACGCCGATCTCGGAGCCGAGGCACCGTGACGGGGAACCTGCGCGACTTCAACACGCGGTCCGAACGATCGGGACGCGATCCGTCGGGGAAGCGCGCGATCTTCTCGGCTGCCTCGGAGGATCCGGGTGCCGGCGCGGTACCGACGGCGACGACCCCGCCCGAGCGCACCGCGCCTCACGATCCGCCGCGCCCGGGGACCCTCGTGGTCGAGTGCTCGTCCTGCAACGCGCGCACCCGCGTCACATACTTCGACTTCGCCCTGCTCAACCTCCCCCTCGGGTTCGTCGTCCCGTTGCCGGGACGGCGATTCAAGCACCGGATGACCTGCCCGGCGTGCAGTCGATGGACCTGGGTGGAGGCGTGCTGGCTGGAGTGAGGGGCGGAATCCGTCGCTGTCTCGGCCGCGCCGATCAGCGCTCCACGTGCGCCTTGCCGGTTCCGGTCACGATCTCTCCGACCATCCATGCGTCGTGCCCGGCCACCCGTATCGCGTCGACCGCCTTCAGCTCGTCACCACTCGGGACGACCGCGAGCATCCCCAAACCGAGGTTGAACACCTGCTCCATCTCGGCGTCGGGGATCATCCCGGCACTCTGGATCTCACCGAAGATCCGCGGCTCCTCCCATCCGCCGCGCCTCACGATTCCGTCGCACCGCTCGGGCAGCACCCGCTCGAGGTTGCCGGGGATGCCGCCACCCGTGATGTGTGCGAACGCGTGCACCTCCACGTGCCGCGTGAGAGTCTGCATCGCCGGCGCGTAGATGACGCTGGGGCGCAGTAGCTCGTCGGCGAGGTCGTGGTGCGCGCCTGCCCAGGCGCGGTCGTCCAGCCGCCGGCCCGCCTGCTCGAGCAACGCAGCGCGGGCCAGCGAGTAACCGTTGCAGCGGAGACCGGGGCTCCCGAAGCCCACGATGCGATCCCCGGCCCTGACACCCGACGGCAGCACCCGCGATCGCTCGACGACCCCGACGGCGAATCCGACCAGGTCGAACTCTCCGGGCTCCATGATCCCCGGGTGCTCCGACATCTCGCCGCCGAGCAGTGCGCAGCGGGCCTGACGGCACCCCTCGGCGACGCCCGCAACGATGTCGTCGACCTCTTCGGGGACCAACTTGCCGACCGAGATGTAGTCGAGGAAGAAGAGCGGCTCGGCACCCTGCACTGCGATGTCGTCGACCGACATGGCGACCAGGTCGATTCCGATCGTGTCGCGTCGACCCGTCAGCTGCGCGATGAGCGACTTCGTACCCACGCCGTCGGTCGACGACACGAGCAGCGGATCGCGGTACGAGCGCCAGTCGAGGGCGAAGAGCCCACCGAATCCGCCGATGTCACCGACGACCTCCGGTCTGAAGGTCGACCGGACGTGTTCCTTGATTAGCTCGACGGCCTTCTCGCCCGCCCCGATGTCGACCCCCGCAGCGCGGTAGGTGAGCGGCCGATCCGCGCCGTCGGAGTCGTCGGGGCCGTCGGAGTCGTCGCTCATGAATCCCGCTCCTGATCAGGCGAGCTCGACGGTGCCCGGTAGACGCGGCTCCTCGGCCGGCTCGAGAGCCAGCTTGGTGTCGTGGTCGGGGACCGGGACCGGGTACTCGCCCGTGAAGCAGGCATCGCAGAACGCCTCGGAGGTCACGCCGGTCGCAGCCACGAGCCTGTCGAGCTCCAGGTACGCGAGGGAGTCGACCTGCAGGTACTCAGCGATCTCACCCACCGACATGTCGGCGGCCAGAAGCTCCGAACGCCTACCCGTGTCGAGGCCGTAGAAGCACGGCCACCGGTACGGCGGCGACGAGACCCGCAAGTGCACCTCGGCCGCGCCGGCCTCGCGCAGCACCGCCATGATCTGGCGGGTCGTGGTTCCGCGGACGATCGAGTCGTCGACCACCGCCAGCCGCTTCCCCTTGATGTTCGCCCGGATCGGGTTGAGCTTCACCCGCACGCCCGACCCGCGCTCGCGCTGGCTCGGCTGGATGAAGGTGCGACCGACGTAGCGGTTCTTCACGAACCCGTCGCCGTAGGGGATGCCCGAAGCGCGGGCGAACCCCTGTGCCGCCGGGACACCGGACTCCGGTACGGGCATGACCATGTCGGCGGGTGCAGGCGCCTGTCGTGCGAGCTCCTCACCCATCCGCTGCCGCGCAGCATGGACGCTCTGCCCGTACAGGATCGTGTCGGGCCGCGCGATGTAGACGAACTCGAAGATGCAGAGCCTCGGGTCGGGCTCCGCGTATCGGATGGAGCGCACTCCGTTCGCGTCGATCGCCACGAGCTCACCTGGATCGACGTCGCGCACGAAGTGCGCGCCGACGATGTCGAGCGCGGAGGTCTCGCTCGCGAGAACCCAACCGCCCTCCGTCCGCCCGAGCACGAGAGGCCGTATCCCGTGCCGATCGCGCACTCCGAAGAGATGTGCTTCGTCCATCAGGACGAGCGAGAAGGCACCCTCGAGAACGGGGAGGACCTGCAGTAGAGCGTGCTCGAGGTCGCGACCGTCGGAGCGCGGCTCGGGGCCGTAGTGCCGCGCCAGCATCTCGCCGATCAGCTCGCTGTCGGAGGTGAGGACGCCGGGCAGCATTCCCAGGTCTGCGGAGAGCGCTGTTGCATTGACCAGGTTGCCGTTGTGCCCGAGCGCGAAGCCGACGTCGCCGACAGACCGGTACACCGGCTGGGCGTTGCGCCAGGTAGAAGACCCCGTCGTGGAGTACCGCACATGGCCGATAGCGAGGTGCCCGTCGAGCGAGGCGAGGCTCCGCTCGTCGAAGACCTGGCTCACCAGGCCCATGTCCTTCACTGCGGTGATCGTGTCGCCGTCGCTCACTGCTATGCCCGCGGACTCCTGCCCACGGTGCTGCAGCGCGTAGAGTCCGAGGTACGCGAGGTTCGACACCGGCTGACCGGGTGCGTAGACGCCGAAGACGCCGCAGGCCTCGCGGATCTGCTCACTCACCTCCGCCAGTATCCCACGCCCTGACGGGTGGATCCGGTCTCGGGCGGAGCGGCGGTGCTTGTGGGGGGCGGGCTCACAGAGCGTTGCACCTCCGGCTCCATCCCGGTCGGGCTCATGGGCTGGTGGCTGTGACGCCGAGGGCCGCGGGGATGGCTTCGCGCCAGGCGCTCTCCGCATCCTCGAGAGCGATGTCGAACGCTCCGGTCGCGATCAGCCGGCCGCCGCCGGCATCGCCGACGACTGCCGCCGGTACGCCGGCACCCTCGGCCCGAGCGAGCACCTCTTCGACGGCGACCGGTTCGACCGCCAGCACCACCCGTGACGCCGACTCGGAGAAGCAGACCTCCGCTGGAGTCGTAGAGCCCGCACATGGCACACATGCAACGTCGACCGTGAACCCGCACGCGCCGGCGAACGCCATCTCCGCCAGCGCGACGGCCAGGCCGCCCTCGGAGCAGTCGTGCACTCCCGCCACCGCTCGTTCGGCGGAGAGCGCGCTCACGAGTCCGTGGAGCCGGACGGCGGCGTCGAGATCCGCGATCGGCGGCATGCCGCCGTCGAGACCGTGCACTACCGCGGCCCACTCGGATCCGCCGAGCTCGGGCGCGGTCGCTCCGAGGACCATCAGCTTCTGTCCGTCCGTCAGAGCGGCGGCGGGTGGCGGACCGTCGAGATTGTCGATCAGGCCGACGACGGCCACAACCGGCGTGGGGTCGATGTTCTCGCCGCGCGACTCGTTGTAGAACGAGACGTTGCCTCCGATCACGGGGATGCCGAGTGCCTCGCACGTCTCCGATATGCCCTCGACGACCTCCGCGAACTGCCACATGACGTCGGGGTGCTCGGGGTTCCCGAAGTTGAGGCAGTTGACCAGCGCCAGCGGTCGGGCGCCTGAGCCCGCGACGTTGCGGGCGGCCTCTATGACGACGAGTCGCCCGCCAGTGCGCGGGTCGAGACGACAGAAGCGCGCCTTCCCGTCCGTCGAGAGGGCGAGCGCCTTGCCGGTGCCCTTCAGGCGCAGCACTGCAGCATCGCCACCCGGCCCGACGACGGTGTTCAGGAAGAGCTGGTGGTCGTACTGGCTGTACACCCACGACTTGTCGGCGATCGTCGGGGTAGAGAGCAGTGCACGCAGCTCCCCGGCGAGGTCGGCACCAGCGGGGAACCTCTCGGCCAGAGGTGCACGCGGGTCACGCTCCTGCAGGGCGTCCTGGTAGCCGGGGCGCTCGAAGGGGCGTCGGATCACGGGTCCGTCGCCGAGGCTGCCTGCGGGGACGTCGGCGATCGGTTCGCGATCGGATGAGACTGCAGGCGGCGCATCGCCCGGTGGCGGCAGGGGGTTCTGCCCCGGAACTCCGATCGCGTCGAAGAGACCGTCGTAGACCCGGAAGCGGCCGGAGTCGGTTACGCGCCCGACGACGGTCGCCCGTACCTCCCATCGCCCTGCGAGCTCGAGCACCTCGTCGAGCCGCTCGGGCTCGATGATCGCGAGCATCCGCTCCTGGCTCTCCGAGGTGAGCAGCTCGATCGGGTTCATCGACGGTTCGCGGCGAGCGACACGCGCGCAGTCGACGTCCATTCCGGCGCCCGCCTTCGCTGCTGTCTCCGACGCCGCGCAGGAGATCCCGGCCGCGCCCAGATCCTGGACGCCGACCGCCAGCCCCCGATCGAGGAGCTCCAGGCAGGCCTCGATCAGCCGCTTCTCTTCGAACGGGTCGCCAACCTGGACGGAGGGCCGCTTCTCGTCGGACCCTCTGCGAAGCCCGCGCTGGCGAGCACGCTCGCGCCGCCGATGCCGTCGCGCCCGGTGGCGGAGCCGAGGAGCACCGCGAGGTTCCCCGGACCCTCGGCGCGGGCCAGCACCAGCCGATCGTGAGGTAGGACTCCGAGGCAGAAGACGTTGACGAGCGGATTGTCGCGATAGCAGTCGTCGAAGACGACCTCACCTCCGACGGTCGGGACACCGACCGAGTTGCCGTAGCCGGAGATCCCCGAGACGACGCCCTCGAAGAGGTACCGGGTGCGCGCATCGTCGAGAGTGCCGAATCGCAGCGGATCCATCAAGGCGATGGGGCGCCACCCATCGAGAAGACGTCGCGGATGATCCCCCGACGCCGGTCGCCGCGCCCTGATACGGCTCGACGGCGGACGGATGGTTGTGGCTCTCGATGCGGATCGCCACCGCGAGTCCGTCACCGACGTCGATCACTCCGGCACCCTCCCCAGGCCCTACGAGGACCCACGGCGCATCCGTCGGGAACCGCTTGAGGTGAGTGCGCGACGACTTGTACGAGCAGTGCTCCGACCACATGACGGAGTACATGGCGAGCTCGAGGTCGGTGGGGTCGCGGCCGAGCTCGGCGATCACGGCGTCGAGCTCGTCGTCGGTCATCCCGAGCTGTCGATGCAACGGCTCCATCGAGCCGAGACTACCCGGACCCCTCCGTCGGGATCACGCCGCGAGAGCTCTTGTCGCGCAGCGGCCGCTCTCGGAGCACGGCGCCGCGGCGATGCGGACCGCTTGCCACTTCGGTCTCTCGGGGGACTCACTATGAACCTATGAGCCGGGACGCTTCTCGTCGATTCACGGGTCCTCACCGGCGATCAAATCGCTGCATGAGACCCCTGGCGACAGCGCTCTCGCCGGAATGATGTGCTAGTAATGGTCCCTAAGCAATACGTCGAATTCGGAGGTCGGAGATGTCACCCAGAGCCAAGAAGTCCACAATGACCGATGCGCACAAGAAGGCTCTGGCGGAGGGGCGCGCCCAGTCAAAGGCCGTACGGGACTATCTGGAGGCCCTCGACGCACACCGCCCCAAGCGAGGCCGCAAGCGCACGCCCGACAGCATCAAGAAGCGTCTCGCCGCAATCGAGGAGTCACTGGACACGGCGAGCGTCACTACCCGCCTCAATCTCATCCAGGAGCGCCATGATCTCCTGTCGGAGCTCGCGGGCATGCAGGTGAAGGTAGACCTCACGGGGCTCGAGAAGGCTTTCGTGAAGCACGCGAAGGGCTACGGCGCCCGGAAGGGCATCGCCTACTCGTCATGGCGGTCGGTCGGAGTGCCTGCCGAGGTCCTCAAGAAGGCCGGGATCACGCGCCCGGCTGATCCGGACCGCTCCCCAGCGGCGGCTTCGGGTGGTCAGCGGGCAGTCGACCCGACCCGGTCTGCCGCCGCCAGGAGCGACTCCAGGAGAACTGCTCCGTCGTCCGAGCCGAGAATCGCCTCGGAAGCGCGTTCCGGGTGAGGCATCAGGCCGACGACGTTGCGCCCTTCGCTGCAGATCCCGGCGATGTCGTCGAGACTCCCGTTGGGGTTCTCCACGTAGCGGAGAACTACGCGATCTTCGGCGCGCAGGGCGTCGAGGGTCGCCTGGTCGCAGACATAGTTTCCCTCGAAGTGGTTGATCGGTATTCGCAGAACCTGGCCCGTCGCTGCACGGTTAGTGAGAGCCGTCGTAGTCGTCTCGACCGTCAGCCCGACCGTCGTACACAGGAACTTCAAGCCGGCGTTCTTCTGCAATGCACCCGGCAGGAGCCCCGCCTCGGTGAGTACCTGGAAGCCGTTGCAGATCCCCACTACCGGTCCACCGGCAAGCGCGTGATCGCGTACGGCGTCCATGATCGGTGAGAAGCGGGCGATCGCGCCCGTGCGCAGATAGTCGCCGTGGGCGAAGCCGCCGGGGATCACCACAGCGTCGGCGCCACCCAGCGTCGCGTCGCCGTGCCAGAGGATCTCGGCCGACCCCCCGAGGTGCTCCACGGCCCACACGACGTCGTGCTCGCAGTTGGTCCCGGGGAAGAGGACGACCCCGACTTGTACCGTCACCGCGCGAGCTCCGTCAGTCCGATCTCGTACGCCTCGATCACCGGGTTCGCGAGGATCCGGCGGCACATCTCGTCGACCTGGGCGCGTGCCGTCGCGGCGTCGGGGGCGTCGATGATCAGGTGGATGCTCTTGCCGATCCGCACCTGCGAGACGTTGCCGTAACCGAGCGCCGGCAGGGCACGTTCGACGGTAGCCCCCGCCGGATCGAGGATGCCGGGCAGGTGGGTGATGTCGGCGCGGGCTTCGAAGGCGGGCACTCCTCGATCCTACCGGCCCCCACCCCTCCCCGCCCCCGGGAGGAGCGTCGATAGACCACACATATTGTGGTCTATCGACGCTCGTGCCTCAGAGGTCGGGGCCGAACCATTCGTCGAAGGAGTTGCCGGTGAGGCGCTCGTAGGCCTCGACGTACCGGGCTCGGGTGCCGTCGATGACCTCGGCCGGCAGGCTCGGAGCGGGCGGCTCGTGGTCCCAGCCGGTTGAGTCCATGTAGTCACGCACGTACTGCTTGTCGAACGACGGGGGCGAGCTCCCCGGTTCGTACTTGTCGGCGGGCCAGTACCGAGATGAGTCCGGGGTGAGCATCTCGTCGATCACGAGAATCTCTCCGTCGATGTCACCGAACTCGAACTTGGTGTCGGCGAGAATCAGCCCGGTCTCCGCCGCCCTCGCCGCGCCCAGCTGGTACAGGCGGAGCGAGAGGTCCGAGAGTCGCTCGTAACGATCGCGCCCCACCAGCGCCACGCCCTCGTCGCGCGTCAGCGGCATGTCGTGGCCCTCGTCGGCCTTCGTGGTGGGGGTGAAGATCGGCTCCGGGAGACGGTCCGCCTCCCGCAGACCAGCCGACACGGTCACTCCGTTCACCGTGCCGTGCTTGCGGTACTCGCTCCACGCACCCCCGAACAGATAGCCACGCACGATGCACTCCATGCGGATCGGAGTGGTCGCACGGACGAGCATCGCCCTGCCGCCGACGGGCCCGGCCGTCTCTGGGAAGTCGGTCGGGTCGGACGAGATCACGTGGTTCTGCACCATCGACGCAGTCCGGTCGAACCACCAGGCCGACAGCGCCGTGAGAACGCGTCCCTTGTCGGGGATCGGGTCGGGGAGCACGACGTCGTAGACCGAGAGCCGGTCGGTCGCAACCATGAGGAGCCTGTCGTGCGCCACCTCGTAGAGCTCCCGGACCTTCCCGGTGTAGAGATGGGGAAGCGTGGTCTCGCTCACGTCGTCTCCCTTGTGGGTTGTGACTTCTCCATCTCGTCGAGCACGTCGAACGTGCGCCCCACGCGCGCGATCGCGTGCCGTAGGTCGAAGCAGGCGTCCAAGCGCCCGGCATCGAGCTTCCCGGTGACGTCATCGTCCTCGGCGAGGATGTCGCGGAACGCACGACGCTCTTCCCACGCCCGCATCGCGCTGCGCTGCACCAAGCGGTACGCGTCGTCGCGGTTGAGGCCCGCCTCGATCAGGGCCAGCAGCACAGGCTGGCTGAAGACGAGCCCGTAGGAGGAGTCGAGGTTCTCGATCATCCGCTCGGGGTAGACGCGCATGCCTTCGACGACCGTCCGAAAGCGGACCAGCACGTAGTAGGCGAGCATCAGGGAGTCCGGGAGGATGACACGCTCCACGGACGAGTGAGAGATGTCGCGCTCGTGCCACAGCGCCACGTTCTCGAGGCCGGCCTGCAGGTTCGCCCGCAGCACCCTGGCGAGCCCGCAGAGCTGTTCGCACTTGACCGGATTGCGCTTGTGGGGCATCGCGCTGGAGCCCTTCTGCGAACCGGTACGGAAGGGCTCCTCCACTTCGCGCACCTCGGTGCGCTGGAGGTGCCGGATCTCGAGGGCGAACGACTCCACGGTCGCTCCCACCGACGCACACGCGTATAGGAGCTCCGCGTGGCGATCCCGCGCCAGCACCTGGGTCGCCGGTACCGCTTCGAGCCCGAGTCGCTCACAGACATGAGCCTCGACCCTCGGATCGACGTTCGAGTAGGTACCGACCGCTCCGGAGAGCTTGCCGACGGCGACGGCACGCCTCGCGCGGATCAGCCGCTCCCGGTCTCGCCGAACCTGCAGCGCCCACAGCGCGAGCTTGACGCCGAACGTCGTCGGCTCGGCATGGATCCCGTGAGTGCGTCCGACCATCGGGGTGTCACGGAACTCCCGGGCGCGCTCGGCGATCGTGGACTCGAGCGCCGCCGCAGCATCGAGGATCAGATCACACGCCTTCACGAGAGTGACCGAGAGCGCGGTGTCGACGACGTCACTCGACGTCAGGCCGTAGTGCACCCACCCGCCCGCAGGTGGCCCGACCCGTTCCTGGACGACGTCGACAAACGCCGCGACATCGTGGTCGGTGACCGCCTCGCGGTCGTGAACCGCCTGGGTGTCGAAGCCGGCCCGCTCGCGAATCGCGGCCGCATGCTCGCTGGGGACGACGCCCAGCTCCGCCCACGCCTCGCACGCGAGCACCTCGACCTCGAGCCATGCGGCGAAGCGGTGATCGTCGGTGAAGAGCGCCGACATCTCGGGGAGCGAGTAACGGGGGATCACTGCCGGTCCTCCTCGGCGGCCGTCGCCGCGATGTCGCTTCGGTAGTGCATGCCCGGCCACGAGATCAGCGAGGCGGCCTCGTACGCTCGCGCACGTGCCCCGGCGAGGCTCGCCGCCGTCGCCGTCACGTCGAGGACCCGCCCGCCCGCTGTCAGGAGGCGGTCGCCGTCGCTGCGGGTGCCGGCGTGGAAGACAGTCACTCCCTCGACCGCCTTGGCCCGGTCCAACCCTTCGATCTCGTCACCCTTGCGCGGGGCCACCGGATAGCCCTCCGTCGCGAGCACCACCGTGACGCAAGCGTCGTCGGTGAACCGGACCTCTTCCTGCAGTCGCCCGCCGGCCGACTCGGCCAGGTGACGACACAGGTCGCTCTCGAGGCGGGGAACCACCACCTGACACTCGGGGTCGCCGAACCGCACGTTGAACTCGATGATCTTCAATCCATCGGGGGTGAGCATCAGCCCCGCGTAGAGGATCCCGCGGTACTCGACCCCGCGTGCCGACAGTGCTGTCAGGGCCGGCCGCACGCACTTGCCCATGGCCTCGTCGATGATCTCCGGCCCCGCTATGGGGACCGGTGAGTAAGCGCCCATCCCTCCGGTGTTGGGTCCGGTGTCGCCGTCGAAGGCGCGCTTGAAGTCTTGCGCGGGTGCGAGCGGAGTTGCCTCGCTCCCGTCGCAGAGGACCAGCAGCGACAGCTCCGGCCCGGTGAGACCCTCCTCGATGACCACGGTACGCCCCGCATCGCCGAAGGCGCGCCCCGACAGGTACTCGCGCACCGCGTCACGCGCCTCGTCGCGCGAGTGCACGACGGCGACCCCCTTTCCCGCAGCCAGGCCGTCGGTCTTGACGACATAGGGAGCCGAGAGGGACTCGAGGTAAGCGAGCGCGGCGCCCTCCTCGCCGGCTCCGAACGCCCGGTGCGCGGCGGTGGGCACACCGCCCGCGTCGAGGACCTCCTTCATCCACGCCTTGGAGCCCTCGAGGCGCGCGCGGCCCCTACCGGACCGAATGCGAGACGCCCCCGCTCGGTCAACGCGTCGACGGCCCCAGCGACCAGCGGGTCTTCCGGGCCGACCACAACCAGGCCGGCATCGACGGCGTCCGCGAGATCGGCGATCGCGACGGGATCGGAGGTGTCGACCGCAAGGCACTCGCCCAGCGACTCCATGCCCGGGTTGCCGGGGGCGCAGACGATGTCGTCGACCTCGGCGGAGCGGGCCATCCCCCATGTGAGCGCGTGCTCCCGACCACCGCTTCCGACGACCAGGACCCGCATGCCCGCGACCCTAGGCGTTCACGCGGCTCGGGGCAGCACGACCGTCTGCTCCCGGCCGGGACCCACCGAGACGAACGAGACAGGTACCCCTACCAGCTCCGCAACGAAGCTCACGTAGTCGCGCGCGGCCGCCGGGAGATCCTCGAGCCTGGCGGCGCCGTCGATCTCGCACCGCCAGCCCGGCAGCGTCTCGTAGACGGGCCGGACCTTGTGAAGGACGGACTGGTGATACGGGACGTGCTCGTACCGGGTGCCCGAGTCGTCCTCGTACGCGACACACACCTTGATCTCGTCGAACGTGGAGAGGACGTCGAGCTTTGCGATCGCGATCTCGGTGCACGTGTTCAGACGCACCGCGTGCTTGACCATCACGCCGTCGAGCCAGCCGGGCCGTCGCCGCCTGCCCGTGTTCGTGCCGTACTCCTTGCCGATCTCCACCAGGCGATCGCCGTCGACGTCTCCCTCGAACAGCTCGGTGGGGAACGGACCACTGCCGACGCGAGTGGTGTACGCCTTCACGACCCCGATGATCCGCTCGATGGCGCGTGGCCCGACCCCGGCTCCCGTGCAGACGCCGCCCGCGATCGGGTTGCTCGAGGTGACGAACGGATAGGTGCCGTGATCGAGATCGAGGTACGTCGCCTGTGCTCCCTCGAACAGAACCCACTGGCCGGCGTCGAGCGACTCGTGGACCAGGTGCACGGTGTCGTCGATCATCGGGGCGAGACGCGGAACCATCGACAGGTACTGGTCGGCGATCTCGTCGGCGCTCATGGGAAGCCGGTTGTAGACCTTCGCAAGAACTCCGTTCTTCTCGCGCAACACCAGATCGAGCTTCTCGCGGAAGATCTTCGCGTCGAGCAGGTCCTGTACGCGAAGGCCGACCCGCAACGCCTTGTCGGCGTATGCGGGACCGATGCCCCGCTTGGTCGTTCCGAGCTTGTTCTTGCCAAGGAATCTCTCGGTCACACGATCGAGCTCTTGGTGGTAAGGCATGATGAGGTGCGCGTTCCCCGAGAGGCGCAGCCGGCCGGTCTCCACACCCATGCTCTCGAGCATGTCGAGCTCGGCGATCAGCACGGCGGGGTCGACGACGACGCCGTTGCCGATCACGGGGACCACCCACGGGTAGAGCACCCCGCTCGGCACGAGCTGGAGCTTGAACACCTCACCGTCGGCGACGATCGTGTGGCCGGCGTTGTGCCCGCCCTGGTAGCGGACGACGAGAGAGCACTCCTTGGCGACGAAGTCGGTGAAGCGGCCCTTGCCCTCGTCTCCCCACTGCGTACCCACGATCACCGCGCCTGGCATCTGGCCACCTTCCGAGAGAACGGGGGGGCCGGAACGGACCCGGAGAACGTGAGGGCTGTCCTGATAGCGGTCACGTTGGGGAGAGCGTAGTCGGCCCGCCGGGCGTAACTCCGGGAGTAACCGTCGCCGCGGCCCCGTCTCCCCGGGCCGCCAGGTACACGGCCCGCACGGCGAAGGCGTCGCGCACCTCTGCGAGCACCTCCTCCAGGAACTCCTCGCGGTAGGTGGCGTCGGTGAGCAGGACCACGGTGAAGTACAGGCCGGAGAACGAGGCGAGGAAGGTCGCCACGCGCAGCAGCTCCCAGGTGAGAACCATCTCCTGTCCCCACAGGTCAAGCGTCCACAGCCGGTCGGGCGCGTGACCCAGCCACGCCACGACGACCGGCTCCTCGATCGCCAGGAAGCCGAAGACCCCGAAGAACAGGCCTATTAGGACCGTCACGATGAGGATCTGGATCCCCTCGCTCACGAGGACCACCAGACCGACGTTCCCCCACTGCCGGCGGCTCAGCGCGGCGGTCCCCGACTCGGGCTCCTCGACCTCCTGCGCCAGCGCCTCTGCCGGAGTTCCCGCCACCCGCTCCGCGGTCTTCTCCCACGACTCGAAGAGCGACAGCTCGCCCACCTGGCGCGGGAGGCGCATCGCTGCGAAGGCCGTCCCGATCATGGCGAAGAGCCCGGCGACGAGCGCCACCGCCGGCCACTCGAGGCCCGACGCCGTCTGCCACACCTCGGTGTTGATGAAGAGGAACGTCACGAAGAGCAACAGCAGCGGCAGTGCCCTCACGAGGAGGTTCGTGACCGAGCCGAGCTGCCTCACCAGCTGGCCGGCACCCCAGCGGGTCAGCGGCACGACCCCGTAGGACGTGCCGAAGTAGATGAGGCCGAGCAACCCGACGTTCAGCGCAGCGGTGCCGACCGCGGCGCGCCACTGGCCTCCGAACACGACCGGGATGACAGCGGGAGCGAGCACGAAGACGGCGATCTCCACCGCGCCGAGGTCTTCCGGGCGCGACAGCGCCGGGCGACGCCTCCAGACGTTGACCAGCGCCCACGCACCCAGGAGGATCCCGAACCCTCCGACAACAGCAAGCGCATCGAGCCAGATCGGGAATGACTCGCTGGGCGCGTTCACGACCTCGACCAGGAAGAGCAGCGTGAGGGCGGGGAGCGTGCGCGTCCAGATGTCACGCTCGGCGCTGTAGTCGGCGATGAAGTGCGGGATCCCGCGACGCTCGAACCAGCGCTCTGTCGGCCTGAGGTCTCGGGATGCGACGGCCACGCTCCAAGTCTGGCGGCTGCGCGGCCCGATGCCGCGGAGCCTCAGGCCGGGAACCCGCCTCGCGAACGCCGGCGGATCACCGACCCGGGGTCGGTGATCCGCCGGCCTCTCAGCACCTTCGCGGGCAGCCCGCTGCCGCTAGAGCGGCGGGTAGTCGAACTTCTCCTGCAGGTCGGCCAGCTCCTTGTCGCGGCGCGCCATGTCGTCGGGCCCCACGAACTGGATCAGACCCGCGTCTTCGAGCTCCTTGACCGTGTCGGCGTCGCGTGGGAACGGCTCGCTGAAGTGGTTCAGGTGGAAGGTCCGCTCGAAGGGGGAGCCGCGGCCGCTGGCCGGCCTTGTAGACGTCCTCCGCCGGGTACCCGACCGTCTGGAGCACGAGGATCCTCGCCTGGTCGGGTAGACCCAGGTACGAGATCAGCTCCGCCGTCTTGGCGCTCCCGAGCAGGCAGGTGCCTAGGCCCTCCTCGAACGCCACGAGCGTCGCCTGCGCGATGCCCTGGCCGCAGTCGACCTCGGACATCCCCGGCGACTTGAGGACGTCGGTGAGGTGCTCGAAGAACGGGATGATCACCCGCTCCAGGCGGTCACGGGTCTCCTGCAGGTCGATGCCCATTGCTCGCGCCTCGACGATCTCGCGGAGCCGGTCGGGCTGCTCGTCGACCGACTGGGCGTCGAGGTACCAGACGATCACGACGGGAGCGATCTTCATCTGGAAGTTGCCGACGTAGGCCTCGAGGCTGTCGATGACCTCCTTGGGGGCAGTGGCCCTCTCCACGACGACGGCACGCAGCGACTGGACGTTGCCCCAGTGCGACGCTCGACGCGCCGCCTCGAGCATCTTCTGGATCTTCGTGCGCTCGACTGGGCGCTCCGGGTCGAGGTACCTGACAGACCGGCGCAGTCCGATGGCTTCCTTCAGCTCCACTTGGCTCCCTTTCTCGGGTAGTAGGTCTCAGAGTCTCTCGGCAGCGACGACAGCGATGCGGTCGACGGAGCCGTCCATGATCTGCAGAGGTGCGGCGTCGCGGTAGTACTTCTCGACCGCGTACTCCCGGGTGACACCGAAGCCCCCGTGGAGCAGCATCATGTCGGCAGTCACTCGCATCGCAGTCTCGCAGGCCTGGGCGCGCGCTGCGAACGCGCGCTCGATGCTGTGCCGCCCCTGGTCCATGAGCCACGCCGACTTGGCGAGCATCAGCCTCGCCGCCTCGATTCCACGGTAGGCGTCGAAGAGCCTCCTGCCGGCGAGCTGGTGCTCGATGATCGGGCGGCCGCCCTGCTCCCCGCTCCTTCGCGTACGCGAGCCCCGTCTCGTAGGCCGCCCTGGCGACCCCGAGCGCGAGCGTCCCCACCGCCGTGTTGCCGTAGGTGAAGAACGTCTCGACCATCGGCCTGTAACCCGGGCCAGCGGCCGCGATCATGAACTCCGCGGGGACCTCCGTGTCGAAGGTGAGCTCGCACTGGTTCAGCGCGCAGCCCCACCTTGTCGATCGGCCTGCCCTTCCTCACGCCGGGCCACTCCGCGGGTATGAGGAAGGTCGCCGTTCCCTCCATCCCGGCCGAGGGGTCGAGGCAGACCATCGTCATGATCATGTCGGCGAGCCATCCGTTGGAGCACCACGCCGCCTTGGTCCCCTCGATCACGTATCCCGCACCTCCCGGGGTGGCCCGCGCGCGCATCCTGATCGCGGGCGCGCCGAAGGTGAAGATGTCGGAGCCGACGTCGGGCTCGGTGATCGTCCACGCACCGCTGTGGGCACCTGCCACGTCGTCGAGGTACGCCTCGAGGTAGTCCTTGTAGAGGTCGTGGACGGAGTCGAGCCCGAACATCGTGATCAGGCTCGCCGCCAGCGGGGTGAGGACCAGCTGCGACGCGAGGCCGGCGCCCCCGACGGCGATCTCCTCGTCGATCATGAACCTCGCCGTACCCGGTAGGCCGAGGCCGCCGAGGTGCGTCGGGAAGCCGAGCTTGTGGAGGTCGAGCTCGCGCATCTTCCGGGTGACATCGCGATGCGTCTCGCCGGTGTACGCCTCGACCGGATCGGCGATCCGGTCGATCGCCTCCTCCGCCGGCCGGAGCACCTCGCGTGCGAAGTCGCGTGCCAAGCCGATCGGCTGCGTCAGATCGTCGGATAGATCGAAGTCCATTGCCGCTCCTGCCAGGCGCCTGCGGGCCGCCACACTACGGCTCGTCCGCAGGAGGCGCCGACTCGAACCTCGATCCCGCCGGGCTCAGCCGACGAGCTCTGCGGTGGCGGTCGCCTCGAAGGTGAGACCCCCGTCGGCAGCATCGGCCGGCGCGTCGACGACGACCGTGTCGCCCTCGGCGTAGCGACCCTCGAGTATCCCCAGAGCGATCGGGTCGGCCACCTCGCGCTGCAGCACCCGCTTCAGGGGCCGAGCCCCGAAATCGGGGTCGTAGCCGGTGCGTGCGACCCATGCGCGCCCAGCGTCGGTCAGATCCAGGCCGAGCCCGCGGGCAGCGAGCCGCTCGGCGAGCACCGCGACCTGGAGGTCGACGATCTGTGCGAGCTGCTCCTCGGTCAGCCGATGGAAGACGACGATCTCGTCGACGCGATTGACGAACTCCGGCTTGAAGTGTGCTCTGACAGCCGCCATCACCGAGGCCTCGTCTGCGCCACCGCCGAGGTTCGAGGTCATCACGATGATCGCGTTCGTGAAGTCGACGGTGCGCCCCTGCCCGTCGGTGAGGCGCCCGTCGTCCATGAGAGCGAGCAGCACGTTGAAGACGTCGGTGTGGGCCTTCTCGACCTCATCGAGGAGGATCACCGCGTACGGTCGACGCCTCACCGCCTCGGTCAGCTGACCACCCTCCTCGTAGCCGACGTAGCCGGGGGGCGCCCCGACGAGACGCGAGACGGTGTGCTTCTCCATGTACTCCGACATGTCGATCCGCACCATCGCGTGCTCGTCGTCGAAGAGCATCTCCGCGAGAGCCCGCGCGAGCTCGGTCTTGCCGACGCCGGTCGGTCCCAGGAAGAGGAAGGAGCCGATCGGGCGGTGAGGGTCGGAGAGACCCGCGCGAGACCGGCGTATCGCGTTGGCTACGGCGCTGACGGCGTCGTCCTGACCGATCACACGCTCGTGGAGCACCTCCTCCAGCCTCACCAGCTTCGCCATCTCGCCCTCCATGAGGCGCGACACCGGAACCCCCGTCCACTTCGCGACGATCTCCGCGACGTCCTCGGCGTCGACCTCCTCCTTGAGCATCGCTCCGCCTACCTGCAGCTCCGCCAGGCGCTGCGTGGTGGCTGCAAGCTCCTGTTCGAGGACGGGCAGGTGCCCGTAGCTCAGCTGCGCCGCTCGCTCCAGGTCGCCGTCGCGCTCGGCGCGCTCCGCGTCGAGGCGGGCGTTCTCGATCCGCTCCTTCTCTTCGCGAATCGCTGCGATGGCGTGCTTCTCGGCCTGCCAGTGGGCGACCATCGCGTCTCGCTCCTCGACGAGTGATGCGAGCTCGGCCTCCAGGACAGCCAGACGCGAGAGCGAAGCGTCGTCGCTCTCTTTGCCGAGCGCCGCCTTCTCGATCTCGAGCTGGCGGATCCGGCGTTCCACCACGTCGATCTCGAACGGCATCGAGTCGATCTCGATGCGCAGCCGCGACGCGGCCTCGTCGATGAGGTCGATCGCCTTGTCGGGCAGACGCCGGCCGGTGATGTAGCGGTGCGAGAGGACGGCGGCGGCTACCAGCGCCGCGTCCTGGATCCGCACGCCGTGGTGCACCTCGTAGCGCTCCTTCAGGCCCCGCAGAATTCCGATCGTGTCCTCGGGCGACGGCTCGCCCACGAAGACCTGCTGGAAGCGACGCTCCAGGGCGGCGTCCCTCTCGACGTACTTGCGGTACTCGTCGAGGGTCGTTGCACCTATGAGTCGCAGCTCGCCGCGCGCCAGCATCGGCTTGATCATGTTCCCCGCGTCGACGGCTCCCTCCGCGCCTCCGGCCCCGACGATGGTGTGCATCTCGTCGAGGAAGGTGACGACCTCGCCCTCGGAGTCGGCGATCTCCTTCAGAACTGCCTTGAACCGCTCCTCGAACTCGCCGCGGTACTTCGACCCGGCGACCATCGACGCGAGATCGAGTGCGATGAGTCGCTTGTTGCGGAGGCTCTCCGGAACATCGCCTTCCACGATGCGTCGCGCCAGGCCCTCGACGATCGCCGTCTTGCCGACGCCGGGCTCGCCGATGAGGACCGGGTTGTTCTTCGTGCGCCGCGACAGCACCTGCACGACACGGCGGATCTCGTCGTCGCGTCCGATGACCGGATCGATCTTCCCCTGGCGCGCGGCCTCGGTCAGGTCGCGTCCGTACTTCTCCAGGGCCTGGTACTGCTCCTCAGGGTTGTCGCTCGTGACCCGGTGGCTGCCGCGCACCGACTTGAGCGCTTCGAGTACGGCGTCGTGCGTCACGCCGGCGGCGCGCACGAGATCGCCCGCCGAGCCAGGCGCATTCGAGAGCGCGAGCAGCAAGTGCTCCGTGGAGAGGTAGTCGTCGCCGAGCGCGGTCTGTTCGCGGGTGGCCTCCTCGAGGACCTTCAGTGACTCGGAGGCGAGCTGCGCCTCCCTCACCGTCTCGCCACTCACCCGCGGACGCGCGCCGAGGGCTTCTCGTACCCCGCGCGCCATCGCTGCCGGAGGCGCTCCCATCTTCTCGAGCACCCCGGTGACGATCCCGTCGGTCTGATCGAGGAGCGCCGCCAATATGTGCTCGCAGGCGACCTCGGTGTGTCCGAGGCTGCGTGCGAGCTGCTGCGCGGCGCCCAGTGCCTCGCCGGTCTTGCGGGTGAATCGGTTCGGGTCGATCGGCATGCTCACCTCGTGCGTACGTGAAGGGGATCGCTTCCCAGACTTGACAACATCCCTGTCAGGTTTGTTCCCGCCCGAGGAACCTTCCCCGGTACCGGACCACGGCGCGTGGGGGGAGCGGCACCAGGTCGCGCCTGTACCGACGGTGCGCGTCGGCGACCGCCGCGTCCGCCTCCCGCCGCGTCGACTCCAGCGCGGCCTCGGCGCGGGCCAGGGCGGCGCGGGCGCGCCCCAGCTCGGCCTCCAGCTCGAGGATGCGCTGCACACCGGCGAGGCCGACACCGGCCTGGGTCAGCTCCTGGATCCGCCGCAGCCGATCGATGTCGGCGTCGGAGTACCGGCGGCTGCGGCCCGCCGTCCGCTGCGGTTCGATGAGGCCCCGCCGTTCGTAGATGCGCAGGGTCTGGGGATGCGCGCCCGCTAGCTCCGCCGCGACCGAGATCACGTACAGGGCTCGTTTGTCAGGCTCCACCGCCGGAACTCCTCTTCTCGGCGGCGCCGGCTTGTGCGGCGCCGTCGTACAGAGCCGCTCGTGGGTCGGCCGCGAACTTCTCGGCTAGAGCCTCGACGGCCGAGCGCTGCCCATCGCTCAGATCCACGGGCACCTGCACCTCGATCGTCACCATCAGGTCGCCGCGCCGGGCGCGCCCGGCGTCTACCCCGCGCCCCCTGACCCGCAGGACCTTGCCGCTCGGTGTACCCGGTGGTATTCGAACCGTCACCGGGTCTTCGAGGGTGGGGACCTTGACCTCGGCGCCGAGAGTCGCCTCGGCGAAGGTGACGGGCACACGGACCGTCAGGTCGTTGCCACGTCGCCCGAAGATGCGGTGCGGGCTCACGTGCACGATCACGTACAGGTCGCCGGCAGGGCCCCCTCCCGCGCCCGCGGCCCCGCGCCCCTTCACGCGGATGCGCTGGCCGTCCTCCACACCGGCGGGCACCCTGACCTTCACCTCGCGCGGCCGTACCTCGGTGCCCCGCCCGCGACACGTCGGGCACGGATCCCGCACGATGCGCCCACGCCCCCGCACGCAGTGCAGACCTGAGCGAAGGAGAACGGGCCCTGATCGATCGCGATCTGACCGCTCCCGCGGCACTCGGGACACAGCTCGGGCGACGTCCCAGCCCTCGCCCCCGAGCCGCCGCATCCCGAGCACGCCGCATCCGACGTGAATCGGACCGTGCTCGTCGCTCCGTGCACGGAGTCGAGGAAGTCGAGGTGCAGCTCCGTCTCGAGGTCGTCGCCGCGTCGAGGCCTCTGGGACCCGCCACGACGTCCTCGACCGAAACGCCCGCCGAAGATGTCGCCGGCTCCGGCGCTGTCGAAATCGAAGCGGAAGCCGCCGGGGCCGAAGTGCGCTCCGCCGGGACCACCGTCGGGACCGACCCCCGCCGCGACCATCCGGCGGACCTCGTCGTACTCGGTCCGCTTCTCGGCGTCGCCGATCACGTCGTAGGCGGCGGAGACTGCCTTGAACCGCTCCTCGGCCGATGCGTCACCCTGGTTGGCGTCTGGGTGGTACTTCTTGGCGAGCTTCTTGTAGGCGCGCGAGATCTCCTTGTCGGTGGCGCCCTCCGGCACGCCGAGGACCTCGTAGTAATCCTTCTCGAACCACTCGCGCTGCGCTGCCATGCGCTCTCCGCCCGCCTTCAGCCGGCCGGAGCGGGACCACCGTGAGCGCTACTGCCGGCACCCCCACCCGACGCTCCCGACTTCGTCACCTTCACCATCGCAGGCCGCAGCACGCGGCCCTTCAGCCGCCATCCGGTGCGCATCACGTCGGAGACCACGGGTTCACCGTCGCCCTCGTCGTGCAGGACCGCCTCGTGCTCGGTCGGGTCGAAGGGGACACCCGGTCCCTCGATACGGTTCAAGCCGGCCTTCTCCAGGACGGCAAGAAGCTCCGCGTAGACGAGATCCACGCCTTTGCGGACCTTGACCAGATCTGCCTGCTCTCCTTCGAGGTTCATGACCGCCAGCTCGAACGAGTCGAGGACCGGCAGCAACTGCTCGACGAGTCTCTCGGTCGATCGCTCGACCACCGCGGTCTGCTCTCGCAGCACCCGCTTCCGGTAGTTCTCGAAGTCGGCCTGGAGCCTGCGCGAAGTGTCGAGGAGTTCGTCACGCTCGCGCAGGAGCGAGTCGAGATCGCCGACCACCTCGGCCGCGGCGGCCGCCTCCGCGGACACGCCGGCGTCGACACCTACGTCGACTTCATCTTCGGGTTCGGCATCCATCGCCTACGCGCCGACCTCGTCATCGACGATCTCCGCATCCGCGACCTCGTCATCCGAAGGTCCGCCATCCGGTGCGCCTGCACCGGCCGCTCCCTGGGCCTCCTGAGCGGCGGCGTAGAGACGCTGCGCGAACTCCTGGCTGGCGGCGAGCAGGCCCTCGTGGGCCTGCTTCACGGCGTCGATCTCGGTACCGGCCAGCGCATCGCGCAACGCCTGCAGCGCCTCCTCGATCCGCGCCTTCTCGTCGGCGTCCACCTTCTCGGCCTGCTCTGCCAGCAGGCTCTCGGTCTGCCAGACGAGCGAGTCGGCGTTGTTGCGGATCTCGGCTTCCTCGCGACGCTTGTGGTCCTCGTCCGCGTGGGCCTCGGCGTCCTTGATCATCTGCTCGATGTCTTCCTTGCCGAGGGCCGTGCCCCCGGTGATCGTCATCGACTGCTCCTTGCCCGTACCGAGGTCCTTGGCTGATACGTGCACGATCCCGTTGGCGTCGATGTCGAAGGTCACCTCGATCTGCGGAGTCCCGCGCTTCGCCGGCGGCAGGCCGGTGAGCTGGAACGTGCCGAGCGGCTTGTTGCGGTACGCCATGTCGCTCTCACCCTGGAGCACCTTGATCTCGACACTCGGCTGGTTGTCGTCAGCGGTCGTGAAGACCTCGGAGCGCTTGGTGGGAATCGTGGTGTTGCGCTCGATGAGCTTCGTCATGATCTGACCCTTGGTCTCGATACCGAGCGAGAGCGGCGTCACGTCGAGGAGCAGGATGTCCTTCACGTCGCCGCGGAGAACCCCGGCCTGGATAGCTGCGCCTACGGCGACGGCCTCGTCGGGGTTGACACCCTTGTGGGGCTCCTTGCCCGTCATCTCGGTGACCAGATCGACGACGGCGGGCATGCGCGTCGAGCCGCCGACGAGGATCACGTGCTCGATCTTGTCCTTGGTCACACCCGAGTCGCGGATCGCCTGCTCGAACGGTCCGCGACAGGCCTTCAGCAGGTCGGCCGTCAGCTCCTGGAACTTGGCGCGCGTCAGCGACTGCTCCAGGTGGAGCGGACCGTCGGGGGTTGCAGTGACGAACGGGAGGTTGATCGTCGTCTGCTGAAGCGTCGAGAGCTCGATCTTCGCCTTCTCGGCGGCCTCCTTCAACCGCTGCAGCGCCATCTTGTCGGCGGAGAGGTCGATCCCGTGCGCGTTCTTGAACTCACTTGCCATCCAGTCGATGACGCGCTGGTCCCAGTCGTCGCCGCCGAGGTGCGTGTTGCCGGCCGTCGACTTGACCTCGAAGACGCCGTCGCCGATCTCGAGGACCGAGACGTCGAAGGTGCCGCCGCCCAGGTCGAAGACGAGGATCGTCTGATCGGCGCCCTCCTTGTCGAGGCCGTACGCGAGCGCAGCGGCCGTCGGCTCGTTGATGATGCGGAGAACCTCGAGCCCCGCGATCTCGCCGGCCTCCTTCGTCGCCTGCCGCTGGGCATCGTCGTAGTAGGCCGGCACGGTGATCACGGCCTGGGTGATCGCCTGACCGAGGTACGACTCGGCATCGCGCTTCATCTTCATCAGCGTGCGGGCCGAGATCTCCTGGGCGGTGTAGGCCTTGCCGTCGATCTCGATCGACCAGGACGTGCCCATGTGGCGCTTGACCGAACGGATCGTCCGCTCCGGGTTCGTGATCGCCTGACGCTTGGCCACCTCGCCGACGAGAACCTCACCGGTCTTCGAGAAGGCGACCACCGACGGTGTCGTCCGCCCGCCCTCCGAGTTGGGCACTACTGCGGGTTCACCCGCCTCGAGCACCGCTACGACCGAGTTGGTGGTACCGAGGTCGATGCCGACGGCCTTGGACATTTGACTCCTCCGTGTTGTGGAACGCGTGTTGTGGAACGCGTGTTGTGGAACGCGTGTTGTGGAACGGTGGGCCTCGGAGCGCATTCGGCGCCTCGTGACCGCCTGTGAACTGCCTGCGAGGACTCCCCCGCCGGATTTCTGATCTGACGGGAGTCTAGAACCTTGAGCGCGCCGTTGTCAATTTCCGGGACGCGAGACGCGGTACCCCTATCTGTCCGCCTGCTCCCCACCTGCTCCCCGCTTGGCCCCCGCCTCCGGGCGCATCCGGCCATGTCAGTTCGGGCCGAACGGTCCGTGCGAACCGCTCCGACAGTCGGTAGATTCCCCGCCATGGCGCGTAGCGATGCATTCATAGAGCACCTCTCCCAGGTCCCCCTCTTCTCGGCCTGCTCCAAGCGCGACCTGGCGCTGGTCGCCCGGCGGGCCGAGGACGTTCGCGTCGAAGCCGGCAAGGTCCTCGTCACCGAGGGTGAGGCCGGTCACGAGTTCTTCGTCATAGTGTCGGGGACCGCCCGCGTGAGCCGCCGCGGCAGGCGAGTGGCCACGCTCTCGCCGGGGAGCGCGTTCGGCGAGCTCGCACTCCTCGACAAGGCCCCTCGCAACGCCACGGTCGTCGCGGAGACGCCGATGGAGCTCGTCGTACTGGGGCAACGGGAGTTCGCCGGGATCATCGACGAGGTCCCCGGGTTCGCACGCAAGCTGCTGACCGGCATGGCGCTACGACTCCGCGCGGCCGACGCCGGCTCCGTTCAGTAGCGGCTCCGCCGGCCGCCGGGTCGCGTCCGCACACGGCAGCCGTTCCGATCCCGACACCTGCCCGCTACTCCGTCCCCGACTAGATTCGCCGCGTCTGTCCCGACGCGGAGGTTGCCGTGCGTCGTCCGAAGCCGCATCAGCTGATCCTCGCCATCGGGGTCGTCGCCGCCGTGGGGACGGTCGGCTCCGGCATCGCGCCGTCCGTCACCGGGTGGGAGGAGGAGTCCCACATCCACCGGGTGGTGTTCGGGAACATTCCCACCCCGATGAAGGTCGCCTTCTACGCGGTCGTGGGCACCATGCTCTTCGTGACCGCGTGGCTCATCTCACTGCGCGTGCGCAACTACGAGCGAGGCAGACCCGACGACCGACGGACCACCAAGGAGAACGCCAAGCAGCGCCTCGCCGACTTCAGGTCGGGCGTGTGGATGCGCACACTCATGCGCGACCCCGGGGCAGGCGTCATGCACTCGCTCATCTACTTCGGCTTCATCGGGCTCTTCATCACGACGGTCCTGCTCGAGGTCGACCATCAGCTCCCGGAGTCATTGAAGTTCCTCCACGGCGACACCTACAAGGCGTACTCGGCGGGCTCCGACACCGTGGGCGTCGTCTTCGTCGTCGGCATCCTCTGGGCGATAGTGCGTCGATACGTGCAGCGCCCGTACCGGATCCGCATCAAGACGAAGCCCGAAGACGCGGTGATCCTCGCGACCTTCCTGTTCATCGGCGTCACCGGATTCCTGGCCGAGGGCCTTCGAATCGCGCTCGTCGGCCGGCCCGACTTCGAGAAGTTCTCGATCGTCGGGTACCCGATCTCCGAGCTGTTCACCTCGTGGGCGCCGAACTCACTGCGAGACGCTCACCGCTGGACGTGGGGGATTCACTTCCTCGCGTTTCTCGCATTCCTGGTGATCCTCCCCACCACCAAGCTGCGGCACATGATCACCTCCCCGATGAACATGTACCTGCACGACAAGGACCGTCCCAAGGGGGCGATGAGCCCGCTCCCCAACCTGATGGAGACCGAGCTCGAAACCTTCGGCGCATCGGTCGTGGAGGACTTCACCTGGAAGCAGCTCTTCGACACCGACGCCTGCACCGTCTGCGGGCGCTGCACGTCGGTCTGTCCCGCGCACGCGACCGGCAAGCCGCTCGACCCCCGCGAGATAGTGCTGAAGGTCGGAGAGGTGATGGCCGCCACCGGGAGTCCGCCTGTGTCGCCGCCCGTGGGAGTCGACAAGGAGATCACCGTCTCGGCCGGCTCACTCTTCGAGCGCATCTCCTCCGAGGAGCTGTGGGCGTGCACGTCGTGCCGGGCTTGTGACGAGATCTGCCCCGTAAACATCGAGATCCTCGACAAGGTCCTCGACATGCGCCGCTACAAGTCGTTGATGGAGAGCGACTTCCCCGCCGAGCTGGGCAACACGTACCGCTCGATGGAGAACTCGGCCAACGTGTACGGCATGAACCAGGGCGAGCGCGGCGACTGGGCCTCCTCGCTCGATGGTGTCCGGGTGATCGACCCCGGCGACGACTTCGACCACGAGTACCTGGTGTGGGTCGGCTGTGCGGGATCGTTCGACGATCGGAACAAGAAGGCGAGCCGCGCGCTCGCGAAGCTTCTCCAGCGCGCGGGTATCGACTTCGCGATCCTCGGGCCGAGCGAGATGTGCACCGGCGACCCGGCGCGCCGTTCGGGCAACGAGTACCTCTTTCAGATGCTCGCCATGCAGAACATCGAGATGCTCGGCGGCATGGGCGTTCGCAAGATCATCACCCAGTGCCCGCACTGCTTCAACACCATGAAGAACGAGTACCCGCAGTACGGCGGCGAGTACGAGGTGATCCACCACAGCCAGCTCCTCGATCAGCTAGTTGCCGATGGGAGGCTCTCGCTGGCCGGAGCGACCCTCGAGGAGCGCGTCACCTACCACGACTCCTGCTACCTCGGCCGCCACAACGACGTCTACGTCGCGCCGCGAAAGGTGATCGGCGCGCTCGGCGGGGTGGAGATCGTCGAGATGCCCCGCAACGGCACGCGAGGGATGTGCTGCGGCGCCGGCGGTGCCCGCATGTGGATGGAGGAGGGGATCGGCAAGAAGATCAGCAGCGAGCGGAGCCAGGAGGCGGTCGCCACCGGCGCCGACCGCATCGCCGTTGCCTGCCCGTTCTGCTACGTGATGATGGATGACGGCGTGAAGGAACAGGGCAAGGAGGACGACGTCCGCGTGCAGGACATCGCGGAGATGCTCGTCGAGGCGCTCGAGGCCGAGCCCGACCTGACCGCGCCGGCCGGGGGAGCTTCACCCCGGGGCTGTAGCTCCGCTGCGGTACGCCTCGATCACCGGCGCCAGCTCCGCGGGGCTCGCCCCGTGAAGGATCACGCCGTCGGCACCGAGGTCGAGCTGACCCTTCACCATAGAGGCGCATCGCTGCGCGCTGCCGGTGGCGGCGGGAGCGAGCCACTCGTCGGGGAGGAGCGTTGCTATGTGCTCCAACTGCGCGGTGTCGGCCTTCGCGTCGATGGCTCCGGGGATCGACGCGACCACGCCGTCGGAGCGGAACCGCTCCAGCACGGCCGGGTCCCACCGGTTGGTCGCCACCAGGAGATCGCCGTAACCCTGCAGGTAGGTGGCCAGGCGTCCGACCGTCTTGCGGAGTCTGAGGGCCTCGGGGAGATGGTCGCCGACAGTCGCATAGCACGACCACACCTTTACCGAATCCGGGTCGCGACCGGCCTCCTCGGCGCCGCGCTTCACGGTGGCGACACAGCGGGCGAGGGTCTCGTCGGTGAAGAAGGTGTGCAGCACGACCATGTCGAAGGCCCGTCCGCCGAGTGCGAGCGAGTTTGGGCCGAAGGCGGTGAGACCCAGCGGGATGTCCTCGTCGAACGACGAGTCGAGGTGCAGCACCGGGTACTTGCCGACCCTGCCGTCGTGGCCGAAGATCACCTCGCCCTTCCACAGGCGCCGCATCAGCCCGGCGAACTCCTCGAGCTCGGCGGTCGTCACGTGCGGGATGCCGTACGCGTCGAAGAGAGCGGCGATCCCACGGCCCAGGCCCAGCGTGAACCGGCCGTCGGTTAGACGGTGCATCGTGGTCGCGTACGACGCCGTTACGAGCGGGTGCCTCGTGTTGTGGTTCGTGGCAGCCGTGGCGATCTGGATCCTCTCGGAGACGGCGGCCGCGGCGCCCGAGGTGGTCACCGCCTCCTTGATGTTGAAACGCTCCGAGATGAAGACGGTGCCGAGGCCCATGGCCTCGCCGTCGCGAACCTCGTCGAGTAGCTCGCGGGGCGAGTCGGGTTGGCCGGCCAGGGTGTAGAAGCCGAGCTCGGGAATGACGCTCGCCGCACCTGCGGGCGCGCTCACGTGCCGGCGTCCCGTGCGGATGTCGCCTGGATGACTGCAGTCGATGTGATCACGGGAACGAGCATGCCACAGGCCGGTCGGGGACGGCGCGCCCGCCCGCTACTGGTCGCCGGGGGAGGTGGCGAGCCCCACGCACCGGGCGGCGGGCCCGGCGTAGGGGGGGCTGCGTCGGCGGCGCAGTCGGCTGCGGCGACCAACCGCCCGAGGGCGGAGCCGTCGACTGCGGCGCTGTGTGCGGCGGCGCCCAACCGCTCTGCGGCTGTCCCTGTCCCGGCGGCGCGCCGTACCCCGGGGGCGGACCGTAGCCAGGTGGCGCCCCCGATCGGGGTGCCAGTCCAGTCCTTGCCGACCACGAATGTGCCCGCGGCGAAGTCGCCGACGCGCCGGTGCGGTCTGGTCACCAGGACAGTAATGAGGCCCACGAGGAAGCAGAAGAACGCGTCGACGATGAACATGGCCCACCGACCCGTCGCCCTGCCGACCCCGCAGATCGTGCCGTCGGCCTTCACGACCCGCAGCCCCATGATGTGCTTGCCGATGCTCGCACCCGTCAGCCCCTGCATGAGCCCGAAGATGCCGAACCCGTAGGCGAGGGAGACCAGGAAGAGCGGCGCGTTGTCGTCTCCGGTCAGCACGTAGACGGTGTCGCCGATCTGCATGCACGAAGAGACGTCTTCGAACTCGTTGACGACATCGCAGTAGTCGTCGGGGAAACCGCTCTTCGACTCCGCCGACGACAGGAAGACGGCGCCGATGAGAACCGCGCCGATCACCAGGTCGATGAGAAAGGCGACGACCCGCTTCCCCATCACGGCCGTCGGATCCTGGGGTGTCTGATACGCCATGACCGAGATTCTCGCGCCCCGCTCGTCACGACCGAGTGATCCCCACCGCCGCCCACACCCCTGTTTGGACGTAGGTGGTCGCCATGGCTCCGCTCAGGTCCAAACAGGGGTTCGAGGGCGGATCAGGTGAGCGGTGGCGGGCCTGCACCGTCCCAGGTGTTTCCGCCACCGTCGTCGAGGTACTCGGTTGGCGTGCTCTCGGAGAGATAGGGCTCACCGGCCCGCTGAACGATCGTGTTCCCCTCGAGCAGCACCCGCAAGCTCGGTGATGCCGTGCCTCGCGAGATCGCGCCCGCATCGCCGCCGCCCCGGCCACCGCAGTCTTCCAGGCGGTTGTCGGAGATCTCGACGACTCCCGTGCCCACGGGGTCGGTGTTCGACTCCGCACCGATGTGGATGCAGGCGTAGTTGGCATCGCCGTCGGGCGGAGGTGGCCCGCTGCCCGCGCGCGTGACCACGTTCCCCGTCGCCCGGACCGGACCCGCCGAGGGATCGACCGTCGCGAAGTTGATCGCATCGCAGACTGCACCCTCGATCGCATTGTCGTGGACCCAGAGATCGTGCTGGTTCCTACCGGTCTTCCCCGCCCCGCCGAGTGGTGAGGAGTGGAACTGGATGCCTCGACAAGAGCGGTTGTCACGAAGGTGGTTCCAGCCAACCTCGACGAAGTTGGTGTCGGTCGTGAAGTAGACGGCGTGGTACTGCTTCGAGGGTGCGGGTGAGGTGTCGCGGCCGACGTCGTGCACCTCGTTGCCCAAGAAGGTGACGCCCTCGGCGAGCGACGCCACGAAGCAGCCCGTCTGGCCGTCGCCTGCAGGACATGAGATGTCGTTGCCTATTACACGCCAGCGATTCGATCCGCGCCCACCGATATCGAGTGCACTCCGCCGGCCCCGCAACACGAGATGCGAGAGCACCCAGTCAGTGGACCCGACTCCGAGGTTGGGGACCCTCGCTCCGAACTCGAGAACCTCACCTCCTATCGTCGCCGTCGCCCCCGGATAGGCGACGAGAGCCATGGGGCGCATCTCCTCTCCGCTGGACTCGATCGAGAGCGACGCGTCGAAGGCGTCCTCGTCTATCCCCTCCGCACCGTCGAGAAGGTACGCGGTATCCCCCGGGCGCATCGCGTCGACCGCGTGCGTAACGCTCGCCCACGGGTGCTCCCTGCTGCCGTCGGCCGTGTCGTCACCCTCGCCCGGACGCGCCACGAAGAAGATGCCACCATCGCGCACGGTGAACGACACTCCGTTGCTGTCGCCCGCGACTGTGTGCACGACGACATCCCCGGTGCGCGCCCTCGCGCCAAGCTGCACCACGATCTCCGTGGTAGTCCACACCGGGTACGCGCTTGCCTCGCCCCCTCCGATCGTCACCTCCGACTCGTCCCGCACGGCACCGAACCCCGTCCCCTGATCGCGACGAAGGCGCCTGCGTCGTTCTCGCCACCAGATCCCGGCCCACTCTCGAGGTCGGTGAAGTAGATCGTCGGGGTGTTGTCGAACCCTGCCGCACCCAACGTGTCGCTGGGCGGTGCCGACAGATCCGATGAGGCATCGTCGCTGACGCTGCAGGCTGCGATCACCGCTAGGGCCGCGGCCGCGAGAATCGTCCCCCGGCGGCCGGCCCCTGAGATCACGCCGCGGTCACTCCGCGGCGTCGTCGCGGAAGTTGAGGTAGTAGCGGCTGGGCGTCGGCCCGCGTTGCCCCTGGTACTTGGAGCCCATCTCCCGGCTCCCGTACGGCTGCTCGGCGGCGGAGGTCATCTGCAGGAAGGAGATCTGGCCGATCTTCATCCCCGGGTAGATGGCTATCGGGAGGTTGGCGACGTTCGAGAGCTCGAGCGTGAGGTGCCCGTCCCAACCCGCGTCAACGAAACCCGCGGTGCTGTGTATCAGGAGACCGAGTCGCCCGAGGCTCGACTTGCCCTCCAGCCTCGCCACCAGGTCGTCAGGGAGCGCGACCCTCTCGAGTGTTGACCCGAGCACGAACTCGCCTGGGTGCAGGATGAACGCCTGCTCCTCGGAGATCTCGACGAGCTCGGTGAGGTTCTCCTGCTGCTCCTTCCGGGTCGATGTACGGCGTGGTGTCGTTGCGGAAGACCCGGAAGTAGCGGTCGACGTGCAGGTCGACCGACGACGGCTGGACGCAGCCCTCGTCGAGCGGGTCGATGGTGATGCGGCCCTCGGCAAGGGCCTTGCGGATCGAGACGTCGGAGAGGATCACGGCGGCAGCCTAACGTCCGATCGCGGCCGCCAACCGCTGCCGGCGGAGGTTCCTCGGGGCCGGCTTTGGTACCCTGACCGACTGTCACGCGGGTGTAGTTCAGAGGCAGAACATCAGCTTCCCAAGCTGAGAACGCGAGTTCGATTCTCGTCACCCGCTCCAAGGAAGAAGCCCGGGTCAGCGCCAGTCTGCAATGTCCTCAGGCCTTGGCGTTGAGCACGCCGAAGTTGCGGCGTGACCTCCGCGTGACCTTACGGGTTGGTCGCGATCCGTTGGCCAGGCCGATCACTCGTCAGCGAGTTCGTATCTCGTTCCCCGGCGCTGGCCGAGCTGGACCAGGCGTCCCGCATGCACAAGCCGAGCGAGCAGCGTCCGCGCCTCGACACGGTCGAGCCCGGTTCGCTCCCGGACCGCGGCGTTTGTCACGGGTCCCGCGCGCCATGTCCAATACCAGGGAATCAAGGTCTCCAGGCGAGAGCCGCAGCCCGGGAGGTGGGCCGAGGTCGGGACTCACCCGGTACTCGGCGCCACCGCGCTCGCCGTGCTGGATCAGGAACCCCTCGTCGCGCAGCCGCTGCAAGGCAAGCCGGGCCTCGACGCTGTCGACATCGAGGAGGCGCCGGGCCTTGTTGTTGGTCAGCACCTCACCTCGCGCGGCGAACACGAGGAGCAAGCGATCTCGTGGTGCCAGCCGTCCACGGTTCTCGACTTCGGAGATCCACGCTCGCTCTTGTGCCGCAACGGCCGCGTCGAGACGCAGTGTGACAGTGACCGACGATCCGTCGTCGACGAACTCCGGCGGGTCGAGCAGGTTCGACGCCATCTCGTCTTGCATGACGTCGACGCCTCGACCGGCGTCCTCGGCCAGACCGAACCGGCGCAGTGTCTTGATCACCTCGAGGTTGCGTGCCGCGGTCTGATCGCGGATGTTCTTGACCGTCACGGGTTCGGGCAATCCGCCGGGCGACACGATGACGACGCGGTCCGGGCGGATCTCGACGCGCACCGCCGCACCGTTGGCCTCGTACGAACGGTGAGCGACCGCGTTCGCCAGCGCCTCTCGCAGAACAACGCCGGGAACGCGCGGGAGCTCGTAACGCATCGATCCCAGGATCACGATGTCGTGGCCGACCTCGGCGGCGACGAACTCGGTCGTGTTCCGGACCTGTTCCTCGAGCGGACCTGTGAACTCGATCCGGCGGTCGTAGTCAGGTCCTTCGCTCCGGTATCGGAAGACCTCGACGAAGGACTTCCTGAGCACTTGATGCGACGAGTCGAGAAGGTAGAGCGCGCCGGCGACGGTGAGGCGTCCGTCCGCCGCGAGGAAGTCGTGCTCGCGCAGCCGATCTCGGATCTGCGACTCGTCCCATCCCCACGCGCTTGCCAGAGCCGTCACAAGGACCGGCGACGCGTCGTCGAACGTGGCCGTCGTGGGCGTGCTCTCGAACCGTTGGAGCGACCGCTGTGCGACGAAGTTGGTCAGCTCCGTTCCGACGAGCGCCCGGTTCGACGCGCCCCTTCGGACCAGGAGGCGCCCGTCTCGCAACTGCGCGAAACCTTCGCGCCGGCGGTCGACCGCGACAACGACAACGGTCCGATCCGCGACCGCGACCGGAAAGACGTCGTAGCGGCCTGGCGCGTGGACCTCGGCGATCCACCCGTGGATCTCCGCTTCGCGCTCGCCGCTGAACGTGACACCGCCGACAGAACCCGAGTTCGTCACGCCGTAGAGGATCACTCCACCCTCGGCGTTGGAGAACGCGACGAGCGTCTCAATCGTGCCGGATCGCGGGAAGCCCTCCTTGAACTCGATCTGCTCGTTCTCCTCCGGGAAGGCAGCAGCAAAGTCGTCCAGGGTGAGCACGAGCGGCCTCGGCTGCGGGTTCTCGGGGTGGAAGAGCGGATATGACATTATTGTTCCTCGTCCGGAGTTCAAGAACAAGTTTGTCATAACTCACGGTATCCCGCGGGCATCGATCAGGGCCCCGGGTCGATGAGTGAATCGAGTGCGTCGGCGATGGCTCGGTCGCGTTCTCCGGTGGCGTGCTGGTAGCGCAGGGCGGCTTGCTGGCTGGCGTGGCCGAGCCGGTACATCAGCTCCTTGGTTCCAGCACCGGTGCTGGCGGCGAGGGTGCCGGCCAGGTGACGGAGGTCGTGCAGGTGAAGGTCGGGAACGCCGACCTCGGTTCGCGCCTTCGCCCACGCGCGCTGCAGCACGTGAGGTGCAAGCGGACCGCCCTTCTGTCCGGTGAAGACGTAGCCGTCGTCACCGCGCTGCGCGTACTTGTCGAGGTGGAGCGCGAGATCGTCGACGAGCGTCGCTGGAAGTGCGACGGTGCGGCGCCCGGCGTCGGTCTTCGGCGCGCCTACGAGGCTATGGCCGCGGCGGTCGACTTGGCGCTGCTGCGCGACCGTGATCGTGCAATGTTCGAGATCGACGTCCCGACGACGAAGCCCGAGGAGCTCGCCTTTACGGAGTCCTACGAACGCGGCGAGGAGCACGAGGCATCGCAAGCGCGAATCGATGGCGTCGGCAAGCAGACGAACCTGCGCGACGGTCGGGATCTGGCGCTCGTCGGCGCGTTCGACGCCAGCGCCCTTCATCGTGCACGGGTTCGCCGGTATCAGGCCGTCCTCGACGGCCGTCGCGAGGATCGCTCGTAGGAGGCGGTAGCACTCGCGGTGGCGCTCGCCCCGGGTCCGTCGGCGCCGCGTAGTTCCGCGTACCACTCGCGAACGCGGGTGGGTGTGAGCTTCGCCAGCCGGGCGGAGCCGAGCGCGGGAAGGATGTGGAGGCGGAGCTGAGTGGCGTAGAGGTCGCGGACCCGGGGTCGGAGCGGGTCGCCTCGACTGGTGAGACGGGCGTCGACCCAACTGGGTGCGTACTCATCGAGAGTCGGCGTCGTCGAAGCTGCAGGCACCAGTGGCCTGCCTTCGGCGTGGTCGACGACGGCTCGCGCGTACGCCGCTTCCGCGGCGCGCTTCGTGGGGAACGCTCCGAGGCTTCGGCGTCGACCGTCGAGGGTGACGATACGGACCCGGTACTTGCCCGACGGAAGTCGGTCGATCCCGCCTCCGGTGCGTCGCTGGCGCGTCATGGCCTACTCCATGGGAGTAGCAGCGCGTAGCGCTGCTCGTGGAGAGGCCCGTCATGACACGGCCGGGCGACGCAGGTTGCAGAGTACCGCCGCGGCGGCTCACAGGCCGATCGATCGCCCGCCATGTTCAGGTGAGCGTTGTTGGAGGCGGTCAAGGCGTTGGGTGATCTTGTCGATCTTGGCTTGGAGTTCTGGGGCGAGCGACGCTGCGTTCGGCGGTTCTGGTGCTCGACGGTTTTGGTGGTCGGGTGGTTCGAGACCGGCGGCGCGGTGGAGGCGGGCGCGCGTACTCAAGGCGGATTCGCCGTTCGCGGGTCGGGCGGCGATCTGGGCAAGCTGTTCGGCGGGGTCTTGCGCGCCGGTGGGGTCGAGAAGGACGGCGTGGTTCATTCGCCGACCTCGGGTGAGCGCGACGTACGCATGGTTGCGGCTCGTGGTCGCGTCCAGGATGGCGATGCCGATGTCGACGGTGTCGCCTTGGGTGCCATAGCCCGTGACGGCCCAACCGAGTTCGACATGCTCCGCCGCGTACGCGGCCGGGATCTCGACGCTGCCTCGGGTCGAGTGCTCAACCGTGAGACCCCCGTCGCGGTGGGTCGCGGTGACGGTCCACGCGTGCCGGTTGCGGACTTTCGCTCCGGTGGTGGTACGCAGTGCCGGATCGTTCCGGCGCGTCGCGATCTGGTCACCGACCCGCGCGACGGTCCCGTCATGCAACGCGACCGCGCGGCCGCGCCTTCCGTTGACGTATTGGATCTCCGTGTTGATCACCCGGGCCGTCTCCGCGGTCGTCGCGATGATCGCGACCGAACGACCGGCCGCTACGTGACGCTCGTGGGCTCGCGCGACCTGACTGGCGACGAGGAGTGGGTGGGTGCTGGTGAGCCGGCCGTGTTCCGCGTAGGCGTCGACGGCCTCGGGCCGTCCGGCGCAGGGCGAGGCTCGCGGCGGCTTCCCACGGCTGGCCGAACCGGCGCGGCTCTTCGAGCGCGTGGTGTGAGAGCGTGTCGCACCAGTGGGCGAACACCCCACCCCGCCCGACCGCGGGCAGCTGATAGGGGTCGCCGACTGCGGCGAGTCGCCACCCTTGCCGCTCGGCAAGCGCAACGAGTCGCGCGAGGTCGTCGGTGGCGGTCATGCCGGCTTCGTCGAGGATCACGGTCGTGCCCGCCGGCCACGGCGACGGTCGGCCTCGATGGCGGGTGAGGAACCCGGCGACCGTGTCCGTCGCACAGCCGGCCTCGCGGGCGAGGACATCGGCAGCTTTGCCCGACGGGGCCAACCCGATGACGGGTCGTGCCGCCCGGTCCAGGGCGGTGACGGCCCGGGCAGTGGTGTGGGTCTTGCCGGTCCCGGCGGGTCCGACCACCAACACGAGCCGGTCGTGCCCGGCGATCGCCTGGGCAGCGGCGGTCTGCGGATCGTCGACCGGTTCGACGCGTCGGGCGTTCCGTGCCGCCCAGTGTTGGAGGTGGTGTTCTTGGGCGAGGACACCAGGTGTCGTGAAGTGCCGGTCGGTGAGGTGTTCGGTGACGGGCCGGCCGTCACGGCGATGTCGGCTCGTGTCGTGATGTTCGGGGCCGAGCGCGATACAGCTCGCTTCGGCGAGCGCGGCGAGCCGGTCGATCTCTACGACGAGCGCGTCGGCGGTGGGGGTGGTGTGCGCGTCGAGGATCGTGGCGAGGTGACGCGCCAGATCGGCGCGGAGCCACGCCGAGGTGTCGGTGCTGGCGTGGAACAGTGCTTCTTCGATCAGATCCTCATCCGGGACTGCCGCAACTGCTGGCCGGTGTTCAGTGATCCGTTCCGCGACGAGGCCATCGGGATCGAAGCCCAGGTCTCGAGCTTCGGTGACCCACGCGGCCCGCAGTGTCTCGGCGTCGGTTGTGTGCGTCTTGCCCGGGCGGGATGCGACCGCGGCGGCGCGCTCGAGCCCGGCAATCGTCCGCGCGTCAGGTGTCGCGCCGTCGTGTTCGTCGCTCCACCGTCGGACCAGCTCGGCGAGCTTCGCGTCGACCTGCCCGCAGCGTTTCGAGAACCCGTCGCGCACGCGGTCCGGGACACACGCCAAGTCGAACACTCCCGGGTCGCGCTCGGTCCAGACGACGCCGAGCCGTCCGGTCAGCTCGGTCCGTAACGCGGCGTCGTAGACGGTCCCGATCGTCCGTTGCTGGTACTTGAGGAACCGCGCGTCGAGCGCGAGCCAGCGTCCGGTCTCGTCCTGAACCTTCGCTACGATCACCGCGTGGGTGTGGAGTTGGGGGTCCATCGCCCGGGAGGTGTGCTGACGGAACACCGCCACGGTGATCCCCGCGGCGTCGACCTGGTGGACGCCGTCACGGCCCCGTCGGGTGACCGCGCCGTGCTGTTCGAACCAGCCCAACGCCGTCTCGACCGCGGTGTCGTGGGCGGCGAGGACCTCTGCCCGCACGCACGGATCCGGCGACAGGGCCCAGAGGACCGACACCAACTTCGGTGGCGAGAACGTCGCGTCGAATCCCCGCGCCGAGGCGTCCCCGAACCGGCGGCCCAGCCGGGCGCCCGTGGTCGGATGGTGCGCGTCGAGCACCGCGCGGAGCTCGTCGCCGGCGATCGTCCCCTCAAGGCCGAGCGCGGCCCGGCCGTGGCCCCACCAGCGGCCCGGCGGCTCGTCCGGATCGAGGTAGTAGTCGACAGGACCCCGACCCGGACCCTCCTGGCCGCGGTCTTCGGCGAGGCCCGCGTAGTACGCGAGGAGACCCTCCAGCCGACCCGCCGACGCCTTCAACGTCGTCACCCGCATCACGACAACGACTGTCCGCGCCGACATCCCGTTCGACCTCCCGACCGCGGGAATGCACTCGTCTGTCGCTCCACGAATGGGTAGGCCGGTCAACGCGCCTCGACTTCGCGTTCGAGATCGAGTTCGGGATCGTCGTTGCCATGAGCGTGTCGTCGGCTGCGTCGATCGCGCGTTCAAGGGTCCGATCGAGCTGGATCAGCGCCTGCCGTGACTTCGACGCGTGCCCAGGCTGCCGGACCTCGGACCGGTAGCGACTTCGGGCTTGTTCACGCCACCCGGTCCAGAAGCCGGGTGGCGTCAAGGAGTCGACGCCTGTTGCTCGAGGTATCGGACCATCGCCGGCCGGCTCACCAAGGGACCGCCGGACCTCCCGCGGCAGGACCAGCTCCGGTCAGACCTCCCGTTGGACCTCCGGTTGGACCTCCCGTTCGACCTCCTGCTGGACATCCCGCTGGGGCATCGGCATCCCGTCAGGCATCCCGATGGACCTCCCATTCGGTGTCGGGAGGGTGCCCCCGACCGACTTCGGCGACAGACCTGTTCGCAGTGCGAGTCGCTCCGGCGACGTCACGCCTGGGTGCTGAGGCGGTCAGGCGCACGCGGTATCGACGCCCCGGAGGCCGGCAAGCTGTCACCGGCCGACCACATCAAGCACCGAGACCGGAGGTTTGCGTCGTAAGAGCCCGAACAGATGCCCCGTACTGCCGGGTCGAAGGCCTACGGGCTTGGTGGCAGGCTGTCGTGATGTGGGATTCAGGCACCACGGTCGTGCATCAGGAGATCTGGAAGGGCCGCGCCTGGGCCGCGCGCCCGATGACGGTGGTCGAGGACACCGAGGAACGCACGCTGTTGTGGATGCCTTTCGGAACTCGACGCAAGATCCCGCTCACTCCCTCCCACCGCCCCGATCCCCCGGACATCCACGCGCGGACCATCGCGAATCTCGACCATGCCGACTGGGTCATCGGCGAACACACGTGGGACGTTTCGTGCTTGTGGATCGTCCGGCCTGACGAGTGGCACTCGACCTGGGTGTCGTGGCGGCGCGACGGATCCCACTACGGCTGGTACATCAACCTCCAGGCCCCGATGCGCCGCAACTCGGTCGGATTCGGAGGCGATGGACCTGATGCTTGACGTCGTCGCCGAGCCCGACTTGTCATGGAGATGGAAAGACCGCGACGAGTTCGACGAGATCGCTGCACGCGGGATCTTCGACCGCCGCACCGTCGACCGCGTGATGACCGAAGCGCTGTCCGTCATCGACGACCTCGAACACAAGCGCGCGCCGTTCAACGAACCATGGCCTTCATGGCGACCGGACCCTTCCTGGTCAGCACCGTCGCTCCCGGACAACTGGGACCTCCTCGACCAGTGACCTGCCGCCGGACCAGCCAGGTCACGGCGCCGCATCGCCCCCTAACGCCGGATCAGCTCTTTGTCGCGACGCGTAGTCGGGTGCATTTGGCGAAGAACTGTGCTGCGACGCGCTGGCTCGCAGTCTCACGGAGCCGCGATGTGGCACGATCCATCGCATGCCCGCGTCGCCCTACTACCGATCGGACCTGGCGCGAATCCATCACGAGGGTTTCGCGTTCCACGCGGATGCGGTCGCGGCAGGAATCCTCCGTCTGCTCGATCCGATCCGGGAACGCGAAGGGCTCGTGCTCGAGCTCGGCTGCGGATCCGGGCTGCTGACCAAGTACTTGGCCGAGGCCGGCCATCGGGTTCTCGCAACGGACGCCTCACCGGCGATGGTCGAACTCGCCCGCACCTACGTTCCCGCAGTCCCGGTCGAGGTTCTGCGGTTACCCGACGATCCGTTGCCGACTGCCGACGCGATTGTCAGCGTTGGGCATGCGTTGAGCTACCTGGACAGCGAGGACGACATCGACCGCGCACTCGCTGCCATCGCCGGTGCGCTGGACGTCGACGGCGTGTTGGCGTTCGACATCTGTGACCTGCAATGGGGCGCCGAACGACGCGGGCAGCCACCGAAAGTGTGGTTCGGAGAGGACTGGATGCTCACGACCCGGTTCTCGGTGTTCGACGATCGGATCTTCCGGAGGGAGATGACGATGTTCGTCCGCGCCGGTGACCTCTGGCGTCGTGAAGACGAGACGCACGACAACGTGCTCATCGACACCACACGTATACCCGAGTTCCTCGCCCGGGTCGGCGTCCATGCCGAGGTGCGCAGCGCCTTCGGCGACGAAACCCTCTCCGCCGGACTGGTCGCCGTGGTCGGCCACCGCAAACCCACCTGACGCGCGACCATGCTCGACCGGCTGTGCCCCGAGGGTCGGATCCGAGCGCTGGAGGTTCGCGCCTCAACAAGGGGCGTGGACGCTGGAGCGGTTGCAGCGCTGCGCGGGCGAGTCGCGAAGCTGCTGGACTGGGCCAGGTGGATGATGTTCGATGTCGCCCCGCCCGGGCCGAGGACTTCACGTTTCTGGCGACGATGTTGGGCGAGGCTGCGGTCTGGCGGCCGGACAAGGCGCCACCGACCGCCGACCAGGTGCTCGCCGATCCGCTCTACGCGATGTAACTCGCTGGATGGCCGAGGCACGGCGACCTTTGCACTCATCGCCGCACACGACGAACCACTGGGCGCGGCGTGGTACCGCACCTTCACCGAGACAAGCCATGGATACGGCTTCATCTCAGCCGATATCCCGGAACTGTCGATCGCCGTCGTCGCGACGCACCAAGAACGCACGCACCGCTCCCCCGGGCATCGGCCCCACGATCTCAACATGCGGGCCGCCGCCGGCCGCCATCAACTCGCTGACCTTGTGCGCGTCGAGTCGCTCAACCGGCTCGAACTCGTGCTCTGCACCCACAGCCCACCAGTCAACCCCGATCACTCAGCACTGACGACAGACACTGCCCCTGAACGCCGGTTACGCGGGTGACGGCTGGGCCCCTGCGATCGACGGCGTGACCTTGGCGTGACCTTACAGAGCGCAACACCGCATCACGGCGCATCACAGCGCGTCACAGCACGGACGCCGCGACCTGGGCTTTCGCGCGAATTCCCTGGTGGCCGAACCGCCTCCGGCGAGCTTCCCAAGCTGAGAACGCGAGTTCGATTCTCGTCACCCGCTCTGATCAAGGGCCCAGGTTAGGCGCCATGTCATCGACCTGGGCCTGTTGTTTGCCCGGTTCCATCGCGCGTCCTTCGCGCGGGCGGGAGAAAATCTCGTCGAGTCGCGTTGCCAGCTCGCGGTCGCGTTCGGGCGCAGCGTGCTGGTAGCGCAGGGCCGCTTGCGGCGAGGAGTGACCGAGCCGGGACATGAGCTCACGGGTCGTCGCTCCGGCCTGCGCGGCGAGGGTCGCGCTGGCGTGGCGGAGGTCGTGCAGGGTGGCGTTGTCTGCACCGACCTCTGCACGGGCCCGGTTCCAGGCGTTGTACAGCGTCGCCCGGCGCAGCGGTCCGCCCTCGTGACCGCAGAACACGATCCCGTAGGGACCGGGCTCTGCATAGCGGTCGAGGTGCTCTCTCAGCGCATCGACGGTCACAGACGGGATCGCCACGACCCGGCGGCCGGCGGCAGTCTTCGGCTCGCTGCGGAGCTGGGTGCCGTCTCGAAGCTGCACGACCTGCTCGTCGACGCGCACCGCGCCGCCCTCGAGGTCGATGCCGCAGCGGCGCAGCCCCAGCAGTTCGCCGAGCCGCAGGCCACCTGTCGCAGCGAGGAGCACGAGGGCGCGGTAGCGGTGCTCGAATGCCTCAACGAGCGCCAGCGCTGTCTCAGGGGTGACGAACGGACGCTCGGGCGACCGCTCCTGTCCACCGCCCGGAATCCTGCACGGGTTGCGCGCTATGAGCCCGTCATCAGCAGCGGTGTGCAGCACTGCACGCAGCAACCGGTACGCCTTCGCCGCCTGGTTCTCACTCACCTGCACCGCGAGATCGCGATGCCATACCCGCACCCGCTCCGGAGTGATCCGGCCCAACGCGACGCGGCCGAGGGCGGGGGCGACGAAGCGAGTGTGCAGGTCGGCACATAGCTCGCGGGTGCGGGGCGCGAGTCGTCGCGACGCCATCCACCGGGTCGCGTAGTCCTCGAGCGGCACGTCACCGGCTCGCGGATCGATCGCCTCCCCGCGCACCTGGTCCGCCTCCACCAGCCGCGCCCATCGGTCGCCGTCCTGGCGGCGCTGGAACGTGCGCGTGACAACCCGCCCACCGAGCCGGATCCGCACGTCGTAGCGCGCCTGACCACGCGCCGTCTCGCGCCGCCTGATCGACGCCACGCTCAGCCGCGCCGCGTCGCAGCTACGCCGAGGGAAGCTCTCCAGTCAGGAGCCACTGCTTCGGACCGCCGATCGACGAACGCGTCGAGCTCTGAGGCAGGAATCCGGACGGACCTTCCGATGTGCACGACCTCGATCTCGGCAGCCGAGATCAGCTCGTACAGGGTGCTGCGCCCGATCGACAAGGTTGTCGCCGCTTCCCGCACCGTCAACAGCAGCGGCGCGCGATGTATCGCTATGACTCTCTCCATGCACGGGAAAAGCGCGACGGAGACCCGCCGCGCGACTCGGTACTTGATGTTGGGGTGCGATCGTTCCTGGTTGACCACAAGCGTCGCGACGCGGCGCGCACGATGCCCCCGCCGGTACATGCACGCGAATGCGCCGTACACCTCTACGAGCTCGTCGACAGGGCCCTGCCTCGAGCGCCTGGTCGCCTGCACGACCGCACCCCGGATCCGCACCGAAACGCGACACGCAGACTCGCCACTTGCGCGTAGCGCAAGTGGCCGCACGATCTCGGTCCGGTTCCGCGTAGCGGAACCGGCATGCGATCACCCCAGTCGTGGAAGGGTTGACTTCGATTCGGGCATCGCCCCGGCAGCGCCCTCCTGTCCACTGTGGCAGCCTGCTGCCTGCGAGTTCGGATCGTGGAGCGCCGATGGGACACCAACTTCCGGTAGGCACGAAGAGGCTGCTCTACGAGCTCCTTGGCCAGGCCGCACTCCCGCCCGCCAGGGAGACACGCCTGCTGACCGGGAAGAGCTTCGAGCGCAAGGTCTTCATCGTGAGACTCACCGAGGGGCGAACGGTGGTGCTTCGCCAATGGCCCCACCGACAGGCGCCCGAACACGCCCGCGCGTTGTTCCTCGAGATGCACGGCGTCCCCGCCCCGCGGTTCCTGGCCGGAGTCGGACGAAGGCTCGCTGCACGAGTACGCGCCCGGAGAGCTCCTTGGCGACGTGATCGACGCGAACCGGGACTTGCCTGACGTCTGGCGCGCCGTCGGCACCGCCTACCGGAAGGTCCACGCCGTCCGCTTCCCGTCCGGCGTCACCGGCGATGTCGAAACAGACAGAGTGATCCTGCGCGTCACGGATCCCGTCTCGCAGATGCACGCGTGGATCGTCGAGCTTGCTCGCGGTCTCGACGCGCTACACCCCGAGGCGACCGGTCTCGTCCGAGAGATGCACACACTCGTCGACCAGTCCGCGCAGGCGCTCACAACGTCGGCGACGTCGCTGCTCCACGGCGACGTCAACATGTGGAACATCCTCGTCGACGAGGGTGCCGCTTCGCTGATCGACTGGGACGAGCCGCGTATCGGCGACCCAGCGAAGGAGATCGTCCTTCTCGACAAGCATGCTTGGCTTTTCAACGACAGCGGGCTCGACAACGCCTTCTTCGAAGGGTACGAGGCTCGCGCCGCGGAGCCGAACACCTCACTTCACCGCGTGGTGCAGACCACGCGGTGGGCGACTAGCTCCGACTGGGTCAACTTCGAGACCCTGCCCTTGGCTCCCGAGCAACTGGAGCGAACGGGACGATGGAAAACCGCGCTTCGGCGGTACGTGGCCGACCTCGACGCTCACATCGAGAGGCTTCGAGCAATCGTGGCGGACACCACGTGACCGTTCCCCGCGATGCAGCGTCGCTACCTCGAGCAAGTCGTTGACTCAGAGAGATGAAGTCCCGCGCTCCGGCCGTGCGGCATCCATGACGGAATCGTCGGCACGAGCGGAGGCACCGCGGCGAACGAGTTCGCGATGACCGCCAGCCAGGAGTGTCCCCGCCCGCCTTGACGCCGCGCCGTCGCGGGTCAACCGCGCGGCTGGTGTCATTCGTACACCGAGGCGCGCCCGCTGGCTCGAGTTCCCGGGGACGTGGCCGCGGAACGCCGGGCGCCTTGCTCAACTGTGCGATAGACGATACGCTATGACCATGTCGGCTTTGGAACACGGCGTGAGCGGCGCTCTCCTGAAGTCCGCCCGGCTGCGGCTCGGCCTGTCCCAGACGGCGTTCGCAGACCTCGTCGGCGTTGCTCAGCCCACCCTGTCGGCCTACGAGTCCGGGCGTCGCCAACCCACCATCCCCACGCTCCTTCGCATCCTGGCCAGAGCCGGCCTCGAACTACGGATGGAGCTCACCGAGCGCGACGACCACGACGACGTACTCGCCGGGTGGGAGCGGTCGCTCACCGACGTCGAACGGCAGCGCCTGCGGGCCCGCGGCTACCACCTCACCAGCGATGTCGCGTGAACTCGACGACGACCACGTCGTCGCAATCTGCCGGGTTCTCCGAACCACCAGGTCGCCTTCGTAATCGTCGGGGGCATCGCGGCGCGTCTGCACGCCACCGGCTACGCGACGGTCGACCTCGACATCTGTCCCTCGCGCGACGAAGCCAACCTGCAGAAGCTGGCGCGGGCCCTGCGAACGCTCGGCGCGCGCCTGCGGTGGAAGGTGATCCCGAAGGCGTCGCCTTTGATCCGCACCCGGACATGCTCCGACAAGTGACCACCATGACCCTGATCACGACCCACGGCCCCCTGGACCTCTGCTTCACCCCCGCAGGCTTCACCGACGGCTACCCCGCCCTCCACGAGCACTCCGTGGTCGTCACGCTCGCCGACGTAGACCTACCCGTTGCCTCGCTCGGCGACGTGGTGACTTCCAAGCGAGCCTCCGGCCGGCCCAAGGACATCGTCGCCCTCCCGGCACTCGAGGCTCACCTCCGCCGCCGACCCGGCGGCTGACCGACCGCGCCGTTCCATCGCGCGTCCATCGCGCGGCCGGAGTCGTCCGGGATCGTCCGCCGACGTCGGTGCACTCGGCGGACCTGGGACGACGCAGGTCAGCGCCCCACCCGACACTCTTCCCAAGCTGAGAACGCGAGTTCGATTCTCGTCACCCGCTCTCGAACGAAGGCCCAGGTCAGGCGCCGGTCGCCGGCCTCCAGGGGCAAGACGCCCAGACCGCCAAGTCGCCCGCGTGACCCTACGGATCAAGCCGACAGATGTGCGGTCGGCGAGCTCGCGGTCGCGATCGGCGGACGCGCTGCCGGAGGCATCACGGCCACGAGGAACACCAACGTCAGGAACAGCCAGACGTATGGCGCCCGCCCCAACGACGCGCCCATTCGCTCGTACAGCCTCATCGCCGCCTCCCGTGGGGTGCCGAGTCTGACACCGCGGCGCGAGAGGAACGGCCGCCGAGATCAGAGACCGGCGACGGGAATCGCGTCGCTGCAGTCAGAACACGCGGGCCGACCAGGCGAGGCCTCGCCATTCCACGCCATCGTGCTCGGTCCCGGAAGGCCTGTTGACATCACGCTTGACTGCGGTATCACATTCTGTGATACTAGCCGTATGCCCAGGGCGATCTCGGTCCGACTCGATGAAGACTCGGAGCGCGCGCTCCGGACCCTCGAGGCATCGGGCATGAGCCGTTCCGAGGCGATCCGTTCCTCGCTGCTCGTCTCCGCGCAACGACTCCGCCAACGCGAGGAACTCGCAGCCGAGGCCGCCGCGCTCGAGGCCGACGACCAAGACCGCGACGAGATGCTCGAGGTCGCGGCACTCATGGAGTCGCTCCGTGCGTCGGGGTGAGGTCTACCGCTTCCGGCTGCCCAAGGGCGTCGGCCACGAGCAGCACGGCGAGCGATACGGAGTGATCGTGCAAGCCGACGAGCTGCTCCCGCGCTCGGTCGTGATCGTCGCCCCGACCTCGCGCAGCGCCAGGCCGGCATCGTTCCGACCCGAGATCGAGATCGCCGGCGAGACCACCCGCGTGCTCGTTGAGCAGCTCGGCGCGGTCGACGCGCAACGACTCGGCAAGCGCGTCTGCCACCTTGCTCCCGCCGAGATGTGGGGCGTCGACGAAGCGCTCACTATCGTCCTCGGCCTCGCGTAGCGCGCGACAAGACGGAGCGCGCGATCCGGACTTCCATCGCACGTCCATCGCGCGGCCGGGGTCGTCCAGGCCTGTCCGCCGCGGTCCATGCACTCCGCTGACCTGCGACGATGCAGGTGGGCGCGGTGCCCGACTCACTTTCCAGGCTGGGAACGCGAGTTCGATTCTCGTCACCCGCTCTCGAACGATGGCCCAGGACAAGCGGCGTTCCTCGGCTCCTGGGCCTTCGACGCGCCGGGCCTGGAATTCGGCGGCATGCCCCTAGCATGACCCCAAAGTGACCCTGCGGATGCACTGTGTGTGCACTGGATGCGTGTGCGGGAGACCGGGGCTGACGGTCGAGTCGGCGGGCTGTGACAGGGTTCGCTCATGGAGAGAGCCGAGTTGGACGATCTGGCCTACATCGCCGGCCGGGGTGGCCCGGGCCTCGACCCGGTGCTCGTCGTCCACTCGTGGTGGGGTCTGACCGGCTCGTTCACGTCCTTCGCCGACCAGCTCGCTGCTCGCGGGCTCCTGGTCGGCTGCATCGACCTCTACGACGGAGCGATCGCCACCACCGAACGAGAAGCCCGCGCCCTGCGAGCCACACGGCGGGAACCTGCGTACAAGCAGCTCCGTCGTTGCCTTGATGAACTGCGGGCCCGCGACGAGGAGGGCTCTACGCCGTCGGTGGTCGGATTCTCCATGGGAGGCCACTGGGCGGTATGGCTGGCCCAGCATCCCGACCCACCCGTTGCCGCGATCGTCCTCTACTACGCAGCGAGAGGCGGCGACTTCTCCCGCGCTACTGCGCCGGTCCTCGCCCACTTCGCAAGCGACGACGACTTCGTGTCGCGGGCGGCCCGCCGATCGATGGAACGGGCCGTCGCAGCGCGGGGGTTGGAGTACGTGGCTCACGACTATCCCGCCACGGAGCACTGGTTCGCCGAGTCCGACGCGAGGCAGTTCTCGGCGGGAGCGGCGCAGCTCGCCTTCGATCGAACGGCATCGTTCCTCGCAAGGGGCTTCGAGCCACCGGCCGCCGGGCAATCGTGAAGTAGGCAGCTGCCGCGCATGGTTCAATCGCGCGTCCATCGCGTGGACGCGAGCGGAGCGCGCCGAGCCGCGTTGCCGGCTCGCGGTCGCGTTCGGCGGAGGCGTGCTGATAGCGCAGGGCCGGTTGCGGCGAGGAGTAACCGAGCCGGGTCATGAGCTCATGGTCGTCGCTCCGACATGCGCGGCGAGGGTCGCCGACGGGATCGCCACTTGCGCGCAGCGCAAGTGGCCGCCGCGGAAGCGGACTACTGACGCGCGGCCCAGTGGTGCAGACAGCAACGCGGCCAAGAGCTGCGACCGGGGCGTCGTCAGGGTTCCCTTCGTCACGGGAATCCTCGTGATCCCTCAAGATCATGGCAACTGCCCGATGGCGCTCTCCCGGCGATCGGGCGCAGCTCATCCGGGCGGTCGACTGGCGGACCGCCTTCGACGTTGGCCGGGAGCCGTTACTAAGTGCGGAGAATCAGCTCTTGGGTCTGCCAGACAATCACCCACAGCCACGTAGCAGCACCAATGACCGCGAAGCCCGTCACGACCATGTTGATCGAGCTCTCGGCGACCCCACTCTTCCGGCGCACCCTCCGAGTGAGGATCACGATGGCGCTGAGCGGGACGATGACCATCGCCGAGTAGACGGTCATCACGATCGGAGCCAAGAACTGCAGGTTGTCTGGTCCGTTCCACACAGCGCCGATGGTCCATGACCCGATCGCCATGACGATGACAATCAGGATGAGGCTCACGAGGGAGGCGTCCGCGGTTCGGAACCGAGCCCGAAGTAGCGAGATCACTGCGCCGACGGTACAGCGGGTTTGACCGACTCTGCTGTTCCAAGTGGCTCGACGCGAGCTTCGAGGTGCGGCACGCTGGGCGGGTGGAAACGGTCCGGACACTGGCTGCGGCGATCCTCCTCGCGGCGTGCAGCTCCGGGAGCGGCTCCGGTGACAGCGGACCATCGATGTCGGCTGGAGCCACCCCGTACGCGGCACCAACGGCGACCGACATCGTCCCCTCTTCGAACCTTGCCCCCGATCGTGGCTGCCTCGACGCGCCGGGGACGCTGCGCGCCCTGGTGACGGCTTGGTACCCCGGTTCGTCGGGCAGCCCGTTGTCGCTCAACGGCAACCGCGACACGACCTCGCTGCCCGACAGCTTCCTCGCGGCGGCAGCCTCCGCCGTGCGCGACGTCGCCCCCGGATACACCGCCGGTGACGGGGTAGAGCTGAGCAGGGCCGACGGCTGCATCACCCACCGCTTCGCAACCTTCACCAACGGCGACGACACGCTCGTCGTCTCGGCGTGGCGCGTTGAATCGGAGGCCGACCCCTTCTGGATACCGAACGAGAACCCGTTCGTCGCGCTCGACGACTCGACCTCGTCTCGCCTGGCGATCACATCTCTTCGGTGCTCTCAGTGGCACCGGACGGCACGACGGCGCGGGTCACCGCCTACGGCGCTCGGGCGCAGGCCATGGCCGCGGGATGGCCGACGACGATGGTTCCGAGTCCCTCGGAACCTCCGCCCGGCTTGGCCGCGGCGACTACCGAGGAGCTGCTGCCAGTCGCACGGTCGGTGCTCGCGTACGTGCTCGACCAACGGTGAGCTCAGCAGCGAGGTGAGGCGAAGGGCGACCGGGTGCAGATGAAGCGCGGCTTGCCGCTGCGCACACCCAGGCGGGTCCCGATGACCTTCGTGAGATCCATCGGGCTCCACGGTGTTCCCACCCAACGGCCTACCGGCCGAGGGTTCATCGCGACCCCCGAACGGAGTATCCCTGGGCCCGGCGATCGATCGGCGTGGCCTCAGCGGGCACGCTCCGGATCAGCGCGCAGATCGGGTCGCGGTGATGATGTGCGCGGGCTCGCCGCTCAGGGCGCCCTTCCGGGGGGGTGGCGTCCTCGAGACCGACTGAGCCGAGACGCCCTGCCATGGCATCGGCGTCGATGAGCTCCGGACCGTGGTGATGCTCGGCGCAGACTCGACCGAAGGAGTGGTCGGGATCGCCGAAGTCCTCGTCGACCAGGAGAATGCGCCCTCCGGGTCTCACTACCCGGGCGAGCTCCGTGGCTGCTCGGTCGAGGTCGTCCATGTGGTGCATGACGTTGAGTGCGAGGACCACGGCGACCGCCCGCCGTGATGGTGTGATCGAGACGCCATGACAAGTACCTCCCGTCGCGAGCCACCGTACCGTGGGGTCGGCGCTGTGGTGCCAGCGCGCGACCGGTGGCCGGCCGCATCGACTCCGCCTCCGCGATAATCGGACGATGCCGGACTACCGGGAGCTGCTGGCCATAGTTCGCGATGAGCGGCGCAGGCTGGCCGAGGCCGGTCCGAGACGCGCCAGGTCCGAGGGCGACTTCGAGCGCGTGGCACTCCCGCACGACGACTGCGATGTGCTCCGCGACCTTCTCGTAGCGGAGCACGCTCGGGGCGTGATCGAGATCGGTCTCGCATACGGCAGCTCGGCGCTGGCCATCGCCGAGGCCCTGCTCGTCCACGCTCACCCGGAAGCGAAGCACGTGATAGTCGACGCCTACCAGCACCGGTTCCACGACGTCGGGCAGGAGGCGATCACCTCGGCCGGTCTCGGAGCCGTCTGCACCATCATCGACGAGCGATCCCAGCTGGCGTTGCCGCGGCTGTTGTCGGAAGGGTGGGTCGCCGATGCCGCGTTCGTCGACGGCAGTCACCACTTCCACAACGTCTTCGTCGACCTCTACTACCTGCGCGAGCTCGTCCGGCCGGGTGGATTGATCGTTCTCGACGACTGCCACTGGCCGTCGGTTGCCACTGCGGCGCGCTACTTCGAGGTCAACGCCGGGTGGCGGCCCGAGGCGATCGACCGGGTGACGCGACTTCGCGCCTTCCGGCTGCCCGACCCTCCCGTGGAAGCAGGCTTCGAGGCCTTCGAGCCGTTCGGGAGCGACCCGACACCCTGATCACCGGTACCGGCACGAAGTTTCGTAGGCCTGATCGCCGCTCGCCGGATGCGCATCGGTCCTCGCGTTGGAGTGCCTTCGACTCGAGAGCCCCGATCTGCTGCTTCATGCGGTGGTCGCGTACACGGCGGCAGTTCCGGCCCAGTCGGCGTCGGTGCCGACGCGCGTCGGGTGATGCCTGTCGACGAGCGTGCCGTCGCCGAGTCGACCGTCGTCGTTGCGTCCCCAGCACCGCAGCGCTCCGTTGGCGCGTGTCGCGCACGTGTGGCCGTCACCGGCGTGTACCGACACCCAGTGCCTCGTCGTACCTACCCTCTTGGGGCTGTGTCTGTCCGTGGTCGTGCCGTCACCGATCTGCCCATGCCAGTTGGCTCCCCAGCACCAGCGAATGCCTTTCGTGGTCAGCGCGCACGTGTGCGCGGCGGCGGCGGAGACGCTCTCCCAACTGGCCGCTGTGCCGACGCGCCTGGGATGGTGCCGGGCCGTCGTAGTGCCGTCACCGATCTGGCCTGCGAAGTTGTAGCCCCAGCACCACAGCGTGCCACTGTTGCGCGTCGCGCAGGTGTGCCAGTAGCCGACGGTCACGGTCGTCCACTTGGTGGAGGTGCCCACGCGCGTGGGGCGGAGCCGCTCGGTGGTGGTGCCGTCGCCGATCTGGCCTGCGTAGTTGTAACCCCAGCACCACAGCGCGCCGCTGCTGCGCGTCGCGCACGTGTGGTTGCGACCCGCTGAGACGGTGACCCAACCGCCGGCGGTGCCGACCCGCTGCGGAGTGTGCCTGTCCGTCGTCGTGCCGTCACCGACCTGACCATGACCGTTGTAGCCCCAGCACCACAGCGCACCGTTGCGGCGAATCGCGCAGGTGTGCCCGCTACCCGCCGCGACACCGGCCCAGCCGGTCGCTGTACCTACCCTCTGCGGCCTGTCCCTGTCTCGAGTGGTGTCGTCGCCCAGCTGACCGGCGTGATTCCAGCCCCAGCACCAGAGGCTCCCACCGGCGCGAACAGCGCAAGTGTGCGCGCTGCCGACGGCGACGGCGACCCAGTTCTCTGCGGTGCCGACCCTCGTCGGCGTCAGGCGATTCGTCGTGGTGCCGTCGCCGATCTCGCCGCGGTGGTTGCTCCCCCAGCACCACAGCGTGCGGTCAGTACGCGTCGCGCACGAGTGATACCCACTCTCCTCCGAAGTCGAGCTCTTGATGGAACGGGCGAGCACGGGGTCGAACCCCTCGGTGGTCTCACTTTCTCCCGATGGCGTCGCCGACACGCCGTTCAATGGCGCGACCATCGTCGCAGCAGCGACGAGCGCCATCGCCGTCGCGTGGCGAGCACACCTCAGAGCGCGCGGCATTCGAGTGGACCTCCATCGACCAGACCGCGCGGACGTGCGGCGCGTCAACGATCTCAGACGCCCACAGCGCGTGTCAACGATCTCAAACACCCACGGCGGGATCCGCGTTCAGTGCGCCGCGCTCGTGTCGACGGTCGTGAGGTTGCTGCCGGTGCGCTCCTCGTGCATTCTCAACAGCTCGGGAACGAGCCATTCGGCGACGGTGCCCGTCGTCTCTGGAATCAGGTGCACGCCGTCGGGTCGCAGCTCGCGATCGTCGGATCGCGACGCGAACCAGCCGGCGAGATCAAGGACTTCGACGTTCGCGGTTTCGTCGGCGACCTCACCGAGGATCTCGCGGAAGCGCTCCATCCGCGCGGGATCCGATTCGGCGAACCGATCGTTGGGTGACCTGCCGTCGACGCGGCCGACGTCGATGTCGGGGCTCGCCAGGAGCACGACCATGCCGCTGTGCTCCAACAGCGTGTCGACGCGCTCTCGCAGCGCCTCACGCAGAGCATCATCGAGCTCCGCATCTTCGCCGATCGTGAGGAAAGGTCCATCGGGCACGAGCTGCTGGTCGCGCACGTCGAACGGACCCACGAGGACGGCCGCTACGTCGAGCGGGTGAGCCGTGAGCGACTCGACCCACCCGGAACGCCACTCCGAGCACCTCTCGGGAACGCTCTGCTCCTCCCCCTGGACACGACGCGTCACGTCGGTGAGCAGTCCACACCCGAGCTCAGCCCAACCACGCCTGCTCACGACCTCCTCCGGGTGATCGATGCTGTACTCCATCACGCCAAGGCCCGTGATCAGAGCCGTCGAGTCCCCGAACACGGCGACTCTCGGCGCGCGCGAGTCGCCTACGACGAGCTCCAGCTCCGCGATGTCGCGCTCGAAGAGCTGGGGAAGATCGGCGAAGGGATCGGCCGACCCGCTCGGCCGGGCGACGGCGGTCACCACGAAGATCGAGCCGGCCGCGACGCCTATCGCTATCGGCATGGCGATCCACGCGCGATGGCCCGACAGGCGCCTCTGCGAACGGATGGGGCGCTCCAGGAAGCGCGCCGATGCACCAGCGAGGAGGAGCGTCGCCGGGATGGAGACGAAGAGCCTCGTCGGAGTCGCCAGGCGCGTGTGCGAGTCGAGCCAGATGAGTATCGGGAAGTGGACTAGGTACGCGCCGTAGGAGACCACGCCGATCCATGCGAGTGGCTTGAACGCCAGCGCTTGCTGCACCACGCTCCCCGGCTGCATCCCGGCGACGATCACAGCGAGGGTCAGCAACGAGTACGCGGCGAGGCCTCCCGAGTAGACCGTGCGGTTGTTGAAGTCGGCCGTGGCCCACAAGGCGAGCATCACGGCCAGCGAGCCAGCGCCGACTGCGCCGACTGCCCTCCGGGCTCGACCGGCGAGCGGATCCGGTCGATAGCTCCATGCCACCGCGAGCAGCGATCCGGCCAGGAACTCGACCACGCACGTCGGTTCCCCAGTACAGGCGGTCGAGCGAGACGTCGCGACTGAGCAGCACCTGGGCCCACACCAACGAGGCCACGCCGAGACCACCCAGGACGAGTGCCAGAGCGCGCCGGGAGCCGCGCGTCATCACCAACACCGCCGCAACCAGCGCCGGAAGCACCAGGTAGAACTGCTCCTCGATCGCAAGCGTCCAGAAGTGCGTCAGCGGTGACGGGCTGGCGAAGGACGCTCCGTACTGGTCGCCAGCCGCGATGAAGCGCCAGTTCGCGACGTATCCGAGAGCCGCGAACGCATCCGCGCGCAGACGCGCGAGTTGCGTGCTGTCGCCCAGTGCCCACGCCGCCAGGACGATCGCGACGATCGCGACCGTCGACGCCGGCATCAGACGCCGAAGGCGTCGGTTCCAGAAGGCACCCAGTGAGACGCGACGCGTTCGGCTGTGCTCCACGAGGAGGAGGCCCGTGATGAGGAAGCCCGACAGGGTGAAGAAGGTCGAGACGCTGAGAAACGCCCCCGGTGCCCACCCCACGTCGGAGTGGTAGACGACGATGGCCAGTAGAGCCAGCCCCCGCAGCCCGTCGAGAGCCGGGTGGTATCCGAGGGAGATCGGACGCCCGCCGCCCGCGCCATCGCCAACGACTCTGCGCGGTGTTCCCGACATCGATCACGACGCTACCGCGCACAGGTCACCGGCGGTGCAGGGGACCGACACCGATCGTCTGGAGCCGCGCACCGACACGACCGTCTCGCCCGTACGATCTCCGCGGGGCCTCCGACGGCGTCGGCCTCGGGAGAAGGTACCGATGGAAGAGGGTCTGAAGTTCCAGGTCGCCGGCGGCGGTGCCGCCGCCTATGAGACGTTCGTGGCCCCGATCATGGCCCCGTTCGTCACCGACGCTCTGGAGGCCGCCGGGATCCCTGCGGGAGGCTCGGTGCTCGACGTCGCCTGCGGCACCGGGTTCGTCGCCAGGTCTGCAGCAGCACTCGTCGGGCCGACAGGCCGGGTAGCCGGCGTCGATCTGAACCCGGGGATGCTGCGGACCGCGTCGGCAGGCGCCGACGGCATCGAGCCTCGGATCCACTTGTATCGCTCCGCGGCCGACCGGCTCCCCTTCGCCGACTCGGAGTTCGACGCGGTGATCTGTCAGCAGGGCCTGCAGTTCTTCCCCGACCCTGCTGCGGCCGTCGCCGAGGCGGCGCGGGTCCTCGTCGAGGGCGGAAGATACGTCGTCACCGTCTGGTCGGGCATGGCCAAGTCGCCCTACATGCAGGCCCAGCACGCGGCCATCAGCGAGGCGCTCGGCCCGGACGCCGGGGCGTCGTTCACGAAGGCGTTCGAGTGCAGCGCGGACGCGATCGTCGAGGCCTTCCATGGCGCCGGCCTGCGCAATCCGACGGTGCGCGAGGTCGAGGCACACATCACCCTGAATCCGGCGATCGAGCTCGTCGCCGGCCATCTCGGCGCCCTCCCATGGGGAGCCGCCATCGCTGCCGCAGGTCCCGAGGGGCTCAGCGACGCTTCCGCCCTGATCATCGATCGCCTCGGCGGCATCTGCGCCGACGGATCGATAACCGCGACGATCACCTCCGTCGCCGTCTCCGCCGAACGGTGACCCTGCAGGACTGCAATCCGGGCGCAGCCGTCAGTGGCGCGCCCGCCGGCGACGCCAGGCACTCGCCACCGCCGGGGGCACGTAGCCGGCGTCGGCCCAGCTGAAGTTCGTACCCGGCCGCACGACCCGATCGATTGCGTCCAGAAGATCTTCGCCGAGGACGACGTCGGTCGCTCCGAGCTGTCCCTCCAGGTGCTCCATCGTCCTCGGCCCGACGATCGCCGATGTGACGGACGGGTGGTTGACGACGAAGGCGAGGGCCATGTGGACGAGACTCATGCCGCTCTTCTCCGCCAGCATGGCCAGAGCCTCGGCCGCTCGGAGCTTCGCCTGGTTCTCCGGCTTCGACAGGTCGTAGCGATCGGGGATCCGGGCGGCACGCCGGCTGGTCAACCCCTCCGTCCCTACGCGCCACTTCCCCGAGAGCCAGCCGCCGGCCAGAGGGCTCCAGGCGATCACGCCCATGCCGTAGCGATCGCACGTGGGCAGCAGCTCGGACTCGATGCCGCGCGCGAGGATCGAGTACGGCGGCTGCTCGCAGACGAACCGCTCGCTCCGGCGCCGCTCCGCCGCCCACTGCGCCTCGACGACGGCCGACGGCGGGAAGGTCGAGCTGCCGAGATACCGCACCTTGCCCTGGTGCACGAGGTCGCTGAGAGCGCCGAGGGTCTCCTCGATGTCGGTGCTCGGATCGGGCCTGTGGATCTGGTAGAGGTCGATGTAGTCGGTCCCGAGGCGGCGGAGGCTCTCCTCGCACGCCCGGATGATCCAGCGCCGCGAGTTGCCGGCGCGGTTCGGATCGCTGCCCATCGCACCGTGGACCTTCGTCGCGATCACGAGGTCGTCGCGCCGCCCCTTGATCGCCTCGCCGACGATCTGCTCCGACTCGCCACCGGAGTAGACGTCGGCGGTGTCGATGAAGTTGATCCCCGCGTCGATCGCGGCGCGGATGATCGAGGACGAGTCGTCGTGATCAGCGTTGCCCCACTCGCCGAACATCATCGCCCCGAGGCAGAGCGGGCTCACTTTCAGCCCGGTGCGGCCCAACGTGCGGTACTTCATGGCGCTCACGGCATCCTCCCGAATCCCGAGCGTACGCGCACCGGCCGCAGGGCGGGATGCAGACAGCGATCTACGGGCGGGCCACGTCAGCTCTCTCGGACGAATGTCGCCGTGTAGCTCCAGCCGCGGCCTCTCCGGCTCTCGGCCGCGAAACCCACGTCCGTGACCATCGAGCTCAGGGCCGCGGGAGCGATCCGGTCCGGGTCGCCTCGGACCTCGACTACGAGAAGGCGACCGCCGCTGCGCAGGACCCTGTGGATCTCACGTAGCGCGCCGACCGGATCGGGGATCTCGCCCAGCACCGCCGAGATGAAGACGACGTCGAAGGCGCCTCTCGCGAACGGCAGGTCGAGCGCGTCCCCTGCTACGAGCCCCGTTCCTGCTCCGCCCGCGTGGCGTCGCGCGTGCAGCAACATCTCTGGCTGGAGATCGAAGAGAATCAGACGACCGTCGGGAACGAGCCGGCCGAGATGCCCGCTGAAGTAGCCAGGGCCGCAGCCGAGTTCCAGCAATGAGTCGGCTGGGCGCGCCCCGGTCCGTCGCGCGATCGATGATCGAGGCTGCACCAGCCGGCGGGCCGGGTTGAGCAGGCCTCGCGCCGCCGACGCCGGATAGACCTTGCCCCGGCCGTAGCCGTACTGCCGCTCGGACACACGCCAACGATACGGCACGCGCAGTCCGGGACCGCGCCCGCCGGGCGGAAGGCGCGCGGAGATCGGAGACGTGTCGTACTCACCGCTTCCCTGCTACAAGAGAGCCATGAGCGAGGCGGGCGTGACACGCGACGCATCTGGGCGCGGCGACCACCTACTACGTGCTACGTCGCCTGCGCGGAACGGCCGCACCCGCGCACTCGGCCTGATCCTTCTCGTATCGGTGACAGCGGCAGTCATCGGGTACCGCGACCAGATCTGGACGTGGTACACGCACCGCAAGGGAGCCCCGGCGGTCACAGCGGTGTACGAAGCGCTCCCCGCGTCGCCTCCGCCGCTGCTGCGGCTCGCCGTAGCAGGCGACACGGGCGAGGTGAACGATGCACTCGACGAGACAACGGAGGCGATGGAGAGCATCGGCGAGAGCTCCCCGTACGACGCGCTGCTCCTGCTCGGCGACAACGTGTACCCGGACGGGGATCCGGGGCAGGTGCAGGAGCACGTCTTCGACCCGTTCGCCGGCATCATCGACCAGGGAGCGTCACTCCTCGCCGTTCTGGGCAACCACGACGTACGCAGCGGCCATGGCGATGCGCAGATGAGCGCCCTGGGGATGTCCGGACGCTGGTGGTCGCGCGATCTGGGCGAGGTGCTCATCGTGGGACTCGACTCCAACACGCCCGACGACGCCGCACAGTTAGCGTTCCTGGAGGAGTCGCTCGCAAGCAGCGACGAGGAGTGGAAGATCGTCGCACTCCATCATCCTCCGTACTCGGCCGGTATGCACGGTTCGAGCGAAGAAGTGAGGCACGCATTCGCTCCTCTCTTCGAGCGCTACGGCGTGCAGCTCGTCCTCTCGGGTCACGATCACGACTACCAGCGCAGCGAGCCGATCGCCGGAGTCACCTACGTGGTCTCGGGCGGAGGATCGCGGACCCGGCTCACGGGAGAGGAGGGCTTCACCGCCGAATCGTGGTCGGCGAATCACTTCCTCGACGTAACGGTATTCGACGACAGCCTCGTGCTCCGCGCCGTCATGGGTGACGGCCGTGTCGCCGACGTGGCAATGGTCGTCCCCTAGAGCCCGGAACGCGCCCGGTACCCGCTCTACCGCCCCTGCCTAAGGGCGATCGCGGTCGGTCCGCGTCATGGGCGAGAATGTCGGGCGCCCCACACGGCGCGTGCGACCCACAGGAGGATCGCATACCAGTGGACCTGAGAGAACGAGTCATCCTCACCAACGGGTTCCACGACGACGGGCACTACCCCGCGATGTTCGTCAACATCACGAACCGCTGCACCTTGGAGTGCACTCACTGCTTCGTCTACCGCGACGACAACCCGAACGAGAAGCAGACCGCGCGCCGCGAGATTCCCGACGACGAGCTGGTCGCGATCATCGAGGCGCTACGCGACCGCCACGGGGTATACACCATGCTGTGGATGGGGGGCGAGCCGCTCCTGCGGCGCAAGGTGGTCGAGCGTGGAGTCCCCTTGTTCGAGCGCAACACCATCGTCACCAACGGCACGATCGCTCTCGTCGATCTCGGTCCGGGGCCGCGCGCCCTGTATGTCGTCTCGCTCGACGGCCCACCCGAGATCAACGACGCCGTCAGGGGTCGCGGCGTCTTCGATCGCGTCATGCGCACGATCGAGCGCCTCCCCCGCCGACTTCTCGACTCCCGTCCAGGTTCAGTGCACCGTCACCCGCGCGAACCAGGACCACCTCGAGGAGCTCGTGGACATCCTCCGCGAGACGCGGATCGGCTGGGTGACGTTCTCCTTCTACGTGCCACCCGCCGATGATCGGTCAGACCTCGTCTGGCCGACTCTCGAGGATCGCATGGTGGCGGTAGACACCGTACGACGCCTCAAGGAGAAGCACCCCGAGTTCGTACGCAACCGGAGCCGCGCCCTCGATCTGATGGCGCCCGACCGGGCGCCGGCCGTCACCGCCGCATGCCTCGCGAAGCGGACGGTGCTCCCTCTCTACCTGGAGGGCGACCGCCTGGTGACTCCCTTCTGCTGCTACGGCAACGACGTCGACTGCTCGCGCTGCGGAGCGTGGGTCGTGTTCGAGCTGGCCGCAGGATCGGCAGCGAGCGGTGACCGCGAGCCGGTAGCCGGTAGCCGGTAGCCGGTAGCCGGGGCGTAGTCGGTGGAGCGCCAAGCGGCACGAATCACCCGACTCTGCGAGACTTGCGCCGACCCGGCATCTGCCCATCGACCTCCGGCGTCCCCACAGCGCGGAAGATCCACCACTCCGGTCTCTGACCGGCGCCGAGCGAACCACCACGACGATTGCGGAACCAACCCAGGAGCTCCCCAATGACCATGCGAATCATCGTTGCAGCCGACGGTTCGGACTGCGCCCACCGCGCAATCGAGTGGTGCGCTCAGATCGCGCCGGCTCTCGACGCCGAGGTCGTCGCGGTGCACGCCGTCGAGGATCCGGTGTACCCGATGCCGGCGCTCGCCTATGTGGCGGTTCCACCACTCACTCAGGAAGCACGCGACGAGATCCGGCGCGCTCTCGAGGAGGAGTGGTGCGCGCCTCTGGCCAAGGCCGGCACTCGCTACCGGCCCGTGCTGGTCGATGGCCCCGCCAGCTCGGCCATCATCCGAGTGGCCGAGGAGGAGGACGCTGACCTCGTCGTGACGGGCCGGCGCGGCCGCGGCGGGTTCGCGGAGCTGCTCCTGGGAAGCACCAGCCACCAGCTGGCCCACCACGTCGGACGTCCGTTGGTGATAATCCCTTGAACGGCTCGCGGCTGCCCTCGGCAGGTGAGCCTCGTGACTAGGGTGTCGTCGTGTCCATAAGGGTCTTCCTGCTCGACGACCACGAGATCGTCCGGCGCGGCCTGCGCGACCTCCTCGAGGCACAGGACGACTTCACCGTCGTAGGCGAGGCATCGACCGCTGCGGAGGCGCTGTCGCGCATAGCCCCCACTCAGCCCGATGTCGCGATCATCGACATGCGACTCCCCGATGGCAACGGCGTCGAGGTGTGCCGCGAGGTGCGGTCTCATGAACCGGCTGTCCAGTGCCTCATCCTCACATCGTTCGACGACGACGAGGCCCTCTTCGACGCGATCATGGCCGGCGCCGCCGGCTACCTGCTCAAGCAGATCAAGGGCAACGACCTCGTAGACGCCATCCGCCGCGTAGCCGCCGGCCAGTCTCTCCTCGACCCCGAGGTAACCGAGCGAGTGCTCGACAGGTTGCGCCGCGGACCTGAGGAAGACGAACGTCTGGCGCGCCTCACCGACCAGGAGAAGCGGATCCTCGACCTGATCTCCGAGGGTCTCACCAACCGGCAGATCGCCGAGAGGATCTTCCTCGCCGAGAAGACGGTGAAGAACTACGTCTCCAATCTCCTGGCGAAGCTCGGGATGGAACGGCGCACCGAGGCCGCGGTATTCGCGGCTCGCCTCGCCGACCGCCACAAGCCCTGATTCGCAGGGATCCCCGACGCGGGCCTCCTCCTGGTCGTCGCGGCCTCGCGGAGCGTGACCTTCGGCCCTTCCGCCGCCGTCGCCCATTCGGCGACGCTGAAGGTCTGTCGAACCCGACCGAGGATGATCCGACTTGTTCGCCCACGACGCTGTCGAGGTGCCGTGCCCCTTCGACACGGTGGCCACACGACTCCGCAGCCCCGGATGGCTCCGCACGATCTGGGAGACGGCGATCCAGCGCACCGCGCCCGCCTCCGATCACCATGCCGACCTCGGGCACAGCTTCCAGATCGGGCAGCCGCGAACCCACGCCGGCTCGCTGCTCATCCCCGTCTACTGGGAGGTTGGATGTGACGGGACGCCGGCAGTCGCCATCGACGGCGATCTGGAGGCGACACCTGTCGACGACGTGAACACACGCCTGCGCCTCAGCGCGACATACGCGCCGCCCGGGTCGGTCGACTCGGCAGGGTGCCACGCGCTGGCGACGGCCTCCGTGAGCGACGCCCTCGCCGGCATCGCCGCCTCACTCGATCGCGGAGCGACCCCGTGAGAGGACTCCGTCGCTCGGTGGACGGACGAGGAGAGCCGGCCGGGTGAGCGGGTCCGACGAGAGCGTCGCTGATCAGGAGATCGATCTCCGTCCGGGCATCGAGGTCATGCAGCGCGAGGAGTGCCTCCGCATCCTCGTCGTGGGCACAGCACGCGAGATGACCGACGCCGAGGAGAAGCGGCGCCTCGAGCACCTCCGACTGGGTCCCTGGTGCCCGGGGCCGAAGGAGCACTGGATCCGGGTTGAGTCCCAGGCGATCACCGGCCGCCGCATCCCCCGTTCACCACGAGCTCCACAGAACCTGAGACCCGGCCCAGTCGCCGGCCCGGTCGACGGCCCGATCAACGGCCCGATCGACTACGACGCTGCTATCGACGCGATCCCCCAGATCATCACCAGGAAGCCGATCACCATGTAGAGGACCGAGCGCGTCACGGGCGCCCTCGCGAGATCGCCGTCGTGCTCGTGGTGGCCGCCCAGCCCACGCACCGGGCTCCCGGGCCTGGCGCGCGCACCTTGACTCCGGCCGCAGCACGTCTGTCGACTCGACGCCTCACGAGCGCAAGCAGGTTCCCGAAGAAGAGAGCCCCTCCCAGGGCAGCGACCAGCTCACGCATCACCTGGTCGTAGAAGCTCACTGCGTGCCCCGGGGTCGACTGCACCGGCAAGCGCGCCTGGAATCCCTCTTCTGTGGACGCAGCGAGGTCACCGCTCGATCGTACCGGTGCGCCTCGGCATGCGCGCTCAGCCGGCGTCGGTGGCGCCGGCGCATCGAACCCGTCGAGGAGATCTATGAGGTCGCGTCGATCGATGTCGCGCTCGACTCTCAGAGCCGTTCGGCCATCGGTCGCTGTGCCGGTCGCCACACGCGCCGAGAGGAGAACGCCGTCGACCGCGTAGCAGAGGACCGCCTCCCGGACCATTCCACCGGGTAGCGACGCCTCCTCGGCCGCGTCCAGCTCGAAGCAATCAGCCGGCTCGCCGGCGATCGAACGCCCCTCCGCACGGCTAACCGCGTAGCGATCCGTCCCGGCCACCCCTGCCACGACGGCACCGATGTCCGGCGCGCCTTCCGTTCTCGGCTCGCCCTCGGAGCAGATCGGGCCCGTGTCCAGTCGCGCACAGGAGTACGACCTCGCGTCGATCGTCGCCTCCAGGGTCTCTCCGTCGGTCACCACGCTGCTCGGCGGCACGGTCGCCGCTATTACGCGCCCGGTCCTACTCGCCCCACCGGTGACAGAGCGCTCTGTCTCGTACTCGACCAGCCACGAGCCCTCGCCGCCGAGCTCCGCCAAGCGGCTCAGCGCCGATACCGCCTCGGGGTCGTTCACCGCAGCCTCGAGCGCTGTGGAGACGTGCTCCGGCAACGGCGACTCGGTGAGTGCGAGCAGGGGAGCACCACGGCAGCCGACACGGCGAGGGCGACGGCACCTGCCCGGCGATCGAGCGTCCACGGCACCTGCGAAGGGTACCGGGCCGGCCACGCGCGAGACTCCGGGCGTGCGCCTACTCGTCGCCCACTGCTCGGTCGAGTACAAGGGACGCCTCGGGGCGCGCCTCGAACCGGCGCCGCGACTGATCCTCGTGAAGGCCGACGGCTCGATCGCGGTCCACTCCGACTCGAAGGCATACAAGCCCTTGAACTGGATGAGCCCGCCGTGCGTCGTAGTCGAGGCAGAGGGCGTGATCACTGCGACCTCCCCGAAGGGCGAGACCCTGCGCATCGAGCTGCACGAGGTGTTGCACGACACCGTTGTCGAGCTGGGAGACGATCCCGGCCTCACCAAGGACGGAGTGGAAGCCGAGCTCCAAGAGCTCATAGCAGCCCGGGTCGCTGCCCTGCGCGACGACCTCACCCTCGTGCGGCGCGAGTACCCCACCGACATCGGTCCCGTCGACCTCCTCTGCTCGGATGCCGCCGGCGGGACCGTGGTGGTCGAGGTGAAGCGGGTCGGTGACATCGCAGGGGTCGACCAGCTCGTCCGGTACCAGGAGCGCCTCGACCGTGACTCGCGCTTCGCCCCCACCAGTGGGATCCTCGTCGCCGAGCGCATCAAGCCGCAGGCACGGGTCTACGCAGAGAGTCGCGGCATCCACTGCGTCGAAGTAGACATCGCCACGCTGCGGGGGTCGGTCGACCGCCTGACCCTGTTCTGAACGACCGGTCACCACGGCAGCGCGCCCCGCTCTCAGCGCGTGGCAACGAGGGCGACCAGACCCGCCGTGACGACCAGGGCCGACGCGAGGCGTCGCAGCGCCAGTCGCTCCCCCAGCAACGCCCAACCGGCATAGGCGCCCAGCACCACCGACGACTCGCGCAGCGTCGCGACGTACCCCACCGGCGCGAACCTCACGGCGACGAGCACGAGCGAGTAGGCGCCTGTGAGGCAGAGCCCCGACGCGAGATACCGCCACCACGATCTCCGGAGCGTTGCGACGAGGTCCGCACCCCGTCCGCGGGCCATCCCCACGGCACTCAGCGCGATCGCGGCGCAGATCGTGAGTGCGACCCCGTAGGCGAACCCGTTGCTCGTGCGACGTGCCCCCGCTGTGTCCACGAGCGTGTAGCTGCCGATGACGACCGCAGTGAGCGCGGCCCAACCGAGGGACGCGCGCGTCGCTCCTCGCTGGACCAGGGATCCTAGGCCGACCGCCACGATGCCGAGAGCGATCCAAGAAGGCACCCGCAACGTGTCGTCGAGCAGGATCGCACCGCCGACCGCCGCAGTCAGCGCGCCGCCGCCCCGCGAGAGCGGATAGGCGAGCGAGAAGTCGCCGTGGTGGTATGCGCGGACGAGACCCTCCACGTAGAGAACGTGGATCAGCCCCGAAGCCACCAGGTACGGCCACGCCGCGCGGTCCGGTACGCCCGCGACCACGAGCACGGGGAGGAAGATGATCCCGCCTGCGAGAAATTGCCCCCACGCCGCCAGCTCCCTGTCGTCGCTCGTCTTCATCAACAGATTCCAAGACGCGTGGAGAGCGGCGGCGACCAGCGCTAGCAGCGTGGCGGTGAGCACGGCCCCATGCTCACCGCGGGGACACCGGCCGCGCCAAACAGCGCCACGGAGGGCGCTCCCGCCGGTCGCCTCGCCCGGCGCCGCGCACCGGCCCTACCGGGTGGCAGACTCACCCCGCTGAATCGACACGGCACCCACGGAGGTTCCCGAGTGAGCGACACAGCCCCGCACATCCCACCGCTGGAGCTGGTTCCGCTGGCACGGGCGAGTGTCGAGCTCGCGACGCCCTTCGTCCTGCCCGACACCCCGGCCGGGACGCTGATGATCTTCGAGGTGACAGACGCCGTCTTCGAGGGTGAGCGACTGCGTGGCCGGATGGTCGGCAGGGCCGCCGCCGACTGGCTGCGCGTGAGCTCCGGAGGCGTGGGAACGCTTGACGTGCGATGCACAATCGAGACGCACGATGGCGCGCTCGTCTACGTCGCGTACAGCGGGAGGATCAACACCCTCGCCGAGCAGGTCTTCGTGTACGGCACCCCGCAGTTCAACACCGGCGACGAGCGCTACGCGTGGCTCAACGCGATCCAGTGTGTCTACAAGGGCGTAGGCAGTGCCGACACGACTCATCTCGACTACGACTGCTACGAGCTGCGCTGACTCACCGCCTCGCCGCAGCCGTGGCGATCGGCGATCGCGCGCCGGGCACCCGGATCTTCAGTTGGTGGAGATCTCTGCCCCGGCGTTCTCCGACGCACCGTCGAAGAAGCCGCGGGCCGCGAGCAGAACGACTGCGAGCATGGCGGCGATGATTCCCGAGACGATGAACGGGGTCTTACCCGTACCGTGCCAGGCCAGGCCCGCCCAAGACCCCTGCAACGAGCAGGCCCACCCCCGAGATCGCCGCGTGCACGCCGAGTGCGGTGCCGCGCGCATCTGCCGGAACCAGATCGGCGACCCACGCGCGGCTCACGCCGTCGGTCAGGGCGGTGTACGCGCCGTAGACGGGGAAGAGCACCCACGCCCAGGCCGACGACGACGTGAGACCGAACCCCAGGTACGCGACCGAGAAGACGAGGAGGCCGGTCCCGAACACGAGCCGGCGATTGAGACGGTCGGACACGGCTCCGGCCGGGTAGCTGAGCACCGCGTACGAGACGTTGTAGAGCACGTACACGAATACGACGCCAGTGAATCCGAAGCCGAGATCCTTCGCGCGCAGCAGGAGCATCGAGTCGGGAAAATTCACGAGCGCGAAGAGGGCGGCCAGCCCGATGAACCTCCAGTAGCGGTGCGGAAGCTCCCTCACCGACCACGCCCCGACGGCGTGCCGGTGAGAGCGTGGACGTTCACGTATCAGGAATACGAGAAGCACGCTGGCGACCGCCGGGACGAGCGCAACCCAGAAGAGTGGACGGAACCGCTGCCCCACCATCTCGTACAGGCCGAGACCGATGAGAGGCCCGCAGACCGCGCCCGCCGTATCTGCCGCGCGGTGGAAGCCGAAGGCGCGGCCCCGGTTCGTCGGCGTCGTCTCGTCGGCGATGATCGCGTCGCGGGGTGGCCCCCGCAGCCCTTGCCGATCCTGTCGGTGAAGCGCGACACGAGGACCAACGGCCAGGCGACCGCGAGCGCCAGGACGAGCTTGCCGGCCGCCGAGACCCCGTATCCGGCCGCGACGAGTGGACGGCGACGCCCCAGGTCGGCGAGTCGTCCGGAGACGGCCTTCATCGCCGACGCCGCGCCGTCGGCGAGGCCCTCTATCAGGCCCAGGACTGCAGGAGGCGCTCCGAGCACGCCCGTGACGAAGAATGGCAGTACCGGGTAGAGGATCTCCGACGCCGTGTCCTGGCAGAACGAGACCGCCGAGACGACGTAGACATTGCGGCTGAGCGCGGCCGGCGTCCCCGCCTCGGGGGGATCGTCGGGCGGGTCGCCGCCGGTCGCGCCGTCGTTCCCCGGATCGTGAACGCTCACCGCAATCTCGCTTCAGGCCGCTGCCCGGATGGCAGCTCTCACGCGTTCTTCTTAGCCGACGCGATCTCACTGTGCGCCGGTGCCCGTAGACCGGCCCGACGCCGGGAAGCAGAGCAGCCGCCCTGTTGTTGGCCTCTGCATGCGCATCGATATCTGGTCAGACGTCGCGTGCCCCTGGTGCTTTCTGGCGAAGCGCCGCTTCGAGGCAGCTCTCGGGCGCGTTCCGTTCCGCGACGAGGTGGAGTTCCGCTGGCGCGCGTATCAGCTCGATCCACGCCCCTCGAGAGCCGGGCGACCTCAGGTCGTCCCTCGAGCGCAAGTACGGGCCCGGCTCCTTCGATCTGATGACGGCGCGTCTCGGAGCGCTCGGCACCGCCGAGGGGATCGAATTCCGGTTCGATCGGGCCTTACGCGTCAACACGTTCGATGCACACCGGCTCCTCGCGTGGGCGGCCGACGAGGGGCTACCAGTGCAGAATCGCTTGGCCGACCTGCTCTTTAGCGCCTACTTCGAAGACGGCGAGAACGTCGCCGACCGCTCGACCCTGCGCGCGGCGGCGGTCTCGGCCGGGCTCGACGGCGATCAAGCAGCCAGGGTTCTCGACGGCGACAAGTACGAAGACGAGGTATCCGACGATCTCCGTACCGCCGTTGATCTCCAGGTGACGGGTGTGCCGGCGTTCTTCGTCGGCGAGAGCCTCTTCATCCCAGGTGCCCAGGAGGTCAAGACGATGGTCGCTCTGCTCGATCGCGTGCACGACCGCTTCGGAGGCGGCACCTCGTAGGGAGCGTGCGGTGCGTCGCGCGACCTCTCGCCACGACGTGACCTCTCTGGTAGAACCTGTTGCAGAAGCGTCTCGACGGGAGGGTCATGGGCGACGCCGACGAAGCGGTCCTGAGCGGGAAGGCGTGGACCGACTTCTGTCGCGCCCTGGAGCAGGCGGGCCAGGTCATCCTGCGCGAGGGCGTCCCGAAGACGCCGCTCGACGCGGCGGAGGGCTACCGGTATCTGACCCGGCTGCTGCGCAACTCGCTCTACGCGACTCTCGAGAACAGCGATCCCGACCGCCCCCCGGTGGCAGGGGCTCGACCTCGTGAAGATCGGCGCCGACAACCCCGACAACGTGTACCACTCGGCGCCGGTCAGGGGCACGAACACCTACCGGATCATCGGCACCCGCGGCACCATCGCCTACACCAGCTTCGGGACCAAGGCGAACCGCTACGCCAAGGACGGCACGATGGCATCGACCGGCGAGCTGCGCGACGGCGACCTAGCCGTCGACCCTGACGGCGGCGTCGAGATCATCGTCTCGGCCGAGAAGCCTGCCGGCGCGAGGAACTGGCTCCCTCTGGCCGTCGACTCGACGATGATCGTGCTGCGCGAGTCGTATCTCGACCGCGAGAGCGAGGTGCCCGGTACCTGGGAGATCGAGCGCCTCGGGCACACCCCTCCCCGGGAGCCGCTCACCGCCGAACACGTGGTCCGTTCGCTCCAACGCACCGCAATGGGAGTGCACGGAACGGCCGCTACCTTCGCGCCCTGGACCGAGCTCTTCATGACCCGGCCCAACGAGATGCCCGACTGGGGTCAGGAGATGTTCCAACGGGCCGGCGGCGACCCGGAGATCTTCTACCTGCACGGCTACTGGACCCTCGAGGCCGGCCAGGCATGGGTCATCACCACCGAGGTTCCCGACGCTCCCTACTGGAACTTCCAGCTGAACAACTGGTGGATGGAGTCGATGGACTGGGAGAAGCGGATCACCGTCAACAAGCACACCGCGACGCTCGACGAGGACGGCACGCTGACCCTCGTGGTCGCCGCGGCCGATCCCGGCTGGGGCAACTGGATCGACACCACCGGCCACACGTCGGGTACCGCGCTACTGCGCTGGGTCGGCACCGACCACCATCCTCTACCGACCTGCCGCGTAGTGGATCTGTAGATGCCGCTCTCGGTCGACTCCCTGCTCGAAGCCGCCAGGGCCAAGGCGGGTTACGACCGATTCGGCGACGACTGGTTCCTCGAGCCGCTCGACCTGCTCGTGAAGTCGCTCGAGAGCGAGGCCCGTCTCTCCGATACGGGGCGTCAGATGACCGAGCGCCGTCTCACAGCCCTCCTGGTCGACCGCCTGCGACTCAGGAGACTGCAGAGCGACAACCCCGAGATCCTCGACACCGACGTGCGCGTCGCCGCGGTCATCTGTGGGCTGCCACGCACCGGCTCCACTCTCCTGCACCGGCTGCTGGCCGCGTCACCGCAGCTCACCTCGACCCTCAGCTGGGAGTGCTCCTACCCCCTCCCCTTCCCCGGAGAGAGCCCCGAGGCCGAGATCCGCAAGGAGAAGGCCAAGAAGATGATGGAGATGTTCCTGTCTCTCTCCCCCGACTTCGCCGACATCCACACCGTCGTCTGGGACGGCCCCGAGGAAGACGTACTGCTCCTCGACCGCACCTTCACCTCGATGGGCTACGACTCCTTCTACTGGGTTCCCACATACGGCATCTGGCTGCGCTCGTTCGACCAGTCCAAGGCGTACGACGAGCTACGCGAGTGGCTGCAAGTCCTGCAGTGGCAGGATCGCAGACGTGAGGGAAGGAAGTGGGTCCTCAAGTCACCGCACCACCTCATGGCCGCCGAGACCATCCTCGACGAGTTCGACGACTGCAAGGTCGTCATGACCCACCGTTCACCGACATCCGCCGTCCCGTCCTACGCGTCGATGGTGCAGGCGACGATGTCGCAGTACAGCGACCAGGTGGATCCGAAGCAGATCGGCCCCTATTGGAGCGACCGGTTCGCAGAGACCCTGAGCCGTTTCACAGAGGTGCGCGCGCCGTTCCGACCGCTTCGTCGACGTGCCGTTCGAGGCGACCGCTACGCAGCCGGTAGAAACCGCAGCGCGGGTCATGGCCGATCTCGGCCTGGCCGTCGGCGCCGACGACCTTCAGGCCTTCCGCGACTACTGCGAGGTCAACCGCGAGGAACGGCACGGATCGCACAGCTACAGCGCGGAGGACTTCGGTCTGTCGACCGAACAGATCGAGACCGACTTCGCCTTCTACACGGAGGAGTACCTGTGATCCTCGAGGACGAGGTCGTCGTGATCACCGGGGTGGGCGCGGGCCTCGGGGCCAAGCTCGCTCGGCGCGCTGTCGACGAGGGTGCAAAGGTCGTAATGGCCGCCCGCTCCGGCGGTGTCACCGAGCAGATTCAGCGCGAGACCGGCGGCGCCGCAGTCGCGGTCGCCTGCGACGTGCGCAAGGAGGACGACTGCGCCCGAGTGATCGAGACCGCCGTCGATCGGTTCGGGAAGGTCACCGGCCTGGTCAACAGCGCCTACGCGCACCCGGGCTTCGACGATCTGCTCGACACTCCCGACAAGAGCCTGCGTCGCGCGATCGACGTCATTCTTCATGGCTCGTTGCAGATGACCCGCCTCTGCGGTGCCGCAGATGAAGTCGGCCGGCGGCGGATCGGTCGTGAACGTCGGGACGATGGCCACACGGAGGCCGCTGAGAGGTCAGGGCGGTTACGCAGTGGCCAAGGCGGCGATGAGCTGCGCCACCCGGTTCCTTGCGCTCGAGCTCGGCGAGCACAACATCCGCGTCAACCAGGCGATCATGGGCTGGCTCGACGGACCGGGCGTCCAGCTCTACCTGCAGATGACAGCGGAGCAGAAGGGCATCTCCGAGCAGGACGTCTACGACGACATCGCCTCGCGCAACCCGCTGGGTCGGATACCCACCGACGACGCCTGCGCGGGTGCCATCCTCATGCTGCTGTCGGGCTACTCGAGCGAGGTCACCGGAGCGATTCTCGACGTCAACGGCGGGGAGTACATGCCGGCATGAGCGCAACCAGCGACAAGTACCGGGTGATCCAGTGGGCTACCGGGACCGTCGGCATCCACGCGGTGCCGGCCATCGCCGCCCACCCCGACCTGGAGCTCACCGGGCTCTGGGTGCACTCCGACTCCAAGGTGGGACGCGACGCCGGAGAGATCTGCGGCGTCGGCCCCCTGGGCATAGCGGCCACCAACGACGCCGAGGCCCTGCTCGCGACCGGCCCCGACTGCATCTGCTACACGGCGAACTCCGACTTCCGGCCCGGTGAGGTGATCAGAGACCTGGTCGGGTTCCTAGAAGCGGGAATCAACGTCGTCAACACGTCATTCGTCCCACTTCTCTACCCGAGGGCCGCGGGACCGGGGACGCACGAGCGCCTGAGCGAGGCGTGCCTCCGAGGCGCCGCCTCTGTCTACACCTCGGGGATCGACCCCGGCTTCGGCAACGCGGGGCTCGCTGTCTCGGCGCTCGCCCTCTGCAAGGAAGTCCGCACGGTACGCATGATGGAGATCGTCAACTACGCGACCTGGGACAACCCCTTCACGATGTTCGACATCATGGGCTTCGGCAAACCCGACGAATCGTCCTCGTTGCTCTTGGCACCGGGATCGACGGCGATGGCGTGGGGACCCGTAGTCGAGCTGGTCGCGAACGCCCTCGACGTCGAGCTGGATCGCATCGAAGAGTCGCACGAGGTGATCCTCGCCGACGCCGACTTCGAGATCGCGTCCGGGCCGATCGCGGCTGGAACCATCTCCGGCATGCGCTTCGAGATCATGGGGATGATCGATAACGAGCCGCGCATCGTCGTCGAGCACGTGACCCGGTTGCGCGACGTCGATGCCCCCGACTGGCCGCAGGGGGCGGGCTACCGGGTGCTCATCGACGGCGATCCGTGCATCAAGCTCGACCTCGAGCTCTCGTCGCACGTAGGCGACCACAACTACGCCGGGTGCCTGGCAACCGCTATGCACGTGATCAACGCGATACCCGCCGTGTGCGACGCCGAGCCGGGAGTTCTCACCTTCCTCGACCTGCCCGTGTACTCCGCACGGCATCTGTTCGTCTGATCCGTCCGGGAGCGATAGGGGCACGATGATCCTCGACAGGTTCCATCTCACCGACCGCGTCGCCGTCGTGACCGGCGCAGGTCGCGGCATCGGTGCGGCGAGCGCGCTCGCCCTCGCCGAGGCAGGGGCTGACGTGGTCATCTCGGCGCGCACCTCCTCGCAGCTCGACGAGGTCGCGGCGCAAATCGAGGCCACCGGGCGCCGGGCACTGGCGGTTCCCGCCGATCTCTCCGACCTCGACAACGTCGCAGGCCTCGCTACCGCAGCACACGAGGCATTCGGCCGGCTCGACGTCGTCGTCAACAACGTCGGCGGCACGATTCCCAACGCATTCCTCGACACGACGACCTCCTACATGGAGGAGGCGTTCCGCTTCAACGTCGCGACCGCGCACGCCCTGAGCCGCGCTGCCGTTCCTCTCATGCTCGAGAACGGCGGAGGCACTGTGGTCAACATCTCCTCCGTGATGGGGCGCGTGAGCGGACGTGGATACCTGGCGTACGGCGTCGCCAAGGCCGCGCTGTCGCACTACACGCGCCTCGCCGCGCGGACCTGGCACCGCGCATCCGGGTCAACGCAATCGCCGTCGGCTCGGTCGCCACGTCGGCGTTGGAGTACGTGGTCCGCAACGAGGAGATCCGAACCTCGATGGAGGATGCGACGCCGATGGGCTGCATCGGCGAGGCCGAAGACGTCGCTGCGGCGGTGATCTACCTGGCGTCGCCGGCATCGGCGTACGTGACCGGGAAGGTGCTCGAGGTCGACGGCGGCCTCGACCAGCCGAACCTCGATCTGGGTCTGCCCGACCTCTAGGGCGCGGCTGTCTCGGTCATCCGCCCACACCCGAGGGCGCGTCCTTCACGTAGGCCTTCTCCTCGACCCGTTCCGTGATCCGCCAGCCGTCCGGCGTGCGCAGGAACTTGTCGTGGTACCAGAGCCCGCAGACGAAGACGCGCTCGTCGTCACCCTCGCCGAGCACCATCGGGTTGTGACAGATCGTCACGCCCGTGGCGGTGTCGCCGTCGACGGCGATCTTGCTCGTCGCGACCATGTGGTAGTAGCTCGCGAAGATCGGCATCACGTTGCGGAGATACTCCTTGATCTCCGGGAACTTGCCCTTCGGGCCGCCCATCGCCGTGTAGTCGATGAACGCGTCGGGCGTGAAGACGTCGTCGAGCTCGTCCCAACGCCGGAAGTCGATCGCGTGGCTGTAGGCGACCAGCAGGTCCTGGATCTCCATGCGGTCGACGATCTGCTCGAGGCTGCGCATCACCGAAGCATCGCAGATCGCCCGGAAGCAAGGATCCGTCTGGCGGTCTGTGGACACCAACTGGTGTCCACAGGCCATCATGTCGTCAACTTCGGGGTAGACCGGCCTCGCGTTCCCCCGGCTGTGCCCTGGCCCGCGGGCCGTTTGGGCGAGGGCGCAGCTCGACCTCCACGTCACCACTGCCGCCGACGATCTCGACACGGTGCCCGCCCCCCGTATCCCGCGCCACGGCCAGATCGACGCGGCCGGCACCGACCCGCAGACCCTCGACACGCAGCTCCGGTAGCCAAGCAGGCAGCGACGGCCGAACGACGAGCATCCGCTCGACCGCGTCGGGCTCGGGCCCCAGCAGCGTCGTGACCAGCTGCACCACCGCACCGGCGGCCCAGGCTTGTGGAACGTTTGCGCCCAGGTACTGCACGGGGAATCCCCCCGGCTCCCGCTGGAGGCCGGCGAAGAGCTCGGGTAGCCGACCTGCCCGGAATCGGCCGGCCGCCTCGAAGATCCCGGAGTGCTACGCGATGGGCCTCCTCGTCGAGTCCGTAGCGCCGGAACCCCGCCGCGGCGATCGAGCAGTCGTGCGGCCACACCGAGCCGAGCTGGTATGAGAAGGGCGCGTACGACGGATGCCTGTCCGAGAGCGTCCGGATGCCCCAGCCTGTCCACATGTCTTCGGCCAGGAGCCGGGAAGCGACGGCCGCACCACGACCACCGTCCACTGCGCCCGCCCACAACAGGTGTCCGGGGTTCGACGCCACCGACTCGATCGGGGCCTTACGTCCGTCGAGACCGAGGTAGTACGTGCCCTCGCTCTCCCACCAGAACCTGGCCTCGATCAGCTCGGCGAGCCTGTCGGCCTCACCGCGCTGCCGAACTGCTGCCGACCGCTCTCCATAGGCCCGCTCGAGCACGTCCGCCCACGCGCGCCGCGCCGCCACGACATTCCCCTGCAGCTCGCAGAGCGCGATCGGGAGCTCCGCCAGCTCTCCGGTGGCTGTGACTATGGCGTCGCCCGAGTCCTTCCAACCCTGGTTGTAGTAGCCCCGCGACGAGCGGGTCCGATACTCCTGGAGCCCGTCACCGTCGATATCTCCGTCATCGTCGATCCACGCCAGAGCCCGTTCGACATGGGGCCTGACCGCGTCGAGGGCCGCTTGATCGCCACTCCATCGCCACGCCTGCGCTGCGGTCAACACGAACAGCGGTGTGGCATCGTGAGTCCCGTAGTAGGGAGTGTGGGGGATCAGATGAAGAGCGGCGAGCTCTCCACGCCGGAGCTCGTGATGGATCTTGCCGGGCTGCATGTCGCGCTCGTCGTCGTACTCTTCGCCCTGGAACGCGGCGAGGGCTCGGAGTGTGCCCAGAGCCAGTCGTTGCGACAGCGCCAATGTCTGCAGGGATACGACCAGGGCGTCTCTCCCGAAGAGCGTGACGAACCAAGGAACCCCCGCGGCGGGCACCCAGTACACGTCGTCGAACTCCCCGTCGGGGATCCGGGCCGCGTCGTCGTGCTCGCGCAGCCGGAGGCTCGCCAGGTCGTCGACTGATCGGCGAACGATCGGCGCGACGTCCGTGTTCGCGGGTAGGAAGGTCGCAGCATGCCCGCTCCACTCGGTGTGAAACTGCTCATGGAGAGTCTCCTCTCCGACCACGTTGTGACACCGGGACGTGAACACCGGAATGGTGTCGTCGATCGAGGGCACCCAGAGCAGACAGGTGTGCCAGGATGCCCCCGGCTCCAACGCGATCCGAAAGGAGATCCCTCCGTTCGCGAACTCCGGCGCCGATTGCGCCTGATCGACTCGCACTGTGAGTGTTCGGGAGAACGAGCCATTGCGATAGCGCGTGGTGAGGGATCGGGAACCCACGTCCCACTCCGTCTGCAACGAACCCCGACGCGGGAAGCGCCCGTCCCTCACGTCGAACAGGTCCGCGAAGTCGCACTCGATGCTCGTCTCGAGAACCACCTGCACCGCCTGTGCCCCGTAGTTGACGAGGTCATAGTCCTCATGGATCCCTTGGCCGATCACCCGGTCGAGCCGCAGGTGCAGAGCGCCGGACGGGACGATTCCAGAAGCCGTGTCCAGGTCGGGGTTCGTGAACTCGAAACGAGCCGAGTACGGGCGGATCTGCGCACTGTTGAGCAGGATGGGGGCGACGCCCTCGACACGTAGACGGAAGCCCGATGCGAATCGGGTGTCGGCGACGAAGAGCCCTTGCCCGCGCCGGCGCGACATCCTGGAATCCTGATCGCAGACGAGAAACCGGTCGTCGTAGTGGATCGTCAAGTTCGAAGGACCGACCGAGACCTCCATCTCCCCCTCCTTCGCGACGGCTCAGGCGAGTGGCACCGGGCCGGCCGTGTCCTGGACGACCGGATCGTGCCACCGCCCGTGCGCGGCAATCAGTCGGTCGGCCTCGACCGGTCCCCAGGTGCCGCGCGCGTACGGGTGCGCAGGGCCGTGCTCGGTGAGCACCCGGTCGACCACCCTCCAGGCCTCTTCGACTCCGTCCTCGCGAGCGAACAACAGACCCTCCCCGTCGAGCGCGTCGCCGAGCAGGCGCTCGTAGGGTGTCATCTCGTCGGGGAACTCGTTGCAGAGGTATAGCTCGCGCTGCTCGCCGGCCATAGCCTCGCCGGGGATCTTGGCGCGGGCCCCGATGGCGATCGCGATCTCGGGGTGGAACCGGAAGCGCACGTAGTTGGACTCGCCCGGATCGGGTTCCGAGTCTGCGAACACCCGCTGCGGTGGGTCCTTCAGCTCGACGCGGACTTCCGTGGCGTGGACGTGAAGCTCCTTGCCGGCGCGTATGAACCAGGGCACACCATTCCATCGCCACGAGTCGATGTGCAGCCGCAACGCAGCGAAGGTCTCCACATCCGAGTCGGGGCTGACTCCCGGCTCGCTGCGGTAACCGTCGAACTGCCCGCGCACGAGGTCGGTTGGCGCGAGGCGATCGACGCCCGCGAACACGCGCTCCTTGGCGTCGCGCAGCGCCTTGTCGCCGATACCGAGTGGTGGTTCCATCGCTAGTAGTGCCACGACCTGAAAGAGGTGGTTCTCCACTACATCGCGCAACGCGCCGACCTCCTCGTAGAACTTCCCGCGCCCCTGGACGCCGAAGTCCTCGGCCATCGTTATCTGCACACTGGCGATGTGTTCGCGATTCCAGATCGGTTCGAGGAATGAGTTGGCGAACCGGAAGTACAGGAGGTTCTGCACCTCCTCCTTACCGAGGAAATGATCGATTCGGTACACGGCGCTCTCGGGAAATACCGCGTGCACTATTCGATCGAGCGCCCGCGCCGACGCGAGGTCGCGACCGAACGGCTTCTCCACGATCACTCTCGCGTTCTCGGCCGCTCGCGACCGCCCTAGCGCCTCGATCACAGTGCCGAAGAGACTCGGTGGAATCGCCAGGTAGTGAGCGGGGGCACTTGAACCGACGCTGTCGAGGGTGCTGCGCAGCGCGGTGAAGGTTGTCGGATCGGCGTAGTCGCCGTCGATGTAGTGCAACGAGCGCAGGAGGTGATCGAAGGCCTTCGTGTCTCGAATGCCACCGCCGTAGGTCTCGATGCTGTCGCGTGCCCGATCTTCGAAGTCGTGCGGCGTCCAGCCGGCACGCGCAATCGCGACGATCGGGACGTTGAGGCGTCCGCGCCGGGCCATGTTGTAGAGCGCAGGAAAGGTCATCTTGCGACCGAGGTCACCGGTCGCACCGAACCAGCAGAGAGCGTCCGCGCGAACGGGCATTGCGTGCGCCACCTCAGTCCGGCTTCTCGTCGTGTCCGCCGAACTCCTTGCGCATGGCGGACAGCAATCTGTCGGCAAAGTCGGCCTCGCCGCGCGCGAACCGCTCGTAGAGCGCGGCGGTGAGCACTGGTGCGGGTACGCCCTCGTCGATCGCCGCAATCGTGGTCCAGCGACCCTCCCCGGAGTCCGGAGACGCGGCCGGTGAATCCACGCAGATCGGGCGAGGCAACGAGGGCAGCGGCAGTCAGATCGAGGAGCCAAGAGGCCACGACGGTGCCGCGTCGCCAGAGCTCGGTGATCGCCGGAACGTCGAAGTCGTACGGGTAGTGATGCGGATCGCGCAGCGGCGTGGTCTCGGCGTCGGCGGATCGCGGGCGCAGTCCGACGTCGGCGTGCTCGAGGATGTTGAGCCCCTCCGCATACGCGGCCATGAGGCCGTACTCGATGCCGTTGTGCACCATCTTCACGAAATGGCCCGCTCCGTGCGAACCGCAGTGTAGGTAGCCGCGCTCGGCCGTCGAAGGTGCCCCGGCCCGGCCGGGCGTTCGCGATGCAGCATCGACTCCCGGGGCGATTACCTGGAACAGCGGCTCGAGCTGCGCGACCGCTTCGCTCTCGCCGCCGATCATGAGGCAGTAGCCGCGCTCGAGCCCCCGTACCCCTCCGCTGGTGCCGCAGTCGACGTAGTGGATTCCGCGCGGCCGGAGCCGTTCCGCACGGTCGATGTCGTCGCGGTAGTAGCTGTTGCCGCCGTCGATGACGATGTCGCCGGCCTCCATCGCGGGCGTCAGCTCGTCGAGCACGGAATCAGTGATCGCAGCCGGCACCATCAGCCACACGGCACGCGGCCTCGTCAAGGCGTCGACCAGATCCTGCGGGGTCACCACGCCAACAGCCCCCTCCGCCTCGAGGGCCCGGACCGCGTCGGGATTCACGTCGTACACGACACAGTCGTGGCCTTCCCGACGCAGACGACGCACGATGTTGGCCCCCATGCGTCCGAGGCCCACCATTCCCAGCTGCATGAGGATTCTCCCGTGCTCGGACGTGGTCATAGGCCGATAGCTCTGTGAGTATCGCGCCCCGTAGCGGTGAGGCCAGGCCGGGTCGGCGGGCGCGCCGCTACCGTGCATACCGCATGTCACCGACGCCGGAGGTGGTCGCGACGCTCTTCGCATCGGCAGATGAACACCCATCGCCCCGAGGAGACCCGTAGCCCGTGACCACGGACCTCGTGACGGAGATCGTGTCCGACGCAGGTGCTCTGGCCCGCGCTGGGGCGCGACGGATCGCAGCCTTGCTCTGCGACGCCCTCGCGAATCGGGATCGAGCCTCGCTCGCCGTGTCCGGAGGCACCACCCCCGCCGCCATGCTGCGCGAGCTGGGCGCCCACAACGTCCCATGGAATCGCGTTCACGTGTTTCAGGCCGACGAGCGGGCAGCTCCCCAGGACGATCCCGACCGGAACTTCACGCTGCTCCGCGAGACCCTGCTCGACCGGGCTCCGATCCCAGCCCACCACGTGCATCCGATGCCGGTCGAGCGCTCGAGCCTCGAACAGGCAGCGACGGACTACGAGTTGGTCCTGCAGGAGGTGACAGACGGAATCCTCGACGTCGTGCACCTCGGACTCGGCGACGACGGCCACACCGCCTCGCTCGTCACCGACGACCCGGTACTCGCGGTCGATGATCGGCTCGTCGCCGTGACTCGACCGTACGGCGGATACCGCCGTCTCACCCTGACGTTCCCGGCGCTGAGCTCCGCGCGAAACGTGGTCTGGCTCGTGAGCGGGGCGGGCAAAGCCGACAGCGTGCGGCGCCTCACGGCAGGCGATACGTCGATCCCGGCGGGAAGGGTGCCCAGAGATCGCGCGGTGCTGATCTGCGATGCTGCGGCATGGGTGCCAGAACACCCGTGACCCACGCCGATGAGCCCGTGGGCTTGTCCGGTTCCGAGTCTGGCCCGGCGTCTCTTCGGTTGCTCGGGTTCGGTCTTCGCGCTCGATGCGCCCGGCACGAACCCCTTCAGGCCGTGGATCACACGGTCGAGTATTAGGGGATCGTCAGGTGTCGGTAACGATGCCACGAAGTGCGTTGACACGCGCGCCGCGCGTCCTTACCTTGCCCCTAGAGGCGCAGAGCCGATGGCCGGACCCGAGAACGACCGGATGAGCGGAACCGGGAGCCACCTCCCCGGATGACCCGAAAGGAACCGTATGCGAATCCCCAGAAGCGCGTCGAGGCGACTCATGGCCGTCGGCATCACCGGTGTTCTCTCGCTCGGCTTGATGTCCCCGGTGGTGGCCGGAGCGTCGACGACGACCGCGCCGAGGGAGTCGAGCGGTGGGACGGTCAACCTGTGCGAGCACTCCCGGATGATCAGAGGCGAGCTGAGGGCCGTGCAGTCCTGGCTCGACCAGGTCGCTGAGCTCGCGCCGACCGAGTGGGACGGCTACATCGAGCGCGCGCAGGCGAAGCTAGACGCGGCGAAGCGGCGTCTAGCCGCGGCCCTGAGGAACGGCCACTGCACCGTCTCGATCGAGAGGCTCTGCAACTACGCCGACGATGCCAAGCCCATGTTCAGGAAGCTGAACCGACTCCTGCAGGCCGGCATCGACAACTCGAGCGGAGAGCTCCAGGACCTCCTCGAACGAGGCCAGAATCACCTCCAGAAGGTCGCGAAGTACGTGCGGCGTCTCGCTGCAGCTCACTGCGACTAGCGAAGGAACGACCCAGCGGCACCTCCGGGGTTCGGCGCGATGCCGGGCCCCGGAGCCGCGCCCGACGGTCGTTCGCGGCCGGCTCATCGACGTCCGCGCGACCGGCCTCGTGAGAGATCGAGCGCCACCGCGACGGGATGAGCGAGGGGCCACCGCTGGGCAACTGGCGGGCGACGGTGGGCCGCTATGTCGGCGATCGGAGTGAAGGTGATCGATGCTGCTGCGACGGTCGCGCCGATAGCGATCCCATACCGTCGGGTGTCGATCGTTACCGCGAGCAGCGCGGATGCGACGGCTCAGGGGGCCGACGCTCGACGGCGTAGGAAGAAGTGAGCCGCCCTGGGATCCGCGGAGGCTCTGCGGCGGGTGCTGCCCAATCCGGGCTGGTGGCGCCTGGTGGATTGCCAAACGGATTGCCAAAGATGTGCCTGATCGCATATGTGGTAGACCACATTGTCATGAAACCGAGCAACTCTCGCGCAACCTCTACCGACCGGGCCAGGGTCACCGCACTCACGATCACGGACGAGGAATGGGAGCGGGCCGAGACGGCGCACGCGCGATTCCAGGCTCTTCTCGAGACGAAGCCGCGCGCGAAGGCGCTCTTCGATTCGGTGCTGGCGGAGATCAATGGTCGGCAGGCAACGCTCCGACGACTCCGCCAGGCGCGAGCACTCACGCAATCGACCGTTGCCGGGTTGCTCGACATGGACCAGTCCGAAGTATCACGGCTCGAACGCCGCACCGACATGCTCCTGTCGACGCTCAAGCGCTTTGTCGAGGCCACCGGGGGTGAGATGCACATCGTCGTGAGTTACCCCGACGGCGGACCGGTCGAGTTGCTGGTCGACAACGGCTGACCATCCGATGGGGGAAGACCCGCGTCAGGAGTCGGAGCCGAAGGGGAGTTGCGGTGTCACGTCGCTCTCGGGAACATGAACGGCTCCGTACACGGCGTCGAAGATGGCCGGTGCTTCGTAGACCCGGTTTCGCTCGCGGCCCGTGGTCTCGATGAGGTCGCCGCGCTCGACCAGCGCGTCGATCGCGGCGTGCGCGGTGGGACGTGTCACACCGATCATCGCCTCCACCCGAGCGGCGGTGACCACCGGAATTGAGAAGAGCTGCTCGGCCAGCCGAACGACCGAGTTGGGGCGCCCCTCGTCGAGCAACCGATTGCGGAGCTCGTGCTGTAGCTCGACCAGGCGAACCGTGCGTTCCTCGGAATCGCGTGCCTGCCGGCGTACTCCCCGCAGGAAGAACGCAAGCCACGGCATCAGGTCACCGTTCTGACTGGTGATGAGGAGGTGGTCGTAGTACTCGCTGCGGTACTGCTCGAAGTACGCCGAGAGGTACAGGAGCGGCTGAGGGAGCGCGTCGCGAAGGACGAGCATCAACGGGATCAGCAGTCGGCCGATCCGACCGTTGCCGTCGAGAAACGGGTGGATGACCTCGAACTGGTAGTGCGCGACAGCGAGCTGCACGAGCAAAGGCAGGTCCTGTTCATGGAGGAACTTCTCGAGATCGCCAAGGGCACGCACCATCTCCTCGGGTGGCGGAGGAACGAACACCGCGTCGTCCAGCGTCGCGCCGCCGATCCACACGGGACTCGAGCGCAGCTCACCCGGGCGGCGGTGCTGACCGCGTACCCCGTGCAACAGCTGCTCGTGCATTTCGCGCAGCAGTCGGATCGACACTGGGAAGCCCTCACGAATCCGGCTGAGCCCGTGCTCAAGCGCCACCACGTAGTTGCGGACCTCTGCGGCATCGTCGGCAGCACCGGCCGACGAGACCTCGCCTGCCTCGAAGCGCAGCAACTGACCGACATCGGTCTTCGTGCCCTCGATCCGTGAGCTCAGGACTGCTTCGAGACGCAAGTGCGGACCGATGAGAAGATGCGGATTGGGGATCAGCCGTCCAACGCCACCGAGGCGGTGCACGGCGGCGGTCGCCTCGTCGAGAAGCTTGACCACCTCGTCGGACAGGGAGATCCGCCGGGGAGTCTCGGTTGGGAAGAAGGCCCAGTACCCGTCGACGGACTTGCGGAGCTGACCTCGCTCGTGGGACTTGTAGGCATCCGGGCGCACAACAGACTCCTCGCTCCTCGCGAACGCCGGCTTTCCTACCGAAGAGTCTAACTAAAGCAAAGACCGGTTCGCTTTAATAGTACGCCGTCGTCCGAAAGACCCCTTGCACACATGAAGTGGGCTGGGCACTCGAGGAAGATCGCGAGCACCCTTTCTTTGATCAGGAGTTCCGACGTTCTCACCGATTGCAGGGCTTCCCCGAGAGATGTCTCGACGCATGGAAGCTGGCTGTAACGGCATGCGCCGAGAAACCGTGGGTACTGGAGGGAGTCGCGTTCCAGACCCGTCGGATTGCCATGTCAGAATTGCCAAGGGATTGCCAAGCCGGGGAAGAAACCGCTCGTGTCGCAGTCCGCAGGTCTGTGACCTGGGACTTCAGCGCGCTCGGAGGGAGTCGAACCCCCAACCTTCTGATCCGTAGTCAGATGCTCTATCCATTGAGCTACGAGCGCTGGATCGTGCGTCCCCGATTGTAGACGACGGTCCTGCGGCTTCTCGGGGGCGCTTCCGCCCGGCGGACTCGGCTCGGGAGGGCCTAGGGAAGGCCGAGCGGCCCCGTCGGGAAGGGCGCCCGGAGAAAGCGTTAGGTCCGGCACCCCTCGGGCGTCTATGGGGCATGACCGCGAACGATCGGAACGACACGCACGTCAACGACGTCGTACAAGGACTGCTCGCCGAGATCGCCTTCGCCAAGCTGGAGAAGGCCCGGCAGGCAACACGGATGGGTGGTCCGCGGCGGGCCCCCGGGACCGCACCCGCCGCGGCCGCCCTGATCGACCTCCGCGAGGAGCCGGCAGACGAGCCGCCCGACGACCCGGGCGCCTCGCATCTCAGCCCCGACTTGGCCGGCCCCGCACTCGACGACACCGGAGAGCCGCTCACGCCCGACCACCCCGTCAGGGAGGATGAGTCCCACTCCGTGTCGTAGCCTCTCGAGTCCTCGGGCACACGGGGAGGCTGAATGGCCGCTTCGAGGAGGTGCGATGTCGGACGCGACCACCCGACCCGGTGGACCGGGACGACGAATCCTCGTGACGCGCTGCCTCCCCCCGGGCGGCACGGAACCGGTCTCCGGCCACTCGCTCGTGGGACCGAAGCCCGACGACGCCCCCTACTCCCATGACGAACTGGTCGCGCTCGCCGGTGAGGTGGACGCGATCGTCTGCCTTCTCACGGACCGCATCGACGCCGAGGTGCTCGCAGCGGATGCCGGGCGTCTTCGGGTGGTAGCGAACGTCGCAGTGGGATACGAGAACATCGACCTGCGCGCCGCCGCCGAGCACGGCGTCATGGTGTGCAACACGCCCGGCGTCCTCGACGAGACGACCGCCGACCTCGCCTTCCTACTCATCCTCACAGCGTCGCGCCTCGCCTCGACGGCGGAGAGCGATCTCCGAGGCGGCCGCTGGAAGGGTTGGGGGATCAACGAGCACCTCGGTGCAGACGTACACGGCGCGACCCTCGGAATCGTCGGCTACGGCCGGATCGGACGCGCGGTCGCGCGACGCGCCGAGGGGTTCGAGATGCGGACGCTCCACCACGCTCGACACGACACCGGTGAACCGCGGTACGTAGCCGACCTCGACGACCTGCTCACCGAGGCCGACATCGTCTCGATCCATGTGCCCGGCGGACAGCAGACGCACCACTTGATCGACTCCCGGCGCATCTCTCTGATCGGGGCGACCGGAGTGCTCGTGAACACGTCGCGCGGGAGCGTCGTCAACGAGTCCGCCCTGGCCGAGGCGCTCCACGACGGCTCTCTCTTCGCTGCTGGGCTGGACGTCTTCGAGCGCGAGCCCGAGATACACCCGCGCCTGCTGTCGGCACCGCGCACGGTTCTGCTGCCGCACATCGGGAGTGCCTCGCTCGCCACACGCACCCGAATGGCGACCATGGCGTGCGCGGCGGTGGCTACCGCCCTCGACGGTGGGATCCCCGAGAACCTCGTGCCTCCGCCCTCGGAGTGACAACCCGAGCGGTTCGGCCGCTTCTCGCCGCTGGTGGGCGCCGCGTTGATACGACCCTCGAGCCGCTGTCTCCTCCGACTCACGACGACGCCCTACTACTCCCTTACGCGGCGACGCCGCGCCTCTGGGCGCGGCGTCGCTCTGCGGAGGGCGAGAGATTTGAACTCTCGAGGAAGTTTGCACCCCCTACTCGCTTAGCAGGCGAGCACCTTCGGCCACTCGGTCAGCCCTCCGGGTGAGCCTCGAAGTATACGGCCCTGCTGCGCCGGCGATCCCGCTGCGGCGTGCCCGGCCGGCGCTGCGCCGGCTGCTCTCGGCCGTCCGGCCATCTACCGGCGCTTGCATCGTCCGAGTGGAACCGCCGAACCAGGACCCGGCGCGCGCAGCGAGTCAGGCGGGACGAGGCGCATCGAGCCAGACGATCGCTGCCTCCCACGGGCCGAGGCGGAGAGCGCCGTCGACGCGCGCGAAGTCGCGACTGCGGTCGGTGCAGATGCGCAGGATTCCGTCCGAGTCGGGGACCTCGGCAGGGCTGTCGGAGATGTTCACGGCCACGAGTGTCCGTTCGCCGCGGAGCCACGCCCAGAGTCGATCGTCGCTGCACTGCAGCGTGCGGTATGCGCCGTCGCGCAGCTCTGGGAACGAGTCGCGCAGTCCGATGAGGTCGCGCGTGAGCGAGAGCATGGAGCCCGGATCTCGACGCTCGTCCTCCACATTGCACGTCGCGTAGTCGCCGTACGGGAGCCACGGCTCCACGCCCGGTTCGACGAACCCTCCGCCCGGCGCCGGCGACCAGTGCATCGGCGTTCGCTCGCCGTCGCGTCCGAGCCGCGGCCCGTGCATCACGCCGACCGGGTCGAGGATGCGGTCGTCGGGTACCACCGTGTTCGGCATTCCGATCTCGTCGCCGTAGTACAGGAACGGAGTTCCGCGAAGGCCCATCAGCATCACCATCGCTGCGCGCCCCGGACCGGATCGCCGTCGGCCCAACGCGTGGGAAAGCGCACGTTGTCGTGGTTGTCGGCGGTCCACACCGGCCAGCACTCCGAAGGTAGGAGGCCCTCCGCATGCTCCACCGCAGCTCTCAACTCAGCCGATTCGTAGCGCGCGTGCAGGAACATCAAGTTGAAGGCGAGATTCAGCTCGTCGCCCCTGCCGTAGAACGACGCGAAGAGGTCGGCGTCGAAGACGTACGTCTCACCGACGAGGATGCGCGCAGGGTCGTACTCCTCGGCGATCGCTCGCCAACGCCTCAGCACGTCGTGCACTTCGGGCCGTCCGGAGTTGAACTCCTGCCGCTGGCCGCGCAGCTGCACGTACCAGTGGTCGTCGTCGGTCGCGGGCGGGTTGTCGCGAAGCTCGGAGTCCTTGACGATCATGTGGCAGACGTCGATGCGGAAGCCGGCGACGCCGCGGTCGAACCAGAACCGCAGGATGCGGTCGAACTCGTCACGCACCTCGGGGTTCCACCAGTTGAGGTCGGGCTGAGACGGCAGGAAGTTGTGGAGGTAGTACTGGCCGGTGACCTCGTCGAGGGTCCAGGCGGGCCGGCCGGGATGGAACGTGCTGACCCAGTTGTTCGGAGGCGAGCCATCGGGCTTCGGGTCCGCCCACACGTACCAGTCGCGATAGCGAGAGTCGCGCGACGAGCGGGCATCCACGAACCACGGGTGCCGGTCGCTCGTGTGGTTCGGGACGAGGTCGAGTATCACTCGGATGTCGCGTCGGGCGGCCTGGGCGATCATCTCCTCGGCATCGGCGAGGGTGCCGAGCGTCGGATCCACGTCGCAGTAGTCGGCGACGTCGTAGCCCCAGTCGTCGTTCGGTGACACCGTGATCGGGCTCAGCCAGATGCCGTCGACACCGAGCCACTGGAGGTGGTCGAGCCGGCCGGTGATCCCCGGCAGGTCACCGATGCCGTCGCCGTTGGAGTCGGCGAAGGAGCGCGGATACAGCTGATACAGCACGCCGTCGCGCCACCACGTGCGCCCCGGCCGGTCGGCAGGCATCCCAGGCATGCCGCGCACGCTACCTGCACCCGTACTCCCGCTACGGCAGGAGCGTCGATAGACCACAATATGTGTGGTCTATCGACGCCCGTCCCGGGGGAGGAGTGCGGCGCGCAGGGCCTCGACGCGCTCGGGGACGACCCGGTACCAGACCCAGGTGCCCCGCTTCTCGCGTTCGACGAGACCCGACTCGTGCAGCACCTTCAGATGGTGGCTCACGGTCGGCTGCGACCGTCCGAGCGGTCCGACCAGGTCGCAGGCGCAGACCTCGCCTGCCTCCGCGTCGGCGAGGAGGCCCAGCAGTCTCAACCTGGCGGGGTCGGCGAGGGCGGCGAACATCTTCGCCACATCGGCGGCCTCCTCCTCGGAGAGCGGTGAGCCCAGAACCGCCGGGCAGCACACGCCTACCTCGGCGTCGACACTTCGTGCTCCCGTCACAGTCGCCTCACAGTCGTCCCATGAGCCCAGTCACTCGCGAACCGCAGGACATTGACATTCATCGATATGTTCATCTAGTATATCGACTACCGTCGATCTATGACGGCGACCCCCAGGAGGAGAGCCAGATGACCGAGCCAGAGACCACCGCCACAACCCCCTGCTGCGGCGAGGCGACGATCAGCACCGCGCCCGTCACAGGGTCCGCCAGCTCCACCGGCCCCGCCGAGGGCACCGAAGGCGAGACCGACACCCCGGCGCCCACGGCGACCGTGAATCCGGCCACGGCCCTCGGCCGCTGCTGCTGAGCCCCCGGGACGAGCGTCGATAGACCACATATTGTGGTCTATCGACGCTCGTGGGTTGGGGTGGCGGGGGTGGAGGCGCCCTGGGAGGCGGACCAGAGAGCTGCGTAGAAGCCCTCTCGCGCCACCAACTCGTCGTGACTTCCTTCCTCCACGACGACGCCTCGATCCATCACGACGATCCGCTCCGCCATCCGAGCAGTCTGCAGGCGGTGCGCGATCAGGATCGTCGTCCTACCCTCGGCGGCCACGCCCATCGCCGCGTTCACGCGCGCCTCTGTCGCGAGGTCGAGGTTCGAGGTCGCCTCGTCGAGCAGCAGGATCGCAGGATCCACTAGTCGCGCCCGCGCAAGAGCGATGAGCTGACGCTGACCCGACGAGAGCGACCGTCCGCGTTCGCTCACCGGGGTGAGATACCCGTACGGGAGGTGCGTCACGAAGTCGTGCGCACCCACGGCACGCGCAGCGGCCTCGACCTCCGCATCGGTCGCATCGCGCCGTCCATAGGCGATGTTGTCGCGCACCGATCCTGAGAAGAGGAACGCCTCCTGGGGCACGATGCCGAGCTGCGAATGAAAGGCGACCGGGTCGTACTCGTCGACCGAGACGCCATCTACCTTCACGCTGCCGGCCGTGGGGTCGTAGAAGCGGGCGACGAGCTTCAACACGGTCGACTTCCCGGCACCGGTCTCACCGACGAGAGCGACGGTCTCTCCAGGAGCCACGTGCAGATCGACCCCCGCAGCGCCTCGTCGACCGTGCCCGGATAGGCGAACCTCACCCCTTCGAGCACAACCTCTCCCAGCACGCGGCCGGGGACGATCGGGTTCTCGGGCGGTGGCACGCTCGACGGCGTCGCGAGGAGGTCGCCGATCCGCCCGAGCGACACCTTCGCCTGCTGGTACGAGTCGAAGACCTGCGAGAGCTGCTGTATCGGAGAGAAGAAGAGGTCCAGGTAGAGCAGGAACGCGATCAGCTCCCCCGTGGTGAGTGAGTCGCTGGCGATGAAGACGGTGCCGACGCCCAGCACCAGCGCAGCCGCCAGCTCAGAGAGCATCTCGACGAACGGGAAGTACTTCGCCACCAGCTTCTGCGCTCCCAGTCGTGCGTCGAGGTAACCGCGCGCGACCTTCTCGAAGTCCTGCTCGTTCCGGCGTTCACGCACGAACGCCTGCGAGACGCGAACACCCGAGAGCCCCTCCTGCAGATTCGCGTTGACGGCCGCTATGCGCTCACGCGCTGTCTCGTACGCACGCGCCGACTGCCGGCGGAACCACAGCGTCGCGATTACCAGTGCCGGCAGCGTCAGCGACGTGACCGCCGCGAGGCGCGGGTTCATGACGAATAGGGCGACGCCGACTCCCGCGAACGACACGAGGCTCACGAGCGCCGTGACCAGGCCCGTCTGGAGGAGCTGCGACAGCGAGTCGATGTCGGTGGTCATGCGCGTCATGATCCGCCCCGCCATCTCGCGCTCGTAGTAGTCGAGACCGAGACGTTGCAGGTGAGCGAAGACCTTCACCCTCAACGCGTACAGGAGGCGCTCCGACGTGCGCCCCAACACGCGCGTCTGCCCATACATGATCCCCCAGTCGGTGAGGGTGACGGTGAGGAACACGAGCGTCGCCGCCATGAGAGCCCCGGTCGAGCCGCGCAGCACGCCTCGGTCGACGCCTCGTCTCACCAACCACGGCCCTGCGAGCGTCGCCATGGCATCGAGCGAGACCAAGATGAGCCCGACCACGAGTCCGCGCTTGTACGGGCGGACGAGGCGCCAGAATCTGAAGTCCGGATCCGGCCGCCCCTCGGCGTCGACGTCGACGTCGGGAGTGTCGGAAGCCGGGCGGAGCGCAGCGACGCGCGCGAGCAGCTCCTCCGTCGGGGCGAGCGCGAGGCCCATCGCCATGACGCCGCCACCGCCGCCACCGCCTCCGCCGCCGAACCCGCGTGCCGCTGGGGCGGGGAGATTCGCGATGTTCCTGCCGGCGACGACCGCGAGCTCCTCTGTGTCGGGCGTCCGCCACGCCGACGGTGTCACGCCGTCCACTCGACCGTCGCCGTCGGGCCGCTCGGAGTCGTAGTCGCGCAGCACGTCACTTGCATGCCGACCATCCGACGTCTCGGCACCGCCGGCACCTCCCTCGGCGCTCGCCTCCGGACCCGACAACAGGAGCCGGTAGACGGTGCAGCGCGACCACAGCTCCTCGTGCGTGCCGCTGTCGACGACCGTCCCTCCGTCGACGACGACGATTCGGTCGGCGAGGGCGAGCGTCGAGCGCCTGTGCGCGATGAGCAGCGTCGTACGCCCCTCGAGCAGGCGGTGCAGCGTCGCGTGGATCTCCTCCTCCATCAGAGCGTCGATAGAAGAAGTCGCGTCGTCGAGTATGAGGACTCGCGGGTCGGAGAGCAGTGCGCGCGCGAGAGCGACTCGTTGCCGCTGTCCACCCGAGAGGGTCAGGCCCTGCTCGCCGACGACCGTGTCGTAGGCGTTGGGCAGTCGCTCGATGAACTCGTGGGCTTCGGCAGCTCGCGCCGCCGCCTCGATCTCGGCCTCACTCGACCCCGGCTTCGCGAACTCGATGTTGGCGCGGATCGTGTCGGAGAAGAGGAACGAGTCCTCGAAGACGACGCCGATCTGCTCGCGCATCGATCGGAGCGTCACGTCGCGCACGTCGATCCCGTCTACGCGCACTGCTCCCTCGAGCACGTCGTAGAAACGAGGCAGGAGCAGCGCCACGGTCGACTTCCCGGAGCCCGACGTGCCGACGAGCGCCACGGTCTCGCCCGGCTTCACACTGAGCGAGAAGTCGCGCAGCACAGGCTCCGACCGCAGGTAGCCGAACGTGACCCCGTCGAAGGTGACCTCACCCTCGATGGGCGGCAGGTCGACCGCGTCCGGGTGGTCCTCGACGAGCGGCGTGGAGTCGAGCAGGTCGAAGATGCGCTCCGCGCCGGCGCGCGCCAACTGCCCGACGGTGAGGACCGCCGCCATCATCCGCACCGGGGGCAGCAGCCGGAGCATGTACGTGGAGAAGGCCAGGAAGGTCCCGAGGGTGATGCGGTCGTTGATCGCCAGCCACCCGCCGAGACCAAGCACCCCGACCTGTCCGAGCACGGGGATCACCTGCATGCCCGGCTGGAACTTGGCCTGTAGGCGTATGAGCCTCTGGCGCGACGCGAAGAGGCGCGACGCTCCAGACGCAAGCCGGTCGAGCTGCTGGCGCTCCTGGCCGAAGCCCTTCACCACACGCACGCCGGTGACCGACTCCTCGATGATGCCCGCGACCTCTCCCGCCTGCTGCTGGGCATCCCATGAGGCCGGGAAGACGGCGTCGCGCAGGCGGAGCGCAGCGAAGAGGAGGAGCGGGGCTATGACGAGCGCGACGATCGTGAGCATCGGAGACAGCACGAGCATCAGCAAGAACGAGACCGCGAACATCACAACGTTCGCCATCCCGATCGGCAGGTACTGCAGCAGCCCTTGCACGAGGGCGATGTCGCCCGATGCCCGGCTCACGAGCTGGCCGGTCTGCATCTCGTCGTGCCTGGCGAAGTCGAGACGCTGCAGGTGGCCGAAGATCGCCGTCCGCAGGTCGTGCTGAACGTCGAGCGCGATGCGTCCACCCGTGTACCGCCGCACGTATGCGAGACCGAAGCGCGCGATCCCGAATGCGACGAGCACCGTCAGCCATGGCGCGAGCGCCTTGTCGCCCGCGATGATGACGTCGTCGAGGATCACGCGCTGCACGAGCGGCGTCGCCGCTGTGATCATCGTGCCGAGGACCGCCGCTCCGAACGCGACCGAGACGTTGCGCCTGTAGGGGCTCAGGTACGCCAGGAGACGGCGTACCCAGCCCTTCGCCGGAGCATCGCTGGCGAGATCGTCCGCGACCGCGCGCTCGCCGACCACCGTCACGATGCAGCCTCGGCCTCGAGCCGCTCGCGCACCAGAGCCTCTAGGGCGCCCTGCACAGCTGCGATCCCCTCGAGGAGAGCCGCTCGGTCCTCCGCCCGGTCGACGAGTCGCTCCACCCGCTCCGCCATCTCGATCTCGGCCCGATCGAGCGCCGCGCGGCCGCTGCCGGTTAGCACGAGGCGGGTCGCCCGGCGGTCGTCGGGGACGGCCTCTCGCTCCAGCAATCCACGCTCCACGAGGCCGTCGACCACCGCTGTGACAGTCGGCTTGCCGACAGCGAGGCGCAGCGCCAAGCGGCTGGCCCGCTCGTCGCCGGCAGTGACGAGCGCGAGCACCCGATACTGGGCGAGGGTCAGGTCGCCCGCCGCCCGCTCCAGGACACGGGCGACGAGGGCGAGTGTCCTGGCCGCAGACCTGAGGTCTTCCGGCGGTCTAGTCGGCATGTAGTAAGCCTACCGAACCGTTCTATGAGCGAACTATCTCACGGGCGCTGCGGGGCCGAAGTCGGCGGGTTGGGTGCTCCTCACGGGGCAACCGACCTCTTGTCGCCCGAGACGAACGGCGCCTGAACCACGAAGTGCAGGTAGTCGTCGCTGTGGTCGCTGAAGGTGTGGGTCTCGCCCGGTTCCACGACCAGCACCGTCCCTGCCCGCACTGCGACTGAGGCCGAATCGACGACGATCGTCGCCGTTCCGCGCGCAACCAGGTAGACCTCGACCATGGCGTCGTGCACGTGCAACTCGTCGACACCCTTGCCCGAGAAGCCGATGGCGATCGGCACGGCGCTGTTCCACGGGCCGACACACCAGCCGGCTCCGTCACTTCCTTCTCTGTTCGCCAGGATCATCAGGGAATTGTGGTGCGTCGATGGCGATCAGACCAGCGATGGCGGGGATGTCGTCGGTGCCCCTGCGACCGTGAGTTCCGCCGGAGCGACGGCCAGACCGCCCACGGCCCTCACGAGCACTGCCATCGAGGCTTCAACTGTCCGGCGGGGTGGCTGAGATCGCCTTCGAGTTCCGAAACGTGTGAGTCGGCGGGCTGGTTCGGGCTCGCGTGGGCTCAGAGCTCGACGATGGTCAACGTCGGATCGAGCGCACGAAGGTTGTCAGGGTCCGAGGTCACGACGGCTTGATTCGCGCGGCGCGCGCAGATGACTACGTGCGCGTCGACCACGTCGGTGGTGCCGCTGGCGGCGAGTACTCGACCGACGTTCGTCGCGTCGATTCGGCCCAAGCTCACGACGTCGATGGTGGGCTGTCGGACCAGTCGAGCGAGTCGGACCTGACGATCCGGGCGTCGCACTGCCTGAGCGAGAGCGCTTGCTGGGATCGTGACCGTCGCTCGCGTCTCGGCCGAGCGTGCGAGGAGAGCAATGACCCGTCGGTCGTCTCGGTCGAGCGCGATCAGCGCCCCCGCATCCAGCGTGATTCCCGCCATCAGGCGACGGGTCGTTTCCGTCGCCCATCGGTTCCGAGCAGCCCGTCGGCCCAGGCTCGTTCCTCGTCGGTGAGCGGACCGCCAGTCTCGCGTAGCGCTTCGGCGAGGAGCGCCCCCCACCCGGCGACGTCGTCCAACGAGACCGCGACCGCGTGTTGGACGAATGCCGAGACGTTGGCCGAGGTTCCGGCAGCGACCAGACCGCGGATCCGTTCGAGGTCAGTCTCGTCGAGCGTGATTGTCACCTTCTTGGTCACCATACCGACTACCATACCGACAGATCGGGCACCCGAACCTGAGCCGCTCATGACCACCGCGCTCGTCGACGCTCTCTGCGCGCCCTGCCGGAGCGTGGTCACGGGCTTCAGCTCTGGGGGACGGGCGGGCGTAGCGGGTTGACGCGATCCACTGAACACCCTTGGGCCCGGGTCGCGGCTGTCGCACAACGAGTTCGAGAGAGGCAGGGCCACCTCTGTCGGAGCGGAGGGAGCGGGATTCGAACCCGCGGGACCCTGAGGCCCAGGAGTTTTCAAGACTCCCCCGTTCGGCCGCTCCGGCATCCCTCCACCCCCGAGGCTACCGGCCGGATGCACCCGTCGGACCGGTGCCGGCCCTACCCGTCGACACCCGTGCGGGTCGCGGGCTGGTGCCGCTGCGGGCTGCGGACCGGCGCCGGTTGGGCAGGGCGTCCGGTGCCGTGTGGGGTCTAGGGGAGCAGGACGGGCACGACCTCGACGACCCGGTACTGGCGCGTCGAGGTGAGCAGAGCCGTCCCGATGCTCACCGGGACGGGCGGCAGCCCCGGGCCCGAGAGCGTCACGTCGGCGGTCCACACCGCAGTCACCGAGAGCGGGTACGTGCCCTTGATCTCGTAGTCGTGATCGAGCGCATGGTCCTCGGCGTCGCCCGGGTGATCGGTCGCATGGGCACCCGTACCGTCGCCGGGATCGACACTCCACGCGACCAGGCTCGCCGAGCCCGTCACCGTCCACGCTCCGATCGTCGCGTCGACCACCGCAGAGGTGGCACCCCCCGACCAGACCCAAGTCTCCAGACCCGTCACGCCCTCACCCGCAGGGCTCACATGCACCTCCGGGCCGGCGATCCCCACGCTCTCCCAGATCTCCACGATGCTCGGAGGTACCGGCGCAGCAGGCGCCGGCGGGACCGCCGGGCTCGCAGGATCCGCAACCGGCACGCACACCGTCGAACGCGACACCTCCTCACCCGTGACCGTGTCGTAGCCCGCCACGATGAACACCCACCCCCACGGCGGCTCACCATCGACGACACCCACACCATCGGCCGCACACAGATACGTGACCGAGAGCCCTCACCCTCGCTCACCGGGAACGACACGAACCGAACCGGCGACGGCGACGCCGGCCCACCCGACCCCGTGTACACCCCACCATCCCCCGGCACCGCCACCACCAACCCCACCGAGAGCACCGCCCCACCCTCAAGCTCCGGAGCTATTTCCCCCTCGCCGCCGAGGTCCGCTGTCGCCGGAAGAGCCCATACGAGCTGAACCACAGTGAGCACTGCCAGATACCTCATCGTCCATCTCACAGCTGCACCACCGCGTCGCCAAGTGCACGAGTCACATCCGCCACGCGCCACTTCCCCCTCCGGATCCGCTGCCAGCAAAACGATGTAGTCGTTGACAGGTCCAGACGGAGCCTCGTCGACCGTCTGGCCCTGCGCGTCGATGATGCGATTGGCACGAATGTGCTCGCGCACCCTCAGCGACACGACACCCGACTTGTCGCTGGCGACCTCGACCTCGAATCTCTGCCCGTCCTCGATGTAGCGCTGGCGCCCGTTCCGGAGCAGGCTCAGATCGTCGCTCAGCGCGTCGAACGCCTCCGTGCCAGGTACGTACGCATGCTCGACCAGGCCCGGATCCGGGTCATGCCGCAGCAGCCATGTTCGGTATGCGGCGAGCGACTTGAAGATCGCGACGTAGTCGGTGCCGGTGTTCACCAGCTCGGGGGCGGGACTGAGCCGTCGAACGAGTACGGCGGGGTCGTCGCGGTCGGCGCGGCGGCCGTCGTCGCCGACGCGAGTCGCTCCCCCGAACCGCCGGCCCCCGACCCCGCACTCCCGACCGGGTCGCCCGGCACGCTGCCGCCACGGTCGCCACCGTCGGTACCTCGTCCGCCGGCCCTTTCGGCAACCGTCGTCGCCGTGCCAGCCGCCGGCCGGGCCGAGTCACTCCCAGCAGACCCACCACCGCAGGCGGCCAGGGAGGCGAGCCCGACGAGCGCTGCCACGCCGCACGCCAGAGTGCGCCTCATGGCACCCACGCCCCAGATCGTCATGTTCGGGCAGGTTATGCCTCCCGCCGATACCGGGCAACCGCGCCCCCTACCACCTGTTTGGACGTAAGTGGCCGCTATGGCTCCGCTGAGGTCCAAACACGGGGGTAGGGGGTCAGCGGGGGGCGACGCGGTCGAAGCCGCAGAAGGGGCGGAGCACCTCCGGGACCGTCAGGCCGCCGTCGGCATCCTGGTAGTGCTCGAAGATGAAGAGCAGCGTCCGGCCGATCGCGCAGGCGGTGCCGTTGAGAGTGTGCAGCGGCGCGGCGCGCCCGGCGTCGCGCACGCGTGTACCCAGCCGTCGGGCTGAGTAATCGGTGTAGTTGGAGCACGACGTGAGCTCGCGATAGCGGCCCTCCGACGGCAGCCAGCCCTCGAGGTCGTACTTCTTCGCCGCTGCCGCGCCGAGATCGCCGGCCGCGCAGTTGACGACGCGGTACGGCAGACCGAGCCCCCGAGGATCCCCTCCTCAATGGCGAGCATCGCCTCGTGCTCCTCCCACGACCGATCGGGGTGGCAGAAAGAGAACATCTCGATCTTGTCGAACTGGTGGACTCGGAAGATGCCGCGCGTGTCCTTTCCGTAGGTCCCGGCCTCCCTCCGGAAGCACGACGAGAACCCGCCGTATCGCAACGGCAGCACCTCGGCATCGAGGGTCTCCCGCGATGGAGCACCGAGAGCGGCACCTCCGCAGTGCCCACGAGGAAGAGCTCGCCACCGTCGACCTCGTAGACCTGCGCACGGTCGGTGGGGAAGAAGCCCGCCTCCTCCATCGTCGACTCGCGCACCAGGACCGGCGGCACGACCGGCGTGAAGCCCTCGGCGACCAGACGACTCATCACCCACTGCACGAGCGCGAACTCGAGGAGCACGGCCTCGCGCATCAAGTACGCGAAGCGGGACCCGCTGATCTCCGCAGCACGCGCCGACTCGACGAAACCGAGGCTCTCACCCAGCTCCGCGTGGTCGAGCGGCGGCGGCGGGACGACCTCGCCGACCGTTCGGAGCACCTCGCTGTCGTCTTCACCGCCGTCTGGCACCGATTCGTGAGCCGGGTTCGGCACCTGCATGGCGAGGGCGCTCACCCTCGCAGCGACGGCGGCGAGCTCCGACTCGATGACCGCGAGCTCCGACTTGAGCGCCGCCGCCGCCTCGATCCGGGCCGGGCGCTCGTCGGGCGGCGCCTTCCCGATGTCCTTCGACGCGGCGTTCTGGCGCGCGCCAGTGCCTCCACCCGCGCCAGCAGCTCTCTGCGTTCCTCGTCGGCCCCGATCAGCTCGTCGAGGAGTCCGTCGCGCACCCCCTTGCGCTCCGCCCCGGCGCGGTACGACGGTTCGTCGCGCAGGCGCTTCAGGTCGATCATCCCTCCCCCAGTCGCGGATCTGTCCACGGAGCCCGTCGACCCACTCCGACGCCTGCCGCCAGGCCTTCCCCGCTGCCTTGCGACGTACTGCGCCGGCCTCGGCGACGCCGCCGACGGGGTACGAGCCGAGGAACTTCACATCTGCCTGCTTCGCCGCCAGGTTTCGGAGCGCGTCGGCGATGACCTCGTCGGCGACGTGTCCGTCGCAGTCGATGAAGAAGCAGTAGTCGCCGAGGTTCTGCTTCGTCGGCCGCGACTCCAACTTCGCGAGGTTCACCGCGCGCGCTGCGAACTCCTGGAGGATCGCCAGGAGTGACCCCGGACGGTCCTGCCTCTGAAAGCAGACGATCGACGTCTTGTCGTGGCCCGTCGGTGCGGGGATGCCCCGGCCGACCAACACGAAGCGCGTCTGGTTCTCCGGGTGGTCGGCGACCTCGCTCCCGAGCACCTCGAGCCCGTACACCTCGGCCGCGAGCGCGTTGCATATCGCAGCCATCCCCTCGCGACGCGACTTGGCGACCTCGCGCGCTGCGTCGGCGGTCGACTGGCTCCCACGGAACTCCGCTCGGGGTAGCTCCGCCGCCATGAACTCACGGCACTGGGCGAGCGCGTGCGGGTAGGACAGGACAGTCCGTATGTCTCGTAGCTTCGTGCCGGGTCGGACGCAGAGGCTGAGCGAGACGGGGAGATCGATCTCCCGCTGTATGAGCAGCTCGCTCTGGAAGGCGAGCGTGTCGAGGGTGACCGAGACCGAGCCCTCGATCATGTTCTCGATCGGTACGAGACCCACTTCGAACTCACCCGACTCGACCGCCGCTATGACGTCGGGCACCGAGCGCAGCGGCACCTGCTCGCACGCGGCGAGATCCGGCTGGGTGAGCAGTGCCTCCTCGGTGAACGTCCCCCGGGGGCCGAAGTACGCGACTCGGTCCACGCTCCGATCGTAGGCGAGCCTGGCGCGACCACCCCGCTCCGTTTCCAGGCAGTAGCCGAGCCGGAGAGGATCACCAACGGCGCTGCGGCACCGCGTACCTACACTCGGAGAGTGCAAGGGGGCTGATCCGATGATCGAAGAGCCAGGCGCACTCGGTGACGCCGTCGAGAGGGTGCACACCGATCTGATAGAGCGTCGCGCCGTCGCACGCCTCCTGGAGGGAGATCACAGTCTCTGGGCAGACTCCCCGACCGAGATCACCAACCGGCTCGGGTGGCTAGACGAGCCCGGCCGGATGCGCGACCGCGTCGCCGACCTGCGGGCGTTCGCCGGCGCCGTACGCGACGAGGGTGCACGACGCGCCGTCTGGTGCGGGATGGGCGGCTCGTCGCTGTTCCCGCTGGTGCTGCGCGAGGCGTTCGGTTCCACCGCTGACAGCGTCGACCTGAAGGTGCTCGACACGAGCCACCCGGCGGCGGTCGCGCGCGCCGCCGCGGCGGCTCCCCGGGGCGAGACGCTGTGGTGCTTCGCGTCGAAGTCGGGCGGCACGATCGAGACCCGCAGCCACCTCGACTATCTCTGGGACTTCGACCCCACGCCATCACGCTTCGTCGCCGTCACCGATGCCGGCTCGAGACTCGATACCCTCGCTTCCGACCGTGGATTCCGCGCGACGTTCCACGCGAATCCCGATATCGGAGGGAGGTTCTCCGCGCTCTCGCACTTCGGCCACGTACCCGCTTCACTGCTCGGCGTCGACGTCGCGGGCCTCCTCGACTCGGCCGGCGAGGCCCACTCAGAGACCATCTCCGCCGCGGAGGATCACGCGGGCGCTCCCGCAACGCGCCTCGCAGCCTTCCTCGGAGCGTGCGCCCTCGCCGGGCGCGACAAGTGCACCCTCGCGGTTCCGCCGGCGATGCCGGCGTTCGGTCTCTGGCTCGAACAGCTCGTCGCCGAGTCGACCGGCAAGTCGGGCGTCGGGATCCTCCCCGTAGTGGGTGAGCCGCTCGGCGGCCCGGAGGTCTACAGCGACGACCGGGTCTTCGTCGCGTACGGCGACGACCCCCTCGCTCACGCTCCTCTCCGCGGCCGGCCACCCGGTCGTGCGGCTCGGCCCGCTCACCCCTCACACTCTCGGCGCCGAGGTGTACCGCTGGGAGGTCACCGTGGCGCTGACGTGCGCCATCCTCGGGGTGAACCCGTTCGACCAGCCCGACGTCGAGGCGGCGAAGCGTGCGGCCGGCGTGTCGCTCGCGGGAGGTGGAACCGATATCCCGACCGAGGCCGCGCGGAGCGCTCTGGACGCCGTCGGCGCCGGTGGCTACGTCTCGATTCAGGCCTTCGTCGACCCCGAGGACGCGCTGGTCGCGTCACTTGCACGCGCGCGTCTCGCACTGCGCGACCGCCTCCGCGTACCGGTCACCCTCGACCTCGGCCCGCGCTACCTGCACTCGACCGGACAGCTCCACAAGGGCGGTCCCGCAGGCGGGGTCTTCCTCCAGGTGGTCGACCCCGGAGACGACGACCTGAAGGTGCCCGGCCGCGACTTCAGCTTCGGGAGGCTGTTGCGGGCGCAGGCCGACGGCGACTACACGGCCCTCGCGACACTCGGCCGGCCGATCGCCCGCACCACCACAGAGGATCTCCTCGCGACGACCGGCTTCTGACGCCCGCGGCGACACGTTGCCGTCGGTGGAGGTACCGTCGCACGGCCACGGAAGCCCGCACCACACAAGACCGCGGAGGACCACATGCGCGCCGCCCTCTTCACCGGAACCGACGAACCGCTCGTAGTCGAGGACGTGACCCCGCTGCCGCCCGGCCCCCGCGACGTCGTCGTCGAGATCGGGGCGAGCGGCGTCTGCCACTCCGACCTCTCGCTGATCCGGGGCTACCTGCCGCTGCCCCCACCGATCATCGGTGGCCACGAGGGGACCGGCCGCGTGGTCGAGGTCGGCAAGGAGGTCACCCGGGTGCAGGTCGGCGACCGCGTCGTGGCGTCGTTCGTACCCGCCTGCGGAACCTGCTGGTACTGCCTCAACGAGCAGTCGAACCTCTGCGACTACGAGATCCCGGCGTTGCTCGCTCCACGGGCGTCACGCTCAGACGGTGGCACGTGCATGGCCTTCACCGGTCTCGGCACGTTCGCGGAGGCGATGACCGTGAGCGAGGCGAGCGTCGTGAAGATCGAGTCCGACGTGCCCGACGCGCAGCTCGCCCTCATCGGATGCGGGGTCACCACCGGTGTCGGTGCCGCGCTGAACACCGCCGAGGTGACGCCGGGCTCGAGCGTCGCCGTCATCGGCTGCGGTGGTGTCGGGCAGGCCGTGGTGCAGGGCGCCCGGATCGCCGGCGCCGCCCGCATCATCGCGATCGACCCGGTGGCCCTGAAGCGCGAGGCGGCACTGCAGGTCGGCGCGACCGACCTTGTCGATCCGGGCGAGGCCGACCCCGTCCTGCAGGTGATGAGCCTGACCGGTGGCAGGGGCGCCGACTACGCGTTCGAGGTGATCGGGCTCCCCGAGACCGTCACCCAGGCGTACACGATGGTGAGAAAGGGCGGCACCGCCGTCGTGGTGGGCATGGCTCGCGCCGACGCGCAGATCACGCTCTCCCCCGTTCGACATCTTCTTCTCCGAGAAGCGCCTCATCGGCAGCAAGTACGGCTCCGCTCAGGTGCGCCGCGACTTCCAGCGCTTCGTCGACCTGATCGAGACCGGCCGTCTCGACACCGGGTCGATGGTCTCGCGCACCATCGGTCTCGGCGACGTGAACGACGCCTTCCGCGCGATGGAGGCCGGCGAGGTCATCCGCAGCGTCATCGTGTGACACGCCCGAGAACCGTCACCCGGGAGAACCGACACCCCTGAGCGCTGACGCTCGCCGGCACCCCGCGCACAGATACGCGCCATCCCGATCAGCTCTACGAGGACTTCGTCATGTGGCCAGGACTCCACGCCGAGACCGATCCCGAACGCGCGGCCTACGTGATGGCCGCAACCGGAGAGGTCGTCACCTACGCGCAGCTGAACGACCGGTCGAACCAGGCTGCCCGCCTACTCTGGGACCTCGGCCTGCGCTTCGGCGACAACGTGGCGATCCTCATGGACAACCGGCGCGAGTACCTCGAGGTCGCGTGGGCCGCCCAGCGCTCGGGGCTGCGCTACACCGCGATCAACTGGCACTTCACCGCCGACGAGGCTGCGTACGTGATCGACGACTGCGGCGCGCGTGTGCTCGTCGCGTCGGAGCGATTCGCCGACCTCGCCCGCGATCTCCGCGATCGCAACCCGAACGTCTCCCACCGATTCGTCGTCGGTGGCCCCATCGAGGGGTACGAACCCTACGCCGAGGCACGCGACCGGTTCGTCGCCGAACCTCTGGAGGAGGAGCTGGAGGGCACGCCAATGCTCTACTCCTCGGGTACCACCGGTCGCCCCAAGGGCATCAAGTTCCGTCTCGACCGCGAGCCGATCGGCAACGCTCCCGGCCAGCTCATGCTCCTGACGTCGATGTTCGGCATGGACGAATCATCGGTCTACCTGTCTCCCGCGCCCCTGTACCACGCCGCCCCGCTCTTCTACTCGCTGTCCGTCCAACGTCTCGGCGGCACCGTTGTCGTGATGGATCACTTCGACGCCGAAGACGCGCTACGCGCCATCGAGGCTCACGGCGTCACGCACAGCCAGTGGGTACCGACGATGTTCATCCGTATGCTCAGGCTCCCCGACGAGGTCCGCTCTCGCTACGACCTCTCGTCGCACCGTTGCGCGATCCACGCTGCTGCGCCGTGTCCGATCGACGTGAAGCGGGCGATGATCGAGTGGTGGGGACCGATCGTGTGGGAGTACTACTCGGCCACCGAGGGGATGGGCGCGACGTTCATCGACAGCGAACAGTGGCTCGCTCATCCCGGATCGGTCGGCCGGAGCATCCTCGGACCGATCCACATCTGCGACGACGGCGGCACGGAGGTTCCTGCCGGAGAGGTCGGCACCGTCTGGTTCGAGCCGCTCGCCTCGCGCCCGGGCTTCGAGTACCACAACGATCCCGACAAGACGCGCGGCTCCCGCAACGACCAGGGGTGGGCGACTGTCGGCGACATGGGCTACCTCGACGCCGACGGCTTCCTGTACCTGACAGACCGCCAGTCGTTCATGATCGTCTCGGGCGGCGTGAACATCTACCCGCAGGAGGTCGAGAACCTACTGGCGACACACCCGAAAGTCGCCGACGTCGCCGTCTTCGGAGTCCCCAACGAGGAGATGGGCGAGGAGGTCAAGGCCGTCGTACAGGCGCTCGACTCCTCTGCTTCCGAGACGGAGCTGGCGCAGCTCGAGAACGAGCTGCTCTCGTACTGCCGCGAGCATCTCGCTCACTACAAGTGCCCGCGCTCGGTCGACTTCGAGGCCGAGCTCCCCCGCCAGCCGACCGGCAAGCTCTACAAGCGCCTGCTGCGCGACCGCTACTGGGCCGGGCATGCGTCGAATATCGTCTGAGACCATGACCGATACGGGGCGCCTCATCGCCAGCGGTCGTGACGCCGACATCTTCGAACACGGGCCCGGTCTCGTGCTGCGCCGCGCGCGCAGCGCCCGCTCGTTGGAGGTCGAGGCCCGCGTGATGGATCTCGCGCACTCGCACGGCTACCCCGTTCCTGCCGTGCACGATCTCCTGGAGGACGGGGCCGCTCTGGTCATGGAGCGCGTCGACGGCCCCAACATGCTCGACGACGCCGCCGCACATCCGTGGAGGATCGCACGGCACGCGCGCACGCTCGCCGACCTCCACAACCGGCTTCACGAGATACCCGCTCCCGACTGGCTCCCGCAGCTCCCCGACGGTGGCGACCGCCTGGTGCACCTCGACCTGCACCCGCTCAACGTGATCATGTCCGAGAGCGGGCCCGTGGTGATCGACTGGACCAACGCCCACCGCGGCGACGGCCTCACCGACGTCGCTCTCACATGGGTCCTCCTGGCCACCGCGCGTCCCCCCGGCGGTCCGGCGCGCCAAGCTCTCGTGAGCGCTTTCCGCGCTCTCTTCCTGCGCGCGTTTCTCCACTGTTTCGACAGGGACGATCTCTCCGCTCGCGCTCCCGCGACTGCCAGGGAGAAGACGGCTGATCCCAACATGTCGGAGGCGGAGGTCGCGGCGATGCTCCGCTTCGCAGATCGCGAGGAGCAGCGCACGCGACGCTCCGGGCGCGAACCCGACCGGCCGCAGTAGCGCCATCGACGCGTGGACTTCAACTGGGATCCGGAGCTGATCGCGCTGAGGGCAGAGGTCGAGGAGTTCGCCCGTGACGCCGCCGCCGGCAGCGACGTGCGCGAGGACTCGTGGGCCGTCGGCTACTCGCGCGAGGTATCCGAGGAGCTGGGCCGGCGGGGCTGGCTCGGCATGACGTGGCCGGTCGAGGTCGGTGGCGGTGGCAGACCACCGCTCCACCGGTTCGTCGTTGCGGAGGCACTCATCTCGAACGGCGCTCCGATCGCCGCTTCGTGGTTCGCCGACAGGCAGATCGGCCCTGTGCTGCTCGCATTCGGCGACGACGACCAGCGGCGCGCGTTCCTCCCCGACATGCTCGCGGGTCGGTCGTCGTGGTGCGTCGGCATGAGCGAACCCGACGCCGGCTCCGACCTCGCCGCGGTCCGCACCCGCGCCGTGCGCGACGGCGACACGTTCGTTGTCGACGGCCGCAAGATCTGGACTTCGTTCGCCGCGACGGCCGATTGGTGCTACCTGATCTGTCGCACCGACCCCGACGCCCCCGCTCATCGCGGGATGTCGGAGCTGATCGTCGACATGCGCTCCCCGGGGATCGACGTGCGCCCCATCCGCGACATGACCGGCACCTCCCACTTCTGCGAGGTCACCTTCGACGCAGTGCGCGTGCCCGCCTCGCGTCTCGTCGGCGCGCTCAACGGCTCCTTCAGGCAGGTGATGCGCCAGCTCGAGCACGAGAGAGGCGGCATCGACCGACTCGCGTCGAACGTCGCACTGCTGCGCGACTCGGTTCTCGACGCCGACACGGCCGACCCGATCGTGCGACAGGAGATCGCCTCTCTCGAGTCGTCGTACCGCGTGGGCCGTCTCCTGGTGCTGCGCGAGGTCCTCGGACAGACTCCCGCCTCGTTCTCGGCGGCGACGAAGACGTTCTGCACCGAGCTCGAGCAGCGCGTTGCCCGGTTTGCAGCCTCGGTCGCCGGAGCGGAGGCCACCCTCTGGAACCGCATCGCCCGCGGTGTCTGCTACTCGCCCGCGTACACGATCATGGGCGGGACGACGCAGGTGCTACGCAACATCATCGGCGAACGCGTCCTGGGGCTGCCCCGGTAGCCCGAGCGGGATGCGTCGCACCTTCGCTGCGGTCCGGCACTCACCTCGGCGGTTCCTGATCGACCGGGTAACGTCACCGGCGATGGATCTCTCCCTCGCCCGTCGCATCTACGACACGTCGCACATCACCGGGGAGTTCACGCTCCGCTCCGGCGTCGTCAGCCACGAGTACTTCGACAAGTACCTCTTCGAGTCGGACCCACCGCTGCTGCGCGCGATAGCCGAAGCCATGGCGCCACTCGTCCCCGCCGGCGTCGATGCCCTCGCCGGCCTCGAGCTGGGAGGCGTCCCGCTCGCGACGATGCTCTCCCAGGTCACGGGGCTGCCGGCGCTCTTCGTGCGCAAGGAGGCGAAGGAATACGGCACCTGCCGCCTCGCCGAGGGTGGCGAGGTCGACGGCCGCAGACTGCTGATAGTGGAGGACGTCGTCACCTCCGGCGGCGCGGTCCTCGACTCCGCGCGGGAGCTGCGCTCTCGCGGTGCGCTGCTGGATCGGGTGGTCTGCGTGATCGACCGGGAGTCGGGTGGCGCGGCGGGACTCGCAGCCGACGGACTCACCCTGACCGCCCTCTTCACGATGACGGAGCTGAAAGCGGCTGCCGCCGGCTGAGCGCCGGCTCTACCCGTCGCCCTCGGCCGGGGCCCCTGCGCCCTCTCCGGCGCATTCCTCCATCAGTGCGGCGACCAGCTCACGCTGACCGCTGGTCGCCTCCGAGAATCCGCGCAGCTCGTCGGGGCCGATCCTGCCCTCGAGCCCGTCGATCACGCACTCGGCCTCCGACTCGGAGAGGCCGGCGTCGCGCTGGAGATCTCGCACACCGTCGTCGAGGCTGTACTCGTTCCCCGCGCACCCCAGAGTCGCGAAGACCCCGGCGGCGGCGATCACCACCGCTCCGAGTCCTCTGATGCACCTCACCCGACGGAGGGTAGTCGTCGCACTTGTCGCCAGACGTCTCGCGAGTCCCACTGACGCGTCACGGCGGTGGCGCTGCCGCGCCACCGCCGCTCGCTGCGACCAATCGCCCAGTCGGGCGAAGATCGTCGTCTCCTGGTCACTACCCCTCGAGCTGCGCCTCGAAGTCGATGCAGTCGAAGGTGGCGTCGGTGACCGTCTTGGTGTCCTCGTCGCTCAGCTCACCGCTCGCCGCCGCCTCGAGATCGATCTTGCCGTCGATCTTGTCGACTATGCACTCGGCCTCCGCGACGGAGATGCCGCTGGCGTCTGCTATCGCCTTCGCCGCCTCATCGCGGCTCATGCCGTCGTCACCGCCGCAGCCGAACGCCGTCGTGGCGAGCACCGCTCCCAGCACCAGAAGTCGCTTCACCGTTTCCTCCATCGTGTCTCGCGCTCTCGAGCGCGTCGTCGGCCTGATCGCGAGCGTGTCGCTGCACCGGGCGAGACAGACGAAGCCGCATTCACTCCGAGCGACCTTCGCCCCCGGTAGTTGTGCATCGGCCCGGCGGCCCGGACCCTGAGGAATCCGCCCGAGAACGCGACCGGCGCCTCGGCGCCCGCCGCGGATCAGCCGTCGGGGGAACCGCTCGGCGCGTGGCACGGGGAAGAAGTGATGGTGGTAGCCGCCCGTGATCTCGTAGATCGCGATGCCCTCGCGGCCGTCGTCGGTGCGTACCGAGAGCAGGTTCTGCCCTCCGCCGTAGTCGCCGTAGCGGGTCGCCCACTGCCCCCGCCCCTCTACGCCCACTGTCTCTCCACCTTCGAGCGTTATCTCGACTCGCCCCTCGAGGCCCGTGACGTTCTCGCCGTTGCGCTCGTAGCTGGCGCGGTTGCCCTCGGAGTCGATCCAGTGGAGGTCGTGGCGGTAGAAGATCACCGGTACCGGCTCCGAGCCGTCGGCTGGGGCGAAGCAGCCGTCGGTGAAGACGCGCGCGCCGTTCGGGTACTCCCAGTTCCAGACCCCGAGCATGCCGTCGGGGAGCTGTATGGCCAGCCAGTGCCACATCGGGCACCGGATGTGGTCGCGAATCCCCCAGGAGTGGTCGCGCTGTCCCCACCACCCGTCGATCTCGTAGGTGGTGCCACCGTGCTTGTACCAACCCGAGTAGTCGCCGGACTGGATCATGTGGCTCTGGTCCCAGATGATCTCGTGGCCGGCCTTCATCATGCCGCGGCGCAACCCGTACTCGCGGGTGCGCGCGGTGAACGTGACGTCGAGCGCTACCGGCGCTTCCGGGACGTCCTCGACTCGCAGGTGCACCGTCTTGTAGGGCTCGACGATGTCGACGGTGACCGGGCCGCAGACCATGGAGTGGGGGTCGCCGTCGAACGGGCGGGTGTGGCGCCCGAACTGCATCACTCCACCGACCCGGCCCAGCTGCAGCGAGTCGACCTCCTGGTGCTCGGGGAAGCTCGCGAGCGTGAGGATGATCGCGTCGCCGAGGTGATCTCGCGGGTGCATCACGTAGAAGAGGCTGTCGCGCCAGTGCTGGTGGTACGAGACGACGTTTGGGTACGGCTCGGGGATCTGGTGGACGAAGAGCTCGTCCATCGGGGTCAGGCGCGGCACCGATCACCTCCGGGTCCGTGTGTCGGGTCGCCCGACGCTAGCCGTCCTCGAAAGCGCCGGTAGCCTCGTCGCCTGTGACGCCCGACTTGCTCGGCTGGCTCGCATCGGCCGTCTTCCTGAGCCGGCTCGTGCCGCAACCGGCGCGGCTGCTGCGGACGGGAGTCCCAGACGGGGTCTCGCCGATGTCGGCGATGAACTGCATCGTCACCGACCTCGGCTGGATCGCGTACGGACTCCTCGCCGGCCTCGTGCCGGTTTGGGTCGTCGGGATCGTGAGCCTCTTCCCGGGCGTCCTGTTCGTCGTCCTTCTCCTCCGCCGTACGACTCTGCGAGACCTCCTGGGCAGCGCGATCTGGACCGGTGTCATCATTGCCGCGTGGGCCATCGGGGCTCTCGGCGCGGTCCTCGCGATCAGCGTGGTCGTCAACAACGGCCCGCAGGTCTGGGTCGCCGTGCGAGAGCGGAACCTCGTCGGTCTCGCGCCCACCACCTGGCTCATCGCGATCGCCGACGCTCTTCTCTGGGGCGCATACGGCGTAGCCACCGGCGACGGAGCCCTCATCGGCTATGGCGTGGTGCTGCTCGTCTCCGCGCTCGTGATCCTCGGCAGAATCCGCTTGACGCGTGACACGGCGCACGGCTCGCCCGATTCCCCGATCTCCGCGGGCGCCTCTGCGCAGGTCGCAGGCGACTCCGGCTGAGGCCGGGCGCCCTCTCGCCCGCCACACAGCGGCCCGCGGGCGAATGACGGCGCGGCGGCGGTAGCGTCGCCGCGTGCCGGGCCGGTGACACGCCGGACAAGGGTTCCGAGACCGGGGAGGACCGTCATGGCCGAGGAGATCAACTTCTACAACGCCGGAGCCGCCCTGAACGACGTCGACACCCTCAATGTCGACGCGCTCCGCCTTCTCTACCGCCTCGAGTGCTCCGGCGAGGACTTCTACAACGGGGTGGCCGACCGTATCGGCGACGAGCGGGCCGCTGAGCTGCTGCGGCAGAACGGGCGTGAGGAGATGAGCCACGCCAACCGCCTCCGCCGCGCGATCGTCATCAAGCTCGGTCACGACTACGAGCCCGCCGACGAGGACCTCGTGCGATTCCCCGCGCCGCTCCCCGACGAGATCACCGTCGATCTGCTGCCGCTGATCGTGCAGGGCGAGCTCGACGGCGACGCCGGCTATCAGCGCTGGGCCGACCACGAACCCGATCCCGAGGTCGAGCGCCTGCTCAGGCTCAACGGCCGCGAGGAGACCGTCCACGCAGAGCGCGTCGACCAGGTGATAGCGATCCTCAACGGCGCCACCGGCGAGTCACCCTGAGCCCGCCCCACCCCGAGATGGGTCACAAACGCCGTACAGGTGCGCGCAACCGACCCATCTCCACCGCAGACGGCCCGCCCCACCCCGAGATGGGTCACAAACGCCGTACAGGTGCGCGCAACCGACCCATCTCGGGGGGAGGGCGGTCAGGCACCGACCGCGTGCACCCCTCCGTCCACGTGGAGGATCTCCCCGGTTGTCATCGGGAAGAGATCGGAGAAGAGCGCCACGCACGCCCCCGCCACGGGAGCGGCGTCGCGGGTGTCCCACCCGAGCGGTGCTCGCTCGGCCCACGCACCCTCGATCAGATCGCTGCCGGGGGATGCTACGAGCGGCGATGGTGCGGATCGGCCCTGCAGCGACGAGGTTGACGCGGATGCCCCGGGGTCCGAGGTCGCGCGCAAGGTACCGGCAGGTCGACTCCAGTGCGGCCTTCGCGACCCCCATCCAGTCGTAGATCGGCCAAGCCTGCGTCGAGTTGTCGAAGTCGAGGCCGATGATCGAACCGCCCGTGCCCATCAGAGGAAGGCAGGCCTTGGTCAGCGCCTTCAGCGAGTAGGCGGAGACGTGCATCGCGACCGCTACGTCGTCCCACGGGGCGTCGAGGAACCCCCCGCCGAGGCACGACTCCGGTGCGTACCCGATCGCGTGGAGCACCCCGTCGAGCCGGCCGCCCACCTCCGCCGCGAGGCGTCGAGCTGCTCAGGGCTCGTCACGTCGAGCTCGACGAGCTTCGGCTCCGTCGGGAGACGGCGGGCGGTGCGCTTCGTGAGGCTCATCGCCCGGCCGAAGGAGGTGAGCACCACCTCGGCCCCCTCCTCCTGCGCACGGCGCGCACCGAGAAGGCGATCGAGTCGTCGTTCAGCACGCCGGTGACGAGGAGCCTCTTGCCGTCGAGCAGCATGTCGATCCTTCCGGTTCGGGCCGGCGGCGTTCGGAAGAGCCGAGCGGCCGGATGCCTCAGTCTGGCGCGCACGCCCCGTCGCGACGACGATGCCGGCGACACCGGTGTCACAGCGGGGTGTTCGAGTGCCGGCGCGACGGCTGACGGTGGCGCTTGGTGACGAGCACCTCGAGCGCACCGGCCAGCACGCCGCGGGTCTCGCCGGGCTCGATGACCGCGTCCACGTAGCCACGCTCGGCCGCGTGGTAGGGGTTCGCGAACGTCGCCTCGTACAGCGCTGCCCGATCGGCCTCCTCGGCGACACGCCGGCTCTCGTCGAGTGCGGCCAGCTCCCTGCCGTGCAGGATTCTCACCGCTCCGGCCGCTCCCATCACCGCGATCTCCGCCGTGGGCCATGCGATGCACAGGTCGTTGCCGACACCGCGGGAGTCCATGACGATGTAGGCGCCCCCGTAGGCCTTTCGCAGCACCACACAGAGGCGGGGCACCGTCGCGGCTGCGTACGCGTGCACGAGCTGAGCGCCGTGACGGATCATCCCTCGCCATTCGAGGTCACGACCCGGCTCGAACCCGGGCGTGTCGACGAACGTGAGGATCGGGAGATTCGACGTGTCGCACCAGCTCACGAACCGCGCTGCCTTTCGCGACGCCTCGATATCGATCGTCCCGGCCCGGTGACACGGCTGATTCGCGACCACTCCCACAGCGCGGCCATCGAGACGGGCGAGCGCCGTGACGAGGTTCGGGGCGTATGCGCAGCGCAGCTCCAGCAGACTCCCTCGTCCACCACATCGTCGAGCACGACGCGCACGTCGTACGCGTCCATGCTCCGGACGGGCACAGCCGACGCTGCGGTCGAGCACTCGCGCTCCGGCGGATCGTCGCAGATCATCCGGCGGGGGTCGCAGAGGTGGTTGTCGGGCAGGTACGACAGGAGATCCATCACCGCGATCTCGGCGTCGCTCTCGGTGTCGACGACGAACGAGGCGACTCCGGTACGACCGTCGTGCGCCCGGGCACCGCCGAGTGTCGTGCGGTCCACGGTCACGCCCGTGAACTCGTGAACGGCGTCGGGGCCGCTCACGTACGCGAAGGCGTCGGTCGTCATCACGACCACGTCGACCAGACCGAGCAGCAGCGCCGGGCCGGAGACACACGCTCCCGTGACCACGAGGATGGTCGGTACGACCCCCGACGCGCCGCTGAGTGCCCGGGCGATCCCGCCCCAGGCGTGAAGCGCCGAGACCCCTCACCGAGCTCGGCCCCCGACGTGTCGAGCACTCCCACGATGGGTACCCGCGCGTCCACCGCGTGGCGCACCGCTCGGGCGATCGTCTCCCCGCCCGCGATCCCGATGGCGCCGCGGTGCTTGCCACCCTCGATCCGGAACCAGCAGACCCGGCGTCCGTCGAGCGTGCGCAGCTGAGCCGACGCCGCCGTGTCGGCACCCGCCGCGACAGAGACGCGCCTCCCGGGTGGCGGGGAGGTACGCGCCGGCGTCACGGGCCGGGGGCGAAGATCAGGGTTGCGTTGTGTCCGCCGAAGCCGAAGGAGTTCGAGAGCACCGGAGCCGGAGAGAGCGGCCTCGGTTCCCCGCTCACGACATCGAGGTCGATGCCCTCGCCGAGCGTCTCGTGGTTCGCCGTCGGCGGAACGGCTCCGCGGCCGACGGCGAGGATCGAGGCCACGGCCTCCGCGGCACCGGCGGCGCCGATCAGGTGGCCGGTGACCCCTTGGTGGACGTGACCGGCGGCGGCGCACCGCCGAAGACCTTGCGGATCGCCTCCCGCCTCGGCCGCGTCGTTGAGTGGAGTCGAGGTGCCGTGCGCGTTCACGTGGCCCACCGCCGACGCGTCGAGACCGGCGTCGTCGAGCGCCGAGAGCATGCATGCCGTCGCGCCCTCGCCCCCGGGCGAAGGAGCGGTGATGTGGTAGGCGTCGGCGTTACGTCCGTAGCCCAGAACCTCTGCGTAGATGCGCGCACCGCGTGCAACCGCCCGATCCCATCGCTCCACGACGAGCGCGGCGGCACCCTCACCCATCACGAAACCGTCGCGCTCGGCGTCGAAGGGGCGCGATGCCCTCTCCGGCTCGTCGGAACGGGTGCTCAGAGCCGTCATCCGGGCGAACGCGGAGAGCCCTGTGGGGGTGAGCGAGGCCTCGGTCCCACCCGCGAGGACCACGTCGGCGGAGCCGTCGCGCACCATGCGCGCAGCCTCGCCGATCGCGTGTGCGCTCGCGGCGCAGGCGGTAGCGATGCAGAGGTTCGGGCCCGTCCATCCGGAAGCGCATCGCCACGATGCCGGCAGTCGCGTTGACCATCATCATCGGCACCAGGAACGGGCTCACCCGGGTGGGGCCCTTCGCGTTGAGGACTCCGACCTGCTCCTCGAGCGTCGTTAGACCGCCGACGCCGGTCCCGACCACCACTGCTGAGCGCTCCGGCGCGGCACCCGGGTCGCCGGCATCGGCGAGGGCGTCGGCGGCCGCCGCGAAGCCGAGCAGCGTCACACGGTCCATGCGGCGCGCCTCCTTCGGCCCGAAGTACGGAGACGGGTCGAAGTCGAGCACCTCGCACCCGAACCCCACCGGCAGCGCGGCGAGCTCGGGCCGCGAGAATGCCGCGGCCGTCGAGATGCCCGAGCAGAGGCGACTCCAGAACGCGTCGGGGTCGAGGCCGGCGGGTGACTTCACCCCGATGCCCGTCACCGCGACGCGGTGCCGCCCGCGAGCGTCGACTTCGCTCATGCTCAGGCGCCCGCCTTCGAGAGCACGAGATCGACGGCCAGCCCGACCGTGGTGACACCGTCGAGGTCCTCCTCGGGCACCTCGATGTCGAAGCGCTCCTCCAGCCCCATCACGAGCTCGACCAGATCGAGGCTGTCGGCCTCGAGGTCCTCCTTGAAGCGCGCCTCCTCCGTCACTGCGCCGACATCGACACTGAGTACCTCGGCGGCCACCTCACGGATCGCCTCGAGTGCGGTTGCGCGGTCCATCACCTGCTCCCTCCCGGGTTGACTGTGATCATCGATGATCTGAATGCTCCACCACTCCGCTGGGCCCTCAATGTCCCATACCCAGGCCACCGTCGACCGGAATCACGGCGCCGGTCACATAGCCCGCCGCCTCGGAGCAGAGAAAGGCCACGGCGGCTGCTACCTCTGCCGCCGTTCCGAAGCGCCCCAGCGGGACGGCATCTTCGACCCCGCTCCGCCAGTCGTCCTGCATGCTGGCGGTCATCGCGGTCGCTATCGGTCCCGGCGCGACGACATTGCAGGTGACGTTGCGCGGCGCCAACTCGCGCGCCACCGAGCGCGTCAGCCCGACCAGGCCGGCCTTGGCGGCTGCGTAGTTGGCCTGTCCGGCTCCGCCGAGCATCCCTACCACCGACGACACGTTCACGATCCGGCCATAGCGCGACTTCATCATCCCCGGTCCCGCACGGCGGATCGTGTTGAACGCCCCGGTGAGGTTGGTCTGCAGAACCATCTGCCACTGCTCGTCGGACATGCGGACGAGGAGCCCGTCGCGCGTCACACCGGCATTGTTCACCAGGATCGTCACGCGGTCGAGTGCCGATTCCACTTCTCCGAATGCAGCGTCGACAGCAGCGGCGTCGGTGACGTCGGCGCGAATCGAGAGCGCGGAACCACCTGCGTCCTCTGCAGCCGCCTGCGTCGCCCGAGCGCCTTCCTCGTCGCTGCCGTAGCAGAACGCGACCGGATGCCCCGCCGCGGCGAGTGCGAGCACGATCTCGCGACCGATCCCGCGCGACCCGCCGGTTACGAACGCTACGCGGTCACTCATCGGCACCCCCAGCGAAGCAGCGCCGACCCCCACGTCATCCCGGCACCGAAGCCGGAGAGGAGCACGAGATCGCCGTCGGAGACGCGCTCCGTCCTCGACCGCCTCGAAGAGAGCCAGCGGAATGGATGCGGAGGAGGTGTTGCCGTAGCGGTCGATGTTCACAATGGTGCGCTCCTCGGGAACTCCGAGTCGGGTGGCGGCCGCCTCGATGATGCGCGCGTTGGCCTGGTGCGGTACGAACCAGTCAACCGCGTCGGCGGTCACCTCCGCTCGGCGGAGCGTCTGACCTGCGCTCTCCACCACCGCGCGCACCGCTCGGCGGAAGACCTCGCGGCCCTCCATCTTGATGTAGTGCTCCCCCCGGGCGGCCGTCTCGGTCGTCGTCGGACACCGGCTCCCACCTGCGGGAATCTGCAGAAGCGGGGCAGCCGACCCGTCGCAGCCGAGGTCCCAGGCGAGCAACCCGGAGCCGCTCTCTGGCTCCGCACGACTCAGGACCGCCGCCCCGGCCGCATCGCCGAAGAGGATGCAGGTCGCCCGGTCGGACGGATCGGTGATGCGGCTGAGCGTCTCCGCCCCCACCAGGAGGACGCGCTCGAAGCCCATGTTGAGCATCCCGGCCCCTGTCACCAGGCCGTACACGAAGCCCGCGCAGGCCGCAGCGAGGTCGAACGAACCGCAGCGGAGCCCGAGGCTCTCGCCTACGAAGGCGCCGGTGTGAGGGAGAGGCTGGTCCGGAGTGGCCGTCGCCACTACCAGCAGATCCACGTCCTGCGGCGCGACGCCTGCCTTCTCCAGAGCAGCGCGACCTGCCGCCACGGCGAGGGTCGAGGTGCACTCACCGTCGACCGCGATCCGGCGCTCGCGGATCCCCGTCCGCTCGACGATCCACGCGTCGGACGTGTCGATGCGCTCCTCGAGGTCGGCGTTGGTGAGCGTGCCCTCCGGCACGGCTGTGCCCCAGCCCGCTACCAGGACCCTCACCGGCGGAACCCGCAGGCCGGCGACGCTCTCACGCCACGCGGAGCCAGGCGACGGGCTGCCCCTCGCGGAGTCGTTCTCCTGGGAGGGCGAGCATCCCCACCATCACCCCCCGGAACGGGCTCCTCACCGCAAGGCGCGTTCCGGGCCCCTCCAGCACGCCGACCTCCGAGCCGATCTCCACGAGCGCGCCTTCGAGGGCGACTGCGAGATCCCCGGGCCTGAACACACCGGTGCCCGGAGCGACGATCATCCGCTCCGAAACGGTCAGGCGCTCTCCCTGCGACACGGCGCTACAACCCGGCAGTCTGTGCGGAGCGCGGGGGAAGGGCACCGACGATCCGTGTGATCGTCGTGCCCGCCGTCGCAGTCGTTTGGTACGAGCTCGCTAGTGACAGTCTCGCAAGTGACAATCTCGCAAGTGGCAACGTCGAGCCTCCGCGCAGTCGGACCGATTCGTTCGGCACTCCGACTGCGCGCGGTGCGCGCCGGTTACATCAAAGTGGGGCTCGATGCATCGGTACCGAGCAGGTAGGCGACGACGTCGGCGGCCGTCCAGGTACCGGTCGCGCCGGCGAGGGAGCGCGCGACGCGCACGATGTCGTCCCCACCTGTCACCAGTGCCGGTTCGACGCCGGTACCGCGCACCTGCCCGTACCCCGAGGCGGCCAGGAGAGCATTGCAGAGGCACTTGCGCCCCACGGTCTCCTCACGCCGGCCCCCCTTGCGCACGAAGGCTGTGACCGGCTCGCTCGCGCAGCGGTACCCGACGCTCCCGTCTTCTTGCTTGAACGCAGACCTGAGGAAGCCGAGGTCGCAGACCCTGCGGCGATCCTCGTAGACCGTGCTCTCCGACATCGTCCCGGGCAGTCGCACGACCTTGAACGGGTACCCGCTCGGCGAGGCGACAGGGTCGGTGAAGACATCGACCTCACCCGAGAGGGCGGCGTCGATGATCGCCCGCTTGTACTCGGGGAGGAAGCCAGACTCCTCGCAGAGAGCGAAGGCGCTGCCGACCTGAACGCCTGCTGCCCCCGAGTCAATCGCCTCGCGAAGCCGCTGCGGTTCGGCGAACCCGCCGGCCAGCCAGAAGGGCAGGCCGATCGCCGCCATGCGGTCGAGGTCGACCCGGTCGCGCAGGCCGTAGACGGGCTCGCCCCGATCATCGAGGTGCAACGGGCCGCGCGGCGGAGCATTGTGCCCCCCCGCCGTCTCCCCCTCGACGACGAATCCGTCGGGGCGGGTAGCCGGGTCCTTGGCGAGGAACGACGCGAGCGTGTTCGATGCGACTATCGCCAGGAATCGTGGCCGCGCGAGCCGAGGCGCCCGACTACCGAGGAGGTCGCTCGGGTCGAGCCGCACGGAGAAATCGTCGCCGGCCTCCGCGCCCTCGACGCTCAGCCGGTAGGCAACCGGCTCGCCGAGCGCCAGCGACGAGATCATGCGGGGTAGGTCGGCGGGGATGCCGGCACCCATCAGGACGTAGTCGACGCCGGCGAGAAGTGCTCCGTAGACCGCGAAGGGCGTGGGGAGCTGAACCTTCTCGAGGTAGTTGACCCCGATGGGGCCGTCGTGACCCTCCTTGGCGAGCCACACCTCGGCGAAGTTCGCAAGCACCGTCAGCTCGCGCAGGACGACCGGCGACTCCATGGCGAGCGTTGGGACGGTCCGGTAGCCCTCCCCCCTCACCTCGACCGCCCGGCGAGAACCAGCGCTCCAGCGCGCGCTCTGCGATCCCGGGGACCGGGAAGTGGGAGTACGCGCGCCGCAGATCGCCGTCGGCGTCGCCGTCACCGAGACGCCGCGCATGGACCACGTCGAGCGCGGTTCCCGAGACCACCCCCATCTGGCCGAGCCGCCCCACCGCCTGCGCGAGTCTCCAACCGGAGACGGCCACGCCCATGCCGCCCTGGATGATCACCGGCAGGCTCATCTGCGCGGCTCCACGGTCGGCGGCATGCCCGCACCATATCGAGTGGGCGGCGCGGGCCCACCGCGCATCGTCGGCAGGCGCGCGGCGCGTCGATACGATGCATTCGGCCTCTACGCGACGGGAGCACTCTGATGAGGCAGCGCCGGCAGACCTCTACGTCGAACTTCGGCGCGGGGGCACGAGAGAGCCACGACTCCTCGGCTTTCTACGAGCGCTTCCGGCCGCCCGAGATCTCCGCCGACGACAGCGTCGCTCGCCCGGAGCCCGTCGCCGACCCCTTCGTCTGCGGCGACGCCCGGCACATGGACGCCGTGGCCGACGGCTCCGTCGCCCTCGTCGTCACGTCCCCGCCGTACTTCGCGGGCAAGCAGTACGAGGAGGAGCTGGAGCGCGAGGGGGTGCCGTCGTCGTACCTCGAGTACCTCGCGTTGCTCACCGAGGTCTTCGCCGAGTGCGCGCGAAGCTCGAGCCCGGCGGGCGGATCGCGGTCAACGTGGCCAACCTCGGGCGCAAGCCCTACCGGAGCCTCTCCTCCGACGTCGTGCGGATCCTCCAGGACGAGCTGGGTCTCCTCCTGCGGGGCGAGCTCGTCTGGCAGAAGGCCGAGGGGGCGAGCGGTTCGTGCGCATGGGGCTCGTTCCGCAGCGCAGCGAACCCGGTGCTGCGCGACATCACCGAGCGGGTCGTCGTGGCGAGCAAGGGTCGCTTCGACCGCGCGCTCAGCGTCAAGCAGCGCGAGGCCGAGGGGCTACCTCACGAGAGCACGCTCATGGCCGACGACTTCATGGCGCTCACGCTCGACGTGTGGTCGATCCCTCCCGAGAGCGCCCGCCGGGTCGGGCACCCGGCGCCGTTCCCCGTGGAGCTTCCCGAGCAGCTAATCCGCCTATACACCTACGTCGACGACCTCGTGCTCGATCCGTTCATGGGCAGCGGCTCCGCTCTCGTCGCCGCTGCACGACTGGGCAGGCGCTACGTGGGCTACGACCTCGACCCCGCGTACGTGGAGATCGCGCGTCGAAGGATCGCCGAGGAGACGGACGCGCAGCCGGACGCACCCGGCTCAGCTCCCGATCGCAGCGATGCGAGCGACGGCGATGCGGGCGACGACGGAGCGCGTCGCGTGATCTCGGCGCCACCCCCGACCAGCGACGGCCCCGATTTCCAGGGACGCGCCACCCGTGAGGGGAAGGCGGCGCAGAAGCTCGCCGAGGAGGTGCTCCTCGACGCCGGGTTCGCCATCTCCGCGCGCAACAAGCGCATCGCGAAGACGGGTGTGGCCGTCAACTTCGTGGCAACGGACGCCGACGGCGAGACATGGTTCTTCGATGTCTCCGGCGCGTTCACCACTCACCGGGGAGGGCTGCTGCGCACCGACACGGTCTGGAAGTCGCTGGGCCGCGCCAACGCCCTCAAGGGGCGGTGTCCCGAGGTACCGCTCGTCTTCCTCACGACCGACCTCCCGCGCCGCCCCAGCGAGGGCGACACGGCGCTGAGGTCGGCCGGTCCTGCGGCGTTCTTCGACGCTGTCGAGATGCTCTCCGACGAGGGGCGGCGGCGGCTGGCGCTCTACGCCAAGGGCGGCTTCACGCTGTCGCCTCAGCCCGGCTTCTGGACCGAGCAAGACCTGTCGCGCGCCCAGTGAACGAAGGCTCAGTCGGCGGCGGTCGCCTCGAGCTCGACCATGAGCTCCGGGAACGCGAGCCGGCTCACGCCCAGGAGGCTCCCAGGGGGTGCGGTACCGAGCGCTCCGAGCCGCGCAGCGAGCACGCCATAGCTCTCCATGAGCAGGTCCACATCGGTCGTGTAGATGTTCAGCTTCACCAGGTTGGAGAGGTCCATTCCCGCCTCGGCGAGGACGGCCTCGATGTTGTCGACCGAGAGCTCGATCTGTGCGGCCATGTCTCCGGCGTGCATCGGCGCGCCGCCGGCACCCATCGCCGACTGTCCGGATAGGTGCAGCGTCCGGTGCTGGCCCGTGACCAGCTCTCCCTGGTTGAACCCCATCTCGACCGACCACGGCCAGGGGTTGACTGAATTGCGGTTCATGACTGCCTCCTCGGTGCTTGGTGTCTGGGACGTTGCGGAGTCGGCCTCGCTGACCACGAGGGTCCCTTCCATGTCGTGCCCTGGGACGTCGCAGAAGAAGCTGTAGGAACCGGGTTCGAGCGTCACGGCTGCACGACGGCCTCTCAGTGCCGGCATCTCCACCCTGAACCCCTCGTCCTCGACCACGAACGTGTGCCGGTAGGCGTCGTCGTTGTCGAGGAAGAGCGCTCCCCCGGCGGCCACCGCGACGGTCTCGGGGAATCGACCGTCGGATGCCTTGACCACCGCGTCGCTCTCGTCGCGCGTGTCGCTCTCCGTCGAGATGGAGGCGACCCCCGCAGCGACGAGCGCTGCGCTGCAGATCATCGCCGCCGCCAGAACGAGGGTGCCCGCACCGCGTGTGCTGCGGTCGCGGGATGCGACCACACCCGCGATGATCGTCACGACACCGACTATGAGCAGCACCGCGGTGGTCGCGAACCCGGGGAACGACTCGGGGTGTGCGAGGTCCTCGACGGCGAAGGGGGCGGTGGCCGCCAGGAGCACCACCGGCAGGACCGCCGCTGCGCGCAGCAGGCCTCGGCCACCGCGCACGGCCACGAGTGCCGCCAGGCTCGGGAGCACCACGGCGAAGATCACGAGCGGGGGGACCAGTACCTCGTTGACGATCTGAGTGACCACTGCGAGGACGGCGAGCGACACCAGGCCGATGACGGTGGTCGTCGTCCATGCCCTGTCGCCCGACGGCTCGATCGCGCCGTCCCTATCCCCCGAGCGCGACGCCCTCGTGCGCTCGTCGACGGTGGTGCCTGCCACTGGAGCCTCCCTGTGCATGTCTCGTGGAAACGGGTACGAGACACATGAGACCCCGAACGGCCGACCCGTTCCTCGTACCTTGGTCGGATCGACCGCAGCGGAAGGTCTTAGGTGGCGGTGCGTGCCGCCCTGGCGGGGAGGGCGGGACGGAGCCGGCTCCGGGGGCCTAGGAGATGCCGAGGTCGCGGGCCCGGGCTACGGCCTGCGTTCGCGACGTGACCTCGAGCTTTCGCAGGATGGAGGTCATGTGCGTCTTGACCGTCCGCTCGCCTATGAAGAGCGCACGTCCCGCCTCGCTGTTGCTGTCGCCTGCGACCACTCGCTGCAGGACCTCGACCTCACGGGCGGTCATGGTCTGGCCCGTCCAGGGCACGCGCAGCGGACTGACAGATCGCTCGCCGGCAGCCCCTGCGGCGGCCGCCGCGATCAGTCCGCGGTGGATACCGGCATCTCGGCAGCGCTCAAGAAGGCGACCATGTGCTCCTTCCCCTCCTGCGACAGGAGTCCCGGTGCGTCGATCGCGGCGAAGGGGTCGAGGGCTTCGCGGGCCAGGTCGAGCGCCATGGGCTCGTCACCCGCGAGGAGCGCGACGCCGGCGAACTCCAGCATCGGCTGGCCGGTCATCACGCAGAATCTCACCCCGCGTTGGAGCTCGACGGCCGGCTCGAGCAGGGAGCGGGCTCCCCCGAGATCGTCCGCCGCGATCGCGATCAGAGCATCGATGACCATGCGTGTGACGGCGGCATCCGGTCGGTCCGACTCGTCTACGTGAGCGAGGAAGCGGTCGCGAATCCGCGGGAGATCGTCGGCGTTGCCGCGCGTCAGGGCGGAGCGCGCCAACGCGTATGCGTACATCGCCCGCTCCTGGTGGTGCAGCGACGAGTCGGCGAGCAGAGCGGCGGCCCGCTCCGCGATGTGCACGACTCGCGGGTGGTCTCCCGTGGTCAGCGCGACCGCGAGCTCCAGGCGATCGACTACGACGTCGCTCCAACCGATGCCCCCAGCTCACGCGAGACCGCAGCCGCCGACGCAAGGGCGTCGCGGGTGTCGCCCATCCGTCCGGCCAGCAGCGAGCCTGCCGCCTTGACCACGTCGAGCGCGGCCCGAGCCGGATTCGTGAGGTCGTCGCGCCGTGCGGTCAGCTCGCCACAGCGCTGCACCAGCCACTCGGGGCCGTGATCGGAGAACAGGAGCTCCGTACCGAACCCGAGGGCAAGCCGCCCGGAGACGTCTTCGCTCCCTGAGGTCGCCGCCAGCTCGAAAGCCTCGGTGAGCCCTGCGCTGATCCCCGGCCAGTCCATCGCGAAGAAGTCGAACCAGAGTCGCGAGACCAGCGCGGTCATGCGTTCCGGCGGTTCCAGATTCTCGGACAGGAGCTCGCCCAGCAACCGGTCGGCACCTTCGACGTCGCCTGTCGCGAGGAATGCCTCCAAGAGGAAGAGCCCCGAATGGATGGCGCCCTGGTCGTCTCCGTCGTGGCGGAACGTGGCCCGTAGCGGCTCGAGCTCGGCCCGCGCCTGGGGCATGCGCGCGTGCGCCAGGTGCTCCAGTGCCGAGAGCAGCGCCAGCCAGGGGTGGCCGTCGATCACCGCTCCCGGGAGCTTCTCCAGCCAGGCTGTAGGGACTCGGGGGCCGACGCCTGCCAGATGCGCCCGCCCAGCGTCGCAGACCAGGGCGGCCGCATCGTCGGCCTCGCCGGCCTCCAGCAGATGGCCGATCGCGTCACCCGGTGCGGAGCAGGACGCGGCGCGCCGGTGGAGCTCCCGCCGCTCCGCCGGCGTCCGTTCCAGCTCGAGACGCTCGCGCAGGAAGCCTCGGAACAGGTCGTGATAGCGGACCATCGGCTCACTGCCGTCGAAGAGCGTCACGAAGAGATCGCGACGGAGCACCTCGTCGAGCAGGCGCAGAGCATCGTCGCGGCCGGTCACCACCGCACAGGAATACGGAGTCAGGTCGGACAGCACCGACGTGTCCAGGAGGAACGCGCGGAGGTCGGTCGGCAGGTCGGCGACAACCTCCTGCGCGAAGAACTCGTGAATCTCGCGGTCACCTCCCTGCCCGGTGAACCTGCGAGCCGGACCGCCACCATGGGGATCGTCGGCCGACCGCATGACGGCGAGACGCACAGCGGCCGCCCATCCTCCCGAGAGCTCCACGATCCGGTCGGCGGAGGCCCTGGAACCGACCCCGGCGCGATCGAGCATCTCGCGCACGGTCGCGCTGTCGAGCCTGAGGTCGTCGATCCGCAGCTCGCCCAGCTCGCCCCGGACCCGGCGCCGTGCCAGCGACAGCCGGGGCTCGGTACGGCTGGTGGCGACGATCCGAACGCCGGTTGGGAGATGATCGAGCACTGCGTCGAGCAGCTCTACCGCATCGTCGCTCCGCAGCGAATGGAGGTCGTCGAGGATCAGCGCCACTCCCGGCTGATCGGCTAGGTCGTTCACCAACGCCGTCGCAAGCTGCCTCACGCCGGCCGGGGGGTGCGCTGCCAGCACATGCTCCAGACGCGGAGCTCCTGCCGGATCGCCGGCCCGCAGCACATGGAACAGCGACGCCGCCAGCGCCGATGCCCCGTCGTCCTCGGGGTCGAGACGCAACCAGCGGGGCAGCCAGCGCTCGGTCGCACCCGCCCACCACGCGACCGCCGTCGTCTTCCCGGAGCCGGCCGGAGCCACGACGAGCGTCAGAGGGTGCTCATCGACCTCTCGGGCGACGAGAGTCGCTGCGGGTGGCTCGACGATCGAGGCGCCCTGCCGGGGAGCGCGGAGCTTCGAGCCGGGCACGGCATCCTGATGCGCCCCCGGAGCCTGGGACTGCTCGCCGCTCTCCGATGACCGCCCGTCTCGCACGACCTCAGCATCCCCGTGCGTGTCGTCAGCGGCAATCCGCTGCTGCCTCGACGGCCGCCATCGTGAACGCTCGTCGGTGGGTACCGCTCCACCAAGTCGTGCGCGAGGGGGACTTGAACCCCCACGTCCTTGCGGACACAGGAACCTGAATCCTGCGCGTCTGCCAATTCCGCCACTCGCGCGTGGAGGCGTCAGGTTACCAGTGCCTTCTCCCGCCTCCCCCAGGGTGAGGCGGGGCACGCCACGGTACGGACGCCGGTTGCAGACATGCTCCGGCGAGCCCGCGAAGGGCTCCGGACGGACGAACGTGGGAGCGTCGTAGGGCACGGGTAGCATCGCCTGCGATGGGACTGCAGCGGTTCGAGCGCCGGCTCGAGCGCCTCGTGGAAGGCGCCTTCGCCAAGGCATTCCGCAGCGGCCTTCAGCCCGTGGAGATCGGGAGGCGACTCATGCGGGAGGTGGAGGCGGGCCGCACCCTCGGGGTCAAGGGGACGGTCGCGCCCAACCACTTCACCGTGATGCTCTCCGGCGACGACCTCGAGCGCTTCGACACCTTCGGCGACACCCTCGCCGGCGAGCTGGCCGACGCCGTGCGCGAGCACGCCCGCGACGAGGGCTACCACTTCGTCGGTGCGGTCGCGGTCGACCTCGTCGAAGACCCCCGGCGGCGCAAGGGCGACTTCAAGGTCCGCGCCGAAATCGTCGAGGGCGGCGGTCCGACCGCCGAGCTGGTGCTGCCCGACGGAAAGCGGATCCCGCTCGGAGACGACGCCGCCCGCATCGGCAGGGCACCCGACTGCGCCGTCGCCCTCTCCGACTCACAGGTCTCCCGCCACCACGCCGAGGTCCGGGCCGGCCGCGGCGAGTACCGAATCGTGGATCTCGGCTCGACGAACGGAACCGTGCTGAACGGGGCGGTGGTAAGCGACCATCCTCTCGTCGACGGTGACGAGATCGCCGTCGGCAACACCACCATCCGCTTCGAGGAGACCTAGGGGCGCCGCGCAGTGTCCGAAGGTGTGCTCACCATCCTCAAGTTCTGCCTGATGGCCCTCCTGTATCTCTTCGTCGGGCGCGTCGTCTGGGTAGTCGCGTCGGAGCTGCGCGCCGCGCCGCTCGTCGCGCCCACCCCCGGACGCCGCGACTCCACAGCGACTCCGACGAAGCCCCCACGCGGGGCACGCCGCAAGGGTTGGCGCCTCACCGCCGACGCTGCCGAGGGCGAGGGCGGAGACGTCTACTACGTAGACGGGGAGCTGACGCTCGGGCGGGCGGGCGGGTGCGGCATTCCGCTGACCGACGACACCTACGCTTCCAGCGTGCACGCGCGCGTCTTCGAGCGCGACGGCAACGCCTGGGTCGAAGACCTCGGCTCCACCAACGGCACCTACGTGAACGGCACCCAGATCGGCGAACCCCACAGGCTCCGGAAGGGCGACCGCATCCAGGCCGGCTCCACCGTCTTCGAGGTCTCACGATGAGGCTCGCCGCCGGCGCCGCGACCGACGCCGGCCGCGTCCGTGACCACAACGAGGACTCCTACCTCCTCGACGACGAGCGCTCTCTCTTCGCCGTCGCCGACGGCGTGGGCGGTCACCGCGGCGGCGAGGTGGCGAGCAGCACGGCCCTCGAGGCGCTGCGCGCCGGCGTCGCGTCCGGTACGGCGCTGCACGAGGCGGCGCAGTCGGCCAACAGCGCGGTCTACGACCTCGCGGCGACCGACGAGGCGCTGCGCGGAATGGGGACCACGCTCACCGCTCTCACGACGATCGGCGGCAGTACCGCGCTGCTCGCGCACGTCGGCGACTCCCGCGCCTACCGCCTGCGCGACGGAGCAATCGAGCGTCTCACCGAGGACCACAGCCTCGTCGAGGAGCTCGTGCGCGAGGGGCGTCTCACCTCGGAGCAGGCCGACTCCCACCCGCAGAGGAACTACATAACACGGGCGCTCGGCCTGGAGCCAGACGTCGAGGTCGACATCGTGAGCGTCGCGTTGCACGCCGGCGACCGCATCCTCCTCTGCTCCGACGGGCTCACGACGATGGTGCGCGAGCGCGACATCGAACGCATCTCCCGCAACGAGACCGACCCCGCGCGCGCCGCCGAGCTCCTCATCGACGCCGCGTGCGACGCAGGCGGCGAAGACAACGTCACCGCCGTTGTCATCGACTTCCTCGAGGTCGACGGCGCCGAGGCGCCCGACCCGGAGGCGCTCGCCGAGACGTCTCCTCCGACCACCCCGCTGCCCGTCTCGGAGCCCGACATCGGCCCTCCGACCTCGGCGCCGACCATCACGGTCACCCGGCGGAGGCTCCGCAGCTTCCTGCTGCTGGTGCTCCCCCTGATCCTCTTCGTGGGGCTCGCGTTCACCACCGTCGCCTGGTACGCGCGACGCACCTACTACGTGGGGCTCTCCGGCGACCGCGTCGCCCTCTACCGCGGTGTGCCCGGAGGGCTGCTCATCTGGGACCCGACCGTAGAGACGATCAGCGACATCGACCTCCGCGATCTCGACCCTGCCGACCAGGCCGCCGTCGCCGACGGCGTCGCCGAGGGAAGCCGCGACCGCGCCGAGAGCTACCTCGCAACCCTCGAAGAGCGCGCGACCGCCGCTACGAGCACGACCAGCACGACGACGACCACTCGACCACCGCGGCGCACGACCACGACCACGCGGCCACCCAAGAAGACGACCACGACGACGGCGGGCGGCACCGCGCGCACCTCACCCGCCACGATCACCGGCGGCCCGTGACGGCCACGACGACCCTCGCCCGGCACCGCCGTGGCTCCGAGCTGGTCCTGGGTCTCCTCGCCGTCATCGTCACCGTCGGCGGGTACGTCCTCGTGACGCTCTCCGACGGCCCCCGACCTGCCGCCCGACCTCCTCGCGTTCCTGGGAAGCGTCTTCGGGCTCTACGTCTGCGCGCACATCGCGATGCGCCGCCTCGCCCCCAACGCCGACGGCACACTGCTCCCGATAGCGGCGCTCCTGAACGGGATCGGATTCGTGACGATCGCCCGCCTCGACGAAGATCTCGCACGCATCCAGGCGGTCTGGACGGCGGTGGGGGTGGGCGCCTTCATCGCGACGCTTCTCATCGTGCGGCGCACACGGACCATCGAGCGCTACCGCTATACCCTGCTCCTCGTCGGGGTCGGCTTCCTGCTGCTGCCGCTCGTGCCGGGCATCGGCCGCACCATCAACGGCGCGCGACTGTGGGCGAGCCTCGGGCCGCTCAACTTCCAACCCGGCGAGGCGGCCAAGGTGCTGCTCGTCGCCTTCTTCGCCGGTTACCTCGTAGACAAGCGCGAGCTCCTCACCGCAGGGAGCGTCCGCCTGGGCCGCATGCACCTACCGGCACTCCGCCACCTCGGCCCCCTCATGCTCGCGTGGGGCGCGTCGATCGTCGTCATGGTGCTGGAGAAGGACCTCGGGTCGTCGCTGCTCTTCTTCGGTGTCTTCGCCTCGATGCTCTACATGGCGACCGGTCGGTCGGCCTACCTCCTCGGCGCGCTCGTGCTCTTCGCCGTCGGCGCCGCCATCGCCGCCCAGTCGTTCGGCCACGTGCAGGTCCGGATCGACACGTGGCTCGACCCGTGGTCCGACGCCCAGGACAGCGGCTACCAGGTCATCCAGTCGTGGTTCGCCTTCGGCACCGGCGGTCTCGCCGGGACCGGCCTCGGCCTCGGGAACCCCGACAAGATCCCCGCCGCAGCCACCGACTTCGTCTTCTCGGCCATCGGAGAGGAGCTCGGACTGATCGGGTCCGTCGGCGTTCTGCTCTGCTTCCTCCTGCTCGTCGGCAGCGGCTACCGCATCGCCGTGCAGTCGCCACGCCCCTTCCCGAAGCTCTTCGCCGCCGGGCTCACGACGATCCTCGGCCTCCAGACCTTCGTCATCGTCGGTGGCGTCACCCGCCTCATCCCGCTCACCGGGATCACACTGCCCTGGGTCTCGTACGGCGGGTCGTCACTGGTAGCGAACTTCGCGATCCTTGCGCTACTGCTCCGCGTCTCCGACGAGACCGTCTCGGATCCGGTGAGGCCGGCTCGCCGATGAACTCCGGGATCCGCCGCGTCGGTGCCGGCATGATCGTGCTCTTCGTCGCGCTCGTCGGTCAGCTCACGTACCTGCAGGTCTGGCGCGCCGAGAGCCTCGCCGAGGATCCGTCGAACATCCGCATCTTCATCCGCGACATCGCGCGCCCGCGCGGCCCGATCCTCACCGCCGACGGCGAGATCGTCGCACGCTCGCTCGACACCGGCGACGAGCTCAAACAGCAACGCACGTACCCCCTCGACTCCCTCTTCGCCCACGTAGCGGGCTACCAGTCGATCGTCTACGGCAACACCGGAGTCGAGGCGGCGTACAACGACGAGCTCGTGGGTCGCGACATCGCCATCAGCCTGCGCAGCATCGACCAGGTGATCCGCGGCTACGACCCCGAGGGCACCGTGGTGCTCACGCTGAGCCTCGCCGCCCAGGAGGCGGCGCGCGACGCGCTGCGGGGGCAGGCCGGGTCGATCGTCGTCCTCGACGTACGGAGCGGCGCGGTCGTCGCCATGTACTCCGAGCCCACCTACGACCCGAACGCCCTGGCGAGCCACGACGTCGAAGAGGTTCAGGCGGTGCGCAAGATCCTAGAAGCGCACCCCGGCAACCCCGAGCTCGCACGAGCATGGCGCGAGAGGTACCCGGCCGGCTCCACCTTCAAGGTCATAACCACCGCCGTCGCACTCGACAACAACGTCACCACGCCCGACACCGAGTACCCGGTGCTGAGCGAGATCGTCCCCCCGCAGACGACGCGGCCGATCCAGAACTTCGGAGGCAAGGCCTGCGGTGGGACGCTCGCAGAGAGCTTCCGCGACTCCTGCAACACGACGTTCGCGCAGATCGGCCTCGATCTCGGTGAGCGATTCGCCGAGGGCGTCGAGCGGTTCGGCATCAACACCTCTCCGCCCGATGCCGACGTGAACCCCACAGTGGTCGAGAGCATCGGGCCCGTGCGCGGCGCCTTCGATCTGGACAAGCCCTCCTTCGCCCAGGCGGCAATCGGCCAGGGACCCGTCGCGGTCACTCCCCTGGAGATGGCGCTCGTCGCGGCCTCCGTCGCGAACGACGGCATGATGATGGTCCCGCACGTCGCCGCGGAGATCCGCGACGCCGACGGCGTGGTGACCGAGCGGATCGAACCCGAGGAGTGGCGCCGCGCGATGTCGGTGGCGGCCGCCGGCCAGCTGACCACGCTGATGCGCGACGTCGTCGACAACGGCACGGGCCGCAGCGCGGCGATCCCAGGGATCCCCGTCGCCGGCAAGACGGGTACCGCTCAGGCACCCGTGGGCGCCAACCACGCCTGGTTCATCGGCTTCGCTCCCGCCGACGACCCTGTCTACGCGATCGCGGTGCTCGTCGAGCACGGTGGCGAGCTGGGTGACGACGCCACCGGTGGAAGGGTCGCCGCGCCGATGGCACGCGACGTCCTCAGCCGCCTGCTCCAGGGATGACCGGCACCGGCACTCCCCGACCCGGTGCCGCCGTCCGGCGGCCAAGCCCGTGCGGCATGGTCCGATCGGCCCATGCGCGTAACCGGGTCACGCCGCTCGCGGTCGGATCCCGAGCCACTTCGGTCCACAGGCCTACGGGTAGGGTTTCGGCAGCATGACGCTCGAGTCCCGTGTCTTCGCGAACCGCTACGAGATCCAGCGCGAGATCGCGCAGGGTGGGATGGCCGAGGTCTACCTCGCCCGTGACCGCCTGCTCGAGCGCCCCGTCGCGCTCAAGGCACTCTTCCCGGAGTTCGCGCGCGACCCGTCGTTCGTGGAGCGGTTCCGCCGCGAGGCGCAGTCGGCCGCCGGCCTCAACCACCCCAACATCGTGGGGATCCACGACTGGGGCCAGGAGGATGGCACGTACTTCATAGTCATGGAGTACGTGGAGGGGCGCACGCTCCGCGACATCCTGCGCTCCGAGGGCCCGATCGAGTCACGGCAGGCGTCGGCGATCGCGGCCGAGATCGCCTCAGCCCTCTCGTTCGCGCACCGTGCCGGCGTCGTCCACCGCGACGTCAAGCCGGGGAACGCCCTCATCACCACCTCGGGCACCGTGAAGGTCACCGACTTCGGCATCGCCCGCCACGGCACCAGCGAGGGACTGACGCAGACCGGCTCGGTCATGGGGACCGCCACCTACTTCTCACCCGAGCAGGCGCAGGGGCTACCCGTCGATGGCCGCAGCGACGTCTACTCGCTCGGCGTCGTCCTCTACGAGATGGTCACCGGCGTCGCTCCGTTCACAGGCGACTCGCCGGTCGCTGTCGCGTACAAGCACGTCCGTGAGACTCCCGTGCCGCCGTCGCGCCGCAACCCCGATCTCCCCGCCGACATGGAGCAGATCATCCTCACGGCGATGGCGAAGGACCCCGACCATCGCTACCAGTCGGCCGACGACATGCGCGCCGACCTGCTCCGATTCCGTCGGGGGCGCGCTCTGGAAGCCGCCCCCGTCACCGCGATCGTCGCCGAGACGAGTGCAGCTGCGGCTGTGGGTCACGAGCTCGCCGGACCGTCCGATCTCGCTGCCACAGTCGCTACACCGCGCGTGGCGTCTCCCGACGCGACGCAGATGGGTGTTGCCGTCGCGCCCGGGCGAGGTCGCGGCGGCCGGGTGGTCGCGCTTGTCCTGACCATCCTCGTGCTCTCCGTGCTGATCTGGGGGGTCCTCTACATCAGCGGCCGGCAGGGCGCCGACTCCGACAAGGCGAGGGTCCGCGATGTCGTCGGCCTCGACCTGGTCGCGGCACGCCGCATCCTCACCGACGACGGCTTCGTCGTGAAGGTGGTCCGGGTCGCCAACGAGCAGAAGCCCGAGAACGAGGTCCTCTCGCAGTCTCCGGCCGCCGAGACGATGCTCAAGAAGGGCGAGACTGTACGTCTGACGGTGAGCACGGGTTCGGGGAACGTCGAGATACCCGAGGTCTTCGGCAGGTCGGCCGAGGATGCCAAGGTCATCATCGAGGATGCCGGCCTCGAGTGGGCGGTCGAGTTCGAGGTCAGCGACCTCGTCGAGCCGGGCAAGGTGATCCGTACCGAGCCCGCCGAGGGCACGAGCGTGCCGAAGGGCTCGAGGGTCACCGCCTTCGTCTCGTCGGGACCCGACGCCGTCACGGTCCCGAACGTGTTGAACCTCGACTTCACCGAGGCAGCGAACCAGCTCTTCGACGCCGGGTTCCGGGTCCGGCGTATCGATGAGGCCAGCGACAGCGTCGATGATGGGAAGGTCACCCGTACCGATCCGGGCCCGAACTCCGACGCCCCCGAGGGGAGCGTCGTGGATGTGTACGTCTCCTCCGGCCCAGAGCAGGTCGGCGTCCCCGATGTCGTCGGGCGGACCGAGGCGAACGCGATCGCGATCCTCCAGGGCGAGGGCTTCGACTACAGCGTCATCTACTCGCCTTCCACCTCGGCCAACGACGGCCTCGTCATCGACCAGGACCCTGCCGCCGACGAGGAGCACGACGCCGGAACGACCGTCACCATCACCGTCGGGACCTACGAGCCCCCCGCCACGACCACTACCACGACCACGCTTCCTCCTGCGACGACCACGACGACCGTCGCCCCCTGACTCCGCTTCGGCGGCCGGGGGCGCTCAGCCGGTAGCCATGGCGAGGAAGTTCCGCAGCAGGTCGTGACCGGCGTCGGTGAGGATCGACTCGGGGTGGAACTGCACCCCCTCGACGGGCAGCGTGCGGTGACGGAGCCCCATGACGAGACCGTCCTCCGACTCGGCGGTCACCTCGAGGACGCCGGGGACCGTCTCCCGGGAGACGACGAGCGAGTGGTACCGGGTCGCGGTGAGAGGGTTCGGCAGGCCGGCGAAGACCCCGCCGGCGTCGTGGCGGATCTCGGAGGTCTTGCCGTGCATCACCAGAGGTGCACGCACGACCTCGCCACCGTAGAGCTGCCCGATGCACTGGAGCCCCAGGCAGACCCCGAGCACCGGGATCCCGCGCCCGCCGAAGTGCTCGATCGCCGCGTTGGAGAGACCGGCGTCTTCGGGGCGTCCGGGGCCGGGCGAGACCAGGACTGCAGCGGGGTCGAGGGAATCCATCGCGGCGAGGTCGATGGCGTCGTGCCGGTGGACGACCGGGTCTGCGCCCAGCTCGCCCAGGTACTGGACGAGGTTGTAGACGAAGCTGTCGTAGTTGTCGATCACGAGCACCCGGGTCGCCACGGCGAGTCACGGTAGACGACGGGACCCCGATGGGCAGACGGGTATCCTGCCGCCATGCCGGTGTCGAAGAGCAAGCGATCCAGGTACACCCCTCCGCCTCCCAAGAACGCTCCGCCGAGCCCGCTCTGGGTCCCGGCGGTGATGGGGGCGATGATGCTCGTCGGGCTCGCGATCGTCCTCCTCAACTACCTCGACGCCATGCCCGGCGAGGCCGAGAACCGCTACCTGCTGCTCGGCCTGGGATTCATCACGGGCGGCTTCGCCCTGGCGACCACCTACCGCTGACCCGGCCCGGCGACCCCCTGCCGGCTGAGGACCGTCGACCTGACCGGGCTGCGGGCCGTCCCACCCGCCGGCCCGGTACCGGAATACCAGGTGTGTAACTACACACAGGTTCATCCACAGCCTGTGGACAACCCCAGATCCGTCGGCGGCGCCTGCTCAGGCCGGAGGGGTGATCAGCATCATCGGCTCCCTGCAGTGGCGGGGGGCCTCGGGGACCTCCCCGCCCGGGGCCGCGTAGAGCACGGCCTGCGCCCCGCAGACGATGCACTGGTACCGGTAGTCGACGTCCTCGAGGGCATCGAGGTCGGGCTCGTCGGGGGGCGGGTCCGCCGACGCCATGTTGCGCACGATCCCGGCTCCGACCAGGTACAGCACGACCGCCACGAGGACGGCGGCGGCGATTCGGAGGAGGTCCCAGATCATGCGAGAGGTGCCGCCACGCGGCGGCGCCCCTCAGTGTACGTACCGGCGGCGCGAGGCCGTCGTCGGGGCACCGCTCTCAGCCGAGGCGCTCGATGATCGTCGCGTTGGCCATGCCCCCACCCTCGCACATCGTCTGGAGGCCGAAGCGCCCACCGGTCCGCTCCATCTCGCAGAGGAGCGTCGCCATCAAGCGCGCTCCCGATGCACCGAGAGGGTGCCCGATCGCGATCGCGCCACCGTTGGGGTTCACCTTGGCCATGTCGGGGTGGTGCTCCTTCTCCCAGGCGAGCACCACCGGCGCGAAGGCCTCGTTGATCTCGACGATGTCGATCTCGTCGAGCGACATCTTCGCCCGCTCGAGCACCTTGTGCGTCGCGGGTATGGGACCGGTCAGCATCGTCACCGGGTCGACCCCGGCGAGGGCGAACGTGTGGAATCGGGCCCGCGGGGTCAGCCCCAACGCCGCCGCCTTCTCCTCGCTCATGATCAGCACCGCCGCCGCGCCATCGGTGATCTGCGACGAGTTCGCCGCCGTCACCACACCGTCTTCCTTGAACGCGGGCTTGAGCTTCGCGAGCTTCTCCAGGCTGGAGTCGGTCCTGAAGCCCTCGTCGACGCGCATCTCGCTCTCGACGCCGTCGTCGGAGACGGTCACCGGGATGATCTCCCTGTCGAACCGCCCCTCCTCGGTGGCGCGTGCCGCGCGCTGGTGCGACTCGAGGGAGAACCTGTCGTTGTCTTCGCGAGAGATGCCCCACTTCTCCGCGATCATCTCGGCGGAGAGTCCCTGCGGCACCAAGTCCGGGAAGCGCGAAGTCATCGCGGGGCCGAAGGGGAACCCGTGCGCCCCGCCCGCCATCGACGCACCCATCGGGACGCGCGTCATGCTCTCGACTCCGGCGGCGATGACGACGTCGTAGGCGCCGGCGATCACTCCCTGGGCCGCGAAGTGAGCCGCCTGCTGCGACGACCCGCACTGACGGTCGACTGTGGTGCCGGGTACCGACTCCGGGAAGCCCGCCGCGAGCGCTGCGTTGCGGCCGACGTTGGCGGCCTGCTCGCCGACCTGCATCACGCAGCCCATGATCACGTCGTCGACGAGCTCAGGGTCGAGGTCGTTGCGCTCGACGAGGGCGCGCAGCACGTGCGCCGAGAGGTCGACGGGGTGAATGTCCTTGAGCCGGCCATTGCGTCGCCCGAGAGGGGTGCGGACCGCGTCGACGATCACCGCTGTCGTCATGAGAGACCTTCCTGAGAGGCAGAGCAGACACTTGACCGAGCGGTCTATTTTCCAGCCTCGGGGTCCGGCCGGTCAAGCCGCTGTGGCTAGCCGGGCACGTGAACGCAGACCCTGCCCTCCTTCGCAGCCGGCGGGTCGCCGTCTGCTTCACTCTCGTGTATGCGCCGACTGCTGATGCTCCGCCACGGGGAATCCGAGTGGAACGCCGCCGGTCGCTGGCAGGGCTGGGAGGACGTGTGCCTGACGGCCTCGGGGGAGGCGCAGGCGCTCGCACGTGCCCGACTCCTCGCCGTCGCGGGGGACTTCGCCGCGGTCGTAGCGTCCGATCTCGTGCGCGCGGCCCGCACCGCAGAGGTCGTCGCCACCCACCTGGGGCTCTCGGCGCCCGTGCTCTACCCCGGATTGCGGGAGCGGCACGGTGGCGAGTGGCAGGGTCACACGGGCGCCGAGATCGACGAGGGGTGGCCCGGGATGCGCGACGCCTGGCGTCGCGGAGAGATGCACTCCCCGCCCGGCGGCGAGTCCGACGCCTCGGTCCTCGCCCGAGTCGACGCCGCCCTCGCCAGTGCGTGCGCGGCCGTCGCCGACGGCGCCGCCCTGGTCGCGGTCACTCACGGCGGGGTGCTCCGACTCGTCTCCGCCCGCGCCGGGGTCTCCCCTAATTCGCTGATGCCGAACCTCGGCGGCCGCTGGTTCACCTTCGATTCAGACGGACTGCACGCCGGCGGCGCCCTTCCGCCGCTGCCCGAGCCCCTGGAGGAGACGCCCGACACAGAGTGATCCTGCCCGCGTGCCGGGTCTTTTACGAACATGTCGCGTCTGGCCACCGATTCGGTGGGTAGACGCGACATGGTCGAAGGCAACGCCGGTCTCGGCACGCAGACCTGCCGCCACCACGCCCACTGATCCCGCCGGTCAACCCAGGGTGGCGGTGAAGGGCATCTGCTGTGATCCGTCGAGCATCGTCCCCGAGAGGGTGCCACTGCCCCAGTCGAACTGGGCCGTGAACGGGCCGGACGCGGAGTCCCCTGCGAAGACACCGGCGCCCCCGCCGAAGGCAGTGGCGACGGCCTGCCCCGAGATCGAACCCGATGCCGGGTCGAACGTCCCGGTGAGATCGGCATGCCAGTTCCCACTGCCGAAGGCCGCATCGACGGTAGCGTCGAACGCTCCCGCGATCGCGCCCCCGTCTGTGGGGAACTCCACCCAGACGAGATTCTCGCTCAGGAACGCCCCCGTCGGTTCCACCGCCTCGCCGAGATCCTCGAAGAACGCAACCTCCCCCTCGACGCGCAGGTCGGCGCCGAAGTAGATCGGGTCCGCCTCGTGGGCCGAGTACCGGCTCTTTCGAACGTAGACCCGCGCCTCCCACCTGTATCCACGGCGCGTATCGGGATCGAGGTCGCGGAGCGTCACATCGAAGGGGAGCGCGATCTCGTCGGGTTCGACGAGCCACTCCGACCAGGCCTTCTTCGGAGTCGTCTCCACACCCTCGCTCACCTTGATCGGCTTACCGGCCTTCTTGCCGTCGATGTACAACTGGATCTTCGTCACGTTCTCGGTGCCGTGCTCCACCCCCTCTACGAAGAACTTGACGCCTTCCACCGCGTCGTTGACGCCGTCTCCCGGCGTTCCCACGATCTTCACCGACTTCCCACCCGACAGCTCGGCGTCCTCCAGGCGCATCTGGATGACGTCGCGCGCGCGCGGGTTTCTGCCACCGGCCACGAGAGTCGCCGTCGCGCGTGCGCCGCGATACTCCATCGCGTTCGTGTACTTGGACCGGTGAAGTCCGGCTACCTGGAGCTGGGAGTAGGCGAGATCGAACTCGACGCCTTCGACGACCATCAAGCGCCAGAACTCGATGGCGGCATCGACCGCGCTGCTGACCCGCGCGTAGCTGTGCCAGCCCACGAATCCCGCGACGTCGGCCGACGCGAGCTGTCCGTCCGCCGAGGTGCAGTTGCTCGCGTACACGATCGAGTCCGACTTCGCCGCCATCCCCAGGAAGTCGCCGGTGGCCCACCAGCGCGTGTTGCTGAACGAAGATCCGGCCGGAGCGTTCAACTTCCCCGTGCGCATCGCGCGCTTGTCGACATCGCTGAGCGGACCCAGCGCGATTGCCGTGTAGCAGGCATCTGGGTCGTAGTCGATCGGACGCAGTGCCTCGTCGAGCGCGCCTCGGCAGTTCGACGACCCGTGAGTGACCAGATGTACCGAGTCGGCGCTGGAGAAAGCCGCCAGGGCGCCGTAAGGCGTCACCGAGCTGTCTCGCAGGTGCTTGACACGCCCTGCGTAGCTTGGGTGCGATTCGAAGATCGCGGCTACGGCGTCGCCCTCCGTGGCTCCGTCACCCGTCTTCCGGCACTCCGCGAACTTGATCGGGAACTCGAAGTCGAGGACTGCGCTCGGCTTCAGGCTCACCGATGTGCAATCGCGGTCATACGTCGAGTACGGGTCGATGACCGAGGCCCTCTTCGGCTTCAACGGCCCGCCTGCCGGGTGGAAGCGACGCGGTCGGACATTGCCGAGACCCCCGCCCGTCGTCGAACCGGATTCTCCATCCGCGACGACGGGCACCGACAGCTCGACGCGCTCACGTTCCGATCCGTCAGCGACTGTTCCGGCCAGCTCGGTGTCGAGGAACACCGGCGGCGCGCCGTCGAGACGGAACATCACACCGGTGAAGCCGTGCAGGTCTGGCATGACCTCGACGACACGGTCGTCGTCGACCAACCTCCGCGCGGCCAGCTCGATCTGGTCCGAGGGCTCCTCCACCTCGATCATCGCGGCACGCACCTCTTCGAGCATCGCGAAGGAGTCGGCGGAGGCCCCTTCCCGCGCCTCCTCCCACGTGCACGGGTAGCCGATCCGCTCGCAGCGCAACACGGCATCTGCGTCGACCACGTCGGCCACGACGGTCATGCCCTCGAACTCGGCGAGCTCCGCCGGGTCCTCGACGGACTGATCGCTGTCGGAGTCGCCCTCCGTATCGTTCCCGGAGCAGGCCGTCGACACGACGGCCGCCAGCACGACGGATATCAACAATCGAGATCGCATCCCCGGGTCTCCCAACCTCGCCGGCAAGCTCACCCTACGGAGCCTTCCCCCGACGTGCCACGAGGGAGTCGAGCAGCGACGCCGGCCGGAGCACGCCGTACCGCCTCTGACCGGGACTCTAGCGGTGAAGACAACTGTGGAGACGATGGTGTGGAGACGATGGGACTCGAACCCACGACCCCCTGCTTGCAACTCCGAAAAGCCGCGTTCGCCCGTTGGAGCCACGTCCGGCACATGCCGTCTGACCAGGGCCTTCGCGTCTCCACCCGACTCGACGACACTCCGCAACATCCGGAAACGCCCTACGGTTTGATACATTTCTGATACACGTGACGGGTTCGGTGGATCAAGCCGCGCTCCTTGCGGACGACTCCGCCCATTGCGTCGGGGTCACGAGTTGTTCAGCCCTTCCAGACGAAGATCGACTTCGAGGCGCCACATGTGGCTTCCGACGGTTCGACGGATTCTGGCTCGGTGATGGACCCGCCGAACTCGACCGGCTGGTCCAGCACTGCGAACACCTTGCCATTGCGGTCGAGCACCCGCACAGGGTCGTCGGCGACCGTCGAACCGTAGGGGAATACCAGGTGGTAGCGCTCGCCTGATTCGGCGGTCAGGTACAGGCACCGGAGATTGGGGTCCAGATGGAGCGTGCCCAAGATTAGGTTCGACGTTCCACCTCGATAGTCAACGGGGTTGACATCGATGCGGATGGGCGGCGGAGCCTCGGGAGGTTGAGTTGTCTCGCCCGATGCGCCGGGTTGGCCGTCGGCGTCCCCGCGCACGATCGTGACGACCACTTCATCGGCGCCACGTGTGCTCATGAAGATTCCTCCAGTGACGGTCACGGCGAGCAGCGCCACTGCGGCCGCGAACATGGAGCGTCGCCGGGATCGACGCTTGATAGATTGTTCAAGTTTGGCGAAACTCGCATCAAAGGCCATCTCATCGGCCATTGAGTGCAACCGGCGCCGAATAAGCTCATCCGTCTCAGTCATGTAGTGCTCTTCTCAATCTGTCTAGGCCGCGGTTGATCCACGGCCCGACGGATCCCTCGGGGCACCCAAGGAAATCCGCGATTTCTCTGTAGGATGCATCGCCGTAGAATCGCAGCACAATTGCCGCCCGCTCATTCCACGGAAGCTTTGCGAGTACGTCAGCGAGTCCATCCTCGGGCGGCGGATTGAGCTGCTCGGGCGGAAGATGCATGAGATTCACACGCTTCCGTCGCCGCATCTCGTGTCGCCCGCCAGTTGCATGGGACCACTTGAGCGGGTTCTCGCCAGGTAGATAGGACCACTCTGTCGCCAGTTGGTTGGGACCATGTCTCGCCAGCTGCATGGGACCACCTCGGGTCCACCGTCGTCGGTGTCGGGACCGGTGAACTCACCGCCGTTCGTGTCTCGATCCGGAAGGCGGTGCGTATGGCGTTCAGGGAGGTTCCTGTGTTCGAGGTTCGAGAGGTGCTGCGGTTGTGGATGGATGGCCGGGGGTTGCGGTCGATCGCGGCGGTGACGCGGCCGGACCGCAAGACGGTCCGTCGGGTGGTGGACGTCGCGGTCGGGCTGGGGCTCGACCGCGGCGGCGAGGTGGGTCAGCTCGACGACGTGTTCGTGTCGTCGGTGATGGCCGAGTTGGCGGTCGCCCGGCCGGATCGCCACGGCGAGTCGTGGGCGGTCATCGCCGGCGAGCATGACCGGATCGTCGGGTGGGTGAAGGAGCGGGTGCCGGTGGTGAAGATGTGCGAGCTGTTGGCTCGCCGGTCGGTGGTGGTGCCCGAGCGCACGTTGCACCGCTACGTCGCAGAGCACTTCGGGAGCTCGTCATCGGAGGAGTCGACGGTGCTGTTGGCGGATTGTGAGCCGGGGGCCGAGCTCCAGGTCGACTGGGCCATGTCTCCGGCTTCATCGTCGATCGCGACACGAGCCGGCGGCGGACGGTGTGGGCGTTGTTGTTCACTTCGGTGTTCAGCCGGCACTGCTTCGTGTGGCTGTCGCACTCCCAGGCGCTCGACGCGGTGATCGCCGGGTTCGACTCGGCGTGGGCGTTCTTCGGGGGCGTGTTCGAGGTGGTGATCCCCGACAACATGAAGACGATCGTCACCGACGCGGACGACACCGACCCGCGGCTATGCCAGGGCTTCGTCGAGTACGCGCAGTGGGCCGGGTTCTTCGTCGACCCGGCCCGGGTGCGCGCACCCCAGGACAAGGCGAGGGTGGAACGCAACGTGCGGTTCCTGCGGGACTCGTTCTGGGCTGGCGAGACCTTCGTCGACCTCGCCGAGGCCCAGGCCGCCGTCGAGGACTGGTGCCGGGCGCGCGCCGGGATGCGCACCCATGGCACGACCGGCCTGCACCCGATCGAGGTGTTCACCGAGCACGAAGCGCCGGTGCTCGCCCCGGCGCCGGCGGGTCGCTACGACCTGCCGATCTACCGCGACGCCAAAGTCGCCCGGGATCACCACGTCCAGATCGCCAAGGCCCTCTACTCGGTGCCGGGCGGCCTGATCGGCCAGACCGTGGCCGTGCGCGCCGATGCCAAGCTGGTGAAGATCTACGCCCGAGGTGTGCTGGTCAAGACCCACCCCCGGGTCCCCACCGGGCACCGCTCGACCGACGTCGAGGACCTGCCGGCGGAGCGGACGATCTACGCGCTGCGCGACATCGACCGGCTCATCGCCGACGCGACCGCCCACGGCGACGCCGTCGGCGCGTTCGCGCAGGTGGTGCTCGACCACCCGTTGCCGTGGACGAAGATGCGGCAGGTCTACAAGCTGTTGGGCTTGTGCCGCCGCTACGGCGATCACCGGGTCGACGCGGCGTGCCGCCGGGCGCTCGACGCCGAGACCGACAGCGTCACCGTCGTCGGCCGCATGCTCGAGCGAGCCCTCGAAGCCGAAGCCACCCAAGACGATCCGATCCCTGACAACGTGATCCGTGGACGGTTCGCCCGCAGCGACGACCACTTCGCCGTCACGCCCTCGGGGGTGACCCGATGAACCCGACCATCGACGCGGATCTGACCGCCACGTTGCGCAAGCTCAAGCTGGGCCGTCTGGCCGACACCCTTCCCGAACGACTCGCGCTCGCCAAGACCAACAAGCTGTCCCACGCCGAGTTCCTCCAGATCCTGCTCGCCGACGAGGTCACCCGACGCGACGCCGCGTCCGCAGACCGGCGGGGCCGCACCGCCGGGCTCGACCCGACCATGCGCCTCGAACACTGGGACGGCACCACCGACGCCACCTTCGACCACAAGCTCTGGGACGAGCTGTGCTCGCTACGCTTCGTCGAGGCCGCCAACAACGTGCTCATCATGGGACCCGTCGGGGTCGGCAAGACGTTCCTCGCCACCGCCCTCGGCCACATCGCCGTGCGCCGACGCCACAGCGTCCACTTCGAACGCGCTGACCGGCTCCACCGCCGCCTACGCGCTGCCCGGCTCGACAACAGCCACGACGCCGAACTCCGCAAGTTGCTGCGCGTCGATCTACTGATCCTTGACGACTTCGCGCTCGGCGGGCTCAACCAAGCCGATACCGACGACCTCTACGAGATCGTCGTCGAACGCCACCGCAGCGCGTCCACGATCGTGACCTCCAACCGAGAACCCGTCGAGTGGCTCGCACTGATGGCCGACCCGCTGCTCGCACAGTCAGCGGTCGACCGGCTCAAGTCGGCCGCCTACGAACTCGTCGTCGACGGCGACAGCTACCGCAACCGACAGAAGCCCACCCTCACCACTTGACTACCCCCGCCCTCGGCGGCGAGCATCACGCCGCCGACGACAACACCCCGCAGGTGGTCCCAACCACCTGGCGGAACCCCGGTCCGTTGCAACGAGTCCAACGAGCGTTCATCTTGACAAAGACGGATTGAACCACGTCCTGTGCCTCGTGCACATCACCAAGGATCAAACCAGCACGCCGCACCTGGCACGGGTACTCGCTGTCGAAGAACTCACGAAAGGAGCCCGGTGCAGTTGCTCCGGCAACGGACCGGGCGCCGGTATAGCCAACTTGTTCGGAGTTCCTTCTTAAGATGGCCATCAGAGGTCAGACACCCGGCGCGGCCGGATCCGTACAAGAATCGTGATGCTCCGGGTGGTTGTTGGTATCGAAACCCTAAGCCGACTTGAGGAGCGTGGCCTGCAGGATCGACTCGACCGTCGAGATCTTATGGAACAAGCAGGACTTGCCTCCGTAGGCCTCCCAACCCCCGATGTGTAGGCCGGCTGCGAGTGCATTCGATGTGCCCGACACACGTTGATACCACGGTGCACCGGAATCTCCGGGCTGGCAGAAGAACTCAAAGTCGAACGTCTGTGTGAGATTTGAACCGCCCTGGGTCTCATGGAGGCTCTCGTGTGCCCTGGGTTCCGCGCGGTCAGCTTGCTTGGTCGCGGGCGTCTTGGTGGTGGCGGAGCTCGTACTCGATCGGGCTGAGCATGCCGAGTGATGAGTGCCGCCGTTGACGGTTGTGGAAGATTTCAAGGTACTCGAAGATGGCGTTGGCGAGCTCGAGGCGGGTGTTCCAGCGCTTGCGGTTGAGGAGTTCGACTTGCATCCGCGCCCAGAACGATTCCATCTGGCCGTTGTCGTAGCAGTCACCGATAGATCCCATCGATTGCGTCAGCCCGGAGTCGAGCGCACGACGTGTGAAGGCCCATGACGTGAATTGGGTGCCGTGATCGGAGTGGATCACGACACCTTCGGCCTGCCGGTTCTCGATCGCCATCCCGAGCGCATTCACGACCAGTGACGCGGTCTGTGACGAGTCGATCGACCAGCCGACCACACGGCGGGAGAAGGAGTCGAGCACGACAGCGCAGTACACCTTGCCCTCGCGGGTCGGGTGCTCGGTGATGTCGGTCAGCCACAGACGGTTCGGTTCGCTGCGGGCGAAGTCGCGGTTCACGAGATCCTCAGCGGTCGGCGTGTTCGGTGCCTTGCGGAACTTCGGTCGTCCCGGCAGGCCAGCCAGGCCGAGACGGCGCATCACCAACTCCACGGTGCAACGGCCGACAGTCATGTTCCTGCCGAGGACCATCTCGGCATGCACACGCCTGGCGCCATAGGTCTGACGGGAGCGGCCGTGGACGTCACGGACCACCTCGGCGAGCATCGCGTTCGCACCGACCGGGCTGAGGGCCGCCGATTGCGGCGGGAGTAGAACCCCGACACCGAGATGCCGACCACGCGGCAGACGACTTCGACGGGGGAGGCCTTCGCTCACGATCTGCGCGACGACCTCCCACCGCCTTTTGGGTCCGTCTGCTCCTTCAGCAACTCGTTCGCTCGTCGGACCACACTCAGCTCGGTCTCGAGCTCACGTATCCGCCGGCGAGCACGCGCCAACTCGACCGATTCCGCAGTCGTGACTCCCGGCCGCACGCCTCTGTCAATGCGGTCCTGGTTCCGCCAGTTGTAGATCGTCTGATCCGACACCCCCAACGACACAGCAACCTCGGCGACCGACCGGCCGCCCTCGATCAGATCCAGCACCTTGCGACGGAACTCCGCCGGGTACCTCCTCGGCACGATGACCTCCTCATCTCGTGCCGCGATCCAACCATGCCGCCCGCGCAGAACCCGGTACACACCAAGACGCCGCTGTGTGACATTGGGCTACTCATTTCCGAAGCGCCAGGCAACCCGACGTTGCCCGGCATCGCCGAATGACCCAAAGTCCGCACGCCCCTGCACTCTTCGAAGTGCGGAGCTCGCGCTGTCGTTGAGCGGCTGTGAGCGTTGAGCGGCTGTCTGCACGCCGCACTGCACAGGGACCCTGCACGAGGCGCTCGCGGTCGCCCACGGAGATCGCTCGAAGGACGGGCCACACCCCCTTGTCGCGGTCGCCGTTGAGGTTCGCGTTGAGGTCGGACCGAGTCGCGTCAGTGGGCCAGACCACGACGAGAAGCCCGGCCCCATCCCACCCCACCCGAAACCCTCGGGCGCGGATCCGGACACGGCACTGCGAGACGATCGATCACCGGCGACAGCATCGAGCAGGACACCACGGTCACGCGCGCCTTGTGGTCAACCAGGAACGATCGCACCCCAACATCAAATACCGAGTCGCGTTGAGGTTGTTCAACGCGCTTCTTCTTCTCGTTGAGGGCCCCGTTGAGGATCGCGTTGAGGTTCGCGTTGAGGGTGCGCGCCGATGATCGGGGCCCGACCGACGAGCAGGAGGTTCGAAGCAGCGATGAGCACGACGCAGGATTCTCGGATTGTCAGCCTGACTGTGAGCGTGACCGAGGCCGCAGAGCTCCTCGGGGTTGGCCGCACCCTCGCCTACGACCTGGTGGCGCGCGGGGTACTGCCCTCGGTGCGGCTCGGCCGGCGGGTCGTGATCCCACGACACGCCCTCGATGAGCTCCTCACTGTGGTCCCCACCGACATCGTGGCGAGCGCCGACATAGACGCTGGCCGGTAGGCCGGCGGTGCTGGGGATCGCGTCGCTCGCGACCGGCGGGGCCGAGTACTACCTGGAAGCAGTCGCTGCGGGCCGCGAGGACTACTACCTCGGCTCGGGGGAAGCACCCGGCGTCTGGGCGGGCCGCGACGCTGAGACCCTCGGTCTCACCGGCGAGATCGACGCCGACGATCTACGCGCGTTGCTCGACGGTGACGACCCGGTGAGTGGTGTCCGGCTGGCCCGGACCCGCAAAGGCCGCACACCCGGGTTCGACCTGACGTTCTCCACACCGAAATCAGTCTCGATCCTCCATGCGCTCGCCACACCCGACATCTCACGCGACGTCCGTGCCGCCCATGATCGCGCGGTCGCCGAGGCGCTCGGCTGGCTCGAAGCCAACGCGTGTGTGGTCCGGCGCGGCGCGGGCGGGACCGACGTCCACGCCGGTGACGGGTTCGTCGCTGCGGGGTTCAGGCATCGCACCAGCCGTGCGGGCGACCCGCACCTGCACACCCATCTCCTCGTAGCGAACCTGACACGCGGCCCTGACGGGCACTGGTCCGCTCCCGACGCACGCCGGTTCTGGGCGTTTGGGAACACCGCCAGCTACCTCTACGAAGCGGTGCTGCGCCATGAGCTGACCGTCCGCCTCGGTGTCGAGTTCGGCCCCATCACCAACGGGATCGGCGATCTGGCCGGTATCGGCCGGGAGTGCATCGAGACGTTCTCGCAGCGTCGCGCCCAGATCCTCGAACGCCTCGATGAGCTCGGGCTCGACTCCGCTCGCGCCGCCCAGTACGCGACGCTCGACACCCGCGACCCGAAGATCGCGTTCGACCTCGAAGAGCTACGGGCCGACTGGGTCGACATCGCAGCCGACTTCGACATCACCCCCGGCACGCTCGGCGCGCTCACCCACCAGGCCAGACCCGAACCCCTCACCGAAGAGGAGGTAGAGCGAACGATCGGTGGTCTCGTCTCCGACGCCGGGCTCACCGCGAACGCATCGACGTTCGATCGTCGCCACGTACTACGCGCCTGGTGTGAACACTCCCGACAAGGCGCAACCGTCGAACAGCTCGAACAGCTCGCGGATCGGACCCTCACCCATCCCGAGATCGTCGAGCTCGCAGCCACCGCAACCACCGCGATGCGCCGAGATGACCGGCGGCCCATGCGTGCCCCCGCGCTCGGTTCTCGCTACACCACCCAGGCGCTGCTAGACCTCGAACAGCACATCCTCGACCTCGCCGAACATCAAGCGACCGCCCGCGCCGCGATCGCCGGGCCGAGCCTCGTCGAGACCGCTATCCGCCGGCGGTCCCTCAACGGCGGACAGGCCGAGATGGTCCGTACCCTCACGCGTGCCGGTCGTGGAATCGAGATCGTGATCGCTCCCGCCGGATCGGGCAAGACCTACGCGCTCGGTGCCGCCCGCGACGCCTGGCACACGTCCGGCTACCAGGTGATCGGTTGCGCGCTCGCGGCCCGCACAGCACAACAGCTCCAACACGACACGGCCATCCCCTCAACGACGATCGCGTCACTACACGCCCGGCTCCGGCAAGGATGGGCGTTCCCGCCCAACAGTGTCCTGGTGATCGACGAAGCCGGAATGGCCGGCACCCGGACCCTCGCACCACTCATCACCGCCGCTGTGGCCGCCAGAGCGAAAGTCGTCCTCGCCGGTGATACCCGCCAGCTCTCCGAGATCGACGCCGGAGGACTCGTCCGCGCACTCGACCACCAGCTCGCCGGCATCCACCTCACCCACAACCGCCGACAGCACCACCCCTGGGAACGCGCCGCCCTCACCCAACTACGCGCAGGAGCCGTGAAACGCTCCCTCGACGCGTACCTCGCACACGACCGCGTCACCACCGCCCCAACCGCACAGGCACTACGGGGCCGGCTCGCCGGCGACTACGTCGCCGCGTACCGCAACGGCGAACAAGTCCTCATGCTCGCCACCCGCCGCAACGACGTCAACGACCTCAACCGGCGCGCCCGCTGCCTCCTCGCCGACGAACACACATTCACCGGCCCCGTCCTGTACATCGGCGGGAAACCATTCCAGAGCGGTGAACGGATCATCTGCACCCGCAACCAGCATCGTCTCGGCATCACGAACGGCACCACCGCCACCATCACCAGCGTCGAGCCCGACCAGCGCAGCATCACCGCGCTCACCGACGGCGGCACGACCATCACGCTCCCCGCCCGCTACATCGACGCCGGACACGTCCAACACGACTACGCCACCACCATCCACAAAGCCCAAGGCCAGACCCTCGACCGCGCATACATCCTCACCACCGGCCTCAACCGCGAATCCGGCTACACCGCACTATCACGCGGACGCAAAGAGAACCGGCTCTACACCATCGCCCCCGACAACGAACACGACCACGGCCACACCCACACCCCTGACCCCATCGACGACCTCCAACACAACCTCACCACCACCACCGCCCAAGAGCTCGCCACCCACTACCGCCAGCCCACCACACCAACCCAAGGCCCCGAACCCGACCTCGGGATGGGCCTCTGAGCGCCCACGTCGGCCGAACTTCACTCTCGTGCGCGCTCGCCGATCTTGTCGGCGACTGAACGCAAGCTCTCCGGGAGCGCGTGCGCGTACACCTTCATCAACATGTCGGGGCTGTGACCGAGGATGTCGGCAATCGCACGCAGCTCGCCGACGTCGGTCGCATGTAGCACCATCAGCGTCGCGGCGGTGTGCCGCAATCCGTGCGAGGTCAGTCGAGGCACCTCGGCTCTTGCGATCAGTCGCTCCAGAATCGCGTCGAAGTTACGGGGTTCGACGTAGTTACCGGTGCGGGTTGTTATCACCAGGTCGAGGTCGATCCATTCGGCACCGACGGCCAGACGCTCCTCTATCTGACCGCGCCGATGCGCTGCGAGTGCCCGCATCGTCTCGACATCGACCGGGATCGTACGACGCGACCGAGCCGACTTACCCGGCGTCCAAACCACACCGCCCCGCACCTCCACGAGACCCTCATCGATCACGACCGTGCCCGCGTCGACGTCGATGTCGGACCATCGCAACGCGAGCAGCTCGCTTCGCCGCAGCCCGTAGAGCGTCTCCAGCCGGATCGGTCCGCCGAGGCGATGCTCGGCGGCGACGACAAGGAAGGCCGCAACTTGCTCTTCGTTCCAGGTCTCGACCTCGCGGCGGAGCCCGGCCTTCACCACCTCATGTGGCATCCCGACCCGCAACGCCGGATTGCGACGTAGCAATCCTTCCTCCGTCGCTTCCGCGAGAGCGGCGCGCAGCACCGTGCGGAAGATCTGGATGCTGCGCCGAGACAACGCCCCGCCCGAAGCGAGCTCATCCAGCCACGCCGCGATGTCGTCACGATCGAGCCGGTCGAGACGCACAGATCCGAGCCCACGCTCGATATGACCGGCGGCCCACTCATACTGCTGGCGGGCCTTCACCGAGACATCGGTCTTCGACACGACCCAACGCCGCACCAGCCAACCGACCGTGCCGCGCGCTACCGGCCCAGCGTCACTTGCCGCGGCCTCGGTCGCTGCTCGCTGTGCCGCGCGCCGACTCGGATACGTACCGATCTGGCGCGGTCGCGCCTTGCCGGTAGCGGTCTCGATGCCATCGATTCGGACCACCCAGCGCCCGCGTTGGCGGCGCACGATCGGCCGTCCAGTCGCTTTCCATGCCACGCAGTACCGCCTCATGTTGATACGTGTTGATACATTCTTGATACATCGGGTCGAAAACAGAGATCGACCCTGCCTCGGAGGCAGGGTCGATCATACATAACTCCTGATCAGAGTGCTAGTGCTTGGTGGAGACGATGGGACTCGAACCCACGACCCCCTGCTTGCAAAGCAGGTGCTCTAGCCAACTGAGCTACGTCCCCTTGCGGGCGGTCCGCGAAGCGTCCGCCGGTGCACGATGGTAACCGGTGCAGGACGGGCGCCGACCGCCGGCGTTCATCCCGACAGCACCGGGATCTCGCCCGACACGTCAACGGGCTCGAGCCAGAGCGCCCGCCGGCCCGGGTAGCCGGCCACACCGCCGAGCCACGCGTGGTACGCGACCCACGGGGACCCGGCGGCGTCGGTGAAGAACTCCGCGCCACCCGGCCCTGCGGCGTCGGGGCGCGGCGCGAGGATCGGGGCGTCGAGCGGCTTCGTGCAGGGTCCGGAGACGTCGTCGCAGACAGCGAAGCCCACTCCGTAGTCGGCCCGGTTCCACCAGTTCCCCGAGTAGAGCAGCAGATAGCGGTCGCCGGCGTCGAGCATCGACGGCGCCTCGACGTGGGGGCTCTCCCACGCCTGGTCCGTCTCGATCAGGCGTACGGGATCACCGGCGACCGCCAGCCCGTCCGCGCTCAGTCGCTGTGAGTAGATGGCCGACGGCTGCCCGCTGGCAACGCCGTCGTTCTTCCAGAGCAGCCACGGGTCCCCGGCGCGGTCCGTCACCGGGCTCGCGTCGATCGCCCCACCGAGGTCGCGGGGGCAGACCAACGGCTCTGTGCCAGGGTCTACGAACGGCCCTTCCGGCGAGGAGCTCACCGCGACTGACACGCAGTGGAGCCCCGAGCTCTCCTCGAGTGCCGAGTAGTAGAGGACGAACGCGCCTCCGAGCTGGGCCACCGCAGGCGCCCAGACCGAGTACGGCGCCGCCCAGGAGGGAATCTCCGGGAGCGCCCCGAGCGGGAGCAGCTCCCAGTCGACGAGGTTCGCGGTCTTCACCAGCTGAACGTTCCCGTAGGAACCCTGAGTTGCGTACGCGTAGTACACGCCATCGACGTACAGGACGAACGGGTCGGGGAAGTCTCCCGCGAAGGCGGGCCCGGAGCGCCCCGGTGGCGCTGCGGCCGTCGTGACAACAGTCGGCGGGGCCGTCGGTTCCGTCAGGGGGATCGACGTCGACCCCGTCGATTCCGTCGATCCGATGGTCGTCGTGCTCGACGCGTCGCCGCCCGATGGCCGGCTCAGCGTCGCTTTCGGCACGGCCGACCGTGCAGCGTCGTCGTCTCCGTCTCCGGCGCCGCACGCAGCGGCCAGCGCCACAACCCCGGCTGTCGCAACGATCGACCTCAGCCGGACCTTGCCGACCCTCACGGCTCCAGGCAGAACGGCATCGAATCGTGCGGCCCGTCGGCATCACCGGTCGTACCGTCGGGGTCGTAGACCTTCACGACATCGACCTCTTCGAACTGCCGCAGCGTGGGAATGATCTCGTCGGCGACGCTGAGAGTGGATCCCCCACTGCTGCATCCTCCCTCTAGGTGCACGCGCGCCACACCGTCCTCGAGCGTCACCTCGCCCACGCCGGTCGCTCCCGAAGCGACGAGGATGATGCCTTCGTTCGCCTCGTCCGTGGTCGGCCCGGCGAAGAGCGCATCGAGCGCGCCGGTGACCGGATCTTCCGCCGGCACCTGTCGCTCCAGAGCGACGACGTACGGCGCCGTCCCGACGTTGAACGCCTCCTGGTCCACTAGGTAGACGTCGACGCTCACCGTCGCGCCAGGCTCGCTCGTGCTCGACGTTGCGCTTCCGGCCGCGCTCGACTCCGTCGTCGCCGACGTGTCGTCGTCTCCACCGCATGCGGAGACGAGGACCGCTGCGACCAGCGCGGCCCCGAGCCGTACGGTGATACTGCGCGTCGCCTTCATGGGAGCCTCCCTGTCGAGTGCGTGCTTACAGCAGGCCACGGCGCTCGATGCGAATCCAGGGCCGAACGACCGCCTGCCGATGGGAAGGCCGGACCCGAGATTTGTGCCGTCATGTGACAACCGGATCGACGCGCACGAACGCGGCACCGGTGTTCGCTCCGGGCGTCATGCGGCCGGAGCGCCCTCGAAGACGGCTGTCCGCACTCCCCTGCGGGCCAGCTCGGCGAGGAAGGAGATCGGGCTGACGAGCGCCGCGAGGCCGTGAACCCCAGGGCTCTCGACGCGCTCGCCTCCGCAGCCTGCCAACAGACCCGCTGTGACGGCCAGCACCGTGCCCGCGGCGACGGCGGTTCTCTCCACCACCCCGTAGACGGCGAGGTCGCGCGCAACGCCTCTTCGGCCGTATACCTCCACTCGAGCTGCACCCCATGCGCCGTCGTCACCGAACCGCTTCCGGAAGGGGCGCCGCGACGCGGGCTCCCCCAGATGGACACTGATGCGTCCCGTATCAGGAAAGGCATCGACCAGTAGAGCGCCGCCCCCCGAGACGACGACGCAGTCGCGGCCCCCGATCGGTTCCGGGAACCACACGAGCTCCTCGCCCCCTGACGGACACTCGTCCACTCGCCGCCGTCCCACTCGCGGGCGACGCCGTGCCGTTCGCGCCGGACCGTCGCGACGCTGGCGGGCCCCGCCCAACCAGAGCGTGCGATCCGAACCTCGTCGACGGCGTCGAGCGCGTCGGCGGCGTGCCGGGCGAGCACATCGGCCAGGCCCGGCGCCAATCCGCATCCGGCGGCCACCGTCACCCCCGCCGCCGCAGCATCGCTCTTCATCGCGAGCAAGCCCTCGATCGCTTCGTGGTCGTCGTCGACCGACGCGCACGGAACGCCTGACGCGATCGCCGCTCTCACGACATCGCTGTCGACGCCGGAGGCGATCGCGCATGCGACCACGCCCACCCCCTCGGGCAGTGCGTCGCCCGGGGCGAACTTCACGTGCTCGGCCCTGTCGCCGAGCGATGCCACGAGTCGCTGCGCGTGCTTGCGGTCGCGGTCGGCGACCAGCAGCCGTTCGACGCCGTCGGTCTCGACGAGCTGCCTCGCTGCGCGGGAGCCGACGGCCCCGAGCCCGACCAGCAGCGCCGTGGTCACCTGAAGTCCGGGGCTTCGAGCTCGCGCCACCCGCCGCTGGTCGGAGGTGCGCCGCCCTTGCCCCGGAAGCGGGCGAGCGCTCCGATGAGGCCGGCCACGCCGACAGCGAACAGCACTCGCCGAAACGTCCTGGCCTTCATGCTCCGGAGTGTACCGACGGAGGCGCCGGCGGCCCCGGGTAGGGCCCGGGCGACGGTGGGGCTAGGTGGAATCGAACCACCGACCTCATCCTTATCAGGGATGCGCTCTAACCGACTGAGCTATAGCCCCGCGACGGCCGACGCCAGAGGCCGGTCGCGGCGAGGGATCGTACCAGGCAGTGCGCCCTGCACCGCCGGTCGCGGGTACGGGTACCGGGGGCCTCGACCTCCGCGGAGCAGTACCGCCCGGCGTACCCCGTCGCGTCACTCCTCCTCGACGACCGTGATCTCCACGCCGCCGAGGATCTCGGAGAAGAGGTTGTAGAACGCGGCACCGACGACGGTGGTGACGACCATGATGCAGACCAGGACCAGGCCGATGAGCGTCGCCCCGCGCAGCAACCGCCAGGTCAGCAGCTCGAAGTCGTCGGACCCTATGAGGGTCCCGATGAAGTCCTCGACGTTCTTCACTGCGCCGAACGCAGTGGCTATCCACCACAGAACCATCGCCGCCACGAGCAGCACGACGAGCGCACAGAGGTAGAAGCAGATCGAGATCTTCACGACCGACCAGAGGTCGATTCGGCGGATCGTCTGCCGGTACCTGCGCTCCACGGGACGCCGCCTCGGCGCCGTTCCGACTCCGCGCTTGTCGCGACGGGACTCGCCACGCCAGGCACGCCGCAGTCCGTTGCCGCGTCCTCCCGCCGTAGCGGGCGTCACCGTGTCCACCAGGGCGGTGTCCCTGTCTACCAGGGCCTCTGCCATCTAGTGCTCCTCGCCGTCACCCTCCGCGGCCTCGGCCGCGGGCGCTGTGTCGGTCTCCAGCACACGCGCGACGGCCACAACCGTATCCCCATCTCCGACACTCGTGACGCGCACTCCGGTGGCACCCCTGCCCTGCTCCGAGATCTCCGAGACCGGCGTACGTATCAGATGGCCGGCCGACGAGAAGAGAAGGACGTCGTCATCGTCGGCGACGGTGAACGCCGCTACTACCGGTCCGCGCTCGGCGGTCACCCTCATACCTCTGACCCCCTGCCCGCCACGCCCCTGCGGGTTGAATGCTCCCAGGCGCGTTCGCTTGCCGTAGCCGCCCGCCGTGACGAACAGCATCACCGTCTCGTCGCCGGCAACGTCGCAGCTAACGACGCCGTCGTCGTCGCCCTTGAGGCGCATCCCCGCACACCGGCGGTAGCCCGCCCCATTGGACGGACGTCGTTCTCCGAGAACCGGATCGTCATCCCTCCGCGGGAGACCATGAAGATGTCGTCACTGCCGGTCGTCTGTACGACGCGGACGAGCTCGTCGCCTTCCTTGAGGTTGATAGCTATCAGGCCCGACCGAAGCGACGAGTCGTACTCGGACATGCGCGTCTTCTTCACGACGCCTCCACGGGTCACGAAGAACAAGTACGCGCCGTCTTCGTAGGTGCGCGTGTCGATGATCGCCTGGATGCGCTCATCCTGCTGAAGCGCAAGAAGGTTCACCAATGCGGTGCCTCGCGCCGTGCGATCCTTCATCGGGATCTCGTGTGCCCTTATCCGGTACACGCGGCCACGATCCGAGAAGAACAGCAGGTAGGAGTGCGCTGTGGTCGTGATCAGGTGCTCTACGTAGTCCTCGTCGCGCAGCTTCGCACCGGTCACCCCCCTTCCCCCTCGCCCCTGCGAGCGGAACGCGTCGGACGTAACGGCCTTCACGTACCCCTTGTGCGAGAGGACCACGACTACCTCTTCGTCCTCGATGAGGTCGAGTGTGTCGATGTCGCCCGGGTCGAAGACGACGCGTGTGCGCCTGTCGTCGCCGAACTCGTCGCGTATTGCGACGAGCTCCTCCTTGATGACGGCCCGCAGCTTCGACTCGTCGGCGAGTATCGCCTCGAGCTCGCCGATCCTGGCCAGCAGCTCCGCCTGTTCGTCGCGCAGCTTCTGTCCCTCGAGCTGAGCCAGCCGTCTGAGCTGCATGTCGAGGATGTGGGTCGCCTGCACCTCGCTGAAGGAGAACGGCTCGCCCATGAGGGAGTCGCGCGCCGCCGCCGCATCCTGGGATCCTCGGATGATCGCGATGATCTCGTCGATGTGATCGAGCGCCCGGAGCAGCCCCTCCACGATGTGGGCCCGACGGCGCGCCACAGCGAGACGATGCTCGGAGCGGCGCGTGACCACGTCGATCTGGTGCCCCACGTACACAGAGAGGGCCGCCGCCAGGTTCAGCAGCCTCGGAACCCCATCGACGAGCGCAAGCATGTGCACGGAGAAAGAGTTCTGCATCATCGTGCGCTTGTAGAGCTGGTTGAGAACCACCTGCGCGTTCGCGTCGCGCTTCAAGTCGATGACGAGCCGGACGGTATCGCCGGACGACTCGTTGCGAACGTCGCGCACTCCGTCGATCTGCCGGTCGTTCACCAGCTCAGCGATCTTCTGCCCGATCGTCTCGACCGATGTCTGATACGGAACCTCACTCACGACGATCCGTTGGTCGCCGCGGACGCCCTCCTCGATCTCGGCGACAGCGCGAATCTTCACCGAGCCGCGCCCCGTGCGGTAGACCTCCTCGAGCCCCGCGCGCCCTAGCAGCAGCGCTCCTGTGGGGAAATCGGGCCCCTTGACATACGCCATGAGATCGTCGGGGGTTGCCTGGGGGTTGTCGAGCACGTGAACGGCGGCGTCGATCACCTCGCGCAGGTTGTGCGGCGGGATGCTCGTAGACATGCCTACGGCGATGCCGTTCACTCCGTTGACGAGGAGGTTCGGGAAGCGCGCCGGCAGCACGATCGGCTCGTCGTTCTGTCCGTCATATGTGGCCGTCGCGTCGACCGTCTCCTCGTCGATCTCACCGAGCATCTGCATGGCGAGAGGAGCGAGCCGCGCCTCGGTGTACCTCATCGCGGCCGGGCGGTCGTTGGGGTCGGGGGATCCGAAGTTCCCGTGACCGTCGATCAGCGGATAGCGCAACGAGAAGTCTTGCGCCATGCGTGCCAGCGCGTCGTAGATCGCATTGTCGCCGTGAGGGTGGTACTTGCCCATGACGTCGCCGACTGCCGAGGCACACTTGCGATGAGGCCGATCGGGCCGGAGTCCGCCCTCGTACATGCCGTAGAGGATGCGTCTGTGGACGGGCTTCAGGCCGTCGCGGGCATCCGGTAGCGCACGCGCGGTGATGACCGACATCGCGTAGTCCAGGAAGGAGCGCTCCATCTCCTCCTGGATCTCGATCGGTTCGATGGTGTCGACGCCGTCGTCGACGCGGCCTTCGTCGGGCACGCGGTGCTCCTGATCAGCTAGATGTCGAGGAAGCGGACGTCTTTCGCGTTCCCCTGGATGAATGTGCGCCGAGCTTCGACGTCGTCTCCCATGAGCGTCGAGAAGACCTGGTCGGCGATGGCGGCATCCTCGACGGAGACCTGCAGCAGCGACCGCGACTCCGGCGCCATCGTCGTGTGACCCAGCTCCTGCCAGTCCATCTCGCCGAGTCCCTTGAAGCGATTCACCTCGATCTTGCGACCCTCGTTCTCCGCTTCGATGCGCCGCAGCTCGGCCTCGTCCTTGACGTAGCGGCGCTCCTTGCCGATGTCGGCGCGAAACAGCGGTGGCTGCGCTATGTACACGTAGCCGCTCTTCACGAGCTCCGGCAGCTGCCGGTAGAAGAAGGTGAGCAGCAGGGTCCTGATGTGCGAACCGTCGATGTCGGCGTCGGCCATCAGCACCACCTTGTGGTAGCGCGCCTTCGAGATGTCGAAGTCTTCGGCGACGCCCGCTCCTATCGCCGTGATGAGGGTCTGTATCTCCTCGTTCCTCAGCATCTTGTCGAGGCGGGCTCGCTCGACGTTGAGGATCTTCCCGCGGATGGGCAGGATCGCCTGGAAACGCGGATCGCGCCACGCTTGGCCGATCCACCGGCGCTGTCGCCCTCGACGATGAAGAGCTCCGCCTCCTCGGGATCGCGCGAGGCGCAGTCGGCGAGCTTGCCGGGCATCGCGGCCGACTCGAGCAGCGACTTGCGCCTCGTGAGGTCGCGCGCCTGTCGCGCCGCCGCGCGTGCCCTCGATGCCTGCACCGCCTTGAGCACGATCAACTTGGCCTCGGTGGGGTGCTCCTCCAGCCAATCGCCGAGCTTCTCGTTGGTCACCTTCTCGACGAGCGAGCGCATCACCGTGTTGCCGAGCTTGGTCTTCGTCTGCCCCTCGAACTGCGGGTTGCGGAGCTTCACCGAGAGGATCGCCGTCAGCCCCTCGCGGATGTCTTCACCCAGCAGGTTGTCGTCCTTCTCCTTGATGTGACCCTTCGCCCTCACGAACCGGTTCATCGCGCTCGTGAGGGCCTTCTTGAAGCCCTCCTCGTGCATCCCGCCCTCGGTGGTGGCGATGTTGTTGGCAAACGAGTGCAGGCCCTCGTTGTATCCGTTGTTCCACTGCATGGCGACCTCGACCTCGTTGCCACCACCCGCATCGCTGAACGAGATGACGGTGCGGAAGAGCGGTTCCTTCGCCGCGTTCAAATGGGTCACGAAATCGACGATCCCGCCCGCGTAGCAGAAGACCTGCTCCGTCTCGTGGCCGGGGCGCTCGTCGCGCAGGACGATCTCGAGGCCCCGATTCAGGAACGCCATCTCGCGCAGTCTCTCGAGCAGCGTCTGCGCGCGGAACTCGGTCTCCTCCATGATGGTCGGGTCCGGCCAGAACGTGACCGTGGTCCCGCTGCGGTCGGAGTCGCCCGTGCGTTGCAGCGAGCCCTGCGGGCGGCCGCCGTCGGCAAACGACATCTCCCATACGCCTCCGTCGCGGTGGATCTCGAGGTCGAGGCGACGTGAGAGCGCGTTCACCACGGAGACGCCCACGCCGTGGAGACCTCCGGAGATCTTGTACCCCTCGCCGCCGAACTTGCCACCGGCATGCAGGACAGTGAGCACGACTTCGGCGGCCGACTGGTCGGGGTAGTCGCGGTGCGGCTCGACCGGGATCCCGCGCCCGTTGTCGTAGACCCGGCACCCGCCGTCGGCGAGGAGCGTTACCTCGATGCGCGTGCAGTGCCCGGCGAGGGCCTCGTCGACCGAGTTGTCGACGACCTCGTAGACGAGGTGATGGAGGCCCGACAGCCCCGTGGACCCGATGTACATGCCGGGGCGCTCACGGACCGGTTCCAGCCCCTTGAGCACCTGGATGTCATCGGCTCCGTACGCCACGCGATCGCACCTTCCGAGGGTCTCGTCCCCACCGCTCTCCAACCGATGCCGGGGGGTCATGTGATCGTTCTCCGACCCCTCCGCGACCTGCTCTTCAGAGCGCGAAAGTCCTGGTCAGAGCCGATATCGGCGGGTTGCCCACTCTACCAGACGAAGGCCCTGCCCGAGCGCCCTCAGCTCCCTGGCCGCTACTGCTCCGTGGTGGCTCCGCGCCTGGCGACGACCACCCGGACCGACCGCACGCTGCCCTCGCCGAGAATGTCGACAGCACGCTCCCTCAGCGTCTCTCCCAGGTACCGCACCTGGGTCGCCCACGCCGGGTCATGGACCTCGATGGTGAGCACTCCGTCGAGAAGTGAACGGGGCCGGGCGTGACTCGCGAGCTGATCGCCCACCAGATCCGCCCACCGGCTGTGGAGAGCGCCGAGCACTCTCGGGTCGCCCACTCCGAGGTCGCGCGCCACGGCCGCGAGGGCGTCGCCGAGAGGCCGCGGCTCGTCTCGTCGCCGTCCGTTCACGCCTCCTCCTCGATCCGCCCACCGGCCACCCTCAGCCGGCGATCGGGAGCCACACCGCCCGGCACTCCCGAAGCCGTCGTCAGCAGGGTCTGCCCCGGTGGCAGGTGCGCTATCAGCGCGTCGGCACGCGCCGGGTCGAGCTCGCTGAAGACATCGTCGAGGAGCAGCACCGGGCCGGATCCGGTCACGTTCGTGCACACCTCGTAGCCCGCCAGGCGCAGCGCCAGTGCCAGCGTCCGCTGCTCCCCCTGCGATGCCTGCGTCCGTGAGTCGAGTCCTGCGATGGTCAGACACCAGTCGTCGCGGTGAGGACCGGTGAGGGTGACGCCACGCTGGATCTCCTGGTGTCTCGCCCTGCCGAGCGCTTCGCGCAGCATGTCCTCGACCGCCTCGGGGCCCGCCTCCTCGAGCGGGACCCCTGACCAATCGGCCTCGTACGCGGCGCCCACGGTCTCCTCGCGACCGCAGAGGCGGGCGTACGCGGTTGCAACCGGGCCCACGATCTGCTTCAGGAGCCCCAGGCGCCCTCGCACCAGCTCGGCCCCCGAGCGCACGAGCTGCGCGTCGAAGACGTCGAGCGTCAGCCTGTCCTCGTCGTTGCGCACGCCCGCCCTGAGAAGCGCGCTTCGCTGCCTGAGGACCCGTTCGTAGTCGGATCGCGCGGCTTCGTATCTGCCGGCCAGCGATACCAGAAGGTCGTCGAGGTAGTCCCTCCGCAATCCGGGACCGCCCTTGACCATCTGGAGGTCGTCCGGAGCGAAGACCGCGGTTCGGAAGAGACCGCCGAGATCGCGCGACGCGTCAGCGGATTGCGGTTCAGAAGCACGCGGTTGCGCCCCGTCGCGTTTATCTCCGCCTCGAGTGTCTGCCGTCTCTCACCTTCGACGACCTCGACGCGCAGCACCGCCGTCGGACAGCCTGATCGCACCAAGGCCCTGTCGGGGACCCCCGGAACGACTTGGCGCGTGAGGCCCAGCCCACCGCTTCGAGCAGGCTCGTCTTGCCCTCCCCGTTCGCGCCGGTGAACACCGTCACCCCGGCCGGGAGCTCCAGATCGATCTCGCTGAAGCAGCGGAAGTCGGCGAGAAAGAGCCTCTCTACGCGGGCCGCATCGGGAGATACCGGGACCTCGACCCCTGCGTCATCCAACGGCTCAGGCAGTCCGCACCGGCATCACGAGGTAGAGGAAGTCGTCCCCGTCGGCCGCCTGCAGCGTCGCAGGCTTCATCGGGTCGATGGTCGACAAGACGAACTCGTCGGCCTCGATCGCCTCGAGACCCGCCCGCAGGAACTGCGGATTGAAGGCCACCGTGAGCTCGCTCCCCTCGTACTTCGCGTCGATCGGCTCCTCCGACGAACCGACATCGGGCACTGTCATCGCGAGCTCGAGTCCACTGCCCGACATCGTCAGCTTCAGGTTGGCGTTCTCGCGACCCTGCCCGACGATCGAGACACGATCGAGCGCTGCCATGAACGACTCGGTGTTGGCGACGAGACGGTTCGGGTAGCCGCTCGGGATCAGCTGCTCGTACTTGGGGAAGTCGCCCTCCACCAAGCGGACGACGACCTCCGCGGTCGACGTGCGGAACGCGACGTCCCGGTCACCCAGGACGACCTCGATCTCGCTCTCGCCGACGAGCCGTTGCACCTCTTCGAGCCCCTTCGCTGCGACGAGGACGCGCTTGCCCTCGGGGAGCATGCTGACTCCCTTGAGGTCGCGCACGGCCAACCGGTAGGAGTCGGTCGCCACGAGTCGCAACCCGCCCCCGTGCGCGCTAAGCAGAACGCCGGTGAGGCTCATGTGGCGATCGTGATCCTTCGACGCGACCCGGACGACCTGCCGTAGCGCACCTGTGAGCGCCTCGGCATCGACTCGCACGCCGCTACCGTCGGCCGGGGCGATGATCGGGTAGTCGTCGGCCGCCTTGAGACGTAGCGTCGTCGACGACTTGCCGCCCGACACGTGCGCCTCGTCACCGTCGACCTCGATGGTCACGGCACCGGGCTCGAGTCGCTTCGCGATGTCGCCCAGGATCTTCGGCACCACCGCGACGCCGGTCTCCTCCACGTCCGCCGGCACGCGGACGCGGTACGTGATCTCGAGGTCGGATCCGACGACCTCGATGCCTTCGGCCGTGGCCGTGATCCGTAGGTCGGAGAGCACGGGGGGCAGGCCGCCGCGGTTCGCGACCGCCCGCTGTGCTGACCTGACTGCCTCCGCCAGGACGTCTCGCTCGCAGCGGAACTTCACCGCAGGCCTCCTGTTACTCAGTAGATAGGGATTGGTGGCTGTAGTAGTAGGGGTTGTGGATTGTGGACAACCCGATATCAGCGCAGGTTAGGGCGGGAATCGATCCCCACCGGCTATCCCCTGCCGTCCCCAGGTGAAAACGGTGCCGGTGGCCGGCTGATGTCGCGGGGCCCTCCGGCCCACAGAACTCCGGTGTTGTCCACAGCGTTATCCACTGGAGCCGAGCTTCACTCGGTTGATCAGCTCGTTTACCTGGTCGAGGACGACCCTCCGCTCGGCCATCTGGGTGCGGATCTTGTCGCAGGCGTGCATCACGGTCGTGTGATCTCGGCCGCCGAACTCCTCGGCGATCTTGGGGTAGCTGTAGTCGGTGAGCTCCCTGAAGACGTACATGCCGATCTGGCGCGCTGTCACCAGGGGTCTGCGCCTGCTCCTTCCGCAGAGGTCGTCGATGGTCCAGCCGAACATCTTCGCCGTCTCGTCGAGAATCAGCTCGGGTGTGATGACGCGGGGCCGGCTGGACGGGAGCAGGTCGGCCAGGACGGTGTGGGCGACCTCCTCGGTCAGGGGGACGCGGTTGAGGCTGGAGTACGCCGCGACCCGGATCAAGGACCCTTCGAGCTCGCGGACGTTGTCGATGATGTTGGTCGCGATGAACGCGAGCACCTCGGCGGGGATGCCGTCGAGCCTCTCGGAGTCGGCCTTCTTGCGCAGGATCGCGAGTCGGGTCTCGAACTCGGGGCGTTGGATGTCGGTGATCAGGCCCCACTCGAATCGACTCCGCAGACGGTCCTCGATCGTCGCGATCGACTTGGGCGGTCGGTCGGACGAGATGACGATCTGGCTACCGCGTGAATGGAGGTCGTTGAACGTGTAGAAGAACTCCTCCTGGAGCTGCTCGGTGCGCTCGAGGAACTGGATGTCGTCGACCAGCAGGACGTCGACATCGCGGTACCGCTTCTTGAAGTTCGGCATCTCCTTGGCGCGCATCGCGTCGACGAACTCGTTCATCATCGTCTCGGTCGGGACGTAACGGACGCGCTTCGACGGGAAGAGGTGACGCACGTGGTGGCCGATCGCGTGCAGGAGGTGAGTCTTTCCGAGCCCCGCAGGCCCGTAGATGAAGAGCGGGTTGTACAGGCGCGCAGGGCTCTCCGCCACCGACAAGGCGGCTGCGTGGGCGAAGCGGTTCGAGGCGCCGATGACGAACTGGTCGAAGGTGTAGCGGGGTACGAGTGCCGAGCGGTCGTACGGGAGGGCCTCATCGACCGGTGGTGCCTGGGTGATCGTGGGACTCGCGGAGGTGGACGGGGAGCCGGACGGCTGGACGGCCGGCAGACCCACCAGAACGGGCTCGTCGTCGCGAGGGATCGTGTCGACCGCCAGGTCGACGGCTAGCGGGACGCCGGTGAGGGCCTGGGCGGCATCTGTCAGGAGGCCCAGAAAGCTTGAGCGGATCCGCTCGACCGCCACGGAGCTGGGGACGCCGAGCAGGAGCGCCTCGTCGGTGAGCGACAGGACGTGCACTCCCTGGAACCACGTGTTCCAGATCGGTTCGGCGAGCTGACGTCGGACCGCAGTAGCCACCCGGGACCAGAGCTCTTCGGCAGCGTCGTCGAGAACCACCACATCTCCCCGGTTGTCCACAGGCACATCCACACGTGTGGAGAACGGCCGCAGTGCGGTCGTGCTGGTTGGGTCTGCGGCCTGTGGGGAACGTGCCCCGCCGGGGAAGTCCGCCGGGGCGAGGCCGTTCCGCTCCGGCAGGTCGAGCGACCCTAGCATCGGCCTGTGGACGACGCCAAGGGTGCCGAGGGGATGCCGGCAGGGTTGTTCCGCCTAGCAGAGGCGTCGCGGAGACGCAAGGGCCCGGGCGCACTCGATCTTCCGCGAGGGGGCGGCAACGAGGGATTGCCGCAGGGTCCGGAGGAGTCGTAGACTCGCCTGTCTGTCTGCTTCCGGGTGGGTGCGCCGCTCGCGCCACGGCCCGGGGCGATGCGGGGCGCCTATCGCCCGGCAACGAGGAGGCCATGCGTGAAGAGGACATTCCAGCCGAACAACCGCAAGAGGAAGAAGAAGCACGGTTTCCGCCTGCGGATGCGGAACCGCGCGGGCCAGGCGGTGCTCAAGCGCCGCCGGACGAAGGGCCGCACCCGCCTATCGGCCTGACGAGGCGCGTCAGGGGACGCGCCGAGTTCCGAAGCCTTGCCGGCGGGCGCAGGCTGCGCTCCGGAGTGTTGACGCTGGTGCGGCACGACGGTGGGAACGGGTCGAGTCCCGGTGCGACACAGACCCCGCCCCGCATCGCGTTTGCAGTACCACGTAGCGTGGGCGGATCGGTGGTCCGCAACCGGGTCAGGCGCCGCCTGCGCGAGGCGGTGCGCTCACAGGCTCCGCTACTGGTCGGGGGAGTGCCTACCTCATAGGTGCACGTCCTGGCGCCGCGAATGCCACATATAGGGAGATCGAGGGCACGTTGAGCGAGCTACTCCGCCGATCGGCCGAGGAACGACCGTGAGCCGGCGACCCGCAGCGCGCCTGCTCACGGGGGCGATAGGTGTGTATCAACGCCTCACCGCCGGAGCGGAGCCGCGGTGCAGGTACCTGCCGACCTGCTCGGAGTACGCCCGTGAGGCCATCGAGGTCCGCGGAGCCTCCACCGGGATGTGGCTTGCCACGAAGCGGATCGCCCGCTGCCATCCATGGGGCGGGCACGGGTACGACCCGGTCCCCGTCCACTCGACCGCGCCGACGGGGCCCCGCCTCCACCGGCACCACGCAGACGGAGCCTAGAAGTGGACCCCCTCTACAAGGCCATCGGCTGGCTGCTCGCCTTCTTCTACGAGCTGGTGCCGCCGCACAACCTCGGGATCTCGATCATCCTGCTGACCTGCACCGTGATGCTGGTGCTCTTCCCGCTCACGGCGAAGCAGACGCGCTCGATGATCTCCATGCAGAAGGTGCAGCCGGAGATCAAGCGACTCCAGCAGCTCCACAAGAACGACAAGCAGAAGCAGAACGAAGAGATCATGAAGTTCTACCAGGAGAACAAGATCAACCCGCTCTCGGGTTGCCTTCCTCTCCTGATGCAGATGCCGGTCTTCTTCGCCCTCTTCCACGTGCTGAGGGACGTCAAGAAGAAGGTGCCGACGTCGGGGCAGTTCGCGACCCTCTTCCACGACATCTGTCCCGGCGCAGAGACCGCCTCGGCCTGCAAGAACGGGAAAGGGCTCACGTTCCTCGGGATGGACCTGTCGAAGACGGCCATGGAGGCCAAGGGGACGTTCACGTCGACCCTCCCCTACTTCGTGCTGGTAGGCCTCGTTGTGCTGACCGGCTGGTACCAGAGCCGCCAGACGATGGCCCGTCAGCGCCAGAACCCGAACGCTGCACCCGTCAACGCACAGATGCAGATGGTCACCAAGATCCTGCCGATCATGTTCGGCTTCTTCTCCCTGAACTTCGCGGCCGGACTGGTCGTGTACTTCGTCGCCAGCAACGGGTGGCGGATCGGTCAGCAGCAACTGGTGCTGAACAAGATCTACGACGCCGCTCACGCCACCCCCGGCGGCACGACGGTGGTCGACGCGAAATCGACCGAACGACCACCCGGGGGCGATGGACCCGAGAAGCCGGGAACTCCGAAGCAGCAGGGTGGAGTCGACCCGAAGAAGACCAGCGGGGCCCGGCAGCCGACCCCACACCCGAGATCGAAGAGCAAGAAGAAGAAGCGGAAGCGCTGACCATGGAGTGGATCGAAGTCACCGGCAAGACCCTCGACGAGGCACGCGAGCGCGCTCTCGACGAGCTCGGGGTTCATCTCACCGAGCTCGAGTACGAGGTGCTCGACGAGCCCAAGGGAGGGCTCTTCGGACGGTTCGGGAGGGTGGAGGCCCGGATCAGGGCACGGGTGAAGCCTGTGTCGCGCGACAAGCCGAACGACCGCCGTCGCCGGCGGGGAGGCTCCGAGTCGCGCGGTCCCAAGGGTGGGCGAGAGTCATCCGGAGGGCGGACGCGACGCCCGGGTGGCCAGGGCGGAGGGCACGAGACGGAGCGGCCTCCCGCCGAGAAGGCCGCGCGGGAGAGCGCGGGGACAGGATCGTCGCCCGGTGGCGCCTCGGGCGTGCCCCGGAAGCGGAGGCGCTCCAGGTCGCGGCGCCCGTCCGGTGCCGCCGAGCAGGGGCGGGAGACGGCGGAGCGCTCGGACAAGATCGATGAGCCGAGCGGTGGCCGCCGGCGTGACGAGGGAGTGTCTGTGAACGAGATCACCATGCCTATCGAGGAGCAGGCGGAGGCCGCCGAGGCGTTCACCGCCGGCCTGGTCGAGGCTTTCGGGCTCGGGGCCAGTGCGAGCGCCGTCGTTGTCGAAGACGCCGTGGAGGTAGACGTGGAGGGCGAGGATCTCGGCCTGCTCGTCGGCCCCAAGGGCGCCACGCTCGCCGCGATCGAGGAGCTGGTGCGGGCGGCGATGTCGCGGACCACCGGAGGGAAGAGCGCCAGGGTCCACGTCGACGTCGCCGGCTACAGGCGGCGCAGGCGTGAGGCGCTGGCCGAGTTCGTGCGGGGCATCGCAGCAGACGTCGTCGAGACCGGCGAGGAGAAGGCGATGGAGCCGATGCCGCCGGCCGACCGCAAGGTGATCCACGACACGGTGGCGGAGATGGACGGTGTCACGACCGCCTCCGAGGGCGAAGACGCCCGGCGCCACGTCGTCATACGCCCCGCCTGAGCCGAGTGGGGGATGGGCGGCGACCGAGCGCCGGGAGCGGTCCCGGACGCGGAGCGCCTGCTCGGGATCCTGGAGAACGCGAAGGAGAAGGGGTTCCTCGGCCCGGGCGACCTGAGCGCCCACCTGAGACACGCCGAGGGTCTCGCACGGATCGTCGAGGAGACACTCGGATCGGCCGGCGGTCCTGAGGAGCTCTGCGATCTGGGCTCCGGTGGAGGGATCCCGGGGCTGGTGATGGCCTGCAGGTGGCCAGAGACGTGCTGCACGCTGATCGAGGTGGGCCACCGCCGGTGTGAGGCCCTCAGGGAGGCCCTGGAGGTGCTCGGTGTCGGTGATCGCGTGCGCGTCGTGGAGGGGCGCGCCGAGGAGACAGCCCGTGAGGCGGACCTACGGGAGGGCTTCCCCGTGCTCGTCGCCCGATCCTTCGGCAGGCCGGCGGTTACTGCAGAGATCGCAGCGGGCCTCGTGGCGGTAGGTGGCATCCTGGTTGTGAGCGACCCGCCGGGGAGGCGGGGAAGAGCGGCGGTGGCCCCCGGAGGGACTGGCGCAGCTCGGATTCGGGCCGGCCCGGGTCATGGCCTCCGGGGGCGCGACGGCGGCCGTAGTGGAGAAGGTGAGCAGGATCGACGATCGCTGGCCCCGTCGCGTCGGCGTCCCTGCCAAGCGCCCGCTCTGGTAGTAGCATCCAGCGAGTTCTCGCGAGAAACCCTCGACCAGGGCTGCGCGGCTCGACAACTCGGACAGGGGTCGCGTTCCACGTGGAACATGCAGGTGCGGTCGGATCGGAACGCGGCCGTTGGCCGCGAGAGGATGGCACGATGGATTTCGACCCCGCTGGAGGCAGGCGAGGTCGTCGGTTCTTCCGGCGGCGCGAGGGTGCCGATGAGGGGGAGATCGAGTCCCCGCAGACGGACGCAGTCTCCGGCAACGGTGAAGTGCACGCTGTGGAGGAGACGGACCTCATCGAGCCCGCGCAGGTGGACGAGGCGGTACCGACCGTCGCCGAACCGGTGGAGCCGGTGGTCCGGGATGCCGGGGGAGACGGATCTCAGGACCCGCCGGTGACCGGAGGCGATCGGGCAGGGCGGGAGAGCCCGGCGGAGGGGACCGATGGTCACGGGGAGGCCGCGGTGATGGCCCCAGACGAAGGCTCGGGTGGTGCGGAAGAGGGCTCCGAGGAGGGCTCCGAGGACGGAACCGACGCCGACGCGCCGGAGTCGGAGCCGAATCCCCTCGGGCCGCTCCCCCGCTGGTGCTGCCGACCGTCTTGGCGGTCGCCAACCAGAAGGGTGGCGTCGGAAAGACGACGACCGCCGTCAACCTGGGCGCCGCACTCGCCGACCTCGGGTTCCGGGTCCTCGTCGTAGACCTCGACCCGCAGGGAAACGCGACGACCGGCCTGGGCATCAATCACCGGAACGTCGAGGGGTCGATCTACGACGTCATCATGAACGACGCCGCCGTCGACGACTGCGTGGAGCCGACCAGTCTCCGCAACCTCTTCGTCGTGCCGGCAACCATCGATCTCGCCGGCGCCGAGATCGAGCTCGTTCCGGCCTTCTCGCGGGAGCTGAAGCTCAAGAGGGCCCTCGACGAGGTACGGGACGGCTACGACTTCGTGCTGATCGACTGCCCCCGTCGCTGGGGCTCCTGACCGTCAACGGGCTCGCTGCAGCCGATGACGTCGTGGTGCCGATCCAGTGCGAGTACTACGCGCTCGAGGGCCTGGGCCAGCTCCTGCGGAACGTCGATCTGGTCAGCCGGAACCTGAATCCGAGGCTCTCGGTCAGGGGATCGTGCTCACCATGTACGACGCCCGGACCAAGCTCGCCGGGCAGGTGGAGAAAGAGGTCCGCTCCCACTTCGGCGAGCGCGTGTACAGGACCGTGGTGCCACGCACCGTCCGGATCTCCGAGGCGCCCTCGTTCGGACAGCCGGTGACAGTCTTCGATCCGTCATCCCGGGGCGCGATTGCGTACCGGGAGCTCGCCAAGGAGGTCAGCCGTGGCGCGTCCCGGCGGACTGGGTAAGGGGCTCGGGGCACTGATCCCGGCCGGAGCGCCGGAGACCGGCATCGGGCTCCAGCAGATCGCGGTCGGTGCGATCAAGCCCAATCGCCATCAGCCCAGAGACCACTTTGACGAGGAGGCGCTGGCGTCGCTGGCGGACTCGATACGCGAGGTCGGGGTGCTGCAGCCGGTGTTGGTGCGCGAGACAGGCGACGGCTACGAGCTGATCGCGGGTGAGCGCCGTTGGAGAGCAGCGCGTCGCGTCGGCCTGCAGACGGTGCCGGCGATCGTCCGCGGTGCCGACGACGCCTCGTCGCTCCAGCAGGCGCTGATAGAGAACGTGCAGAGGGAGCAGCTCAACCCCCTCGAGGAGGCTGCCGCCTACCAGCAGCTGATTGAGGACTTCCAGCTCACCCACGACGACGTCGCCCGTCGTGTGGGCAAGGGCAGGGCGACGATCTCGAACACGCTGCGCCTGCTCCAGCTCCCGCCGGCCGTGCAGCGGCTGCTGCAGCTCGGCACTCTGAGGATGGGCCACGCTCGGGCACTGCTGGGTACCCCGGACCGCGCATTCCAGGAGCAGCTCGCCAAGCGGGCGGCGAACGACGACCTCTCCGTGCGAGAGGTGGAGCAGGCGGTCCGCCGGCGGGAAGAGACCGCCGAGAAGCGCGCGGCGCGCGCCCGTCCGAGGCTGAGGCCGCCGGGGCTGCTCGAGCTCGAGGAGCTCCTTGGCGATTACCTGCAGACGCGGGTGCAGGTCTCGATGGGACCGAAGCGGGGCAAGGTCGTGATCGACTTCGCGACCCTCGAGGACCTGGAGCGGGTGTACAGAGTGATCACGGGTGGGAAGAGCGAGCAGGATCCCCAGTGAACCGGTGGGCGCTCGTCAGCAGCGGGCGTCGAGAGGGGCCTCGGCCCACGACCTGACGCCCCGCACGATCGCATCGGCGACCGACGCAGCGGCGCCGACCACGGCCCTCATGCCGTCGACGTCGCCGGCGCAGACCGGGGCGCAGACGATCGCCGGCATCCGCGTCTCTCGCAGCACGGCGTAGGTCTTGCCCGCCGGAGGCCCGGACTCACCTAGCACCCCGCCCAGCTCGTCCTCGACGCGGGTGGCCAGGATGAGCCCGGCCTCCGAGCGGAAGGAGCGGGTGGCGAAGAACGAGCATCGGTGGCCCGGGAGGTCGCCGGTGCGTAGGGCGATCGCCACGTCGGCCTCGAACGAGTTCGCGGAGCCGGCGAGGTCGGAGTCGGCGCTACCGGAGTTGTCGAGCACGACGAGGGCCCCGGCGCCCGCAAGACCGCGCCGTACCGCCTCTCCCAGGGCATCGAGGCCGGGCTCCACGGCCAGGTACACGCGGCGCGGGCGAGGCTGTGGGACCCGTGGCGTAGCGCCTCGAGCTCGCGTACCGATGCCACCGACCCGTCGGCCCGAGACCCGAGACGCTCGAGCGCTCGGAGTGTGGCCGGCCCCGAGACCCCGTCGGCGGCGAGGCCCGCATTGACCTGGAACTGGCGGAGCGCCGACTCGGTCTGAGGGCCGAGGATGCCATCTCCCCGGCCGGCGTCGAAGCCGAGGGCGTTGAGGCGGCGCTGCAGCTCGGCGACGTCGTCGCCGCGGAGCATCGGGCGGCGGTGGTAGAGCAGCCGATCACCCAGCCGGAACCCACTCTCGACGAGAGCGGCCCAGGTCTCGGGACCACAGACCCCGTCTACGCGCAGCCCACGGGCGCGCTGGAAGCCCATGACCGCCGCCTCGGTCGAGGGTCCGTAGGCGCCCCCTCCTCCGAGGGGGTCGGGTGGCCGGCCACGGCGAGGCGCTCCTGCAGGTCGCTGACGGGAGCACCCGCAGCCCCCGAGCGGAGTACCTCCCGACCCGTCAAGCTATGAACTCGGCGAGTTCCTGCAGGAGCTGGGTCTTGCCCTTGGCCCCCACGATGCGCTTGCGGATGTCGCCCTCCACGAAGATGAGCAGTGTCGGGATGCTGAGCACCTCGTACTTGCGGGCGGTCTCGGGGTTGTCGTCGACGTTGAGCTTCCCGACGGCGAGACGACCGTCCCAGTCGGAGGCGATCTCCTCGAGCACAGGGGCGATCATCTTGCACGGCCCACACCACTCGGCCCAGAAGTCGACGATGATCGGTACCGGCGAGGAGCTCACCGACTCGGCGAAGGTGGCGTCGGTGAGCGTCAGGATTCCGTCAGACACGTGATGCCCTTTCGGTGTGAGTGGGGCCGAGTGTAGTTAGGGGCACGGCCCTCACCCGTGGTGGAGGTTCTCGAGGTAGCGCTCGGTCTCGAGTGCTGCCATGCACCCCGATCCGGCGGCGGTGATCGCCTGTCGGTAGAGGTGGTCCTGGACGTCGCCGGCGGCGAAGACACCCCGAACACTTGTTCGAGTGCTCCCGGGCTCGGTGACGATGTAGCCGTTCTCGTCGAGGTCGAGGAGGCCCTCGAAGAGCGCCGTGTTCGGGGTGTGGCCGATGGCGACGAAGACGCCGTTCACGTCGAGTGAGTCGAGTGCGCCGGTCTCGACGTCGCGCACGACGAGCGAGTCGACGCGACCGTCGCCGACGATCTCCTCGACGACGCTGTTCCAGCGGAGCTCGATCTTCGGGTTGGCGAAGAGGCGGTCCTGCATGATCTTCGACGCCCGCAGCTCCTTGCGGCGGTGGACGAGGGTCACCTTCGTGGCGAAGCGCGTGAGGAAGATCGCCTCTTCCACGGCCGAGTCGCCGCCGCCGACGACGGCGATCGGCTGGTCGCGGAAGAAGAACCCGTCGCAGGTGGCGCACGTGGAGACCCCCCGTGCCCGAGGAGGCGCTGCTCGGACGGGAGCCCGAGCATGGTCGCCTCCGCCCCCGTGGAGATGATGAGGGCGTGGGCCCTGTGCTGCACGTCGCCGACCCGGACCTCGAAAGGGGGACCGGAGAGATCGACGGCGTCGGCATCGGCGGTGACGAACTCGGCGCCGAACCGGAGGGCCTGCTCCCTGAAGTTGGTCATCAGGTCGGGGCCGAGGATGCCGTCGGGGAAGCCGGGGTAGTTCTCGACCTCGGTCGTCAGCATCAGCTGCCCGCCCGCGCCGAGGCCCTCGATCACCAGAGGCGCGAGACCGGCCCGAGCGGTGTAGATGGCGGCCGTCAGCCCGGCCGGCCCGGAGCCGACGATGATCACTTCACGTGCAACTGTCATTGCGGTCCCTTCAGGCGTTCCGCTTCGACCAGATGAACGCGCCGCCGGCGAGGAAGATTCCGGCGAGGACGAGCCAGGCGGACCAGACCTCGCCGGGGAGGTAGGCATCGGCGAGCCTGAAGACCCCGAGGGTGAGCAGGAGCAGAGCGGGGAGCGCGAAGAACGCGGCCAGAAGTCCGAAGATGACGGCCCTGGTCGCCGATCGGGCGGGGACGACCGTGCGTTCCCGGACGGTCGTCACGGCCCGCTCGATCTGATCGGCGGCCTCTGTTGTCCAATCGCTCATCGCACACCCCGGCTGGCTCGCGGTCCGTCGGCCGCGGGGAGGCAGCGTATCCGCGCAGCGTCGGTCAGGGGCGGTCAGGGGCGGTCAGGGTCTGTGTGGCGAGGATCGTGCAGTCGCCCTGCGAGTAGACGACGGCCAGGTCGCCGCCATCGCCGCTCAGCACGATGACGCCCGCCGGCTCCCCGTCGTAGGTCGCCGTGGCGAGCAGCAGCGGAGCCCCCACGTCTTCGAAGTCGGCGGCGAGGAGGGTCGAGCAGTCGATGCCGTCGCCCGCAGCGTCACCGCGGCCTTCGTCGGTCTCCGGGAGACCTCGCGTGCTGCCGTCGCCGTCGCCGCCGGTGGCCCCGGTCGTGGGCGAGTGCGGGGCGTCCTCGGTGGAGTCGCCGGCCGAGAGCTCGCTCGACGTCCCCGCGACCCGTTCTTGGGCCTCGGCGGCCGCCGGCGCGGGAAGGGGAGCCGCTTCCCGCAGCAGGTCCCGCAGCACCGACGGGTCGGAGACCTCGCCCAGGTCGGCGGAGGGTTCCAGGGCTTCCATCTCGTCGGCGACGGTTGCACCGCCCGAGGCAGCGTCGTCGGAGGAGTCGTCAGTGCCGCCGAGCATGAGCGTGCCGATCCCCGCCACGACGAGGACGGCGGCGGCGATCCCTGCGATCGACGCGGTAGCTCGCCGGCGGCGACGCGCCGAGAGATCGCCGGGGCCCGCGCCGGCGACCGCAGTGGAGACGAGCCGGCGGAGCGTCACCTCGTCGAGGGGGCGGAGGAGTCGCCAGCAGGTCGCGAGCCGTGCTGAGGGCCGAGTGGCGATCGCCGTGCTCCTCGACGGCGGCCCGAGCATCGGTGGGCGTGAGCCCGAGCTCGGCGGCAGCGTCGTCGAGCGCCCCGTCGAGGGCCGCGCTGATCAGCTCGTCGATCGCCTCGGCGCCGCGGTCGTGCTCGGGGGAAGGGCTGCTCGTTCATGGGCTCTGGTCTGTTGGGCGTTCGGAGTCGGGTCCACGGTTCCCGATGGTGGCTGCAAGGGCGGCACGGCCCCGCGCGATCCGGGATCTCACGGTGCCCGGCGGGATCCCGAGCGTCTCGGAGATCTCGGCGTAGTCGAGGCCGGCGAGGTCGCGGAGGGCGACGGCGGCCCGGAAGTCGGCAGGGATGCTGCTCAGCGCAGCGTCCACGTCTAGCCGGTCGGCCACCAGGTCGGCGGTCCCGGCGCCCTTCACAGGTGGCTCGGGGAGCGTCTCTGTCGGGATCGGACGCCGCCTGCGCCGCCGGGCTTCGTCGAGGGCGGCGTTGGTGGCTACGCGGTAGAGCCAGGTCGTGAACTGGGAGCGTCCGTCGAAGCGCTCGATGCCGCGGCTGACCGCGAGGAGCGCCTCCTGGGTGGCGTCGAGGGAGTCGTCGGGATTGATCAGCACCCGCCGACAGATCGCGTGGACGCGGTCGGCGTGGCGGTGAAGGAGCGCCTCGAGAGCCGCCCGGTCGCCGCGCGCGGCGGCGGACGCGAGATCAGCGTCGGGACTGTCGTACGGGAGCACCTCCCGCACGGTAGTGGGGGACGGTCGCCGGGCGGGCGACCGTCGGTGCCTCAGCGGCGAGGACGCTCGATCCACGTCGCCCCGATCACGCGGGGACCGGTGTGCACCCCGACGACGGGCCCCATCTCCCCGACCACGATCGCTGCGTCGGGGACGATCGGCTCGAGCATCTCGACGAACTCGTCGACGTCGGGCGCCCGTGAGTGCAGCACGCATATCTCCTCGACGTCGCTCTCCTTGAGCTGGTCGACCACGAAGCGGAGCGCCTTGGAGCGGGTGCGCACCTTCCCGGCCGGCGCGACCGCGCCGTCGACGACTGTGATGATCGGCTTTATCGAGAGCATCGACCCGAGCATCGCCTGGGCACCGCCGATCCGCCCTCCACGGCGCAGGAACTCGAGCGTGTCGAGAGTCGCGAACAGACGCTGCCGCTCGCGCCGGTCTTCGAGCTCGGCGATGATCGTGGCGAGGTCGGCACCGTCGTCTGCGCGGCGCGCAGCGTGGAGGGCCTGGCTCCCCGAGCCCATAGATGCGGTGCAGGCGTCGAAGACGGCGACCGGACAGACGCCGTCGAGCGCCTTCGACGCGACCTGGGCGGACTGCATGGTCGCGGACAGGCGCGAGGAGAGGTTGACGCAGACGATCCCGTCGGCGCCCTCGTCGGCGAGCCGCCGGAAGGTCTCCTCGAAGGCCCCGACCGATGGAGCGGAGGTCTCGGGGAGGATCGTGGTCGTCTCCATCCTGTCCCAGAAATCCGCGTTGCTGAGCTCGACGCGGTCGACGAGCTCCTCCTCACCGAAGCGGATCGTCAGCGGGACGACCTCGATTCCACGCTCGTCGCAGAGAGACGGTGGAAGGTCGCACGCGCTGTCGGTGACTACCCGTATCCCCATCCGCCTACCTCCTGTGACGGGGAGCGGCACGGAGACGGCGAAACGCGACCCTGCCTGCTCCTTCGACGCCCCTTCGATCGCCGGGGCGTCACCATCGTTACACGTCGGACGGGGTCGTGTCGCGTCTCTCCCGCAGTGAGCGGACGAGCGGGGTGAGGTCGTGTACTCCGAGGCCCCTGAGGGCGAGGACGTAGACGGTGCCGGCGGCGGTGCCGGCGGCGGCGAGAGTCGCCAGGGCCCGAAGTGCTCCCGGAGCTTCCACCGCGCCGGCTACGAGGGCGCCCGCCACGCCGGAAGCGACCGCGGCGACGGCGGCCCTCGAGAGGGCCGCGCCCGTGTCGTCGCCGCCGAGGCCGCCGGTGCGACCGGCCAGGAGACGGAGGGCGACGACAGCGGCGAGCGAGTACGCCGCCGCGTATGCGAGCGCGAGCCCCTGGACGCCGAATCGCGGGAAGAGCAGCAGGGCGAGGACGACGTTCACCGAGTTCTCGAAGAAGTTGATGAAGAAGGGTGTCCGGGTGTCGGAGAGCGCGTAGAAGCCGCGCAGGGTGTACAGGTAGGCGGAGAACGCCGGCAGCGCCAGGGCCAGCGCCTGGAGGGTGTCGCCCGTCACCCGCACGTCGGAGGCTGCGAAGCCACCCCGCTCGAGGAGGCCCACCATCGGCCGGGCGAGGACGAAGAAGGCGGCGGCGGCCGGAAGGATGACGAGTCCGAGGTAGCGGAGTCCGAGGGCGAAGCGCGCACGGTAGGCGGCGAGATCCCCTGCGGCGGCGCAGCGCGCCAGTTCCGGGGTGAACGTCGTCATGATCGAGACGGCGAAGAGTCCGTGGGGCAGCTGGAAGAAGATGAAGGCGTACTGGTAGGCGGCGACGCCGCCCGAGCGCCGGTTGGCGAGCACCAGCACGACCGAGAGGGCGATCTGGTTCGCGATCACGTAGCCGACCGTCCAGCCGGAGAGGCGGAGGAGCCGGCGGACGTCGGGGTGCGTCCAGTCGAAGGCCGGTCTCAGGCGCACCCCGGCCGCCCTCAGAGCCGGTAGGAGCGCCACGGCCATCGCGGCGATCCCGGCGGTGGTGCCGAGGCCGAGCAGCAGCAGGAGTCCCGTGTCGCCCCGGACGCTCTCGACGCCGACCCAGGAGGAGCGTGGCCCGTCGGTGGCGGCCACGAACCAGAGGAACGTGGCGATCACGACCAGGTTGTTGAGCACGGGAGCGAACGCTGCCGCGAGGTACCGGCGGCGGGCGTTCAGGAGGGCCGACGCGAGCGCGGTGATGCCGTAGAAGAGGATCTGGGGACGAGCAGGCGGATCAGCAGGGTCGCGACCTCGCGCTGTGCCTCGAGGTGCTCGCTGTGGCCGGCGACGGTGTAGAGCCAGGCGAGGGCGGGCGCGAGGATCGTCGCGAGTACCGCGAGCGCGGTCAGTGCCGTCACGGCGACAGTGACGACGGCGGAGGTCGAGCGGTCGTCGCTGCGATGCATCTGCTCGACGAAGAGGGGGATGAGGGTCGCCGTGAGAACGCCGCCGAGGATCAGCTCGTAGACGATGTTCGGGGTTGTGTTCGCGAGGTTGTACGTGTCGGCGAGAGTCGACCGGCCTATCGCGTACGCCGTGACGCCGACGCGGGCCAGGCCGGTCAGCCGCGAGAGCGCCGTACCGGCCGCGACGCCGAGGCTCGCGCAGGCGAGGCGCCCCGAGTCGGGCGCGGCCGCCCGATCGGGTTCGGCGGGGAGGCTCACGACGCCTGCGGTGGTGCCCCGGGTGCGGCCGGGGCCGGGGGCCCGTGCCGTCGACGCTCCTTCCGGCTCCGCCAGATGTGGTTGGCCCACCAGCCGGCCAGGAAGAGGACGGCACCGATCGTGAGGAACGCTCCGACACCGCTGAACACGGTGGCATTCACCGTGATCGACGCCGGCGACCCGACAGGGAGCCGACCGTCCTCCGACGTGAGCGTCACCGTCATCGTGAAGGTTCCGTTGGCGCGCGCCGACAGCAGGAACCGCTCGGTGGTGTTCCCCTCGGCGAGCTCGACGACCCGGTCGGATCCCTCGGGGAAGACGAGCTTCGAGCTCTCCAGGTGGACCCTCACGCGCACCGGTCGCCCCGTGTCGTTCACGAACGAGAGAGGCACGTTCGCCCGCTTCGACGTGACGGTCACGCTCTGATCCGTCATGGAGATGCCGCTGAGGAAGCTCGAGGAGTCGTCGTAGATCATGGCGAGCTCGGCGGTCGCGCGTTCGCTGCTCCACTCGGTGGTGAGAGCGGTGAGCAGTGCCTGCTCGCCGCGCCGGATCCGATCGTCGCCTGCGCCGACGACCGACCTGAACGAGTCGAGGGTGAGGCGGGCGTCGGTGAGCTGAGCGCCTGTTATGGGGAGCTCACCTGGCTCGATCGGAGCGAGGAGACGGATCAGCGGCTCCGCTGAGTCGTCGAAGGTGTCGCTGGGGACGGCCGCGAAGTAGTCGTCGAGCGTGCGGGGGTCGAGGAGGGGGTGCTCGCGCAGTCCTTCCAGCACGAGCGACGTCGTCTCGGGGCGAGCGTTCCAGTCCTTCGGGGTGACGAAGACGAGGCCGCGATGCTCGGCGGGAGCCTCCAGGGCGACGAGCGAGACTCCGGCGAGGAAGCGTTGAGCGAGGAGGGCGTCGGCGAGGTCACCCTCGAGCAGCGAGTAGAGGCCGGGGTTCGTCGATGCGGCCACGACGTCGAGGCTGCCCGTGGCGAGGGAGAATGGGCGCGCCGGAGTGAGGTTGCGCTCCGACGGTAGGAGTGACTCCTCCTGTACGACGACCCGGTCGACGAACGAGCTCCGCAGGCGGTCGATCGCTGCAGGGTCGACGGGATCGACGAAGGCGGTCCGCGGGTCGACCCGCCGGCCCAGCAGCCGCTCCAGCGTGTCGGAGCCGGCGATCAGCTCGGGTAGGAGCTCCTCACCGAGGCCGTCCGCCTCGATCGCCGGGACCTCGATGGGGACGTAGGGAGCCGGGAGCAGCTGGTGCTCGTCGCGTGATGCGCCGCCACTGAGAGCGGAGTAGCCCGCGGTGAGCTCGGGGTGCTCGCGTGCAGCGACCCGCCACGACTCGAGTGTCTCGGGACTCAGCGCGAGCGAGAGGGGGACGCCGCGTGCCTCGGCGAGGAGACCGGCGATGACGTCGAGCCGTCCGCCGGGCTCCATCTGCGCGAGCACGGAGGGCTCCGGGCTGTCATCGGCCCTCCAGAGCGGGGGCGCGGAGACCCGCCAGATCCACGAGAACGCGAGAGGGGCGTCGACCGGGTCGTCGGCTACGGCGACCAACCACGTGACGAAGTCGGAGAGCACCTCGCCGCTGTCGCTGTCGACGAGCTCCACGCGCAGCGGGTGAACGCCGGTCATCGAGATCGGAAGACGGTCGGGGTCGCGAGGGTCGTCGGGGCCGCGCAGCCCGATCCGCACGACCACCTCGCCTGCGTCGGAGACCGACTTCTCCTCCAGGGGGCGGTCGATGACGGCTGTGGCCGAACCGAGGCCCTGGCCGAGGGTCGTGAGCTCGAATGCCGAGCGCGACGACAGGCGCCCGTAGAGGCTGAAGCGCAGCGCGCGGCCCGCAGCGTCGCCCGTCACGTGCAGGCGCATGGGGAGAGTGCCGCCGATGCGGGTCCACGCAGGCTGCCGTAGCAGCGAGACGATCGGGGCGGGCGGCGTCTCCGACGGGACGGTCGTCGTCGAGGTCGCCGATGGGGCCTGACCCGCCGGGAGCCCCGAAGACGGGAGCCCGGTGGCCAGGGCGAGTGGCGCCATGGCGACGAGGGTGGCGAGGAGCCGCGCCGCGCGTCGCGCGACCGGCGCACGTCGAGGGCTAGTGGCAGACACCGAGGGCGAGCGTACTGCCGCCGGCGGAAGGCCCCGTGACCGCAGGCGGCTATCTTCGCACCGTGCTGCTGGTCGCAACCGACGAGCGCTACAAGGAACACGATCCCGGTCGTGGTCATCCTGAGCGCCCGGAACGCCTCGACGCCGTGCAGGCGGGAATAGAGGCCGCCGGTCTCGGAGAGGCCACGGTCGTGCTCCCATGGCGCGAAGCGACGCGTGGCGAGCTCGAGAGGGTGCATCCGCCGGATCACCTCGGCCGGCTGGAGCGACTCAGCGCCGAGGGGGGCGGCCGGATCGACGCCGACACCACTGCGTCGGCCGGGTCGTGGTGTGCCGCACTCGGCGCGGCGGGCGCCGGCCTGGCGGCAGTCGAGGCGATGGACGCCGGTGCCGGCGACGCGGCGTTCCTCGCCGTCCGTCCCCCGGGACATCACGCCGTGCCGTCGAAGGCGATGGGCTTCTGCCTGCTCAACAACGTCGCGGTGACCGCGGCCGCGCTGACCGCCCGCGGGGAGCGCGTGCTCGTCGTCGACTGGGACGCGCATCACGGAAACGGCACCCAGGACATCTTCTGGAAGGATCCCTCGGTCCTCTACGTCTCGCTGCACGAGTGGCCGCTCTACCCGGGCACCGGCCGCCTCGACGAGACGGGGGAGGGGGACGGAGCCGGCACCACCATGAACCTCCCGTTGCCGGCGGGGGCGACCGGAGACGTCTATCTGGCGGCGATGGATGTCGTCGTCTCGCCGGTCGTGGAGAGGTTCGAGCCCGATTGGGTGCTCGTCTCGGCCGGGTACGACGCCCACCGTGCCGACCCCCTGACGGGGCTGGCGCTCTCTGCAGGTGACTTCGCCGACCTGACCCGCCGCGTCGTCTCCTTCACGCGACGGCCCGGCAGGTGCGTGGTCTTCCTGGAGGGCGGGTACGACCTGGAGGCGCTCCGTGACGGGGTGGCGGCGACCCTCGGCGGCCTGGTCGGGGCAGAGATCCGACCCGAGGGATCGACCACCGGCGGGCCCGGCGCGTCGGTGGTCGAGGCGGCGCGGCTGCACTGGTCGCGTGGGCCCGAGCAGTCGTAGTGCGTCGCGGTCGCGACCGCTCCGACGATTGGATCTCTTCAGTGCCGGCGCCTCCGTGCCGATCAAGGTCGTGAAGACAGGGAGGCGCGCGTGTTGGACCTCGATGACCTGCTCCGCGAAGCTGTAGAGCGCGGGGCCTCCGACATCCACCTGAAGGTGGGTTCGGCCCCGTTCGTACGTGTCGACGGACACCTCGAGAGGACGGGGCACGAGCCGGTGACCCCGGCGGAGACCGAACGCATCGCGTTCGCGATCATGCCGAAGCTGCGCACCGAGGAGTTCATTGCGACCTCGGAGGCCGACTTCGCGTACTCGGTCTCGGGCCTCGGCAGGTTCCGGTGCAACGTGATGCGCCAGCGCGGGTCGGTGGGGCTCGTACTGCGGCGCGTTCAGCTCTCGATCCCGTCCTTCGACGAACTGGGGCTACCGCCCGTCGTGAGACGTCTCGCCGAGAACCCGCGGGGACTCGTGCTCGTGACGGGGCCTACGGGTTCGGGGAAGACGACGACCCTCGCGTCGATGATCGATCACATCAACGAGACGATGGCGCGCCACGTGGTGACGATCGAGGACCCGATCGAGGTGCTCCACCAGGACAAGATGTGCATCATCAACCAGCGCGAGGTCGGAACCGACACGGCCGACTTCCATACCGCGCTGAAGCGCGTCCTCCGCCAGGATCCCGACGTGATCCTCATCGGCGAGATGCGTGACCCGGAGACGGTCGCTACGGCGCTCGCTGCCGCCGAGACGGGGCACCTCGTGTTCTCGACGCTGCACACGATCAACGCGACCGAGTCGATCAACCGCATCATCGACTTCTTCCCACCGCATCAGCAGAGGCAGATCCGCATGGCCCTGGCCGGGGCACTGCGCGGCATCGTCAGCCAGAGGCTCGTGGAGATGCGCGGCGGCGTGGGCAGGATCCCTGCAGTGGAGGTCCTCGTGGCGACCGGACGCGTCTTCGACAAGATCGTGAACGCCGAGGAGACCTACGAGATCGAGGAGGTGATCGCCGAAGGTGAGTACTACGGAATGCAGACCTTCGACCAGAGCCTCCTGGGCCTCTACAGGCAGGGGTCGATCGACCTCCGCGAGGCACTGGCGGCCTCGACCCGCCCCCACGACCTGCGGCTGATGATCGAGCAGCACACGATGGCGGAGGCGGAAGCGGCCGACTCGACAGCTGACGCGGTCTGACGGGCGGCGTCGCTCAGCCTTGTCCCGGCGCCGGCGGGCTCCACCCCTGGCTTCAGCCGGTGGTCGGCCCGACGGCGGGCGGCGCCGGCGGTGGCGGTGGCTGCTCACCCTCGGCATCCTCGGCCGACGGGTTGCGCAGCAGCTCCGCGAGCCCCCCGACGGTTGAGAAGAGTCCGCCCATCTCGGTTGGCAGGAAGATCTTCGTCGCCCTGCCGTCGGCGATGGCGGCCAGTGCCTCCAGGTACTTGATGGAGATGAGGTCGGGGGTCGGGTTGCCGTCGTGGATAGCGGTGTACACGTTGCGCACGGCGGCGGCCTCGCCCTCCGCGACGGCGATCCTCTGGTAGCGCTCGGCGTCGGCGAGTCGCTCGACGGCCTCGGCCCGGCCCTGGGCCTCGAGGATCTGGCGCTGCCTCTTTCCCTCCGCCTCCAGGATAGCTGCCTGCTTGTCGCCCTCCGCACGGGTGATGGCCGCCTCGCGGACACCCTGCGCCTCGGTGACGACGGCGCGGCGGGTCCGCTCGGCCTTCATCTGGTGGTGCATCGAGTCGACGACGTCGGGTGGCGGATCGATGCGTTGTATCTCGACACGCACCACGCGGGTGCCCCACTTATCGGTGGCGTCGTCGAGGATCTCGCGCAGCCGAGCGTTGATGGTGTCGCGCGAGGTGAGGGCGTCGTCGAGCTGCATGTCGCCAATGACGTTTCGGAGGTTCGTCTGGGCGAGCTTCGTGACGGCCATCTGGAAGTTGGCCACGTTGTACGCGAGGCGCTGTGGATCGGTCGCCTCGTAGTAGATGACTGCGTCGACCGAGACGACGACGTTGTCGGAGGTGATGACCTCCTGCGGTGGTACGTCTACTACCTGCTCGCGCATGTCGACGAGGAGGATCCGGTCGATGAACGGCAGGATCAAACGAAGGCCCGGGTCGACCGTCGCCTTGTACTTGCCGAGCCGTTCGACGAGTCCCCGCTGGTACGGGCGGACGATCCGCACCGCGCTCGCGGCGATCACGAACATCAGGAAGGCCAGCACGGCCAGGACGATCACACCTGCCATCGTCGTTGCTCCTCGCTAGTCGACGCTCGGGTCATCGCCGGGCTCAGCTGCCCGACCCGCCCTCGGCGGATCCGGATCCGGTCGCGGCCGGAGGTGCTGCATCGGCCGGTCCGACGATGAGTCGGGTGCCGTCGACGCGCAGCACGGTGACGTGGGTGCCAGCGACAATTGCCCTGCCGTCGACGCTCTCTGCGCGCCACTCCTCGCGCTCGACGCGCACCAGGCCCGTCTCGTGGGGGCCGCCGGGAACCTCGGTCAGGACGGTGCCGGTCCTTCCGAGCCAGCGTGTCGCCCCCACGTTCGACTGCGCGCCGGAGCGGTCCATCCGCCGGCCGATGGGCACTAGGACAGCGAGCGACGCCCCGGAGACGACGACGAAGACGAGCCACTGGACCGACGCTGTGACGCCGGCGAACGCGAGAGCGTCGGCCACTGCGGCACCGATAGCGAAGGAGAGCATGAAGAAGCTCCCCGGGACGCTCAGCTCGCCCAGAGCGAAGAAGACCACCGCGCCGAGCCAGATCCACCGCCACGTCTCCGGGTCGTTCAGATCCATGCCGGCTCCTTCGGGCGTCTGCAGTCGCCGTGTCGCACCGCTGCAACGGTACCAACCGCCCGGAGGGTGCGCGGCGGACTTCCCGGGCGGCAGCGGAATGCTTCGTCGCAGGCGTGTGCGAGGGGCGACAATGGCCGCATGGCACCAGTGCCCCCGCGCTTGGCCGACCTGCTGGAGGCCGGCGCCCCCTGTTGGACCTCGCCGACCGGTTCTCGGCTGCAGGTCATGCCTGCTACCTGGTGGGCGGGACGGTGCGCGACGCGATCCTCGGGACTCTCGCTACCGATCACGACATAGACGTGGCGACAGGGGCGCGGCCCGATGCGGTAGAGGAGATCGTGCGTTCCTGGGCCGACCACGTGTGGCTGCAGGGCCGGAGGTTCGGGACCATCGGCTGCGAGAAGGACGGCCGGCGGTTCGAGATAACGACCTTCCGCGACGAGGTGTACCGACCCGAGAGCCGCAAGCCCGAGGTCACCTACTCGGACGACATCGAGACGGATCTCTCCCGACGCGACTTCACGGTGAACGCGATGGCGATCGCTCTGCCCGACGTGGAGATGGTCGACCCCACGGCGGCCTGGTGGATCTGGCGGAGTCGCGACTGAGGACGCCGCTCTCGGCCGAGGTCTCGTTCCTCGACGACCCGCTGCGGATGCTGCGAGCGGCGCGGTTCGTGGCCACGCACCGCCTCGAGCCGGTGGTGGAAGTCATCGACGCCATCGGGCGACTGCGCGATCGCCTGGAGATCGTGAGCGGCGAGAGGATCCGCGACGAGCTCTCGAAGCTCCTCCTCGCCGAGGACCCGTCGCCGGGGCTCTGGCTCATCTCCCGGACCGGGCTCGCCGACGAGTTCCTTCCGGAGCTCAATGCGATGCGGCTGGAGCAGGACCCGATCCACCACCACAAGGACGTCCTCGCTCACACGATCGCCGTGGTCGCGAACACGCGTCGTGATCTGCGGGTCCGACTGGCCGCTCTCCTCCACGACATAGGCAAGCCGAAGACCCGCGGCTTCGGCCCGGGCGGTGTGAAGTTCCACCACCACGAGGTCGTCGGGGCGCGCATGGCCAGGGAGCGTCTACTCGCGCTGCGCTACCCGAACGATCTCGTCGACGAGGTTTCGCAGCTCGTGTACCTGCACCTGCGTTTCCACACCTACCGGATGGGCTGGACCGACTCGGCCGTACGCAGGTACGTGCGCGACGCCGGCCCGCTCCTCGACGATCTCAACGAGCTCACGCGTTGCGACTGCACGACACGCAACGCCAAGAAGGCAGCCGACCTGGCTCGGAGGATGGACGACCTCGAGGCGCGCATCGAGGAGCTGCGCGCTCAGGAGGAGCTCGCCTCCATCCGCCCCCAGCTCGACGGGCGGCAGGTCATGGAGCATCTGGGGATCGAGCCGGGTCCCCTGGTCGGCGAGGCGCTCGAGATGCTGCTCGAGATACGTCTCGAAGAGGGCCCGATCGACGACGCCGAGGCTCGCTCCCGTCTCACCGAGTGGGCCCTGACCCGCGGCCTCCCCCCAGGTTCTGGCGTCACTTCCTCGCGGTAGACGCGAGGAAGTGACGCCAAAAACGTCGGGGTGGGGCTAGACGCCTTCCTTGCGGGTACGCCAGATGATGGTGGAGGGGACGGCGGGGCCCGGGTCGGAGGTCTGCACGGGCGGGGGCTCGGCGATCACCTCGACGCGGAAGCCGGCCCTTCCGACCGCCGCGAAGACCTCGGAGATCGTCCGCGGCCGGATGACGAAGGTCTCCCCGTGCCGCTCGATCGTCAGTGCGCCGGTGTCGAAGTACGAGCGCCGCACCTCCAAGGCGCCGAGCGGCAGCGCCCGGGGGCGCCGGCGCCCGGCTCCCGTTCGAGGCAGAGCGAGAACGGGTGCTCGTAGGAGAAGACGAACGCGCCGGACGGCCGCAGCACCCTGTGCACCTGCCGGAAGACGCGGTCGAGGTCCTCGGCCTCACCGAGCGCGTATGCGCTGAACGCGAGGTCTATCGCGTCGGCCCGGAGAAATGCGAGATCGGCGAGGTCGCACTGGTGCCACTCCACCTTGACCTCGGCCTCGGCTGCCAGCGCCCGTCCATGGGCGAGCTGCGCGGCGGACGTGTCGACGGCGATCGCGTGGGCACCCTGGCGGGCGAAGGCGATGGATGCCTGCCCGGCGCCGCAACCGAGCTCGAGCACACGCTTCCCGGCGACATCGCCGAGAAGGCGCAGCTCGCTCTCGTCGGGGATGGCCGGGCCGTAGTGGGCAACGTCGAGCGGCAGATCGATCGCCGCCTGGTACGCAGCGGCGGATCGGTCCCAGGCCTCCGTATTGGTCATGGCGCCATTCTCGCGCGCCGACACCCCAACCGTTCTTGCGTCACTTCCTCGCGTCTACCGCGAGGAAGTGACGCCAAAACACGGGTGGGGGTGTCAGGCGTCGCCGCGGGCGAAGGCCTCGACCATGTCGCGGGCCTGGTCGTCGGTGTACTGGACGGGCGGAGACTTCATGAAGTAGCCCGAGGGACCGAGGAGCGGCCCGCCGATGCCGCGGTCGAGTGCGAGCTTGGCGCAGCGCACGGCATCGATGATCACGCCTGCGGAGTTCGGCGAGTCCCAGACCTCGATCTTCAGCTCCACGTTGAGCGGCACGTCACCGAAGTTGCGGCCTTCGAGGCGGATGTACGCCCACTTGCGGTCCTGGAGCCACGGCACGTGATCCGAGGGGCCGATGTGCACGTCTTCGGAGGAGATCCCCCGCTCGAGCTGGCTCGTGACGGACTGCGTCTTGGAGATCTTCTTCGACTCGAGGCGCTCGCGCTCCAGCATGTTCTTGAAGTCCATGTTCCCGCCGAAGTTGAGCTGGTAGGTGTGGTCGACGGCGAGCCCGCGGTCCTCGAAGAGACGCGAGAGGACACGGTGGACGATCGTCGATCCGACCTGGCTCTTGATGTCGTCGCCGACGATGGGGACTCCGGCCTCGGTGAACTTCTGCGCCCACTCGGGGTTCGAGGCGATGAAGACGGGGATGGCGTTCACGAAGCCGACGCCGGAGTCGAGGCAGGCCTGCGCGTAGTGACGCTGCGCCTCGTCGGAGCCGACGGGCAGGTACGAGACGAGGACGTCGACCTTCGCGTCGCGCAGCGCCTGCGCCACGTCGACGGGGGGCTCCGGGCTCTCCTCGACCACTTCCCGGTAGTACTTGCCCAGGCCGTCGAAGGTCGGGCCGCGCAGCACGGGAACCCCGAGGTCGGAGACCTCTGCGAACCGGATCGTGTTGTTCGGCGAGGCGAATATCGCCTTGCCGAGGTCGGCGCCGACCTTCGAGGCGTCGACGTCGAACGCGACCACGAACTCGACGTCGCTCACGTGGTAGCCGCCGAGCTCCACGTGCATCAGGCCGGGGACGCTGTCGGCGGCGTCTGCGTTCCGGTAGTACTCGACGCCTTGCACGAGGCTGCTGGCGCAGTTGCCCACGCCTGCGATGGCGACTCGTATCTTCTTGGTGGGGGCGGCACTCATGCGGTCGCTCCTTCGGGTCGTTCGGCGAGGTCGCTGCGCTCGGCGGCGATCAGCTCGTCGATCCAGTGCAGGTCGTGTTCGGTGGTGCGGGCCCGGTGCTCGTGGAGCGATCGGGTGTAGCGGTCGGAGGCGCGGGCCGTCGTGTGCGGCCGGCGGGTGCGGGCGAGCCTGTCGGCGAGGTGAGCTCGGCGGCGCTCCAGGAGCGCCAGACGGCGATCTGTGGAGAGGAAGCGGCAGAGAGACAGCCGCAGCGCAAAGGTGCGGTCGTCGTCTGGGGCACCGGTGTCGTCGGCGAGGAGGCGTTCGAAGAGCGCCCTGCCGGTGTCGGTGATCCCGTAGGCCTTCCGGGTACGGCGGCTCGGCCGTGGCTGACGGCGCAGCCGTGCGGCGGCCAGGTCGCCCGAGAGGGATCCGGTCGGCGGTGGGGGTGCAGCGGAGGAGCCGGGCTCCCCCCTCGACCACGGTGATCGCCCCGTCGCGCTCGAGTCGCTTCAGGGCGGGGTACAGGGAGCCGTACGAGACCCCCAGAGGAACCCGAGGGTCTCGCCGAGGCGCTTCTTCAGCTCGTAGCCGTGGAGCGGCTGCTCCCGGAGGAGTCCGAGGACTGCGAGCTCGAGCAAGGCGGTGGTCTCCCTGTCTCTCGATGGGGGGTGGGGCCGGGCCAGGAGGGCCGGAGCTCTCGATCTCGCTCGGTCTCGCTTGATCTCGGACTCGGTCCCGATATATCGATCCGATATATCGCTTGCAACACTATCGCGGATCGGCCCCGGCAGGTCAACCGGTGGCGCGACACAGATGGCGCCGGTCGGTGCAGACGGGCGCGTGTGGCGGCTCGGGGCAGGGGAGGACCGGGCGTTCCAGTAGGTGCGGCAGCGCTCCTACACTGCGGCGGATGCCTCGCGAGATCGACTACTCGCTCGCACGACGGGCCGTGCTGAGAGACCTTCGGCGCGGAGCGGTCGCGAGGCTCGACGTCTGCGACGCGCACCCGGAGCTGCTCAGGGCGGGCCGCAACCTCGGCACCGTCACGGGAGAGACGTGCCCGGTCTGCGACTCAGCGGAGCTGCGCCTCGTCTCCTACGTGTACGGAGACCGCCTGAAGCACGCCAACGGGCGCTGCGTGATCGACGCGGAGCTCGAGAGGCTCGGCGCCGCGCACGACGAGTTCTCGCACTACGTCGTCGAGGTCTGCCTCGAGTGCTCCTGGAACTACCTGCGGCGCACCTCGCTGCTGGGCCGACGGCACGCCGGCTGAGCGAGGGAGCCGCCCCGGGGGAGGGGCGGGAAACCTGCTGTGCCGCCTGCCACACGACCCGGACACCCGCATGGCGGTGACGGGTCTGATCCCGGTACCCTCGGTCTGCCGCCGGGAGCCGTGTGTGCCCTGGACGGTGGAGGGAACGTGATGGTCTCGTCCGTACCCGTTACAGCGCCTGCAGTGCGCGCCCGCAAGGGCTCCGAGCCGCCGCTCGTGATGGTCACCGCGTACGACGCCCCGTCGGCGCGGGTCGTCGACGGCGCCGGTGCCGACATGATCCTCGTCGGCGACTCCTTGGCGATGGTGGTTCTCGGCTACGAGGACACCCTCTCGGTCACTACCGCCGACATGGCGCACCACGTCGGCGCAGTCGCGAGAGCGCGACCGACGGCCCTCGTCGTAGGCGACCTGCCGTGGCTCTCGTATCACGTGAGCCGCGACGACACGGTCCGCAACGCTGCCACGCTCGTGCGCGCCGGCGCCGGCGCCGTGAAGCTCGAGGGCGGTGTCAAGCGCCTCGAAGCGGTCCGCGCCATCCTCGACGCGGAGATCCCGGTCATGGGCCACATCGGGCTCACCCCCAGTCGATCCACGCTCTCGGCGGGTTCAAGGTCCAGGGTAAGCGGCTCGACGCGGCGAAGGTCCTCGTCGACGACGCGGTAGCGCTCGCCGAGGCGGGGTGCTTCGCAGTGGTTCTCGAGTGCGTTCCCGACGGCGTCGCGCGCATGATCACCGACTCCGTGTCGGTGCCGACGATCGGGATCGGTGCGGGCAGGCACGTCGACGGCCAGGTGCTCGTTTACCACGACCTCCTGGGCCTCGCGCCGGCCGACCGGCATGCGCCGAAGTTCGTGCGTCGGTACGCGGATCTCGAGGCCCTCTCGACGGCGGCCGTCGCCCGGTTCGTCGACGATGTCCACGAGGGTCGATTCCCGTCGAGCGCGGAGACCTATCACATGACCGACCAGATGACGGAGGCATTCGGGCCCCACGGTGCGGCGTCTCCCGAGGGTGGGGCGGCACCGCCCGAGGAGACCGCGCAGCCGAGGCTCCCGGCGCAGTGAGGGCGGGCCGTGCCGTCAGGTGGACGGTGCCGGCCCTCTTGTGTGCGGCGCTGCTCGGCGGTGTCGTCTACTGGTCTCTGCGCTCGAGCGAGCCGGCCGGCGGGCCTGCGGGCCGGCTACCGGGTGACGTGCTCGACGGCGCGCTCGCGGCGCAGGTCCCGGCCGGCGACCCACTGGCCGGGTTCGGTGAGGCTCGCGTCGCGCTCGGGGATCGTTGCATGCGCATCGCCGTCGCCGACGAGCCGGGCGAGCGTGTGCAGGGCCTGCGCGGCGTGACGGACCTCGGTGCGTACGACGGGATGCTCTTCGTCTTCCCGACCGACGGTCGGGGCGCGTTCACGATGGCGGGGACCCCGCGCGAGCTCGACATCGGCTTCTACGACGCCGGAGGCCGCGAGGTGGACAGGGAGCGGATGACCCCGTGCCCGGAGGGTGACGACGCATCCTGCCCGCTCTACGAATCGCGGGCCCGCTACAGGTACGCCCTCGAGACGGCGGCCGGCGGCCTCGGGTCGGGGGTGCTCTCCGCGTGCGGGTGACGCGGCCCAACCCCTCGTTCTTGCGTCACTTCCTCGCGCATACCGCGAGGAAGTGACGCCAAACGGGGAGGGGGCGGCTGTCGTACCCCGGGGGTAGGGTGTCCTCGATAGGAAGCGTCGGGGTGCTGCTGATACCCTCACATGTTCCGTCCGGGCCCACGGTCCGGCCGGCACAACCGATTCCTGCTCCCCCAGGGAGCCCGCAGCAAGGGCTGCGGCCCACAGGAGGTACTGGCCGATGCGGCCGTACGAGGTAATGGTCATCCTCGACGCGAACCTGGAAGAGGAGACGATCCGGGGCGAGGTCGAGAGGTGGATGCAGCTTCTGGAGTCGAGGGCGCCGAGCGCGGCCAAGTCGACTTCTGGGGCAAGCGCCGGCTCGCCTACGAGGTGAAGCACCGCACTGAGGCCTACTACGTGGTCCTGCAGGCGAGAGCGGAGCCCGCGGCGATGGACGAGCTGAACCGGTTGCTCTCCCTTGCAGACGATGTCATGCGCCACAAGGTGCTGCGCATCCCCGAGGAGGTCTACGGGCCCCCCAAGGGTGCGGAGGCCGACGCGGCGGATGCGTAGGGGAGGAGTCCCACAATGGCGAACAACCTGAACACGGTCACCGTCGTAGGAAACGTCACCCGCGACCCGGAGATCCGGTACACCGCGGGCGGGCAGGCGAAGTGCACGGTCGGCGTCGCCGTCAACCGTTCGTGGATGAACCGTCAGACCAATGAGTGGGAGGAGCGCACGAGCTTCTTCAACGTCGTGGTCTGGGGCGAGATGGCAGAGAACGTGAGCCACTCGATCCCCAAGGGCGCCCGCGTGGTGGTCACCGGACGCCTCGAGCACCGCACCTGGGAGACCGAGCAGAACGAGAAGCGCAGCGTCGTGGAGATCGTCGCCGAGGAGGTCGCTCCCAGCCTGCGATTCGCGACGGTCGAGATCACCCGCACGGAGCGCCGCGGGCCCGAGGGCGGCGGCGCCCCGAGTGGTCCGGCGCCGGCTCAGGCTCCTGCACCCGCGGCGGCACCGGCAGCGGCACCGGCGGCCGGCAACAGCTACGACGAGTACGGCGAAGAGCCCTTCTAGAGCAGGCGGAAGCAGATGGCACGAGAACGGCGCAAGCCCGCTGCGAATGATCGCAAGCGCATACCCAAGAAGAAGACGTCGATCCTGACGACGGAGCGCATCACCTACGTCGACTACAAGGACGTCAACCTGCTGCGCCGATTCATGTCGGAGCGGGCGAAGGTCAGGGCGCGGCGCGTCACCGGCAACTCCCAGCAGCAGCAGGTGGCCGTGGCCCGTGCGATCAGGATCGCCAGGGAGATGGCCCTGCTGCCCTACAGCCTGCGGCAGGTCACCCAGCGCAGCAAGGGTGGCCCGCGGGGACGCGACCGGGGTGACCGGGGCGAGCGCGGAGACCGCGGGATGCCCTCGGATGCCGTGCAGGGGCGGCCCATGCCGTCGGCGCCGCCCGCACCCCCCTCGGCGGCCGCCGCGGGGAGCGGAGGCACGGTCGAGATGGTCGCCGCCGATGCCGCAGCCGGAACCGCGGACGAGGCCGGCGGCGTGGCTGCCGTCGATGCCTCGGTCGGAACCGGTGGCGCGACCGGTGGCGCCTCTGCCTCCGATGCGGTGGCGGTAGACGAGGTGGAGTCCTGATGCAGGTCGTTCTCCGTGACGACGTCGAGAACCTGGGCCACAAGGGCGACGTCGTCGACGTCGCCGACGGCTACGCGCGCAACTACCTCGTGCCGCGCGGACTGGCGGTCAAGGCCGGCCGCGGTGCGGCGAAGCAGGCCGTCGCCATGCGACGGAACCGAACGATCCGCGATACCCGCGAGCGCGAGGCGGCGCACGAGGTGGCCGGGCGCATCTCGGGCCGGATCGTCGCCCTGACGGCGCGCCGGCGAGGGCGGCAAGCTCTTCGGCTCGGTGACAGCGACGGATCTCGCCGATGCGGTTCTGGCGCAGACGGGGGTCGAGATCGACCGCCGCAAGATCGCCCTCGACGAGCCCATCAAGGAGCTCGGCGAGGTCGAGATCGCCGTGCGCCTTCACGCCGACGTCACAGCGCTCCTGCAGGTCGTCGTCTCCGCCGTCGAGTAGGCGGCACCGGCGCCGCACCGTCCCCGACGAGCGGCCGCCCGACGGGGCCTGATCGCGGGGCCGGTCGCCGAGGCGTCACGTGGGGCCCGACCGGCGTGGCGAGATCCCGCGGCGGCACACCTTTTCCACCGGTTGTCCACAGCCCTGAACGGGGTTTTCAGGGGGCCCTTAGCGGCGCGGGTCACGCTCGGCGTTCGCCGCTCCGGCAGAGCCGGGGCGGGCGCCACTAGGTGTGAGCGTCGTACCCGGGGTGCAGGATACCTGTGTACGGCGGCGCCGTCGTCCACACTGAATCCACAGGTTTCACCTCTACCTGCTCACAGGCCGCGGGTGCGAGAGTGCACGGGCAGCCGGGGCAGGGGAACGGGGTCGCGTGGTCCAATCGATCGATGAGTACCGGCGGCACCCGCCCGAGGGCGGACGAGTCCCGCCCCACAACCTGGAGGCCGAGGAGTCGCTGCTCGGAGCGATGATGCTCTCGCGCGACGCGCTCATGGCGGCGGTCGAGGCGCACGTGGGGAGTCGCGACTTCTACAAGCCGGCCCACGGGCACATCTTCGACGCGGCGATCACGCTCTACAGCCAGGGCGAGCCGGTCGATCCGGTCACGGTCGCCGAGGCGCTGCGGAGCGCCGGGCTCCTCGATGGCGTGGGTGGTCGGGCGGTGATCCTGCGGATCCAGGCAGCGACCCCTGCGTCGGCGAACGCGGCGCACTACGCGCAGATCGTCGCCGACCTGGCGCTGCTCCGACGCCTCATCGCCGTCGCCGGGGAGATATCCGACCTCGGCTACTCGCCGGTCGACGATGTCGCCGAGGTGCTCGACAGGTCGGAGTCGCTCGTCTTCGAGGTCGCCGAGCGGCGCGTCTCGGACACGCTCGTCCAGATCTACCCGGCGCTCGAGCGGACGATGGACCAGCTCGCGCACCTCTACGCGCGCGATGGGCACCTGACCGGGGCGGCGACGGGCTACCGCGACCTCGACGACCTGCTGCTGGGGCTTCAGCCGTCGAACCTCATCGTGGTGGCGGCCCGTCCGGGGCAGGGCAAGACGTCTTTCGCACTCGGCGCCGCGACGCACGTTGCGATCGAGATGGACAAGCCGGTCCTCTTCTTCTCGATGGAGATGGACCACCTCGAGCTGACCAAGAGGCTCCTGGCCGCAGAGGCGCGCGTCGACGCGCGCAAGCTCTCGACGGGGAGGCTCACCGAGGCCGAGTGGCCGAAGGTGAATCAGGCGGTCGGGCGTCTCGCCGAGGCCAAGTTCTACATCGACGACAACCCGCACTGCACGGTCATGGAGATGCGGGCGAAAGCCCGTCGCACGAAGGCCGTGCACGGCGACATCGGGCTGATCGTCGTCGACTACCTGCAGCTGATGAGCTCCGGCAAGAAGGCCGAGAGCCGGCAGGTCGAGGTCTCCGAGCTCTCGCGGGGTTGAAGATCCTCGCCCGCGAGCTGCAGACACCGGTCATGACGCTCTCGCAGCTGAACAGGCAGCTCGAGTACAGGCAGGACAAGCGTCCGATGCTCGCCGACCTGAGAGAGAGCGGCTGCCTGACCGCCGACACGCTCGTCACGCGCGCCGACACTCGCGAGCAGGTGAGCATGGGGAGTCTCCTAGAGAGCGGCGAGACCGACGTGCCCGTGCTCACGCTCGACGAACGATTGCGCGTGGTGCCGGGAATCATGAGCCACGTCTTCGAGAGCGGTGTGAAGCCGGTCTTCGAGCTCCGCCTCGGGTCGGGCAGGTGCGTCAGGGCGAGTGCGAACCATCCCTTCCTGACTCTCGAGGGCTGGTCGCAGCTGGGCGATCTCCGGCCCGGCTCACGCATCGCCGTGGCTCGCGGTGGCGCCGACCCCGACCCGCACGCCGACACCATCCCTGGTGGCGTGTGGGACTACATGGAGCGCAAGGGGCTACTGGTGAATGGCCTTCGGGCACACGACCTCATCGAGAGGTTGGCCGGCGGCGACGGGCGTCAGCGGGCCTACCGTCAGGGCGTCTCGCGCTCGTTGATGCACCGGATCGCAGAGGAGCTCGGCGACTCGTTCCTCGCCGACCTCGCCGTCTCCGACGTCTTCTGGGACCGTGTCTCCGAGGTCGTCCCGCTCGGGCCGATGCCTGTCTTCGACGCGACGGTTCCGGGCACCCACAACTTCGTCGCCAACGGTGTCGTAGCGCACAACAGCATCGAGCAGGACGCCGACGTCGTGCTCTTCATCTACCGGGACGACTACTACAACCAGGAGTCCGACCAGCGCGGGACCGCCGAGATAATCGTTGCGAAGCACCGCAACGGACCCGTCGGAACCACGCGCCTCGCCTTCCTCGATCAGTACACCAAGTTCGCGAACATGGCTCGCGAGTGAGATCGCCCACGCGATAGTCGCGGCGATCTCGGGGAGTCAGTCGAAGACGACGGTGCGATTCGCGTAGGTCACCACGCGTCGCTCCAGGTGCAGGTGCACCGCTCGGGCGAGGACGAGACGTTCCAGGTCGGATCCGATGCGACGCAGGTCGTCGACGTCGTCGCGATGTGTCACCGGGGTGACCTGCTGGCAGATGATCGGGCCGGCGTCGAGCTCGGGCGTCGCGTAGTGCGCCGTGGCCCCGATGAGCTTCACTCCACGCGAGTAGGCCTGGTGGTAGGGGCGCGCCCCGCTGAACGCGGGCAGGAAGGAGTGGTGGACGTTGATGGTGACGTGCCGCTCGACGAACTCCGCGGGGAGTATCCGCATGTAGCGCGCCAGCACGACCAGCTCCGCGCCCGAATCCTCGACGAGGGAGCCGACCGCCTGCTCGTGCGCCGCGGCGGCATCGGGCCCGTCGCCTACCTCTACGTGGTGGAACCGGTGGCCGTGGGCCTCTACGAGCGTCCGAAGGGAGTCGTGGTTGGAGATGACGCACGCGATCTCCGCGTGGAGCTCGCCGAGGGCTACGCGCCCTAGGAGATCGACGAGGCAGTGCCCGGGCTGCGATACGAGGATCGCGACTCTGTTGGGACCCTCGCCCGGCCGCCAGAGGTCCCAGGTCATAGAGAGGCGGTCTGCCACTGCGCGCAGGTCGTCGCCGAACCGCTCGTGCGCTCCAGCAGGAAGGTCGAACTCGACGCGCTGCACGAAGAAGTCGTGCGCGGCGTCGAGGTGCTGATCTGCGTGGACGATGTTGCCGCCGGCATCGGCGATGGCCGCTGCAACCGTCGCGACGACGCGCGGTCGGTCAGGGCAGCGCAGCAGGAGGACGGTCCGCTCGTAGCTCACAGCCCCAGTCTGGCGCGCCTCACCCGCGCCGGGCGACAAGCACCTCGGCCATCTGCACGGCGTTGAGCGCTGCGCCCTTGCGCAGGTTGTCGCCCGTCACCCAGATGTCGAGGCCGCCGGGGCTCGACGGGTCTTCGCGCAGGCGACCGACGAGCACCGGATCGATCCCGGCGCCCTCGAGGGGGGTGGGGAAGCCGTCGCCACCGTCGACGAGCATCACACCGGCGGCCTCGCCGAGGAGGTCGGCGGCCTCGCCCTTCGACATCGGGCGGTGAAACGACAGGTTCGCCGTCATGGCATGACCGACGAAGACCGGGACGCGCACGCAGGTTGCAGTGACGCGGATCGAGTCGTCGTGGAGGATCTTGCGGGTCTCGTGAACCAGCTTCCACTCCTCGGAGGTGTAGCCGGCGTCCTTCACCGATCCCGCGAGGGGGATGACATTGCCGGCGATCGGGCGCGGCCACACCTCGCCGGGTTCGAGCAGCGCCGGATGGGTCGCCGAGCGGCGCAGCTCCTCGGACCCGCCGGAGAGCTTCGTCCACTGGGCGTCGAGCTCGTACATGCCGGCCTGCCCGGCCCCCGAGACCGACTGGTACGTGGAGACGACCATCCGGTCGAGGCGCGCGGCGCTGTGAAGTGGGGCCAGCGCCGTGACGAGGACCATCGTCGTGCAGTTCGGGCACGACGCGATGCCGCGGGGGAGGTCGTGGAGATCTTCGGGGTTCACCTCGGCGACGACGAGCGGGATAGCCGGGTCCATGCGGAACGCGGCGGAGTTGTCGATGACCGTGGCTCCGGCTGCGGCCGCTCTCGGAGCCCACTCGGCGGCGATCGGGTCGTCGACGTCGACGATGACGAGGTCGAGGCCGTCGAAGCAGCCTTCGCGCAGAACTTCGCAGACGACCTCGCCCCCGGCGAACGGCAGCACCTTCCCCTCCGACCGGGGAGACGCGTAGCCCCTCAGCTCCGCGACGGGGAACGCGCGCTCCTCGAGGATGCGCAGCATCTCGGCGCCCACCAGGCCGGTCGCCCCGATCACGCCCACCCTCATGGTCACTCCTCGCCGAGCTCGAAGGCGGCGTGGAGCGAGCGGACGGCGCGCCCACGTCGCCCTCCTTGACCACGCAGGAGATGCGGATCGATGAGGTGCTGATCATCTCGATGTTCACGCCCTCGTCGGAGAGCACCTCGAACATCCTCGCAGCGATTCCCGGGTGAGTCTTCATGCCGGCGCCGATGAGGGAGACCTTGCCGACGTCGGAGTCGCTGTTGTAGCCCTTCGCGCCGACCTCGGCCGAGACCCGTGCGACGACGTCGTCGGCCTTCGCCAGATCGGCGTGAGGAACCGTGAACGAGATGTCGGTATGCCCCGCGGTCGAGACGTTCTGGACGATCATGTCGACGTTCACGCCCTCGTCGGCGAGTGCTCTGAACACGGTCGCGGCGATGCCGGGCTTGTCGGGCACCTGGTCGATGGTGATCTTGGCCTCTGACGTGTCGTGCGTCACTCCGGAGATGATGGCCTGTTCCATCGTGGCGTCTTCCTCCTCGATCCAGGTGCCCGGCGCCCAGGTGAAGCTGGAGCGCACGTGCAGCCTTACGCCGTGGTTGCGTGCGAAGTCGACTGATCTGAGAGCGAGGACCCGCCCGCCGGTGGCCGCCATGTCGAGCATCTCCTCGAAGGAGACGTGGGGGAGTCGTCGCGCTTCGGGTACAAGGCGTGGATCGGCGGTATAGACGCCCTCCACGTCGGTGTAGATCTCGCACGCGCCGGCGTCGAGTGCCGCTGCGAGCGCGACCGCGGTGGTATCGGAGCCGCCGCGTCCGAGCGTAGTGATGTCGCGGCTGGTCGAGACCCCCTGGAATCCGGCGACGATCGCCACCTGGCCGGCGTCGAGTGCCTCCCGGATGCGGTCGGCGCGGACCTCGACGATCTTCGCTCTGCCGTGATCGGTATCGGTGACGATCCCTGCCTGGCTGCCCGTGAACGACACCGCCGGGATCCCGAGGTCGGTGACGGCCATGCAGAGCAGGGCCATCGAGATCCGCTCCCCCGCCGTGAGCAGCATGTCCATCTCGCGCCCGCCCGGTTCGCGGGACACGTCACGGGACAGGCGGACGAGGTCGTCGGTCGTCTTCCCCATGGCCGAGACGACGACGACGACGTCGTGACCGTCTCGCCGGGTGCGCGCGATGTGGTCGGCGACTGCGCGGATCCGGTCGGGGTCGGCGACGGACGTGCCGCCGAACTTCTCGACGAAGAGGCTCACGCGGCCAGACGGTACCAGCGGCTCGGCCTGCCGGCGGAAGGGATTCCGCGTGGTCTGCCCCGAAGAGGCCCCCGGCTGACGAAGCGCGAGGCGGCCCCTCTAGACTCCCCCGGCCGTGAGCAACGCCGACAAGCGGGCCCGGAAGCGAGAGAACAAGGCGGCAGCCAAGGAGGCGCGGCTGGAAGCCCATCGCAGGGCCCAGCGACGCAAGAGGCTGGTGCGTGGAGGGGTGGCGGTGGCGATCTTCGCCGCCCTCGTCGGAGTGCTCAGCCTCACTCGGGGCGACGACGACAAGAAGGCCGGCGACACGTCGATCACGACTGTCGAGCAGGAGCGCACCTCGAAGTACACGGCGGTCATCACCACCAACTTCGGCGTGATCGAGATCGCGCTCGACGACGTGAACGCGCCGATAGCGACGGAGCAGTTCGTCAAGTTGGCGCGAGACGGCTTCTACGACGGCCTGACGTGGCATCGAGCGGCCAAGGACTTCGTCATCCAGGGCGGCGACCCGTCGGGCAACGGTACGGGCGGTTCGGGAGCTTCCGTCGTCGGTGAGGTTCCCACCGACAACTACCCGCTCGGCTCGCTCGCAGCGGCCAAGGCCGGCGCGGAGCCGCCGGGGACCTTCGACTCGCAGTTCTTCATCGTCACGGGATCGCGCGGCGCAACGCTGCCGAACGAGTACGCCCGCTTCGGCATGGTGGTGAAGGGCCTGGAGGTTGCTCAGGAGATCGAGGGGCTTGCACCGGCGTCCGGTGACGGTCCGCCCACGAAGCCGGCGACGATCGACTCGATCGAGATCATCGAGTCGGATGCTCCTGTGGCGACGACGGCGGCGGAGCGAACCACGACGACGGCAGCGGGTGCGACGACGACCACGGCGACGGCCGTGGAGGCGACGACGACCACGTCGGGCTAGCCGGACGCCGCCTACACGGGCTACAGGTTCGGTACCGCCTCGCCGCTGTAGACCTCTGGAGCAGTGCTGCCCCGGTAGAGGGTCACGGAGCCGGGGCCGATGGCCCGCCACTCCCCGGCGGGAGATCGCACCAGCGCAGTCGTCTCGTCGAGGCCGGCGAGAGTTGCCCCGCGCGGCAGGAGCTGGACGGATCGCTCGCGCAGGTGCCGGGCGGCGGTGCCGTGATAGGGGAAGACCGCGAGGTTCGAGACGACGCCGAGCCCGACGGTGTAGGCCCCGCCACGCGGGTCGACCATCGGGTCGCAGACGACGGTCGCGCCTGCGCCCGAAGCGGCGAGCACGGCGCCGTCGCGGTACGCGGAGACGATCGCGTCCCAGAGCGGCGAGCCCTTCAGCACCGACCGGAGGTGGAGTGGCGACCCGTCGCAGATGTACAGGAGCTTTGCTGCACGTACGGAGCGCAGGTGCGCGTCTGTCTCGGCGTCACGGCGGTTGAGGATGCGGAGCGCGCAGACCCGTGCTCCGAGCGTTTCGAACCACGCCGCGGCGCGCTCGACGACCCGGTCGGGTTGCTCGTACGCCGCCGCCGTCGGGAGGACGACGACCTCGTCACCACCGCTGGCGGCGAGCAGCTCGGCGTCGAGCGAGCGGCACTCGTCGGTCCACTCGTCGCCGCCGAGCAGCGCGAGCGTTCCGCTGGTCTTGCGCGACGTCGAGGTGCCTGTGGGGCTCACTTTACGGCCACTCCTTCGCAGAACGGACGGAGAATCGCGGGTGCCTTCGGATCGAATACCTCGTATCGCCGGATCTCGAACCCGGCGGCCTCGACGCCTGCGCGGGGATTGCGGGTGAGGCGGCATCCCTGGCCGACGCGGCGCCAGACCGGCTCGATCCTGCGCTGCCATGCTGCGCGTCGCCCATGGTGCTCGGCTCCGTGCTCGAGGAAGCGGAGCTCGCCGCCGGGGCGCAGGACACGCCGCACCTCCGCCAGCGCTGACGCGACGTCGGGGACGGTGCACAGGACGAGGGTGGCGACGACGGCATCGAAGGAGTCGTCGGCGAACTCGAGCGCATCGGCCGGCGCCGACGTCACCTCGATGGGCACGGTGGCGAGAGGGAGCTTCGCGGCGATGCGCGCTCGCATCGCCGCGCACGGTTCGGTGAGCACGACCCGCTCCGCGGCCCGGTAGTGAGCGATGTTCGCGCCGGTGCCGGCCCCGATCTCGAGCACCACGCCCTCGACATCGGCGAGAAGTCCTGTACGCCGCCGGCCTACCCAGCCTGCCTCGCCGGCCCGGTTCATCGGGTCGTACACCGAGGCGAATATCCGCTGCCCGATAGACATGCATGCAGCCTAACGGTGCACCCGTGACCGGCCGGGTGGAGCCCCGGTGGCGCGCATCGATACCCTTGCGCTCCCCCGATCGAGGAGGGCAGTCGAATGGCCGTCGAGCGCGTAGGGATAGTCGGGTCCGGGATCATGGGCTCCGGCATCGCCGAGGTCGCGGCCAAGGCCGGATACGAGGTCGTGCTGCGGAGCAGAGCCCAGGCGACGGCCGACGCGATGGTCGCGGGCCTCGAGAAGTCGCTGGCGAAGCAGGTGGAGCGAGGCAAGATCGAGGAGGCGGACCGCGCCGCCGTTCTGGGACGCGTGAAGGCCGTGGCCGACCTCGGCGAGCTCTCCGACTGCGATCTCGTGATCGAGTCGATCGTCGAGGACCTAGGGGCCAAGAAGCACCTCTTCAACGAGCTCGACAGGGTCTGCGGGGCGGGAGCCATCCTCGCGACGAACACGTCGACCCTGCCTGTCGTCGAGATGGCGATGGAGACGGGTCGTCCTGACCGCGTCTGCGGCGTGCACTTCTTCAACCCGGCTCCGATGATGGCTCTCGTGGAAGTGGTGCGGGCGATCACGACCTCCGACGAGACCGTCACGGCTGCGCTCGCCTTCGCCGAGTCGTGCGGCAAGAAGCCGGTACAGGTCAAGGACCAGGCCGGCTTCATCGTGAATGCGCTGCTCTTCCCCTACCTCAACAACGCGGTGAAGATCCTCGACTCGGGCGTCGCCACGCGCGACGACATCGACACCGCGATGAAGGGCGGCTGCAACTTCCCGATGGGCCCCCTGGAGCTCCTCGACCTCGTCGGGCTCGACACGAGCCTCGCCATCCTCGAAGCGCTCTACACGGAGTTCAGGGACCCGAACTACGCGGCCGCCCCCGCTCCTGCGGCGGATGGTCAGCGCCGAGCGTCTCGGCCGCAAGACCAGGGCCGGCTTCTACGACTACCACAAGTAGCGGGACCGTCGGCTGGGCAGAGCGTCCTGCGTTGGATGAAGTGCCCGATTCACGTGAGTCATCCCCGCGCGCACACTTGCGCGCCCGACGCTGGGAGAATCGGGGCAGGTGCCGGTAGGGGCGGCACGCTCGACCGAGCAGGAGGCGGCATTGAGGCACGACGAGTCGACGACGTCTGTGGGGGATGCCGAGTGGATGCCGCTCGGCGACGGGCCCAACTCGGCGCAGTTCCGGTACTGGAACGACCTGGCCTCCAATCGGTGGGTCACATCCGCCGACGAGATCGACGCGATCGTGGGCCCGTTCGGGGAGTCGGCCATCGCCGCGCTCGATCTGGAGCCGGGCGAGGGAGTGCTCGACGTGGGTTGCGGATGTGGGGCCACCACGATCGACGCGGCGCGTCGCGTGGCGCCCGGTGGAGAGGCGCTCGGCATCGATCTCTCGCTTCCGATGCTCGCGGCGGCCCGCCGCCGCGCAGCGGCCGAAGGAGTCACGAACGCGCGCTTCCAGCAGGGCGACGTGCAGACACGCGATCTCGGAAGCCGGCGCTTCGACGCGGTCATCTCGCGGTTCGGGGTGATGTTCTTCGCCGAGCCGGGGGCGGCGTTCGCGAACATCGCCGGAGCGCTCCGTGAGGGAGGCCGGCTCGCGTTCGTCACCTGGCAGCCCCTGGGCCAGAACCCCTGGATGCTCGTCCCGATCATGGCCGCCGCCGAGCACCTGCCCGCACTCTCAGCGCCGCCGGTGGGTGGGCCGGGTCCCTTCTCGCTGGGCGACCCCGACGAGCTGGCGTCGCTCCTGAGACGAGCGGGCCTGACCGACGTCGCGGTTACGTCGTTGGAGCGCGTGCTGAGCATCCCCGCATCGGAGATCGAGGACTCGGTGGAGATCGTGTTGCGCACCGGGCCGCTCGGTGAGGCCGTTGCCGCGGCGGCCGACCCGGCAGTGGCCGGCGCCGTGAGGGATGCGATAGCCGAAGCCGTCGCGCCGTACATGGACGACGAAGGCCTCGCGTTGCCCGGGGCGGCGTGGCTGGCGACGGGGAGGCGGGTGGCCCTCTGACCCCCGGCCCCGGGTCCGGCGGTGGTCGGTTCCGGCGCGGGAGGGCCGGCGAGGGCCCAGTGCACCGGGGCGGGACGTCAGCGTGCGACACCGGGGCCCGCGAACCGGGAGAATGTCGGCATGGCCGATCGTGACCGACCCTGGGTGATGCGGACCTACTCGGGACACTCGTCTGCCCGAGCCTCCAACGAGCTGTACCGCACGAACCTCGCGAAGGGCCAGACCGGCCTCTCGGTTGCGTTCGATCTCCCGACGCAGACCGGGTACGACCCCGACCATCCGATGGCACGCGGCGAGGTCGGCAAGGTGGGTGTGCCCGTGCCCCACCTCGGCGAGATGCGGACCCTCCTCGACGGGCTGGCGCTGGCCGAGACGAACACCTCTATGACGATCAACGCCACAGCGATGTTCATGCTGGCCATGTACTTCGTCCTCGCCGAGGAGCAGGGCGCAGATCCGGCAACGCTCCAGGGAACGACCCAGAACGACATCGTCAAGGAGTATCTGTCGCGGGGCACCTACGTCTTCCCCCCGATGCTTCGCGCCGGCTGACCGTCGACACGATCGCCTACACGGTGCGGCAGGTTCCGAAGTGGAACCCGATCAACGTCTGCCCCTACCACCTGCAGGAGGCCGGCGCGACTCCCGTGCAGGAGGTCGCGTACGGCCTGGCGACCGCGTGCGCGGTGCTTGACGCCGTGCGCGAGTCGGGCCAGGTCGAAGCCGACGACTTCCCGGAGGTCGTTGGCCGCATCTCCTTCTTCGTCGACGCCGGTACCAGGTTCGTCGAGGAGGCCTGCAAGATGCGGGCGTTCACCGAGATGTGGGGTCGCATCTGCGCTGACCGCTACGGAGTGAGCGACGAGAAGCTGCGCCGGTTCCGGTACGGCATGCAGGTGAACTCGCTCGGGCTCACCGAGGCGCAACCGGAGAACAACGTCCAACGGATCGTCCTCGAGATGCTCGGGGTCACGCTGTCGAAGCGCGCGAGGGCGCGCGCAGTTCAGCTTCCGTGCTGGAACGAGGCGCTCGGCCTGCCGACCCCATGGGACCAGCAGTGGGCGCTGAGGATGCAGCAGGTTCTCGCGTTCGAGACGGACCTCCTCGAGTACGGCGACATATTCGACGGGTCCAAGGTGATCGAGGCGAAGACGGCGGAGATCGTCGGCGCGGCGGACGCGGAGCTGCAGTGGGTGCTCGACGGCGGCGGATCGTTCGCGATGATCGACCAGATCAAGGCGCGGCTCGTCCAGAGCCACGCGGAGCGCGTCCGTCGCATCGAGAGCGGAGAGCATCGGGTGGTGGGGGTCAACTGCTTCACAGAGACAGAGCCGTCGCCGCTCACGGGCGGTGCGAGCGGCATCGAGAGCATCCTCGTCGTCGACGCTGCGGCGGAGCAGGAGCAGCTGGAGCACCTGGCGTCGTGGAAGGGCGGCCGGGACGCAGCGGCGTTGGAGAGGGCTCTCGACCGCCTCGCGACCGACGCTGCCGGCGTTGCGAACCTGGTCCCGGCGACGATGGACGTGGTGAGGGCGGGCGGTACGGTCGGAGAGTGGGCCGGGGTGCTGCGAGGTGTCTTCGGTGAGTACCGGGCTCCTACCGGTGTCGGCGGGGTCGCCGCGCCGCTCGGCGACGACCTGGCCGGGGTGCGCGACTGGGTGCGCGAGAACGTGGGGGACGGCCCGCCCATCCGGCTGCTGGTGGGAAAGCCCGGTCTCGATGGGCACTCCAACGGCGCCGAGCAGATCGCCGTCGCAGCGCGCGACGTCGGCATGGAGGTCGTGTACCAGGGGATCCGTCTCACACCTGCACAGATAGCTGCCGCGGCGCGCGACGAGGATGTCGACGTCGTCGGGCTCTCGATCCTCTCGGGCTCGCACCTCGACCTCGTACCCGAGACGACCAGGCTCCTGAGAGCGGAGGGCGTCTCTGCGCCGGTGGTCGTCGGTGGGATCATCCCCGAGGCCGACCGGCAGGTGCTCACGGATGCGGGCGTCGCCAGGGTCTACACGCCGAAGGACTACCGGCTGGCCCGGATCGTGCGGGAGATCGGAGAGCTGGCCCTTCGGCACCGCGGGGAGGGGCATGGGGTCGACGCGTGAGGGCCGGGTGCGGCTGGTGGTGCTGGAGGCCGTCCCCGGTGTGCTGCGGAGGCCGGGGGAGGGCCGCGGAGGGCCGCGGCAATGGCAGAACTCCCGGCGACTTGGCTCATGACGGGGGCGGAGCGCGCCGATGAGTGGACTGATGACTGATCGACGGTTGGTCTTTCCTGTCGCGGCGGCGATCGTGTCACTGGTGTTCGGCGTCGCGTGCGTCGTGCTCACCGCCGTACCCCTCGGAGTCCTGGCCGGGGTGGCCGGGGTGGTCGCCGGCGCGGCGGGGGTCTCCGCAGGCGGCAGTGCCCGAAGAGCCGAGGAGAAGCTCGATGCCTCGGAGTCCGAAGTGGAGCGACTGCAGAGCGAGTTGGATGCCGTAGGCGCGATGCTCATCGAGGAGTCCGACGGTGAGCCGCCGTCGGAGGCCGGGTCTTCGCCGTCGGTCGCCGAGCTCAGAGGCGGTCACGCCTTCGACGCCGCCACCGGTCTGTACGACGAACGCTACTTCGCGGTGCTGGTGCAGCAGCAGGTGGCCGCCGCCCGGAGGTCGCTGCGCCCGCTCTCGGTGGTGATCTTCGAGGTCGACAGCCTCGACGACCCCGAGCGTGCGACGCGCGACCAGGAGCTGGCGATCGTCGGCGACGTGGTGCGGCGGACGCTCCGGGAGAGCGACAGCGCCTGCAGGCTCGGCACGGCGATGGTCGGTACGATCCTGGAGGACACGCCCGAGGCCGGAGCGGTCTGGGCGGCCGAGCGGGTCCGGGGACGCTCCTGGGGAGCCCCATCGGTGACGCACTCACGGTGTCGGCGGGAGTCGCGTGCTATCCGACGCACGCCCTCGGCGCAGCCGACCTGGTGGCCCAGGCCGGCCGGGCGCTCGACGAGGCCCGATGCCGCGGCCGCGACTGCGTCGAGGTCGCCCCCGACGCCTGACCCCCCACGAGCGTCGATAGACCACAAATATTGTGGTCTATCGACGCCCCTCATGGTGGAGGGCGGAGAGGTCGTTGGCGACGATCGCGAGGCGTTCGCGGAGGGAGTCGCCGACGCGGTCGATCTGCTCCTCCAGAGGGCCGGCGGCGAGGAAGACGACGAGCTCGCCGGCGATCATGTCGTCGCCGGCAGGCATCGAGGCGGAGGCATCGGGCATGGCGCCTTGCTCGGACGCGGTGGAATCCTCGGTCGCTGTCGCGCCGCCCAGGACGAAGACCCACGATCCGGGCAGCGCCAGCGGAACTCGCTCGGGCGGCTCTGCAGACGTCCGGTGCGGACCACCCGCGGAGCACGGTCGTTCGCACGTGACGGTGCCGTACGGGTCGCCCAGGGGGTTACGGGGTGCGTGCGCACTCAGCTCTAGATCGCCACACGTGAGCTCGCGGGTTCGGGTGTCGCCGTCGCCCAGGGGGACGAATGCGGCAGGATCGAGCCTCAGCCCGTCGAGGACGTCGGTGTCGCCGGGAACGGCGTCTGGGTTGTCGGCGCCGTGGAGCGAGTGCTCGCGGAGCACTCGGTAGACGGTGCGTTCGACGGAGACCGGGACTCGGGCCCACACGACGCGGTTGGGCGGCTCGAACCGGGCGAGGGATCTGTTCAGGAGCACCAGCGCGGCGAGTGGCGCCAGCACTCCGGCGAGGAGGATACCGACGAAGAGACCCAGTCGGCGGGCCTGGTTGATCGGCGGCGCGACGTCGAAGGAGAGGGCACGACCACCGAGAGGGGTTCGCTCTCGCCCCGCGCCGAGAGGAAGACCGTGAGCGCGCCGCGCACCGTGCCCTCGGAGGATGCCGTCGGCCGGATGAAGATGTCGACGTGTCGCGTCTCGCCGGGTACGAGCTCGATGCAGTCTTCGGCGGTGGCCGGGGTCGAGAGCTCGTACGAGAGTGAGACCGCCTCGGCCGGGAACGACTCGAACTCCGGGGGCTCGAACCACACGCATCCGGGCCGGTCGCGGCCGCCGACGATGTCGACGGTTCCGCGCGCGGTGCCGGTTCCGCGCACGGAGGTGAGCCGGATCTCCGGCGTCGTCACGTGAGGGTACAGATCGGGCAGGCCGACCTCGAGCTGATAGCGGGCGGTGCTCGGGGAGAGCTCCACGCCGGTTGCGGTCTGTGCGATCAGGCGCAGGTCCAGGTCGAGTGTCGACGCAGTGATGTCGGCGCCGGCCGTGTACTTCGCGCGGTAGCGACCCTGCGCGTCGGGACCGCGCAGCCGCAGGGCAACCGTCTCGTCTGTCGTCGGGTCGGTGACCGTGGCGTCGAGGCGAGCGCCGGCGTCGGTGAGGGCTTCGCCGCCCACCGGCGTGCCGGCTGCGTCGATGACGACGACGACCAGGTCCGCTTCGGCCCCGCGCAGCAGGTTCGTGTCGGTGGGCAGATCGGGGGTCCACCCGCCGTAGAGGAACACGTCGGCGCGCGGGCGATCGGGAACGCCGGTGGAGTCGGGGTCGACGAAGGTGACCGACCACTCGCCGATCCAGGAATCACGACCCGCGGGAAGATCCGCGTTCAGCTCGACAGCGGTGTCGGATACCCATGACCAGCGCAACGCGACGCCGTCGAGGACGGCCTCACCGTCGGTACCCGGGACGACGACGACGGGATCGGCCGAGTGGGGCGCCCGCACAGCCATGCTCGTCCCCTCGCTCCGGGTGTCGGCGAGGACGCTGAACCGGAGCAGGATCGGGTCGAGATCGAAGGCCCTCCTGCCGCTCTCGCACTCCGTCCCGTTGCAGGTCTCGACCACAGCGGATCCGGGCGCCTCTGTGGCGCCGGCGATCGACGTCGCGACGCGGGCGAAGGCCGGCGCCAGCTCCGAGAGCTCCTCGGCAGCCAGGTAGGCGCCCGCGTTCTCGCCCGCGGGGTCGCCGCATGTCAGTGTTCCGGAGCTACCGGTGCTGAGCGCCCGGAGGAAGTCCTGGTCGGCGGCGTCGATCTGAGCGGCGAGCGCCACCGTCACAACGGCCGCGCCGTCGGCGCGCAGCCTGTCGGCGAGTCCCGACCCGTCGGTACGACAGAGGAGGTCGCGCCCCGCAGCCTCGACGACGGGGCCGCTGGCGGGGTCGAGAAGTGAGACGCCCGGCGCGTAGTCCTTCTCGATCCCGGCCTCGCGGCGCGCCGGCGTATCGCCCGTCTCGACGTCGTAACGGCCGTCGGTGAACAGGAGGATCGCCTTGCAGGGTTCGGCGTCGCCGCCCTCGGAGAGCTCTGCGGAGCGCGAGGCGAGCTCTCGCCGTGCTCCGATCAGCGCGACGGGGAAGTCGGTGTCGATGCCGTCGTCGCGTCCGGCGAAGGCATCGACGGAGACCTCGACGCCGCCGACGCTGTCGTCGTCGAGCGCGGTCCAAGGGGTGACGGCATCGAAGCTGCTGGAGAACCCGGCGACGAGCACCTCGATCTGTGGCTGCTCGGCAGTGGCGCGAGTGGATGAGAGGGAGGCAAACGATCGCAACGCCAGCCGAGCGGCGGTGACGCGCTCGTTCTGTGGGTCGGTCGAGCGGAGGCTGCCCGACTCGTCGATCAGCAGGACGAGCAGCAGGTGCTCTCTGCTTCGGAGGCAGGCGGCCATCTCATCGAGAGCCGAGTCCGTTGCGCTCGCCTCGGGCGCCTGAGTGCGGGCCTCGCTGGTGGCGGCGGTGGCCTGCGCCGCGCCGGACGCGCCGACGAGGATGCACGACATGAGTGCCGCTCCCAGCAGACGCCGGACACAGAGAAGCGAGAGCCGCTGCCCGCGCAACAGGCGTGCGGTCAGACATTGGGTCAGGCGTGGGGTCGAGATCACCCGGCGAGCTCCGTTGCGATCGACCAGACGTGCAGCGCCGCGATGGCGATTCCCGTGGCTGCGATCGCCGGGGCGACGCGCCGGACCAGGGGCGCCACTCGGTATCGGGAGTCGGCGCGCCGGATGAGATCGACTCGGGTGAAGGCACCGAGCAGGCCGAGGGCGACGAAGGAGCTGAGCACGTAGCCGGCGACGTGCCCGGCGAAGGAGGGTGCGGCGAGGAGCGCAGCGCCTCCGGCGACCGCTGCGGCCGCTGCGGTCAGCAGCGGTATGGGTGGCCGCACCGACGCCCGTTGCCCGCCCGACCTACCGGAGACCCCCGCCATGCCGGAATCCTGCCACGCGCGGATCCGATCCCAGCCCCTCACACCTTGCGCCCCGGCCCACGGGCGTCGATAGACCACAAATATTGTGGTCTATCGACGCCCGTCCCGGGTTGGGGGATCAGGAGTAGAGGGCGTCGATCTCGGAGGCGTACTTGGCGTGGACTCCGCGGCGCTTCAGCTTCATCGTCGGCGTGAGCTCCTCGGAGTCGGGCATCCACTCCTCGTGCAGGATCGTGAAGCGCTTGACGCGCTCGACCTGGGAGAAGTGCGAGTTGGCCTCGTCGATCTGCCGCTGCACCTCGGCGCGGACGTCGGGATGGTCGGCCAGCGCGGCGAGGTCGCCCTCGATACCGTGCTGCGAAGCCCAGGCCGGGGCCACCTCGGGGTCGAGGACGATCAGCGCCGACACGTAGGGGCGCGCGTCGCCGATCACGCAGACCTGGCCGATCAGGGGGCCGGCCTTCAGGGCGGCCTCCAGGTTCGCGGGGAGATGTTCTTGCCCCCGGCGGTGATGATCAGCTCCTTCTTGCGGTCGACGATCCGCAGGTAGCCGTCGTCGTCCATGACGCCGATGTCGCCGCTGTGGAACCAGCCGTCGTCGTCGAGCACCTCGGCCGTCTTCTCTGGTGAGTCGAGGTAGCCGCGGAAGACGTTCCCGCCGCGGCAGGAGACCTCGCCGTCTTCTTCCAGCCTGACCTCGACGCCGGGGAGGGGAGGTCCGACGGTGCCGATGCGCACGCGGAACGGCGTCCAGGTCATCGGCCCCGTGGTCTCCGACAGCCCGTAGATCTCCGAGAGAGGGACCCCGAGCCCGCGGAAGAAGTGGAGGATCTCGTACGGGATCGGTGCGGCCCCGGAGATGGCTGTCCGCGCCTCGTCGAGCCCGATCAGCTGGCGGATGGGAGCGAGACCGGCGTCGGCCTTCTCGAATGCGGCCGCGAGGTCGGCCGGCAGGTCCTCGTTTCGCGCCCTGTGCTCCGAGGCCTGCCAACCGATCTCGAGGGCCGCGTCGAACGCGGCGGCGCGCTCGGGGTCGGCCCCGATCGCCGATCGGATCGGCGCGTACGCCTTCTCCCAGATCCGCGGCACGGCGAAGAAGAGCTCCGGGTGGGTCTGGGTGAGGTAGGCGACGACCTGGGTGGTGTCGGGGCAGGTCGTGACCTCGAACCCGAAGGCCGTGGCCATGTAGTGCGAGACCATGCGCTCGGCGATGTGGGCCATCGGCAGGTACGAGACGACGCGGAATCCGCTCACGTCCATCTCGAAGGTGTCGCTGAACGACTCGAGTGTCCACACGATGTTCCGGTGGTCGAGTACGACGCCCTTCGGCGGGCCGGTGGTGCCCGATGTGTAGTTGACCGTCGCCAGGTCGCCCGGTTGCGCGTTGCCGGCCTCGGCGGTGAGATCGAGGGGCTCGGCCGAGACGAGAGACGACCAGGAGAGCACGTCGGGAGGGCCGGCGGGGAGGGCTCGTCGACGACTGCTACGGCCTCTAGCGTCGGGATCTGGGAGCGGACCGCGAGCAGGCGCTCCAGGAAGCCGGCGTCCTCTACGACGGCGACCTTCGCCCGACAGTGCCCGGCGAGGTACTGGATCTGCCCCGGAGCGGAGGAGTTGTAGATCGACACGGGCGTCGCCCCCAGGAAGAGGGCGGCGCTGTCGGCGATGTGGAACTCGGGCCGGTTCTTGAGCATGAGCACGATCCGGTCGCCGCGAGTGACGCCGATCTCGCGAAGAGCACCCGCGACCCGCGCCACCCGATCTGCGTACTCGCGCCGCGTGAGGGTCCCCCAGCCGTCCCCCTCCTTCCATCGGAGCGCCACTGCGTCGGGTCTCGCGGCGACGGTCTCGAGGAAGACCATCGGGACTGTCCGACCCGCCGCCCTGCGGTCCAGGTCTTCGCTCTCCGGTGTGCTCATGGATCCCGCCGTTCGAGGTTCGAAGGGTATGCGCCGATCGGTGCATTCTTACCCCGGGACCGGGGACCAGGGAAGGCGGGGTTGTCCACAGGAGCCTGGGGATGAACGGTGGACAACCGGGGGACGACGCGCCACATACCGGCTGGTATCGCAGTCGAGCGTCCGCCCCGGGAACGCTCCTCAGGCCTCTGGCCCGCCACCGGGAGGGGAGAGACCGAGCTCGGCGAGGATCTCGTCGGTGTCGGCACCGAGCGGCCGGCCGGCGTGGCGCACGACCCCTGGGGTCCTCGACATCCGGGCCACCGGTGCCTGCATGAGGACGCCGTCGACCTCCACCAGGACGCCGCGATCGCGCACGTGGGGGTCGGCGACGAGGTCCGCCATCGTGTACACGGGGGCGATCGCCGCTTCCGCCTCGTCGAAGAGCGCCAGCACGTCGGCGGAGGTGCGCGCGCCGATCCACGCGGCGACCGTCTCGTCCATCTCGGAGCGGTGCTCCTCGCGGCCGGCGAAGGTCGCGAAGCGCTCGTCGGCGCCGACGCCGATCAGGTCGAGCACCCGGAGGGCGACCGACTCCGCAGAGGTCGAGACAGCGACCCAGACGCCGTCGGAGCAGAGGTAGGTGCCCGCGGCACGGTGTAGGGAATCCCGGAGCCGAGGCGCGGCTGGAGGTATCCGAGGTGCGCATACGCTGCAGGGAGCGGACCCATGAGCTGGAGCATCGACTCCAGGAGGTTGACGTCGACGACCTGTCCCTCGCCGCTGCGGTCACGGTGGCGCAGAGCGACCATCACGGAGAAGGCACCGACGAGGCCGGCGACCTCGTCGGTGAGAGCGATCGGCGGCAGGAGAGGACCGCCCTCAGGCTCCCCCGTTGATGGCGGCGAACCCGCTCATCGCCTCAGCGAGCGTCGCGAAGCCGGGCCTCTGCGCGTACGGCCCGTCCTGACCGAACCCTGAGACACGCAGGACCACCAGCCGCGGATTCGACGCGAGGAGGTCGGCGGGGTCGAGTCCGAGACGCTCCAGTGTGCCGGGGCGCAGGTTCTCGATCAGCACGTCGGCGGTGTCTACGAGGCGGCGCATCGCGTCGAGACCCGTGTCGGTCTTCAGGTCCAGCACCGCACAGCGCTTGCCGCGCCCGAGGAGCTTCCACATGTAGGCGTCGCCGCCATCGGGCGGGCGCCAGCCCATCCGCCGCGTCCCGTCGCCGGCGGGGGCCTCGACCTTGATCACGTCGGCCCCGAAGTCGGCGAGATACCGGGCCGTCTGAGGGCCTGCGAGCACCGTGGCCATGTCGACGACGCGGACGCCCTCCAAGGCTTGCATGCGGGAGAGGATACGGGGCGGCGACCCGGCGGCCGCCGCCCCGCGCTCTCGTCCGGGTCAGCCGGGGATCGTCACCTCGGCGGCCATCCCCTCGACGGCGTGAGGCAGGCCGTTCTGCTCGGTGTCGGGGAAGAAGCAGAGCCAGGCGTACCTGCCGGGGGCGAGGTCGAGGTCGAGCCATGCGGTCTCCCCGGGGGAGAGACCCGTGATGCCGCCGCCACCCTGGAGGTCGACGGGGGCGGGCCTTCGGGGGTGGGTGATCCAGGCGGCACGAGGACGTATGCCTTCACATCCTCGAACGTGCTGCCGTCCACTATCGGGTAGTAGACGAGCTCGTGGGCCTGTTCGCCGTCGTTGACCACGGCGACGGTCCCCTTGGCGGGCAGATCGGGCGGGACCGTGAACACGAACTCGCCCGTCTTGCCCATGTGGATCGTCGTCACCGGCTCGGGTGCCGGGGCAGGTGCGCCTTCGGCGGGCACCACCTCGAGTGGCGCAACCATCCCCTTGTCGTAGTGGGCGACTCCGTCGACGCTCGGGATCATGCAGATGACCACGTAGCTCCCGGGATCGAGGTCGACGGTGGCCGTCCGCTCGGCTCCGGGGCCGGCCCCGTTCGGCCCTCCCAGGAAGGTCACTTCGGAGAGGACCGAGAAGTCGCCCGAGTCGGTGGCGGTCGTCAGGGCGTCGACGTCCACGTCGCCGTCGAGGCGGATCAGCTGGACGTGGTGGTCCTCCTGACCCTGGTTGACGATGGTGACGTCGACGATGCCGGCAGGGACCTCGGCGGGACCGTCGAAGGCGAAGTCGGTGGCGACGAAGGTGACAGCCGTCCGCTCGGGCTCGGCCACGGTCGTCGTAGCTGTCGCCTCAGTGCCGGCGGTCGTCTCCACGCTCGCAGCGGTGTCGTCGGAGTCGTCATCGCCTCCGCAGGATGCCGCTGCGATCGTGAACGCCGACATGACGGAGATCGCGATGACGAACCGTCTGCCCCCCATTTTCGTACCTCCCTTGTCTCCTCACAGGTTGACTAGACGGAAGATAATGGCACTCGATCGAGCGTGGGGCGCGTCTTCAGAAGGAGTGGACGAAACATCGCTCGTCGAGCGACCCTAGGGCGTAGTCGCGGTACATGCCCTGGAACATGTGGCGGGTCTGCTCGGTCCACGCCATCGCGTCGTGGGCGGAGATGCGCCGCGCGATCTGCACGTAGCCACTGTCGTAGACGTGGTACTCGGCCCAGGCGCCCGGGTAGTCCTTCACGCAGGCGATCTCGACCATGGGAACACTGCGCGCCGCGGCGAAGCGCCGGACCCGGTTCCGGTGCGTGTGCCCCGCGAAGTAGCCGGCGATCGCCTCCCTTCGGTCGATCACCGCACAGAGCGATTCGCTGTCGTCGGGGTTGATGCCGAAGTACGTGTCGGGGCGGTCGTCGGAGGCGGGATTCCACGGGTGGTGGTGACCGAAGACCAGCACCGGGTCGCTCGACTCGGCGGCGAGGGTGTCGAGCCACTCGATCTGCGCAGCGCTCAGCCGCCCGCGATCGGTGCCGGGCCGCACGGTGTCGAGCACCGCGAGCAGAGCGCCGGGAATCCCGACTGCGAAGGGAGCATGCGCGGAGGCGATCTGCTCGGTGACCATCGCGTCGTGGTTGCCGCGAACGTGGTGCATCGTCGGTCCGAGGGCGGAGTAGGCGGCGAGGAACTCCTCGTACTGCTCCACCGTCCCGGCATTGGTCAGGTCACCCTTGACGAGGATCGCCGACGCGTCGAGAGCCGCCAGCTCGGCGATGGCGCCGCGGTTCATGACTACGGGGTAGGGCTCGGCGCCCTGCGCCGACTCGAAGAGCGGGCCCATCTGCTCACCGGTACCCAGCCGCCCGCAGACCCGCTCACCGAAGTGCACGTCGTTGACGGTTGCGAACTTGGCGAGGATGCGTCCGGGGAGTGGAGCGAGCGTGGTGACGCGATCGGGCAGGAGCTCGCTGGGGTCCGCGCCGTCCACCTTCAGCGGATAGGTGACCCCGGGCTCGAGTCCGGTGATGCGCGCCGAGTGGTACGTCCCGGAGGTGGTGACCTCGGCCTCGCCTACGACGGTGGTGACGCTGCACTCGCCCTCGGTCCGGAAGGTCGCCACGATCTCGTCGGTGCCGACCGAGTACAGCTCGGCGTCGTGGACGGTGCCCATCGTCGCCCTTGGCGCCCGGTCAGACCCGCGACCGTCGGCCGATCCGGCCGCTCAGCCGCCATGGACCCCGCTGGAGACCGGAGCGCTGTGCAGAGCGTCGCGATGCATCCACCCAGGCCGAGAGCTGCTCACTCGACTCGATCCTCGCGGCTGCGTCGGCGGCGCGACGATCCTCCTCGGCGAGCACGGCGAGGGCGGCACCGATCGCAGCGATCTCGTCGTCGCCGGCGCGAGGATGGATGGACGCGATTCTCACAGCGGCGAGTTCGCGTGCTTGCGCTGCGGAAGCTGCTCGCGCTTCGTCCGGAGCATCGTCAGGGCGTTGACCAGCACACGACGCGTATCGCGAGGATCGATCACGTCGTCGACATAGCCGCGCTCGGCGGCGTTGTACGGGTTGGCGAAGCGCTCCGTGTACTCCTCGACCAGCTCGGCGCGCCGGACCTCGGCATCGGCCGCCTGATCGATCTCCTTGCGGAAGATGATGTTCACCGCGCCCTGCGGACCCATGACAGCGATCTCTGCCGACGGCCACGCGTACGCGAGGTCGGCGCCGATCGACTTCGAGTTCATGACCACGTAGGCGCCCCCATAGCCCTTGCGGGTGATGATCTGCACGCGAGGCGTAGTCGACTCGCAGTACGCGTACAGGAGCTTCGCGCCGTGACGGATGATCCCGCCGTACTCCTGGTCGGTACCGGGAAGGAAGCCGGGAACGTCGACGAACGTGACCAGCGGGATGTTGAACGCGTCGCAGGTACGTACGAATCGAGCCGCTTTCTCGGAGGCGTCTATGTCGAGGCAGCCGGCCAGCACCTGCGGCTGGTTGCCGACCACGCCTACGACATGCCCGTCGATTCGAGCGAAGCCGCAGACGATGTTCATCGCCCACATGGGGAAGATCTCGAAGAAGTCGCCGTCGTCGGCCACCTCCTCGATGATCTTCTTCATGTCGTACGGCTGGTTCGGGGAGTCGGGAATGGCGTGCAGCAGGCCCTCGCACGAGCGGTCTGGGTCGTCGGTCGGCGCGAAGTACGGGGGGTCCTCGAGGTTGTTCGACGGAAGGAACGAGAGCAGGTATCGGACCTGAGCGAGGCAGTGCTCCTCGTCGTCGGCGATGAACGTGGCGACGCCGGACTTCTGCGCGTGCGTCATCGCGCCGCCGAGCTCCTCCTGCGTGACGTCCTCGCCGGTGACCGTCTTCACCACGTCGGGTCCGGTGATGAACATGTGCGAGGTGCCCTTCACCATGAAGATGAAGTCGGTCATCGCCGGCGAGTAGACGGCCCCGCCTGCACACGGCCCGAGCACGACGCTGATCTGGGGGATGACGCCCGAGGCCTGCACGTTCCGGAAGAAGATCCCGCCGTACGACGCGAGCGACACGACCCCCTCCTGGATGCGTGCCCCGGCGCCGTCGTTCAGCCCGATGAAAGGTGCGCCCACCGACTCGGCCAGGTCCATGACCTTGTGGATCTTCTCGGCGAAGACCTCTCCGAGAGCGCCGCCGAAGACGGTGAAATCCTGCGAGAAGAGGAAGACCTTGCGGCCGTCGATCATGCCCCAGCCCGTGACCACACCATCGGTCAGGGGGCGGTTGCCCTCGATCCCGAACCCGTGCGCCCGGTGGCGGGCGAGCATGTCGAGCTCTACGAACGAACCCGGATCGAGGAGCATCTCTATCCGTTCACGAGCAGTGAGCTTTCCCCGCGAGTGCTGGCGCTCGACGGCAGCGGCGCTACCGGCGTGGAACGCCTCCTCGCGTAGCTTCTGCAGGTGGTCTATGCGCTCCTCGATCGGGTGCGGCGCGGGGGCAGCGGTCGTCGCAGCTTCGTCGTCACCGGGCATGTGCACAAGGCTACCCGTCGCAGCGTCGGGGCCGACCAGCCGCCGAACCCTGTTTGGACGGAACTGGTCGCTATGGCTCCGCTCAGGTCCAAACAGGGGCGTCAGGCGGCCGGGACTTCGACGAGCTCGATGAGGGTCCCGAGCGCGGTCTTCGGATGCACGAGCGCGACGGTCGTGCCGCGGCTGCCGGGCCTGGGCACGTCGTCGATCACGCGGTGGCCGAGCGACTTGACCGACTCGAGCGCCTCGGCGCAGGAGGCGACCCGGTAGCCGACGTGGTGGATCCCCCTCGCCGTTGCGCTCGAGGAACTTTGCGACGGTGGAGTCGGGCCTGGTCGGGGTGAGGAGGCTGCACGTAGAGTCGGCTACCGCGAGGAGCGCCTCCTCCACGCCGTCGCGCTCCATCACCTCGCGGTGCTCGACCTCGCAGCCGAACGCCGACCGGTAGAAGTCGATCGCCGCGCCGAGGTCGCGAACAGCGATTGCGATGTGGTCGATCTCGGTGAGCAGCACTTCGGTCTCCCTCCCTCGCACAGCGTACCGACCGCTGCCGTGAGTGCGGCGGCGGTGTCGCAGTCTCGGACTACTCGGAGCGCTCGTGTGCCAGCAGCACAGCACAGCCGGCCAGGCGTGAGACGGCCGATGCAGTCGAGCCCACGACAGCGCGCTGAGCATCCCGACCCCCCGCGTGCCCATGACGATGAGGTCGGCGGAGCGGGCGCGCGCCTCATCGAGGATCGTCGAGGCGACGGACCCTCGTGCGTGACACACGATCGACTCGACACCCGCGATGGGCAGGAGGTCGGCGGCGGCCCGTGTCTCTGCGTCGCCGTCGCCGTCGTCGTCGCCGGCGTGAGCGCGCAGAACCGACACCTCCTCGACCGAGTCGAGCCACGGCATGCCGGCCAGGGCGGCGACGGCTCGGCGGGCGTGAACGGAGCCGTCCACGGCTGCGAGCACCCGCCGCACGGGGGCCGCATGCCTGGCGATCAGGAGCGGTGCCGGGAGGTGGTGGAGGAGGTGCTCCGCCGTGCTGCCCAGGTGCAGGGCCTTGAGGACACCCGCGCCCCGCGGTCCGATGACGATAAGCGAGGCATCGGTCATGGCCCCTAGCGCGAGACGGGGGTCGGCCTCGGCCCGCAGGTGGGGAGACCTCGGCCAGCGCGGTCTCCGCGAACGCGCGTCGAGGCGCCGGCGGATCCCAGGGGTGTGGTGTCGCTGCTTCGGCTCCGGGCGGCGGTCCGATGGGGGGAGTCACCGCCGTGAGGACCTCGGCGCGCCAGCCGGGCCAGCGCTGTTCGCAGACCCAGAGCCAGGCGGCGTCGGCGCCGGTGGAGCCGTCGTCTCCGAACACGAGCACAGGCTTGGTCATTGCGCGCTCCCGGTGGTCGTGGGGTTGTCGTTCGGCTCGTGGTCCTCTGCGGTCGGGTCCTCGGGGGTGACCGCATGAGCGACACACCGATCGCCGCGGCGAGGATCACGGCGATGACCGACAGCGAGAGCCAGATCGGGATCTTGTATGTCTCGGAGAGGAGCATCTTGACACCGACGAAGACGAGGACGGCGGCGAGGCCCGCCTTCAGGTAGACGAACCGGTCCATCGCCCCTGCCAGGACGAAGTACAGGGCCCGCAGACCGAGGATCGCGAGCGCGTTCGAGGTGAAGACGATGAAGGTGTCGCGCGTCACAGCGAAGATCGCCGGGATCGAATCGACGGCGAAGAGCACGTCGGTCGTCTCGACCACCACCAGGACCGCGAGCATCGGCGTGGCGATCCAGCGCCCCGCTTCGCGCACTATGAAGCGCTGCCCGCGGTAGTCGGAGGTCATCGGCACCGCGCGTCTCATCAGACGCAGCAACGGATTGCGATCGGGATGAACCTCGGTCTCGCCGTGCATGGCCATGCGGATGCCGGTCAGGACGAGGAAGCCACCGAAGACGTAGATGGCCCAGTGGAACCTCTCGAGTGCGGCGGCGCCGGCGGCGATGAAGATCGCCCGCATGACCAGCGCACCGAGCACCCCCCAGAACAGGACCCTGTGCTGGTACGCGGCCGGTACCGCGAAGTAGGAGAACAGGAGGGCGAAGACGAAGATGTTGTCGACCGAGAGGCTCTTCTCGATCAGGTAGCCGGCGTAGTACGACCCGGCGGCCTCACCCCGCCGACGATCCAGACCAAGACGCCGAAGCTGAGGCCGCAGGCGATCCAGACGACGCTCCACGTGACGGCCTCGCGCATCTGCACCGCGTGGGCGTCTTTGTGGAACACGAGGAGGTCGAGGGTGAGCATCGCGAGGATGAAGCCGAGCACGGCCACCCATGCCCACGGAGCGACGTCCAACGGATACCTCCAGCTCTCTGCGGTGTGCAGTGTTGCTGGAGGTCTCTCCCGCCCGGGTCACCGGACCGCCTGTGCCGGGCCCCGTGGGAGACCGTGATGACGACACAGGCGCAGGGGATACTCCCCTCCGGGGACAACCGTAGCCGCCCGCGGTGCGGGGTGCGCCTCGCGCCTAGTGGGTCACCTCGCGGAGCCCGCCGGTGTGCACGTCGTACACGAACCCGCGCACGTGCGCCCGGTCGACGAGGAAGGTGCAGGAGCGGACGAGGGCGAGTGACCGTCGAACCGAGGCGTCGGCGTCGTCGAACGTCCCGGTCGTCCAAGCCGGGCGCTCTCCGGTCGCCTCCTCGAGGTTGGCCATGAATGCCTGCTCATCCAACCTGTGCAGCCCGCACTCCGTGTGCGCGACGACATAGATCTCGGCGGTGTTCAGCAGCCGTTGCGAGATCACGAGGGAGCGGAGCACGTCGTCGGTGACGATCGCACCGGCATTCCGCAGCACGTGGGCCTCGCCGAGGTCGAGTCCGAAGAGCGCGAAGAGGTCGATGCGCGAATCCATGCAGGTGACTACTGCAAGGTGGCGCGAGGGCGGCGTCGGGAGGTCGCGGTGTGGGAACGCGGCGGCGAACTGCTCGGCGTTCGTCAGGAGGTCGTCGTTGGAGTGCACGCTTCACCTCTCGGAGGAGTAAGTACCGGACAGCGACGTCTCGCCGCGATTCTCGACCGGGAGCCGGGCGGATCTCAGGCGTGGCGGCGGAAGAGCATGATCTTGTCGAGGTGCTGCGCGCGCCTCTCGGGATCCGTGACCCCGAGGCCCTCCTCGGGGGCCAGTGAGAGGACGCCGATCTTCCCCTCCGACATGTTCTTGTGGACCTGGAAGGCCGCTTCACCCGTCTCGGCGAGCGGGAAGACCTTCTGGAGCGTCGGGAAGATCCGCCCCTCCCCGACGAGCCTGTTCGCCTCCCACGCCTCGCGGTAGTTGGCGAAGTGGCAGCCCTTGAGGGTCTTGAGGTTCATCCACAGGTAGCGGTTGTCGTACTCGATCATGTAGCCCGAGGTCGCCGCGCAGGTGATGATCGTCCCGCCGCGCTTCGCGACGAAGACCGAGGCGCCCATCGTGGAGCGGCCGGGGTGCTCGAAGACGATGTCGACGTCGCGGCCGATCAGCTCGCGAATCTTCTTGCCGAGTCGGAGCCACTCCTTCGGGTCCTGGGTTCCGTCGTTCTTCCAGAACTTGTAGCCCTCGGCGCGCCGGTCGATCACGGCCTCGCAGCCCATCTCGTGCAGGAGGGCAGCCCGTTCGGGCGAGGAGACCACGCCCACCGGCGTGCCGCCCCCGTTCAACACGTACTGCACCGCATAGGCGCCGATGCCACCGGTTGCCCCCCAGACGAGCACGGCCTGTCCCTGACTCATGCCCGAGCCGTTGCGGCTGACGATCATGCGGTACGAGGTCGAGTTGCACAACCCGTTGCAGGCCGCCTCCTCCCAGGTCAGGAGCGCCGGCTTGGGCATCAGCTGGTTCGCCTTCACCACTGCGATGTGCGCGAGTCCGCCGAAGTTGGTCTCGAAGCCCCAGATGCGCTGGTTGGTCGCCATCATCGAGTCGTCGTGGGCCGACGGGTCCTGGTCGTCGACGTGCAGGCACTGGACGGTGACCCGGTCGCCGACCTTCCAGTTGCGCACTGCGGAGCCGGCCTTCAGCACGACCCCGGCGGCGTCGGACCCGATGACGTGGTACGGCAGGTCGTGACGCTTGCCCCAGTAGCTCTCCTTGCCAAGCCGCTTCAGGAACCCGAACGTCGGAACCGGCTCGAAGATCGACGTCCAAACGGTGTTGAAGTTTATGGCGGAGGCCATCACCGCCACGTAGGCCTCGTCGGGAGCCAGCTCGGGGAGTGGTATGTCGTCGACGTGGATCGCCGTGCGCGGATCCTTCTCATCCGACGGGATGTCAGCGAACATCTCCTGTTCGTCCGCCCGCACGAACGCGGCACGCGTCGCCTCCGGAAGAGGGAGGCTCGCGAGGTCCTCGGCGCCGGCGTCTTCGAGGATGGCGGTGCGGATTGCGTCGATCTCGGACATGGGGCGAACGCTACCGGCCGCCGAAGACCGCTCTCCACCCGGGGCGCGGGCCGGGCGGGGCCCGCCTTTTGGCCTTCGGCGACGTGCCCTTACACTGGCCCTACTCGGGACGGCCGCGACGGCCGGCCCGTGAACCGACCCTCGACGGCGCAACGCGCCGCCAGCCCTGCGGAGGATCCAATGCCCGGCTCCGTCATCGTCTCCTCGGCCCGTACTCCCGTCGGCAAGCTCTCCGGCGCACTCGCCGGTCTCAGCGGCGCCGAGCTGGGGGGCATCGCGATCAAGGCGGCCCTCGAGCGCGCCGGTGTCGCCGGCGATCAGGTCGGCCACGTCATCATGGGCCACGTCCTGCAGGCAGGGCAGGGCCAGATAACGGCCCGGCAGGCCGCCGTCAAGGGCGGTGTGCCGATGAGCACTCCCGCGATCACAGTCAACAAGGTCTGCCTCTCGGGCATCAACGCGCTGTACCTGGCCGACCAGATGATCCAGGCCGGCGACGCCGACGTCGTGGTCGCCGGCGGTATGGAGTCGATGACGAATGCTCCCTACCTCCTCCCCGGCGCACGGGCCGGGTACCGCATGGGCAACGCGGAGATCGTCGACGCGATGATCCACGACGGCCTGTGGTGCGCCTTCGATGCCGTGCACATGGGTACCGGAACGGAGAAGTACTGCGGCGAGATGGGGAGCATCACGCGCGAGGCCATGGACGAGCTCGCGGCGAGGAGCCACGAACGCGCCGCGGCCGCCCAGAAGGACGGCCGGTTCAACGACGAGATCACCCCTGTGGAGATCCCTCAGCGGAGAGGTGACCCCGTCGTCGTGGAGACCGACGAGGGTGTCCGTCCGGGAACGACGGCCGAGTCGCTCGGCGGGCTGCGCCCCGCGTTCGGCAAGGAAGGCACCATCACGGCCGGAAACGCGTCGCAGATCTCCGATGGCGGCGCGGCGGTCGTGATGATGAGCCGGGAGAAGGCCGAGGAGCTGGGTGCATCGCCGATAGCGGAGCTCGTCGGCTTCGGCATGGTCGCCGGCCCCGACGCCTCGCTGCTGACGCAGCCCTCACGCGCGATCAAGCGTGCTCTCGACAGGGCGGGGCTCTCGCTCTCCGATGTGGATCTCTTCGAGCTGAACGAGGCGTTCGCCGCCGTCGGCGTCGCGTCGATGGCCGACCTCGGGATCCCCGACGACGTCGTGAACGTCAACGGCGGAGCGATCGCGATCGGCCACCCGATCGGGATGTCGGGCGCAAGGATCACGCTCACACTGATCAACGAGCTGCGGCGTCGCGGCGGAGGGGTCGGAGCGGCCGCTCTCTGCGGTGGCGGTGGCCAGGGCGACGCCGCGATCGTGCGCACCCTGTAGCCGGAGCGGCCCCGCGGATCACGCACCCGCGCACCGCAGCGGTCGGTAGGGTTGCGGCGTGCTACCCGAGCTGCGTCCGTTGGGGGTCGGGGAGACGCTCGATGCCGCCGTCGCCGTCTACCGCCGTCGATTCTGGCCACTGCTGAAGCTCACGGCCCTCGTGGTCCTCCCGGTGCAGGCGCTGCAGACCGTGGTCCTCCTGTCGTCGACGCCCGACTCGCTCACACGCGGCATGACGGGGACGCTGGCGCCGGGATACGAGAACCCCGCCGAGGAGATCTGGGTCTACCTCGCGGCAACGGTGAGCGCGGCGGTCCTGGGACTCCTCGCTACTGCTCTGGCGACGGCCGCGACCACGAAGCTCGTCTCCGACACCTACCTGGACGAGCCGACCGGTTCGCGCGAGTCGCTGCGCTACGCGGGCAGGCGCTTCGCAGCGATCGTCGGGGTGAGCCTCGCCACGGGGATCCTCACGGTCCTGGGCCTCTTCGTCTTCCTCATCCCGGGCATCTGGCTGATGGTGTCGTGGTCGGTCGTGATCCCGGTGCTCGTCGTGGAGAACGTCGGTGTCGGGAAGGCGATGCGCCGCTCGTTCGACCTTGTGAAGAGCCGATGGTGGCCGATGCTCGGGCTCCTGCTCACCGGTCAGCTCCTGGGCTCGATCATCCAGGCGGTCCTCGCCGCGGTCCTCGAGATCGTCGTTTCGCCGCTCGGCGAGGGAGTGACGGGGAGCATCGCGGCCAACGGGATCGCCGGGGGAATCGGCAGCGTGCTCACGACGCCCTTCGTCGCTGCGGCCTTCGTCATCGCCTACTTCGACCTGCGCATACGCAGCGAGGGGTTCGACGTCCTGGTGATGATCCGCCACCTCGACCGCGTACCGGCACCGTCGCGACCGTGACGTTCCTCGGAGGCCTCTCGGCGACGAGCGTCGATCCGGCGGTCGCCAGGGAGGACGCGCGCAGGATCCTGGAGGACCGCCGGTTCAGGTCCGAGCCGGTGCCACGCCCCTTCCGGGGACCACTCGAGTGGCTGGGAGACAGGCTGCAGAGCCTGGCCCGGTTCGTGGCCGACCTGCTGCGCCCGGTCCCCGGGCCCACCTGGGTCGCGCTGGCTGTGGTTGCCGTGGTCGTCGCGGTCTTGCTTCTCGTGCGGCTCACGAGCCGGCCGGGAGCCGTGCGCCTCCGAGGTGGCTCCGCGGAGCGCAGGATCGACGCGGAGTCGGAAGACCCCGAAGCGCTCGAGGCCGCAGCCGCCGACGCCGAGAGGCGTGGTGACCTCTCCGCCGCTCTCCGGCTCCGGTTCCGCGCGGGCCTCCTCCGACTCGACGAGCGCGGAGCGATCACCTTCAGGCCGTCGCTCACGACCGGAGAGGTGAGGAGGCTGTTGGGCTCCGAGACGTTCGAGGAGATCGCCGCGGTGTTCGAGGAGGTCGCCTACGGCGGACGCGATGCCGTGCCCGAAGAGGTCGCCGGAGCTCGTGATTCCTGGCCCCGCATCGTACGCGAGGCGCGGTCAAGGTGACCTCTGAGGGGGAGTCGGCGAGCGTCGGGGTGCGCGGATTCGCGCGACTGCCCAGGGCGGCCCGGGTCACGATCGTCGTCCTGGGCGCGATGGTCGCCGTCAATCTCGCGGCTCGCGCGCTCGAGTCGTCGGTGGGCGGCTCCGGAGCCGGCGGGGCGCAGGGGCTCGGCCTACGCAACGGCTCCGGACGGGCTTGCCGCGTTCGCGGAGCTGTTGCGCCGCAACGGGCACGCGGTCGAGCGGAGGCGAGGTCCACTCGACGAGGGAAGGATCGATGCGGCGGCGACCCTCTTCGTCATCTCGCCGGACACGCTCGCGCCCGGGGAGGAGTCGGCCGTCGCGGACTTCGTCGATGCCGGCGGGCGCCTCGTAGTCGGCGGCAGCACCCCGGGGAGGTACATCGGCGGATTCGGCAGCGACCCTCCCCGGTGGGATACGGAGGCGCCGGAAACCTGGAACGTGGTCGACGCATCGCTCGCTCCCGTAGGAGAGGTCGAGGCCGGCGGGAATGGGTCCTGGGTCGACCTCGGGCAGTCGACGGCGCTGGTGGGTGAGGCCGAGGGCGACCGGTCGCTCCTCACCGTTGCAGAGGTGGGGCGCGGAGAGATCATGTACCTGGCCGACGCAGAGCCGCTGGAGAATCGCGGGTTGGCCGTGGCCGACAACGCCGCGCTGGCACTGGCGCTCGCCGGCGAGGAGGGCCGGCCAGTGGTGTTCGCCGAGGGTGCACGGGTTCGGCGCGTCGACCGGATGGGTCGCGATCCCAGGTGGGTGGAAGCTCTCGCTCGGCGGGCTGGCAGTAGCGGCGCTCGTCTTCATGTGGGCGCGCTCCAACCGTCTGGGCCCACCCGAGCGCTCGTCGCGCCCACTCCCACCGCCCCGACGCGAGCACGTGGCGGCACTCGGGGCGACACTGGCCCGCACCGGCTCGCGCGCAGAACAGGCGGCGCCCGTGCAGGCGGCGGTGCGGAGTCGTCTCGCGGCGCGCGAAGGTCTCGGCCCGGACGCTCCGGACGACGACCTCGATCGGGCCGGGATCTCGGCCGGCCTCGACGAGGATGAGCGGCGGGCGACGCTCGGGTCGGTCGAGACTGTGGAAGACCTGCTCGCTGTGGGCCGGGCACTCGCCCGGTTGAGCGCGCACGACGGAGGTGGTCGACGGTGAAGGAACTTCGGGAGCGCGTCGTGCGCGAGGTCCGAAAGGTGGTGGTGGGGCAGGACCACGTGATCGACGTGCTCCCTCGCGGCCACCTCGGTCGGTGGGCACGTCCTGCTGGAGGGCGTACCGGGGGTGGCGAAGACGCTCGTCGCCCACGCCTATGCGCGCGCGATCGGGGTCGATTTCCGGCGCGTCCAGTTCACGCCCGACATGCTGCCGTCGGACCTCACTGGGACGATGGCGCTGAGGCCGGGCGGGGCCGGCGGGAGCCCCGATCCGGGCGGTGTGGCGGGTGACCTCGTCTTCCGCCGTGGCCCGGTCTTCACGAACCTGCTCCTCGCCGACGAGATCAACAGGACGCCGCCGAAGACCCAGTCGGCGCTCCTGGAGGCGATGCAGGAGCACCAGGTCAGCGTCGACGGCGTCAGCCATCCGCTCCCCGACCCGTTCGTGGTGGTCGCGACCCAGAACCCGATCGAGTACGAGGGCACATACCCCCTTCCGGAGGCCCAGCTCGACCGTTTCCTCGCCAAGGTCGACGTCGGCTACCCGTCGGAGCGTGACGAGGTGGCGATCCTGCACCTCGGACACCGGGGTGTGTCCCCCGCGACCCTCGACGACGTCGTCGCTGTTGCGGGACCAGCCGAGCTCGAGGCGGCGCGCGATGAGGTCGACGCGACGACCGTTGCCGACGAAGTCGCCGAGTTCACTGTGGCGCTCGTGCGACGGACGCGGGAGCTGCCCAGCGTCGCCCTCGGCGCCAGTCCGAGAGCGGCGGTCCACCTGCTGGCGGCCGCGCGCTCGGCGGCGCGACTCGTCGATCGCTCGTTCGTGATCCCCGACGACGTGGTCTCGGTCGCGCCGGCCGTTCTGCGCCACCGGCTGTTGATGCGCCCCGAGGCCGAGTTGGAGAGGTACAGCCCCGACGACGCGATACGCACTGCGATCGGGTCGGTGCCGGTGCCGAGATGAGGCGCGACGAGGTGCGATGAGGGCGATGCGGATGGGTAGCGAGCGGTGAGAGAGCGGTGAGCGCGCAGTGACTCCGACGCCGCGCCTGCGATGGTCATCGGGGCGCTGGCGCTCTCGGCGCTGGTGGTGCCGGGCGCGCTCGTGGTGGCGGTGGTCGCCGTGCTCGCACTGGCGACCATTGCCGACGGCGTCGTTGCCGGGCGCCGTCCGAACCTCCGTCGATCGATGTCGCCGATCCTCTCGCGTGCGGTCCCGTCGAGGCTCGTCGTCGAGACCGGCGTGCGAGCGCGCGCGCATCCGATTGCGGCAGCCGGCGGTGCCGGACCTGCGCATTGAGCCACCGGAGGCAACCGGAGTCCTCGAGGCAACCGTCGTTGCGCGCCGGCGCGGGAGGCACGCCCTGCCGGCGGTCGCCGCTCGACGCTCCGGCCCACTCGGCCTGGCGACGAGGCAGTTCGGTGGCGAGGGGCGTTCCGAGGTGCTCGTCTTCCCCCGACGTGCCCGCGGCGCGGCGGTTGGCGGTGGCGGTCCGGCGCGGCCGGTTCCGCGAGCAGGGGAGGCAGCGCCGCGGTCCTCTGGGGCTCGGGACCGAGTTCGAGTCGATCCGCGACTACCTGCCCGACGACGACATACGGCAGGTGAACTGGACTGCGACGGCCCGCACGGGACGGCCGATGAGCAACCAGTACCGCATAGAGCAGGACCGCGACGTGGTCTGCCTCGTCGACGCGGGGAGGCTCATGGGCGCCCCCATCGGCGACATGACTCGACTCGACGCGACGGTCGACGCCGCGACGGCGGTGGCGCTCGTAGCCGACGAGATGGGCGACCGCAGCGGTGTCGTCGCCTTCGACTCGGAGATCCGCAGGCGACTGGAGCCACGGCGCCACGGCGGCGACGCCGTGGTGCGCGCGATCTTCGATCTGGAGCCGCGTCCCGTCGACAGCGACTACGACCTGGCGTTCCGCAGCGTGGGCGGCTCGAAGCGATCACTGGTGCTGGTGCTCACCGACCTGCTCGACGAGGCGGCGGCGCGCTCGCTCGTTGCTGCAGTGCCGGTGCTGGCGCGCCGCCATGCGGTCGTCGTCGCCTCGGTCAGGGACCCCGATGTCGACGCCGCTGTGCGGACGCCGCCGGCCGGTGTGGGCGACGTCTGCGAGGCCGTCATCGCCCTTGACCTCCTCGACGCCCGGGCGCGGGTGGTGGCGCTGCTGCGGTCGGTCGGCGCCGAGGTCGTCGAGGCGGCGCCGGGGCGCCTCGGTGAGGCGTGCGTCGGCGTCTACCTGCGACTGAAGGAGCGCGCCCGCATATAGCGTCGCGCCGGCGACGCCCGGATCAGCCCGGTGGGGCCTCCGGGAGGCGACCCCGCCACAGCACCAGTGCCCAGAAGGCTGCGCCGAGCGACCATCCCACGACGAGGACCGGGCCGAGCCCGAGCCCTGCCGGCGTCACGAAGCCCTCCACCAGCCCCGCGACGACCAGCCATGCGGCGGTGCCGAGGACGAGCTGGATGGCGGTGCGGGCCTCGTCGCGCAGGGCCTCGCCGCGCGGCCGGTACCCGGGGTCGACGAGGGCCCAGCCGATCCGGAGCCCCGCGGCACCTGCGACGACTATGCACGACATCTCCAGGACCCCGTGCGCGGTGATGAGCTCGAAGAGCGGGCGTCCGTTGCCGGCCCCGACGGCGAGACCGATGACGGAGCCCAGCAGCAGACCGTTCTGCAGCAGGACGAACGCCGTGCCGAGGCCGGCCAGGACGCCTCCGGCGAAGGCGAGCATCGCCACGCGGATGTTGTTCGTCAGCACCTGTGCCGCGAGGGACGCCTCCTCGTCGGCGGTGAGGCCGAGGTCGGCGCCGGTCTTGCGAGGCTCTGTCACCGCCCTGTACTGCTCGGGGACAAGGCCCGACGCGGGCCCGGGGTCGTTCCACGCCCAGAAGCCGGCAAGCAGCGCGGGAGCGCAGAGCAGAAGTGCGGCGACGATCAGGGGGCGTGGCCGCTCGGCCACCCGGCGCCAGTAGCCGGTGGTCACGAAGTGCAGGAGTGCGCCTCGCTGAGCGCCGGCCGTGTAGACGGTGTGCCTGGAGCGGTCGACGAGGTGCTCGAGCCTCGCGACGACCGGATCTCCCGCGTAGAGCCTGCGGGCGGAGGCCAGGTCGGCGATCGCGGCGCGGTACACGGCGCCGAGCCGGCGGACGCCGGCGGCACCGAGGCGCTCGGGGCGCCGCCCTGCGCGGTCGACGAGATCCTCGAGCTCCAGCCAGACAGGTGATCTGTCGGCGACGAATGCGTCTAGTTTGCCCACGTGCTCCTCGATGACCGCATCACGATCTCGACGCCCGAGGGGATCGAGATCGATCTCGTCCTGGCCGGCCTGGGGTCACGGTTCCTGGCCACTCTCCTCGACACGCTCATCCAGGTCGGGTGCATTCTCGCGCTCGCCGTGGTGCTCGGCGTGGTGGGAGGCAGCGCCGACTACGTGGTCGGCGGCTGGGGGGAGGCGTTCTTCTATCTGAGCATCTTCGTGCTCCTGTTCGGCTATCACATCGTCTTCGAGACGTTGTCGTCGGGGCGCTCCCCGGGCAAGCGCGCTGCCGGAATCCGCGTGGTCCGTCTCGGCGGTGAGCCGGTCGGGTTCCTGGCCAGTGCGGTCCGCAACACCGTCCGACTGCTCGACTTCCTCCCCGTCATGTACGGCGTTGGCATCTTCTCGATCGTCGCCAGCGACAAGAACCAGCGTGTCGGCGACCTCGCCGCCGGGACGATCGTGGTGCGCGAGCAGACCGGCGGCGTCAGGACGCCGGGTGGGGTCGCGTACTGGGCGTCGAGCGTGACGGTGCCTCTAGCGGCCGTCGAGACGTGGGACGTGAGCGCGATCACCGCCGAGGAGCTGAGGGCAGTGAGGCACTTCGTCGACCGGCGTCTCCAGATCCCGTGGGGGCCGCGCGCCTATCTCGCGTGGGAGCTGGCGTCGAGGCTCGGCCCCAAGGTCGCCGGCGCCCCGACCGACGTGCACCCCGGAGTACCTCCTGGAGGGATCCTCGTCGCCAAGACCGCCCGCTCCTGACCCCTTTCCTCGAGATGGGTCGTTTCGGCGGTGGGGGTGCGCGGTTCTGACCCATCTCCCCCGCGGCCTTCGGAGATGGGTCGTTTCGGCGGTGGGGGTGCGCGGTTCTGTCCCATCTCCCCCGCGGCCTTCGGAGATGGGTCGTTTCGGCGGTGGGGTGCGCGGTTCTGTCCCATCTCATTGGGCGCGGAGGGGGAGCGCGTACGCTGATCGCGTGACTGCGACGCTGACCGTGGGCCCGGCGAACCTCGCAGTGCGCGAGCTGCGGTTGGCGAGCGCCGGGCTCCTGGGGGTGGCTGCTCTCTGGCCGGCGCTGCCGGTGCACCCGCCGCTCGCCTGCCCGCTGCGCGCGACCACCGGGATCCCGTGCCCGCTCTGCGGCATGACCCGTGCAGTGGTGGCGGCGGTCCACGGCGACGTCGTCGCGTCGGTCGCCTACAACCCTGCCGGAATCGTCGCAGTGCTGCTCGCCGTGGCGTTGCTCCTCGTGCCGCGCCTCCGGCGTGTCGCCATCTCCTCACGGCTCGTCGTTGTCGTAGGAGCGCTCCTCTGGGCATGGAACGTCACGCTGAATCCGACGTTCTGACGACGCTCCCGTCCGGCGTAGTGGCCGCGAGACCGTCGACGGACGACTGAGCGGGGGAGTGGGCTCTCAGTCGTCGACCTCGCGGCGGCCTTCGAGCGCCCTACCAAGGGTGATCTCGTCGGCGTACTCCAGGTCGCCTCCCACGGGGAGCCCGCTCGCGATGCGCGTGACCTTCACCTCGGCCTTCTTCAGGAGGCGTGCGAGGTACATGGCCGTGGCCTCGCCCTCGATGTTCGGGTTGGTGGCGAGGATGACCTCCTCCACGCCCTCGTCGGCGATGCGCGCCAGTAGCTCGCGGATGCGGAGCTGCTCCGGTCCGACCCCTCTATCGGCGAGATCGCTCCCTGGAGCACGTGATACCGACCCCGGAACTCTGCAGTCCGCTCCACGGCGACGATGTCACGTGGGTCTTCCACTACGCAGAGGACCGAAGAGTCGCGTCCTTCGTCGGCGCAGAAGCCGCAGAGGTCGCCCTCGGAGATGTTGAAGCAGCGGCGGCACCACGAGACGCGCGCCTTCGCATCGAGTATGGAGCTGGCGAGCCGGTTCGCGTCCTCCGCCGGGATCTTGAGGAGGTGGAACGCGATGCGCTGCGCCGACTTCGGGCCGACCCCCGGCATCCGGCCGAGCTCGTCGATCAGGACCTGGACCGGCCCCGCGTAGACCGACATCCTCGCTCGTCTCCTCCGTGTCGACGCCGGCGCTAGTCGCGCGGGCGCTCCTCGACGATCTCCGCTCCGAGCTGTTCCTGCAGCATCGCCGTCGGCTCGAACAGGGCGGCATCTGCAGGGGCGTCGACCAGCTCGGCGAGATCGACCCTGTCGTCGAGAGGGTCGGTGCCCTCGGGCCCTGGCCCGCCGTTCTCGGGCTCCGTCCCGGCGGTACTCGCCCCGGCCGCCCCGGCCGCCCCGGCGGTACTCGCCCCGGCCGCCTTGGCGGAGACTGCCCCGGCCGCCTTGGCGGAACCCGCGCCACCCGCCGTCGGCGCCTTGCCGGAACCCGTAGCGGCGGGTGAGGTCGGGTCGAGCGCCCCACTCGCCTCGAAGTCGTGGGAGCGCAGCTTGAACTGCGGAGTGCGTCCGAGGCGCCCGGCGAGAGCGGTGCGGATCGTGTCGGCCTCCGCCTGGAACCGCTTGCGTATCGCGTCGAGGCGTCGGGGAGGGACGCCGAAGACGACGACGCTTCCCTCCACCGCGATCGGCTGGGCATCCTCGATGGCGGCGCGCACCGGGGGCTGAGCTCGCCCATCGCCACGGGCCAGGCCTCGATGACGTCGTCGAGGTCGAGAGCCGGATCGCCGTCTCCGGAATCGCGGTCGAGGCCCTGTGGCTCGGCCTCTACGTGTGGTGGCGCCGGCGCCGGGGACTGCGCCGTCGAGGGTGAAGGAGACGGCGCGGAATCTGTGCCGGCGCTCGCCTCTTCGCCCGACTCCGGGCCCATACCGGTGGCCGGCTCGGTGCTCCGGTCGGCGCGGAACGCTCCGAGAGCGCGGCGCGGGCCGCCCTCCGGCCGGCTCGGCGGCGCCGGCTGGGTCCGCTCCGTAGAGCCGGAGCGCAGAGTCGCGATCTGACGTTCGAGCGCCTCGACACGGTCGTGGAGGGTCTCGCTGCTGCCCCCTGCGTCGCCCCGGGCGAGGCGGAGGATCGCGACCTCGAGCACGAGGCGCGGGTCGGGTACCGCCGGTCCGCGGATGTCGACGATCGCACGGCCGAGAACCTCGATCCCGCGCGTGAGCAGCGGCCGACCCAGCGCCTCCGCCACCTTCAACAGCCGCTCGGCCTCGTCTGCGGGCCCCTCGTGGGGGATCCGCCCGCCGCCGGCGTCGAGGACGAAGGCGTCGCGCAGAGTGCGCAGGAGGTCGTCGGCGATCTGGCGTGGCGCTATTCCGTCTGCAAGTGCCGCAGCAAGACCCAGGAGCGCTCCGGCGCCGTCCTCGGCGGCGAGCGCATCGAGGATCGTGATCCGCCGCTCGAAGAGGGTGTCGCCGAGAGCGTCGCGCACGCGCTCTGCGTCGAGGTGTCCGACGTCGCTCAGGGAGAGCGCCTGGTCGAGCAGGGAGAGGGCGTCGCGTGCCGATCCCGCTGCGCGTCGCACGACGATGTCGATCACCTCGTCGTCGGGCTCGATGCCTTCGCGGCCGAGTATGTCGACGAGATGGCCGGCGAGCTGGTCGTGACTCAGCAGCGCGAACTCGAAGTGCTGCGTGCGCGACCGGATGGTGGGGAGCACCTTGCCGGGGTCGGTCGTGGCGAGCACGAACACGACGTGCTCGGGTGGCTCCTCGAGGGTCTTCAGCAGGGCGTTCGAGGCTGCGGTGCTCAGCATGTGCACCTCGTCGACGATGTAGACCTTGCGACGCGAGGTTGCTCCGAGGCCGATGCCGACGCTCTGGACGAGGTCGCGGATTGCGTCGACCCCGTTGTTCGAGGCGGCGTCTAGCTCGGCGAGGTCGTAGAAGGTGCTCGACGCGATCGCGAGGCAGTTCTCGCACTCGGCGCACGGCTCCCCGTCGCCGGCGGGCGCGAGACAGTTCAGTGACTTCGCCAGGAGCCGCGCAGTGGTCGTCTTGCCGGTGCCACGCGGGCCGGAGAGCAAATACGCATGACCGACGCGGTCTTCGCGGACGGCGTTGCGCAGCGCGGTGCTCACGTGCTCCTGGCCGACCAGCTCGGCGAAGCGCTGTGGGCGGTGCCGGCGGTAGAGCGACTGAGGTGTCACGCCCTGACTCTACCGAGGACCAACGACAGCGGGCAGACGACGAGTGGCTGCTCTGCTGCGACCGCTCGGCGCCGCGTGCGATGACCGCCGGCACCTGCTCCGGCGAGATGTCTCCGCCCGACAGGAGGCCCGCCCGCGCACCGGACAGGCGACCCGGCGGCACCCGGGAGCACCCGCTGAGAGCTGCTTCCTTCCGGACCTGACTCGGTTCACGGGATCCCGTCGCGCCGGACCCGGCCGGCTGCGGGCGGACCACCTCTCGGGCGGCGAGGTCCGAGAATACCCGACGCGGCTCTCGGGGCCGCCAGAGGCGCCTTGTAGGATCGCCACCCCCGGGAGGGATGCGAGAGCGGCCGAATCGGCACGCTTGGAAAGCGTGTGTGGGGCAACCCACCGTGGGTTCGAATCCCACTCCCTCCGCCACTCCATCCGCCGTCGTGATGCGTCGGCACGCCCGGGACGCCGCCGCTGCCTCAGCCACAGATCTGACCGCTCGGATCGCCGGTACGATGCACGCGGTGACCGCACGCATCGCACGCGGACGCGGCGACGAACCCCGCCGCCGGGGTGTCGCCCCCTCCGAACCGAGCGGCGATGTGCGACTCGACGAGTGGATGGGCGTCGCGCTCGACGAGGCGCGCGCTGCGCCGGCGCACGGTGACGTGCCGGTCGGGGCGGTCGTCGTGGAGATCGGTACGGGAAAGGTCGTCGCTGCGCGACACAACGAACGGGAGCGTGCCGGCGATCCGACCGCGCACGCGGAGATCCTCGCCGTCCGCGACGCCGCTCTTGCTCTGGGCCGGTGGCGTCTCGACGGATACGCGCTGGTGGTGACACTCGAGCCGTGTCCCATGTGCGCCGGTGCGGCCTGGGCGTCGCGGGTCGATGCCGTCGTGTTCGGTGCGGCCGACCCGAAGGCCGGCGCCGTCGGGAGCCTCTACAACCTCGCGGCAGACCCGCGCCTCAACCACGGTCCCGCGGTGACGGCCGGTGTGAGGGCCGCGGAGGCCGCGGCGATGCTGCGGGAGTTCTTCGCGGAGCGACGTACCTGAGGCGGCGAGCCAGGCGACCGCCCTGCGAACGCCGCAGTGCTAGGTAGGGGGCGCGAGATTGAGGGGCACCGCCTCTCCTGCCGGCCGATGCGACATCCACATGGCCGGCCCGACCGGTGAGGACCGCCGGCGCGTGTCGTAGCATCTCCCCCGGAGGGATGCGAGAGCGGCCGAATCGGATGGTCTCGAAAACCATTGTGCCTCCGGGCACCGTGGGTTCAAATCCCACTCCCTCCGCTGCACAATTCGATCGGGGCCGGCCATGCATTGGCCGGCCCCGATCGGATTCCCGATCAAACAGTGGAGCCGGATCCGGGAGCGACGCGTGCCGGTACGACGCGTGCCGTGCGCTCAGCGCCGGCGCGCCCCGAGCCCGAGGTTCGCGTGGATCTCGCGGGTCGCGCTCGAGCGGTTCAGCGTGTAGAAGTGCAGCCCTGCGACGCCATCGTCGAGCAGGCGACGGCAGAGGTCGGTGGCGGCCTCGACCCCGACCCGGTGCATCGCCGCCGGGTCGTCCTCGACGGCGCGCAGACGGGCCTCCAGCCACGCCGGGAAGTCGGCGCCCGACATCGCTGCCATCCGCTTGACCGACTTCACGTTCGTCACGGGCATGATCCCGGGGATCAGCGGCGCCACTACGCCGAGTGAGCGCATCTCCTCGACGAAGGTGGACCAGACCTCTGCCTCGAAGAAGAGCTGCGACACTCCGAAGTCGGCGAGGGCGAGCTTCTCTGCCTGCCGCCTCCGGTCCTCTGCCCGGCCTCTCGACGCGGGGTGGCCTTCAGGGTGGACAGCGACTCCGATCGCGAAGTCGCCGATGTCGCGCACGAGCCCCACGAGATCCGTGGCGAAGTCGAGCTCACCCGACGGTACGTCGACATCGGCCGGAGGGTCGCCGCGCAGAGCGAGGATGTTCCGCACGCCCTCGTCGCGATAGCGGGTGACGATCTCGACGAGGTCGTCAAGTGTGTGCGCGGCACAGGTCAGGTGCGCCATTGGAAGCATGGCGGTGTCGCGGAGGATGCTGACGACGAGGTCGTGGGTGCGTTCGCGCGTCGTGCCACCGGCGCCGTAGGTGACCGAGACGAATGACGGCTTCAGCGGCTCCAGGTCGCGCAGCGCGCCGGCGAGCTGTGTCTCCGCCTCAGGGGTCTTGGGGGAAGAACTCGAACGAGAACGTCTGCTCGTGTTCGAGGATCTCCGAGATCTTCGCCTGCACGTTCTACCCGTCTACGAGCCCGACAGAGGTGTGAGCCTACCGGGCGGGTCGGTTGAGAGCGGCGGGCCCGGGCCTGGCTAGCCGCCGGCGGGCTACCCGCCGGACGACGACCGAGGGGCCGCGTCGTGGGAGCGTGCGCCACGGAAGCGACGGAGGCGGAGCGAGTTGGTGACGACGAAGACGCTCGAGAAGCCCATCGTCCCGGCGGCGATCATCGGGTCGAGCAGGCCGAATGCGGCCAGCGGTATCGCTGCGACGTTGTAGGCGAACGCCCAGAACAGGTTCCCCTTGATCGTCGCCAGCGTGCGGCGCGAGAGCGCGATCGCGTCGGCGGCCGCACGCAGGTCGCCGCTGACGAGTGTGAGGTCGCCGGCCTCGATTGCGACGTCGGTGCCGGTACCGATGGCGATGCCGAGGTCCGACTGCGCGAGGGCGGGGGCGTCGTTCACGCCGTCGCCGATGACGGCGACGCGCCTGCCCTCCGCTTGGAGCGACTTGACGATCTCGGCCTTGTCGCCAGGGAGCACCCCGGCCACCACACGATCGATGCCGACCTCTGCTGCCACGGCGCGCGCCGCGGCCTCGGAGTCGCCGGTGACCATGACGGTCGTGATTCCCAGGCCGTGCAGGAGCGCGATGGCCGAAGCGGAGGTCTGCTTGACCGTGTCGGAGACCACGAGGGCGCCGTGCGCCGTGCCGTCCCAGCCCGCGTACACGACGGTGCGACCGTGCTGCGAAGCCTCGGAATCCGCGGCGACGAGTGCGTCGGACACATCGGTGAACATCGTCTGTCTGCCGACGGCGATCTCGCGCCCGTCGACGACAGCGATTACGCCCACCCCGACGCGGTTCTCGAAACCGGTCGGCGTGGTGAGGCTCGCGCCGCGCTCACGTGCACCGGCGGCGATCGCCTTAGCGATGGGGTGCTCCGACGCGTCCTCGGCTGATCCGGCGAGTCGTAGGACCTCCTCGGACGAGGCTCCGTCGGTGACGACGTCGACCAGACGCATCCGTCCCTCCGTGATCGTCCCCGTCTTGTCGAGGACGGCGGTGTCGACGCGACGAGTCGCCTCGAGCACCTCCCCGCCGCGTATCACGATGCCGAGCTGGGCGCCTCGGCCGGTGCCGACCATGATCGCAGTCGGAGTCGCGAGCCCCAGCGCGCAAGGGCACGCGATTATCAGCACGGCCACGGCCGCTTCGAACGCATCGGCGGTGGCGTGTCCGGTTCCGAGCCACGCCGCGAGCGACACGATCGAGATCGCGATGACAATGGGGACGAAGACCGACGACACGCGGTCTGCGAGGCGTTGCACTGGCGCCTTCGTCCCCTGCGCCTCCTCCACGAGCCTCGCTATCTGCGCCAGGGCGGTGTCGCTCCCGACCCGGGTCGCCTCGACGACGAGGCGACCGGAGGTGTTGATCGTTGCCCCGAAGACCGTCGCGCCCGCCGCGACGTCGACGGGCAGGGGCTCACCGGTGAGCATCGACGCGTCGATCGCCGACGCGCCGTCGACCACTCTCCCGTCGGTGGCGATCTTCTCTCCTGGCCTCACGACGAACCTGTCGCCGACCTCGAGGCTCGCGATCGGGATCTCGTCGCCGCTCTCCAGCGTCGCGGTCTTCGCGCCGAGGGCCAGGAGAGCCCTCAGCGCATCGCCCGCGCGGCCGCGGGCGCGTGCCTCGAACCAGCGTCCCAGGAGGATCAGGGCGATGATGACGGCCGGCGTCTCGAAGTAGGTCTGGGGCACCCCGGAGTCCATGGAGTGCCCACTCATCGAGGCATCGGCGGCGTCGAGGAAGATGACGGCCACCGCCGACCACGCGTAGGCGGCGATGGTGCCCAGTGAGACGAGCGTGTCCATCGTCACGGTTCCGTGGCGCAGGTTCGTCACCGTCACGCGGTGGAACGGCCATCCACCCCACACGACGACGGGCGTCGCGAGCGCGAATGCCACCCACTGCCATCCGTCGAACTGAAGTGGCGTGACCATCGAGATCGCTGCGAGCGGGAGGGTGATCGCGACGACGGCGATCAGGCGCTGCCGCAGGGCCGCTGTCTCCGACTCCTCGGTGGCGACGCTCTCGCCGTCGGGCACCGAGTATCCGAGGTCGCCGATCTTGCTCCGAAAGGCCGCCGGGGTGACGGCGGAGGCGTCGTAGACGACCGTCGCCCGGTTGGCCGCGTAGTTCACGCGGGCCTCGGCTACGCCGTCGAGGCGGCCGAGTCCCCTCTCGATGCGTGCGGCGCACGACGCGCAGGTCATACCGTCGACGTTCAGGTCGACGCGCGAGAGGCTGCCGGCCCCCGCCGGGTCTTCGAGCATCTGCGCAGGAGTGCCTGTCACGGGTCTCACTTCCCCTCGGCGGGTCGCCCCTCGGGACCAGGAGATGCATCGCCCCGAGCGCTCGGCGGGCCTCGAGGGCTCGACCTCGCTCCCGGCGTGCGATGTGGTGTGACTACGATACCCCCCTACCCTATAGTGTCAAGCCGCGGGCAGGAGCAGGAGCAGGACTAGGAGATGAGAGCGTGTCGGGTCGCGGCGCGTAGACCGGCGGGGACGGAGAGGAGTGGCGCGTTGAGGGGTTACACGATGCACAAGGACGACTACCTCAGCCGCCTCCGCCGGGTCGAGGGGCAGGTGCGCGGCCTGCAGCGCATGATCGACGAGGACACCTACTGCATCGACGTGCTCACCCAGATCGCGTCGGTCTCGAAGGCGCTTCAGGGCGTCGGCCTGGGGCTCCTCGACGAGCACCTGCGCCATTGCGTGCGCCGCGCGGCAGAGGCGAGCGATGTCGAGGGCGACGAGAAGGTGCACGAGGCGGTGCAGGCAATCGAGCGGCTCCTGCGGGCATGAGCCCGCACGGCCGGCATCAGGAAGGAGACAACGATGACATCCACTACGTACTCGGTCCCGGGGATCTCGTGTGACCACTGCAAGAACGCGATCGAGACCGAGCTCGCGAAGGTGCCGGGGATCAGCGCGGCCACCGTCGATGTTGCCGGCAAGACGGTTCGGGTCGAAGGCGACGCCTCCGAGGCGGCCGTGCGCGCCGCGATCGAAGAGGCGGGATACGACGTCGCCGCAGTGAGCAGCTAGCAGACGGTCAGTAGGCCAGTACGCGGCCGGCACTCGGCCGGCAGGGTCCGCTCTGGACGTCCCCATTGGGCGATAGGTACCGTTGACGCTCCAGGGCGAGGGGAACCACGGGCATGCGGGAGAACGCGCGGCTGCTGGCGGCGGGCACACTGCTCGTCGCGCTCGCGGTCGCTCCGGTCGTCACGGCAGCGCCCTCCCTGGGAGCTCCGGCACCGGCCGCCTTCGCGGTGCGCGGCAGCGTGGAGCAGGTCGCCGTCACGCACGCCACCCCGGGAGCCGCCGTCTCGCTCCACGCCGCCGGCGGTGGCGAGGTCGCCCTCGGCACCGTCGACGACCAGGGTGGGCTGCTCTTCCGCGACGTTCCGCCGGGTGACGGCTACGCGGTGGTTCAGGACGACGGAGGTGCGCTCACGGAGTCCGAGCCGGTCTCCGTGCTCTCCCCGAGTGGTTGCCCCCGCAGTCGTTCTACGACTCGCAGGTGCTCTCGGAGGGATTCGGCTACCTGACCACGCGCGACGGGACGACGCTCAGCGTCAGCATCCAGCTGCCGGGGCCCGCCGACGCCGGGCCGTACCCGACGGTCGTCGAGTACTCCGGGTACGACCCGTCGAACCCATCGTCACCACAGCCGAGCACCCTGATCGCGCAGAACCTCGGGTACGCGACCGTCGGTGTGAACATGCGCGGCACCGGATGCTCTGGCGGTTCGTTCATGTACTTCGAGGAGCTGCAGTCGCTCGACGGCTACGACGTGATCGAGGCCGTAGCGGCACAGCCGTGGGTCGCTCACGGCAAGGTTGGGATGATCGGCGTCTCGTATCCGGGCATCTCCCAGCTCTTCGTCGCACGTACCCGCCCTCCTCACCTCGCCGCGATCGCTCCGCTGTCGGTGATCGCAGACACTTATCGCAGCACGCTCTACCCGGGTGGCATCTTCAACGACGGCTTCGCGCTCGACTGGGCGCGCGATCGCGTCGCGTCGGGGAGGCCCTACGGGCAGGGCTGGGAGCGCGGAATCGTCGACGCCGGCGGGCCGAACGGCGAAGAGTGCGCGGAGAACCAGCTCCTGCGCCTCCAGAACCCCGACCTCGAGCAGCTAATCGCCGAGAACCCCTACTACGAGCGCGAGGCCGGCGACGCCATCGCCCCGATCACCTTCGCCGGTCTTATCGACGTCCCGGTCTTCATGGCGGGCGCGTGGCAGGACGAGCAGACCGGCGGACACTTCCCGTCCATGTGGGACCGGTTCGCGCCGTCGATCGACACGCGCTTCACCGCCACGAACGGCACCCACGTGGAGTCGCTGCTCTCGCAGATCAACCGCTGGTACGAGTTCCTCGAGTTCTACGTCGCCCGCCGGATCCCGCAGATGCCGGCGCTGTTCCGCTTCCTGGCCCCGGCGGTGATCGAGAGCGAGATAGGTGTGCCGGGGGTCGTGCTGGAGGCCGACCGCTTCACCTCGTACCCGTCGTACGACGCGGCACTCGCCGCCTACCGGTCGGAGCCGCCGGTGCGCATCGTCTTCGAGAACGGCGGCAGGAGAAAGAAGCCGGGAACGCCGGTGGGCACGTTCGAGCTGTCGTTCTCCCAGTGGCCGCCCGCCGAGACCGTGCCGAAGACCTGGTGGTTCCAGCCCGATCAGCGACTCGGCAAGTCCCCGCCGAGCGTCGCCGACGGAGACGGCAAGGCGACGACTTCGTACGTCTACGACCCCACCGCCAAGCAGCGCACCAACTACACGGGTTCGACGACCAGCATCTGGAAGGCCCTGCCCGACTGGCACTGGAGCCCGCTCCCTCTCGGAAAGGCACTCGCATTCGACAGCAAGACGCTTACCGGGGAGGTGGTCATGGCCGGTACGGGGAGCGTCGACCTGTGGCTGCGGTCGTCGGCCGCCGACACCGACATCGAGGTCACGCTCACCGAGATCCGCCCCGACGGCGAGGAGCGCTACGTACAGAGCGGTTGGCTCCGGGCGAGCCACCGTGAGCTCGACGCCACCGAGACGACAGAGCTCCGACCGTGGCACACGCATCTCTCGGAAGACGCGTCACCGCTGCCGTCGGGTGAGCTGATCCCGGTGCGGGTGGAGCTCTTCCCGTTCGCCCACGTGTTCAGGCCCGGTTCGCGGATTCGCGTGACAGTCGAAGCGCCCGGCGGCAACCGTCCGTTCTGGACGTTCGACGACCTTCCCGCAGATGGCGTCGTGGTCAACGAGATCGGGCACTCCGTAGGTCACGCGTCGCGTGTCGTGCTGCCCGTGATCCCAGGGGTAGACGCTCCGGGCGCGCTACCGGCCTGCCCGTCGCTGCGCGGGCAGCCGTGCCGGAAGGCCTACGGAGCCGCGACCCCGATCAAGGTCACCGCACTTACCGCCACGGAGTCGGACCGCGCTGCAAAGGCCGGCTGGAGGGCAGTCGAGGTGTCATGGAAGGCCCCGCCTGCGTCCCGGCCCGGGCACACCGTCGCGAGGTACACGGTCACCGAGCTGCCGGGCGGCGCCGTGCGGAGCGTCGCTGCGAGCGAGACGGCCGTCCGCTTCCGCTCTCTCTCCACCGGCAGTCACTGGTTCGTCGTCGAGGCCGAGTACGCCGAGGGCGGAGGGAGCGGCAGGTCGACGCCGTCGAACAGCGTTGTCGTCGAGAGGGCGAGCCCATCGACCACGACCTCGACGACGACTTCTACGACGGCTTCGACCACGACCAGCGGCCCGCCTGTATCGGGCGCGGGCACCACGACGAGTGCTCCGGCTGTCACGACCACGAGCGCGGGTGCGGCCACGACCGTGGCAGGTACGACGACGTCTGCGTCGAGCGTTCAGGGCGGCCCAGGCGGACTCCTCCCGCGCACCGGCAGCGACGCGGCCAACCTGCTCGCCGCAGCGGTCGCCCTGATCGGCGGCTCCGCCCTGCTCCTCGTGCGCTCGGGTCGCGCCCGGCGCAACGGAGTCGGCTAGCAACGGTTGCACCAGCGGGGTCCGGCGCGCACGAGAGCGCGATCGGGTGGCGCACCCCGCGTCGGAATCGGCGAACCCCGCGTGCGAGACTGCGCGGCACGACGTCACTGCGTCGACGACCCGGGAGGAGCGTCGCATGGGCCCCGAGGCTGCAGCCCCGACCAAAGAGCGCTGGAAGCTCTCCTGGAAGCACCTCTACGACGAGGTGGTGACCACGGGGCTCTGCACCGGTTGCGCCGGGTGCGTGATCGTCTGCCCGCACGACGTGCTCGGATACGACGACACCGACGGTCGGTATCAACCCGTGCAGATCGAGGAGTACGGCGGGCCGGGCGACTGCAGCCACGGCGACAAGGCCTGCACCTCGTGCACGCGGGCCTGCCCCCGTTTCCGCACCTGGGAGACCGATGTCGACCGACACCTCTTCGGTCGTGAGCGCGAGCCCGCAGAGGTCTCGGGCATCTTCAAGGACATCGTGCTCACCCGGGCCACGGACCCGGAGATCCTCGAGGCCGGCCAGGACGGCGGCCTCGTCTCCGCCCTGCTGTCGTACGCACTCGAGAACGACGTGATCGACGCCGCTCTCGTCTCGTACCTCGAGGGCGACGGGTCGACTTGGAAGGCGGTGCCGGGCGTGGCGCGGACGCGCGCGGAGGTGATCGCCTCGGCCGGTAGCCGCTACACGTACTCGGCCAACACGCTCGCGTACGACGACCTAGAGAAGGGGGAGGACCGGATCGCGCTCGTCGGGATGTCGTGTCAGTCGTCGTCCCCACCGGTGATGAAGCAGCGAAAGGCCGGCAAGGCGGCGCGACGGATCACGCTCAACATCGGTCTCCTCTGCTCCAAGAGCTTCGACGACGCGATCTTCGAGGAGCTGTTCGAGGCCAAGTACGGGATCGAGCGCGCCTCGATCCGCAAGATGAACATCAAGGGCGTGTTCCAGATCTGGACGCACGACGGCGGCTACCACGAGGTGCCGCTCAAGGAGTGCCACGCATGGACGCGCGAGGGCTGCAAGATGTGTCCCGACTTCGCCGCCGAGCACGCCGACATCTCCACGGGGGGCATCGGAGCGTTCGGTGACTGGACTCTCACGATCGTGCGCACCGACACGGGCCGCGACCTGATCGACGCGCTCGCTCGCGACGGCGTGATCGAGGTGCGTCCGGGCGACGACGATCCGGGTGCGATCGCCTTGCTGCACCGGCTCGCGGCGAAGTCACGGTCGCGTTGGCCCGACTTCGCGCCGGAGGCACCCGGCGTGAAGGGCACCTGAGGCGTACGCGTGCGAACTTCGGCGGTCCTGCCTCTCGCGGTTGCGCTCGGCGCGACGCTCCTGACGGGGCCTGCGTCGGCGCAGGCCCCTGTCGACCGTGTCACCTCCGACCCGACCGGCGACTTCTTCGCCGACTGTGGCGCGAACACGGAGGCGACGACGGGTCCGGCGGCGATGGACCTCGTAGGTGCGACGGCGCTCGTGGACCCGTACGGGGGCCTGTGGTTCGTCGCGCGCACCGACGGCGACGCGGAGGAGTACTTCGCCACGAACCCGGAGCGGGCGTCTTTCACCTGGTACCTGCACGACCGCACCCTCGACCAGAGCATCCGTGTGATCGACGAGGCGAGGGGTGCGGGGCGTCGCCTCGTCGCCGAGGTCGGCGGGGAGGAGATGCCCTGGCCGGTCGACAAGGTCTACCGAGACGGCGAGGTGAACGTGATCGTCAGCGGGTCGGGTGTCGACGACGGCGACGAGATCGTCTGGGGAGCGGTCTCCCGGCAGAGCGACGCGTCCGGGACGCGTTGCGACGAGGTAGGCGGCGGAACGGAGCCGTCGATCACGGTTGCGATGGGCGGCGCCGAGGCATCAGGGGGTGAGCCGGTGCCCTCGACCTCGATCGGGGCTACCTCGACCGCAGGGGCCTCGGGGCCGAGCGATGTAGACGGGGGTGACGGCGACGAGTTCCCGTCGACCGCCGTCGCGGCCGGCGCGGGAGTGCTGGTCGTGCTCGGTGCGGTGATCCTCGTGGGTCGTAGGCGGCGCGGAGGGCGGGGTGGCGCCGCCGCGTAGTCGCGGGGGCGCGGTCGGCCGCTGGGATCGCGGGTCCCGGTACCGGGTGCCGATGGTCCCTGATCGCGGGCGGTGCGGAGTGGGATGATCTATGCATGCGAACGACTCTGCGCGCACTGACAGCCCCGCTCCTCGTCGCCCTTCTGCTCGGCGCGGCCGCCTGCGGCGGCGACGACGACTCCTCCGGCGATGAGGCGACGTCTACGAGCACACCGTCCGGCGATGCCGTCACGACCACGGCTCCGGATGCGACCACTACCACGGCGCCCGCACTCACCGACGTCCTCGTCTACTTCCTGCGCGACGAGAAGGTGGCCGTCGTGAGGCGCGAGGTGCCAGACGACGGGGCGCCGGCGGCCGCAGCCCTGCGGGCGCTGCTAGCGGGGCCGGACGACGACGAGGCGTCTCTCGGCTTCGTCACCACGATCCCCGACGGCACGGAGCTGAACGGCGTGGTCATCGAGGACGGTGTTGCGACCGTGGACCTCTCCTCGGCATACGACGACGGCGGTGGCACCTCGTCGGTCACCACACGGTTGGCGTCGGTGGTCTTCACCCTCACGCAGTTCCCGACGGTCGACTCGGTCCTCTTCGAGCTCGACGGTGAGCCCGTCACGGAGTTCAGCGGCGAGGGCTTCGTCCTCGATGGCCCGGTCGGCCGAGCCGACTTCGAGTACGCGACACCTCTGATCCTGGTCGAGTCACCGGCGCCCGGCGACGTCGTCGCGAGCCCCCTGACGATCACCGGCTCCAACAACACCTTCGAGTCGGGTGTGGAGTTCCGGTTGGAGGACGCCTCCGGTGCCACCATCGCGGAGGGTTACACCACCGGCACCGGCGGCATGGGGACGATGGGTCCGTTCGAGGGGAGCCTGGAGTTCGATCCGGGAGCCGAGACGTCGGGCACGCTCGTCGTCTACGAGTCCTCCGCTCGCGACGGCACCGAGATCAACGTGACCGAGGTCCCGGTCAGATTCTGAGATCCTGATCGCCGCCGGCGTGACGTCGGGCGTGACGTCCGGCGTGACATCCCGCGTAACGTTTCAGGCTGCGGTGGGTCGAATGTCGCATGACATCTCTCTCGTCGCTGATACCCCCTCCTCGAGACGGCGGCCGAACGCCGCGGCTCCCTGACGTTCCTGGGCTCCGCCGCCGGGGCCGATGGATCGGAGGACCGGGTCGGGTGGGCCGAGATGCTCGACGATGCCCGCTCCATGGCGGCCGGCCTCCAGGCTCGTGGAGTCACCCCGGGCTCGCACGTCGCGATCCTGGGACCCACCACCCGCCCCCTCGTCACGGCGATAGAGGCCACCTGGTTGGCGGGTGCAGCGGCGGTCGTGCTGCCCCTCCCGATGCGGTTGGGCTCCGTCGAGAATTCGTCGCCCAGACGCGCGCCCGCATAGTCGCCTCCGACGCCACCGTCGTCGTGGCCGACGCAGCACTGATCGCGTTCATGGAGCCCCGACCGGGTGATCCGCCGGTCGTCCTCCTCGACGACCTGGTACGAGGGCCGGCCGGCCCGGTTCCGATGCGTACCTGAGGCCCGCCGAGGACCCCGAGGCACTCGCGATCCTCCAGTACACGAGCGGTTCGACCTCCGACCCCAAGGGTGTGATGCTCCCGCACCGCTGCGTTGCAGCGAACCTCGAAGCAGTCGCCCACGCGATAGCGCTCGACCCCGAGGACGACGTCGCGGTCTCGTGGCTCCCGCTCTACCACGACCTCGGGCTCATCGGGGTGCTGGCGCTCTGCATGCACAGCGGTACGGATCTCGTGCTGGCGGCCCCGCAGGACTTCCTCGCGTCACCCGGCCGGTGGATGGAGTGGATGTCGGAGTACGGGGGGACCTGCACCGCAGGCCCCAACTTCTCCTACGTGCTCGCAGCGCGGGCGTTGCGCCGCGCAGGCGACCTCGACCTGTCGCGCTTCCGACTGGGCCTGAACGGCGCCGAGCCGGTCGACCCGATCGGGATCGCCGCCTTCGCCGAGGCGGCGGGGGTGCACGGCTTCGATCCTGCGGCGTTGTACCCGGCGTTCGGGATGGCCGAGTCGACCGTGGCCGTCGCCTTCCAGAAGCCGGGCGCGGGGATGCGGATCGACACCGTCGACGGACGCGTCCTGGAGACCGACCGGTACGCAGCCGCCTGCGACGCCGACCAGGACGCGGCCCGGTCGCTGGTCTTCCTGGGCACGGCGGTCAAGGGCCTCGAGATGAGGATCTGTGACCCGGTCACCGCCGAGGTGATGCGCGACCGCGAGGTAGGAGAGCTCGAGATCCGCGGTACCTCGGTCACGCCCGGCTACTACCGGCACCCGGAGGCGACCGCCCTCGCGTTCCACGACGATTGGCTGCGGAGCGGCGACCTCGGGTACCTGGTCGACGGCGACCTCGTGATCTGTGGCCGCATCAAGGACGTGATCATCCTCGGAGGACGGAACGTCCATCCGCACGACGTGGAGCGCGCTGTCGCCGACATCGACGGAGTGCGGGCGGGGAACGTGATCGCGTTCGGGACCGAGGGCCGCAAGGGACGCGAGACGCTCGTGGTGGTGGCGGAGAGCAAGACGAACGACCGGTCGATCGAGATCCGGGCCGCCGTGGCGGAGCGGGTGCGCGCCACAGTCGGGTACACGCCGGAGGAGATTGTCCTCGTGCGCCCCGGGACCCTCCCCAAGACGTCGTCGGGCAAGCTGCAGCGCTCGCTGTGTCGCACCCGGTACCTGAGCGCCGAGCTCGAGCCCGTCTAGCGTCGCTGTCTGCCGCGGCGACGCCAGCCTCAGACGAGGGGCCAGGGGTAGGAGTGGTGGCCCGGGTCGGCATCCGGTAGCACCCCGGCGGCGAGGAGGTGCTCGACGCGCTGCCTGATTGCGCCGATCTCCTCTGCGGTGAGCAGCGCGGCGAGGCGGCGCGCCAGGTCGTCGTCGAGGCGGCCGAGGAGAGCACGCAGGTCGGCCTCGACGGCCGTGCCGATCGGGCACGACGCGAAGTCCCAGATGACGGTGCGGAGCTTCCAGTGCGGATGGAACGTGACGCCGTGGTCGATGCCCCAGAGCGCTCCGTCGAGGCCGAGAAGCACGTGGCCGCCCTTCCTGTCGGCGTTGTTCACCACTACGTCGAAGACGGCGAACCGAAGGAGGCGGTCGGAGTGGTCGCCGAGCAGGGTGAAGTAGTGCTCCGCAGGGTCGTGTTCGACGAAGCGCTGCACCATCCCCACGCCGAGCGGACCGTCGCGCACGACTGTGTCGGGGACGATGCACCAGCCCAGCGCCTCGGAGATCTCGAACGCCGCGGCCTCCCGCGCGGCGAGTGTCCCGGTGGGGAAGTCCCAGAGCGGTCGCTCTCCCCTGATCGGCTTGTAGACCGCGAGCATCTCGCCGGAGCCGGCGCGCGGACCGGCGTGGCTGCGCGGTTCGGCGACGTTGCGCGGGTCGGTGTGACTGAGCGGGTCGGCGTGGTTGCCGGCTTGGACCCGGGGATTCGCAAGCAGAGCGAGGTGGGTCGCGTTCGACGACCAGGGGATGCGCCCGAGCAGGGAGACCTCACCTTCGCGCAGCAGCCGCCGCGCGCCGTCTGTAGACGCCTCGGGTGTCAGTTCCATCTCGGGCAGGGGTGCCCGTCAGGATCCATGGGGAAGCCGCAGAGTGAGCAGGCGGGACGCCCGGCGGCGACGGCCGCCGAGCCGGACCCCGTCATCGCCAGGACCTGCCCGCGCGTCGCGTGGAGGCGGGCCACGTAGCCTTCGCTCTCCTCTATCGGCGGCGGCATCCCGCCTTCCTCGACGGCGTCCTCGCGCAGCTCGATGAGGACCATCCGGCTCTCCGGGTCGTATCCGAGCCCGATGAGGCGGGCGCGGAAGAGGGGCACGGCCGCCGCTACCGGGGTCTCGAGGAGCGGTGGGTGCATCGCCTCCGGTGTCGGAGGGTCTTCCTCGACGATCCGCGCCAGCAGCTCCTGGGCCTCGGTCGCGAGGATCGCGACCTGTTCCTTCTCGACGACCACGCTCAGCGTCTCGGCACCTCTTCGCGCCTGGATCATGAAGACCCGCTGGCCGGGCTCGCCGATGGCGCCGGCGGTGATGGTGTCGACTTCCTCCCACTCGATCAGGTCACCCACGCCCGCCTCCTGAACGGAGCGCGCTCGCAGGTCGGTCGCCGTGCGGATCCGGCGCGCTGCGCACCGCCGACTCGGTGTCGGTTGCCGGGGTGTCGTGAGTGATCGTCGGTTGCAGGCCTTCGATGTCGCCGGTGTTGTTGCAGGTGAGCAGCAGTGCGCCGCCGGAGAGCGCGGAGCCGAAGTGGATAGCGGTGAGGGATGCGGGCGAGACGTGCAGCCGCTGGAAGTGGTCGAGGTGCATCCCGCAGAAGTGTGCGATGGCAGCCTTGATCGGGTCGGCGTGACTGACCACGACGACCGCCTCACCGCGGTGGCGGGCGACCACGTCCTCGAGGGCGGAAACCGTGCGCGCCTGCATCTCGCGGAGCGACTCGCCGCCGGGGAACCTCGCCCGCGACGGCGTGGTCTGCACGACCTTCCAGTCGTCTGTACGCGACAGGTCTTCGATCCGTCCGCCGGTCCACTCCCCGTAGTCGGCCTCGATGACACCCGCGAGGGGGCAGCACCGGGAGGCCGTGGTGGGCGGCGATCGACTCCGCGGTCTGGGTGGTGCGCTCGATCGGGCTCGCGTAGACGGCGGCGACCGCGGCGCCGGCGAGGCGGGACGCGACGGCGGCGGCCTGTTCGCGACCCGTGTCCGAGAGGTCTATGCCCGCCAGTCGCCCCGAGAGGATCGGCCCCGTCTGCTCCGTGACGGCGTGGCGGACCAGCAACAGGAGGGTCGAAGGGGGTTGGGGGACGCCGAACCCTCGGGCGCTCCCCCGGTGTGGGGACCGGGGGCCGTCGTCTGCGCAGCACCGACCGCCGGCTGGGACATGCTCGGATCGTACAGCCGCGAGGTCGCGCCCGAGCCCGCGGTGCCACCGGGGTCCGAGGCGCTTGCGCCGAGTGCAGCCGGCTGACGGCGGCGGGCGCGACGCGGCGGGGCTGCGACGCGGGGAGGCCGCGCCGCTCCGAGTAGCGTCACGCTGTCGTACGGAGCCGCCGGGCATGGCCGCAGGAAGGGGCAGCATGAAGCGCGCGTTGATCACGGGGATCACCGGTCAGGATGGCCGCTATCTCTCGGAGTTCCTCGCCTCGAAGGGATATCAGGTCTTCGGCCTGATCCGCGGCCAGAACAACCCGAAGGCGGCCCTCGTCGTCGAGGAGAACCCGGCCCTCGAGCTCGTAGACGGCGACCTGCGCGACCTCTCCTCGCTGATAGCCGTCATGGAGCAGGTGCAGCCCGACGAGGTCTACAACCTCGGCGCGATCTCCTTCGTGCAGCTCTCCTTCAAGCAGGCGGAGCTCACCGCCGAGATCACCGGGCTGGGAGTGCTGCGGATGCTGGAGGCGGTCCGCATCGTGGGGGCGCGCAGAACAACCCGATCCGCTTCTACCAGGCATCCTCCTCGGAGATGTTCGGCAAGGTGCGCGAGGTCCCGCAGACGGAGCTGACGCCCTTCCACCCGCGGTCGCCGTACGGAGTAGCGAAGGTCTTCGGTCACGACATCACCGTCAACTACCGCGAGGCATACGGGATCCACGCCAGCAGCGGGATCCTCTTCAACCACGAGTCGGAGCGTCGCGGGCACGAGTTCGTGACGAGGAAGATCACCTCGTCGCTGGCGCGCATCAAGCTCGGGCTGCAGCCGGGGATCAGCCTCGGGAATCTCGAGTCGCGCAGAGACTGGGGGTACGCGGGCGACTACGTGGAGGCGATGTGGCTCATGCTCCAGCAGGACGCGCCCGACGACTACGTGATCGCGACCGGCGAGACGCACACCATCCGTGAGTTCCTCGACGTCGCTTCACGACTCGCCGGCTACGACTCCTGGGAGCCGTTCGTCAAGCACGACGTCCGCTTCGACCGCCCGTCCGAGGTGGATCTGCTGATCGGCGACGCCTCCAAGGCTAGGGAGCGGCTCGGTTGGACGCCGACGGTGAGCTTCGAGGAGCTGGTGCGCCGGATGTACGAGTCCGACCTGGAGCTGGAGAGCCACGCCGCCGATCGCGCGAGATAGCGCCTCGGTCGTGCCGGTCGTGCCGGTCGTGCCGGTCGTGCCGGTCGTGCCGGTCGGCCGGTCAGCCCGTCGTGCCGGTCGGCCCGTCAGCCCGTCGTGCCGGCGTCGGTGACGGCCTCGGCCGCCTTGCGGGCGGCGATGAGGACAGGGTCCCAGACCGGTGAGAACGGCGGCGCGTAGCCGAGATCGAGCTGCGAGAGCTCCTCGGCCGTCATCTCGTTCCAGATAGCGGCCGCGATCACGTCGATCCGCTTCGCCGCGCCTTCGCGACCGATGATCTGGGCGCCGAGGAGTCGTCCCGTCATCTTCTCGGCGACGACCTTGACGGTGATCGGTGTCGCGCCCGGGTAGTAGTGCGCGCGGGTGCTGCCGTCGATCGTCGCCGCGACCGACGAGAACGCCGCGGCCGAGGCCTCGCGCTCGGTCAGCCCGGTGCGGGCCACCTCGTACTCGCAGACCTTCATCACCGCCGTGCCGATCACCCCCGGGAATGCGAGGTAGCCGCCGGTCGCGTTCACACCCACGACGCGCCCCTGCTTGTTCGCGTGGGTACCCAGGGCGATGGCGACGGGACGACGGCTGACGCGGTGGTAGGTCTCGACGCAGTCGCCGGCGGCCCAGACGCCCTCTGCGCTGGTAGCCATCCGGCGGTCGGTGACGATGCCCCCGGTGACCCCGACGGCGATGCCGGCGTCGGCGGCGAGAGACGCGTTCGGGCGGACCCCGAGGCCGAGCACCACGACGTCGGCCGGCAATGTCCCGGCGGTCGTGGCGACACCGGTGACGTTGCCACCGGCGTCGGTCTCGAATCCCTCCACGGCCGTGCCCAGGTGCACAGAGACGCCCATGGCGCGCAGCGCGTCGGCCACGAGGGCTCCGATGTCGGGATCGAGGGTGCCCATGGGCTGCGCGGCCATCTCCACCAGGGCGACCGAGAGACCGCGGCGGACCATCGCCTCGGCCATCTCCAGGCCGATGTATCCGCCCCCTACGACCACGGCGCGTGTGGCCTCCCCGGTGTCGATCTGCGAGCGCAGTGCGATCCCGTCGCCGATCGTCTGGATTCCGTGCACGCCGCCGGCGTCGACACCCGGGAGCGGCGGGCGGAGCGGGGTGGCTCCGGTCGCGACGAGGAGCTGGTCGAACGGCTCCCACGACTCGGTGCCGGCGTCGGTGTCGCGGACTCGCAGGGCCCGGCGTTCGAGGTCGATCTCGACCACGTCGTGCCCGGTCCGGGCGTCGATCCCCTGGGCACGGAACTTCTCGGGCGACCGCGCCACGAGGCGATCGGCCGAGGGCACCATGTCGGCGACGAAGTACGGCAGGCCGCAAGCCGCATAGGAGGTGTAGCTGCCGCGTTCGAAGGCGACGATCTCGAGCTTGTCGGTCGGGACGCGACGGCGGGCGGTCGCGGCGGCCGACATCCCTCCGGCGTCGCCCCCGACGATCAGGAGCCTCTCGGTCATCCCCGCACCCCTCTACCTCCGCTCGCCCCGCTCGCCCCGATCGTACCCACGCCCAGTCAACCGGCACGGGCGTCGATAGACCACAATATGTGTGGTCTATCGACGCCCCTCCTGAACGGGGGCGGGGGGAGGGTCGGCGTGTCGGGGAAGAGCGTGTTGGTCGGCATCGTCATGGGAAGCGACTCGGATGTCGACGTGATGCAGGGCGCCGTCGACGCGCTTGCGGAGTTCGGTGTCGGCTGCGAGGTCCGCGTCATCTCGGCGCACCGTGCACCCGACGCCCTGGTCGAGTGGGCACGCGGCGCTGCGGGGCGCGGGATGCGCGTGATCATCGCCGGCGCCGGTGGCGCGGCTCATCTCCCCGGGGTGACGGCGTCGCTGACGCCGCTGCCGGTGATCGGTGTACCGGTGCCCCTCCGCCAGCTCGACGGTCTCGACTCGCTGCTCTCGATCGTCCAGATGCCTGCAGGCATCCCGGTGGCGACGGTCGGGATCGGCAACTCGCGCAACGCCGGCCTGCTGGCCGTCCGCATTCTCGCCACGGCGGACGACTCGCTGCGGGCAGCGCTCTCGGAGTACCAGGTGCGTCTCGCCGACGCCGTGGCTGCGAAGGATGCCGCCGTGCGGGCCCGCTTCGACAGCTGAGCGGAGCGGCCGGGGTTGTGAGCGGAGCGGCCGGGGTTGTGGGCGGAGCGACCGGAATCGATGCCCCGGCCGTCACTCGAAGGCGATCGCGTCGAGCACCTCCAGCTTCGCGGCGCGGCGCGCCGGTCCGAACGCGGCCGCGATCCCGGCGAGGGCTCCGAGCAGGACCACCACGAGGAGCTGCCCGGGCGCGAAGTCGAACTCGGTGAACCCCTCGTCGCGCAGGCCCAGGAAGACGACGTACCCGAAGAAGAGCCCGACGACGATGCCGAGAGCAGTCCCGAAGAGCGAGATGATCACCGCCTCCCACCGCACCGTAGTGCGCACCTGCGACCGGCTCATGCCGACGGCGCGGAGCAGCCCGATCTCGCGTGTGCGCTCGTAGATCGAGAGCGCCAGCGTGTTGGCGATGCCTATCAGAGCGATGATCACGGCGAGGCCGAGGAGCGCGTAGATCAGGTTGACCATCTGGTCTACCTGCGCGGCCTGGCTCCGGAGGAACTCGCCCTGGTCCTGGAGCTCGGCCATCGGGTAGTCGACCAGCAGGGGCTCTATGGCGCTCCGGCCATCCTCGAGGGTGACTCCATCGGCGAGCTTGACGAAGATCTGGACGTCGACCTGGTCCTTGAAGTTCTCCTCGTAGCCGGCGATGGAGATCAGGTAGTTGCCGGCCGCATCCGTGTCGTCGAAGATCGCTCTGATGGTGAACTCCTGCTTCCCGGTGAGGGCGAATGTGAGCTCCACCCGGTCACCGAGCGCCCAGTCGTTGTCGTCGGCCTTGCGTCGGGAGACGGCCAGGCCGTCGGCGCCGAGGTCGGAGAAGGATCCCTCCTGGATGTCGAAGTCGAAGAGCTCGTCGGTGGCGGAGGGGTCGGCAGCGATGGCGAACGCGGTGGAGTCGTCCACCTTCATGGGGCCGAACCGCAGGCCGGTCGAGGCTGCGACCTCCGGAAGCCCCTTGATCTCCTCGGCGACCGTCGGGCTCAGACCGCCCGCCCCGAAGCCCCCGGCGCACGACGAGACCACATAGTCGGCGTTGACCTGGGCGTCGACCGTGGCGGCGACGGAGGCCTTCACCGACGACGCGAAGATCGTGATGAAGCCGACCAGCGCGACGCCGATCATCAGCGCCGAGGCGGTGACCGCAGTCCGCTTCGGGTTCCGCATCGCGTTCTCCCGCGCGAGGGTGCCGGCGACGCCGCGCAGGCGCGGCAGCGGAGTCCCGATTACGCGGGCGACCGGGCGGGCCATCAGTGGGCTGAGAAGGAAGACTCCGATCAGGACGGTGAATGCCCCGGCGCCCACGTAGGAGATCGCGTTGTCGGGTCTGCCGAGAAGCCCGAAGAGGAGCAGGGCGGCGCCGACCACCGTCACCGACGTACCCGCGACGACCCGGGTTCGTCCGTGGGACGTCGGCTCCACGGCGACGGCGCGCATCGCCGCCACCGGTGGGACCCTCGATGCCTTGCGCGCGGGCACCACCGCCGAGACGGCGGTGACCAGCGTGCCGACGACGAAGGCGGTGACGATCGTGTCGGCCTGGATCACCTGGTCGCCGCCGGGGAGACTGAACCCGAGGGCGTTCAGCAGACCGGCGAGGAGCGACGCGAGGGCGACGCCGGCACCGAGACCGAGAGCCGACGCTCCGACACCGATGAGCAGGGCCTCGGCGATGACCGAGCCCATGACCTGCCTGCGGCTCGCGCCGAGGGCGCGCAGCAGCGCCATCTCCTTGGTGCGCTGCGCGACGATGATCGAGAAGGTGTTGTAGATGATGAAGCATCCGACGAAGAGGGCGACGCCGGCGAAGACGAGCAGGACCGTGCTGAAGAAGCCGAGGTTGTCGGCTATCTGATTCTGACCCTCCTCGATGATGGCCTCGCCGGTGAGCGCCTCTATCCCCTGGGTGCCCTCCACGCGGAGCGCCTTCTGAATGCCGGCGACGAGCTCTTCCTGGCTGACACCCTCGGCTGCGGCGACGTCGATCTCGTCATACTCGTCGTCGTAGCCGTTGATCCGCATCGCCTCGTCGGTCGTGAAGAACACGAGGGATGCCCCGGCGAGGTTGTCAGCGCTGCCGAACGTCGCCGTTCCGACGATCGTGTAGTCCTTGGCGCCCTTCTGTGTGAGCACCGAGACCCTGTCGCCGGGGGCGAGGTCGGCCTTCTTCGCCGAGCCGCGGTCGACGACGATCTCGTCGTCGCTGCTCGGCCCACGGCCGCCGGCGACGAGCGTCATGGGGCTCAGCTCGGGGTCGTCGTACCAGGAGAACCCGAGCGTGGGAGGTCCGTTGCAGGAGTTCCCGACCGCGTCGCCGCTCTTGTCGACAATCTGTGCCTGGTTGACCTGCACGGATCCGACGGCGTGGTCGACGCCGTCGGCGGTCGCTACCGTGCGCAGCACGTCGCCCGACACGGGCGGCCGTTCGGCGCCGAAGTCGGTCTCGATCTCGGCCATTCCGCGCACCACGGCGTCGGTACCGGCCTCGGTCTCCTCGAAGAGCTGGTTGAAGACGCTGCCGATCGTGTCGGTCAGGACCATCGTCCCGGACATGAACGCGACGCCGAGTGTCACGGCCAGCCCGGTGAGAAGGAACCGGAGCTTCTTCGCCAGGAGCCCCTTCAGGGTGACCTTCCACATGGCGCGTCAGCCCCCGATCCCGCGCATCTTGCCCAGCACGGCGTCGGGAGTCGGGGCGTCGAGCGTGTCGACGACGCGGCCGTCGCCCAGGAAGATCACCTTGTTCGCGTACGACGCCGCTACCGGGTCGTGGGTGACCATGACGATCGTCTGTCCGGAAATCGCGAACGGCCTGCCGCATGAACCCGAGCACCTCGGCCCCTGAGCGCGAGTCGAGGTTCCCGGTCGGTTCATCGGCGAAGATCACCTGAGGCCGGCTCGCGAGCGCGCGGGCGATGGCGACGCGTTGCTGCTGGCCGCCCGAGAGCTCCGAGGGACGGTGTGTGAGGCGGTCGCGCAGCCTGAGAGTCTCGACGACGGTGTCGAGCCACTCCTCGTCGGGCTTCGAGCCGGCGAGGCTCGCCGGGAGAGTGATGTTCTCGAGAGCGGTGAGAGTCGGCACGAGGTTGAACGCCTGGAAGACGAAGCCGATCCGGTCACGACGCACCTTGGTGAGGGCCTTGTCGGAGAGGCCCCCGATCTCGTCGTCGCCGAGGTAGACGGCGCCCGATGTGAGGGTGTCGAGGCCGGCGAGGCAGTGGAGGAGGGTGCTCTTGCCCGACCCCGACGGGCCCATGATCGCCGTGAAGTCGCCGGCGGGGAAGTCGACGGTGACGCCGTCGAGGGCGTGCACGGCGGTCTCCCCCCGCCCGTAGATCTTCACGGCATCGACGGCGCGCGCGGCAGAGGACGGGGGCGCGAGTGTGCTGGTCACGGTCTGCTCCTGGTCGGCGGTCAGGGTTAGAGGGTACGGAAGCGGCGGCCCGCTGTCGTCGGGTCGCGGTCGGTTCTCCAATCGGCCCCGAGGCAGAGGAAGGGATCATCCTCCGGTAGGAGTGCCACGGCGGATCAGGCCCCGCGAGGCCGGGTCGATGACCCCGAGACCTCGGGGTTCGGGCGCATATCGGGACTCCAGGATGAGCGGAAGCGAGCCGATGTCTCTCCAGTATGGCGGTGCTGGCACTCTCACAGAGGCTCCTCGGGCGTGTGGCGGCGTTCATGTTCGTCGCGGCGGGCCTGGCCGACCTGGCGACCCGGGGCTTCCCCACGCCCGAAGGTGTCGATACGACGACGATGGTCGTCGTCGACCTCTCGATAATCGTGGGGGGAGCCTGCCTCTTCGCCCTGCCCTGGCACCGGTGGTCGCGGCGGGCGCTCCTCGTCTTCGTGCCGATCGCCCTCGGCTCGGTCGTCTGGCGGAACTGGGCCCTCGGCCCCGACAACGCCACCTACTCGATGTACTTCGTCGTAGCGGCAGCGTGGGTCGGGGTCACCTTCAGGCCGGGGACCTCTCTCATGTGCTCGCCGATGGTCGCGCTCGCATATCTCGTGCCGCTGCTGGTACATCACGAACCGCTCGGCCCGTCGGTCGGGTACCTCGCGGTCACCGTCTCCGTCTACGTCGTGATGGGCGAGGCCCTGGCCTGGCTGGCGACCCGCCTGCGCTCCGCGGAGCAGGCCGACGGCAGGCGACTCCAGGACATGCGGAGGCTCGTCACCGTGTCGGAAGCGCTGGCGCACGGGCTCGACGGTCGCGACGCAGGGAAGGTGGTCGCGGGACACGGGGCGTCGCTGATGCGCGCACATGACGCGGAGATCTCGTTCGTGTCCGACAGCGCCGGCGACGACGATCCCCACAGCCCGCTCGTCGAGCGGTGCCTGAGCGAGGGACGGATTGCCTGGGCGGAGAACGGGACCTCGATGGCGGCACCGCTCAGCGGGACGAGCGGCGTCGTGGGTGCCATCGAGCTGCGGGGGCTCCGGGTCACCAACAGGGAGTACGCCGCTGATCTCGCCGGCGCTTTCGCAACGCAGGCAGCGCTGGCATTCGAGCGTCTGTGGGTAACGGAGTCGTTGATCGACGCTTCGCTCCAGGACGAGCTGACGGGGTTGGGCAATCGGCGCGGGGCAAGTGCGGCACTGAGCCGGCTCGCGCCCGGCGACGCCGTGGTGATGCTCGACCTCGACAACTTCAAGAGCGTGAACGACGAGTTCGGTCACGCCGTCGGTGACGACGTGCTGCGACGACTCGGCGCGTTCCTGCGGGATGCGGTCCGAGAGGGCGACTCGTGTGCGCGCTACGGCGGGGAGGAGTTCGTGCTGGTGCTACGTCGCGCCGGCACGCGGGCGCGGGTGAGCGTCGACCGCTTCCGCTCCGATTGGAACGCGGGCGTCCCGATCACCACCTTCAGCTGCGGCATCGCGCTGCACGTGCACGGGCAGCCTCCGGGGACGACGCTGAGGTTCGCCGACGAGGCTCTGTACGACGCGAAGCGCGCCGGGCGCGACTGCGTGAAGGAGAGCTCAGCGAGCGTTGCCGCCACCGTCTGATCGGGGCCGAGCGTCGGGGCCGGCTGCCCCGGCGGGGAGCTCAGCCGCCGGCGGGGAGCCCAGCCGCCGGCGGCGGGTCCGGTGTGCTCTGAGGCCCCGGCGGTGCCGTGGGCCGCTCGTCGCCGGCTCCGGGGCCGCTCGGTGCGCGCCGACCGAGGACGATGAACCAGATCGTCGCCCCGATGCAGAGGGCGGCGCTCAGCAGGCCGTTGAACCGCATCCCGAAGATCTTGCTGGCGGGGTCGATCCGCATGTTCTCGAAGAAGAACCTGCCGAACGTGTACATCGCGATGTAGAGAGCGACCGGCTGGCCGCGCCGCAGCCGGAAGCGTCGCTCGGCCATCACGATCGTTGCGAAGACGAGAAGGCACCAGAGCGACTCGTAGAGGAACGTCGGGTGGAACGTCGCGCGGTCGAGGTATCCGTCGGGTCGGTGCGACGGGTCGATCTCCAGCCCCCACGGCAGGTCGGTGGGCCGGCCGAAGAGCTCCTGGTTGAACCAGTTGCCCCACCGGCCGATCGCCTGGGCGACCACGACCGACGGGCCCATGGCGTCCATGAGGGGGAGAGCGTCGATCCTCCGCCGGCGGGCGATCACCAGTACTGCGACGACCCCGCCGGCCACCGCGCCCCAGATGCTGAGCCCGCCCTCCCAGATCTTGACTGTCCCCGACAACCCGCCGCTGTCCCAGTCGTAGCCGGTGAAGAGGTGGTAGACGCGCGCTCCGATCACGCCGGCGAGCACGACGGCGACGCCCATCTCGCCGATCACCGAAGGGTCGTGCCCTGACCGCGCGTAGCGCCGCTCCGCGATCCGGATAGCGACGATCACCCCGACGGCGATCATGACGCCGTACGCGTGGATGGGCAGCGGCCCGATGCGCACGACGCCATCGGAGGGGCTGGGTATCGAGGCGAGTGTGGACAGGAAGGCGGTCATCGGCACCGACACTCTACGGCCCGGGTCGCCCCGGCCCCCACCCCTGTTTGGACCTCAGCGGAGCCCTGGCGACCAGATCCGTCCAAACAGGGTTGGAGATCGGGCGCTGAGAAGCCGATACACGATGCGTGGGTCCTCACGCGGGAGCGAGCACGAGCAGAGCCCGACCGACGGGCGGATCCAGTCGAACGACGGGGCTGCGGCGGGCGATGCTCGTCGGCTCGGCGTGCATCGCCGCGACCGTCATCGCCGGGGCACAGCCGCTCCCGGGCGCGACGGCAGCGCGGGTCTTCCCGTCGGTCGGTGGCTGCCGTGTCCTACCCGCCGACAACGCGTGGAACACCGACGTGTCGAAGCTCCCGGTGCACCGGCGGTCGCGGCGCTTCATAACGAACATCAACTCCGACGGTCCGACGAAGCTCCACGCCGACTTCGGAGGCGGTGGGAAGTACGGGATCCCGTATGTGACGGTCGCGAAGGACCAGCACCGGTGGCCGATCGTGTACACCGCGTACGGCGACGAGAGCGACCCGGGACCCTTCCCGATACCGCGCCGGGCGCCCGTCGAGGGGGGCCGCAGGAGCGACGGCGACCGGCACGTCCTGGTGGTCCAGCGCGGTTCGTGCCGGCTCTTCGAGCTGTACCGGGCGTTCTGGCGCAACGACCACTGGGAGGCGGACTCGGGTGCGAAGTGGAACCTGCGCTCCAACCGGCTCCGCCCGCGCGGCTGGACGTCGGCCGACGCAGCGGGGCTGCCGATCCTGCCCGGTCTCGTGCGCTACGACGAGGTCGCGGCCGGCGAGGTCAGGCACGCGATCCGGTTCACGGTCAGGCGGACTCAGCGCGGATACGTGCTCCCTGCGACGCACTTCGCGTCGTCGAGCACCGATGCCGGCAGGCCGCCGATGGGGCTGAGGCTGAGGTTGAAGCGGTCGTACGACCTGTCACGCTTCCACGGGCAGGCCCGGGTGATCCTGCGTGCGCTGAAGCGCTACGGGATGATCGTCGCCGACAACGGCGAGAACTGGTTCCTGACGGGAGCGGCCGATCCGCGCTGGGACGACGAGGACCTCGACCAGCTCAAGACCGTCCCCGGCAGGGCCTTCGAGGTCGTCAACACCGGCCGCGTCCACCGCTAGCCCACCCCCAACCCGGTTTGGACGGATCTGGCCGCCAGGGCTCCGCTCAGGTCCAAACAGGGGGTGGGGCGACGTCCGCGGGCGTGATCGGGGGCAGGATTGACGGATGGCGGACAGCAGCGGCGTCGTGGAGCGAGACGAGGCCGTCGACGTGCGGCCGGCCGGCGAGCGGTTCCACACGGTGGCCTCGTGGCTCGACTCCTGGCACTCCTTCAGCTTCGGCGGCCACCACGATCCCTCGAACACGCATCACGGCCTTCTGCTGGTCAACAACGAAGACGTCATCGCCCCGGGGGGCGGCTTCGGCGAGCATCCGCACCGCGACATGGAGATCGTCACCTGGGTGCTGCGCGGCGAGCTTCTGCACCGCGACAGCACCGGCGGCGAGGGCGTCATCTACCCGGGCCTCGCGCAGTTCATGCGTGCCGGCACCGGGATCCGGCACTCCGAGATGAACGCGAGTGCGACGGCCGACGTGCACGTCGTGCAGATGTGGGCCCCTCCCGGTCGCAGAGGGCTCGCGCCGGGCTACGAGCAGCGCGACGTCTCAGATGTTCTGGCTGCCGGCGGGCTCGTCGCGGTTGCGGCCGGCCCGGGGGGTGCCGCGGACGCGGCGCTCGCCATCGACACCCCGGGGACGACGCTCTGGGCGGTGCGACTCGGTGCGGGAGCCTCGGCCGCGGTGCCGGACGCGCCACGCGCCCACCTCTTCGTCGCCCTCGGCGGGTTGGAGCTCGAGCCCGGGACGGCCCTCGGTGCGGGCGATGCGGCGCGGTTGAGCGACGCCGGCACGAGGCGGATCACTGCGGGGAACGAGGGCGCGGAGGTCCTGCTCTGGGTCACGCCCGCCGCTCTGGCCTGACCACCACCCCCCAACCCTGTTTGGACGGCACTGGTCGCCAGGGCTTCGCTCAGGTCCAAACACGGGCTCAGCGCCTGCGGTGCTCCTCCATGCGGCGCCGGATCGTCTCGCGCCGCGCCTGCACGTCGCGGTACGTCAGTCGCTCCACGTCGGGGGAGACACCCATCGCCGCCTTCATGGCCTCGGCGTCGAACGTCGCCTCGGAGACGTCGATCCCCATGTCGGCTGCGAGGCGCTCCCCGTGGCGGGTGGCGATGTCGGTGTGGACCTTCTCCAGCTCCCCGATGATGTCGAGATCGGGCGCGAGCAGGGCGATCGCCCCGTCGAGGAACATCATGTTCTTCACGAAGAGCATGAGCTCCTTCGGCGCGCGTGCGCCGTAGCCGAGGAGCTTCTTCGTGAGCTCTTGGAGCTCGTGGAGGAGCTGGTCGGCGGCGAGTGTCGTGGGGTCCACGGTCGGTCGGTCGAGGCCGAGGTCGCGGAAGACCGCGTCGAGGTCGGTGTCGGGTGGGAAGGCCCCGAGGTCTCGGAGAGCCCGGAGCTGGCCCATGACGTCACCGGTCGTTCCCGACACGAGCAGGAACAGGAACGCCAAGCGCTTGCGCTCGCTCATCCGCCCGGTGATGCCGAAGTCCATGAGGACGGTGCGCCCGTCGGGGCGGACGGCAAGGTTGCCGCCGTGCAGGTCGCCGTGGAAGACGCCGTAGAGCATCGCTCCCTCCATGAAGGAGACGAGGCCGGCGTGCAGCACGGCCTCGGTGTCGACACCCGCGTCCTTCATCGCGCGCACGTCGTCCCAGGCGAAGCCGTCGAGCCTCTCCATGACGAGGAGGCGCCGCGTCACGAGGCGCGGGTGCGGGCGCGGCACGATCACCGCCCGCTGGTCGGTCTCCGCGAGGACGCGCCCGACGTCGAGCATGTTCTCGGCCTCCAGGCGGAAGTCGAGCTCCTCGACGATCGTCTCCGCGAAGAGCTCGACGAGTGCGGGAGGGTTCGCAAGGGCCGAGACCGGGATGCGGCCGACGAGGCGCGGAGCGAGCCACGCCATCGCCTCGATGTCCTTCCTGACCAGCTCGGCGACACGGGGGCGCTGGACCTTGACCACGACCTCCTCACCGGTGCGGAGCCGGGCCGCGTGCACCTGGGCGATCGACGCCGCGGCGATCGGGCGTCGCTCGAAGCGCGCGAAGACGGCTTCGAGCGGGCGCCCCAGCTCCTCCTCGACGACGCGCCGCACGTGCTCGAAGGGCTCGGCGGGCACGCGGTCGCGCAGGTCCTTGAACTCGGCGACCAGCTCCTCGGGGAACATCCCCTCACCCGACGAGAGGATCTGGCCGAGCTTGATGTAGGTGGCGCCGAGGCGGGCGAAGGACGAGCGCAGGCGGCGTGAGAGACCCCGCCGGCTGGCGGACCGACCACGGCGGCGGTCTGTTACATACCAGGCCGCCAGGGCCCAGCCGACCAGGACCACGACGCGCGAGAGGCGTCCGAGCGGGGGGACGTGACCGGTCTCGAGCCACCGGGGCACCTGGTTGCGGGCTCGCTCCCGTTCGGGGCCGAGGCCCCGGAGCCACGTCAGGTCGTCGGGGTCGACCACCCACGGTCCCCGGTCGCTGAACCCGCCCACGGCGAGGTCTGGGGAGGCGTCGCCGGGCACCCCCGTAGGCTAGACCCGCGCCCCCAACCCCTCGTTTTGGCGTCACTTCCCCGCGGTATACGCGAGGAAGTGACGCCAAGACACCGAGGTGTGGGGGTCAGAGGCCGGAGCAGCGGCCGAGCCAGGGGGAGGCGCCCTGCCAGTGGTAGAGGTCGAGGGCGAGGGCGTCCTGGTCGTCCGGGGAGGCCGCTGCCGGGTCCACGCCCACGAGGTCGGGGGCGGCCGGCGTGGGCGGCGGTGCTGTTCCACGTAGACCGGGAGAACTGGTAGGCGCCCCGGTAAGTGCCCGACGAGCTCACCGCCGCGTACCCGTCGTCGTACAGGGGGCGTGTGCGACGACTCGTGAGACCGGGTGCACACGAGGAACGGGTGGGCCCGGTTGCTCGGTGGGGCGACAACCGGGGGCGTCTCGCCGCGTGCGATCCAGTAGCCGCCGGGACGCGCCGCGATGCCGACCACAGGCGGAGCAGAGTCGGAGGGCGCGGCCGCCGCACCGAGCAGGTCGTCGGCTGCGAACGAGTACACGGCGCCGTCGGCGGCGGCGATCCAGTAGCCCTCGCCGTCTGCGTCGGGGGCTATGCCGACCGCGCCGGTGGTGATGCCGGCGGCCGAGCCCGAGAAGTCGGCGTCACCGAAGGCGAAGACCCCGCCGTCGCGAGCGAGCAGCCAGTAGCCGTCGCCCGAGGCGGTGGAGGCCATGGCGACGATGGGCACGGGGAGGGACGCGGGCTGCGGGGCGTCGATGTAGGTGGCGTCGCCGAAGGCGAAGACGCCGCCGTCGCTCGCTGCGAGCCAGTAGCCGTCGCCCGTCGGGGTGGGGGTGATGGCGACGATCGGGGCCGACAGCGTGAGGTCGCCGGTCGACCCGAGGTAGGCGGCGTCGCCGAAGGCGAAGACTCCGCCGTCGCTCGCCGCGAGCCAGTAGCCGCCTCCCGAGGCGGTTGCGGCCATCCCGACCACCGGGGCCACGAGGGCAGATCGCCGGTCGAGCCGTGGAAGTCGGCGTCGCCGTAGGCGAAGACGCCGCCGTCGCCGGCGACGAGCCAGTACCCCTCACCCGTGGAGGTGGCCGTGACCCCGAGCAGGGGGAGGCTAGGGCGAGGCCGGCGGAGGGGCCTAGGTCCTCGGCGTCGCCGTGGGCGCTCACCGAGTTGACGGCGGCGGTCCCGGCCTCCACCGCCGGGGCGCTGAGCGTGCCACCGACCGTGGCGTCGGAGACCGCTCCCCCGGCCGAGAGCAGGAAGAACGCCCCGGTGAGAGCGCCGAGCAGGCGCCTGCCGGGGGCGGTGCCCGACGCCCTGCGGCGCCGGGAGTGAACCGTGGGGCCGGCGGGGAGGTGCACCGCCGTCCTGCTCGCGTCCCCGGCGAGCACGGGCCCCACGGTATGGCGATTGTCCGGGGCGCCTGCGGTGGCCTGCCCGTAGGCCGGCCCTGACCGCCTCGCCGTCCTCTCGGTCGTTGCTCTGGTACTCATGGTCCCTTCTTCTCCTGCGCGCGACGAAGCGCGGCTCTGGATCGGGGGAGGAATCACACCGTCGGGATTCCGACGACGGTGAGCGAACGTACCGGTAGGGGTATCGGAGCTCCACCTGGCGATATCAGTAGCGCCTTTTAGTGATATCGTCGATTTGTGCGGCAGCTCCTGGTGCGAGTCGACGACGACCTCCACGCCGGGCTCCGCGAGCGCGCCTCGGCGGAGGGGCGCTCGGTGAATGCCCTGGTCAACGAGGTGTTGACCGCCGCGATCGAGGGCAGGGAGGGCCGGCGGGAGCACCTGCGGCGCAAGGCCGGGCGGTCCGGGGTGCTTGCGGCGTCCCTCCTACAGCCGGCAGCGAGGTATGAGAAAGATGTCACAAGCGCCGCGACGGCCGGCCGGAGAGTGGCGAAGCCGAGGCGAGACGTGACGGTTCTCTACGCCGACGCAGGCGCGATCCTCGGCGCCTACCTCCCCGACCACCCCGACCACCCCGCCCTCAGGGGGGTGCTCCTCGAGGGCCCCGACCCGGTCGTCTCCTCGGAGGTGGTGCGGGTCGAGGTCGCGGCGGCCTTCGCCGAGCGGCCTCGTTCACGCGAGCTGCTCGGTCGCTTCGACGCCGACTGCGGTACCGGTGGGGCGCTGCTGCTGCTGCGGCTGGTGGCGGAGCGGACTCTCGCAGCCGCAGCCGAGCTGGCCCGTGCCCACGGGCTGGGGCCACTGGGCGCGATCCACGTGGTCACGGCCCTGGCGGTGGCGGCGCCGCTGGCGGCACCCGAGCCACTCGTCTTCGTCACCCGCGACGAGCGGAGACGTGAGGCGGCCGAGGCCTTCGGGCTGCCGACGGCGGGCTAGGCGGGGCCCGAGGCCTCACCCCGAGCGGGGGCGTGAGGCGGCCGAGGCGTCACCCCATGCCGGAGAAGCGCGACTGGAGCCGGCGCATCCCGGAGAGCCAGCGGTCGTAGTCGGAGCCCTTGCGGCGGTAGTACTCGAGCACCTTCGGGTGCGGGAGGATGAGGAAGCTCTCCTCGGCGAGCCCGTCGATCACGGCCTGGGCGACGTCCTCGGGCTCGATGACCCCGTCGACGCCGGCGACACCGCCCTCCTCCACCCCGGCGATCATGTCGGTGCGCACCGCCTGGGGGCAGAGCACCGAGACCTTGATCCCCTGGTCGCCGTGGGTGATGGAGAGCCACTCGGCGAGTGCGACGGCGGCGTGCTTCGTGACCGAGTAGGTGGCCGAGCCGAGCTGGCTGAGCAGGCCCGCAGCCGAGGCGGTGTTCAGCAGATAGCCGCCGCCGCGGGCGATCATGCGCGGGACGACGGCACGCGCGGCCCACACGTGGGCCATGACGTTGACGTCGATGCAGCGCCGCCACACGTCGTCTGGGGACTCGGCGCCTCCTGGGACCACGATCCCGGCGTTGGAGCAGAAGAGATCGATCGGGCCGGCGTCGCGTTCGGCCGCCTCGACCAGGTGCTCGAGCGCGGCGGGGTCCGAGACGTCGCAGCGCATCGCCAGCCCGCCCACGTCTCCGGCCACCGCAGCGAGGTTTGCCTCGTCGACGTCGGCGAGGACGAGAGCGCGTGCTCCCTCGGCGGCGAAGCGCCGGGCGAGTGCGGCCCCGATGCCGTTGGCGGCCCCGGTGACGACGACGACCCTGCCCTCGACCCTCATGTGGCGGTTGCTCCCTCGTCGTCGACACGCAGGACCGTCGCCCGGCCCGGCGACGGTAGCGCCGCGGCGATCCTACGGGCGTCGGCCGGGTCGGCCAGAGCGGCGATCGACGGGCCTGAGCCGCTCAGCCACGCGCACCAGGCGCCAGCGTCGAGCGCGGCGCGCAGGGCGGTGCGCGAGTCGGGGAGGCGGGCGAGGCGGGCACCCTGGTGTAGGCGGTCCTCGGTCGCTGCGCGCAGAGCGGCGGTGTCGCCCGCTGCGAGGGCGGCGACGAGCAGTGCGGTGCGCCCGACGTTGAAGGCGGCGTCGTCGAACGCGACCGTCGCGGTCAGGCGCCGGCGCGACTCCTTCGTCGCCGTCTCGCGGTCGGGGATCCAGACGACGACGGCGGGCTCGAGAGCCATCGGGATCCGCGTCGCGTGTCCACCGGCCGACGCGACCACTCCGCCCAGTAGCGACGCGGCGGCGTTGTCGGAGTGCCCCTCCATCTCGGTCGCCTGAGCCAGCACCACCTCGCGCGACTCGAACGCGCCCCTGCCGCTCTGGACGTGGGCGGCGAGGAGTCCCGCTACCCGTGCGGCACCGGAGTAGCCGAGCCCGCGGCCACCGGGGAACTCGGCCGTCACCGAGATCGGGCCGGCGCCACCGGCCTGCCGGAACGCGCGGACCGCGGGATGGGTCTCGGAAGCCGGCTCCCCGGTGCCTACCGATACCTCCAGATAGCTGCTGAGGGCCACTCCGAGCGCGTCGAAGGCCGGTCCGAGGTTCGCCGACGACGCCGGCACCCGTATTCGTGGGCCACTGGTCATGCCGATAGCCTCGCTCACGCGCGCCTGCCGGTCGAGGGTCGGTGCCGGACCGCAGTGCCGGGTCGGTCCGGGCCGCCGGCAGCACCGGGTCGGCCCCGGTCGGTCCGGGCCGCCGGCGATGTGAATCGGGCGTGCACGTGAGCCGGGGCGGCGGAGGCCCCGCACGAGGTCGAGTCGACCGGGAGGTCGACCGGGGAGGCAACCAGTGAACGGTGCCGAGCGACTGATGGCGACGGCGGCAGGTGGAGGGGTCGAGGTCTGCTTCGCGAACCCCGGCACCACCGAGATCCCCCTCGTGGCTGCGCTCGACACGGTGGAGGGAGTGCGCGCGGTGCTCTGCCTCGCGGAGGTCGTGGTAGCGGGGGCGGCCGACGGGTACGGGCGCCTCACTGATCGGCCGGCCATGACGATCCTCCACCTCGGCCCCGGTCTCGGGAACGCCGTGAGCAACCTCCACAACGCGCGCCGTGCGCGCACGCCCGTCGTCAACGTCGTGGGTGACCACGCGTCCTGGCACCTCGCCGCCGACGCGCCCCTCGCCTCTGACATCGATCTGCTCGCGCGCAACGTCTCGGGATGGGTGGGAACGTCGTCGTCTGCCGAGGGCCTCGCGTCCGACATGGCCGGCGCGATCGCCGCGGCGCTCAGGGGCCAGGTCGCCACGCTCGTCGCCTGCGCCGACCACCAGTGGGGGAGGCCGGCGAAGGAGCGGTCGCGGTGACGCCCGACGATCGTCCGAAGGCGTCCGACGCCGAGGTGGTCGAGGCCGCCGAGATGCTCACCCGCGAAGGCTCGGTGCTGCTGTTGGGCGGGCGTGCGCTGCGGGAACGTGGGTTGCGCGCTGCGGAGCGCGTCGCGGCGGGGACCGCGTGCGCCGTGATGATGGAGACCTTCCCCGCGCGCGTGGAGCAGGGCGCCGATCTCCCCGCTCCCCACCGCCTCGGCTACTTCCCGGAGCTCGCGGCGAACGATCTGAGCGACGCCGCGTCGGTGGTGTTCGCCGGCGCGCTCGATCCGGTCGCGTTCTTCGGCTACCCGGAGGGGCGGAGCCGCATCCTCGACGACGGCGTCGCCCGGTTCACGGTCGCGTCGCCGGAGGCCGACGTCGAGGACGCCCTTGACCGTCTCGCTGAGCGAGTGGGCGCGCCCGTAGACCCCGGGTCCGGACCGGAGCGTGTGCGCGTACCGGTGCCCACGGGTGCGCTCGACGCCACGTCGGCGTCGGCGGCGATCGCGGCGCTACAGCCCGAGGGGGCGATCATCGTCGACGAGTCGGCGACGAGCGGCGTCGCGTGGGGCGGCTTCGCTCAGGGCGCTCCGCGGCACACCTGGCTGACGCTCACGGGGGGCGCACTCGGGATCGGTCTGCCCGCGTCGGTCGGGGCTGCGATCGCCTGCCCCGACCGCCCGGTGATCGCGTTCCAGGCCGACGGCAGCGCCATGTACTCACTTCCGGCGCTGTGGACCATGGCACACGAGGGTCTCGACGTGACGGTCGTCGTCTGCTCGAACCGGCGGTACAACATCATCGGATACGAGCTCTACCGCGCCGGCCTCGTAGAGCCGGGAGCGAAGGCACGGTCGATGGTCGAGCTCACTCCGCCGGAGCTCGACTTCGTATCCATCGCGTCGGGCATGGGAGTGCCGGCCGTGCGGGTGACCACAGCCGACGATCTCGTGGCCGAGCTCCGCGTCGCTCTGGCCGAGCCGGGTCCGCACCTGATCGAGATGGTCCTCTAGGGCGCGACGCCGCGCGGTCCGGGGCCGCGGCTCGGGGCCGCGGTTCGGGGCCGCGGTTCAACGGCGCGGTTCGGGGCCGCGGCCCGGCGACGGCGCACCGACCCCGCCGGCACGGTGTCGAAGGCGGCGCGGCACGGGCTCGGCGCATGCGCGTCATGGTGTGTCGTCGTGCGCCCGACCGGCCGTGATGCGCGGTGAGAGGTCTCGGCCGGGGTACGGTCGGCGCGTGCGGCGACTCTGCTCACGGCCCGGGTGCAGCGCCTCGGCCACAACCGTCTTCGGGTTCGACCCCGGCGCGTGCGCCGTGTGGCTGGGCGCTCTCGCCCCCGACGGCCCCCGCGACGCCGGCGACCTCTGCGACCGGCACGCCGCGACGATGACGCCGCCGCAGGGATGGGCGCTCGAGGACCGGCGAGGGGCGGTCGCAGCGCCGGCCGGGCCCCCGGGAGAGAGGGCCGCGACGGAGCGTGCGCACCCCGTTGCGGCGTCGCGATCGCGCGCCCGCGAGGCTGTGCCGGCCGGCAAGGATGCGAAGGAGAGAGACCGCAAGCCCCGCCGCAGGCGGACCCGCCGACCGGCCGAGAGCGCGACGGCGATGCTCCCCTTCGACGCCGCCGAGAACGCCGCGGGAGATGTCGCCGGGAGCACCGTCGCCGGAGACGTCGCCGGGACCACCGCCGCGGGAGACGTCGCCGAGAACGCCGCGGCAGACGTCGCCGGGACCACCGCCGCGGGAGATATCGCCGGGGCGCCTGCCAAGTGGGGCGGCGCGCCGAAGTCGCAGCCGGAGTCGGTTGCCCCGTCGTCGGTGCCGGTGACCCCGTCGTCGCAGTTGCAGTCGCAGCCCGAGTCGGTTGCCCAGTCGTCGGTGGCGGTGACCCCGTCGCCGCAATCGCCGGCGCAGTCGCAGCCGGAGTCGGTCGCCCCGTCGTCGCGCGCCGACGCGGAGTCGTGGTCGCCGCGCTTCGACCGCGACGACGACCTCGACGGCCTCCTCGATGCGAAGACCCCCTGCTCGGTCGCGCGTTCCGCAACATCCGCTCCGCCTGACCGCCCACCCGCGCGGTCCCCCTGCCGCCCGTCCGCCCGACCAGACGCGCTCTCCGCGCGGGGCTGCCGTCAGGGGTCGGGACTCGCCTCGCAGTGAGCCCGGAGTCGCGCGAGTGATTCGACGACGTTGCGGCGCGTCAGGGAGTCGGCGAGGCGGCCCAGCAGGGGGACGCGCGACCTCACCAGGTTGTCGCTCACCAGCTCGCACCCGCCTCCCGGCGTCGCGCGCAGCCGGTACTCCTCCTGCAGAGAGATGAACCCGACCGTGATCTCGGATGCGAAGCGCTCATTCGGCTCGACGGCGACGATGCGGTCGTGCAGCGCGACGCGGACGCCGGCCACACGGATCGTCCAGCGCGCGTGCTGCCCCGGCCGCGGGTAGCCGTCGGGTACGTCGCGACGCTCGACGCCGTCCCACACGACCACCTCGGCAGGCTCCACGAGGGCGCGCCACACCCGCTCCACCGGCGCCGCGATCTGCTCCGTCACCACCACCCGTCCCATCCCCGCCCCTACCCTCAGGCACGAGCGTCGATAGACCACAATAATTGTGGTCTATCGACGCTCGTGGGCTGGTCAGCCACCGAGGTAGGCGGCGACGACGGCGGGGTCGTTGCGCAGGTCGTCGCTGGTGCCGCCGAGTGTCACCCGGCCGCTCTCGAGCACGTACGCGCGATCGGCGATCGAGAGAGCCTGCGACGCGAGCTGCTCGACGAGAACGATGGTCGTCCCCTCGCGGGCCATGGCCTCGATGATCTCGAAGACGTCCTCGACGATCTTCGGAGCGAGTCCGAGCGAGGGCTCGTCGAGGAGGAGGAGCTTGGGGTGCGCCATCAGGGCGCGCCCCATTGCGAGCATCTGCTGCTCGCCGCCCGAGAGGAGCCCGGCCTGCTGGTCGCGGCGCTCACCGAGGATCCGGAAGCGCTCGAACACCTCCTCGACGCCCGACCGCAGGTCGGCGCCGCGCCTGCGGCGGTAGCCGCCGAGGAAGAGGTTCTCCTCCACCGACATCGCGGGGAAGACCCTCCGGCCCTCTGGTACGTGCACGATCCCGGCGAGAGCGATCTTGTGCGCCGCCTTGCGCTCGATCGGGTTGCCCTCGAACCAGATGTGGCCCCGCACCGACTTGTACGACTCCGCGATCCCCGAGACCGTCTTCAGCGTCGTGGTCTTGCCGGCGCCGTTGCCGCCGATGATCGCGACCACCTCACCCTCGCCAACCTCGAACGAGACACCCTGCAGGGCGTGCGCCGCTCCGTAGGTGACCTCGAGATCCTCGACCTTCAGCAGCGGCGCCGGAGGCTCCGCGTCGACGGGCTGCCGCGGGCGCGACGTCACGGCGTCGGGGCCGTGGCCGAGGTACGCGTGGATGACGCCCCGGTCGGCCTGCACCTCCTCGGGGGTGCCCTCGGCGATCTTGCGGCCGTAGTCGATGACCGTGACCCTGTCGGAGAGCTCCATCACGATGTCCATGTGGTGCTCGATGAGCAGCACGGTCACGCCCCGCGCCTTGATCTCACGGATCAACTCGACCAGCTCGCCCTGCTCCGCGGGGTGGAGGCCCGCGCCGGGCTCGTCGAGGAGCAAGAGCACGGGGTCCGCGGCGAGGGCGCGTGCGATCTCGAGGCGCCGCTGGTCTGCGAAGGGCAGCGACCCCGCCTTGTGGTCTGCCTTGCCGTCGAGGCCGACGAACCTGAGCAACGACCAGGCGCGGTGGCTGATGCGCCGCTCCTCGAAGAAGTCGAGGCCGAGCAGAGACCTGAGAAGGCTCGAGCGGGTGTGACGGTGCGCGCCAACCTTGACGTTGGCGAGGACGGTCATGTCGCGCCAGATCTGGATGTTCTGGAAGGTCCGCGCGAGGCCGAGCCGCACCCGCCGGTCGGCGCGGAGCGACTCCACCGACCGGCCCTGCAGGCGGATCGTGCCGCCCGAGGCGGGGTAGAAGCCGGAGACGACGTTGATGAGGGTCGTCTTGCCGGAACCGTTCGGCCCGATGAGCCCGTGGATGGTCCCCGCTTCGACCTTCAGGTCGATGGCGTCGACGGCGGAGATCCCTCCGAAGCGCTTGGTGAGCCCGCTGAGCTCCAGCACGGTGCCCTCGGCCGGGGCGCCGCGCTCCACGCGCAGGTCTCCGCTCTCCACCGGCGGACGCGAGGGGACGAGGTTCAGCCTCCGCACGACGCGCGAGACGATCTCGGCCTGGCCGCCGGGGGTCCCGACGATGCCGATGATCGCGAGCGTCCCGAAGAAGATGCCGAGGTAGTCGCCGAAGGTGTCCTGCACCAGCGCCGTCGCGAGGACGAACGTGATGGCGAGCGACGAGATCACCGGGCCGGCGATCGTTCCGAGACCGCCGAGCACGCAGATCACGACGAGCCGGAACGAGAGCGCCTGCGGCCCCAGCTCGTTGCTCACGATCCGGAACTGGTTCGCAGCGACCACCCCGACCATCGCGACGAGTCCAGAGGAGACCCCGAACGCCGCGACCTTGTACCAGTAGGTGTTGACACCACTCGCCCGGGCCGCGATCTCGGAGTCGCGGATAGCGGTCCACGCACGCCCCCAGCGCCCGCGAACGAGGTTCCGGCAGACGATCAGCACGACGAAGAGGATCATGGCGGCGAGGACCACCAGACCGCGCTGCCGGCTGCCCTCCGCGAGCGGCAGGTCGGTCACCTCGATCGACTCCTCGACGCGCCGTCCCTGCTGCCCACCGAAGAGGTCCTCGTAGATGCGCATGAGGGCCGGCATGAGAAGGCCGAGCGAGAGCGTCACCACGGTCAGGTAGAAGCCGCGCAGGTGGCACGAGAGCAGAGCGAGCACGACGCCGGCCGCCGCACCGAAGAGGAACGCGAAGGGGAAGCCGAGCCAAGGGTCGAGGCCGAGCTCGATGGCCCAGACCGACCCCGCGTAGCCGCCGACGACGAGGAACGTCGCGTGTCCGAGGGTGAGCAGCCCCGTGTAGCCGACGAGGAGGTTGACTCCCGAGGCGGCGCCTGCGGTTATGAGGGCCGTCGCCGCGGCGCTCATCCACTTGCGGTTGTCGCCGTGAACGGCGAGCAGCCAGTAGACGAAGAGGCCGAGCGCCGCAGGCGGCACGAGACGGGACGCGACCGCGAGAGCCCGCTGCTGCGCGCTCACACCTTCTCCGTCTCCGTCTCGCCGAACATCCCGGTAGGCCGTAGGACCAGCACGGCGAGGAAGACGATGACGACAACCGGGATCTCCCAGCGCGCGCCGTCGTTCACATAGGCGCGCGTGATCGCTGTGACGAACGCGATCAGGTATCCGCCGACGATGGCGCCGCGGGTCGAGCCGAGCCCGCCGATGACGGCGGCCACGAACGCCATGATGCCGAGGTTCAGGCCGTTGTCGAGCTTGACGAAGAGCCGCTGCGAGAGCACGACCGCGGCGATCGCGGCGAGTCCGCCGGCGATGGCGAACGAGAGCATCACCATCCGGTCGGCGTTGATCCCCATCAGGGTCGCCGCCTGCTTGTCCTGCGAGACCGCCCTGAAGGCCTTGCCGATGAGCGTGCGTGAGAGCAGCAACTCGAAGCCGACCATGAGGGCGAGTGCGGTGACGACGATCAGCACGTCGTCGGGCTTGATCGCGACGCCGTAGAAGATGGAGCCGCGCCAGCCGAGGATCGAGCCGGCGATCGAGGGGATCTGGTGCGTCTCGGAGTCGATGACCTTGCGCACGACGTCGAGGAGGATGGTTCCGGCGGCCGAGGTCGTCAGGATCCATCCCATGGTGGAGGCGACGTCGATCTTGCCGAGTGTGCGGATCGCGATCAGGTGTACGAGCACACCGACCACGACCGTCACCACGATCGCACCGAGGAACGCGACGAAGATCGGGAGGTCGGCGCGATCGACGAACGCGAAGGCGGCGTAACCGCCGACGACGAGCATGGTGCCTTGCGCGAAGTTGACGATGCGCGTGGAGGAGAACACGACGTTGTACCCGAGCGCGACGAGACCCAGGACGCTCCCGGTGGTGAGCCCACCTACGAGGATCAGCAGGAAGGTCGTCACAGGGCCGCGGATCGCCGGCCCGGGGAGGGACGCTCGCGGGGATCGTCAGTGAACGGCCTTGCACGCCTCGACCTTGGCCTCGTCGCCCTGGCGCGAGACGTCGCAGTACGTGCCGTACCCGTCGAGGACCTCCTGCATCAGCTCGGGGTGCGACGCCTTGTTCGCCTCGAGGGTGTAGTCGAGGAAGGCGACGGGGCCCTCGTAGTCGGCGGGGAAGGTCGTGCCGAACTCCTTGCCGAGGTCGTAGCCCATGTCGAACGGCTGGCGCTCGAGCGTGATCAGGATGAGGTCCTCCTTCAGCTTCGACAGGTGGCGGTCGGCGGCGAAGCTGAACCCGATCGGCGACGCGAACTGGATGTCGATGCCCGACTCGAGCGCCTCGACCATCGCGTCGGGATCGGTCGAGCCCGCCTCCTCCGCGGCGCGCAGCAGGGCGGCCAGGCCGTCGGCCGGCGCTTCCTCGCCTCCTGTCGGCACGCCGTAGCCGGCCTCGTCGAGCATCTCGCGGATCGGGAAGTTCGGCTGGCCGACGAGGCCACCCACGTACCAGACGGTGAGGGTCCCCGGGCGTGCGGCGTCGCCCGCAAGCTCCACCCACGACCGCTCGCCCGTGCCGGCCGGGGAGCCCACGATCTGCGGCGCCCATCCCGAGCCCATCGCGGTCTCGGCGTCCACGTAGCGGCCGCCCACGGCGTCGACCTGCTTGACGATCCCGGCCGTGTTGGATGCGAGGCCGTAGACGAAGAGGGCGTCGCCGCCCGCGGAGCGGAGCTTGTCGACCTGCTGGCCGTACTCGGAGTCGAAGAGCGAGAAGGTCTCCAGGCCGGCCACCTCCAGGCCCCGGTCGGCCATCGCAGTCTCGAACCACCCGCCGGCACCGGCGAAGGAGAGTGCGTCGTAGATCATCCCGGCCGACTTGTAGCCGCGGTCCTTGCAGTAGTCGGCGAGGAGCTCGATCGCCATCTTGTCGGGCAGGTACACCTGGAAGACCGAGCGCAGCTCCAGCCCCTCGTACTCGGGCGGGATGTCGTCGTTCTCGAGATTCCCCGGGTAGAGGGCACCGTAGGAGCCGAGATCACCGAAGATGCTGATGAGCGGCATGCCGGCGTCTTCGATGTCGGCGAGCGTCTCGGGCAGGCCGTTCAGCGCTCCGGCCCACAGGATCCCGATGCAGTCGGGGTCGTCGATGAACTCCTGGACGGCCTGCACGGCGAGCTGTGGAGTCGGGAGTCCCTCGGGGCCCGCGATGTCGCGCTCGAGGAGCTTCACGCGCCGCCCCCCGATGCCGCCGATCTTGTCGATGCGGGTGGTGGCCGCGTCGAGAGAGCGCTTGGCGATGTCGCCGATGAACCCGGCGACACCGGTGTAGGTGGAGATCACTCCGACCTTGACGGTCTCGGCGGCGTTGCCGTTCCCGCCGTTGCCGCCGTTCCCACCGCCGGTGTCGTTCGTTCCGTCGTCGTCGTCTCCGCCGCAGGCTGAGAGCAGGGCCGGCCCGGACCCCAGGATGGCCGCCCCCCGTCAGGCCGTAGCCGAGGAACCTGCGCCGGGAGACCCCGTCGCCCTGGGTTCCCGTCGGGGCCCCGCCCCCACGACGATTCCGCCGATCCGCGTCGCGACGTGTGCTCACCGGTGACCTCCTGTGCGAGTCCGGCGGCGAACTCCCCGCCGGTGAGTGGTTCTAGCAGACCACCCGGCCCGGGGATACCGCCTTGTGCGCTCGCGACGGTGCCCGGAGGGCCGCGGATCGGCTCGGCGGTGCCGCGGCGCGGCGGCGTGGCGGGGAGCGCGGAGGGCGCTGCGATCTCAGACGGACCGGAATCCGGCCCGGGCCTTCTCCCGTGCGTCAGGCGGCCGGCACCCGCGCGGCGACGGCGTCGATGGCGGCCTGCAGCTTGCCGGCGGCCTCCTCGGCGAGCTCGGCGAAGGCAGGGTCGGGCATCAGGTCACGGGGGTCGACAGCCATGATCCGCGTACCGCCCTCGATGGCCTCCACCACTACGTTGCACGGCAGCAGCAGGGCCACCGTCGGGTCGAGCTCGAGGGCCGCGTGGGCGAGGGGCGGGTTGCAGGCCCCGAGGATCTTCATCGGGGCCCGGTCGACCCCGAGCTTCGCCTTCAGCGTCGCGGCGACGTCGATCTCGGTGAGCACTCCGAAGCCGTGGTCGGGTAGCTCGCTGCGCAGGGCCGTCTCGGCCTCGTCGATGGGTAGCGCTACGTCTGCGGTGAAGCCCTTCATCGTCGCCTCCGGTTGCGTCGCTGCGCCGGCCGCCGTCGGTGTGCGGGACCTGGCAAGGGGCCTCACCCTATACCCCAGGGGGTATATGGCGCAAGGGCCCCGCAGGGCACGGGCGTCAGGCGGGGGCGGTCCGACGTGGCGCTCCACCGGGCCCTGGACCGGCCTCTTGGCGTGGCCACCAGGGCCGTGACGGCGACCCGGGCGACCCAGGCGACGAGCACGAGGGCCCGGAGCAGCGGGGCGAGCTCGGCCGCCGCCGCCGTGGCGAACGCCCCTACGACGCCCGCCGGCCGAGCAGCGTGCTCGCTAGGTGACCTTCACGCAGTCGGTGCACTCGGCGGTCGCGCCGTTGTCGGTGTTCCACGACGGCCCGGGGATCTTGACACGGATGACGGCGTTGCCCTTGGCGAAGCCCGCCGGTACCCGCGCCCTCGCGGTGATCTCCGTCGCGCTGACGACGACGACCTTGCCGACCACTATTCCGTCCGCCATCGATGGCACCGCCCCCGGCTCGAAACCGGACCCGCTGATCGTGATGTTGGTCGCGGTGCCGCGGGGGATCTTCTTGGGGCTGACCGAGGTGATGGTCGGGGTGCGGTAGTAGCGGGCGTAGACGTCGATCTTGCCGTTGTCGGTCGTGTCTCCCGAGAGGCTCTGCACCAGGGCAGGTGTGGTGAAGGCGACCATGTTGCCGTCGTCGCTGATCGCGCCGGTGTAGCTGTGGCCGGCGACCTGGGCTAGGAAGAGAGCGCGGCTCGCGAGGGTGGTGGTGTTCTCGACGGTGTCGCGCACGAAGACGTCGTCGTAGCCGTTGGTGTCGCCGACTATGAGGTTCGATCCGCCGGAGCGGAACGCGACGTAGCGGCCGTCGGCGCTGATCGAGGGTACGAAGCTCGGACCGTTGGACTTGGTGCCGTCCGCGGCCTTCGATGCGCGGATGGTGGTGCCTGCGGTGCGATCGCGCACGAAGATCTCGAGGGTGATCGGGGCGACGCCACCGTCGAGGTTCGCGGAGGAGATGAACGCTACGTAACGGCCGTCGGCCGAGATGTCGGGTGGGCCGAAGCCTCCATCGGCCGGCACGGTCCCACTGTTGCGGCGGCTGACGAGCCTTGTCTTGCTCGTCGCGAGCTCGCGTACGTAGACGTCTTCTTCTTCGTTGAGGTCGTCGCTGGCGAACGGCTCGTAGGTCACGAACGCGACGGTGTTGCCGTCGGCGCTGATCGCCGACTCGTAGTTGTCTTCTTCTTCGTCGCCTTCGTTGCCGTTGCTCTTGACGCTCGCACGGACGGTGGTGCCGGCGGTGCGGTCGCGCACGAAGATGTCCTGGGCGCTGTTGTAGTCGTCGCCGACGAGGTTCTCCGCGTACGAGCTGAACGCGACGCGGTTGCCGTCGGCACTTATCGAGGGCTCCTCGCTGTCGTCGTCGCCTTCGGTGCCGTCGGTCGCGACACTCACGCGCGTGGTGGTGCCTGCGGTGCGGTCGCGCACGAAGACGTCGGTCGATGCGTTCGTGTCACCGGCCACGAGGTTGGTGGCGGTCGACTCGTACGCGACGTACCGGCCGTCGGCGCTGATCGCCGGGTACAGAGCAGTACCGGTGCCGGCGTCTCCCGCATCGGAGACGTCGATGATCTCGGTCGCACCGGTTGCGAGGTCACGCACGTACACGTGGACGTACCCGGCCGCGGGAACCCCCGCGACCAGCGGCGTGCCGCCCTGGGCGAACGTCACGTAGCGGCCGTCACCGCTGATCGCGACGCGCCCCACCACGTCGGAGTCACCGGCCACCTCGTCAGACGAGAGGTTCACCTGCTCCACGTACGCGCACGCACTCGACACAATCGCCAGCAGTGCCGCCGCCACCGCGACGCGCACACCGCCCGCCCTGAACAGCCTCCGCCGCACCCGCGCCTCCCAGAGTCGCCCCGCTCTGCACCCAGTGACAACCACACCCGTCCTCGGGTGAGTCGGCACTCGTGAAGTGTGCCAGAGAACGCAGAGAGCGTGCAAGGGGGCACGGAAAGTAGTGTCACCCGTCGATCCGCCCCGTACTACGGGCGCCGGCCGGTCAGGCGGTCAGGCAGTCATGCAGTCGGGAGGTCAGAAGGCCTGAAGGCCTGAAGGTGGCCAGGCTCTTGCCCCCGGCCCTGGCCGGCGGTGCCCGCGCCCGGCCGGGGCCCGCCTAAGTGATCGTGAGGCAGCCTGCGCACTCGGCGTACGCGCCCCTCGTCGGGTTCCAGGCCGGGCCGGGGCCCTGCATCCAGAGGCCCTGCGTCCCCGCCCAGGCGTCGGCGGCGACGGTGAGGGTCGCGGTGATCGTCGTTGAGTTGACCACGACGACGTTGCTGACCGCCACGTTCGAGTACGACAGCGGGACCGACCCGGGCCGGAACCCGCTGCCCGTGATCGTGATGTTGGTTGCGGCGCCGCGGGGAATGCTGGGGGGGTTGACGGAGGTGATGGTGGCGGTGCGGTAGTAGCGGGCGTAGACGTCGATCTTGCCGTTGTCGGCGGTGTCTCCCGAGAGGCTCTGCACCAGGGCGGGTGTGGTGAAGGCGACCATGTTGCCGTCGTCGCTGATCGCGCCGGTGTAGCTGTGGCCGGCGACCTGGGCGAGGAAGAGCCCGCGGCTGGCGAGGGTGGTGGTGTTCTCGACGGTGTCGCGCACGAAGACGTCGTCGTAACCGTTGGTGTCGCCGGCTACGAGGTTCGATCCGCCGGAGCGGAACGCGACGTAGCGGCCGTCGGCGCTGATGGTGGGGGGCGAAGCTGTGGCCGTTGGACGTGGTGCCGGCGGCCGCCGCCGTCGAGGCCCGGAACGTCGTGCCGAGGGTGCGGTCGCGCACCATGATCTCGAGGGCGACGGGGGTGACCCCGCCGTCGTAGTTGCCGAAGGTGATGAACGCTACGTAGCGGCCGTCGGCAGAGATGTCGGGCGGGCCGAACCCGCCGCTCGACGGAGAGCTCCCGTTCTTGTGCCGGCTGACGAGCCTTGTCTTGCTCGTCGCGAGCTCGCGTACGTAGACGTCTTCTTCTTCGTTGAGGTCGTCGCTGACGAACGGCTCGTAGGTCACGAACGCGACGGTGTTGCCGTCGGCGCTGATCGCCGACTCGTAGTTGTCTTCTTCTTCGTCGCCTTCGTCGCCGTTGCTCTTGACGCTCGCACGGACGGTGGTGCCGGCGGTGCGGTCGCGCACGAAGATGTCCTGGGCGCTGTTGTAGTCGTCGCCGACGAGGTTCTCCGCGTACGAGCTGAGCGCGACGCGGTTGCCGTCGGCACTTATCGAGGGCTCCTCGCTGTCGTCGTCGCCTTCGGTGCCGTCGGTCGCGACACTCACGCGCGTGGTGGTGCCTGCGGTGCGGTCGCGCACGAAGACGTCGGTCGATGCGTTCGTGTCACCGGCCACGAGGTTGGTGGCGGTCGACTCGTACGCGACGTACCGGCCGTCGGCGCTGATCGCCGGGTACAGAGCAGTACCGGTGCCGGCGTCTCCCGCATCGGAGACGTCGATGATCTCGGTCGCACCGGTTGCGAGGTCACGCACGTACACGTGGACGTACCCGGCCGCGGGAACCCCGCGACCAGCGGCGTGCCGCCCTGGGCGAACGTCACGTAGCGGCCGTCACCGCTGATCGCGGCGCGCCCCACCACGTCGGAGTTGCCGGCCACCTCGTCAGACGAGAGGTTCACCTGCTCCACGTACGCGCACGCACTCGACACAATCGCCAGCAGCCCCGCCGCCACCGCGACGCGCACACCGCCCGCCCTGAACAGCCTCCGCCGCACCCGCGCCTCCCAGAGTCGCCCCGCCCTGCACCCAGTGACAACCACACCCGCCCAGCGCCCGCCCGGGTCCCGGAAGCCGACGGCGAGTCTCCCAGACGGCGCAGAGCGCGCGCAATGGTTCGTTCCGAGCCGGTTCGGCCGCCTCGTGGCCGGGCGTGCGGAGGGGGCCCGGCGAGGTCGCCGGGCCCCCTCCTGGCAGAGCCGACTGCTCCTGCCGACCGCGGCACAGGTCCGCGAGTCGGTGACCTGCTACCTCAGCGGCCGGATCGCCCGGCGCCGGTCGGTGGCGAGCAGCGCCGCGCCGGCGAGGAGCACCGAGAGGCCCACCAGCGCCAGCGTTGTCGATCCGCTACCCGTTGTGGGGAGAGCGCCCGCCCCCGCCGCTGCGGCGGTGGTGTCCGACACCTGGGTGGTGGGGGTCGCGACGGTCGTGGACGTGTTCGCCGGTGGCTGAGTGGTGCTCGTCACGGTCCCGAGCGTGGTGACGACACCGCCCTCGGTCGTGGTGGTCACACCCGTGGTGGTAGTGGTCGAACCGATCGTGACCGGCGGTGCGCTGGTCGTCGGCTCCTCGGTGGTGGTCGTCGGCTCCTCGGTGGTGGTCGTAGTGGGAGGAGACAGCAGGTAGCAGAGGTACGCGTACGCGATCGGCACGGGGTTCTTGCCCTTCGGTGCGGGCGTGAGCCCCGTGTCGGACTCACCTTCGACGCCGCTGTACCCGTAGATGTGGACCTTGGGGCCCTTGGTGCCCTTCACCGCCACCTTCTGGAGGATCCCGTCGGTGACCTGGAAGTCGAATGCGGTGTTGTCGGGGAGGAACGTGAAGCTCCCCGAGAAGCCGGCGCCTTCGATGACGCCCGACCCTGTGATGTCGAGGTAGTTGGAATTGGGGAGGCCGAGGTTGGCGCAGGTCTCCGGACTGCCCTTCAGAGCCAACAGGCTGATGCGCTCCGCCGACGCCGAGGTCGCCAGAGCGGCGAAGAGGATGGTGGTGAGGCCCACGGCCACCAGGAGCCAACCCCGGTGGTGACGAGGGCCGTTTCCGGTCCCGGACCGTGTCATCGCTTGCCCCTTTCGCGCGATGACGGAGTCGGGTTCACGCTGGCTCCTCTCCGGGCGCCGTGACCAACTACAGCCCGGAGGATCTTCGCTTCCCCGTCAGCACGGCACCCAGCGGTGCCTCTATGTGAGTGGTGCGTGGTCTCAAGTGCGTCGAGATCGGCCGGCCCAGATCGGCTGGTTGCGATCGGTGCGTGGTGGTCGCCCTGTTGCCCAGGCGGATCGGGTACCGGCCGGACGGCCGGGTCTGCTCGAACCGCTTCGTGGCCGGTGAGCATAAGCGCGCCTGCAGGAGTGAGTCAACCACGCCGAGCGCGCGAGGTGGGGGTTCTCGCGCTCCGGGTGGCAGGGTCCGGACAACCCTGTCCCCGGGCTCCGGAGCCGGGACAGGGGGCACTCACCGGGCACGCCAGAGCCCTGTCCAGGGGGCCGCGGTCTGCCGGGGCCACGCCGGCCCCCTGGTACGGTCGGCCCTCCTACAGGGGGTCTCCGATGGACGTGCTCGTCACCGGCGGGGCCGGGTTCATAGGATCGCACCTGGTCGACGCGCTGTGCGCGGCCGGGCATGTCGTGAGGGTCCTCGACGACCTCAACACCGGGCTCGCCGAGAACGTGCCCCCTGCGGCCGGCCTGATCGTCGGCTCGGTCTCGGAGCCGGCCGACGTCGCCGGTGCCGTCGAAGGGGTCGAGGTCGTCTTCCACCTCGCGGCCCACGGGGCGGTGGCGCGGTCGGTGGCCGACCCGCTCGCAACCGACGCCGCCAACGTCCGGGGGACCCTCGCTGTGCTGAAGGGCGCGCTCGACGCCGGAGTCCGCAGGGTCGTCTTCGCCTCCTCCAGCAGCGTCTACGGGGGCGCCGAGCAGCTCCCTACCCCGAGGGCGCGCCGCTGCTGCCCCGTTCGCCCTACGCGGCCAGCAAGCTCGCGGGCGAGCACTACTGCCGGGTCTTCGCCGAGCTCTTCGCGATCGAGACCGTCGCCCTGCGCTTCTTCAACGTCTTCGGGCCGAGGCAGCGCCCCGACTCGACCTACGCGGCGGTCATCCCTCTCTTCGCGGGCGCCCTCCCTCGCGGGGAGAACCCAACCGTCCACGGTGACGGGCGACAGAGCCGCGACTTCACCTACGTGGGCGATGTCGTGGCGGCGCTCCTGGCGGCGGCCGCGGCCCCCGGAGAGAGGTGCAGCGGCCGCGCGTACAACGTCGCGGCCGGTCGGAGCCACGACCTGCTCGACCTGCTCGACGTGCTCGGCAGCCTGATCGGCGTGACACCCGCCCCGGTCCACACCGAGGTCAGGCCGGGCGACGTGCGCTCGAGCCTCGCCTCCGTCGCGGCCGCCGGGCGCGACCTCGGCTTCCGCGCCCGGTGCTCCTTCGAGGACGGCCTCGCGAAGACCGTCGACTGGCTCCGCGCCCGCCCCTGACCCCAACCCTGTTTGGACGGAACTGGTCGCCAGGGCTCCGCTGAGGTCCAAACAGGGGGCGGTGGGGGGCCGCGCCGCCCGCCGCGCGGCCCCCACCACCTCCGCCCTAGAGGCGTTCGGCGCGTCCTGGCGACCTCGGGAGACGGCTCCGGGTGTCGAAGACGAGGTTGGCGTGCTCGAGGATCAGGTCGTAGTCGAACGCGTCGTGGTCGGTGACGAGGACCACGAGGTCGGCCGCGCCGATGAGGTCTGCGTCGAGGTCGGTCCGGTACTCGAAGCGGGAGCCGGGCGGGAGCTTCTCGACGTGCGGGTCGACGGCCGTGACCCTGGCGCCGAGCCGCGTCAGCAGGTCGATCACCCGGAACGACGGCGCCTCGCGGGCGTCGCTGGTGTTCGGCTTGTAGGCGACGCCGAGCACGAGGATGTTCGCGCCGTTGACGGCGAGCCCGGCGCCGTTGAGGAGGTTCTGCACCCGGCGCGCCACGTACTGCGGCATGTGGTCGTTGACGTCGTTGGCCAGCTCGATGAAGCGGAACGTCTGGCCCGATCGCCGCTTGACCCGCCACGAGAGGTAGCTGGGGTCTACCGGCAGGCAGTGTCCGCCGACGCCGGGCCCGGGCTTGAACGCCATGAATCCGAACGGCTTCGAGTCGGCGGCGTCGATCGCCTCCCAGACGTCGATCCCCAGCTCGTGGGCGAAGACGGCCAGCTCGTTCACGAGGGCGACGTTGACGTGCCGGAAGGTGTTCTCGACGAGCTTCGACAGCTCCGCGACTGCGGGGCTCGACACGGGCACGAGCTTGTCGACGAGGGAGCCGTAGAAGGCCTCGACGGCCGTGAGCGGCGCAGCGTCTACTCCCGAGACGATCTTCGGCGTGTCTGCCAGGCCGTGGACGGTGTTGCCGGGATCGATGCGCTCGGGTGAGTAGCCGAGGTGGTAGTCGGCCCCGGCGCGCAGGTTCTCCGACGACTCCCGCTCGAGGATCCCGGCCACGAGCTCCTCGGTCGTCCCCGGGTAGGTGGTGGACTCGAGGATCACCAGTGCGCCGGGGCGGAGCGCTCGTGCCACTCGGGTCGCGGCGCTCTCGATCGGGGAGAGGTCGGGGAGGCCGTCGGCGAGGGGCGTGGGCACCGTGATCACCGCGATGTCGAAGCCTTCGAGATCGGCGGGGTCGTCGGTCGGCGTGTAGCCTGCGGCCAGGGCCCGCTCGAGATCGGTGTCGGCGACGTCTTCGACGTAGGAGTGACCGGCGGCGAGCGAGTCGATCCGCTCGCTGTCGACGTCGAGGCCCACGACGGGGAATCCGACCTCGACCGCCCGCATCGCGACGACGAGGCCGACGTAGCCCTGCCCGACGACCACCACGCGCGCCGTGCGGTCGCGGATGAGGGTGAGTATGTCGGGGAGTCGACCTCCTCGACTCTGACCAGTGAGGCGGTCATCGACCGGCCCCCGGCATCGACGTGGCGGCGGGAGCGTCGTTGTCGGCCGCGCCGCCGCCACCCGGAGCATGCTCCAGCGCCGCGGAGCCGGCGTTGAGGTCGATCACGACCGCCAGCTCGCTGTCGGCACCGTCGAGCTCGGCGAGGCTCACGAGGTCGATCACGTCGTCGGCGGCCGGGGCACGTGTGATGTGGGCCGTCCGCATCCGCTCACAGAGGTCGCGCAGCAGGTCGCGCACGTCGAGCGCCCACGGGTCGACATGGCGTACCCGCTCGGGGTGGATCGGGGGGCCTCGACGCCCTGGATCATGGGGTGTGCCGCGCGGCGTTCAATCTCGGAGTCGCCGAAGAGCTCCTCGTGCAGCTTCTCGCCGGCACGGAGGCCCGTGTACTCGATGGTCACGTGACGCTGCGCACGGCTCGCGAGGCGGCGGGCGACGTCGGCTATGCGCACCGGCTCGCCCATGTCGAGCACCAGCACCTCACCCGACTCGCCGATCGCGCCGGCCTGCATCACGAGCTGAACCGCTTCCTCGACCGTCATGAAGTACCGGGAGATGTCGGGGTGTGTGACGGTGACGGGTCCGCCGGCGTCGATCTGGGCGCGGAAGGTGGTGAGCACCGACCCTCTGCTGCCGAGCACGTTCCCGAAGCGCACGCTGACGTACCGCCCGCCTGAGCGGCGCGCGACGTGGGCGGTTAGCCCCTCGGCGACGCGCTTCGAGTACCCGAGAACGCTCGACGGGTTGGCTGCCTTGTCGGTGGAGATGTTGACGAGCTCGCGCACGCCTGCGTCGGCGGCGGCCTCGAGTACCGAGAGCGTGCCCCACACGTTCGTCTTGAACGCCTCGATCGGCTGCGACTCGAGCAGGGGGAGGTGCTTGAGCGCAGCGGCGTGGAAGACGACGTCGGGACGACGACGCCGGAAGAGCTCCGCGACCCGGACGCGGTCGCGGATGTCGAGGAGGACGGTGTCCTGGGAGTCGAGGAGCGCCCGTCCGGCGATGGAGAGCTGCACGGCGTGGAGCGCCGACTCGTCGCGGTCGATCATGATCAGCTCGGCGGGCTTCAGGCGTGAGAGCTGGCGGCAGAGCTCCGACCCGATCGAGCCGCCGGCGCCTGTCACGGCCACGACACGGCCGGAGACGTACTGAGCGACGGTGGCGAGGTCGGTGTCGACCTGGTGACGCCCCAGGAGGTCGGCGTCGGTGGGCTCGCGTATGTCGGAGACCTGGACGTCGTGGCCGACCAGCTCGCGGGCCGAGGGCAGTACCCGAACCTTGAGTCCGAGGGGCGTGGCGAGGTCGATCATCCGGCCGATCAGGGCGGCGTCGGCGCTCGGAACCGCGATCAGCAGCACCTCGGCCGAGTAGACGGCTGCGGCGGCGGCGAGGACACGGTGGTCGCCGACCACCTGCACTCCACGGATCTCCAGGTTCGCGAGGTCGCGGTCGTCGTCGATGATCGCGACCGGCCGGAACGGGCTGTGCGGGTCGTCGAACATCGCGCGGATCGCGCGGCGCCCGCCCACGCCTGCCCCGAACACCAGGACGCGTGTGCGCTCCTGGATCGTGGCGCGCTGGCGATGCTCGCTGGTGAGGCGGCGGCCGAATCGGATGGCGCCGGTGGTGGGGAAGGCGAGTAGCGCGCCGCCGAGCACGGCTGAGACGGGCATCGCGCGCTGGCCGGGGAGGAGCAGGTCGACTCCGAGGAGGACGGCACCGACGAGAGCGACGCTCCTTCCGAGGGCGATCACCTCTTCGAAGGAGCCGAACATGTAGCGGCCCCGGTAGAGCCCGTACATGTAGCCCGCCGCTATCTGCAACGTGGCTGCTAGGACGATCAGCCACTCGATTCGGAACGACGCGAGCCGGGAGAGGTCGAAGTCGAGACGGAGCAGGGCCGCCGCGTAGAGGGCTACGGCCCACGCACCTCCGTCGAATGCCGCCTGCTGGAACCGGCGACGGCGAGAGAGTGCCCTGCGATCCTCCGCCCAAGGGTTGCCTGTGTGACCCATCCCCGGGTCCTCGCTTTCCGCCCTCGTGCCGCCCGTACTCCGCCCCTGCCCGCGCCCGTGAAACCGGGCGACCCGGTCTCCCGGGTGGGACCTTCGACCCTTCGCGACCCGGACCTGCGGTCACGACGTGTCGTCGGTCGAGGGCGAATCTCCCATACGATCCGGGTTGCCGCAAGGGAAAGTTCACGCTCAGCGTGAGGATTTCGCGGAGTATCGGCCCAACAATTGCGGTTCGGGTTCACGTTGAGGAGCCGTGTGGAGACGCTCCGGGTGCTGCTGGAGACCGGTCAGGCCCGGGCGGGGCTGGTGGCCGGGGGCTCGCGCTCGTCGCGGTCGTCCTCGCCGGCCTGGTGGGCCCTGCCAGGCGGCGGGCCGGGCTCGCCGGAGTTGCCTTCGCTGCCGCCGGCGCAGGCGTCCTGTCTGGCGTTTTCCCGACCAGGGGTGTTGACGGCCCTCCCTCGCCAGTGCTATTGGGCCTCGCTCTGCTGGCGGTGGGAGGGGCGGTCGCCGCCACCCTCGGTAATCGTCGACGCCCGGGTACGTCGCCACTCTGCGTGAGACTGCCTCTCGCGGCAACGTTGCTGCTGCCGGGGGCCCTGCTCGTGGGAGCGGGGGGCGACCTCGACGGGCCCGGTTGGGTGGCCACCCTGGTCGTGGCGGCGACGGCGCTCGGCGGAGCGCTGGTCGGCCTTTTCGACGCCGCGTCGCTACGGCATCTGGGTCCACCGATGTGGACGGTCACGGTCCTCGCCGTCTTCTCGACGGTGCCGGACACCGAGGAGATGCGTGTGCTGGTCGGCGTCTCGGTGCCCCTCGCGTTGCTCGGTGTGGTTCGCGGGGCGGGCCTCGGCGCGGGGGCTCCGGCGGCGGTCGGGCTGCTCGTGCACACGGCGGCGGTGGGCGGCGTGGGGCGCCCGTCGTCGGTGATCGGTGCTGTGGGGGCCCTCGGGATGCTCGTCGTCGTGCCGTTGGTCACGGCGGCGGGGGTTCGGGCCGGCTCGCACGCTGCCGGAGCGGGGCGACGATCTCCGCGCCGTGCTGCCGGTGCAGCTGTCGAGGTCTCGCCCGGACGGCGGGAGGCTCTCGCGCTCCTGGGCGCTCACGTCGTGGTGGCCCTCTACGCGGCCCGGGTAGCCGGCCTCGTCCGCGACCCGGGAGTGGCTGCACTGCTCCTGCTGCCGGCGACCGCCGCAGCGGTGGTCGCCGCGGCGGAGATCGACGGGCGGTTCAGGGGCGGGCGGCCTGCGTGGCCCCGACGGCCTCGGCGTGCTCGTGCACCCGCGCGACCGCCTCGGCGATGAGATCGACCGTTCGGAGCGGGAGAGCCGGGTAGATGGGGAGGCTGACGACGCGAGCGGCGACGGCCTCGGTGACCGGGAGTCGCTCTCCGGTCGCGTGCGACTGCTGCAGGTGCACCGGAGGGTCGAAGTAGCAGCGGGTGTCGACGCCCTCGGCGCGCAGTGCAGCGGCCAGCGCATCGCGCCCGACTCCGAGGGCCTCCTCGTCGACCTGGATCGTGAAGTCCTTCCAGCTCGACACGTCGCCGGGGTCGATGTGCTGCACGGCGATCCCGGGCACGCCCGCGAGCCTCTCGGTGTAGCGCTGTGCGATGGCCGACCGGGCGGCGGCGGTCTCGGCGAGGTCTGCCAGCGATTCCAGGGCGACGGCGGCGTGCATCTCCGACATGCGCGCGTTGAGGCCCACGAAGAGCGTGTCGTAGTCGCCCGGGTTGCCGTAGTCGCGCCCGATGCGCACCGACTCGGCGACGGCGTCGTCGTTCGTCGCGACGATGCCGCCTTCACCTGCGACCACGGGCTTGGTGGGGCTCATGCTGAAGACCTCGGCCACTCCGAAGGCGCCGACGGGCCGGTCGCCGCGGCGAGCACCGAATGCGTGCGCTGCGTCGAACGCTGCCGGTACACCCACCTCGGCGGCGAGCGCCTCGATGTCTTCGACGCGGCACGGTGCCCCGAAGAGGTGCGTGGCGAGGATCGCGCCCACGTCACCGGTGCGCCGCATGCGGTCGGCCGAGTCGGCCACGTCGAGCTGGAAGCTCCGGGGGTCGCACTCGGCGAAGAGCGGCCTGCGCCCGCACCACGCGACGGCGTGCGCCGTCGCGGAGAACGTGAAGCCGGCTACCAGCACCGGGCCCGCGGGCTCGAGGGCGCGCAGCACGAGCATCAGCCCGGCGGTGCACGACGAGACGGCGACCGCGTGGCGGGTGCCGAGGCGCTCGGTGGCGGCGTCCTCGAGCTCGCGCACCAGCGGGCCGTTCGTGAGCATGCCGCGGTTGTACGACGGCTCGAGGCGCTTCATGACACGCTCGAGCGGCGGCGCCGGTGGACGGACGAAAGGGACCCCGTCGGGGAAGAGGGGCTTGCCGCCGATGATCGCGGGCTGGGTCACTCTGAGCCCTCCGGGGCGCTGGTCGTCGGCGAGAGGAAGCCGCCGAGCACGGTAGCGGCGACGATCGCGATGGCGCACACGGAGGTGATCGCACCGGCGACGACCGCGGAGAGCCGCCCCGCAGCGACTCCTGCGACGGCGAGCGCGCCCTGTAGTGCCACGAGGGCGAGCACTGCGGCCGGCGCGGTCCACCCGCGGTCCACCAGCTGGTCGTAGACGTGGCTCCGGTCGCCCCCGAAGAGGGGGAGCCGCGCGCGGAACCGTCGGGCGATGGCGATGGCGGTGTCGACGGCCGGGACGGCGACGATGAGCGGCGCGCCGAGCCACGCCGAGGCGCCGCCGCCGTCGAGGGCGAGGACGCAGCAGAGCGCGAGCGCGGTGCCGAGTAGGTACGCACCGCCGTCGCCGAGGTAGATGCGCGCGGGCGGGCGGTTGTACGCGAGGAAGCCGACCAGCGCGCCTGCGAGTGCCAGAGCGGGCACCCGCGCGCCGGCGCCGAGGGCGGCGAACCCGAGCGCAGAGGCGAGCGCCGCACCGGCCGCAAGGCCGTCGAGCCCGTCGAGGAGGTTCACGGCGTTGACGAGGCCCACGGCGATCACGGCGGTGAGGGCGATCCCCTGTGCCGTCGGCATGCCGGGCGCCGGCACGACGACTCCGGCGAGCACGCCGATGCCGGCCTCGCAGGCGAGTCGGAGGCGCGGCGGCACGTCGAGGGCGTCGTCGGCCACACCGAGGGCGAGTGCTGCGGCGAGCGGGGCGAGGAGCGCGGGCCTGTGCGCACCGATCGGGCCGGCGACGGCGACGGCCACGGCGAGCCCACCGAGGTAGGCGACGGGTGCACGGTGGACCTTGAGGGGCCCGGGGTGGTCCACGAGCCCGGTCGCCAGGGCGAGGCGGGCCACGACCGGGGTCGCCGCGAGAGCGACGGCGAGCGCCGCGGCGAAGGCTAGGGCGCCTTCCACACCAGCACCTCCGAAGCCCTCCCGCCGTGGACCTCGATCCGCGCCGCGTTCTCGAAGCCGCAGCGTCGGTACATCGCGAGGGCGGTCTCGTTATCTGCGCCCACGACCACCTTCGCGCTGCTGACCCCTGAGTCGCGCAGCCTGCTCAGTGCCTCGGTGACGACCTTGGTGCCGACCCCCCGGCCGCCCGCCGTCGCATCCACCGCGACCGAGAGGATCTCGGCGTCGGGTAGGTCGGCGGAGCCCTCGGGGTACCGGAGCGTCTCGATCACCCTCCTCCAGGAGCGGAGGAGCGCAGGCGCGGCACCGATCGACGCGACCACACCGTCGCGCAGCAGGAACGAGCGGTACAGCGCTCCGATGTCGGACGCCGCGGCGGCGAAGCCGACGACGTCGCCCCCCTCGTCGGCGACGATCGCGAAGGAGTCGGGGTCGAGAATGAGCCGCCGGTAGAGGCGGGTGAGGAATCGCGGGCCCAGCGTCGGCAGGAAGCCCTCGCTGATTCGTGTCGCGTGGAGAGCCGCGAGGCGGGCCGCGTCGGTCGGGTTCGCGAGGCGGGTGATCATGCGCGTGCCCGGCGGCCCGAGCGCTGGAGCAGCTGCTCGTAGACGGAGAGCGTGAGGTCGATCTGGCTCTGCTGGTCGAACTCGCGGTGCGCCTTCCGGAGAGACGCGGCAGACATCTCGGCGCGCGCGACAGGGTCGCCGGCGACCGACTCGACGGCGTCCGCAAGCGCGGCTGCGTCACCGAGTGGTACGAGCCTCCCGGTGACCCGGTCGTCGACCACCTGCCTGCACCCGCGGATGTCGGTCGCCACGACCGGCAGGCCCATCGCGGCGGCCTCCATCGCCGATCGCGGGAAGCCCTCGCGGTGCGAGGCGAGGACGTACACGTCCATCGCCGCGTAGAGGTCGACCAGGTCGTGCCGGAGGCCGAGGAAGACGATGTTCGCGCCGGCGGCCGCGGCGGCGAGGTCGGACGGGTGGAGGGCGTCGGCCTTGTCGGGGTCGTCCGGGCCGATCACCACGAAGCGCAGGTTGGGCGCGCGTTCGGCGAGGCTCGCCGCCGCGGCGAAGACCTCGCGGTAGCCCTTCTCCCATACCAGCCGTCCGACGACGCCGCAGACCACCGCGTCCGGCCCGGCGCCCAGCTCGGCGCGAAGGGCTGCGATGCGGTCCGGATCGACCCGGCCTCGGTCGAAGCGCGAGAGGTCCACCCCGTTGCCGAGCAGGTGGAGCCTGCTCGCGGGGATCCCGAGCCGCCGCAGCACGGGGAGGTCCTCAGGGTTCTGCACGAGCTCGGCGTGAGAGCACGTCGCGGCGAGGCGCTCGAGCGAGTAGACGAGGGCGCGCTTCGCCCACGGGTCGTCGGGGAGCGCGTAGAGGCCGTGCACCGTGTTGACGATCGCCGGCACGCGCGCCGCGCGCGCTGCGAGGCGGCCGTACACGCCGGGCTTCGGGTTGTGCGTGTGCACGACGTCGGGCCGGATCGATCGGAAGAGCCGTGTCAGCTCGGCGAGCGCCGCGGCGTCGCGGTGCGGCGCCATCGCCCTGGTGGCGTGGCGGAGCGGTCGGTGCTCGACGTCCCAGCCCGCGAGCTGCTCGGCCCAGGGTCCGGGCGCCGACGCGCCGATCACCTCGTACCCGGCGTCGGCGAAGGCGCGGAGCTGCGGGCCGAGGAGCAGCACGAGACTGACGTCGGTCGTGGTGACGTGAACGAGTCGGGGCCGCTCGCGGCGTTGACCGCTCATCGTGCTCTCGTCACGTGGACGCCCCGGAGTAGCGCCGCCGGTTGAGCACGCGCCGGGCGTCGTCCTCGAGCGCGAGGCCGCCCGCGACCTTCCGCCGGAACCACCTCATGCCGTCGGCCACCTGCACGGGCGACCGCGCGAGTCGGTAGGGGTCGGTCGCGCCGTACCAGTTCGCGCGCGTCCCGGCGAGCGCGGCGGATTCGAAGCGCTGCCTCACGGCGGCGTCCGCCCACGGCGACGGAGCGAGCGCCTTGGGGTACGCGAAGTGCCGCGCCACGACTCCTACGCGCTCGGAGACGAGCGCGATCGATCGGTCGAGCTCGCCGGCTACCTCGTCCCGGCCGAGTCGGTCGAGGAGGGCATGGCCGTGGGTGTGGGAGCCGACCTCGACGAGCCCGGTGGAGACGACGTCGGCGAGCGCCCGCCACGAGAGCGGTCTGCCGCCGGCGGGGAAGTCGCGCCCCTCCTCCAGGTAGCCGGTCGCGACGTACACGACGGCCGGCACCCCGTGTCTCTCCAGGATCGGGAAGGCGACCTCGGCGAAGTCGGCGGTGCCGTCGTCGAAGGTCACCACGACCGGGTCGGTGTTGGTCTGGGCTTCCGGCTCCGGGTGCTTCAGCGCTGCGAGCGCGACGTCAAGGGCGACCGCTCGGTCGGCGATCTCGGCGACCTGCTCCTCGAAGAGCGACGCGGGCAGGTCTACCTGGAGCCCGGAGCCGGCGCCGACCCGGTGGTACGCGAGGACCACCACCCCCCGGCGTCTGGGGCGGAGCAGGGCGGCTGCGGCTGCGGCCGCCTTCACACTGCTGCGCGCTGCAGCCGTCACCGTTCCCATGGCGCTGCTCTCACACCCGTCCCGGGCCGCTCTCGGCGCGCGGCCGAACGCCTACCGTCACTTCATGGCTGCGTTGCGTGGCGACGATACCCCCTGCGGCCCGGACCCCGGAAGCGGATGCCTCTCCGACCGCGCGGGGTGACCCGGTGCCCTCGACGGTGCGACATCTCGACGAGGATGAAGTAAATGAAACATTTGTTGCGTCCATGTGATCTAATGTCGCCACCATGGATCTTGTGAGACCGGTCGAGGCGTTGGTCCCCGGGGTGCAGGGGCGTCTCCTCGGCGCTCTGACGCGGGTCTCCGGGAGCATGACGCTCCGCGCCCTCGCCGACGTCGCGGGTGTGAGCGCTCCGCAGGCGTCGCGGGTCTTGCGCCGGCTCGTCGACCTCGGAGTCGTCGAGCGCCGAGACGTGCCGCCCGCAGCGTTGTTCAGCCTGGCGTCAGGCAACCTGACGGCCGATGTCGTTCGGGATCTCGCGGCGGTGAGGCGCCTGCTGCTCGAGCGGCTGCGCGCAGAAGCCGAGGGGATGTCGCCGCGGCCGGTGAACGTGACGGTCTTCGGGTCGCTGGCGCGAGGAGACGCAGGTCCGGAGAGCGACGTAGACCTCCTCGTCGTGCGCCCGGAGGGTGTCGACCCCGACGACGACTCCTGGTCGCGCGCGCTCGGCCGCTACGTAGATGATGCGCGGCGATCGAGCGGCAGCAACGTCGAGCTCGTCGAGGTAGCCGCGGGCGAGGTCGGCGCGCTGCTCCGATCACGGCGCCGCTTCTGGCGGGAGCTGACTCGGGATGGCGTCCACATTTCTGGCTCCCCGCTCGGCGAGCTCGGGGCCGGCGATGCCTAGGAGTCGCGCACCAGGCGAGTGCCCTCGTCGGACGCCCGCCTGTACCTCGCGAAGTCGGACGAGTTCCTCGCTGCGGCGCAGCGCAGCCTCGAAGAAGGCATGCACGTCGCGGCCACGAGCCTTGCCGTGCACGCAGGCATCAACGCCGCCGACGCGATCTGCGTCGCTCTCTTGGCGGAGCGCTCTGCGGGACAGGAACACGAGCAGGCGCGCGCTCTGCTCAGCAGGGCCGGGACAGAGGGCGCAGCGGCGGGGAGGCATCTCGCCCGGCTCCTGCCGCTGAAGAGCCGGGCCGAGTACGAGGTCGACGCGGTACCGAAGGCGACGGCACGGCAGGCCGTGGGGTGGGCGGAGAAGCTCGTCACTCTCGCCCGTGGGGCGGTGCAGAGGGTGGGGCGGTAGAGCGCTGCAGCGGGGACCGCCGTGAGCGCCGGCGCTCAGAAGAGCTCGACGTCGCCGAGGGTCAGGCCCCAGCCGGCGGGCCCGGCGGGGGCGTCCGAGGTGACGGTGCGGCGCGTGAGTACGGGGGCCCTGGCCGGGGAGCCGGACGAACCCGTCGGCCGAGAGCGGCGGGCCGCCGAGGCGGAGCAGGTAGTCGCCGGCGTGCAGGCGCGCCAGCGAACGCACGAGTGAGCGCCTGCTGCGCGGATCGTCGCCCGGCACGCGCACGTCGGCGACCACGACCTCGCGCGCTGCGCCCCGGCGTCGCACCCTGAAGACGGCGAAGCCCTCGGAGACCCCGCCTTGCGCGACGACGGCGCGGTAGTGGAGGAGTGGGGTGCCGTAACGCCAACGTAGGAACGCCGGGCTGACAGCCGTGTGCAGCACAGGCGATCTCGGGAGCGCGGAGACGAGGGCGGAGAGGGCGTCGTCGTCGGCGAACGCGTCGGCCGCCGCGACACCGAGCGCGCACTCCTCGCTCCACCTCTCGCGGGAACCCGTGCGGCGAGCATCCGCGCGAGGGTGAGAGGCGACCTCGGGCGGCAGGCGACCGGCATGCGGCCGACCTGCTCCCAGCCCATCTTGAGGTAGCCCGGTCGGCTCTGGTCGTTGGGTGTGTTGAAGACGAAGTCGACCCCCTCCTCGCGCACCGCCTCCAGCGCGTGGAGCGTGAGGCGGGTGAAGATGCCGCGCCCCTGGTACTCGGGGTGCGTCGCGGTGTCTACCGCGCGCACGGCCCGCCGTCGCTCCCCGCCGGCGTCGAACTCCCAGCGCATGAAGACCCGCACGCCGGCGATGCGTCCGCCGGCCGCCGGATCGGAGGCGACCCACGCGGGCGACGGGCCGAACGCGTTCTCCTCGTGCTTCCAGCGGTACAGCGCCTCGAACCGCGGGTCGGCGGTGTCGCGCGACATCGCGGCCGCGAGCAGGTCGAGGATCGCCGGGAGGTCGTCGGCGGTCGCGGGCCGGATCACCAGACCGTCGTCGCGCGCGTTCATGGTGCGAGCAGGTCACTCATGGTGCGAGCACCTCCTCGTATATCTCCTCGATGCGGCGGACGGCGTTGGCGATGTCGAACGACTCCGCACGCAACGAGGCCGCCGCTCCCATCTGCACGCGCCGCTCCGGATCGACGGCGAGGGATGCGATCGCCGCCGCCAGCAGATCGGGGCGACCTGGAGGCACGAGGAGGCCCTCCACTCCCTCGGTGACCATGCGCGCGAGGCCCCCCACCTCGGTCGCCACCACGGGTAGGCCGAGTGCGAGGGCCTCCATCACCGCGACCGGGAGCCCCTCCCACGCCGAGGCGAGCGCGAAGACGTCGCACCCCGCCATCACGCGCACGGCGTCATCGCGCATCCCGAGCAGCAGCACGCGGTCGCCGAGAGCGAGTCGTTCATGGAGCGCGTGCACCTCGTCCTCGAGGGGGCCCTGGCCGATCGCGACGAAGCGCACGGGCACGCCGTCGTCGACGAGGCGGCGCGCGGCGCCGAGCAGGTTCGGCCAGTCCTTCTGCGCCCGGTAGTTCGCAACCGTCCCCACGGCGACCTCGTCGTCGGCGAGGCCCAGCTCGGCGCGCACGGCCGCACGCTCGCCGCGCGCCGCGCGCACCTCGTCGAGGACCACGCCGTGCACCACCACCTCGCAGCGCCGGCGGAGCGGGCGCCACACGGTCGCGCGCGCCTCCTCGGAGATGACGATCTCCGCGTCGTCGAGGGGGAGGGTGACGGCGTTGAAGAGCCGGGTCGGCCACCGGAAGCTCTTCCAGGTGTTGTGCGTCGTGTAGACGAGGCGCGGCCGGTGGCGGCGGGGCAGTGAGCGCACGACGAGGCGGGCGACGGCGGCGGCGTACGGAGAGTGCGCGTGGAGCACGTCGTAGTGCTGCTCGCGCAGCAGGCGGCGGAGGCGGCCGGCCCAGCGCAGGTCCTGCTCCCGCCGCACGCCGAGGCAGCGGGTGCCGACCCCGCGCTTCTCAAGGTCGGCGACGAGGGCGTCCTTCCAAGGGAGGAGGTACGCGCAGTCGAAGGCGAAGCGCTGCGTGTCGTGGGCGGACGCGGCACCCACGAGGAGACGCTCCGCCCCGCCCGGGCCCAGGCCCTTCACGAGCCACAGCACCCGCCTCTCCACCATGCCCCGGACCCTACTTTCGGCGTCACTTCCTCGCGGTATACGCGGGTTTCTGACGCCAAAACGGGGGGAGGGGGTGTGCGCCGCTACGCTGCTCGGCCATGTTCTCCAAGGGTGACTCCGAGACGGGTGCGGTGGGTACGACGAGGGCGCGTGCGGCGCGGCGTCCGGCGCTGCAGCGGGCGGCGGCGGCGCTGATCGCGGTGATCATCGCTGCGGCGCTCGTCGGGTGCAGCGGCGACGACGACAGCGGTGGCGACACGACGACCACCACCACCACTCCTCTGGTGATCCCGACGACGGTGCCGATCACCATCCCGGCGCTCGGCAGCCCCGACCCCGCCGACGCGCAGCACGCAGGAGAAGTCGCTCTCGTCGCCGACGACCTCCCGGAGGGCTGGGAAGACATGGGGGATCTCGCCGACGATCTCGCCTTCCTCCCCAGAGGCGCAGAGGAGTGCAAGCCGCTGGAGCCCTTCGTGGCGACCGGGGCGATGAGCGCCCGCGTGGTGAGCCCGCGCTTCGCCAGCGAGCAGGCCGTTGCCGGATTGGTCGGCTACGTGCAGGTGTACGCCGACGAAGGCTCCGCGGAGGCCGCCCTGGCCGCGTTCGCCGCGGGCAGGACCGGCGCCTGCCTCGCCCGGGCCCTGGAGGCGAGCGTGACAACGACGGGCCCGGCACAGGTCCAGCCCCTCACCATGGCCCCGACCCCCTCTCGGTCGCCGACTCGGCCGGCTACACGGGAACCCTCTCCGCCGCCGTGGGCGGCGCCCCGTTCAGCTACGCCTTCGGGTACGCCGCCGCCACGTCGGGGCGCACCCTCGTCCTCGTGGCCGTCTCGGGCGTCAACCCGGCGTGGGACGCTCTCGAGACGGCGTTGGGGGCCATGGCTGAGCGGGCCTGACCTGGGGTAACCCGCTCCGGGGGCGGTGACCCCGGACCGCCGGCGATGAGACACTTGACACATCGGCGGGGGCACTGGCAGCATGTGCTCACCGGCCGGGCGGCAGGTTGCGCAGGGTGCATGGTCGGGCGGACCCCAAACCGGAGGGCTTCTCCGGGGTCGGGGAAATGAAGATGCACTGGGCCGGACAGAGTTGGCTCCAGCTGAGGCTGGTCGGTCGCGTGCTCGCAGTTCCCGAAAGGTGAGGCCGAGGGTGCGGGGCACCCGAAGGCGGCACCCGGGGGGGACACACAAAAGGAGACACGGTAGATGAGATCACTTCTTGGGCGCCTCGGGCGCCAAGTTGTAGTCGGTGGGGCGGGCCTGGCCCTCCTCGCCGGCATGGCCATACCCGCAGCCGCCGCTCCGAGAGCCTTCGAGGCGACCGTGACCGACGGCCTTCTGGTCATCGGGCTGGTACCCAACGCCCTCGGCGGACTCCCCGAGTGCATCGACGGGACCGACGGCGAGTACCTCGCCCCGTTCACGCCGGGCCTCGACGGGGCGGTCGACTGGCCGGCAGACCCCGACTGCGACAACATCCTCGACGGCGACGAGAGGGTGGCCGGCAACCAGAGTGCCGTCCCCGTCACGATGAGCGGAGTGGTCGACGACGTTTCCGGCACGATCTCGGGTGTGACGGTGGCGTTCGCCGATTCCACGCTCGCGATCGACGGTGGCCCCGGCGTCGGCCCGGTGGGTGTCAAGAACTCCGTCTCCCAGACGGGTTCGGGTTCCGGCTCCTACGTGCCCGCGACCGGTGCGATCGACCTCGGTGGGAGTCTCGATCTGACCTTCAACATCGAGATGTGCATCCCGGCGTTCGGCTGCACGGCGGCCGCGTTCCCCGGTGGCCTCTCCGGCACTGGCGGGTCCGCCCCGTACTGGACCGCTCGCTGTCACGTGGCGATCGAGCCCGACACGTTCAGCACCGCCTCCATCGGTGGTGACCCGTGGAACACCGTCGCCGACGACACCTTCCCGATCGCGGCGCCGGCCGACTTCGGCGCAGGTGAGGGTGGCGGCGGAACGGTTCCGTGTGTCGTGCTCGCCGGATCGTTCGGGCTGCCGGGTTCCGGTGCCCTGAGCACCACGATCCGCAGCGGTGCGGTCGTGGGCCTGACCGGCTCGTACTTCCGTGTCGGTGACGCCATCACGGTCGAGCCCGGTGCCGGTGGTAGCTCGAAGCTGACGTTCCCGGTCGAGACGTGGCCGGCAGCAGCGGGTAGCGACCTGACGTTCGAGATCGCCTCGATCGACGTGACGGCGACCGACGACGTCAAGGAGTGCTCGGACAAGATCGACAACGACGCCGACACTACGATCGACTACGGCAGCAAGGTCACCAACGATACAGACTGCGGCAGCAAGCTCGACGACGACGAGGCCACGCCTGGTGACCAGTTGACGGTCTCCCGACTACAAGGCGCTCGCCAAGCCGACCAAGATCAAGTTCGGCAAGATCAAGGTCGGCAAGACGTCCGGCAAGATCAACGTCAAGGTGTACGGCGACGCCTCCCCCGAGCTGGTCGAGAGCTTCGTGGTAAGCATCTCGAACCTCTCGCAGGCGAGGACGTTCAAGGACCTGACGGGTGTCGGGACGATCGTCGACAACGGCGTTGCCGCCAACACGGTCAGCGTCGGCTCGGTGCTCGTCGCTCCTGAGGGCGCGGGCAAGGCATCGGCGCCGGTGACGCTCGCCGGTGGTACCGCTGCGGCGGACATCACCGTGACGTACTGCCTCGCGCCGATCACGGCTACCGAGACGGACGACTACAAGGGCGTCTCCTGCTTGTCTCCCAAGACCAAGACGATCAAGACCGGCAAGTCGTCCACGGCGATCACGGTGAAGATCGTTGACGACAGCGATCCCGAAGCCGACGAGGCTGTGGGGGTCGTGCTGATGGGCGTCTCTGGCGGTGGAGCCACAATGGGCAACGCCACTGGCGTCGTCAACATCGCCGACAACGACTAGCAGCAGCTACACAGCGACACCAGAACCAGAGCGATGGGAGGGGGGCCTACGGGCCCCCCTCCTTCGCGTCCCGGCCCGACGTCGATCACCGCGCAGGGTGGTACCGTCGATCGTCGAGATCTGCCTCGAAGAGACTGCGGGGAAGGCATGGACGAGACGGGCCCCGGTGGCGATGCAGGAGTGAGCCGCGCCGCGGGCATCACCCGCCGCGACCTCATCGGGCGAGCAGCGGCGGTCGGCGCGGTCGCATGGAGCGCGCCCCTGATCGTCTCGACACCCGCGGGCGCGGCGGGTGGCGCCGAGGCCGGCACCGTGCGGCCCTGCTCGCGCTTCTACGCCGTACGCATGACGCGCGGCCGCTGCCACCCGCTCTTCCCGGAGAGGCCGGGGGCGGCGGTGCCGGCAACGCGCAGGGCACCGGTGACGTCTGTGACGAGATCCTGGCCTGGGCCGACGCCAACCCCGAGATCGTCCTCGAGTTCCCTGCGGTCTGCCCCACGCTCGTCGCCTCCGACCCGCACATGGCGTGGGCCGTGCTGCTGCCCTTCTCCGACGCCGACCCGGGCGCCGGGTGCAGCCTCCTCGCCGCCTACGGGCGCGCTGGCAACGAGTGCTGCGAGGGCTATGTGGACCCGGCGCCCCCGACCCCGCCGACGCGGGGCGCCGCATCATCCTCCCGCAGTGCGCCACGGGTCAGCTCTCCTCGGTCCAGATCGTCTACTGCTGCCCGTAGGGTCCCGAAGGGGGCCCGCGGGGGCCGGGGTGGCGGCTCGGCGGCGCAGTCGGCCCCGCCCCGCAGCCTCCTCGCGTGGGGCCGCCGCCCGCCGCCCTGCGCGCGAAGCGGATCGTGACCGTGCGCTCCCAGTGGGGCAAGTCGGCAGAGACGCCCTCACATCGGACTTTCACGCGCGGAGAGTGCGCGCATACTGGCCCCGTGGAGGCGGCGAGGGCGGGGAGCGGCCCGCAGAGGATCGGCGCGCCCGGAGCGGGCGGAGAGCTCGACCGTCGCGCCTTCGTGCGGGCGGGTGGCGCCCTCGGAGCGACGCTCTGGGCGGCGCCGCAGCTCTCCACCATCCGCCTGGCCCAGGTCGCCGAGATCGGGAGCCCACCCCCGACACCACTCCGGGTTCGACCGTCACGTCGCCGACCTCGACCACCACGACGACCGGTCCGGGTACGACGACGACCACCGGTCCGGGCACGACCACCACGACCGGCCCGGCTACGACCACCACGACCGGCACCGGCACAACGGTCGAGACGCTCGGCAGCACCACGACCTCTCCCGCGACGCCGACCACCGCGCCCACGGGCACGACCGCTCCCGGCAAGGTCGTGGTGACCACGCCGCCGAACACCTCGCCGCCGATCGCGACGCCGCCCGTCACCGCCGCCGGCGGACCGACGACCACCGCGGCCGGAGCGCCGACGGGTGGTGGGCCGGGAGGTTCGGGTGGTCCGGGAGGTCCGGGTGGAGGCTCCGCCGGCGACGACGCCGGAGGCGGCCCGCGCGGGTTCCTCCCGTTCACCGGCAGCGACGTACGCGGGGTCGCTCTCCTCGGCGCTGCAGCGGTAGCGATCGGACGCGCCATGACCAAGGCGCGCAACCGCGTGCCCTGGCTCGCGCTCGACGACGACGCGCCGAGCAATGGGGAGCCGACGCAGCACGACTGATCGCGCATGCACGAGCGGCCGCGCGCGCGGCGTGCGTCGCGGGCACATCGACGCCGTGGTGCTTCTGCCGTCGTCGGCATGCGTGCAGTCGAGTCTGAGTGGTCTGGCGTCGCTTCGAACGCTGCATCGCCGTCGAGTGCGCCTGCACGAGGCGCTAGCGGCGCCCGCCTCAGGGATACGGGCGTGGTGTGCGCAGCGGTGCGGCTGGTACGGCCGGCTCGATCCCTTCGAGGAGTCCGAGCGCCCCGAAGCTCTGCACCACCTCGCGCACCTGCCGGGCGATCTCGCCGGCATCGCCGCTGTAGCTGCGCACCAGAGCGGTGACGATCGCCGAGACCGGTGCCGAGCCGTCGCAGCCGCGCCACACGGCGGTCGCAGTCGCGTTCAGTCGGTGCAGGGTCTCGCTGCGCGGCTCGTAGACGACGCCCTCGCCGTCGAGCTCGACCCACGCGACCTCGGCTCGGGGCCGCGGTACGAACGCGTCGTCGATCACCGCGTCGCCGGGGACAGCATCGCCAGGAGAGTCGCCGGTCACCCCGAGACCTCGCGCGACGCGAGCGGCATGGCCTCGCTGATTGCGTTGCACGCGGTGTCGAGGTCGGAGACGTCGAGCCGGAAGCACGTCGCGTCGCGAAGCAGCGCTGCGAGCGCGTGGAGCGCGCGCCCTCCCAGAGCATGGAAGTTGAACGACGACTCCGCCATCGCGACGAGTGCCTCGGCGCGGGGGATCGGCTGCAGGACTGTAGGGGCGTCTGCCCGGTAGCACGGGAGTACGACGATCGCCGCCCGGCCTCCGGTGGCCACGGAGTCGGGGCGGAGGGCTAGCGGTGGAACCAGCCACTGCATGGAGGGCAGCGGCGCCGGCGCCCCGGCGGTGAGCGGCTCGAGGTCGGCGAGTACCTGCCACGAGCCGGGGTCGAGGCCGATCGGCTTCGCGAACCCGGTCACCCCGCCCGACGTGAGGCTCACGGCGGTCGCCTCGTCGGTCAGGTACCGCATGCCGGCCCTCACGAGCCCGGCGACGAGCGTCGACTTGCCCGACTCCCTCGGCGCGGGCAGGAGTACGACCGCGCCGTCGCGCTCCGCTGCGGCGGCGTGCAGCAGGAGGTGGTCGCCCGCATGGTCGGCGACCGCGCGGTTGACCTCCCACACGAGGTGCGCGACCGCCGAGCCCGGGAGCACTCGTTCCACGCAGGCGCGACCGTCGAGGGCGAGCGTGAACCCCCGCCGTCCTCGCTACGCAGTGAGAAGACGTGCGAGGGGGTGCCCGGTGCGACGCATGCGCCGTAGAGCCGCTCCACGTATGCGACGAGGGAGGCGTCGTCGGAGGTCACGGCGAAGTCGAAGCCGAGGCACGCGAAGCGCGCCGACTCGTGCGCTCCTCCGCGGCCCCCCGGTGCTCCCGCGCGGCGCCTCAGCAGCGCTCGGCGTCTCACGCCCGCTTCGGACCGACGGCCACAGGCGCGCGGCAGCGATGACGGTCTCGTCCGCCGACGAGTCGTCGTGCGACTTCGGGAGGCAGAGCAGCACCAGGTACGCGGGTAGTACCTGCACGCGCTGGCGCGCCAGCAGCCCGAAGTTGCCGAACGACGAGAACGCGACGATGAACGTGAGCGTGAAGCCGATGCAGTACCCGACGTACGGCGAGGAGCGGAGCAGCGCGAACGCTCGGCGGAAGCGCGGGAGGGACCACAGTGTGAAGCCGAGGATGAGCATCGTCTCGAATGCAGTGAGGGCCGCCTGCGCGTTCTTGACCTCGTGAGGTAGTGGGCGGAAGAGGACGGTGAGGGTGGCGAGCGGTAGGTCGAGCGGAGAGCGCACCTGCACGGGGGTGAACTCCGAGCCGCCCTGCGTGGTGTGCGTCTCCGCCTCGTTGAGCTGATCGACGACGACCTCCGCGGTGAGGCTCTCGACGCCGAAGAACCTCTCCACCCGGTTCACGAGCACCAGCCCGGCGCCCAGCAGCAGGACCGCGACCATCGCCGTCGCGATCGGCGAGAGCGGCGAGTTGGACCGAGGGCGCCTCAGTAGGAAGGCGACGACGAGACCGTTGAAGACGACGAGAGCCAGGTGCGGGCGCACCGCCGTCACCCCCGCCGCGCCGATGGCCAGGATCACGAGACCGGTGGCCGGTCGTCCGGAGAGCGAGCGGGCCACCCCGTACGCGCAGACGCCCAGGACCATCACCATCCACGACTCCTTGCCGATGCTCGAAGGCCAGTAGAGCATCGAGGGCAGCAGGAGGACGAGGTGGAAATAGCGCCGGCCGTCGCCATCCGGGAGGCCTGCACGGAAGGCCCGCCAGAAGAGCAGCAGACCGAGGAAGCCGAACCACGAGAAGACGAGGAACCCCGTGAGCCTCGACGTGCCCACGACCGCGTACACGACACCCGTCACCGCCCGGATGAAGCCGGTCCCCGGGACGGCACCCACGCGCACGCCGAAGTCGAGGTCGCGGTACGACTCCGCGAGGGTCGAGCCCCAGCGGTGGTACTGCGAGGCGTCGGAGCCGTTGTAGACGCCGTACGCGACGTAGTGACGGAGCAGCCCGCCGATCATCTTCAGGCCGAACGCGGCAAGGATCATCGCCGTGTAACGGGAGTCGCCCTCGGCCCGCGCGATGCGGCGGGCCACCGGCACCGTCACAGCGAGCAGGATCGGCACGACGATCGTGGCCGAGATGATCTCGAAGTCGCTCTCGCCGAGGCCCACGGCAACGAACCCGACGTACACGGCGACACAGGCGACGCCGGCCACCACGACCCATGCGGGCACGCTCGGAGCAGCGACAGGGCGGTTCGCCGAGGGCCGCCAGCGCTCCGGCAGCCGCGCAGCAGCCTCGCTCATGATTCCCGCTTCCGCGCACGCGCACCCCGCGCTGGAGATGGGTCGGTTCTGCCGCGGGGGTGCGCGGTTCTGTCCCATCTCGGCGTGCATGTGCCGTGCGCGCGCAGCGCAGGTCGCTCACTGCTGTCGCACCTCGCGGACGAGGAGGCCGACGCCGCGCCGGAGCCTGCGCAGGTAGCCGCCGTCGCGCTCGTCGAGGTAGCCGTGATCCGGTACGAGCATCGCACGCGCGTAGGCAGCCTTCGCCGCGACGTCGGGGACCGCGCGCAGGCCGGCGACCGCCTGCGCCGCGTACGAACGCGACGGACCCACATAGACGCGCAGCGCCTGACGCTCGAAGCGCGAAGGCACGTACTCGCGCGCCCATTCCCGTAGAGGAGGATTGGAGTCGAGGCCGAACGCCGACCACGTCAGCTCGATAGCGCGCTTCAGCACGGCACCTACGCGCCAGCGTGCGGCGAGGTCGAGCGTGCGCGAAGTGTCGACGGGCGAGCCGAGGAGGATCTGGGCGACGTCGCGCAGGGAGACGAGGCGCGGTTCCCGGTCGCCGAGGGCTGCATGGAAGCAGGCGTGCACGAACCGCTCCTCGGGACCGAGCGCGACGACGGTGCGCCCGGCGATCTCGATGGCCGTCTCGGTGTCGAAGAGGTCCTCGGTGCGGAGCGAGAGCCCGAACGGCCCTGCCACGAACGTGCGGTGCAGGTCTACCTCGTACCCGTCGGCCATGACCATGCAGACGCCCTTGCCGAAGCGGTGCTCGAAGCCCGGCCGCGGCTCCGCGTAGCGGCGGACGCCCCGAGATCGTGGAGGTGCTCGACGGCGGCGTCGTAGCCGGCGGCGTCGACGAGGATGTCGACGTCGCCGTAGGAGCGCAGCGCCGGATCCGGGTAGGCGGCGTGCGCCAGTGCGGCGCCCTTGAGCGCACGTGCGCGGACGTCCGACGCCGCGAGCGAGGTCAGGGTGACTACCAGGAGCCGCTCCAGGACGAGGTCTACCCCGAGGGCGGTCTCGTGGGCGTCGAGCACCTGCGACGCCTGCTCGTCGGTGGCGGCGAATGCACCGTCGGAGATCGACGCTGCAAGGTGACCGGTGCAGCGGGAGGCGACGACGCGCCGGAGGGTGAGCCCCCAGGTCGTGTCGTCGAGCGGGCGCGCGGGGAGGGACGAGGAGGCCGCGGCGCCGGGGAGACCGTAGGAGGTGGCTGCACGAGCGAGATCGAGGGGAGAGCTCATTCGACGACCCTCAGGGCGCCGACCCGCTCCAGCTCGTCGACCACCGGCGCGATGTCGGCCTCGACCGCCTCAGGGTCCGAGGAGAACTGTCCGGACAGGACGACGGCGGCCTCGCTCAGGGTCCGTGGCGAGTCGAAGACGTCCCAGAGCGCTGCGCCGGTTCCGCGCAGCGTGCGCGGCTCGTCGGAGTCGGCGAGTACCACGACGCGATCGGCGGCGCGCCTCACATGGACGAACTCGTTGCGGCACCAGCGACGCGCGGGGATGCCCACACGATCACCCTCAGCTCAGCCGGATCAGGTCGTCGCTCTCGGAGCTCGGCGTGTCGCGGCGAGCGCGGCCCAGGAGGGCACGGACGCGGCCGCGGGGCCCGCTCTCGTCGGCCGGTCCGTAGCGCTTGTTCGACGTGTACGAGCCGTAGCCCAGCGCGCCAGGGGCCGCGATGAGAGTGATCCCGACGATCGGTGTCGCCGTCCGCAGCAGCAGCTCGCTCGCCCGGCGGAGGGCACTCTCGTCGGTCCGGCCCTCGCGCACCACCAGGACGAGGGCGTCGGCGCCGGCCATGAGGTCGTACGTGTCGTTGGCGAGCAGCAGCGGAGGCGTGTCGAGCACGACCACGTCGGCGAGGAGCGAGGCGGCCTCGATGGCGCGACGAGCCCGGGCGACCGCCACGGCTGGAGGGGTGTCGTCGGCCATGGCGGCGGCGAAGCGGAGGCCCTCCATCGCTGTCGGCTGCAGCAAGTCCTCAAGCTGCGTCTCGCCGTTGCCGTCGGTGTCGTCGTCGCCGAGCTCCCCGAGACCGGGCGCCCTGCCACCGTCGAGGTAGCGGTGCACCTGCGGCCGGCGGAAGTCGAGGTCGAGGAGGACGACCGACCGACCGGTCTCCGCGATCGCCGCAGCGAGGTTCGCGGCCGTCGCCGACTTGCCCTCGTTGGCGCCGGGAGACGTGACGAGGATCACACGTGGCTCGGACGAGCCCGCGCTCTCGGGGTCGCCCTGCGGGCCCGAGAGCGACGCGGCGATCTCGGAGTCGCGTCCGCTCGCCAGCCACATCAGGGAGATCGACGTGCGGAGCCCCGGTAGGCCTCGGCCACCCGCGACGTAGGGTCGGCGATGAGGGCGACCCGGTTTCCACCACGTTCGGTGCGGGCGTAGGGGATCTCGGCGATGACCGGCAGCGCCGAGATCGACTCGGCCCCGGCCGACGCCTTGACGCTGGTGTCGAGCCGCTCGAGCAGGAGAACCACTCCGACGCCGAGGAGGAGGCCGAAGAGACCGGCGATGGCCAGCCGAGGGGTGCGCGCGGTCGGAGCGGCGAAGAGCCGGCTGTCGCTCTCCTCGACTATCTCGGCGTAGCCGGCCCTCTCCAGCGTACGGATGCTCCGCCGCGGCGGGCCGAGCTGCTCGAGCTGGATGATCTGCTGCTCTACGGCGGAGAGCTCCGACATCACGGCGCGCAGGTCGGAGAGGAGCACGTCTTCTCGGACAGACGACGCGGCCGGCATCTCGAAGGCTATGACCGCGATGCGATCCTCGAGCGCCTGGCGCCGGGTGCGCGCTGTGGCGAGCTGTGAGTCGTACGAGCTCTGCTCAGACGCCTGGTTCCAGCGTCGTAGCTCGCGCGCAGTGTGTTGGCCGCGGCGATGGCCCGGTCGGGGTCGCGGTCGGTTGCGGTGATGAGGATCGAGGCGTCGGTCGGGTTCGGCGCGACCGTGACGGCCGTGTCGCCGAGCCACACCTGACCCTGCTTGCTGACGTTCTTGCGCTTGGCGCCGGTCGTCTGGGCTCCGCCGGTGCGGTGCGTCCCCTCCTCTCCGTCGAGGAGTGTCGTCGTGCGCTGCGGGACCTGCCCGGACGTCGCGAAGAGGACTATCCGCCCGAGCCCGTTGCCGCGGGCGAGATCGGGATCGATGAGAAGGGTGTGCCTGGCGCGGTACTTGGCGTCGGCTTTCTCGGTGGTGGCGGCCGACTTGGGGGCCGGGGTGGTGAACCAGGCCAGCGCGAGGGCGACGATCACCAGGACGGCGAGGAGCGGCCAGCGCCGACGGAGGATCCTCGGATAGTCGGTGAGATCCATGCTGCTCCCAGCCCGGGGGCCCGCGCGGAGTGCGCCCTGCGGGGGAGAGACTCTACCCCCTTTGACGCTGAGTGGCAATCGCCGGCCTCAGTGACCACGGAGAGCGTCCGCTTGGGGTCGTGGAGACCCGGACCGTGGCGGTGCAGGCGCCACATGCCACGTGGAGTGCCCGGCGCTATGCTCCCGCGCTCACGCCATGCAGCGCACGCCGGTAGTAGTCCTCGGGATGCACCGAAGCGGCACCTCCGCGGTCACGCGCGCCCTCGGCCTCCTCGGTCTGCCGCTCGGCCCCGAGGAGCAGCTCCAGGAGGAGTGGGAGAACGAGCCGCTCCTCCGCCTCAACGAGCGCATCCTCCGCCGGCTGGGCGGGGCGTGGGGCGCGCCGCCCGATCCGCCTGCCCGGTGGTGGGCGCTCCCCGAGATAGTCGAGCTCGAGGACCCGGCGAGAGAAGCGCTGGCCGGGGCGTTCCCGACCGGCCCGTTCGCCTGGAAGGACCCGCGTCTCTGCCTGACCCTGCCGTTCTGGCGCCCCCTCCTCGGCGGTGAGCCGGTGGCCGTGATGGTGGTCCGGCACCCGCTGGAGGTGGCCGCCTCTCTGGAGCGCCGCGACGGCTTCGCGCCCGAGCGCTCCGTCGCACTCTGGGAGGTGTACCAGCGGGGAGCGATGCAGAACGCCGCCGGTCTCCGGGCGGTCGTCGTGCAGTACGCCGACCTGCTCGACGACCCGGCGGCTGGGTGTGTGGAGCTCGAAGCGGCGCTGCGCGGTCTCGGTTTCGAGCCCGAGGGTGGTGATGCGATCGCGGCGGCCGGCTCCCTGGAGGGCGACCGACGGCACCATCAGGCGACGGGTCCGGCCCCGGAGCGCCACCTCTCGGAGGAGCAGCGCGAGCTGTGGCGGGTGGCGCAGGGCACCGGCCGTGCGCACCAGGCGTTCGTGGTACCGGCGCTGCCCCCGCTTACCCCGGAGTCCGGCAGGATCATCGCCGACCTGCGCGCCGGGAAGCAGGAGCACCGCAGCAGGCGACGAGCCGTCAGGCTCGCCGGGGCCCGGCTCCGCAAGCTGAGGCGCGCGTGGCGCGGCGCGCTGCGGAAGCTCGGCCTCGCCCGCGGACCTCGGCGCGCGGCGGAGATGCTCGGCGGCGAGGGCCTCGGCGGTGGTGAGGCGGGCCGCGAGAACAGCGGAGCGGGAGACGACGACGGGGGCGCCGACATCGTCTCCGAGTGAAGCGGGGGCTCGGCCGGCGCGCCCACAGAGGTGGCCGGGAGCCGACGGTCGGACCAGGGCTGTGGTCGCGGCGTGGGATTCCCCGGCCGCACGCGCCGCCGCGGCTCCAGCGGCCTGTCGGCTAGAGGAGGTCGGCGATCAAGGCGTCCCAGGCATCGGCGACCACACCGATCTCGAATCTCGCGAGGCAGTGCGTGCGCGCCCGCTCGCCGAGCTCGGAGGGAGCGGCGAGCGCGTCGCGCAGCGCTGCGGCCAGGGCAACAGGGTCGCCGGGGGCGACGACGAAGCCGGTCTCTGCGTCTCTCACGATCTCGCGCACGCCGCCCACGTCGGTGGCGACGGCCGGGACCCCAGTGAACGCCGCCTCGATCAGCACGGCCGGCAGCCCCTCGGTGAGGCTGGGGAGCACCAGCGTGTCGGCCGCGGCGAGGACGGTCTCGGGTTGGTCGACGCTCCCGAGGAACTCGACGCTCCCACGCGCGACCTCGGCGGAGAGGCGCTCCAGGGAGGCTCGCTCGGGGCCGTCGCCCGCCACGACCAGGCGGACACCGTCGAGCGCGCCGACCGCCCTCACGGCTGTGGCGACGTCCTTCTCCGCGGAGAGCGACCCCCATGTAGACGACGGTAGGGACGTCGGGGTCGAGTCCGAGCGCGCGGCGCGCTCCGGCTCGCCGTGGCGCGTCGGCGCGCGGGAATCTTGCGGCCGGGACGCCGTTGGGGATGAGGCGGATCTTCCTGCTCGGGACGCCGTGGAGGCGCGAGAGAGCGTCGGCGGCGGCGGGCCAGAGGACGACCACGGCTGCTGCGCGCCGGAGGTATGCGGCGACCCGCAACCGCCGTAGTGGGCTCGACGCCCAGTGCCGCGGGTCGCCGATGTTCCGGTAGACGTAGCGGGCGGTGCCCACGGATGCGAGCGCGCACGCCATGACGGTGCGCGATCCGTGCGCGACGGCGATCTCGGCCGACGCCAGCTCGCGTCGGAGCGAGAGGAGTCGCCCGGCGAGGTTGCGGCCGCCGAGCACGGGGACCGGTAAGGGGCTATCCGTAATGCCCGGCGAGAGCGCGAAGGTACGAAGTGTTCGGTTTCGGGCCATCAGCGCGTCGCCGAGATCGGTCGCGAAGACCTGTGCACCTCGGCGATCGGTCGAGCTGATGACTTGTACCAGACCCTTCCGCATCAATGGCGCCGGAGGCTACTCTGCCGCGTGCAAGGAAGCCGAGCCGCACGCCGACAGGGAAGGACTCGCCGCTCGTCGGCGACGCGTCACGATGCTTGATCCGTCCACCATCCCCGAGACCCCTCCCGCCGAGCTCAGGTTCCATCTCCCGATCGACCTGCGGTCGAAGCTGCGCGAGCTGTGGAGGAGCCGGCAGCTGATCGCAACGCTCACCGAGCGAGACCTCCGCGCACGGTACAAGCAGGAGATCCTCGGCGTCCTGTGGGTGATCATCACGCCGGTCATCTACATGCTGGTGTTCTCCTTCTTCTTCAAGCGCGTCGCCAAGGTCGACAGCGGCGAGGTTCCGTACCGGATCTTCAGCTACGTCGGCCTCCTCCCGTGGACCTTCTTCTCGACGGGCGTCTCGTCGGGCGTGACCGTGCTGATAGCGAACATGTCGTTGCTCAACAAGGTCTACTGCCCGCGGGAGGTATTCCCCGATCGCGAGCATCGGAACCGCGGCGGTCGACAACGCGATGCAGTGGATGGTGCTGATCCCGCTCTTCGCGCTCTACACCTTCGCTCCGTCGCCGACCGCCGTCTACCTGCCGATCCTTCTCGTGATCCTCGTGGCCTTCACGACCGGCCTCTCACTCTCTCTTGCGGCGCTGGTCGTCTACGTGCGCGACCTGCGGCGGATCGTGCCGGTGCTGCTGCAGATCGGGCTCTTCGCCACGCCGGTCGGCTACGGGCTCGACAAGTACCCCGAGAGTCTCGTGCGCTGGTACGCGTTCTTCAATCCGCTGGTGGGTGTCATCGACGGCTACAGGCGCTGCGTCCTCTACGACCAGGCGCCTCAGTGGGACCTCGTGGGCCTGGGCGCGATCACCGCGTTCGGGATGCTCATCTTCGGCTTCGTTACCTTCAAGAAGCTCGAGCCCGGGATCGCCGATGTCGCGTAGCGGTGAGCTCAGCGCGACGCGCGTCTGGAAGCGGTTCCGCCCCGACCGGCGTCCGAAGCGGGTGCGCACCTTCCTCGACACCCGACGCGTGCGAGGTGGCGAGCGGCCCAAGAAGCAGTGGAGCTGGGCGCTGCGCGACATCGACTTCCGCGTCGAGCCCGGGGAGTCGGTCGGCCTGATCGGCACCAACGGATCCGGGAAGTCGACGCTGCTCAAGCTCCTGACAAGGGTCATGTACCCGCACTCGGGGCAGATCGAGGCCCACGGGCGCGCCGGTGCGCTCATCGAGGTCGCGTCCGGCATCCATCCGCTGCTGTCGGGGCGCGAGAACATCTTCCTCTACGGCACGCTCCTCGGCCTCCCCCGCCGCGACGTCGCGAACCGCTTCGATGCGATCGTCGACTTCGCCGACATCGGTCACGCGATCGACAGGCAGGTCAAGTTCTACTCGAGCGGCATGAAAATGCGGCTCGGCTTCGCGGTCGCGGCGTTCCTGGAGCCCGACATCCTCCTCGTCGACGAGGTGCTCGCCGTAGGCGACTCCTCGTTCCAGCAGCGCTGCCTCGCGCGATGAGCGAGGTGCACCGCCAGGGTGCGACGCTCGTCTACGTCTCGCACGACCTACCCACCGTCGAGGCGAGCTGCGAGCGGGGCCTGTGGCTCGACAAGGGCGTCCTGCTGGCCGACGGCCCGATCCGCGAGGTGCTCGGCGCGTACCGCTCGGCCATCGAGGAGCGCATCGAGTACGAGCAGGGGGCGAGCCGACTCGACGAGGGCTGCGGCTCGCGAGCGTCAGGATCGAGGGCCCCGGGGCGGGCTCGCCCCGCACCGACGAGGAACTGGCGATCGAGCTCATCCTCGGCGCGGAGGACGCCCTCGACATCGAGCTCCACATCGGGATCACCGAGGGCCCGGGCACGCCGATCTTCGCGTTCCACCAGGAGATCCACCTGCCGCCGGGGAAGACGCGGACCCGGTGCGCGATTCCCCGTCTCGCCCTGCCGGGCGGGCGCTTCTACGTGTGGACGGGGGCACGCGACGACCGCGGCGACCTCCTGCCATGGGGCCCCGCCGCCGTCTTCGACGTGGTGGGGCCGGACCTCGACCCCACCCCTCGCGGCGTGGTGCGACTGGCCCCGGTGCACTGCGCTGCGGAGTGGACGACCGAGGAAGCGTGACGCGACCTCCCCCGCCGTTCCCCTTCTTCGTCGGGTGCGGACGCTCGGGCACCACTCTCGTACGCGCCATCTTCGACGCCCACCCACTGCTCGCCGTACCCGACGAGTCGTACTTCCCGTATGCGTTCGCTCTGCGGAGACGGACGTACGAGGTCGGCGGCATCGTCGACGTGGCGAGGTTCTGTGCGGATCTCGCCGAAGACGGGTCCTTCGCCCGCTGGGGCGTGCCGATCGAGGAGATCGCCGAGGCGCTGCGCGAGCACCCACCGGAGGTGCTCTCCGACGCGCTCCGCTCGGTGTTCGCAACCTACGCGCGGGCGCAGGGGAAGCCGCGCTACGCCGACAAGACCCCGGTCTTCGTCCGTCACATGCCCGCACTGGCCGGGCTCTTCCCCGAATCGGTCTTCGTCCACGTCGTGCGCGACGGTCGTGACGTCGCTCTCTCTCGCATCGCGACCGACTGGAGCACCGAGCGTGTCGACTCCGAGGCCCTCATCTGGTCGTCGGCCGTGACGACCGGGCGACGGTCCGGAGCGCGCCTCGGCTCGCGCCGGTACCGCGAGCTTCGCTACGAGGCGCTCGTCGACGACCCGGAAGCGGCGGTGCGCGACATCTGCGAGTTCATCTACCTCGACTTCGACCCTTCGATGCTGGCTCATCACGAGAGGGCGAGCGACCTGGTTGCCGCGCTACCCCATCCGCACCAGCACGGGAACGTCCTGCGTGCGCCGGCGCGCACGCGCGACTGGCGGACGGAGATGACCGGCGACGATCTGGCCGTCTTCGAGGCGATCGCGGGGCCGGCGCTCACGGAGATGGGGTACGAAAGGGGGACGAGCCGCATCCCCGCGGGCGTGAGGCTGGGAGCGGTGTCGCGGCGTGCCCGGTGGCGGCTCTCCCGTGGGCGGAAGGCGTTGCGGCGTCTCGCCTGGCGCCTCCTGCACTCTGTGCGCCGGCGGTGACCGCGTGAGCGCGTCGCCTTCGATCTCCGTGGTCGTACCGACCTACAACCGTGCCGAGTCGGTCGTGCGCGCAGTGCGCTCGGTCCTCGTCCAGACGTTCGCCGATCTCGAGGTCGTCGTCGTAGACGACGGTTCGACCGACGCGACCCAGGCAGCGTTGGCGGCGCTCGACGACCCGCGGTTGCGGTACCTGTCGCAGGCCAATGCCGGACCCTCGGTCGCCCGCAACACAGGCGCGGCGGCGGCTCGCTCCGATGCCGTGATCTTCCTCGACAGCGACGACGTCGCGATGCCCGGATGGATCGGTGCTCACGTGGAGGCGCGGACCGGCGACCCGGTGCGCCTCAGCCGGAGCGGCTATCTCGACCTCGACGCCGCCGGCCGTCTGCGGAGCGTCGTCTTCGCGCGCGCTCTCACCGGCGCGGGGCACACGCAGGGCACGTTCATCCCGGGCACGTTCGCGATCGAGAAGCGCCTCTTTGAGGAGGTCGGTGGCTACGAGCCGGCGCTGCGGTTCGGTGAGAACACCGAGCTCGCGGTGCGCGTGCTCAGGTCGTGGCGAGCGGGGCAGTGGCGCTCGACGGAGATCCCGAGGCTGCTCGTGCGGCGGCAGTGGAGCGACAGGGCCGCCAAGTACGACGACCTGAAGGCGACCACGGCCCGCTTCGAGCTGGAGCACCACGCCGACGTGCTGCGCACCCATCGCGAGAGCTGGTCGGTGCGTCAGTCGATCGTCGGAGTCGCCGACGCGCGCGCGGGCGACCTCGCGTCGGCACGTCGGGCGTTCCTGTCGGCCTGGCGGGCCACCCCCTCCGACCCCGCGTCGCGGCGCGCGCCGTCGCGGCCTCGGTGCCTCCCGTCGCACGGCGGGTGTGGAGCAGCCGCGGTGCGAGACCGAGCGACGTTGCCGTCGCCGACCCCCACGCCGGGCCCGACGCACACGGTCCCCGCGACGCCCACACCGGCCACGACGACGGCGCCGGTCGGACTGTCCCCGGAGAGGCGACCGGGCCTCCCGACGGCGGGGCCTGGGAGGTCTTCGACGCGGGGCCGCCCGGGACGACGAGAGCGGCGACGCGGGCGTGGTTCGCGAGTGTCGAGGCGCACACAGCGGGCTGCGACGTCGTACTGGGTCCCCGGACTGCCGAGGGGGCCGGCGTCGAGGCCGCCCTGGGCGACGGCGGGCCGCTGCCGCCCGTCGGCGCGTTCGGCGCCATCCGCGCGGAGGTCGCCTGGATGCTCGGTGGCGTCAGGGCAGACCTCGCGGCGCTGAGAGCCGCCGAGGTCGCGCTCCGGGCCACGGCGGCGGGCTACGTGGTCCGTGTAGAGGGCGCCGCCCCCGGCGGCGCCGAGGACCGGTCACTTCGTTCGGCCGTCGCCGCCGGTGCCGAGGAGGTGCGTGTCGCACGCGAGTACGCAGCGATCGGCGCCCACCCGGCCCCGCTACCCCGCCATCCCACCCTCCCGACCGTCGCCCACATCCTCGGCCGCACCCGCGAACGCCTCCTCCACCCCCTGTTTGGACGGATCTGGTCGCCAGGGCTCCGCTGACATCCAAACAGGGTTAGTGGGGGCGGAGGAACCAGTAGTGGCGGTGACCGAGGCGTCCGGTGACGCCGTCGAACGTGGCGGTCACGCGGGCGCAGACCCGGGCGGCGCGCCGGTCGTCGCGCACGACGATCCGCCCGACCGACGCCAGCGCCCAGGCGGCCGACCGGAGGCGCGCCCAGCGCTCCCCGTCGACGGCGACCCGCAGGTACACGGAGTTGCGCGTCGAGTAGTAGGAGCGCAGGACCGAGGGTCGCAGCCCCATGCGGTGGTCGCCCTTCGTCCGGTGGAGCACCAGGGCACGCGGGTCTTCGACGGCCGTGAACCCGGCACGGGTCAGCCGCCGGTGGAGCTCCCAGTCCTCGAAGCCGACGAAGAAGTCGGCGCGGGGGAAGCCGATCGCCTCCACGAGTGCCCGCGTGACGAGGATGCCGTTGAAGGTGACGCGCGGCGCCGGGAAGGGCTCGGTGGGTGCGCCCGCGGCATCGCGCTCGGCGCCCTCCTGCACCGTCCGCTCACCCCTCGCGGCGACGATGCCGAGGCGCTCCCCCGCGGTTATCCGCGAGTGGGCCGTCCCGACGAGGCGCTCCAGGCACTCCGGCTCCGCGCAGGTGTCGTGCTCGAGCGACCAGACGAGCTCGCACGAGGGGTCGGCGAGAGCGGCCTTCCACCCGACCGTGTGCCCGGCGCCCACGCCCATGTTCTCTCCGAGCGCGATGACCTCCAGGCCTTCGAGACCCGCCTCGGCGGCGACACGCTCGACGGTGTCGGTCGAGCCGTCGGTGCTCGCGTTGTCGACGATGATCGTGCGCGCCGGGGTCAGCGTCTGAGCGGCGAGCGCGCGCACGACGTCTTCGAGGGAGCTCCCCGGATTGTGCGACAGGACGACGGCCACGACATCCCGTGCGACATCTCGTGCGACCGGGCCGCCGACGGGACCCCCGATCGAGTCGCCGACGGGACCCCCGATCGAGCCGTCGATCGGACCCTCGACCGGGCCGCCGACCGGGGCCGCGTTCCCCCGGATCCCCGCCGTCCGTGCTCACGAGGCAGCGCAGAGGTCGGCGACGATCATGTCTGCGATGCGCCCCCACGAGAACTCGGCGCGCAGCTCTGCCCCACGCTCACTCGCGCGCCGCCGGAAGGCGGGGTACTCACCGATCACCTCGGCGATGGCCGCCGCAAGGGCGACGGGATCTCCGGGTGCGACGAGGCGGCCCGCCTCGCCGACGATCCACCCCTGGTTCCCGATGGTCGACGCGACGCACGGGATCCCCATCATGAGGCCCTCGACCAGCGCGATGCCGAAGGCCTCCATGTGGGTCGGCACCACGATCAGATCCGCGCTGCGGTACAGGTCGGTCATCCGGGCGTGCGGGACCCGACCGGCGACGCTCACGCCCTCCGGGAATGCGCCCGGAGGCGAGGCGCCCGCGACGACCAGCTCGAGGCCGGGGTGCCGCGGCCGCAACGCCGTGAACGCCTCGAGCAGCTCGGGCCCGCCCTTGAGCTCCCACTGGGTCCCGACGAAGAGGAGACGCCGGCACGTTGTCGACGCGATCTCCGCGCCTATCGGCACGTTCGGGCCCGCAGCCGCGACGCGCACACGGTCGGCGTCGAGGCCGTAGTCGCTCACCAGCACCTCACGCGTGGAGGGGCCCATCGTGTAGACGCGTTGTGCCCCGCGCAGAAGGCGTCGTTCCGCCGCGCGCCAACCGGGTGAGGAGCGCGACGCGAACGCTCCGCCCACGGCGGCGCCCTCGGAGCCGGCGCGGTCCGTGTACACGGCGTAGGGGACGTCGACTCGCGTGAACGCGGCGACGGTCTGAACGAGGAGGAGGGCGCGCGGTCGCGGTTGCGACCACCTGCGGTACGAGCGATCCAGTGCTCGGGACCACGCAGCGGTCTTCGCCCACGGCACCCCACGGCCGGCGCGACGCGCCTCGAGAGCGGCGGCTGCCCGCGAGGGGAGGAGCGTCACGCTGCGCGAGAGCGGCAGCAGGTCGAGCACACGCGTCTCGACCCGATCGCATACGGCGTCGCGCAGCGAGAGGGCGCTACCCGAGAAGGCCCCCATGTGCACGTAGTCGAGGACGGGATCGGCCATGGCCGGGCTCAGGCGCCCGATCGCCGGGTGTCGTCGAGGGCGGGCCTGCCGCGCAGGGCCGCCCACGCGGCGCGCAGATCGGAGCGCGATCGCGCGCGCGCGAGCGCAGACAGGCCGCGCGCGTACCTGACGCTGCGCTGTCGCTGAATCGTCACGAGCTCGCGGCGCGCATCGGCGAGCGCGGTCTCGACGTCGCGAGCGCTCTGCGGCTCGCGCGCCGGCACGAGATCGAGCGGACGTGCGGCCAGGTCGCCGGCGAGGAGCGCTCCTGTGGTGAGGTACCTGCCGTCGAACGCGGGGGCGGGCGTGGAGCCGGCCGGGTCGTATCCGAGCCAGCGGAGCGTGGGCCCGGCGCGCCGCTCCAGCTCGGCGATCGTCTCGCCGTCGAGCTGTGCGGTCCATCGCCAGGCGCGACGGGTCGAGAGGGTCGGTCGGGAGCGTCCCGCCCTCGACGGGGTCGTGGTTCCCACGCCGGTCCTGCACCTCGTGGTGGCGGAGCACGTCGTCCGACCACGGAAGCCCGAGGAAGGCGAGAAGCTCGCCGAGCACGTCGTGCGGATGGGTGAGCAGGTCCTCGTAGCGGATCAGCGCGAGCCGATCGCCGAGGTCGGGCGCGCGGCGCAGGATCTCGTGGTTCACGGAGAGCCACTCGTCGACGTGGTCGGAGAACTCGTTCCGCCACCTGTGGAGGCTGGTGGCCATGGCCCCGGCGTGGCGGACGATGGCGACGAAGCGCGCATCGGGGAAGACCGCCTGCATCTCGGCGAGGTGCCAGACGTGGTGCGGGGTCTTCTCACCCCAGCGCTGCTTGCCCTCACGTCGTGCGTGCTCGCCGAACACGCCGTCGTAGAGGTCGCGGATCCGCCCCCTCAGATCGTCGAGCGTGAGGCCGTACCGCTCGTACCAGCGGTCACCGTAGATGAAGCCCGGAACCGACTCGATCTGCCGGACGGCCTGCATGAATCCGGTCTCGGTGCCTATCGCCAGGTCGGGGTGCGAGTCGAGGACGAGGCGCAGCAGCGTGCTGCCGGAGCGCATCGTGCCGACGATGAAGATCGGGTCGCAGGTCATCGGGCTCCCGGCCACGCTCGCGTCCGCCGATCCTACCGGCGCAGCAAGTGCCCCCAACGCGTGCGTGCGTATGGGGGAGGTGGCGGGCACTCCTTGCCGCGGCGGTGGTCCGCCTAACATCGGATGGTGTTCCACGTAGTGACCGTCCACTGGCAGAGCGACGCGTGGATCGACCCGCAGCGGCGCTTCCTCGACCGCAACCTGCCCGGAGGGACGCGCTACTACGCGGCTCTGCACGGAGTGCCGCAGGAGCGGTTCGGCGACTTCGACTACGCCGAAGACCTGCCCGGCACGCATCCGGAGAAGCTGAACGCCCTCGCGGGAGCTGTGAGCGAGAGCGCCGGGCCCGACGACGTGTTGCTCTTCGTAGACGGCGACGCCTTCCCGATAGTGCCGATCGACGAGTCGATCCTCGATGAGGCCCCGCTTGTGGCTGTGCGGCGCGACGAGAACCTCGGCGACCCGCAACCCCACCCCTGTTTCTGCGTCACCACGGTCGGGCTCTGGTCGGAGATCGAGGGCGACTGGACCAGAGGGCACGAGTGGGTGAATGCGGCCGGCGACAGCGTCACCGATGTCGGCGGGAACCTCCTGGCGCGGCTGGAGTCGCGCGGTGTCGCGTGGCGGCCGCTCCTCCGCAGCAACACGCAGAACCCCCACCCCCTCTGGTTCGCGGTCTACGGCGGGATCGCGTATCACCACGGGGCCGGATTCCGCGAGCGGATCGGCCGGGTCGACGGTCTCGCGCACGATCTGAACCCGCGGGTTGCTGCATCGCGCAGTCATCCCGGCGGGGGTCCCGATCGCGGGTCGCGTCGAGCGGGCGCTGCGATACCGGCGCGCCCGCGGCAGGCGCGAGAGGCACCTCGCGCGCGACGCAGCGCAGCGCGCGGCGCTCGCAGACGAGATCTTCGACGCGCTCTGCGAAGACGACGACTTCTGGCGGAGGTTCGTGGAGTGAGTCGGGGAAGCCGTTGACGCTCATAGTCGTGCTCGGGATGCACCGGAGCGGCACGTCGGCTGTCACGCGCGTGCTCAACCGTCTCGGCGCGACCATCGGGGATCCGGCCGACCTCGACCGGAACTGGGAGAACGTGCCCCTGCGCGAGTGGAACCGCCGCCTGCTCGAGGCAGCGGGCGGCGCATGGGACGCACCTCCCCTGCTCTCGCCCGGCTGGGCCGGCGACAGATCGGTCGCACGCCTCGCGCAACCGGCTGTGAGCGACCTCGACGCGCTTCTCGCGGTGCCCGTGAGCGCCTGGAAGGATCCCCGTACCTGCTTGACTCTTCCGTTCTGGCGCCCGCACCTCGGCGCCGCGCCCGTCGCCCTCGTCGTGTACCGGCACCCCGTGGAGGTGCTGGCGTCGCTGCGCGCGCGGCGGCTCCCCGACGATCCCGACACCTCCGACGCTCCCGGCGCGCCCGGCGCCGAGCGGTTCGCCGACGCCCACGGCCTCGCCCTCTGGGAGCGGTACAACCTCGACGCGCTGCGCAACGCCGCAGGGATGCCCGCGGTCATCGCCGACTACGCAGACGTCCTCGCCGACCCGCTTGCATGGGCCGGCGAGACCGTCGATGCGCTGGCCGGCCTGGGGGCCCGCCTCCCGGGAGATCCGGCCGACGGCGTAGCCGAGCTCGACCCGGGCCGGCGCCACCACGACGCCGGTGCGGAGCTCGACCACCCTGAGGCGACCTCGCAGCAGGTCGATCTCTGGAGGCGTCTGGCAGCGCTTCCCCGCCGGTTCGATGAGCTGCCGCCCGACCTCGATCTGCCGGCGCCCGCCGCCGTGTCGAGCGAGATCCTCGCGGCCCACGCGTTGGAGAGGAGGCGCCGCGGTGAGCTGAGGCGACTCTCCGGATCGCGACGCGCGCTCCTGGCCCGGCTGGCACGTCGGATGCGCCCGGGGAGGTAGATCGCCGCGAACGCCGCGAGCCCGGGGGGCTGCAGCGGTCGGAGCGCGCAGGGCGGGGTGGTCGCAGTGCCGGTACCGCGCCGGGCGCGAGCCGCGCCGGTGCCTCGCTCAACCCGCCAGGTGCGAGAAGTTCCGCCAGAGCGAGACGTCGACCTCGTCGGGGAAGGCCGCCGCGAGCGACCGCACGTCGCCTTCCAGCAGGTCGATCGCGCGTGCGCGAACGTGGTCGGGGACAGCCGGCTTCGCGTTGCGTGTGGAGTTGAGCGGCTCTGCCAGGTCGTCGGGCAGGTACGTGGTGTCGTCGTACCCGAGGAACTCGAGTGTGGAGCAGTACTGGCCGGCAGGGTCGGCGACGCAGCGCTCGAACTGCAGGATCTTGACCTGCTCGCGCGGCACGAGGTCGAGGAGCGCGCGGAGCTGGCTGTGGTAGTAGCAGCGACTCAGGGAGTCCTGCGCGAGGGTGGTCTTGCGCCCGAACTTGTCCATCGCCAGTGCGCGGGCGAGCCCCGAGACGTAGCGGTCGAACGGATCGCGCAGCATGACGAGGAGCTTGGCGTCGGGAGCGGCCCGCACCACCAGCGGGAGCGCCCAGAAGTCGTGCAGATAGCGAGGAGTCCACTCCCCGCGATGAGGCCCGGTGGGCGTGGGAACTGCCGGTGGTAGGCGGCGACGTCGTCGTCGCCGAACGGGAGCTGCCAGTAGCGGTCGAAGAAGTGCCGCTCCTTGCGGTGCTCCTTCGGGTGGTGGCTCTGCGGGTGCTGCATCAGCCTCACGAACCACCAGGTCGTCCCGCAGCGCTGGAAGCCGACTCCCACGAAGTCGGGCGGGCCGGTGACCTGACCGGGGAGGCACTCCACCTCGCGTGGACCCGCCGCGGGGCCCTGCCGCTGTGCGATCTTCGCGGCGGTCTTCCTGACCCGCGAGCCGCCGGCCCTTACGAGACTCCGGTACACCTGAACCACGGGGGGAGAGGGTAGCCCGCGCCCCCGCCGGCGAGTCCCGAGGCCTCGTCGGGGTGCACGGAGGCGCGCCGGGGACTCGGCGGCGGCTGCGCGCGTGCCCCTGAGGTTCGCCCCGACGAGCTCCTACCAGAGACGCTCGCCGAGGAGCGCGAAGAGACGCTCGTTCGGCTCGCTGAAGAACTGCTCCAGCCTCGCCACCGACTCGTCGTCGACGACTGCGTCGCTCGGGCGCGTGACGTTGCGGGGCGGGAACTTGTCGAGCCCGTGGGGTTCGAGGCCGAGGAAGTCGGTGACGATGCGGTAGGCCTTCTCGGGTTCGCCGAAGAGGGTCTCGCTCTTCACCACGAGGAGCCGATCCTGGTCGAAGTGCTCGTACCAGCGTCTCAGGTGTCGTTCGTAGAGCCCACGAGAGAGCATGCCGGCCTTCCAGGAGTCGTCGTCGCCCTCCTCGTTGTGGCGGATGCCCTCGTCGATCGCTTCGGACAGCGGACGCTGCTCCCAGCCCTTGCTGTAGTAGAAGCGGTACTGCGAGATGGCGCGCTGCACCGGGTTGCGGAGCAGGGCGATCAACCGCGCGTCGGGCACGAGGCCCGCCACGCGGGCGGGGATCTTCGGCTGCGACAGGTACCCCGGGCTCGCCTCCCCCGTGATCCGGCCACCGCCGAGCGACCTGCGCATCGGGAAGAAGCTCCGGTAGTAGCGCTCGCCGCGCTCATGGCTGCGACCGAAGAACTGCGCCTCCTTGCGGCGTGCGCGCACAACCTGCGGGTGCCGGGTCAGGTACCAGTAGAGCGACGACGTGCCGGCCTTGTGGGCGCCGATGACGATGAAGTCCGGCAGAGCCCTCCAAGGGGCGGTCGCGCGGTGGAAGACGGTGTTCCCGTAGCGGCGGGCGTTCCCCAGTCGCGTGCGCGACGGACCAAGAGTCACGTTCCGTGACGGTAGCGACGCGAGTCGCGTCACGCAATACTCGCGTCCGTGGGGCCCCGACAGCGCGCACGGGGCGAGTAGCGCCGCCGACCCCGAGATGCCCAACATGACGTCGATGAGTCGCTCCGGCGGTCTGCTCCGGCACCCCGGCGTGATTGCGCGCCGCCTGACCGCGTTCGCGCGCGCTCTACCCGACTTCCTGGTGGTCGGTGCGGCGAAGGCGGGGACGACGTCGTTGTACGAGTACCTGTCGCAGCACCCCGACGTGCGCCCGGCGGCGCGCAAGGAGGTGCACTACTTCGATGTCAACCACGACCGCGGCCCTGGCTGGTACCGGGCGCGGTTCCCCGTTGCCGTGCTGAAGCGCCGGACGTGGATCACAGGGGAGGCCAGCCCCTACTACCTGCAGCATCCGGAAGCGCCCGAGCGCGTGCGCTCCCTGCTCCCAGGCGTGCGGCTGATCGCCGTGCTGCGCGACCCGGTGGAGCGCGCCCACTCGCACTGGAGGCACTACAGAAGGAGCGGAGAGGAGACGCGTCCCTTCGCCGACGTGCTCGACGAGGAGGAGCGCCTGCTACCCGAGCTCGAGCGGCGGTTGCTCGACGGCGACACCGACGCGCTCGATGCGCACCGCCATCTCGGCCTGCTCGCCCGCGGCCGGTACGCGGAGCAGCTCGAGCGATGGCTGAAGGTCTTCCCGCGCGAGCAGCTTCTCGTGCTCGAGAGCGAGGAGCTCTTCACTCGTCCCGCGGATGCGTACGCCCGGACGCTCGAGTTCCTAGGGCTGCGCCCCTTCACCGGCGCGCGCTTCGAGGTCCACAACAGAGGTTCCGACAGCGGTACAGACATCTCGCCCACGCTCGCACGACGGCTCGCCCGGTACTACGCCGAGCCCGATCGCAGGCTGGTGGCGCTGCTGGGCCACGAGCTCTCGTGGACGGCGGCGCACGCCGGCGCGGCCGTGTCCGGAGCCGCCCGAGCCGCCGGTAGCATCGGGCTAGGAGAGGGTGTGAGTGGTGCGGATCGACGTCTCGCGAGGTGGTCCCCGGTTGCGGCGCTTCGTTCGGCGTGCACGCGGGAGCCGCCTCGTCGCCCACCGGCTGGAGCGTCCGTTGCGAAAGGCGACGCTCCGCTGGCGCGTGCTTCCCGACTTCTTGATGATCGGTGCGGCGAAGGCGGGCACGACGTCGCTGCACAGCTACCTGCTGGCGCACCCCGATGTGCGGGCTGCGTCGCGCAAGGAGGTCCACTTCTTCGACGTCCGCTACGAGCGCGGGCCCGACTGGTACCGGGCGCAGTTCCCCATGGCCAGGGGCCCGCGGCGGCGATGGATCACCGGCGACGCGAGCCCCTACTACCTGCAGCACCCGCTGGCACCGGCCCGAGCCCACGCGCTCGTCCCCGAAGCGCGGCTCGTTGTTCTTCTGCGCGACCCGGTGGAGCGGGCCTTCTCCCACTACCGCCACGAGCGCCGCTTCGGTGAGACACGCTCGTTCGCCGAGATGATCGAGGAGGAGCGGAGGGTCTATGCCGATGTCGAGGCCCGGCTCCTCGCGGGTCGCGCCGAGGCCGTTGGCGAGCATCGTCGTACCGGGCTGGTGGCCCGCGGCCGCTACGCGGAGCAGCTCGAGCGGTGGCTCGCCTGCTATCCCCGTGAGAGCCTGCTGGTGCTCGACAGCGACGAGCTCTTCGATCGCCCGGCCGAGGCATACGAGCGGGCACTCGCGTTCCTGGGGCTGAGGCCCCATTCCGGGGTGCGCTTCGAGGCCCACAACCGGGGCCGCCCCGACGATCTCGACCAGGGCATCAGAGAGGAGCTGACCGAGCACTACAGGGAGCCGAACCGGCGGCTCTACGAGCTCCTCGGCACCGACTTCGGCTGGCCGGCCTGAGTGAAGATCCTCTACGTCATCGACAACCTCGGACCGGGGGGTGCGGAACGATCGCTGCACGAGCTCGTCCCCGAGCTGCGCGCAGCGGGTACGGAGGTGCTCGTCGTCTCCCTCGATCCCGCCTCGGACCTCGAGGTCGCCGGTGGCGCCCGGACCTACGAGACGCGCACACTCGACGCGGCCTCCCCGTTCGGGCGGGTGCGTGAGCTGCGAGCACTCCTCCGGAACGAGCGGCCCGACATCGTGCACACCAGCCTGTTCCGCTCGAACGTGACGGGCCGCTTGGCTGCAGTGCGCACAGGTGCCGTGGTGATGACGAGCCTCGTGAACACGAGCTACGAACCGGAGCGGCTCCGTGACGCGAACGTCCGGCGCAGCCGTCTCGCTCTCGCCCGGGCGGTCGACGGGTTCACGGCCCGGCACCTGACGGCGCACTTCCACGCGATCACGGAGGCCGTGAAGGAGTCGGCCGTGCGCAACCTGCGCATCCGCGCGGATCGCGTCACGGTGATCGAGCGTGGGCGAGACCGGGCCCGCCTCGGCATTCCCTCTCCCGAGAGGCGGGAGCGCGCCCGCGCGGCACTGGGCATCGCCGGCGACGCGCAGGTGGTCGTCAACATCGCTCGCCAGGATCCCCAGAAGAACCAGGCGGTTCTCGTCGGTGCCTTCGAGAGGCTCGCGGGGGCGAACCCCGACGCTGTTCTGGTGATCGCAGGCCGGCGCGGGTACGCGTCGGAGGAGCTCGACGCCCTGCTGGCGCGGTCGGCCCACGCCGACCGGATCATGATGCTCGGCCATCGCGAGGATGTCCCGGAGATCCTCGCAGCGGCAGACGTCTTCGCCTTTCCGTCACGCTACGAGGGCCTCGGGGGAGCCGTGATCGAGGCGATGGCGCTCGGGCTCCCGGTCGTCGCCTCCGACCTCCCGGCCCTGCGCGAGGTCGTGGTCGATGGGGTCACCGGTGTGCTCGCGCGGTCCGAGGACGCCGAAGCCCTGGCCTCGGCGCTGGGCCGGATGCTCACAGATCCTCGGCGCGCCGCAGACATGGGGGCCCGGGGGCTCGTGCGATTCGAGGAGCGGTTCACTCTGGAGCGGAGCTCGGCGCGCATGATCGACCTGTATCGCTCGCTTCTTACGGCGCGACGCGGCGGATGAGGGCGATTCGCGGGCCCTTCCGCTGTTGAGCGGCGGCCGGGGTGCCCGTAGGCTCGGCCGTCGTGATCGTCTCGCACAAGCACCGGTTCGTCTTCGTCAAGACCCGCAAGACCGCGGGGACGAGCATCGAGGCGTTCCTCTCCCTCCACGCCGGTGACGACGCGATTGTCACGCCACTGCACGAGGACGACGACGTCGCGGGTCACGAACCGCGCAACTGGAAGCGGCTCTTCAACCCGATTCCCGAGATGCTGAGCGGAGGAGCACTGGGAGCGCGGGCCGCGGCCTCCGATCTGCGGCGCAGGCGGGCATTCTGGAACCACATGCCCGCCTCGCAGATCAGGGCCCGCATCGGCAAGGGGACGTGGGACGACTACTTCACGTTCTGCTTCGAGCGCGATCCGTGGGAGAAGGTCGTCTCGTTCTACTACTGGCAGACGAAGAACAGGACGGCGCGTGGCGACAGGCCCGACTTCGAGAAGTGGGCGCTCCAGCGACCACTGCCGAGCGACTGGGCCCAGTACACGATCGACGGTGACGTGGCCGTCGACTTCGTCGGGCGCTACGAGTCGCTGGCAGACGATCTCCGCACTGCGCTCGACCGCGTCGGTCTCGACGTGCCCATAGACCTTCCGCGCGTCAAGGGCCAGTACCGGTCCGCCGAGGATCCGGTCGAGCTCACCGATCGGGTCGACGCCCGGATCGCGAAGGTGTTCGCGCGCGAGATCGCGGCGTTCGGGTACCTGGATCGAAGCGCCGGTCCGGCGGAATCCGAGGCGACGACCGAGACGGGGTCCTAGTGATCGTCCTGCTGCTCGTGACGAAGAACGAGGGCGACCTGCTGCGGCTGAACATCGAGCACCATCTCGCGTGGGGCGTCGACCACATCGCGGTCGCCGACAACATGAGCACCGACGACACCCCCGACATCCTGCGCTCGTACGGCGACCAGGTCAGCTCCACGAAGTTCCGCGACTTCATCGAGCGCCGCTCGATCCGGATGGTGATGCTCGGCGCGCTCAAGGAGCGGTACCCGGGCATCGAGTGGGCCGGTGTCTCCGACACCGACGAGTTCTGGTGGGGACCTGAGGGCGACATGCGCAGCGCCCTCGCCGGCGTCCCCGAGGATCGAGTGGCGGTCAACTACGAGCAGAAGCTCTACCTGCCCACCGGCCTCGACGGCGACGAGGGGCCCATCTACTGCCGTCGTGTCCACCGCACTCCGGGGAGCGCCAGCCCGCTGCACACCAGCTACAAGCGAGGGAAGTCGTGGTACCGGGTCTCCTGGCTGCCCGACATCACCGACGAGCACTGGTGCCGGGAGGTCCCGCACGAACGCGGTGGGCCGTCGGAGCCCTGCGTGCTGCACTACATGATCCAGGACGAGCAGCAGTTCGTCGAGAAGGTGAAGCGCCTCCGTTCGTGGCAGACGCGTCGCCGCCGCAACGCCGAAGCCGTCTTCGACGTCGTGCGCAAGGTGCTCCGCCGGCCGGCGCCCTCGCCGGTGAAGCGCGACTTCAAGGCGGCATGGTGGGACGTCTACGCGAGCGGGGGCGACGACGGCCTCCGCGACTATTACCGCAACGTCTACACCGTCCCCGCAGGCGCGGTCCCCGGGCACCTGGATCGCGGTGAGCTGGTCCTCGACGCGGGGTTCGCCGACTTCATGGCCGACCGGCACGGGTTGGAGCCGCGGCCCGCAGGGGCGTGACCGGCGACGGCGTCGGGGGGCGCGACGTGTTGCTCACCGGGCCGGGCCGGTCGGGCACGACCCTCGTCTGCCACCTCCTCAATCGGCTGCCCCAGACCGTCGCGCTCAACGAGCCGCTCGCTCCCGGCAGGGTGATGCGCGACGACCCGGTCGCGTCGATAGCGGAGTTCGTCGCGATGCAGCGCCGGCGGATCCTCGAGACGGGCACCGCCGTGACGCGCGGGGTGGAGGGCAGCGTGACCTCGGATCCTGTGGCGGCGCGTCGCTCCGGGCTCGCGCGCGTCGTGTCGTTGATCCCCGGCAGGTTCGCGGCACGCCGGCTGGGCCGCTTCGCCACGCGCGAGGTGATCGCGGAGCGCGGCCCGATGCAGATCGAGAAGGACCTCTCGCCGAGCTTCACCCTCGTCGTGAAGCAGCCGGGGTCTCTGACGGCGCTCCTCGGCGACCTGGTGGGCCGGTTCCCGTGCTTCGCGATAGTCCGCAACCCGCTCGCGATCCTCGCGTCGTGGAACAGCGTCGACTTCCGCGCCGACGGGCGGGCGCCGATTCCGGAGCGCCTCGACCCCGATCTGAAGCAGCGACTCGACGCGTGCAGAGACCGCTTCGATCGCCAGGTTGCCCTCCTCGACTGGGGCTTCCGGCGCTACGAGGAGCACCTGCAACCCGGGCACCTGCTCACTTACGAGGACCTCGTCGCGACGGGTGGACGCTGCCTGCAGGTGATCACCCCGGAGGCGGCGGCCCTCGAGGGAGCTCTCGAGAGCCGGAACCGTAACAAGGCCTACGACCGGCGCCTGGTCCCGATGCTCGCCGAGCGCCTCCTCGCCACCGACGGCGCCTTCTGGGGCGTGTACACCCGGTCCGAGGTCGAGGCGCTCGCCGCCGAGCAGGCCGACGCCTCTCGGGGCGACCGCTGACTGACACCCGTCGGCGTTCAGACGACCACACTCCGCGCGAACACCTGCTCTCTCCGTGGGGCAGATGGAGACTTCTTCACAAATTCGCGCGCAGGGGGGTGACACAGCGTGCGCGAGTCGTTATGGTCTCCCACGAAACGGGCAAAGGGCAGGGGCGGATGCACCCTCGGTGATCGAGGTGACGCAGGTCGCTCTCGTGGCGTGCAGTGCGCGCCGGGCGAACGAAGGGGACCATCGTGGGCCGCAGGACATGGGCGATCCTCGCCACTCTCGGATTGACGGTGCCGATCAGCGCCGTGATCACCGCAGCGCCGACAGCGGCGGCACCGGTGCTCATACCACTCGACTGCGAGGCGACGACCCCGATCGGCGGCCAGGCCGCCGACCAGGACATCGCCTTCGACACGACGGCACCCGCGCAGGTGCTCAACAGCACCCTCTTCACCGTCAGCGCAACCGCGCCGGCCGGCACCATCCCGTCCGACTTCGGCGGGTACACGGTCGGCTACGTCAAGGACTTCCGGATCAAGATCCCGGTCCCGGCCAACTCGACCTACTCCGGCTCGTCGCTCTCCGGCGGCACGGTCTCGGGGACGGTCGGCCTCGTCGGCAGCAACGTGCAGGTCGACATCCCCGGCCCCATCGCCGGAGGCGCGAGCTACCAGTTCCCGACGGTCAACGTCGACCTCACCTCGAGTGGAGTCGACGGAGCGCTCATCCAGCCGAAGATCGGCGGGACGAGCTTCGCCAACCCCGGCTTCGAGCTCACGGCGCGCTTCTAGGAATCCCGTTCTACGGCGACGTCGATGTTCCCGTCGACTGCTTCCCGTTTGCGCCGAACCCGGCCCTCTCGACCACCCAGATCGTGCCGCCCGACGTCACAGCACCGTCGGTCACGATCACCACGCCGGCCGACAGCGCCACGTACCCGCTCGGCGCGAACATCCTCGCCGACTACGCATGTGACGACGGGCTCTACGGCACCGGCGTCGCGTACTGCACCGGCGACGTCGCCGACGGCGCCTCGATCGACACAACCACGGCAGGCCCGCACACCTTCACCGTCACCTCCGACGACGTCGCAGGCAACGGCCCCACCGTGGTCGTGCACAGCTACACCGTCTCGGGCAACCCGACCGTCGCAGTGCGCGGCGGCTGGGCGAACGAGGGGCCCCCGACCCAGCAGATCCCGTTCACGCTCGAGCTCTCGCGCCCCGCTGAGAACGCCGCGTCCATCGACTGGCAGCTCAACAGCGGCTCGGCGACCGAGGACGTCGACTTCGTCGACGCGAGCGGTACCGCGGTGATCGGCATCGGCGACCGCACGGCGACCGTGCTCGTCGACGTCAGCGACGACTCCGACTACGAGTGGAACGAAGACCTCCAGATCGAGCTGACCTCGGCAACCAACGCGATCCTCGTCGACACGACCGCCACCGGGCGCATCCTCGACGACGACCAGCCTGCCTTCCGAGTCAGCGGCGGCGGCACTACCGAGGGCCCCGGGGCGCAGGCCGACTTCACGGTCCAGCTCGACGGCCACACGAACGTGCCGGTCACGATCGACTACGAGACCGTCAGTGGCACGGCCGACGAGGGCGTCGACTTCGTCGACCCGGCGTCGTCGGTCACCTTCAACCCGGGCGACCCGCTCAGCCAGTCGGTCAGCGTCGACGTCAACGACGACGGCGACTCCGAGGGCGTCGAGACGTTCCAGCTCGACGCGACGAACCCGGCGAACGCCGAGAGCCACTCGGCTCCCGGCACGATCGTCGACGACGAGGCCGCTCCCGTGAGGGTCGATGTCGGCGACGTCTCGGTCCGTGAGACCGACACCGGTCGTGTCGCCGCCAAGGCGGCCGTCACCCTCGACCGGCCGGCTACCGCTCAGGTGGTGGTCACCTACTCGACGGCCGACGGCACCGCGTCTGCGGTGGCCGGCGACTACAAGGCGAAGATCGCCAAGACCGTGAAGTTCAAGGTCGGTCAAGTCAGCAAGGCGATCTCGATCACGGTTATCAACGACACTCTGGACGAGGGCGACGAGGATCTCTCGATCAACCTCGCCAGCGCCACCGGCGGCGCCGTGATCGGCGACGGCACGGCGACGGTCACGATCCTCGACGACGACAACCCGACCGCGGGCTCGCCCGAGATCTCGGTCGGCGACGCGACGATCAACGAGGGCGACAGCGGAATCCGCAAGGTGCGGGTCCCCGTCGTCCTGAGCCAGTCGTCGCTCGGCGTGACCACGGTGCAGTACTCGACCGCCAACCTCTCGGCGATGAGCCCTGTCGACTACACGCCGAAGGCCAAGACGCTCACCTTCGCGCCGACGAAGGTCAAGAAGACCGTCGCGGTGAAGGTCAACGCCGACAACCTCGACGAGGGCGACGAGGTCTTCCTCGTGAACCTCTCGAACGCGTCGGGAGCGACCATCGCCGACGGCCAGGGCGACGTCACGATCGTCGACGACGACAACGCCCCCTCGGCCCCACAGAACCTGGCGGCCGCGACCAGCTACCAGCTCGGCGGTGTCGACCTCACTTGGGACGCGCCCGCCGACGAAGGTGACAGCGCGGTCGGCGGATACGAGTACCGCGTCGACTCGGGCGCCGGGTTCGGTGCGTGGACTTCGACGGGTACGGGCATCGGGCGCGCGTTCACCGACGCTTGCGGTGCGGGAGTGAGCTGCACGTACGAGGTCCGCGCGACCAACTCCAACGGGGCCGGGCCTGAGAGCAACCAGGCATCTGCCACCGGTCGCGACGACACCGACGCACCCGTCGTCACGATCGAGAGCCCGGCGGGCGGCAGCAACCACGACGCCCAGACGGCGATCGCCTACGGCGGCGACACCGGCACCGACGCCGGTGATGTCGCAGCCGTCGACGTGAACGTCTACGCGTGCTCCGGTTGCACCAACATCGCTCCGACTCAGAGCTTCGCTGCGTCGGTTACCGGTGGGTCGTGGAGCGCTACGGCGCCTGCGGCGCTCAGCCCCGGCGTCTACACGGCCCAGGCCGTTCAGGACGACTGGAACTCGAACACGGGTGAGGACACCATCGTGATCGAGGTGCGCGACGCGGTGTTCGTCGCCACCGACGGCAACGACGCCGACCCCGGTACCGCGGCGGCGCCGAAGCTGACGGTCCAGGCCGGCGTCGACACGGCGGTCCTGGAGAGCCGTCCGCAGGTCGCGGTCGGCCAGGGCACCTTCGCCGAGGGGACGGGCCTCGCGCTCGCCTCGGGTGTCGGCGTCCTCGGCGGCTTCGACTCCTACAACGGCTGGACGCGTCCCGGCACAGCCGGTGAGGGCGGAACGGTGGGCAACACCATCACCACCGTCGAAGGCGCACCGCAGGCCGCGATCGCCGACGGCGACACCGGAGTCACGCTCGACGGTCTGCAGCTCTCGGGCCGCAACACCGGGCTAGCTGCGGGCTCCGACGTCTACGGCCTCCGGGCCACCAACGGCGCCGACGTGTCGCTGGTCAACGCCAAGGCACGCGCCGACGCCGGAGTGGCGGGCACGAACGGCTCCAACGGCTCCGACGGCTGGGGTGGCTGGGGCGGCAGCGGTGGCTACAACGGCTTCGAGCCGTGCAGCGGCTCGGCCTCGGCACCCGGTGGTGCCGGTGGTGTGGGCGGCAACTCCAACGGCCGCGACGGCGGATTGGGTGGCACCGGGCGCTGCGACAACAGCGGCACCGCAGGCGCCCAGGGCATCGTCGCCTCGCCCGGCCAGGGTGGCCCCGGCGGTGCCGGCGGCGCCAAGGCCGGCACGGGCCTCGACGGCCTGTACTGCAAGAACGCACCGTCCGGTGGTGCCGGCGGTGCCGGTGCCGGTGGCGCAGTCGGCGCCGACGGTCACGGCGGCGGTGGCGGTGGCGGTGGCGGTGGCGCCCCGTCCACGTTCCTCGTCTGCCCCGACAAGGACACCGGTGGTGGCGGCGGCGGCGGTGGCGGCGGCGGAACGGCCGGCACTTCGGCGACGAGCGGTACCGCGGGCGGCACCTCGTACGCCATCCACGCGACCAATGCATCCTCGGTGACCCTCGACTCCGACTCGACGGCCTCGGCCGGCGGCGGCGCCGCAGGTGGCTCCGGTGGTGAGGGCGGCGACGGCGGTGCCGGCGGCTACGGCGGCCAGGGCGGCACGGTCGTCAACGGCAGCGGTAGCGGCAACTCGTGCACCGGCTGTCCCGACAGCGGCGCCGGTGGCGGCGGCGGTGGCGGCGGCGGTGGTGGCGGCGGCAACGGCGGCAACGGTGCCGCCGGAGGCAGCTCGGTCTCCATCTACGACGACGGCACCGGAACCATCACCGACCTCGGTGCGACCCTCGGGCACGGCGCCGGCGGCGTCGGCGGCTCGGGCGGTGCTGCGGGCCTCGGTGGCGCAGGTGGTGCGGGCGGCGCGATCGCCACGGGCTCCTGGTCGCCGGCGGCGAACGCCGGACTCGCGGGCCTGCCCGGCGCCAACGGTGCAGCAGGCACGGCCGGTGCGGCGGGTACCGCGTGCAGCTTCTACCAGGGCGGTTCGTGCGTCACCCCGTGACGTAGGAACACCGATCTGAGTCGGGAGGGGCCGGTCACCGCCGGCCCCCTCCCGCGTCCACCCCCTGTTTGGACCTAAGCGGAGCCCTGGCGACCAGATCCGTCCAAACCGGGGGTGGGGGGCGGGGGCTGGGGAGGACGAGCACGAAGAGCGCGAGGGCCGCGGAGAAGGTGAGGGCGGTCAGCAGGGCGGCGGCGTCGACGCCGTCGAGCGCTGCCGTGTGCCGCGAGTGGTACACGACGTGCGGGACGCCGTAGGCGAACCACGCCGCGGCCGCCGCCACGACGAGGGGGCCGTACGAGCGAGACGAGAGCGCCGATGGCGACCACACCGAGGGCGAGGTTGAGCGCACCGAAGTCGCGCACGAGGTGCTCGTTGTACGGGCCGTCGAAGGAGACCCATTCCTGCCCGAGGCCGGGGAAGGAGTCGAAGAAGCCCCGCGGCGCGAACGCCGCCCACGCGCCGAGCACCAGGCCCGTCAGCGCCAGCATGAGCAGTGCGGCCTGAGCCGCTGGTGCCGCTGACGCGACCGGCCCGCGCTTCGCGGCGACGGCCCGCCACCCCGTCCGGGCGTCGCGGTGCAGCGGCGCCCAACCCGTCGCGTCGCGCAGGAGCCGGTTCGAGACGCGCTGTGAGCGCGCGAGCGGCTCGCTGCTCTTGCCTCCGGCGGCGCGCGCAGCGCCCCGGGCAGGAAACGCGCCCGTCGCATCACGAACGCATCGGTGAGAGCGTCGTTGAGCTCACGGCGCGTCAGGGGTTCGTCATCGACGACGTTGTAGACGCCGGGGGTGCGTCGATCGCCGCGACCACCGCAGCGGCGGCGTCGTCGGTGTGGATGGACGAGATGTAGCCGTTGGGGCTCCCGACGGTCACCGCGAGGCCCCGCCTGGCGAGGCCCAGGTACTCGCCGGTCGAGCGCGCATCGGGCCCGTAGAAGAGGCCGAATCGCAGCACGACCCCGGTGCCACCCGAGGCCGTCAAGCGCGCGACCTCGCGCTCGAGATCGCCGACCGAGTCGAGAGCACCGGCCGTGTCGGTGGAGGCCCCCTCGTCGATCCAGTCGGAGCCACGGTCGACGTAGTGGAACGTGATCGACTCGGTGACGACCCGGTCGATTCCGTGCGCCAGGGCGGCGTCGACGAGGTGGCGCGTCGTCTCGGTGCGCAGCCGGTCGTTGTCGCGCCAGGCGCGGCGGCTGCGCATCTTCGAGAGAGGCGGGATGCTCGTTGCGAGGTGGACGATGACGTCGCTGCCCTCGACCGCCGCGCCGACCGCGGCGGCATCGAAGAGGTCGACCTCGACCGGCTCTGCTCCGAGCGAGCGAAGGAGGGCGGCCTTCGCGGGCGAGCGGGCTACCCCACGCACGTCGTGACCGGCCGCGACGAGGAGCGAGACGACTCGCCGGCCGAGGACTCCGGTCGCACCGGCGACGAAGACGTTGCTCATCTGCCCAGCACCTCCTCGAGCCAGCGGCCGCCCTTGCGGAGCACTACGTCGCTCGCGTCGGTGACGACCATCTCGGTGAGGTCGGCGACCGTCGTAGCTCGGAGCGAATCCCGCCAGGCGTCATCGGCCCGCTGCATCGTGCGGTGGACGGCGCAGGGCACGCGGTACTCCGCAGCGGCGGATGCCGTCGGGCCGCGGCGGCGGATCTCCGAGCAGCGGAAGGCGGAGTCGGGGCCGTCGATCGCCTCGACCACGTCGAGGACGGTGATCTCCGAGGCCGGGCGCGCAAGGCGGTAGCCCCGCCGGCACCGGGCCGCGACTCGAGCACCCCCGCCCTGGCCATGGCCTGGAGGTGCTTGGCCAGGTACGCGGCCGGCACCCCGTGGTACTCGGCGAGGCGCCCCGCCGGCAGCGCGGCGCCCCCGGGCAGGAACGCCAGCAGCACAGCGCAGTGCAGACCCCACTCGACCCCGTCGGACATCAGCATATCCGGATACTAGATATCCGGATAGCAAATGTCCAGGAGACTTCGGTGACTCCGCGGACGTGATCACCCCCCGGCGACGGGGGCGGGGCTCGAGATGGGTCGGTTGCGCGCACCTGTACCGCAGTTGTGACCCATCTCGAGTGGCCGGGTCGGGAGATGGGTCGGTTGCGCGCACCTGTAGTGCAGTTGTGACCCATCTCGGCGGCGCGACGACAGGGAACCCGTAGTAGGAGCGCTAACGCGTCGTGACCGGCTGTGGTGACTCCGGAGTGAGGTCGAGCAGAACCGTCGTGAGGTCGCCGATCGTCGAGATGCCCTGCCAGCCGGCGAGCGTGCTCCGAGCTCCCGCCGAAGGCTCACTGGCGGTATCGCATGCGATCCAGACGCCCTCTGGCGTCGATGCGCGGTACTCGGCCGATCCGGTCTCGACGCGATGCGCGAACACGACCACCGCGGCACCGATCGGTGCGTTCTCGTACTCCGTAGCCTCGCGGGACGCCGCGTTGAACTCGAACGCGACCTCGACGGTCGCCGGACTCCCCGGAGCCGAGCCACTCAGGATCCTGTCGACGCCGACCTCGAGCACCGCAAGACCGAGTGCCTCGTCGACGCCGGCCTCTGCCTCGGTTCGGACCGATGCCAGCGTGCCCGCGATCACGAGGTCAGCGCGGTTCGCGAGGTCTTCGGGTGACTCGGACGCTGAGTAGTCGAAGCTGATCCCGACGTCCTCGATCAGCTCTCCGTAGCGATCTACGTCGTCGCAGTCTGCGATCGTATGGGCTCCCGGCTTGCTCCCGGATCCGCCTTCGGGCTGGACGTCGACCGGGAAGCGATCGCCGAATGAGGTTCGGACTTGTTCGGCGATGAGCGCGTGTGCGGGTTCGCCGAGGGCTGCAAGCCCGGCGACGGTGATGACGATGCGGTCGTTGGCAAGCTCGGCCTTCTCGATGAACAGACGTTCGTCGCTCAGTGCCTGAGCGGCTCTCGGGAGGCCTCTCCTCATCTCCTCGATTGCCTCCGCGCAGGTCGGATCCGCCGTCTCGCTGTTGGTGAACTCGATACCGCTCGGGTAGGTGCGCCACCCGCAGGCAGGCAGATCGTCAGGAGTCGTGGTGTCGATGGAGGCGACATCAGTGGCCCCCGCCGGACCCATCCGCACGAGCATCAACCCATGCACGAAGGGGAAGTCGATCCGACCCGATCGCAGCGTGCTCCCGTACGGAGCATCGACGACGTCGGCGATCTTCAGACAGGGCACGCCGGTCGGGTTGGCGCAGAGCACCCCGGGTCCGTCGCGATGGATCTCGATCCTGCCTTCCACTGCGACGACCTGGCCGTCGGGGGTCGTTCTGCCAGCGGTTCGAACCTCTGAGCGTCGCGAACGACGTCATGACGAACGACCGGGCCGGACGGAATCGTCTCGTGCGTCCGGCCGTAGCACCGTGCGCCGGTCTCGGTCGGTGGACGGCCGCGCTCATCGAGCGGTAGTGGATCGAGTCTGCGCGTCACCGTGAGCCGACCGTAAGCGACCTCGAACGCGTACGGCGTGAGTCCGTTTGGTGCGGGACCGTCGATCTTGCGGCCGAGCGTGTCGTAGATCCCACCCGACCGGGGACCTTCGAAGACACCGGCGCTCTCGCACCACCAGACCAGATCCGAAGAGACGCCGTACGGGCGGTGTCCGTCGTAGGCGCTGACGACGGACAGCTCTAGCGTCCGGTCGTTGGAGACGAACACCGGGGTGCCGTCGTCGAGCCACTCGGCTGCGACGTCTCCGGGTGCCGGTATGTCGAACGTGCCGAGCTTCGTGGTCTCACCGACGATGATCCGGTCAGTGTCGGAGCCGCCGGATCCCGCGATGGCGACCGCGATGCCGACGACGATCGCGAGCGCCGCCACTGTGCCCATCGAGCGTCGCACGATGCTCCGGCGCTGCGAACGCGCTCGAGGCTCTCCCAGACCCCGGTGGTCTCGATGGCGGGGCCCGACATGCGGCTCAGAGCGTCTGCGATGTCCTGTGTGTGCGCGTCGTCGCGGGGCACCGGATCTTCAGCCACGATCGGGCTCCCAGGTCGTGGCGAGCGTGGTGCGTGCCGCGTGCAGGTGGTACTTCACGGTGCCCTCGGACAGATCCATCGCAACGGCGACCTCGGCCACAGACAGCTTGCCGAGGTAGTAGAGCGAGACGGCGGTCCGCTGTTGGGGCGACAGCGACCCGATGGCCACCTCGAGCCGCTCGGACAGCGGTTCGTCCTCGGCCGCGAGATGGGGTTCGCTGCCCAGACGATCCGCGACCGCCTGTTGGCGACGCCGGCCGCGGTGCCGATTCATGCTCCGGCGGAGGGCCACTCTGCGAACCCATCCCGCCGGGTCCTCGTAGCTGCCGACGCGCCGCCAGTGGACCATCGCCTGCACGAACGCTTCCTGCACAGCGTCCTCCGCATCGACACTGCCCGCAGCCGTCAGCGCGCGCACGAGTCGCTCGTACTCGCGCTCGAACAGCGCGCCCAGATCCCGATGTGCGTCGCTCGACCTCCGGACCATCACCTGACTGTGACACCCCGGCAGACCGTCCGCGGGTTTGGTGAGGTGTCGAGCCGACCGAGAACAACACTGCAGTAGTTCGCGATCCACCGGTGCCGGTAGTGGCCGACCTCCCGGCCGTGACGGTACCGAAGCACGAGACGGTCATGGCCCGGGCCGGCGGGGGCGGGGGCTCGAGATGGGTCGGTTGCGCGCACCTGTAGTGCAGTTGTGACCCATCTCGAGAGTCCGGGTCGGGAGATGGGTCGGTTGCGCGCACCTGTAGTGCAGTTGTGACCCATCTCGAGAGTCCGGGCCGGCGACGGTGGGGGCGGGCGTCGACGGTGGGGGCGGCCGCGACGCGATCGCGGGCGGTGGTGCTGGTGCTGTGGTCGGGGCGCCGGGATTTGAACCCGGGACCTCAGCGTCCCGAACGCTGCGCGCTAACCAAGCTGCGCTACGCCCCGTGTGGCCGTGTGAGTGTAGCGACCGGGCGGGCGGACCCTCCCGCCGTGGGGCCCGGCCACGGGCGCTTCGGACCTCGGCGTGCTGCCTCCGCGGTGGCGGGCACCGGATCGGGTCTGCGCCGCCGCGGCCGTCGCCGTGGCGTGGGCCGAGGAAGCCGGCGTGTTGCCTACCCGGGCGGGATCACCCGCTGCGGAGCCGGCTCACGCCTGCGCGGCAGCTTCCGGGCGGGATCACCCGCTGCGGAGCCGGCTCAGGCCTGCGCGGCAGCTTCCGGGCGCGATCACCCGCTGCGGAGCGTGGGCTCAGGCCTGCGCCGCAGCTTCCGGGCGCGATCACCCGCTGCCGAGCCGGCTCAGGCCTGCGTCGCAGCTTCCGGAGCCGCGGCGGCCGCGTCCCCGACAGGAGGCGCGGTGCGAGGGCCGGCGAGGAGACGCTTCGCCGTGCGGCGGAGCGTTCCGGCGTCGACCGGCTTCACGAGGACGGCGTCGGCGTCGGCCCTGCCGGCCAGGAAGCGGTCGGCCTCCCGGTCGAGGAGGAGGAGGATCGTGCAGCGCGGCAGGCGGCCACCCGACTCCTCGAGGCGGAGGTCGATGCACGTGGCGACGCCGCCCATGTTCCCGATCTGCATGTCGAGGATCACGAGGTCGGGGCGCTCCTCGCCGACGAGGGCCCGCACGTCGTGGCCGCTCGAAGCCTCCACTACGCGCTGGTCGGGGCCGACGAAGGCAGCGAGCATCTGGTCGCGCACCCAGCGGGCGTCGGCGGCGACGAGGATCGTCGTGGTCACGGAGGTGACGTTACTAGCCGGCGCCGCCGCGCCCGAAGACGAGGTCCGAGACCTCGTCGAGTGTGTCGAAGTCGTGCACGTCGTGGGCGAGGAAGGGCACGTAGGCGACGGCGGCGGTGGTCCCGATCCGGTCCCGGAGGTCGACGAGGTTGCGCCGCTCCCGTCGGGCGACCTCGTTGAAGTCGGCGAGGTTGTCGTAGAGGGCGGCGAGGCGTCGCGCCGCGGCGCGGGTCTCGTCGGTCCAGCCCCCGGCGGGCGGCTCGTCGACGAGCTCGGCGGCGCGGGCACGCAGACCCTCGGGCGACTCGTCGCCGAACTGCGGGTGGACCCTGTTGACGACGAGGGCATCGACGCGGATCCCGTGCTCGGTGATCTTCTCGGCGAAGAAGTGCGCCTCGTCGACGGCGTCGCGCCGCGGCGAGGTGATCAGCACGAAGCACGTGTCGGAGTCGGCGAGGAGCACCTCCACCGCCGATGCCCGCTCTCGGAACCCCTCCTCCATCCCCTCGAACGCCCGGAAGAACGCGACCACGTCGTCGATCACGTCGCTTCCCACGACGCGGGCGACCGTGCGCAGGAATGCCTGCACGGCGACGCCCGCGACGCGCAGGTAGGCGCGCGTCGGCATCATGAGCAGGCGGAAGATGCGGTTGTCGAGGAGTCGGATGAGGCGCTTCGGGGCGTCGAGGAAGTCGAGTGCGTGGCGCGACGGCGGGGTGTCGACCACGATGAGGTCGTACCCGCCCTCGTCGTGGAGCTCATGGAGCTTCTCCATCGCCATGTACTCCTGCGTCCCCGAGAGGGCGCCTGAGACGTTGCGGTAGAAGGTGTTCTCCAGGATCCGGCGGGCCTGCTCGTCGTCGGAGGCGTTGCGGGTGACGAGGCTGTCGAAGGTCGACTTGGTGTCGAGCATGAGTGCGGAGAGCCGTCCACCGGGAGCGGCGGTGCCGTCGGGGTCCCAGCGCTCAGGGTCGATTGTGCTCGCCGTGTCGGAGAGAGCGTCGAGGCCGAGCGCGTTGGCGAGGCGCTTCGCCGGGTCGATGGTTACGACCACCGCGTCGCGGCCGCGCCGCGCCCCTCGAGTGCGAGCACCGCGGCCGTCGTCGTCTTGCCGACTCCCCTGTGCCGCAGCAGATGACGACGCGCCGGTTGTCGACGATCGCGTCGAAGGCGCCGGAGCCCGACGCGACCGCCCCGCCGGGAGTCTCGGGAGTCGCAGGAGTCACCGGGCTCTCGGGAGTCATGACGGTGGCGCCAGGGTCGCGATCCCGGCCGCCAACGCCGCTGCGAGCACGTCGACCTGGGGGCGGTGGATCTCCGACTCGAAGAGGAACGGGAGCTGGATCTGCGGGAGCGGGAGCATCTGGGAGAGGCGCTCGGCCTGCTCGAGCTGGAGGGAGTGGCGCTCCTCGCGGAAGGCGGCGGCGCGCACCATGTCGCCCGTCTCGCGTTCGGAGACGAAACGATCGATGGTCGCTGCGTCGGCGCTCACGGACGCTGCGTCGGTGGTAGCGCCTCCGAGCAGTGGCTCGTAGCAGCCGTTCACGATCACCGGTCCGAGCGCGACACCGACGCGGTCTTCGATCGTGTACGCGGTGTCGACGAGCTCGTTGACCGGTGTCTCCTCGGGGATCGTGACGAGGAGCACCTGGCAGCGCCGCGGGTCGGAGAGCAGGTCTACGACGTCGGATGCCTGCTTGCGGACCGGGCCGACGCGGACCGCGTCGAGGATCCCGCGTGGGGAGAGCAGGAAGCTGACGGCGTGACCGGCGGCCGGGGCGTCGAGGATGATCACGTCGGCGGCGCGCGACTCCTCCAGCGACTTCACCTTCCCGAGGACGAGGATGTCGCGCATGCCGGGCACCGCCGTGGCGACGATGTCGAGGGCGCCCGACGAGACGAGGCGCTTCGAGATCCGCTTCAGGCCGTGGCTGACCAGGTAGTCGATCAGGGCGGCGTCGGGCGTGAGAGTGCGGGCGGCTATCCCCTCGCCGAGGCTGCCTTCGTCGTAGGTGAGGGCGGGACGGTCGAACATCGATGCGAGGCCCGACTTGCCCTCGACCTCGATAATCAGCACGCTGAGTCCCGCGCCGGCGGCGGCCACGGCCAGGGCGGCCGTAACCGTCGTCTTGCCCACACCGCCCTTGCCCGCCACGACGAAGACGCGTGACGTGGAGCAGAAGTCCGAGAGCTCCATCGACCGAATGCTACGGGAGCCCGCCTTGCGAACCGCTCACAGCCCACTCCGAGTCGCCGACACGGCCCACCCGGGCGGTGCGGTCCGGCCGGCGCGCACTCGCCGCGGGCAGCGGCGGATTGCCTCGCTGAGCTCCCGGCTCGCGTCGGGGCTGCTCGCCGGCGCGTGCGCGCTCGTGTTCACCGGAGCGGCCCCCGCGGCTGCCGGCGGCGACGGGCTGGGCGGGATCGACGTCGTGCAGGTGCAGGGCCTCCTCGACCCGGCGAACGCTTCGCTGCTGAAGGGCGCGGTGCGTGACGCCGAGGAGGCCGGCTCGACCCTCCTGGTGCTCCAGATCGACTCGACCGGCGCCCTCGACATCGACGTCGAGGCGTTGGTGGCAACGATCCGCGACGCGCAGGTCCCCGTGGCCGCATGGGTCGGGCCCCCCGGCGCCGTCGCCAAGGGCGCGGCGACCCTGCTCGCCGCGGCGGCCGACGTTCTGGCGGTCGCCCCCGGAACGGTGCTCGGCCCAGCGGCGCCCGTTTCCCTCGACGACCCGAGCGGCTGGGAGGAAGAGGCGGTGGTCGGGCTCCTCGACTACCTACAGAGTGACTCGGGCCGTGAAGCGTCGAGCGCGTCCGGCCTGGTCTCCGGGGGGCTGGACTCCGGCGAGGCCGTCGAGTCGGGAGTCGTCGATCTCGGCGCGCCGTCGGTGGGTGAGCTGATCGTCTCCCTCGACGGCCGCACGGTGGAGACGCCGGGCGGCGCGGTGGAGCTCTCCACCGCGACGGTCGTGGGCGAGGGCCAGGAGCGCCGGCGCAGCCCGAACCAGGAGGTGCGCTTCGCCGAGCTCGACATCGGCGGTCAGGTATCGCACACCCTCGCGACCCCGTGGGTCCCCTACCTGCTCTTCGTCGCGGGTGCGATCCTCATCGTCTTCGAGTTCTTCAGCCTCGGAGTAGGTCTGGCGGGCGTGGTCGGCGCGGTCGCCGTCGCGATGGCATTCGCGGGGTTCGGTCACCTCCCCCGTGCGGCCGTGGGCGCTCTTCCTGCTGGTCCTCGGGGTCTTCGCCTACGCCGTCGACCTGCAGGCCGGCCGCCGCGGCCTCTACACGGTCGTCGGCACGGCGGCACTCCTCGGGGGTCACTTGCCCTCTACGGAGGCTCCGCCCGACTCGACCCCGCGTGGTGGATCCCGCTCCTGGTCTGCGCCTCGGTCGTCGCGCTGATGCTCACGGGCATGCCGGGCATGGTGCGCGCCAGGTTCTCCGCACCCTCCATAGGCCGGCGCGGTCTCGTCGGTGAGACGGGAGCGGCCGAGGGAGATCTCGACCCCGAGGGCCTGGTGCGCGTCCGCGGCGCGCTCTGGCGCGCCAGGAGCCACGGTTCCGTACCGATCGGCGCAGGCACCGCCGTGCGGGTCGAGGACGCCGACGGGTTCATCCTGGAGGTAGAGGCCTCCTCGCCCCCTCGCTGAGCCCGGCGCCGAGCCCCTCGCTGAGCAGGTCGCTGAGCCCGGCGCTGAGAGCGCTCAGCGCGCGCGGTGACTCTGCGGTGTCGGAGTGCGACTCTGCGGAGTGCCCTGTGAATACGGTGCGGATTGGGTCCGTACCCCCTTGTAGGGCGCACGACGCGGAGGTAGGTTGCCGCGGCTGTCAACTGACTGGGGGATGTGGGAAGTGACGTCGGCAACGACTGTTCCAGCAACCGACGAGTGGCTGCCGAAGGCGGCCTGTCGCGGCCCCGAGTCGGCGCTCTTCTTCCCGCCGGCGTGGTCGGAGCGGCGCGACGAGCGCGGCGAGCGCGAGGCCCGTGCGAAGGCGATCTGTGAGTCGTGCAACGTCCGCCGGCCCTGCCTCGAGTTCGCGGTCGCGATCAACGAGCAGCACGGGATATGGGGAGGCCTCAACGAGTCCGAGAGGCGTCATCTCCTCGCATCCTCGGCCGCACGCCAGGTGCAGGCACCCGCGCCGATGCACGAGCGCCGGCAGCGGGCGGCCGTCTAGCAGACGCCGGAGGTCACGCCCCGCCGGCATCGGCGCCGGTGTCGGCGCGGGGTCTCGCGGCAGAGTCGCTCTCCTGGTCGATGGCTACAGCGCGCGGTCCGGGTAGCCGGTCGTCGCCGCGGCGACGTGTGACTCCCTCGGCGTCGAGGTGACCGGCGATGGGCAGCACGTACTTGCGGGTGCTGCCGAGGAGGTCGCGCAGGTCGGCGACGGTGAGCGAGCCGCGTTCGACGAGCGCTCTGCTCGCGATGCGGCGCGCGGCGTCGAGAGCGCTCGCCGCGAAGACGACCCCGTCGATCTCGACGGCGAGCCCCTCACGGAGCAGCGACCGCGTGACAGCCGCGGATGCGCCGGCATCAGATGGTGACGGTGGCGCGAAGGGCGACGCTTCGAGTGCATCGAGGAGGCGCCGCGCCTCGGGATCGTCGAGCGCGGATTCACGGTGAGATCGGTGGCGCACCGTCTCCCGCTCCACGATCAGGTCGGGAACGCCAGCGAGTGCGGCGCGCAGGCGAGCCGGGTCAATGCCGAGCAGCGACGCGAGCTCGGCGAGCCGCGTTCCGGAATCGTGCGGATGACGCTCGTGGTGCTCGACGACGCGCTCCAGTGCCATGTCGCGTGTACGGCGGATGGCGCCTGCATCGACGATCCAATCCCCGACCCGCTCCGCTGTTCCGCCGGTCGTGAGGGCGTCGGCGGCGGCCGTCGCTCCGGACTCCCCGAGCCCCGTGAGCAGCGCGAGGTCGGCGAGCGTCAGCCACTGTCGGGCTGCCAGGGCGCGTCCACCCGGCGGGAGCGTCAGGCGCCGCGCCGCGTCGGCGCTCCGTCGTGCCGGCTCGAGATCGAGCACCTCGGCGCCGCCGACGGTCGCGCGACGCGCGGAGGAGCGCAGGACAATCCGGTCGCCGGGCGTGAGCGGAAGCCCGGACGCGAGGCGGAGGCGTCCGAACCGGCCGGTGTCGTCGAGGAACCTGAAGCGCGCCGGGTGCTCTCCGGAGCCGGCGTGGGCGACTACCCGGCTGCTGCGCGGCATCTCCTCGCCCGGGATCCGCACGACCGCGACGTCGACCACCGCAGGCGTGACCCACTCACCCGGACGTACCACGGCGTCGCCGCGACCCACCCCGTGGTGCTCGATCCCCGATAGGTTCAGCGCGACGCGGCTGCCGGGGGAGGCGGTCGTGACCTGCTCGCCCCTCGACTCGATGCCCCGCACTCGCGCGGTGCGGGCGCCGGGCTCCACGATCACGTCGTCGCCTGTGGAGATGCAGCCGCCCGTGAGAGTGCCCGTGACGACGGTGCCCGCGCCCTTCACGCTGAATGTCCTGTCGATCCAGAGCCGCGGCCTGCCGAGGTCGACCGCCTCGGGGGCGCCTGCCAGCACGACGTCGAGCGTGCGGCGGAGATCGCCGATCCCGTGCCCGGTCGCCGTCGAGGTCGTGACGACCGGCCAGTGCGCGAGGAGGCTCCCGGCGAGGTGATCCTCGAGCTCCAGCCGGGCCAGCTCGAGCGTCTCCGTGTCGACGAGGTCGGCCTTCGTCAGCACGACGAGTCCGTGCGCGATGCCTAGAAGATCGAGGATGCGCGCGTGCTCCTCCGTCTGGGGCATCCATCCCTCGTTCGCCGCCACCACGAGCATGGCGACATCGACGGCGCCGACCCCGGCGAGCATGTTCTTGACGAACCTTACGTGCCCGGGCACGTCGACGAACCCGACCGACTCGCCCGCGGGTGACTCGGTGAACGCGAAGCCGAGGTCGATCGTCAGGCCGCGCGACTTCTCCTCGGGGAACCGGTCGGGGTCGGTCCCCGTCAGGGCCAAGACGAGCGACGACTTCCCGTGATCGACGTGACCGGCCGTCGCGACGACGCGCATCGTGCTCAGGCGCCGCCGTCGCGGGGGTTGGGGTCGGGGGCGGGGTCGACGGTTCCGGCCCCGGCGTCGCGATCCGACGCGGGTGACAGCGCAGCGAGCGCAGCCGCCAGTGTGGCGTCGTCGGCGGGATCGACGCTGCGCAGGTCGGCCACCACCGAGCCCTCACGCGCCAACGCGACGACGCGTCGTCTGCGCAGGAGAGCGAGCGCCCGCTCGACGTCGGCCATCTGAACCGCCACACCTACGGACGGGATCGTGAGGCCCGGCAGCGATCCGCCGCCGGCAGCGGCCTCGGTCTCCACGACCTTCGCTCCCCGCACGTCCCCGGCCAGCCGTTCAGCCCTCGCGCGCAGGCTCTCCGCGGACGCCGTCGCCGCGCGCCCACAGCGGGATCGACGACGCATCGCCGGAGAGGTACGCGAGGGCGACGGACTGCACCGCGGCGAGCGTCAGCTTGTCGGCGCGCACGGCACGGGCCAGCGCGTGGCGCGCGACCACGTCGACGAGGTCGCGTCGCCCCACGATGATCCCCGCCTGGGGACCGCCCAGCAGCTTGTCGCCGGAGAACGTCACGATCGACGCGCCCGCCTCGATGCACTGGCGCACACCGGGTTCGTCGCGCAGCCAGGAGGGGCGCCGGTCGAGCCACGGTGTCGTGTCGTCGAGGAGGCCCGAGCCGGCGTCGACCACGACCGGCACGCCGAGCGTCGCGAGCTCCGCGACCGACGCCGCCTCGACGAAGCCGACCATGCGGTAGTTCGACGCGTGCACGCGCAGCGCGAGGGCGGTGTCGCCGGTGACGGCGTGCTCGTAGTCGGAGAGGCGTGTGCGGTTCGTCGTGCCGACATCGACCAGCTTCGCGCCCGACTCCGCCATCACGTCGGGCACCCGGAAGCCCCCACCTATCTCGACCAGCTCGCCGCGCGAGACGATCACCTCCCGCCCGCGGGCGAGCGCTGCGAGAACCAGCAGGACCGCGGCGGCGTTGTTGTTCACGACGAGACCGGCCTCCGCGCCGCACGCCTCCGCCACGAGGTGACCGGCGTGGTCGTGCCGGGAGCCCCTTGTCCCGGTCTCAAGGCGGTACTCGAGGTTCACCGCGCCGGCGGCCCCCGGATGGCCTCGACGGCCGCCTCCCCGAGGGGCGCCCGACCCAGGTTGGTGTGGAGCAGGACCCCGGTCGCGTTCACGACGGGTCCGAGGAGGCGGTGCCGGAGAGCCTCCGCCCGTCCGGCGGCGTCGGCGAACACGTCTCCCGGACCGATGCCGGCTCCCCCGGACAGGCGCTCGCGGGCCTCGGCGACGGCTTCCCGGGCGATCCGGGCGCGCAGGGCGTGCGGCAGATCGTCGCCGAGAGATGCGAGCACCTGCTCGATTCCGGGGAGCGTCCGACGCGGATCCACGGGGCGAAGAGTAGGCCCCGAGGGAGGATCAGGCCGCCGGGCACCTACAATTCGCAGATGTTGGTGCGCAACGCGGCGACGGTGATGCTCCTGAGGGATGCGCCCGATCTCGAGGTCTTCATGCTCCGCCGCAGTCCGGAGACGATCTTCGCGAGCGGCGCCTACGTCTACCCGGGCGGCGCGGTCGACGTCGCCGACTCGGCTCACGCCGTCTCGGGGAGGGTCACCGGCGTCGACGACGGCGCCGCGAGCCGCTCGCTCGGGCTGCCCGGCGGAGGGCTCGCCTTCTGGGTGGCGGCGATCAGGGAGACGTTCGAGGAGGCCGGCCTGCTGCTGGCGTCCACCCGCTCCGGAACCTCCGCCGACGCCGATCGCCTCGACGCCCACAGGCGCTCCCTCAACTCCGGCGAGGTCTCGTGGTCGGAGATCCTCGACTCGGAGGACCTCGTGATGGAGGGTGGCGCTCTGAGGGTCTTCGCGCACTTCCTCACACCCGCGGGGGCTCCCCGCAGGTACGACACGTGGTTCTTCGCGGCGGCCGCGCCGGAGGGGCAGGAGGGCGTGCACGACGACGGCGAGGCGGTCCACTCGGAGTGGGTCAGGCCGTCCGACGCGCTCGCCCGCAACGAGCGCGCCGACATCGAGCTGATCATGCCCACGATCCGCAGCCTCAGGTGGCTGGAGCGGTTCGAGACCACCGCAGCGGTGCTCGCGGCGGCAGACGCGGCGGCGTCGGCGTCGGCGCAGGACCGCGCTCCGCTGGTGGTGTCCGACACGTTCGGTGAGCGGATCGCGCTCGACGACGACGAGATGGCGGTCGCAGTCCCCGGTTGGCGGCCGCTCAGCACCTGGACAGACGCCGGATCCGAACGAGAGGGAGTCGCCTGATGCCCGACCTGACACCGGGGGTGGCCTCTGCCCTCTCGCCCCTGGTGCGGCGGATCGTCGCGCCGAATCCGAGCATCTTCACCGGGCCGGGCACCAACACGTACCTCGTCGGGATCGACGAGGTCGCCGTGATCGACCCGGGCCCCGACGACGCCAAGCACGCGGAGGCGATAGTCGGCGCCTCGATGCGCGAGCGCGTCCGCTGGGTCCTGCTCACGCACACGCACCCCGACCACTGGCCCGCCGCGGCGCGCATCAAGAAGCTCACCGGGGCGGAGGTGGCCGCGTTCGGCCGGCCGCCGAAGGCCGACGGCGACATCCCGATCGACAGGGTGCTGCGCGACGGCGACGTGATCGAGGGGACGGAGTTCGGCCTGAAGGCCATCCACACCCCGGGCCACGCCCCGAACCATCTCTGCTTCTTCCTGGAGGAGGAGCGGGTCCTCTTCACCGGCGATCAGGTGCTGCAGGGCACGACGACAGTCGTGATCCCCGGAGCGCGGCGGCGACATGAAGGCGTACTTCGCCTCGCTCGAGAGGCTGCGCAAGATCCGGCGCCTGGCGCGCATCTGCCCGGGGCACGGTGAGGTGGTCGAGGAGGCGAAGGCGCTCCTCGACGAGTACGTGGCGCACCGGCGGATGCGAGAGCGCCAGATCATGAAGGCGCTGCGCGCCGGCCCGGCGAAGATCACCGACCTCGTGGCCGGCATCTACGTCGACACTCCCCAGGCGCTCCACGAGCTGGCGGCCAAGCAGGTGCACGCGCACCTCCTGAAGATGAAGGCGGAGGGCAAGGTGGCCGGCACCAACGTGAGGTCGGCCTGGAAGATCGCCTGAGCTCCTGCGGGTAGGGGGCGTATGGATGAGACCCCGGATTCGCCGTAGCCTGTCGGGGAGTTGCCAGGCAGTCGATATCCGTAGGAGGAACCCGGTGGCCGATACCAAGCTCTTCATAGACGGCGAGTGGGTCGAACCCCGGTCGGGCGAGACCTTCTCCACGTTTGCCCCCTCCACCGGCGAGGAGATCGCGAACGTCGCCAAGGCCGGCCGCGAAGACGCTGTCCTCGCGATCGAGGCGGCCCGCAAGGCTTTCGACGAGGGGCCGTGGCCGCGGATGTCGGGCGCCGAGCGCGCCGGATACCTGCGCAAGGCGGCCGAGATCATCACCTCGCGTCAGAACGAGATCTCAGAGGTCGAGGCGCGCGACGGCGGCGGCACGATCAAGAAGGCGCTCTTCGCCGACGTGCCGGGCGCGGCCGGGGCGTTCAACTACTTCGCCGACTGCGCCGAGAACGTCGCCGACGTCGAGGAGCGCGCCGCGAGCCCGTTCCCGCCCGCCGAGAGCATCGTGCGCCGTGAGCCGATCGGCGTCTGTGCGGGGATCATCCCCTGGAACTTCCCGTTCATCATGGCGTCGTGGAAGATCGGTCCCGCGATCGCCGCGGGTAACGCCGTCGTGCTGAAGCCGGCGAGCTTCACGTCGCTCTCGGCCGTCGAGATGGTCAAGGCGGTCGAGGAGGCCGGGGTACCCGCCGGTGTCGTCAACTTCGTGACCGGGCCCGGCGGCAGCGTCGGCGAGGAGCTGGCGCAGCACCCGATGGTCGACAAGGTCGCGTTCACCGGATCGACCGAGGTCGGCCGGCGCATCATGCAGCTCGCGTCGAGCACCGTGAAGAAGGTGACGCTGGAGTTGGGCGGCAAGTCGGCGAACATCGTGCTCGACGACGCCGACCTGGATCTCGCCGTCTCCGGCGTGCTCTGGGGGACGTTCTTCCACAACGGCCAGGTCTGCGAGTCCGGCACCCGCGCGCTGATCCACTCGAGCGTCTACGACGAGTTCGTCGGGATGCTCGTAGAGCGAGCCGGGAAGATGGTCATCGGCGACAACCTCAGCTTCGAGACCGACCTCGGCCCGTTGGTGTCGCCCTCGCAGGCGGATACCGCCGAGCGCTACGTGAAGCTCGGCCTCGACGAGGGCGCGAAGCTGGTCTGCGGCGGCGGCCGTCCCGAGGGCCTCGCTGCCGGGCTCGACCAGACGGCGTACTTCCAGCCGACCATCCTCGAGGCCGACAACTCCATGCGCGTCGCGCAGGAGGAGATCTTCGGTCCCGTGCTCTGCGTGATGAAGTACGACTCCGACGACGAGGCGGTGAAGATCGCGAACGACTCGATCTACGGGCTCGGCGGTGGCGTGTGGAGCTCCGACAGCGCTCGGGCGCACTCCGTCGCCGCACGCATGCGCACCGGGACGGTGTGGATCAACGACTACCACATGATCACGCCGGGGCAGCCGTTCGGTGGCTACAAGCAGTCGGGTGTCGGCCGCGAGCTCGGCGAGTACGGCTACAACGAGTACCGGCAGATCAAGCACGTGTGGAGCAACACGAGCGGCAGCAAGGACCAGTACCTGCACTTCGCAGCGCTCTCCGCGGCGCTCTCGTGAGGTGAGCTGACCATATGAAGGTGACGGGGACCCCGGAGGCCGCGAGCATCGTCCGCAGGGCGGCGCGCGACCGCCGGGGTTCTCTCACGATCACGATCGGTACGGGCTGCTGTGAGTCGACGGCCCCCTTCCTGTACGAGGACTTCTGGGTGGGGCCCGACCAGGAGCAGGTCGGCGAGGTGGCCGGAGTGCCGGTCTTCGCACCCGAGTACCTGCGGCGTCTGTACCAGGGCGACGACGGCGTGATGATCGACGTCGTGGAAGGCGTGCTGCTCGAGTCGTTCTCGATCGAGACCGAGTACGGGGTCCGCCTGATGCTGCGCAACCTCGAAGGCCAGCCGGTACCCGGCCAGGAGCCCGAGGCCGCCGGAGCGGGCAAGGTCGTAGTGCCCGCAGAGGTGTCTGCGCTGCGGCCGAGAGGCGAAGTGCAGATCCCCGAGAACCTCCGCCGCCTCCGCATGCGCTGACCCTCCAGTGGGGAATGTGGGGCCCGCCGGGCGGTGTGTGAGCGCTTTCACAAGCGGTTAGCCTGCCCGGGGCCCAGGGAGGGAAGAAGTTGAGCGACGAGATTCTGGTGGCGCGCGGTGTCCGGAAGGTCTACAGGACCGGGGCCGAGGAGGTCGAGGCCCTGCGGTCGATCGATCTCACAGTGGGTGTGGGTGAGTTCCTCGCGGTGATGGGCCCGTCCGGCTCGGGGAAGACGACGCTGCTCAACTGCCTCTCCGGCCTCGACGACATCGACGACGGCGAGGTGATCCTCGACGGCGTCGATCTCCACGGCCTGCCCGACGCGGCGCGCACGCGCAATCGGGCTTCGTCGATGGGCTTCATCTTCCAGGCCTTCAACCTCATCCCGGTGTTCAGCGCCGTCGAGAACGTCGAGCTACCCCTCCTCCCTCGCGGGCGTAGACCCCAAGGACGCGCGCAGGCGCGCCGGGGAGACCCTGGAGCGCGTCGGGCTCGGGAACCGCCTCCGGCATCGACCCAACGAGCTCTCCGGCGGCGAGCAGCAGCGGGTCACCGTTGCACGCGCGCTGGCCGGCCGGCCACGTGTCGTCTGGGCCGACGAGCCCACCGGCGCCCTCGACTCCGAGACCGCTGCGACCGTCATGGAGCTGCTGCACGACCTGCACCGGGAAGGTCTCACCCTGATCGTCGTCACCCACGACGAGGGGGTCGGGCGGAGCGCGGAGCGTCTCGTGACGATGCGCGACGGGCACGTCGTCGGCGACGAGTCCCTGGTGGCCGCAGCGCCGTCCGCATGAGATCCGCGCTGGCGCCGATAGTCGTACTCTCGCTGCCGTTCCTGTACATCCTGCTTCGCAGGCCCGTGCTCCGAAGGCTGGCGCTCCGCAACGCGCCGCCGCCCGCGCGAAGCGATGCTCGTGATCGCCGGATCCCTCCTCGGCACGGCGATCATGACGGGATCGTTCGTCATCGGCGACACGTTCACCTCGTCGATCCGGGTCTTCGCCTACGACCAGCTCGGCCCCACCGACGAGATCGTGGCGGTCGTCGGCCTCGACGGAGCGGACGTCCTTCAGGAGCGCCTCGGCGACTTCACCCACCCCGAGGTCGACGGGCTGCTCCCACTGGTCCGGATCGAGGCGGCGAGCGCGACGGTCGGCGAGGGCGGCGCGCCGCCCCCACGACACAGGTGCTCGAGGTCGACTTCGACGCGGCGCGGAGCTTCGGTGGCGACGAGAGGGCGACGGGCATCACCGGCGCCACGCCGGTGCCCGGCCACGCCGCCGTCGGGAAGGACCTCGCCAGGAAGCTCGAGCTGAGGCGCGGCGACAAGATCGACGTCTTCGCATACGGGTCTTCGGTGAGGCTGACCGTCGACGACGTGCTCCCGCAGAGGGGTGTGGCGGGGCTCTGGCTCAGCATGGAGAGCCTCTCGCCCAACGTCTTCGTCGCGCCGGGCACGATCGCCGGCCTCATGTCGGAGTCGCCGGGTGCCGCCCCCTCGGCCGCGCCGCCGGTCTCGATGATGCTGATCTCCAACTCCGGCGGCGTCATCGGCGGCGCGTCGGCGAGTGACGAGGTGGAGGCCGCGCTGAAGGACCGGCTCGGCGACCTCCCTGCGAACATCGTCACGGTAAAGGCCGACCTGTTGAAGAACGCCGACGAGTCGGGCGCGCAGCTGATGCAGCTCTTCACGATGCTCGGAGGATTCGCGGTCCTCGCAGGGGTCCTCCTCCTCGTGAACATCTTCGTGATGCTCGCCGACGAGCGCCGTTCCGAGCTCGGGATGCTCCGCGCCGTGGGGATGCGCCGGTCGTCGCTCATAGGCGCGTTCGCGACCGAGGGTTGGTGCTACGCGATCGCGTCGTCGGTCGCCGGGACCTTCGTGGGTCTGGGGCTCGGCCGCGTCATCATGGGCTTCGCGGCGCGCATCTTCGACAGCGGCGACGAGGAGTTCCGGCTACCCCTGCGCTTCTCGTTCGAGTGGGAGAGCGTCGGTCGCGGGATGGCGATCGGGTTCGCGATCGCGATCATCACCGTCGTCCTGACCAGCCTCCAGATCAGCCGTGTGAACATCATCCGGGCGATCCGCGACATCACCGAGCCCGTCCGGCGCGGACCGCGCAGGCGTTCGCAGGTGTTCGGGTGGATCCTCACGGTGGGAGGAGGCGCAGCGGCACTCGGGGGCTTCGCGTCCGCGCAGGCGACCGGCGTGCTCCTGGGGCCGCCGATGCTCTTCACCGGCGCCGCGATCGTCCTCGGCCGCAAGCTGCCGCGGGGGCCGTTGATCACGACGACGACGATCCTGATCCTGGTCTGGGGGTCGTTGCGATCCCGACGGCGGTGGCGCTCGGGTCCGACATGGGGATCCTGATGTTCTTCGTCCAGGGTGTGGTGCTCACGGGCGCCGCGGTCGGGCTCGTCACCTGGCACCAGGGAGGGCTGGGCCACGCGCTGAGCCGCTTCTTCGGCGGGTCTCTCGATGTCCGGCTCGGCCTCGCCTACCCGCTGGCGCGCCGATTCCGGACGGCCATGACGCTCGCGATGTTCTCGATCGTCATGTTCGTGCTCGTGTACATCACGGCGATCTCCGACATGTTCAACGGCCAGCTGGTGGGATTCACCGAGAAGATCCGCGGCGGCTTCGACTCGATCGTCACGTCGAGCCCCGCGAACCCGATCGAGATCGACGCGCTCCGCTCCGAACAGGGCGTCGACGCCGTTGCGCCCCTCGTCACGCTCGACGCCGAGATCACCGCACGCGGCGACTCGGAGCCGACGCAGTGGCTGATGACCGGGTTCGACGAGTCCCTCGTCGACGAAGGGCCGCCCGTCCTGGAGGATCGCGGTCCTACGCGTCGGACGTGGACGCGTACCGCGCCGTCCTCGACGATCCCGCGCTCGCGATCGTCGATACGTTCTTCCTTGCCGACAACGTCGGTCCCCCGGGGCGGCGCTGGAGATCGGTGACACCTTCGAGCTCCGCGACCCGCTCAGCGGTGGGACGCGCGAGCTGACCGTCGCCGCGATCGGAGCCGACGACTGGGTCTTCAACGGAGGGCTGACCTCGATCGACGGGATCCGCGACGTCTACGGCGAGCGCGCGGTGCCGAACCGCGCGTACGTCTCGGTCGCCGATCCGAGCGCGTTCGCCGGCACCGTGGCCGCCAAGTACCTGGAGAACGGCGGGGAGAGCAAGAGCATCCGGGGGATCGTCGAGAACCTGCTGTCTCAGCAGCTTCAGTTCTTCCAGCTGATGCGCGGCTACCTGGCGCTCGGTCTCGTCGTCGGCATCGCGGGGATCGGTGTGGTGATGGTCAGGGCCGTCAGGGAGCGCCGGCGGCAGGTCGGTATCCTCAGGGCGCTCGGCTTCGAGGCGCGGGCCGTGCGTAGGGCGTTCGTGGTCGAGGTCGCGTTCGTCGCTCTGGAGGGGTGCTGATCGGCACCGCGTTGGGCTTGACCACGGCCCTCTCGATCACGCTGGCGCCGACGTTCGGCGACTCGCTCGCGTTCTCGGTTCCACCGCTGCAGGTGCTGGTGCTCGTCGTCGGCACGCTGGCCTGCTCGCTGCTCGCGACGATCGGCCCCGCCAACCAGGCCGCCCGCATCCGCCCCGCCGTCGCCCTCCGCATCGCCGACTAACCCCCTGTTTTGGCGTCACTTCCTCGCGGTATACGCGAGGAAGTGACGCCAAAACGGGGTCTTAGAGGAGGTCGAGCATGCGGGCGGTGCAGCCGGCCATCTGCAGGGGAGGGAGCATCTCCGTGGACAGGCGCTCGCCGATCGCGTGCAGGGCGCGGGCCGCCGGCCCGGGAGGGTCGTGCAGGACGACCGGCAGGCCGGAGTCGCCACCCTCGGATACGGCCGCCTCGACGGGGATGCGACCGAGGAGCGGCGCGCCGGTCATCGCGGCGAGGCGCTCACCGCCACCGGTCCCGAAGATCGCGTGGCGTGACCCGTCGGGGGCGACGAAGTCGCTCATGTTCTCGACGATTCCCAGGACGTGAAGGTGGCTGCGGCGCGCCATGTCGGCGACGCGGGCAGCGACCTGCTGCGCGGCCACCGCCGGCGTGGTCACCACGAGCATCTCGGCGCGGCAGCAGGCGCGCGAGCGCCATCTGGATGTCGCCTGTTCCGGGGGGCATGTCGAGGAGCAGGTAGTCGAGGTCGCCCCACTCGACGTCGCAGAGGAACTGCTCGAGCGCCTTGGCGAGCACCGGCCCCCGCCACATGAGCGCGGTGTCCTCGTCGTCTACGAGGAGCCCCATGGAGACGATCCTCATCCGGCCGTCGGGAGCGGGGCCGCCCTCGGCCGGGCGCGAGGTCGCGCCTGCCTTGCTCGTGACGCGCACCTCGTGCGGGAGGATCCGGCCGCGCCCGTCGTCGGCGCGGGCTCCGGCGAGACGGCCGTCGACGCCGAGCATGCGCGGGATGCTGAAGCCCCAGATGTCGGCGTCGAGGACACCGACGGTCAAGCCGCGCGACGCGAGGTCGGCTGCGAGGTTCGCGGTGATCGACGACTTGCCCACGCCGCCCTTGCCGCTCGCGACGGCGATCACCCTGGTGCGGGCGGGCACCGCGGTGTCGGGCGCTCTGTGCGACGCCGCCAGGCGCGCCCGCTCCATCAGCGCCGAACGCTCGGGCTGGGTCATCTCCGCGTAGTCGACCTCGACGTCGCGAACGCCGGGGGAGCGCCATGACGCGTGCACGGACCTCCGCGCCTATGTGGCCGCGCAGCGGGCAGGCCGCCGTCGTGAGGGAGACGCCTACGCGCACCAACCCGTCGGGGGGTGACGCTGACGTCGTGGACCATTCCGAGCTCGACGATGTTCACGCCCAGCTCGGGATCGAGGACGCTCTCCAGTGCGCGGCGCACCTCGCCCGCGCCCCCCGCTGTTTGGACGTCAGCGGAGCCATGGCGGCCAATTCCGTCCAAACAGGGCTCGGGGTCGGTGGCAGTATCCGGACTCGGGTGGCTCATCAGCGCTCCGATCGGGCCCGGCTTGTCCGGGCCTCCGGATAATAAAACACTGCGACGCATTGAAAATATGCCCACTGTGCGATACCGTCAACCCCGGGATGGAGATCCGCACTGCGCTGAAGGCCCTCGCCGACGAGACCCGCTACGCCGTCTACGAGGAGATCGCGACCGCGACGACCCCGTTGAGCGCCGCGGAGCTGGCCGAGCGCCTCGGCTTCCACCCCAACACGGTCCGTCTTCACCTGGAGCGGCTGCGCGAGACGGGCCTCGTCGACGTGGAGGCGGCCCACCGTGGATCCGTCGGCAGGCCGCAGCACCTCTACACCCTTGCGGCGGGCGCGCCGGGCGTCGTCCTCCAGCCGGCGGTCCAGGTCGTCCTGGCCGGCCTCCTCGCAGACCTGGCGGAGAGAGCGGGCGCCGGGATCGAGCTCGCGCAGGCGACCGGGCGCGTGTGGGGCACGGAGGCAGGCCGCCGGGCACGGGAGCGATCCTGCGTCGAGGCGCTGACCACCGAGCTCGACGGGTTGGGCTTCGAGCCCGATCTGCACCAGGCCGGTGGGGGAGGCCTCGATAGCGTTCCTGGCCTGCCCGTTCCGGGAGCCGGCCGAGGCATATCCTGAGCTCGTCTGCAACCTCCACCGCGGGATCTGCGAAGGGATCGTGGCGGAGGTCGGTGGGGGGACGATCGACGAGTTTGCAACGCTGTACGACCACCAACCGTGCAGAGTCACGGTTGCGGTCGGCGCATCCGACCGAGACTGAGCCACTGGAGGACCGAATGATCACCCTGACCGACGCAGCGACGACCAAGGTCAAGCAGCTACTCGACGCCGAGGGCGACCCGTCCCTCTTCCTGCGGGTCGCGGTACGGCCTGGCGGATGCTCGGGCTTCTCGTATGAGATGTTCTTCGACACCGAGGTCGCCGACGACGACATCGCCGCCGAGATCGGCGAGATCCGAGTGGTCACCGACCCCGACTCGTCGCCGCACCTCGTGGGCGCGTCGCTCGACTACAAGGACGCGCTGCAGGGTGGCGGGTTCGCGATCTCCAACCCGAACGCCGGCCACAGCTGCGGGTGCGGGCAGTCGTTCTCCTGAGCGATACCGCTCCCGGCAGTCGGGTACGACCTACGCTCGGGTTCCGCTTGTAGGCCGTCCCCGAGGGGGAGCGTGCGAGTACCCGTCCGTCGAATTCAGGTGACCGCCTCGATCGTGGTGGCTGCTGCGTTGGTGCTGTTCACCGCGTCGTGTGGGAACGACTCGAGCGGTGGCGGCGCGACCGGCGACGAGGCGACGACGAGCGTGGATGCATCGGGCTCGTCGACTTCTGCAGGGCGGCGACACGACGGTGGCCACGTCGTCGACGGACACGACCGGTGCCGGCGCGAGCACCACGGAGAGCGCCGCCACCACCAGCACCCAGCCCCCGGCCGATCCCGACGACGTGGCGCTCGCCGAGTCGGTTGTGCTCACACTCGACGACCTCCCGGCCGGGTGGGCGAGCGAGCCGGCGACCGGCGACGACGGCGGCTTCGAAGAAGCGGAGATGCGCGCCGAGTGCCCTGCCGTCGCGAGAGCGATCGACGAGCTGCGTGAGATACAGGGGCGTTCGACCGGGAAGGCGCGTGCGAGCTTCGTCCTGGGCGACCAGGGCCTACCGTCGATCCAGTCGAGCGTGGTCGTGGCCGCCGACGCCGGCATCGCCGGGCGGGGCTACGCGATGTACACGGGCGACGACTTCCTCGACTGCCTGATGTCGCTCTTCCTCACCGGGATCGAGGACGACGGCACCACCGTGGGCGAGGTCCGGTCGGAGCCGCTCCCGATCGATCCGGTCGGTGACGAGTCCGAGGCCGTGAGGGTGACGGTGCCCGTCTCCGCCAACACCTCCGAAGTCATCGTCTTCGTCGACTACGTGGTCATACGTGTCGACAGGGTGATCCACATGCTCATCCTCGGCAGCGCCGATCTCTTCCCTTTGCCGGACGGCACCGCGAGCATGGCGATCGCGGCTGCGGCCGACTTCGCCGCGTAGGGCTACGCCGGAGGCTCGTAGGCGCAGGTGGGATCTGCGGCCAGCGGGTTGCCGGTGAGAGCCCACGCCCGGGCGCGGCTCCCTCCGCAGAGAGTCTTGAAGTCGCAGCGCCCGCACTTGCCTTCGAGCAACGCGGGGTCGCGCAGCGACGTGAAGAGCTCGGAGTCGCGGTACCAGTGGGCGAGGGCCGATCCCGCACGTTCCCCGCGGCGAGCTGTAGGAACCCCGACGGGCAGACGTCGCCGAGGTGCGACACGAACGCGAAGCCGTTGCCGTCGTTCACCCCGGGGCCGGGCGGGTTGCCGAGCTGAACGAGGACCCGCCTGAAGGTCGGCGACGCAGTGGTGCGCACCATGAACGGGAACTCGGTGGTGGCGAGCCACCGGAGCACCTCCTCGTGCTCGCTCGCGTCGAGCATGTCCTCGGTCTGGCCACGGCCGGTCGGGACGTGGAAGAAGAGGCTCCAGAGGTCGACCTTGCCGGCGAGGAGCGCCACCATCTCGGGGAGGTCGGCGACCGTGCGGCGCGAGACCGACGACCCGATCTGAAGTCGCGCGTCGAGGTCGGAGACGGCCTGCATCGCGGCGAGCGTCCGGTCGAACGATCCCTTTACGCCCCGGAAGCCGTCGTGTACCTCGGGGCGCGCACCGTCGAGGCTGAGGTGGATCGACTGCGCGCCGGCATCGACGGCGCCGGCGAGGGCCGCCGGGTGAGGCGGGGGGTCACGCTCGGCGAGAACCCCGTGTGCATCCCGGTGCCGGCCGACACCGAGATGAGGTCGAACGCGTCGGGGCGGGCGAGGGATCACCGCCGGTGATGACGAACACCTTCACGCCCATCTCGGCGGCCTGACGGATGAGGTCGGAGCCTTCCTCGGTCGTCAGCTCACCTGGGTCGCGGCGGTGCTGCGCGTCGGCGCGACAGTGGACGCACTTGAGCGGGCACGCTCGCGTGATCTCCCATGCGACGGTGAGCGGCGCCACCGCGAAGTCGGGGATCTCGAACCTCGGGACGATCGACTGTCGCTCACCGGCGCGCATCAGGCCGTTCCGGCGAGGGACACGAGGTTGCACGACGGGTCGAAGCCCCATGGGTCGCCGGTGGCGAGCTCGGCGCGCGAGCGGAGGCCGCCACCGCAGATGCCGAGCGACGGGCAGACGACGCACTCCTCGGCGACCGGGCGGTCGGCAGCGCGGAGCTGTAGCAGGTAGGGGTCGGTGGGCTCGCCCCAGATGGCGGAGAAGGGGCGCTCACGCACGTTCCCGAAGGTGCGGTGCCGCGAGAACTGATCGGGGTGCACGTCGCCGCGCTCGTCTACGGCGGCGAGGCCGATGCCGGGACCTCCCGTGGCGCCGCGGTTCCAGGTGAGCATCTCGCGGCAGCGCTCTGCCTGCTCCTCGTCGCGCTCGCGGAGCCACTGGTGGAGGATCGGTCCGTCGGACGGGTTGTCGACGGTCAGCACCTCGGCCTCGGGGTGATCCACCGCGAAGGCGAAGATGCGGTGCAGCGCGTCGAGGCGTTCGGCGGGCGCGATGTCGTCCAGGCGTCCGCCGCGCCCTGACGGCACGAGGTGGTACACGCAGATGCGGTCGACCTGCTCGCGCACGACCAGGTCGAGGACCGCGTCGAGCTGCGGATAGGTGTCGGGCGTGAGGGTGAATCGCACACCCCGGCGTACGCCGGCAGCGCCGAGGTGCGCCAGGCCGTCGATCGACGAGCGGTACGCGCCCTCCTTGCGACGGAGCAGGTCGTGCGTCTGCTCGTCGCCGTCGATGCTGACGCCGGCGTAGATGATCCCCGAGCGCGCGAGCGACTCCGCCATGCGGGAGTCGATGAGGATGCCGTTGGTCGAGAGGGTGAAGCGAAGGCCGGCGGCTGTGCCGTGCTCGACCAGCTCGGAGAAGTCGGGGCGCACCAGCGGCTCGCCTCCCGACATGAGGACGGCGGGCACGCCGAAGGCAGCGAGGTCGTCGAAGAACGCCATCGCCTCGACGGTCGTGAGCTCGTCGGCCGCGGCGGCGAGCTTCGCCGACGCGTAGCAGTGCGCGAGGAGAGGTTGCAGGCCTTCGTCGAGTTCCACACGACGACGGGCCGGCGGGTGACGCTGTCGGCCGGCGTGCGCTCGCCCGGGCGGTGCTGCCCGTAGCGGAGGGCGTCGGACGAGGAGGTACGGACCCCCGAGAGCGACGAGACGTTGAGCATCGTGATCTCCTGCCCCCGACCCGCCCCGGGCGGGCCGGGAAACTCCCAAGGCTAATGCCCACCCCCACCGCCCCCGAAGCGGGTCCCGGCACGAGCGTCGATAGACCACAATATGTGTGGTCTATCGACGCTCGTGCCTTGTCGGGGAGTGCCGGGTCAGGGGGTGAGGGTGTCGTAGACGGAGCGGATCTCGGTGGCGTCGAAGGCGCCGTCGACCCGGGCGGTGATCCTGCCGGTCGCGTCGACGCCGTACACCCACGGCTCGCTCGGCAGGTTCCACGCCTCCACCGTCGGCGCCGAACGCTCGCCGGTCAGGTCGCGGTAGATCTCGACGTGCACCGTGTCGATCTCGGCGGAGTGCTCCTCGGCGATCGGCATGAGCACGTCGAGCACGGGTCCGCAGTACTGGGTCTGACAGAGCGCGGGTGTCCCGAACATGATCACGACCGGACGGCCCTTGCCGACGAGCGTGTCGAGCGAGACGGCGTGGAGCGGGCAGGGTGGCTCGCGCGTGCAGATCGGGTCGACTCCGAGGGTGGTGTCGGGGGTCGGCGAAGCGGCGGTCGACGCGGCGTCGCCCACTGCCGGCGCAGCCGGTTCTTCGCGCACGACGAAGAGGAAGTCGCTCGCCTCGCTCTGATACTCGAGGCGTCCCGCCCAGGTGCCGGCGGTGTCGAAGACGTGCTCGAGCGTGTAGACGCCGCGGAACTCCGGGAGTCCCTCGGCCCGCGGCGTCGCGTCCACGAACTCCGACGGTGTCTCGCCGGGGGAGCGATCGCGATCCGCGCGGCACGCCCCGACGCGTAGCCCTCCTTCGCGAGGACGGCGAAGGCGAAGCGCTGCCTAGCGTCGCTCACATAGATGTCGCTAGACACGACGCCTGCGGCCGTCTCGGTGAACTCGGCGCCGTCGTCGTGGCCGGAGTCGGCGTGGTTGCCGGTTGCCGAGGTCGACGGGTCGCCGCTCGCGGTGTCGTCGTCACTCCCGCAGGCGACGAGGAGGATCGCCCCACCCGTCAGCGCGAGGAAGGAGCGGCGGGAGAAGTCGGGAGTCGTCATCCCCATATCCTGCCCGCCCGGCCCCCGGGGGGCAGGGTCGGGTGTGCCAAGGCGGGGCCGGACGGAATGTGGCGGGATGTGGCTGCACCGGGGGGCGGGGCCGGGCGGGACGTGGCGGGATGTGGCTGCACCGGGGGCAGGGTCGGACGGGCCATGGCGGGGCCGGCCGGCAGGGTCGGGCGGCCGGTCCGGACCACGCCACGCGTCGCGTCGCGCTGCGGTGCTTGGCCGCTCGGGTGTCGGGCCTGCGAGACTCGTGCGACAGGCGTGGCGCGATGCATCGAGAGGTCCGGCGCCGTGCACCCAGGACCAGATCGAGGAGGCCCGCCATGGCGCCCCGTCCGCTCCCGACCCCCAGTGGCCCCCTGCCCTCGGTCCCTACTCGCCGGCGGTGCGTGCCGGCGACTGGGTGATCCTCTCCGGCCAGATAGGCCTCGACCCGGCGACGAGTGCGATCGTCGAAGGAGTCGAGGCGCAGACCCGGCAGGTGCTGGCGAACATCGCGGCGGTCCTCGGCGACTGCGGCGGCGCCCTCACCGACGTGGCCAAGACCACGGTCTTCGTCACCGACCTCGGCGACTGGTCGACGGTCAACGCCGTGTACGCGGAGGCGTTCGGCGACCACAAGCCGGCCCGGTCCACCGTCCAGATCGCCGGCCTGCCCGGCGGGGTCCTCGTCGAGATCGAGGCCTGGGCCCACCTGCCCGAGTGAGCCAGCGCCGAGGCCAGCATCTTGGCGTGCAGGGGCGCTAACGTCGGCGACATGGTCGGAGCCGTGATCGTCCTCGTCGTGATGTTCGTCGTGGGGCCGGTGGCAGTGATGATGGGTGGAGCGGCGTGGAGCGCCGCCTTCGGCCTCGTCGTGGGCGACGAGGCCGACAGGTCAGCCGAGGGCGACCCCGCAGACCCCGGCACCTGACGCCCGGCACCCGACCCCCGGGGCGAGCGCCCCGGAGCACGCCGGCCGGGCGGATGGGCGCTCAGGCGCCGGCAGCCCCGGCAGCCCCGGCGTTCCAGCGGCTCTGGCCGAACCTGTAGCCGACCGAGCGCACGGTCTGGATGTGGCCGGCGTGCTCCTCGCCGAGCTTCGCCCTCACGCCCGCACGTGGACATCGACCGTGCGCGCCCCGCCGTAGTACTGGTACCCCCAGACGCGTGAGAGGAGCTGCTCACGCGTGAAGACCTTCCCCGGGTGCGTGACGAAGAACTTGAGGAGCTCGTACTCCATGTAGGTGAGGTCGAGCGGCCTGCCGGAGACGGCGGCCTGGTAAGTCTCGAGGTTGAGGACCAGATCGGCGTACTCGACGACCTCGGGCCCCTTTCCGCCGTCGGCACGCCACCCGAGGTGTCGCACCCGGGCCTCGAGCTCCCGCGGGTGGAACGGCGAGAGGCAGAAGTCGTCGAAGAGGCCCTCGCGCTCGGCGAGCTCACCGAGGTGGGCGCCGCCGACGAGGAGCAGCACACCGCCGACAGAGGCCTCGCCCTTGCGCAGCGCGCGGCAGATGCCGAACGCCCCCTCGGGATCCTGCTCGGCGCAGACGATCGCTCCGGCCCACCCGCCCGACGGCTCGTCGCTCAGGGCGATCGACGCGTTGGCGACGGCCTTCCAGCGGAACCCGGCCAGGTCGAGCGTCTGAACCAGGAGGGGAGGAGGCGGGTCGGGGTAGACGAGGAACGGCTCTGCGGCCTGCATCAGAGCATCCCCAGATAGCGCTCGACCTCGAAGGGCGTGACGTACGACTTGTACTCCTCCCACTCCTTTCGCTTGTTGAGGACGAAGTACTCGAAGACGTGCTCCCCGAGCGCCTCGGCGAGCAACTCCGAGCCCTCCATGGCGTCGACGGCCTCCTCTAGCGACCCGGGCAGCGAGGTGATGCCTTCGGCGAGGCGCTCCTCGGGTGTCATCTCGAAGATGTTGTTCGTCGCCTCGGGCGGTAGCTCGTAGCCCTCCTCGATCCCCTTCAGGCCGGCGGCGAGCATCACGGAGAAGGCGAGGTACGGGTTGCAGCCGGGGTCGGGCGCCCGGTACTCGATCCGCGCCGACGACTCCTTGCCGCGCTTCGCGAAGGGCACGCGCACGAGCGCAGATCGGTTGTTGCGCGCCCAGCCGACGTAGACCGGCGCCTCGTATCCGGGGATGAGCCTCTTGTACGAGTTCACCCACTGGTTGGTGACGGCCGTGATCTCGCGAGCGTGCCGCAGAAGCCCTGCGACGAAGTGCTTGCCGACCTTGGAGAGCCCGTGCTCGTCGCCCGGGTCGTGGAACGCGTTCACGTCGCCTTCGAAGAGGGAGAGGTGCGAGTGCATGCCGGAGCCGAACGCGCCTGCGATCGGCTTGGGCATGAATGTCGCGTGCACACCGAGGTCGGCGGCGATCTCCTTCACGACGAGCCGGAACGTCATGACGTTGTCGGCCATCGTCAGCGCGTCGGTGTAGCGGAGATCGATCTCGTGCTGGCTCGGCCCGTTCTCGTGGAAGGAGTACTCCACGGGTATCCCCATCGCCTCGAGGGTGAGGATCGTCTGCTTGCGCAGCTCGGTGGCCATGTCATGCGTGGTCAGGTCGAAGAAGCCGGCGTGATCGAGGGGCTCGGTCGATGTAGCCGAGCGGAAGTAGAAGTACTCCATCTCGGGAGCCACGAAGAAGGTGAACCCCTTCTCTCTCGCGCGGTCCACGTTGCGCTTGAGCACGTGGCGCGGGCATCCGGCGAAAGGCTCGTTCGAGAGCAGGTGGACGTCGCAGAACATGCGTGCCACCGGGGTGTCGTCGCCCCGCCACGGCAGTATCTCGAAGGTGTTGAGGTCGGGCACCGCGAGCATGTCGGCTTCCTGGATCCGGCTGTAGCCCTCGATTGCCGATCCGTCGAAGCTCATGCCCTCCTCGAGAGCGGTCTCCAGCTCGACGGGGGTGATGGAGAACGACTTGAGGATGCCGAGGACGTCGGTGAACCAGAGGCGCACGAAGCGCACCCCCCGTTCCTCGACGGTTCGGAGCACGTACTCCAGCTGGCGTTCCATTGTGGGACTCCGCGTCTGTCGGGGTTCTGCATCCGTGGACGCCGTGGTTGTGGACCGGCGTCCACCGCAGCGCCGTTGCGGCGGGTCGCGCAAGTGTAGGACGACGCGGCACCCGACCGAGCAGGCGGCCCTTCCGTTCACAGAGCGTTCACAGAAGAGCAACGGCCGGGCAATCCCCGGCCTGGATGCTTCGACGTGCCGCTCGGGGTACCCGGCGGCTCGAACCAGTCGGGTCTCCCCCGACGTAGGCTCCGGCGGCGCCGAGCAGGCTCGGCCGGCACGAAGACAGCGACCGGTATCGACCGGTCGACAGCGGCAGTGAACGGCAGCGACCGACAGAGAACGCGAGACGCACTCCCGACTCGGTAGGGCGACGACCAGGTGGAGGTAACGAAGGTGACGCAGCGCACACCGAGCGACGTGATGAAGCTCGTCAAGGACGAGGGGATCGAGGTCATCGACTTCCGATTCTGCGATCTCCCCGGCCTCATGCAGCACTTCTCCGGTGCCGTCGCATGAGCTCGAGGAGGACGGCTTCACCGACGGCTTCGGCTTCGACGGTTCGTCGATCCGGGGGTTCCAGGAGATCCAGGAGTCCGACATGCTCCTGCTCCCCGACCCGAACACCGCGGTCGTCGACCCGTTCATGAAGCACAAGACGCTGATACTCAACTGCTACGTGCACGATCCGCTCACCGGCGAGGCCTACTCGCGCGACCCGCGACACATCGCGCGCAAGGCCGAGTCCTATCTGCAGAGCACGGGCATCGCCGACACCGCGTACTTCGGGCCCGAGGCCGAGTTCTACGTCTTCGACTCGGTGCGCTTCGACCAGAACCAGTTCTCCGGCTACTACTTCCTCGACTCGGTCGAGGGTGTGTGGAACTCGGGGCGTGAGCGTGAGCTCGACGGCTCGCCGAACCTCGGGTACAAGCCCCGCTACAAGGAGGGCTACTTCCCGGTACCGCCGATGGACCAGTTCCAGGACCTCCGCTCCGACATGGTCCAGGTTCTGGAGCAGGTCGGCATCCACATCGAGGTGCAGCACCACGAGGTCGGCACCGCCGGCCAGGCCGAGATCGACATGCGATTCGACGAGCTGGCGATCATGGCCGACAAGCTGATGCTCTACAAGTACGTGGTCAAGAACGTCGCGCGCAAGGCCGGCCTGTCGGCGACGTTCATGCCGAAGCCGATCTTCCAGGACAACGGCTCGGGAATGCACGTGCACCAGTCGCTCTGGAAGGGCGGCGAGCCGCTCTTCTTCGACGAGAAGGGCTACGCGGGCCTCTCCGACATGGCGCGCTGGTACATCGGTGGTCTGCTGAAGCACGCGCACGCGCTCTGCGCGCTCACCAACCCGACGACCAACTCGTACAAGCGGCTGGTGCCGGGCTACGAGGCACCGGTGAACCTGGTCTACTCGCAGCGGAACCGCTCGGCGTCGGTGCGCATCCCGCTCTACTCGAAGAGCCCGAAGGCGAAGCGGATCGAGTTCCGCTGCCCCGACCCTTCGTGCAACCCGTACCTGGCGTTCGCCGCCCTGCTGATGGCGGGCCTCGACGGTGTACAGAACCGCATCGAGCCGCCCGACCCGGTCGACAAGGACCTCTACGACCTCCCGCCCGAGGACCTCGCGAAGGTGCCGCAGGTCCCCGGCTCGCTACCCGAGGCCCTGGCCGCGCTGGAGGCCGACCACGAGTTCCTGCTGAAGGGCGACGTCTTCACCCCCGACGTGATCGAGACCTGGATCTCCTACAAGAAGCAGCACGAGATCGAACCCGTGCAGCTCCGCCCGCACCCATGGGAGTTCTACCTCTACTACGACATGTGACGGTGTCTGCCGGGGAGACCTGCTGCGTCCCGCCCCCTCAGGGGCGGGACGCACGTATATCGCCACGTCTTCGCGCTTGAGGTCGTACCTCGCCGCTGCGTAGGCCTGCAGTGCCGCCCACTGGTCGTCGTCGAGCCCCAGGGTCGCGGCGTCGATCGGCGTGAGCGACGCGAGCCCGGTCATGTGGTCGAAGACCGTGCACGCGAGTGCTCCTGCGTACTGCACGCTCTCCTCGGGCGGGTTTCGGCGATCGATGCGCGACTCCAGGAGGGCCGCCGCGTCGCGTGTGATCTCAGGGGGTCGTCGGCGAGCGAGCTGCAGAGCGATTCCCGAGCGTCGCGATCAAGTCGTCGCGCCTCGCGCTCCCCTCGACGTGAGCGACGAGTCGCTCGCCGTCTCGCGGCTCGTACCCCGATGCGTTGTCGATCAGGACGAGCCGCGGCATCGACTGACCGTCGGCACCGTGGAGGTCGGAGAGGTACGTCTCTGCAAACGAGTCGGCCTCATCGGGGAAGCGGATGTCGATGCCGCGGCGCTCGAGCCCCCAGAGCACACCCGTCGCGATTCCGCGCAGAGGCGACACGTTCTTGATCGCGAGATACGGGCCGTCGTCGGGGAGATCGGCCGCTGCCGTCCGCGCGAGATCATCGACGATTGCCGACGCGTCGCGGGTCGCCGGCGTCTGCCCCCGCCCAGCCGCCCCGAGCGTCGCGAACGCAACCAGCGCGATCGCGAGGCCGGCAGGTACGAGGCGCCGCGCGCGGGCGAGCGGCGCGCCGGTGACCATCGGGGCGAGGCGCCGCCCGGCCACCCAGGCGACGGCGAAGAGCGCGAACGAGCCCGTGATCCAGAAGCTACGAAGGCGGTAGGGCGGAACCCCGAACGAGAGCGGTAGGCGGGCGGTCGTCAGAGTGCTCCCGGCGAGGCCGCAGAGAGCGGTGCCCAACAGCGCCCGGCCCCGCGGATCTCTCCTCCAGGCCCGCACGAAGACGGTGAGCATCAGCACGCCGAGACCGATCGCGAGCGTCGCGGTAGCGAGCGAGGGTCGTGCGAGGAGCCCGAGAGCCGCCCGGTCGGAGTCGAGTGGGTGCGACCAGAACGGCACGCCGCCGACCGCTCGGGCGAGGACGTGCGTCGCCCGCGTCAGCCCTACGTGGTCACCGCCCTCGTCGAGCGCGTGCTGCAGGACCCGTTCGACGTTGCCGGGGCGGTTGGCGATCTCCTCGATCAGCACGCTCCCCCAGCAGACGAGGAGCACGACGCAAGTGGCAACGATCGGCCGGCGAAGTCGCGTGCGCCCGCCCCCGTCGTCGCCGTCGCCGTCATGCGACTCGCGTCGAGAGATCGCGAAGCCGGCGGCTCCCCATGCGACCAGGACGGCGACGAGCGGCGTGTAGAGGATGTTGCTCTGCGCGACGAAGCTCGCGGCGACGGCAGCGAACGGAAGGGCGGCGGAGTCGCCCTCGGCCAGCGACCAGACGGTGACCAGCAGGAAGGCGAGCGGGAGCAGAGAGACGTCGGGGTTCCAGATGCTCGAGAGGGTCGTGCGTCCGAGCGACCACATCGCGGCCGTCAGGGGTACGAGCAGCGCCAGTGTGCCGAGCCGCCCCGATCTTCGCAGGGCGAAGACGACGATCCCCGCGACGGTGGCGACCTCGAACGCGAGGAGGCCGGCCTGCAGCCCTGCGGGGTTGTCGGACGCGAGGCGCTGCGGCACAGCCAGGACCCAGAACTGCATCGGGCCCCAGTGGTGAGGCGGCGACACCTCGGCGTCGTCATCGGCCGTGTGACCGATGGTCGTGGGCATGCCGAGCAGCGGCGAGTCGGATGTGAGGACGTCGCGGGTGAGCCAGGCGATCACCGCCTCGTCGCCCTGCGGCTGCCACCCGTCGTTCAGGCGCTCTGCGACACCGGCGAGCACGGGCAGCGACGCGACCACGACCAGAGCGATCGCGAAGCGTGCGGTCCGGACGCGGGTTGGGGCCCGATCAGGTCGGAGCGTTGCGGGGCCCCCGGGCTCGTCCTTCACCGGGCCGGCCTCGGCTTCAGGGCTCACCCTCGCGAGACTACGCGGGAGCCGACCGGCGCCCTACGAGACGTGCGGTGGCGGCGCCGGCCCCGCCCTACGGAGTGTCTTCGTCGAGGATGGTTCCGGTGCCCACGGAACGGGTGATGGTCGCGCCGGTCGGGTTGGAGAGGGTGACGGTGTAGGTCTCGTCGGCCTCGGGGCCGGTGTCGGGTTTGACGGGCACGTTGACGAACTTGCGGGTCTTGCCGGGGTTGATGGTGAGGGTGCGGATCTTGTTGCCGCGGTCGTCGAAGTCAGCGGGTGCGGCGGCTGTGCCCGAGGCGATGATGTAGTCGACGGTGACCGGCGATCCCGACGTTGCCGAGAGGGTGACGGTGAACGCGGCTTTGCGTGCCTTGCCGGTGTCGCCTTCGACGATCGCGGCGTCGCCGATGCCGATCTCGAGCCCGGCGGTGGGGTCGTCGTCGATGATCGTGCCCGTACCGACACTGCGTCCGAGGGTGTACCCGGCCGTGGGGGATGAGAGGGTGACGGTGAACGTCTCGTCGGGCTCGGGGCTGGTGTCGGGGTGGACTTTGACCGCGACCCACTTGCGGGTGGCGGTGAGGCCGGACCCACCGACCTTGAACTTCAGGAGACGCGGGGTGCCGTTCTTGTCGTTGAAGTCCGCAGGCGCGCCGGCCGTCCCCGCGGCGAGCGTGTAGGTGACGTCTACCTGGGTCGTCGAGGGTTCCGAGAGCGTGACGGGGATCTTCACGACCCGGTCGCCCCCGGAGTCACCCTCGAGGACCGAGGCGTCACCGACCTCGACCCGAGGCGACTGCGGGTCGGGGAGGAGGTCGTCGAGGACGCCGAGGGTCGGGTCTGAGGGCCCGACGTCGTAGTTGTCGAGGAGCGAGCCGGAGGCGTTCCAGTTCCAGACGAGCTCGCCGACCACCCCGGCGGCGAGCTGGGCGTCGAACTTCGCCTCGAAGGCGTCGGCCCGGGCCTGCAGGGTGCCGCCGACGGTGTTGGGGATGATCCCCGTCTCGCCGACGAAGAGCGGCTTGTCGAGTGCGGCGCACTGGTTCAGGCGGACCTGCATGCCGTTCCAGATGTCACCCGGTATCGGCACCAGCGGCGAGCCGTAGTCGTGGAACTCGCAGAGGTCGACGGTGCTCAGTGCGTGAAGCGTCTGGTACTCGCTCGTGGAGGCGCCGCACTGCCCTGTGCCGATCGTGCCGATGCTGACGAGGTGGTCGGGGTCGATCGACTTGATGAGCCCCGACACGTCGGAGGCCCAGTTGCGCAGGATGGTCGCCGCGTTCGTGGAGCACCCGCCGCCCTCGGTGTCCTTCACCTGCGCCTCGTTGATGAGCTGCCAGGCCATGATCGTCGGGTCGGCGGCGTAGCGGGTGACGATCTCGGAGACGAAGTCGCGATACGACACGGTGCCACCCGGGTCGGGCTGCGTGTAGCCCGTCTCGTACCAGGTTCGCGTCTTGTAGCCGGCCGAGGGCTCGCAGTCGGCCCACTGGTTCGCGAGCGTCGGGATCACCTTCACGCCGCGCCCGCTGCGACCGCGAGGGTGTGGTCGAACGCCGACCAGTCGCGCACCCCGCCGGTGGTTGCCTGCGTCTGGAAGAACCACGCGCGGATCACCTTCGCGCCAGGGCCCATCTCGACGATCGAGTCGTCGAGGACGCTGCCCGAGACCATGTCGTACCAGCACCAGCCCCGGCTGTTGGCGTTGTAGACGTTGAGGCCGGTGAAGAGGTACGGCTCGCCGTCGAGCAGGAGCTGGTCGCCGCTGCGGGTGACGAACCCGGCCGGCACGCCGAGCGCCGGGCCCGAGGTCGCGACCGCGGAGACCCCCATCACGGCGAGCGCCGCAACCGCCAGCCATGTGACCAGAGACGCACCTGCGCTCCGCCCACGCAGGCCCAACCGGCCTGCCGCCGCCCGTTCATGACATCTCACGCCTACGCCTCCCTGCACCACAACCTTCGCGGACCGCGGCCCGCGAGTCAACCCTGCGGGGACGGCCCTACGTGCCCCGGCTGACGCCGCTCTTCCGACTCATGACGCGTGCCGGCGCGGGACCTGCTCCCCCGAGGTGGCCCCGATCGTCGCGGGCGACTGGGCGCTGTGTTGCCTGCGCGACCGTCTTCTACGTGCCCCGCCTGACGCCGCTCTTCCGGCGCGTGACGCCTGCCGGCGCAGGACCCGCTCCCCCGAGGTGGCCCCGATCGTCGGCGGCGACTGGGCGCTGTGTTGCCTGCGCGACCGTCTTCTACGTGCCCCGGCATCTCACGGCGAGCGCGGTGTCGAGAAGGTGCAGCGTGTCCCAGGGGCGCGAAGGAGCCGATCATCGATCGTGGCGAGCGGCGCGTCGAGCCGCTCGGCGATGCCGACGTACCAGGCGTCGTACGCCGTGAGGTCCGCGCGAGTGCCCAGATGCGTTCGGCGAAGGGCTCGTAGGCGAAGAGCTCGACGCGAAGGTCGATGAGGTCGCAGTGGGCGAGTGACGCGGTGTCGTGGGAGATGTCGCCGGTGAGTGACGCGCGGCGAAGGATGTTCGCGGCCTCGACCGGCATCAGGTGTGGGGCGGCGAGCGCCTCCGAGGCGAGGAGCGACTCGGCCCATGCCCCCGTGGGCCCCGAATCGACCAGCGCGGCGACGACCATCGACGCGTCGACGACCAGCGTCATTCGCGGTCGGCGTCGCGGTGACGGAGAATCGTGCTCGCGGAGACGGTGCTGCCCGTCGCGCGCTTGCGGTTCGCGATGCGCGCCGCGAGTACCAGTGCGTCGGGCCGACGTGCCAGGTCGATCAGCTCGCCGCGCAGGTACTCCTGGAGAGACCTCCCCGTCGCCGCTGCGCGGGCAGCAAGCTCGTCGCGAGTCTCCTCGGGCACCTCTCGGATCGTGATGGCGGGCATGCATGTATTCTGCTGCTGAAAGCAGCGCAATGCAAGCGACACGGTGCCGTGATGCCCGTGACGTGGTGACGCTCCGGCCCGGGTGGCGCGGGTGGCGCGGGTGGCGCGGGTGGCGTGGGGTGGCGGCTCTTGGCGCGCCTGTTCATGGGGCGCGGGGCTCGCGGGGCGGGTGAGGGGTGTGCCGTCGGGGTGGAAGACGCGTAGGCGGGCGCCGTCGAAGGTGGCCGTCCAGCCGCCCTCGTGGAGAAGGTGGTGATGGTGTCCGCAGAGATGGACGAGGTTGTCGTGGTCGGTGGGGCCGCCGTGGAGCCAGTGGACGACGTGGTGCGCGTGGCACCAGGCGAGGGGACGGTCGCATCCGGGGAAGCGGCAGCCGCGGTCGCGGGCGGCGAGCGCGCGCCGCAGGTTCGGGGGTACGACCCGGGTGGTGCGGCCCACGTCGAGGAGGCGGCTGTCGGGGCCGAGCACGACGCGGGTGATGGCGGCGTCGCAGGCGAGGCGGACCGCGACCGCCGGCACCACCGGGCCGAGGTACTCGAGCTCGCAGACCGCTCCGCCCCTGAGCAGGCACGGCGCCGAGTCGTCGGGCCCCGAGAGCGGGAGGCCGGGGCGACCGACGACGGCTGAGGCGTCGAGACCACTAGCGGCGGAGTCTTCGGGCGGCTCCGGGCCGGCGCCGCTCCGGTTGCAGGGGTATCCGTCGCCCGACGAGTCTCCGGGCCCGGACGGTGCCGCAGCAGCATCGGCGAGCGCGACGGCGCCGACGATCACCGACAGGTGCGGCCTGGTGCTCCCGCCGGGGAGCTTGTCGTCGAGCGCGAGGCGGCAGAGGTTGGTGAGCGTGTCGGCGCGCCGTTGCGCGGGGCTGCGGGTGTCGTCGGCTCCGGGCGTGGGTGTGTGGGCGGCGAGTGCCGCGAGGAGGAGCTCGCCGCCTTCGGGGTCGAGGTCGGCGCGGACCGCGACTGCGCCGTCGAGTGTGCGGGACGCCCACATGCCGCGCCGTTCGTGGAGGCGGAGCGCGGCCTCGGCGCCGCCGCCGGCGTCGGTGTGGGCCCGCCAGTGTGCGAGTGCCTGACGGATGTCGCGCAGTGAGCCGATGCGCGCCACGTCGACCAGTGCGGGTTCGACGGCGGCGAAGGCCTCCTCGTAGCCGGGTGTGCGGGCGGAGGCGAGCATCCGTACGCGGGTCGTGGAGATCTCGCCGGTCGAGTAGGCGGCGGCGGTGGCGGGCATGTCGTCGAGGGCGGTAGCGGTGCGGACAAGTACCTGCGCCTCGGACTCCCCGAGGCCTGCCCGGCAGCGCAGCCACGCGGCGGTCGTCGCGGCGCCGTCGGCGGCACCGATGCCCAGGTGGTGGGCGCGCAGACACGCCGTGCGATCTCTGCCTCCAGGCGCGCCTTCTCGTGCAGCAGGTCGATGAGCTCGACGGCCAGGGTCGCCTCCGAGAGCCGGTCGAGGTCGTCGGTGGCGAGAGCGGTGACGCCGTCTCGGATGGTCGCGACGCCGCCGGTGCCGGGGCCGCCGATCGCTCCACTGCTCGCGCCGCTCGCCCCGATCGCCCCGGGCGTCGTGCGCGGTCCGCCGTCGGCGGGCCTGCCCGGCGGTGGTGTAGCCGGCTGGAGGAGATCGGTACCAAACATCAGTTCGTATTGTAAGGGATGGGTGTGACACCGACGGCCGGGGGCCAGAAGCGCGGCAGGGTCACACCGTCGAGGGCCTGAGCAGGAGGCCGCGCGGCACCGTCAGGTGAGGCGACGCCCGACTACCCCGACCCGGCGAGTGCGGCCGATCGTCACGCGGTCGCTGAACGCGGGAGCCGGTGAAGCCCCGCTCCGTCAGCTACCCGTGGCGACGGCAGACGCGGCGCGCGCCGCGAGCTGCTCGCACTCGGCGACCTTCTGCGCCCTGCGGGCCGCGATCTCGGCGATCTTGTCCAGGGCGTCGCGCACGAGCCCATCTGCGCGCTGCGCGTCGATGACGAGCTGGGCCCTCTCCTCACGCAGGCCGGAGATCATCGTCCGCGCCTTCTGCACCAGGTCACGTTGCACCTCGGCGGCGCGCAGCGTCTCCTCGACGAGCTGCCTCTGGCGTTCCGGGTCGTCTCTTCGGAGCCACGTTCGCGCAGCCTTCGACGCGTCGACCGCCTGATTGGTGGCGAGGTCGAGGAAGAGCGTGCCGACGCCCCTGAACCTCGCCCAGAGCTGCGCGGGGAGCGAGCTCTGGGTGAGTCGCGCGAGCTGCGAAGCGAGAGTCGTGGTCGCATCGGCCGCAGCGGCGCCGGCCTGGATCGTGGTCTGGGCGGAGGCGATGGCGCCCTCGAGGGCCACGATCTCGGCATTGGCCGCGGCGGCGAGCTCGGCGCCCTGGGCGACAGAGGAGAGGTTCTTCGCAGTGTTGAGCCTCGACGCCAGCTCGGGAAGGCGCGCTGCTGCCTGGGCCGCGCTTCGGGCGGCGGCTGCACCTGCCTCGAGCTGCTCGGCGACGGCCAGTGCCTCGGGAGACATCGACGCCGCCTCGACCGCGAACGCGGCGTTCAGCATCTCGATCGACGCTGCGCCGGCGGCGAAGGTCGCTGCAACGACCAGGGCAGTGTCGCTGTAGACCTTCGCGGCGTGCACGCCCTGCGATCTCGTTATCGCGTCGGCGTAGCTCTGGAAGCCGTCGGCGAGGGTCCGCTCGGCGTCGATCGCGCCCCGATCCGCTCGATGCGGTCGCGGGCGGCGTCGCGGGCGCGGCGCAGCTCGTCGAGCTCGCGATCGAGGCGGTCGGCGGCCTCGTCGATGGCGGCGACCTCCCCCAGCAGCGGGTGGGCGTCGCGTCGCCGCGCGGGGCGCGGGGCTGCCTCGGGCGCCGACGCAGCACGTTGATGGTGACCGCCGCGCCGCCGAGGACCACGACAGTCGTCGCCACGATCGGGCCGACGGGCGTGCCGTCGTCGGAGTCGCCCGCAGACCCGGTGCCGCCCCCCGGTGGAGGGGGCGATCCCGACGCCGGAGTCGCCCGCTGACGCCCCGACCCCGGCCGCCTCCATCGATGTGTCGATCGCGCGGGCGAGGATCTCCGTGAGGGCCTTGGTGAGAGCGGTGTCCTCGACGAAGAAGTCGGGGTCCATGACGGTGTGCTCGACCGATACGTAGTAGGGGCCCTTCAGGAAGTACGCGCCGTACGCGTCGGTGGCGACTGCCGGGAAGGTCTTGAGGACACCCTCGTCGCCTAGATCGGTCGGGGTGCCGCCGTCGCTGACGGATCGGTACAGATCCTCGATCGAACCCCACGACTCGTGGGTGATGGTCACCAGGAAGACCCCGACGAAGGAGTCGCCGGCGGCGGTGCGCTCCCCTACCAGGAGGTCGGCGATGCACTCGGCGTACGAGTCGGGGCCCTGGCGGTCGAGGGTCGCGCCCTCCACTCCGATGGGCAGGAAGTCGCAAGGCATCTCGTCGGCGGCCGACGCCGCGGGAGCGGCGAGCATGATCGCGAAGACGCAGAACAGCCCCGCCGCAACACCAGTGGATGCCGTCCGGCGCCGGCCGGTGGCGGTGGGGTTGATCGGTGATCCGGTATTGCAGCGCGGCAAGCATCCTCCAAGATCCGCCGGGCATCGGCGCCCGACCCTACCGAGCGCTCAACGCGTGCGACAAGAGAGGCGACGGAGTGCGATGGTCCGGTTGAAGACCCGAGACCATAGGGACGGCGGCCACCGCCCTGCGCGCAGCAGGGCGGTGGCCGCTGTTGCCTGCCCTGGGCGAACGAGCCCTGGAGCGGACGAGCCCTCGGGTGGACGACGGCGAGGTCGCTTGGCGACTACTCGACCACTGCGTCTACTCGACCACGTCTATTCGACCACCACGTTCTTGGGAGTCCTGAAGGCGTGGATGCTCCCGGCTACCGACGCGAGCAAGAGCACGAGCGCAACGAGGAAGGAGACGGTCGCGGCCTGATCAGCCTTGCGCCCGAACTCGCTGAAGCCGTATGAGGTCAGCAGGAGTCCCCGGAGAGACTCTCCGCGGAAAAGCGTCTGGACCTTGCCGTCGAGCTCGGCCGCGGTCTCGGCAAGCGCCGCAGCATCGGCCTCACCGGCTTCCTCGGCACTCTCAGCAGCACTGCGCGCCTCCCGAGACTCGCTGCTGGTCTCCGAGTACGTCTTGCCGTCGTTCACATCCCTGAGGTGCAGCGCTATGTACTCGTTCGCGTAGCACTCCGCCTGCTTGCCCGTGGTCAGGCCTTGCCGCCGTTGTCGACGAGGCAATCGGCCGCCTTCTCCTCGTCGTTCAAGGAATCGGCAGGGGTGAACGTGATCTTCTGCTGCGACAGCTGATCGTGTACGTAGTCCTTCGCGAAGTCCGCGTTCGACTTCATCACGAGCCCCAGCGCCAGCAGCAGCGCTGCGATCAAGAGGCCTCCCACGACGAAGGCGATATCAAGTGTGCGACGTTTCATGCTGATCCTCCCAAGTGCGATGACCCATGATCAAGCAAGCGATACATCCGGTCGGAAGATAGGACGACCTGCCGCCGTCCCGAAGGGCAGAGCGTCCACCGTACGGCGCCGAAAGTCCTTCTGACCCGGCTGGCGTGCGCGCGCTGTGACAAAGGTCCATCGCTTCCGGGGCAAGTGGCCGTAGGCGGCGCTTCCCCCGCTCCCGGAGCGTCACTCCCTGCCGTAGAAGACGCGCTCGACGACGGTGCGCGAGCGTCGCGTCAGCTTCCGGTACTCGTCGCGCATCGAGGTCTGAGGGCGGTGAGTGTGACCGAGCATGCGGGCTAGGTGCTCGGCCTCGTCGGAGTCGGTCGGGAGGGAGTCGCCGGGCGTGCCGGTGAGGAGGTACCGGTAGTTGCGGGCCTTCTCGCAGAGGCGGTACGCCTCGAGGAGTGCGCCGGCGTCGTCGGCCTCGATCAACCCGGCGTGCTGCAGGGCGACGAGCGCCCCCGTCGTCGACGCGTCGCGCACCTCGGGGAGGGCGGCACCGTGCTGCAGCTGGAGAAGCTGCACCGTGAACTCGACGTCGGAGAGCGACCCTCGACCGAGCTTCAGGTGGAACTGCGGGTCGTCGGAGGTCGGGATCCGCTCCTTCTCCACGCGGGCCTTGATGCGACGGATCTCGCGCTCCGAACTCTACGGGCAGCGGGCTGCGGTACACGTGGGGCTCCGCGAGCGACATGAACCGGGCGGAGACGTCCGCGTCGCCGGCGATCGGGCGGGCGCGCAGCAGCGACTGGAACTCCCATGGGAGCGCCCAGCGCTCGTAGTACGCGCGGTATCCGTCGAGCGAGCGCGCCAGCGGGCCGTGCTTCCCCTCGGGGCGGAGGTCGGCGTCGATCCGGAAGGTCTGTCCCTCGGCGGTCGTCGCCCCGATGGCGGCCATGAGGCGTGTGGCGACGCGCTCGGCGACGTCGAAGGCCGAGGGTGAGTCGCCGTCGTACACGAAGAGCACGTCGATGTCGGACGCGTACGACAGCTCCCGCCCACCGAGGCGACCCATGCCGATCACGGCGAAGGGGACGGCCGGCTCCAGCGATCGCAGAGCGGCCTCCACGGCGGCGTCCGCGAGGTGCGCGAGCTCGCGCCCGGTCGTCTCGACGCCCGCGAGGCCGAGCACGTCGCGCGCGCCGATGCGGAGCAGGTGCCGGCGCTTGAACCTCCGCAGCCCTGCCCGCCGGCCGTCCTCGTCCTCGCGCCAGTCGAGGGTGTCGAGCGCCTCGTCGACGAGGTCCTCCCGGGTGCGTTCCGCCGTGAGTGCCTCGTCGTCGGCGAGGACCTCCAGGAAGTCGGGCTGACGGTGCAGCGCGAGACCGAGCACCCGGCTCGACCCGAGCACGCGGCACGCACGCTCCGCGGCGACGGGCGTCTCACGGAACTGTCTCGCGAGCACCGCCGAGCGGGTGGGGCCCTCGATCAGCCGGCGGAGCTGCAGCAGACCGAGATCGGGGTCGGGCGACGCCGAGAGCCAGTCGAGGATCACCGGCAGGAGCTGCTGCATCACCCGCGATCGGCGGGTGAAGCCGGCGGTGAGCTCCGCGAGAGCGGCGCGGGTTCGGACCAGGTCACGGAAGCCGAATGCGGTCAGGCGCTCCTCGGCGGCGTCGAGGGGGAGCGGCCCGGCCCCGGCGAGGGTCTCCAGCAGTGGGGAGAAGAAGAGCTGCTCATGGATGAGGCGCACGACGGTCTGATGTGAGCTGTGAGTGGAGTCGAACTGCTCGAGCGCAGAGGAGCCGGCGGAGTCGCGGAAGCCGACGACGCGAGCCAGCTGGGTACGGGCGCCCTCGTCGGCGGGGAGCGTGTGCACTTGCTGCTCATCCTGGAGCTGCAGGCGGTGCTCGACGAGGCGGAGCCACTCGTAGGCGGTGTCGAGGCGGTCGGCGTCTGCGACGGGGACGTAGCCGGCGACGGCCAGCGCCTCGAGCGCCTCGAGCGTGTTGGCCGAGCGGATCGAGGGATCATGGCGACCGTGCACGAGCTGGAGGAGCTGGACGGCGAACTCGATGTCGCGTATCCCGCCACGGCCGCGCTTCAGCTCGCGCTCCTGCACACCCTTCAGCCGCAGCATCTCCTCTGTGCGCGACTTCATCGCGCGTATGTCGCGAACCGCGTCGGGGTCCATCACCTCGGGCCACACGCGCGATTCGGCGCGCTCCACGAAGAGCGCTCCGAGCGACGGGTCGCCGGCTACGGGCCGAGCCTTGATGAGAGCCTGGAGCTCCCACGTCTGCGCCCACCGGTCCCAGTAGGCGTCGAAGGCGTCGATGCTGCGCGACAGCGCTCCCGACCGACCTTCGGGGCGCAGGTCGGCGTCGGTGCGGAAGACGATACCGTCGGCGGTGGGAGAGGTCATGACGCCGAGCAGGGCGCGGGCGGCGTGCTCCGCGTCGGTCGAGGACCCGTCGTGCACGAAGAGGACGTCTACGTCGCTCGCGTAGTTGAGCTCGCGGCCGCCGAGCTTGCCCATCGCGACGACGGCCATCGGTACCGCCGGCGCCGCGATCTCCAGTGCGGCACCGAGGCAGGACTGTGCGAGGTCGGCGAGCTCGGCTCCGACGGTCCTCAGGTCGGCGAGGCCGAGGAGGTCGCGCGCAGCGATGCGCACCATCTGGCGTCGCTTCCACCTCCGCAGCTCGGCCGGCGCGTCGTCGGTCGCGGTGAGTGCGATAGCGAGAGAGACCGAGTGGTCTGCGCAGGTGCGCGGCACGGCGAGCGCCCCTGGATCCCGTAGGGGCTCGAGAGCAGTCGCGTCGGAGACGATGCCGGTGAGGAGAGAGTGCGACGCGACGGAGATCGCGACGAGAGCGTCGCGCAGCACGGGTACCGCCACGGCCTCCTCCGCCAGGCCGGGATGGGCCTCGAAGAGTTGCCGGAGGCCGTTCCGCGCCGCCAGCGGATCGGCGGACCGCTCCACCGCGCCGGTGAGCTCGGGGCTGTCGGGGATCGTCTCCACCACTCCGGGAGTGTCGCGCGGCGGGCGGGTCGTATCCTGGTGCGGTGCCCGGTATCCGCGTCGCCGCCGCCCAGATCGACACCGTCGTCGGCGATCTCGAAGGCAACGCGGCGAGGATCATCGCCGCATACGAGGAGGCCGAGGCGCTCGGCGCCGACCTCGTCGTCTTCCCCGAGCTGACCGTCACCGGGTACCCGCCGGAAGACCTGCTGCTGCGGCCGGCCTTCGTGGCCGCGGCCGCCGAGGCGCTGGAGAAGGTCGCCGTGCGCACCGGACGGGCGGCGGCCGTGGTCGGGTACCCCGAGGCCGGTCGCGACCTTTGGAACTCGGCCGCGGTCCTGGCCCACGGCAGGGTGCAGGGTGTGTACCGGAAGCAGCTCCTCCCGAACTACTCGGTCTTCGACGAGCGCCGGTACTTCGCACAGGGCACCGAGAGCGGCCCGCTCTTCGTGGTGGGCGGCGTGAAGGTCGGCGTGACGATCTGCGAGGACTCCTGGAGCCCGACCGGTCCGATCGTGGAGCTCTCGGCCGGCGGCGCGGAGCTGGTCGTCAACCTCAACGCCTCCCCCTACTACGCGGGCCGGCTGCGCGAGCGCGAGACGATGCTCGCCACACGCGCCGCCGATGCGTCGGTCCCGATCGTGTACGCGAACCTCGTCGGTGGTCAGGACGAGCTCGTGTTCGACGGCGCGTCCCTCGTCTTCGACGAGAGCGGGCGGCTGACGGCGCGCGCCGCGCAGTTCAGAGAAGACCTGCTGGTCGTCGACGTCGAGGTGCGCGCCACGTTCCGCCGGCGCCTCCTTGATCCGCGAGGCAGATCCGGCGGCGCGACGCTGCCAGAGGTCGTTGTCAGTGATGCCCGCGTCGCGGGCGAGCCGATCGTCGCGCGCGTCGAGCCCGTACTCGACCCGGTGCGCGAGGTGTACGAGGCGTTGGTTCTCGGCACGCGCGACTACGTGCGCAAGAACGAGTTCAGCGACGTGCTAATCGGTCTCTCGGGCGGGGTCGACTCCGCGCTGGTTGCAGCGATCGCGGTCGACGCGCTGGGAGCGGAGCACGTGACCGGCGTGCTGATGCCGTCGCGCTACTCGAGCCCGGGCAGCATCACCGACGCGGAGGAGCTCGCCGCGAACCTCGGGGTGAGAACCCTCGTCGTGCCGATCGAGCCCGCGCACGCGGCGTTCGAGGAGATGCTCGCGCCCGTGTTCGAGGGAACCGAGCCGAACGTCGCCGAGGAGAACGTGCAATCGCGCGTGCGCGGCAACGTCTTGATGTCGATCTCGAACAAGCTCGGCTGCATGGTGCTGACCACCGGCAACAAGAGCGAGATGGCGACGGGCTACGCGACCCTCTACGGCGACATGGTGGGTGGCTTCGCCGTGATCAAGGACGTACCGAAGACGCTGGTGTACGCGCTCTGCCACGATCGCAACGAGCGGGCGGGCACCGATCTCATCCCGAGCGCGATCATCGAGAAGCCGCCCAGCGCCGAGCTGCGACCCGAGCAGCTCGACACCGACTCGCTTCCCGCCTACGACCTCCTCGACCCGATCCTCCAGCGATACGTGGAGGACGACAGGTCGATCGCGGAGCTGGAGGACGAGGGGCACGACCCTGCGCTGGTGAGGCGTGTCGCGCGGCTGGTCGACAGGAACGAGTACAAGCGGCGGCAGGGGCCACCAGGGGTGCGCGTCTCGCCGAAGGCGTTCGGCAAGGATCGCCGTCTCCCCATCACCAACCGCTGGCCCGGCTGACAGCGCGCCGTGGACGCAGCAGGGCCCGGTAGGGACGGCGGCGCCGCGATCGACGGCGCCGCGGCACATCGATCGCTCGTCCACGAGGTGGAGGAAGCGGCGTGGGAGACCCGGCGCCCGCTCCTCCCGGAGCTGGCACTCGTCGGGGCGACGATCGCGTTCGGCGCGACGTTCACGATCGTGCAGGACGCGCTCGACAGCCTCACGCCGGTCGGGTTCATTCTTCTCCGATTCCTCGTCGGGACGATGGTGTTGCTCCCGATCGCCTTGCGTGTCGGCTGGCGACGCCGCGACGTGGCGGTGCCCGACATGACGCCCCGGTCGTTCGCCGTGGCGGGACTCGTCCTCGGGGCGGTGGCGTTCGCGGGGTACTGGCTCCAGAACCTCGGCCTCCAGCGGACGACCACGTCGAGCTCGGCGTTCATCACCGGGCTCTTCGTGGTGTTCACGCCCCTCGTCGAGACGGTCGCCCGGCGCCGCGCCCCCAGCCGCACTGTGCTGACGGCCGTCGCGATCGCGGCGGCCGGGCTGTTCCTGCTCACCGGGGCCACCTTCTCGCCGGGGGCGGGGGAGCTGTTCACGCTCGGGTGCGCCGCCTGCTTCGGGGCCTGGATCTACCTCGGCGGGATGTACGTGAACCGATACGACGCGGTCGCGCTCACCGCGGTCCAGATGGGGGCGATCGTCGTCTTCGCAGCCCCCGTGGTCCTCGTGGGCGGCCTCGGCACCGTGGACGGCCAGGCGCTCTTCGCCGTGCTCTTCACGGGCGTCGTCTGCTCGGGGTCGCGTTCACCCTGCAGCTCTGGGGGCAGAGGCGGATCGAGCCGACCCGTGCCGCGGTCATCCTCCTCTTCGAGCCGGTCGTGGCCGGGTTCGTGGGGTTCGCCGTGGGGGAGGGCTGGGGGTCAAGGGGTACGCAGGGGCGGCGGTGATCCTCGCGAGCATCGTGGTGGCGGAGTCGCGCTCCTGGCGGGGAGGGTGCGGCAGCCGGCGCGGATCGACCACAGAGAGTGATGTAGATCACATCGGCGGCCGGCATCGGCGGGCCCTCGGTCACTGACGGGGACGACGGCCGTCCGATACCGGCACCCCCGACCGCCGGTCCGAGGCTCCCCGGGGTGCGCATGGGGGTCGGCGACTGGCCCGGTCTCGGGGGAGATGTCGCATCCGGGCGGTACGATGCCGCGGTACCGGGCCGAAGTACCCGAGCCGGACTGTGGATATCCCCGATGTTCTGTGGATAAACCGGCTTGACGCCTCCCTTATCCTACAAGGACACCGTGTGAGGGTCGTCCGAGTCCGCCGGCCCCCTGCGGCTTCTCCACAGGCGCAGTCTCAGAAAAGGGATGTTTCGTTGGCCAAAGAACGTGTCGAGCGGGACGAGGAAGACCTCGTCAGGCTCTATTTGACCGATATAGGACAGTACCCCCTGCTGACCAAGGACGACGAGGTCCGCCTTGCCCAGCAGATAGAGAACGGCAACGCTGCGCGCGAACAGCTCGCCGCTGCCAAGGGGCTGACTGCGACCAAGAAGCGCGAGCTGAGGCGTGGATCCCGGGAGGGTGAGGACGCCCAGCGCACCTTCGTCCAGTCGAACCTGCGCCTCGTGGTCTCGATCGCGAAGAAGTACCAGGCGTCCGGGCTGCCGCTCCTCGACCTCATCCAGGAGGGGAACCTCGGCCTGATGCACGCCGTCGAGAAGTTCGACTGGCGCAAGGGCTTCAAGTTCTCCACCTACGCGACCTGGTGGATCCGCCAGGCGATCACCCGCGGCATCGCCAACACCGGCCGCACGATCCGCCTCCCGGTCCACGCGGGCGACACCCTCGCCCGTCTCCAGAAGGCCCGGTCGCGCCTCGAGCTCAAGCTGGGGCGCCCCGCGACCCTCGCCGAGCTCTCCGCAGAGGTCGAGATGCCCGAGGACAAGGTGACCGAGGCGCTCCGCTTCGCCGCCGAGCCCCTCTCGCTCTCGGAGCCCCTGCGCGAGGACGGCGACGCCGAGCTGGGCGACATAGTCGAGGACCGCTCCGCGGAGTCGCCCTTCGAGGTGGCCGCGACGGCGCTCCTGCCGGCGGAGATCGAGAAGCTCCTGGCCCCGCTCGACGAGCGGGAGCGTCAGATCCTGGCGCTGCGCTTCGGTCTCGACCGCGGCGAGGCCCGCACGCTCGAGGAGGTCGGCGAGTACTTCAACCTCACCCGGGAGCGGATCCGCCAGATCGAGGCCCGGGCGATGTCGAAGCTCCGGCACCCCTCGGCCGACACCGGCGCCCGCGACCTGCTCGCCGTCTGACGGGGGCGCCCCGGCGCCACTGCGAGTCACCCATCGGGCCCCGCTCCGGCGGGGCCCGGTCGCGCCCCGGTGAGCGCCCCCACCCCGGTCCCCGACCATGTCGCGTCCAGCCACCGAAACCGTGGCTGAACGCGACATGAACGCGGATCAGGGCCGGCCCCGGGTAGGGATCCCGGGCATCTGACAACGCGAACCGCGACTCCGGCGTCTGTCTGGGTGATGATCCACACCGTGACTCTCCCCGAACCCCGCCGAGGTGACGCTCGTGGATCGCGACGAGGCCCTGAGTGACCTGTACCAGGACCACTACCGGTCGCTGGTGCGGCTGGCCGCCATCCTCGTCGACGATCGCGAGGCGGCGGAGGACGTCGTGCAGGACGCCTTCGTGAAGGCCTACCGCTCCTGGGGGCGGTTGAAGGACCCCGCCGCGGCGCCGGCCTACCTGCGGTCGATCGTGCTGAACACCGCACGGTCGGGCCTGCGGCGCCGCCTCGTCGCAGCGAGGCACCGGCCGGCCGCGCCGCCCCCCACGGCCGCCGCCGACGAGTCCGTGCTCCTCTCCGAGGACCGCCGCGAGGTGCTCGACGCGCTGCGTGCCCTCCCCCGACGTCAGCGCGAGTGCCTGACGCTCCGCTACTACCTCGACTGCTCCGAGGCCGAGATCGCCGCGACGCTCGGCATCTCCACCGGATCGGTGAAGTCGCACGCGAGCCGTGGCCTCGCCGCGCTCGCAGGTCGCCTGGAGGCGAGACGATGACCGCTCCCCACGACCCCACCGACCCCCGTGACCCGTTCGACGGCTCCCCCGGCCCGGGCGACTCTCCGATGAACGCGCCCCGTGCCCACGGGGGCAGACGCCCCCGGCGCCGACACAGAGGCCCGGCTGCGCGACGCGCTGAGCGCGTACGCCGGCACCGTGGAGCCTGCGCCCGGGGCCTGGGCACGTCTGCGCGGACGCGTCGACGGCACCGGCCGTACGTCGAGGCGGGCGGTCGTCGCCGTCCTCGCGGGCGCCGGTGCGGTGGCGGCGGCGATCGCCCTGGTGGTCGTGCTCACCGGCGACGGAGACGGCTCCGGCGGCGGTGTCGACATGATCCCCGCGACGCCGCCCACATCGGGTGCCGAGGCGCCCGTGACGACCGGCACTCCGACGACCGCCACGACGACCCCGGCGCCGACCACGACGACCGTCGCAGTGCCCTACGGAGCCGACGGAGTGGTAGCGGCCACTGCCGACGGCCGGGTCGTCCTCCTCGACGTCGACGGCGGAGAGGTGCGCACGCTCGTGGACGCGACCGACGGCGAGCAGGTCACCCAGGTGGCCCTCGACCCCGACCGGGCGCACCTCTGGTACCTTTCCAAGCCGTCGGGCACCGGCGGCTACGGGTGCGGGACCCTCTACGAGGTAGCGACCGCCGAGGGCGCGACTCCCGAGGAGCACGGCACCGCCAACTACTTCGCCCTCAGCCCCGACGGCGGCCACGTCGCACTCTCGCTGCACTTCGACGAGAGCGACCGCCAGACGTGCACCGACTCCCTGTACGGCGCGATCTCCGTGCGCTCGACGGCGACGGGTGACGAGCTCGCACGCCTCGAGACGGGCCTCGACACAGAGACCGGCCCGTGGGCGCCGAGCTGGCTCGCATGGTCGCCCGGTGACGCCCGCCTCGCCGCCAGCTTCTGTTGGGAGGAATGCGACACGCGGGTCTTCGAGATCCCCTTCGACGCCCCGGAGTGCCCGCCCGGATCGTTCTGCCCCCGGCGACGTTCGACTACGCCGACGGTGTGGCGCTCGCCTCCGAGGGCTCGGCCGACTACCCGGCTTGGACGAAGGACGGGTTGCTCGTCGTCAACGAGCACTGCTGCTACCCGGAGGAGGCGGGAGGTAGCCGGGTCGTGGCGTTCGACCCCTCGACCGGCGCCCGCGGCGAGGTGCTCCTCGACTACGCCGACACGCCGCTGCGAGGCATCACCACCGACGCCGGCACCCCCTCCACATACCAGGGCGACACCCGGTATCTGGTGGTGCTCTACGAGAACTCCGCCGACATCTGGATTCCTCCGGCGGCTGCGACCACCCTCGCCGGCGACATCCTGGCCGCCGCCTGGGCCCCCCGGCCTCGTGGATGCGGGCGGCGGCTGACCGCCGGCTCTGATTCTCCCGACCATATCGCGTCCAGCCACCGAAACGGTGGCTGTACGCGACATGGTCGCGGTGGGGCTGCGGGGCGAGGCAGCGGGGTGGGGCGGGGGCAGGACCGTGGGGCGGCGGGGTAGGGCCGCGGGTGGGCGTTGTGGGCATAGCCTCGGGGAGTCGTGGCCGCAGGGTGCCCGACGTGCCGACGCCGGCGGCGGACCCGCCGGCCAGGGAGGAACCACCGTGGAAGAGCAGCCCCCCACACCGCCGCCGAGCCCTCCGCCCACACCGCCGAACCCACCAACGCCGACTCCTCCCACAGCGGGGGCGTTCAGGGCCCCACAGGGCGCCGACGACGCGAGCAAGGTGCAGGATCAGGTGCAGCGCCAGGCCGGCGTGAGTGGCGCGGGCACTGGCGGCGGGACGCTCTTCACGGAGCCGGTGCTCGTCGTCAACCAGAAGGCGAAGCTCATCGAGCTGGTCGCCGAGTTCAAGGTCTTCGACCAGAACGGCAACCAGGTCGGCTCGGTCGCACAGGTCGGCCAGAGCCAGCTCAAGAAGGCGCTCCGCCTCGTGAGCAGCCTCGACCAGTTCATGACCCACACCTACGAGATCCGCGACGCGCAGGACCAGCCGGTGCTGGTCCTTACGCGCCCGCGCAAGTTCATGAAGTCGAAGTTCTCGATCAAGCGCGCCGACGGCAGCGAGGTCGGCGCAGTCGTGCAGAAGAACATGATCGGCAAGATCAGGTTCTCGCTCGAGGCGGGTGGCAAGGAGGTCGGCTCGCTCAACGCGGAGAACTGGCGGGCCTGGAACTTCAACGTCCAGGACGCCTCCGGACGCGAGGTCGCGCGCATCACCAAGACGTGGGAGGGCCTCGCCAAGACGATGTTCACGACGGCCGACAACTACGTTCTGCAGATGCACGAGCCCCTCACCGAGCCGCTCCTGAGCCTCGTCGTCGCAACCGCCCTCTGTGTCGACACCGCCCTCAAGCAGGACAGCCGCGGCCTCAGCTGACCGCCGGTGCCCGGGCCCGCACGGCAGGCGGCCGTGCGGGCCGGAGGGCGCCGACCGTGCCGGTGCTTCGCGCAGCAGCGGAGGCGGCAGGAATCGAACCCACCGGACGGGGATCGCCCGTCCCACTCGTTTTGAAGACGAGGGGGCCACCAGACCCCGTGCACCTCCGCCTCGATTCTGCCTCAGGCGGGCGCTGCCCCGCGATGCGGCCCCCGTCACCCCGCCTGTGTCGCGGGGTGAGGCATTCGCTAGTGTGCAGGTGGCCCAGCCCGCGTTAGGAGACCGCCCATGAAGAAGCTCCTGCTCCTCCTCCTGCTGGTCGCCCTCGGTGCCGTAGTAGCGAAGAAGGTCCGCGAGACGGCCTGAGCACGACCACGTGAAGTCCCGCAGGTCCTGTAGGGCCTGCACGATCCGTAACACCTGTGACACGAGCGCCGGGGCGTGATCGCCCCGGCGTCTCCGCGTCTGCTGCGAACGAGCGCGGGCCAGAGCCAGAGCATGAGCACGAGCCCGAGCCCGAGCACGAGCCAGAGCCCGAGCGCGGGCCAGAGCCAGAGCACGAGAGCGAGCGCGACCCCGCGACCGATCGGCGCCGTCGAGCCGAGAGCCGCCTAGGAGCGGGGCTCCGACCGGCGGCGCCACCAGACGTAGAGCGCCACGCCGGTACCGACGGCCGCCAGTGCGCTGCTCGCGGCGATCGCCGGCCGGCTCGGCGGTGAGGGGACGAAGTCGCGCAGCGCGACGGCGCGGCCGAACCGTTCTACCGGCCAGTCGCGTTCGCGCGCGATCCGCTCGAGGTCGCGATCGGGGTTGACCGCCACGGGGTGACCGACCACTTCCAGCATTGGGAGATCGGTGATCGAGTCGGAGTACGCGTACGACGACGCCAGGTCGATCCCGTCGCGAGAGGCGAGCTCGAGGATCGCCTCTGCCTTGTGCGGGCCGTACGCGTAGAACTCCAGCGCGCCCGTGTAGCGGCCCTGGTCGTCGACGGCCGAACGCGTGCAGATGACATCGACGACGCCGAGGTGCTCCGCGACGGGCTCGACGACCTCGGCCGGCGACGACGAGATGATGACGGTGCGCCTCCCCGCGTCGCGGTGCTCGTGCAGGAGCTCCAGCGCCTCGGCGTACACGATGGGGACGATGACCTCGTCGAGGGTCTCGCGCACGATCTGCTTGATCCGCTCCTGGTCCCAGCCGCGTGTCAAGCGGAGCATCGCCTCGCGCGTCCGCTCCATCTTCGACTCGCCCGCACCGAAGAGCATGTACACGACCTGCGCGTACATCGCCCGCATGATGACCGGGCGCGAGATGAGCCCCTCCCGGTAGAGCGGACCGCCGAACGCGGCGACGCTGCTCTTGGCGACGATCGTCTTGTCGAGGTCGAAGAACGCAGCCTCCATCACCGAAGAGAGTAGGTCCATCTGTGGCGGCCCTTGACGCCTCGAACGCCGGTGGGTACTTTGCGTGGGCTCCCACCGGCGCCCCGTACGAGCGGCGCCCGGAGCCTCGTCGCTTCCCCTGCCTTCCCCCTGTCACGTCTCTGGCGCGTCCGCGTGCCCGCGCGTTCGCGCCCCGGCAGGAAGGCAGCACGATGCTCCTCACGCTCTGGTCACCCAAGGGAGGGTCCGGCACCTCGGTCGCCGCGGCCTCCTGCGCCCTCGTCCTCGCGGCGTCCGGCCGCGCCCGCCTGGCCGATCTCGACGGTGATCTCCCCGCAGTCCTGGGCCTGGCCACCGACCCGGCACCCGGGCTCACCGACTGGCTGCTGGCGGGGGCCGATGCGCCCTCCGACGCTCTCGCCCGACTCTCCGTGGAAGCGGGCCCCGGGCTCTCGCTGCTGCCCGCAGGTGCGGGCGACCCGCGCGGCGCCGCCCCCGAGGCCGGAGCCGCACTCGCGGTGCTGCTGCGCGACGACCCGGCGCCCACCGTCGCCGATCTGGGTCGCGCCGAGGCGCCGGCACTGGAGGCGATGGTCGAGGTCGCAGATGCGTCGGTCGTCGTCGTGCGCGGCTGCTACATGGCGCTGCGGCGCGCGGTGCATCGCGCACTCACGGCCCGTGCGACCGGCGCGGTGCTCGTCGAGGAGCCGGGCCGGTCGCTGGGCGAGCGCGAGGTCGCCGACGTGCTCGGCGTTCCCGTGCTCGCGACGTTCCCGCTGCGTCCGGCGGTGGCGCGCACCGTCGATGCCGGCGTCCTCGTGGTCCGCCCGCCCGACTGCCTGGTCCGCTCGGCGCGGCGGCTGCTCGGGCGTCTCGGGATGCTCGGGAGCGAAGGCGCCGCGGCATGAGGGCACCGAGCGTCGCGCACCTCCCCTCCGTGGTGGGCGTCCCTCCGGCGGCCGACGCGTCGCTCAAGTCGGCGCTGCACCGTCGTCTTCTCGCCGATCCCTCGGCGGGCTCCGGTGGACGCGACGCCCTGCGCGTGCACCTCGCTCGGCTGATGAGGGACGAGGCGCCGCTGGTAGGAGGAGAGCGCGCGTCGCGGATACTCGAAGAGCTGATCGTGGAGGTCGACGGCCTCGGGCCGCTCGAGGCGCTCCTCGCCGACCCCGACGTGTCGGAGATCATGGTCAACGGGCCGGGCCGCGCGTACGTGGAGCGGCGCGGCTGCCTGGTGGAGGTCGCACTCGATCTCGACGCGGCGACGATCGCGCCCTGGCGGAGCGGATAGTCGCCCCGCTGGGCCTCCGCCTCGACCGCACCGCGCCGATCGCCGATGCACGCCTGCCCGACGGGTCCCGGCTGCACGCAGTGCTCCCACCGCTGGCGCCCGACGGCCCGGTAGTGACCATCCGGCGATTCATGACACGCCCCGTGAGCCTTGTCGACTTCGACACGGGTCGCGCCGGGGGCTTCCTCGAGGCGGCGGTCACCGCAGGCTGGAACATCCTCGTGGCGGGTGCCACCGGCGCCGGCAAGACGACCTTGCTGAACGCGCTCTCGGCCGCGATCGCCCCCGGTCTCCGTGTGGTCACCATCGAGGAGACCGCCGAGCTCCGCCTCGCGCAGCCGCACGTGGTCCGCCTCGAGGCGCGGCCGGCGAATGCAGAGGGGGTCGGGCCACGTCGGTGCGCGACCTCGTGCGCGCGGCGCTGCGGATGCGCCCCGACCGCATCGTGGTCGGTGAGGTGAGGGGTGGTGAGGCACTCGACATGCTCCAGGCCCTCAACACCGGGCACGACGGATCCCTCTCGACGGTGCACGCCAACGGTCCGACCGACGCCCTGATCCGCGCCGAGACGCTCGCGCTCCTAGCGGGGGTCGGCCTCCCGCTCCCGGCGATCAGGGCGCAGATCGCGGCCGCTATCGACGCGGTCGTCCATGTGACGCGCGGCGAGGGCGGCGAGCGACGCGTCGAGAGCATCGCCGAGGTGGCGCGCTCCCGTGGAGGCGCTCCGGCGACGCACCCTCTCTTCGAGCGGTGCGGTGGACCGCTGAATCCGGTCGATGCCCCCGAGCGCGAAGCGCGTGCACCGGGCCACTCGATCACCGAGGCGTGGGCGTCGTGCTGACGGCGACGATCGCGTGCGCCGGCTTCGTTGCGTCGGGTCTGCTTGCCCGCTCGGCCTCGAAGGTCGGCGCTGCAACGCGCGCGGGAGGGCTCCGCACCGCGACGCGCTCGCGGATCCCCGCTCGGCTGCGCGCCCCTTTGAAGTCACGGCTCGAGGCCGCCGGCGTCGCCGCGACTCCCGAGGGGGCCGTGCAGACCTGGCTGGTTGCCGTGCTCGCAGCCGGTCTCCTCGGCGTAGGAATGGCGCCGGCCGTTGCGGTCGCCGCCGTTCTCGTCGCTCTCGGCGCCGGACCGGTCTGGCTGCACCTGTCGAGGCACCGGCGCGACCGGAGGGCAGGCGCGGCAGTTCCGGAGCTACTCGACGCGGTCGCGACCGAGCTGCGCGGAGGCGCGACGGTCGAGAGCGCGATCGCCTCCGGGGCGGCCGGTGGTGGCCCGCTCGCACCCGACCTGCTCCGCGTCGCCGAGCGTGTGAGCCTCGGCTCCCGACTCGGCGACGCGCTCGCATCGTGGGCCGTCGAGCGCGACGTCGGGGGCGTGCGGCCGGCGGCCGGCGCACTCGCGCTCGCTGCCGAGGTAGGTGGACCGGCGGCCGGCGCACTCGAGGGGCTCGCGCCGTCGCTCCGGCAGGGTCTTGCAGCGTCGGCAGAGGCGCGCTCCCTCTCGGCGCAGGCCCGGCTCTCGGCCGTCGTCGTCGGCGCGGGGCCGGCCGGCTTCCTGGCCCTCTCGGCCGCCGCCGACCCTCGGCGACGGCGCAGACCTTCTCGACGGCTGCGGGCAGGGCCTGCCTCGCAGCCGGGCTGGCGCTGGAGGCCCTGGGCGTGATCTGGATGCGGTACCTGCTCAGGGAGGAGGTATGACCGCCGAGGTGCTCGCGCTCTCCCTCGGCTGGGGTGCCTCGCCGCAGCGCCCTTCGTGGCGTGGGGAGCACGGGCGGCAACCCGCGGTCGCGCCTCGGGCCTCCGCCGCCCACCGGAGCGGGTCGCCCCAGGGTCCCTAGGCCACCCGCTGCACGGGCCGGCCCGGGTTGGGGTGGCTGTGCGTACGACCGTGCGCTCGGTGCCGGGTGTCGCGTCGGTCCCGCGCGTCGTGCGAGGGGCGCTGGCACTGCGCCGCGCGCGCCGTGAGGACGCGAGGCTGCGCGCCGAGATACCGGTCGCGATCGACCTCATCGGGGTTGCGGCGGGCGCCGGGTGCACCCCCTACCTCGCGCTCGAGACGGCTGCGGCATGGGCGCCGCCTGCGGTTGCCGGCCATCTCGGCGACGTGTCAAGGGCGTGCAGTCTCGGTGTCTCGCTCGCCGACGCGCTGGCCGCGAAGGGCCGCGATGTCCCACTGCTCCGCCCCCTCGCCGACGCGCTCGGTGCGACGGTCCGCCTCGGAGCGCCGATCGGCGACGCGCTCGCGCGCCTCGCCGACGAGGGTCGAGCCACTCTCCGGCGCGAGGCAGAGACCCGCGCCCGCACGATGTCGGTCCGCCTCCTCTTCCCCCTCGTTCTCTGTGTCCTGCCGGCGTTCGGACTCCTGACAGTCGTGCCGGCCGTTCTGGCGGGGCTCCGGCGGGTCTGACCCGCGAACCCCACCGACTTCCCCGAGCACTTCCCCGCGACCGAAGCGCTGCGGCGCCGCACCGACGACTACGGGAGGTACCCGTGCCCCATCGACTGCTCTGCATCTGCGTAGACCTCTATCAGAACCTCTTCAGCAACGCCGCGCGCCTGAACGGCGGCGCCGGGAGTGAGAGCGGCACGACCGGCGAGCGAGGCCAGACCACGGCCGAGTACGCGATGGTGATCATCGCCGCTGCCGCGATCGCCGCGCTGCTGCTCGCCTGGGCGACGAAGACCGACGCCATCTCGAGGCTCCTCGACCGCGTCATCGAGCTCATCCTGCCGGGGTAGTGGCCGCCGGAAGACTGCAGGCGACGGGCCCTGCGCGCGCGGTTCGGCGCGAGCAGGGCCAGTCGACTGCGGAGTTCGCTCTCGTTCTACCTCTCGTCGTGCTGACGATGCTCGCTGTGATCCAGACGGCGTTCCTCGCCCGCGATCAGGTGCTCGTGGTGCACGCAGCGCGGGAGGCGGCGCGGGAGGCGGCCGTCGACGGCGGCGACGCTCGGGTGCGCGCGGCGGTCGAGAGGGTGCTGCCGGGGGCCTGGGTGGTGGTCGCGCCGAACCCGGGCGTGGGTGAGCCGCGCGCGGTCACGGTGCGCTTCGTCTCGCACACCGACCTGCCGCTGATCGGAGCGGTCTTCCCCGACCCGGAGCTGAGTGCGAGCGTCACGATGCGCTCGGAGAGGTGACGAACGCTCCGGCCGCCGAGCGCGGCTCGGTGGCGGTGGTGTCACTGGCGACGTTCGGTATCGGCGTGGTGCTCATCCTCGGTCTCGGGAGGGTCGCCGCGGCGGCGGTGCCTGCAAGCGCGCGCCGACGCTGCCGCCGACGCGTCGGCGCTTGCCGCCGCCGACTCGCTGGCGCTGGGCCGCGGGAGCGCGGCCGCGCTCCAGGCCGCAGACGCGACGGCCGCCGCGAACGGCGCCGAGCTGCTCACGTGCGAGTGCTCCGGACTCGCGGCCGAGGTCGTGGTGGAGCTCGGTCGGCCCGGCGGGCCCCTCGCAGCGTTCGGCCCCGCCCGGTCGAGGGCGCGCGCGGAGGTGCATCCGTCGGCACTGCCCGACCCTCGCCGGTAGGGCCGCGTCGTGCCGCTACCGGGTGCCGGCGAGGAGCCTCAGCAGGGCGACCGCGCCGGCCTTGTCGAGGTACTCGTTCCAGTTGCCGCACTTCGGCGACTGCACGCACGACGGGCAGCCGTCGTCGCAGCGGCACCCCTCGACGAGGTCGAGCGTCGCCCTCACGTGCCGTTCCGAGGCCTCGAAGGCCAGCTCCGCGATTCCGGCGCCGCCCGGGTATCCGTCGTAGACGAAGATCGTCGGCTCGCCGGTCTGCGGGTGCGATGCGATCGAGACGCCGCCGACGTCCCAGCGGTCGCAGATGGTGAAGAGAGGGAGGAGACCTATCAGCCCGTGCTCGGCTGCGTGAACCGTTCCGAGCACCTGGGCGGGCTCCAGTCCGGATTCGAGGATCGAGGGAGCGGAACCGTGTACCAGCACGCGCGCGTGGGTAGCGTGCGCGGCGGGAGGTCGAGGTCGCAGACCTCGATCACCCGGTTGTCGGAGATCTGCTTTCGCTGGTACGCCGCGACGCGGCTCGTCACCTCGACCGAGCCGAGGTGCACGGCCCCGGGGCCGGCGGCCTCCGACCGGTCCTCGCCGGTGATCACGAGGTCGCTCTCGGAGCGGGGCTGCGTGTACTCGTCGGCGTCGTCGAAGGCTTCGAGCAGGGCGACGTGATCGGCGGTGTCGAGGTCGTCGACCCGGTACTGCCTGCCCTGGTGGAGGTAGACGGCTCCGGGGTGTGCCACCGAGAAGACCCGCGCGTCGTCGACGGTGCCGATCGTGTGGCCGTCGGCGATGTCGATCAGCCGGTACTCCGCCGACGAGCCTGTGCGGAGGCCGACCTTCGCGGCCGGCGCCTCCCGGCCCGCCCAGTACATCTTTCCCGCGCGCGGCACGAGGAGGTCGTCGTGCACGAGGTCGCGCACAACGTCGTCGAGCCCCTCTCCGAACCACGAGTCGTCGGACGGCTCCAGCGGCAGCTCGTGTGCGGCGCAGGCGACCTGCGCTCGCAGCACGAACGGGTTGTCGGGGTTCACCACGGCGCGTCGGGAGCACGCCCGGTCAGCTCGTCGGGGTGGGCGACGTACCACTGGTCGAGCTGGTCGTCGCCGGCGACGAGGACCGCCGCGGATCTCCGCGACGTGCGACCGGCGCGACCGGCCTGCTGCCAGAGCGACGCCAGCGTGCCGGGGAAGCCGTTGAGGACGACGGCGTCGAGGCCGCCTACGTCGATGCCGAGCTCCAGGGCGTTGGTGGCGGCTACCCCGAGGAGACGCCCCTCGGTGAGGTCCTGCTCGAGGGCGCGTCGCTCACGGGCGAGGTAGCCGGCACGGTACGCGGCGACCTTGTCGACCAGGTCGGGTGAGGTGCGCGAGAGAGAGCGCCGGGCGTGCTGCGCGACCAGCTCGGCACCGCGCCGGCTGCGCGTGAACGCGAGCGTCTGGTGACCGTCGCCGACGAACCGGCTGAGGAGCTCGGCGGTCTCCACGTTCGCCGACGTGCGCGCGCCTGTGGCCTCGTCGAGGAGGGGTCGCTGCCAGCAGGCGAGGACGCGCTCGGAGCGCGGTGACCCGTCTTCCGGTGATCTCGTGGACGGGCTGCCCGCAGAGTGAGGATGCGAGGTCGCCGGGGTTGCCGATCGTCGCGCTGGCGAAGCAGAACGACGGCCTGGAGCCGTAGTGGTCACAGACGCGTAGGAGGCGCCGCAGGACGTGCGAGGTGTGGCTGCCGAAGATCCCGCGCAGGGTGTGCAGCTCGTCGACCACCACGTACCGGAGTCGCATGAGGAAGGTCGCCCACCTCTTGTGCGACGGGAGGATGCCGACGTGGAGCATCTCGGGGTTGGTCAGCACGACGTTCGCGTTGCGGCGGGCCCAGGTGCGGTCGTCGGTGGCGGTGTCGCCGTCGTAGGTGACCGCCTTCAGGCCGGGTACCAACCACGACCGGATGGAGCGGAGCTGGTCCTGGGCGAGCGCCTTGGTGGGGAAGACGAGGAGCGCGGTGTCGCGTTCTCCCGACACGACCGACTCGACGATCGGAACCTGGTAGCAGAGCGACTTGCCGGAGGCGGTCCCGGTGGCGACGACCACGTTCTCGCCGGCGCGCAGGAGGTCGATCGCCGCCGCTTGGTGCCGCCAGAGCCGCTCGGTGCCGCGGCTCCGCAACCGCGCCTCGACGTCGGGGTGGAGCGGCGTCACCGGGTCGGCGAACCGCTCCTCGCGCGCAGCGATGACAGCGCTGTGCACGAGGCGGCCGTCGAGCTCCGGGTCGCCCGCGATCCGGTCGAGCGTCTCGCAGGCGTCCACCGGGCGAGGGTACCGGCAGCCGGCGGCAGTGCGGCCCCGGCGCGGGTCAGTGGTCCTGGAGCACTCCGTCGTCGGCGAAGTCGGCGAGGAGGCCGGGGGCGTCTCCGTTGGGCGTGAGACCGCCCGAGCAGCCGCCCGAGCCGACGGGCAGCGTCACGTTCTTGACCTGGTCGGTGTCGATCTCGTAGGCGAGGCGACCCAGGCGGTAGAGGTCGGCGAGTCCCACGCCGTCGAGCTGCGCATGGCGTCCGAGGAGTGCGAGCAGCTCGAAGCGACCTGCGGTGTCCTTCGCCTGCTCCTGGAGCTGACCGATCGCGGAGAGGATGAGGTAGCCCTGGTTCCAGCTCCGCTGGATGTCGCCCGTGGCGAAGTCGTGGCGGTCTCGCGAGAACGCGAGGGCCTGGGAGCCGTTCATGTGCACCTCGCCGGCTTCGAAGTAGGCGCCGGAGTAGTGGTCGCTCATCGCGGTCGGGACGTCGACCGTGACGCCCCCGGCGCCGTCGACGATCCCCTGGAAGCCGGCGAAGTCGACGGACACGGCGTAGGGGATCGAGACGCCGAGGAGCGTTCCGAGCACCTCGGCCTGCAGCTTCGGTCCACCGAGGGCGTGAGCGGCGTTGATCTTGGTCGTACCGGAGCCGGGGACGTAGGCGCACGTGTCGCGCGGGATGTTGATGATCGTCGCCTGTCCGAGGGCCGGGTTGACACCGACGACGTGGAGCGCGTCGCCGCGGGCGCCGCCGACCTCGGGCCGGTAGTCGTTGCCGACGAGGAGGATGAAGACGGTGTCTTCGGGCTCGCCCGCGAAGTGAGCGGAGCCGACCTTCTCGATCTTCATGTACGTGGCACCCGAGGCGAAGGGGATCTTGACCCCGGCGAGCCATGCGGCGGTCAACCCGGAGAGCGCGAGCGCGAGCGACATGAGCAGACCGATGGAGACCATGACGGCGCGTCGGATCACGGTGCCTCCGTAGTCGACGCGGTGGAGGCGGCCGTCGTCGTGCTGCCGCCTGCCGATCTGCGTCGCACCTCGATGTCGTAGCCGGTGATCTCCCATCCGCCGTCGGCGTCGGGCTCGAGGATCAGGTCGCCGACACGACTGATGGTCAGGGGACCCTCGGCGGTCGCGGTGGTGATGTCGAGGTCGAGCGAGGCTCCGACCATCAGCACGGCTCCGGAGGGGTCGGCGAGGCCGTCGAGGTCGACGGGGCGCGCCTTGGAGACGAGATCGGCGGATACATCGGGGAGACCCTCGTCTGTCAGCGAAGGCCGGTCCTCACCGTCGGCCATGACCCGCGTGACGACGCGCAGGCCGAAGAAGCGCTCCAGCTTCTTCGCTGCCTCGCCGGTGAGGAGCGGCTCCACGACTGCAGCGTCGATGTAGCCGCCGATCGTCGCGAGCACTTCCTTGACGACCGCGCGGTCCAGCGAAGCCTCGCCGCCGGAGCCGGCGATGATCGCCGTGCCGACCTCGAGATCGACCGAGCCCTCGTAGTCGGCGGGGCTCGAGTCGTCGGTCGTGTCCGCGGTGCCTCTGCCGGACTCCGGGTCGTCGTCGCCGCGGCAGGTCGCCAGCGCGAGAGCCGAGACGGCGATGACGACGACGGCGCCCAGGGGGATGATCGATCGTGGGCGCAGGTGCATCGCCGCCAAGGATGCCACCTGCGCCCCCGCGATCCGGGACACGTGCACGGACGCGCCCTCGCGGCAAGGCGGGCCGGGTGCGCCGGGTACCGTGGAGAGGTAGCGCGGGAGGTGACGCGATGGCTCTGCGGAAGCTTGTGGAGAAGATCACCAAGCCGGTCGAGGACCGCGACCGGGAAGACCTCGACTCCTACTGCGAGCGACTCGGTTGCGACCGCCTCGACGCGCTCGAGCCCCGTACGAGAGTCAGGGCCGCGGGCGAGATCCGATCGGTGCGGATCGTCCCGCGTGCCGGCGCGCCGGCGCTGGAGGTCAGCGTGAGCGACGGCCGCGGCTCGGTTACGGCGGTCTTCCTGGGGAGACGCAAGATCCAGGGTGTCTCGCCGGGGCGGAAGATGGTCGTCGAGGGCGTCGTCTCGGGGACCGGGCGCTCGGCCCAGATCTTCAACCCTGTCTACACGCTCCTCTGAGCTGGGCGGGCCGGACGACGGCCTACCCACGTACCTGGTGTGGCCTCAGTCGCCGGTCAGGATCCGACGGACGTCGTCCTCGGAGTCGGCGGTGACCATCGCCATCACCTCGTCGCCGGCCTCGAAGATCGTGTCGCCCCTCGGCATGATCACGTGCTCTTCCCGCACGACCGCGACGATCGTGGCGTCGCGGGGGATGTCGAGGTCCTTCAGGGCCGTGTCGAGCGCGGGGGAGTCGTCGGCGAGCGTGACCTCGACCAGGCGGGCGCCCCCGCCCTCGAAGCTGAACAGGCGGACCAGCCGGCCGACGGAGACGGCCTCCTCGACCAATGCGGTGACCAGGTGGGGGGTGGAGACGGAGACGTCGACGCCCCAGTTCTCGTTGAACAGCCACGCGTTGTCGGGGTGGTTCACGCGAGCGATGACGCGCGGGACGGCGAACTCCTGCTTCGCGAGGAGCGAGAAGACGAGGTTGTCCTCGTCGTCACCGGTCGCGGCGACGACGACGTCGCACTCGTCGAGGTGAAGGTCTTGAAGCGACGTCACCTCGCAGGCGTCGGCGATCCCCCACTCGACGCCTTCAGCCGCTGCCGCACGCTCTGCGATCGCGGGGTCCTGCTCGATGAGCAGCACGGAGTGACCGGCGGCCCCGAGGTCCTTCGCGATGAAGAGGCCGACGGCCCCGGCTCCCGCGATCGCGACCCTCATCGGTGCGCCTCCACCGTGTCGAGGCGCGTTCGGAGCTCTTCGAGCGCGGCGACCTCGGCGACGAAGTGAAGTAGGTCGCCCTCCTGGCCGAGCGTGTCGTTGTCGACGAGGCGCGCCTGCCCGAAACGGGTCACCGAGGTGAGCCAGAAACGGCCGGGGAGTCGAGGGCGGAGAGCTTGCGGCCGACGACTGCGGCGGGGATCTCACGCTCGACCAGGCAGATGCTGCCGGTCGGGTCGATCCAGTCGTGCTGGACGTCGGCGGGCAGCAGGCGCCGAAGCACCTGGTCGGTGGTCCAGCTGACGGTGGCCACGGTGGGGATGCCCAGGCGCTGGTAGATGAGCGCCCGGCGGGGGTCGTAGATCCGGGCCACGACGTGCTCGATGCCGTAGTTCTCGCGGGCGATCCGCGCGCAGAGGATGTTGGAGTTGTCGCCGTTGGTCACGGCGGCGAAGGCTCCGGCCTCGTCGATCCCGGCGGCGGCGAGCGCCTCGCGGGAGAAGCCGAGCCCTACGACGGTGCGCCCCGTGAAGGACGCCGGCAATCTGCGGATCGAGGTGGGGTCTTTGTCGATGACGGCGACGGTGTGGCCCGCCAGCTCGAGGGCAGCCGCGAGCTCGCTGCCGACGCGGCCGCTGCCGACGACTACTACATGCACGCAACCGCCTCCTACCCGGGCTCCGCCGGTCAGCGCGCATGCTACCGGTCTCGGGTGCCCACACCCCGGTTCGCAGCCCGGTTCGCAGCCCGGTTCGCAGCCCGGTTCGCAGCCCGGTTCGCAGCCCGGTTCGCAGCCCGGTTCGCGTTGCCCGCCCTGCACGGTGGCATGCTGACCCCGGACCGGCCATCGAGGCGGGCAGGGCAGCGCGTGTTCAAGTCACTGAAGCGGGTCTTCGTAGGCAGGCCCCTCGCCACGGCGGAGCTGGAGCACCAGCGCATCTCGAAGCGCATCGGCCTGGCGGTGTTCTCCTCCGACGCGATCTCGTCCACCGCGTACGCCACGGAGGAGATCCTCTTCGTGACTGCCGTTGGCGCGTCGAGCCTGATGCTCGGCCTCGACGTCCTGATCCCGGTCGCACTGGCGGTGGCCGTCCTGCTGGTGGTGGTCGTCTCCTCGTACCGCCGCACCATCCACGCGTATCCGGGTGGCGGTGGGTCCTACGTCGTGAGCAGGGAGAACCTGGGTGCCAACGCCTCCCTCGTGGCCGGCGCATCGATACTCGTCGACTACATCCTCACCGTCGCGGTCTCCATCTCCGCGGGTGTGGCGGCGATCGTCTCCATCCCGTCGTTCCGCGGCCTGGCAGACCACCGCGTGCCGCTCGCCCTCGGGCTGATCCTGATGATCACGCTGGTCAATCTCCGGGGGGTGAAGGAGTCGGGGCGCATCTTCGCGGTCCCTACCTACGTCTACATCTTCACCCTCACCGGGCTCCTCGCGTACGGCCTGGCCCGGTCGTACGCGCCGGGCACCTTCGGAGGCATCGACGAGGTGCCGTTCGACCCGAAGCACTTCGAGGGGACCCTGTACGCCGGGGGCTCACTCGGGCTCTTCTACATCCTCAGGGGCTTCTCTTCGGGAGCCGTTGCGCTGACGGGGATCGAGGCGATCGCCGACGGTGTGCCCGCGTTCCGCCGGCCGGAGTCGAAGAACGCCGCGACGACCCTCGCCTGGATGGCGATCATCCTGGGCAGCCTCTTCTTCGGGACGGCGCTGCTCGCCCACCACCTCCACCCCTACCCGTCGCACAGCCGCACGGTGCTGGCGCAGCTCGGGCTCCAGGTCTTCGGCAGCGGACCGCTCTTCGTGCTGCTGCAGTTCGCTACGGCAACGATCCTCGTGCTGGCGGCGAACACCGCGTACGCCGACTTCCCGAGGCTCTCGTCGATCATCGCCCGCGACGGGTACCTGCCGCGCCAGATGGCGAACCGGGGTGACCGCCTCGTCTTCTCGAACGGCGTCGTCTTCCTTGCGATCGCCGCGGCGATCCTGATAGTCGTCTTCGGCGGGGTGACGACGGCCCTGATACCGCTCTACGCGGTAGGGGTGTTCACGTCGTTCACGCTGAGCCAGCTCGGAATGGTGCGGTTCCAGCGCGCACACAGGGAGCGGGGTTGGAAGGTCGGCACCGCCATCAGCGGTTTCGGTGCCGCGGCGACGTTCGTCGTCTTGTGCATCGTGACGATCACGAAGTTCAACAAAGGGGCGTGGCTCCCTGCGTTGGTCATCCCCCTGATCGTGCTCCTCTTCAAGGGCATCAAGCGCCACTACTCCGGAGTCGCGGCGGGTCTGAGGATCCCGGCCGACTACAGGCCGCGCCGGATGAACCACACCGTGGTCGTGCTCGTCGGAGGGATGCACCGGGGCGTGCTCGAGGCGCTCGCATACGCCCGCTCGCTCGCGCCGAACCACCTCGTGGCGGTCACGATCGCCTCCGACGAGGAGGAGCAGGAGCGGATCGAGCAGCAGTGGGACGAGAGAGGCATCGACATCCCGCTCGAGATCGTGCACTCGCCCTACCGTGAGCTGGCGCGGCCGATCCTGCGCTTCGTCGACGAGCTCGACGCGCGCTGGGAGAACGACATCATCACGGTCGTGCTGCCCGAGTTCGTCGTCTCGTCGTGGTGGGCGCACCTGCTCCACAACCAGAGCGCGCTGATACTGAAGGGCCGGCTCCTGTTCCGGAAGGGCACCGTCGTGACGTCGGTTCCGTACCACATCGAGTGAGCGGCGTCGCCGGGGCGGCAGGAGCGGCTCCCGGTTTGCATTTTGAGGGTGCAAAACCTAGATTCCCGCGCATCGAAGACCTGGCCCCCGTACCATCGAAGTCGGAGCGCGAGGCCCTGAAGGCCATCTACCGCCTCGCGAAGGACGGCGGTGAGGCCCATACGGGGCACCTCGCCGAAGCCCTCTCCCTGACCCCGGGCACCGTCAGCGCCACGATCAAGCGCCTGGCCGACCGCGGACTGGTCGACCACACCCCCTACCGGGGGTGACGCTCACCGACGACGGCCGGCGCGCCGCGATCGCCTCGATCAGGCGTCACCGGATCGTCGAGAGGTTCCTCGCCGACATGCTCGGATACGCCTGGAACGAGGCCGACCGCCTCGCGACCTCCTTCGAGCACGATCTCCCGCAGGAGGTCGAGGACCGCATCTTCGTCGCGCTCGACCGGCCGGCCGACTGCCCCCACGGGTTCCCGATACCGGCACCGGAGACCGCCGACCTCCCGGCCCTCCCGCCCCTCTACGCGCTGGAACCTGGCGACGTGGCCGTCGTCGCGGTTCCGGGCTCGACCGGTCCGGGAGATCGTCGAGTTCCTCGGGACACTCGGTCTGCGCCCCGGCGTGCTCGTCGAGGTGCGCGAGAAGCACCCCTTCGACGGCCCGATCGTGCTGCGCGTCGATGGAGCCGACCGCACGCTCGGCAGCACCGTCGCAAACCAGGTCTACGTACAGAAGTCCGCCTGACCCGAACAGCGAGGAAGACAGATATGACATCAGTGCTGGCCGCCGAGGGCGGCTACCAGGAGTTCGTGCTGAACGGGGGTGAGTGGGCAATCCTCGGCTTCTCGGCCGTCGCGGCGATCCTCGCGATCCTCGTCGGCTTCGCGTTGATGAAGGGTGTGCTCGCCGCCGACCAGGGCACTCCGAAGATGATCGAGATCGCGACGGCGATCCAGGAAGGCGCGTGGGCGTACCTCAAGCGCCAGTTCCGCACGATCCTCGTGATCCTCGTGCCCCTCTCGATCGTCGTCTTCGCCACTTCCACGGAAGTCGCGAAGCCGGAGACGTTCACCGGCGGCAGCGGCGGGCTCAGCTTCGCGGTGTCAGGGCTGTCGCGCACGCTCGCGTTCATCGCAGGCTGTGTGATGTCGGGGCTCACCGGCTACATCGGCATGACGCTAGCCACGCGTGGCAATGTCAGGACCGCCGCCGCGGCACGCTCGGGCTCGCTGCCCAAGGCGCTCCACGTCGCCTTCCGCACCGGAGGCGTCGCCGGCATGTTCACCGTCGGCCTCGGCCTCGCCGGCGCGACGGTGATCATCGCGGTCTTCCAGAACACCAGCTCGGCGATCCTCGTGGGCTTCGGCTTCGGCGGCTCGCTGCTCGCCCTCTTCCTCCGAGTCGGTGGAGGCATCTTCACGAAGGCCGCCGACGTCGGCGCCGACCTGGTCGGCAAGGTCGAGGCCGGCATACCCGAAGACGATCCCCGCAACCCTGCGACCATCGCCGACAACGTCGGCGACAACGTGGGCGACTGCGCCGGCATGGCCTCCGACCTCTTCGAGTCGTACGAGGTGACCCTGGTCGCTTCGATCATCCTCGGGGTGGCGGCGTTCAGCGCGGTCGGCGTCAATCCGGCGATCGGCCTCGTCTTCCCGCTGGCGGCGCGTGCCGTCGGGGTCATCGCCTCGATCATCGGCGTGTACGCGGTGAGGGCCAAGGAGGGCGAGACGAACGCCCTGAAGCCCATCAACCGCGGCTTCCTGACGGCGGGCATCATCACCGTCGTCGGCGTCGGCGCGATCGGCCTCTGGTACGTCGGCGACCCCGAGGGGGCGACCCTCAGCCAGGTGGGCCTGCGCTGCGTCGCTGCCGTGGTGGTGGGGCTCGTCCTCGCGCAGGCGGTGAGTCGCCTCACGGAGTACTTCACGGGAACGCACTACAGCCCTGTGCAGGAGATCGCAGACGCCGCCCGTACCGGCCCGGCGACGACGGTGCTCTCGGGTACCTCGGCCGGTCTCGAGTCGTCGGTCTACGCGATCATCGCGATCGCGATCGCGATCGGCGCCGCCATCGGCCTCGGTGGCGGCAACCTGCAGTTCTCGCTCTACCTGGTGGCGCTCTGCGGCATGGGCATGCTCGCGACGACGGGCGTGGTCGTCTCCGAGGACACCTTCGGCCCGGTCGCCGACAACGCAGCCGGCATCGCAGAGATGTCGGGCGAGTTCGAAGGCGAGGCCGAGAAGATCATGGTCAGCCTCGACGCCGTGGGGAACACGACCAAGGCGGTGACGAAGGGATTCGCGATCGGCTCGGCGGTGATCGCCGCCGTCGCCCTCTTCGCGAGCTTCATCGAGACCGCGGTGAACGAGGTCTTCTCGGTCGACATCATCGAGGCCGCGGAGAAGACGAGTCGCGGTGTGTTCGACCTGATGCCGATCAACGTCGCCGACCCGAAGGTCTTCATCGGGCTGCTGCTGGGTGGCGCCGTTCCGTTCCTCTTCTCGGCGCTGGCGATCCGGGCGGTCGGGCGTACGGCGGGCACCGTCGTGCAGGAAGTGCGCCGTCAGTTCGCCGACGGGCAGATCATGGCGGGCACCAAGCGGCCCGACTACGGCCCCGTCATCGACATCTGCACGGCGGCCTCGCTGCGCGAGCTCACAACCCCCGCTCTGCTCGCAGTGCTGGCCCCGGTCATCGTCGGCTTCGGAATCGGCTATCTGGCACTCGGTGCGTTCCTGGCGGCGGTCATCCTCGTCGGGCAGCTCATGGCGAACTACCTGTCGAACGCAGGTGGCGCGTGGGACAACGCGAAGAAGTACATCGAGGACGGACACCACGGCGGTAAGGGCTCCGAGGCGCACAAGGCCGCGGTGATCGGCGACACCGTCGGTGACCCGTTCAAGGACACTGCCGGCCCGGCCCTCAACCCGCTCATCAAGGTCATGAACCTCGTCTCGCTGCTGACGCTGCCGGCGATGATCAACATGTCGGACATCGACGAGAGCAACCCGCTCATCTCGCACCCGAAGCCGGGTGCCTACGCGATCGCCGGTGTCTCACTCGTCGTGCTGATCGGCGCGGTCGCGTTCTCTAAGCGCTCGGGCGCGTCGATCGCCGATTCGGCTCCGGCAGAGGCGGTGTCGACCGAGGCCTGATCACCTGCACGATCCGCGGGGCCGGCGATCAGTCGCCGGTCTCGCGGTGGAGGATCTGCTCGAGCTCTCCGACTTCCTCCTCGGCGTCCTCCTCGGTCGCTGCCGGCGCCGCAGCGGCGGCACGGCGGTGCCGGCGGACCTCGATGAGAGGTGGGAGCACGGATGCGAAGACGATGAGGCCGATTATCGGCAGCAGGTACCGGTCGATGCTCGGAACGGTCTCGCCGAGGATGTAGCCGGCCGACGTGACCCCGGTGCCCCAGAGCAGACCGCCGACGACGTTGTAGCGCACGAAGATCCGGTACGGCATGTCACCGACACCGGCGAGGATCGGTGCGAACGTGCGGACTATCGGTACGAAGCGCGCCAGGACGATCGTCTTGGGGCCGTGGTGCTCGAAGAACTCCTTCGTGCGGCGCACGTACTCCTGCCTGAAGATGCGGGAGTCGGGCCTCCGGAAGAGCGCCGGGCCGGCGCGCCGCCCGAGCAGGTACCCGACCTGGTCGCCGGCGACGGCGGCGACGAAGCAGCCGGCGGCGAGCACCGGGTAGTGCAGGCCGAACTTCCCCTGGGAGGCGAGGAGCCCTGCGGTGAAGAGCAGGGAGTCACCCGGGAGGAAGAACCCTATGAGGAGCCCCGACTCGGCGAAGATGATGAGCAGGAGGCCTGCGGTGGCCCATGGCCCGAGCCCGTCGAGGATCTTCTCGGGGTCGAGGAAGTCGAGCGCTGCGAGCAGGGGCACCGCGGTCACGTTAGACGTTCGAGTCGGCGGCGGGGCTCTCCGGCGGCGAGGATTCCGGGACCCGTATTGACCGGGGTGCCGTGGGAGTGGCATCACGGAAAGAGGGGACGGCCGCTACGGTGGCCGTCCCGATCGCCGAATACACACCGGAACGGATCGAGAGGGTTCCCTTGACCAAGTCGCTCGTGATAGTGGAGTCGCCCGCCAAGGCGAAGACCATCGCGCGCTTCCTCGACGGGGCGGCGCAGGTCGGCTCGGCCGGCGACTTCGTGCTCGAGGCGAGCGTCGGCCACGTCCGCGACCTGCCGCAGAAGAAGGAGGAGCTGCCGGAGGAGCTCCGGGGGAGCCATGGCCGCCTCATGGGGATCGACCCGGAGAACCACTTCGACGCGTACTACGTGGTCTCGCCGGCCAAGAAGAAGGTCGTTGCCGAGCTGAGGCGCGCACTGAAGGGAGTCGACCAGGTAATCCTCGCGACCGATGAGGACCGCGAGGGCGAGGCGATCGCCTGGCACGTCGTGGAGGTTCTGAAGCCGAAGGTCCCGGTGAGGCGGATGGTCTTTCACGAGATCACCCCACAGGCGATCAGCGACGCGCTCGCCAGCCCCCGAGAGCTCGACATGAAGCTCGTCGAGGCGCAGGAGGCCAGGCGGATCCTCGACCGCATCGTCGGGTGGGAGACGTCGCCGGTGCTCTGGCGGAGGGTCACCGGCGCACGCTCCGCCGGCCGGGTGCAGAGCGTCGCGGTGCGACTCGTCGTGGAGCGTGAGCGTGCCCGGATGGCCTTCCGGAGCGGTGCGTGGTTCGATCTCGAGGCCGCGCTGACGGCCCACGAGATCGGATTCGGTGCCTCGCTCGCCGAGCTCGACGGCCGGAGGGTCGCCGAGAGCCGCGACTTCGACCCGGCCACCGGCGGCGTGGCGGCCGACCGCGAAGTGGTGGTCCTCGATCAGGCAGCGGCCACCGCTCTCGCGGAGCGCCTCGCCGGCGCGACGTTCTCGGTCGGCTCAGTCGAGTCGAAGCGGGTGACCGAGAGGCCGTACGCGCCGTTCACCACCTCCACTCTCCAGCAGGAGTCGGGTCGCAAGCTGCGCTTCGGGTCGGCTCGGACCATGGCGGTTGCCCAGCGGCTCTACGAGCGCGGGTACATCACCTACATGCGCACCGACAGCACCAGCCTCTCCGGGCAGGCCGTCGACGCGGCCCGACGGGCCATCAGCGAGCGCTTCGGCGCCGAGTACCTCCCCGACCAGGCGCGCAAGTACACGACCAAGGTGAAGAACGCCCAGGAGGCGCACGAGGCGATCCGCCCCGCCGGGGAGCACATCCGCACTCCCGGCGAGGTCGCGGGTGAGCTCGACGGGGATGAACGGCGCCTGTACGAGCTCGTCTGGATCCGCACGATCGCGAGCCAGATGGCCGACGCCAAGGTGCTCCGCACGACGCTGCGGATCGGCGCTACCTCGGACGCCGGGGAGAAGGCCGTATTCAGGGCGTCGGGGAAGGTGTACGAGTTCCTCGGCTTCAGGCGCGCGTACGTGGAGGACGTCGACGACGGCGAGTCGCAGGACAAGGAGGCGAGGCTTCCGGGTGTCGAGGAGGGGGAGCAGGTGCGCTGCGACTCACTGGAGGCAGTCGGCCACGAGACCCAGCCGCCGTCGCGCTTCTCCGAGGCCGCGCTGGTCAAGGAGCTCGAGCGCCTCGGGATCGGCAGGCCGTCGACGTACGCGTCGGTCATCGAGACGATCCAGGCGCGCGACTACGCGTGGAAGAAGGGGACGGCGCTCGTACCCACCTGGACGGCCTTCGCCGTGACGCAGCTCCTCGAGCGGCACTTCGCCCACTTGGTCGACTTCGGTTTCACCGCCACCATGGAGGAGGCGCTCGACGTCATCGCGCGCGGCGAGGGCGAGGCCGAGAAGTGGTTGCACTCCTTCTACTTCGGCAACGGGCAGGCGGGCCTACGGGAGCTCTGCTCCGAGGAGAATCTCGCATCGATCGACGCGCGCGAGGTGAACACCGTCCCCATCGGGGTCGACGACGACGGTCACGAGGTCGTGGTGCGCGTGGGACGCTACGGACCGTTCGTGCAGCGCGCCGAGGAGGAGACGGCCTCCCTCCCGCCCGACCTCCCTCCCGACGAGCTGACAGTCGCGCGCGCACTGGATCTGATAGCGCGGCAGGCCGAGGGGCCCCGATCGCTCGGTACAGATCCGGAGGCGGGGTTGCCCGTGTATGTGCTGACCGGCCGCTTCGGTCCGTACGTGCAGCTCGGTGAACAGGACCCGGAGTCGAAGGAGAAGCCGAGGCGGGCGTCTCTCTTCAAGTCGATGACCGTGGACACCGTCTCACTCGAAGACGCGATGGGGCTGCTCTCGTTGCCGCGGATAGTGGGTGTCGATGCCGACGGTCAGGAGATCACCGCGCAGAACGGGAGATACGGGCCCTACCTGAAGCGGGGTACCGACTCGCGCAGCCTCGATTCGGAGGAGCTCCTCCTCACGGTGACGCTGGAAGAGGCCCTGACGATCCTCGCGCAGCCCAAGCGGGGGCGCGGCCGAGTGGCGAAGCCGCCTCTCGCGGAGCTCGGCGAGCACCCCGAGTCGGGTGCCGCGGTGCGCGTCCTCGAAGGCAGGTACGGGCCGTATGTCACCGACGGGACGACCAACGCGACGGTCCCGCGGGGTCGCACCCCCGAGGAGCTCACGCTCGACGAGGCGGTCGCCCTCCTCAGGGCGCGTCTCGAGGCCGGTCCGTCGCGTGCGAAGAAGCCCGCCAAGAAGACTGCGAAGAAGGCGGCGAAGAAGCCCGCCAAGAAGGCCGCGAAGAAGCCCGCCAAGAAGGCCGCGAAGAAGCCCGTGAAGAAGGCCGCGGAGATTGCGGCGAAGAAGGCCGTGAAGATGGCAGCGGGAGCCGGGTCGCAGTCAGGGGTTGTGGGGCCCGCCGAGTCCGACGCGGCTGGTGGGGGCCCGGACGACGGCCTCTGACGCCGCGACGCGGGACGCTCTGCGGGCCGGCCCGCCCACCTAGTCTGGCGAGCGCGTGAGCGACCAGGCACCCTTCATCCCACCGACGCCCGAGGAGCAGGCGATTCCGCCCGCTCCGTTCCGGGTCTTCGGCACTCCGTCGTTCGCACGGCTCTTCGCCGCGCAGGTCGTTTCCAGCCTCGGTGACTGGATCGGGCTCATTGCGATCCTCGCGATGGCCGCCCGGGTCAGCGAGAGCGCCACGGCGGTCGGGCTGGTCATGACCGCCCGGATGCTCCCCGGGTTCCTCCTCGCCCCGATAGGTGGCGCGCTGATCGACCGGTGGAACCGCCGGGCCGTCATGGTCACGTGCGACATCGGGCGCGCGGCGCTGCTCGTCCTACTCCCCTTCTTCGACAGCCTCCCGGGCCTCGTCCTCTTCTCGTTCCTGCTGGAGGTCCTGACGTTGCTCTGGGGCCCGGCGAAGGACGCATCGGTCCCGAACGTCGTGCCGGCGCACCACATAGCCGCTGCGAACTCGCTCGGGCTGGTGGCCGCGTACGGGACCTTCCCCGTCGGCGGGCTCATCTTCGGCGGCCTCGCGAAGCTCGCCGAGTGGCTCGGGGGGTTCAGCGCGCTCGACCACTTCAGCCTCGACCAGGAGTCGCTGGCCATCTGGGTCGACGCGCTGACGTTCCTCACGTCGGCGCTGCTGATCTCGCGGCTGCGCCTGCCCGAGCGCGAGCGACCGTCGACGCGACGGATCGACTGGACGCAGACCGGGCGCGACATCGTCGACGGACTCAAGTTCATCCGCTCGCACAGCCTCGTGCGCGGCGTGATGGTCGGCCTGGCCGGTGGCCTCATCGGTGGTGGCGCGATGGTCCCGCTCGGACCGGTCTTCGCCAAGCAGGTTCTCGGAGGGGGGAGCGCGGGGTTCGGGGTTCTGATGACGGCGCTCGGTGTCGGAGCCGCGATCGGCGTCCTGACCCTGGTCTGGGTGCAGCAGAAGGTGCCTCGTGAGACGGTCTTCACGGCGGCAATAGTCGCCGCCGGCGCCGCGATCGTCCTGGCCGCCTCCGTCTCGACCCTCACTCCGGCGTCGCTGGCGATAGTCGTCGTCGGTGCCGCGTCCGGTGCCGGATACGTGACCGGCTTCACCGTGCTGCAGGAGAGCGTCCAGGACGACCTGCGCGGCCGGACCTTCGCCACTCTCTACACGGTCGTCAGGTTCTGCCTGCTGCTCGCGCTGACGCTGGGGCCGTTCCTCGCGAACCTCCTCGACCGGATCTCGGAGGCGGCCGTCGGCGGCGAGATCGAGGTCGCGGGTGGGGCGATCGCCCTTCCCGGGGTCAGGCTCGCTCTCTGGCTGGGTGGCGCCTTGACGGTGTTCTCGGGGCTGGCGGCGCGGCGTCAGATGCGCCGCGCCCACCGCGCCGAGGACTCCGACGAGGTCGCGGACGTTGGCGCAGACGAGGTCGCAGATCCGGTCGCGGGCGAGGGCGAGGGCGCAGACGAGGGCGCAGTCGAGGCCGGAGGCGGGGGCGCCACCGAGGTCGTGGAGTGACCGGAGACGCGGTCGCCGGCCGGTTCGTTGTGCTCGAGGGCGGCGAGGGGTCGGGCAAGAGCACGCAGGTCCCGCTCCTGGCGCAGCGGCTGGGAGCCACCGGGCGCGAGGTCGTGGTCACCTTCGAGCCGGGTGCGACGAAACGTGGCGCCGAGCTGCGCCGGTTCCTGCTCCACGACGGGGATCCCCTCGATGCACGGGCAGAGCTGCTGGTGATGGCGGCCGATCGCGCGCAGCACGTGGCCCAGGTGGTGCGGCCCGCCCTGGCGCGCGGTGCCGACGTCGTGTGCGACCGCTTCGAGCCGTCGAGCCTCGCGTACCAGGGTGCGGCGCGGGGGCTGGGGGTCGAAGCAGTCGAGTCGGTGAGCCGGTGGGCCACCGGCGGCCTGGTGGCGGACCTGGTGGTCGTCCTCGACGTGCCCGACGACCTGGCGGAGTCGCGTGTCCCTGAAGAGCGCGACCGGCTGGAGTCGGAGGGGCGGCGTTCCATGCATCGGTGCGCGCCGCGTACCGGGTCCTGGCCTCCGCGAGGGGCTGGGCCGTTGTCGACGGCGCTCCGCCGCCCGACGTCGTGGCCGAAGCGGTCTGGAAGGTCGTGACGGATCGGTTTGGCATCGCCTGAGCCGCTCACGTAGCTCGCCTCGGGAACGGCGCCGGGTGATGCGTCCGGGGCTCGTATGCTCGACGGCGTGTGGGAGAGAGTCGTAGGCCAGGAGCGGGCGGTCGGAGTGCTGCGGCGCGCTGCTGGGCAACCGGTGCACTCCTACCTGCTCGTCGGCCCATCCGGGTCAGGGGTCGAGGATGCCGCGCGCTGCTTCGCCGCATCTCTCCTCGCCCCGCAGGGCGGTGACGGGGAGCCCGAGCGCTCCGAGTCGGGGGCCGATCGGGGCGTGCTCCGCACCGTCGATCTCGTGCTCAGGGGTGTGCATCCCGACGTCGTCGAGTTCGAGCCCGAGGGTGTCAGCATCCTCGCAGCTCAGGTCGTGGAGATCATCCGCGAGGCGAGCAGGGCACCGGTCGAGGCAGAGCGCAAGGTCCTGATCGTCCTCGACTGCGACCGCATGAACGAGACGGCGGCAAACAAGCTGCTCAAGACGCTCGAGGAGCCTCCCGAGAGAACCCACATCGTCCTCGTGACCGGGTCGCCCGACGACCTCCTGCCGACGATCCGATCGCGCTGTCAGCGCATCGAGCTGGAGCCGGTGAGTGACGAGGTCGCGCGCGAGGCCCTGGTGCATGCCGGCGCGAGCGAGCCCGACGCCGAGCTCGCGGCGCGTCTCGCCGGTGGCCATCTGGCGCGCGCACGCCGCCTGGTCGGTCACCTCGCGCCACTGCGCGACGCCTTCGCAGGAGTGCCGGCGAGGATCGACGGTTCGGGCGGTACGGCCCACGTCGTCGGTGCCGACCTCGACGCCGCGGTCGATGCGGCGGTCGCGTCCGTCGAGGAGCGTCACGCCGGGGAGCTGAAGGCGTTCGAGGAGGATCTGGAGCGACTCGGGTACGCGGGCCGCGACGCGCAGCGCCTCCGCAGGCGGCTCGAGGAACGGCACAAGCGCGAGTCGCGACGAGCACGGATGGACGCGCTCGAAGAGGGCGTGACCGCGATCGAGACGGTCTACCGCGACGCGCTGGCGGCGCCTGCTCCGCGCCTCAACACCGACAGGGAGCCGGTTGCCGTGCCGGCGTGGGCGGCGGCCGAGGCCCTCGACGCGTGCCGCGACGCTCGCAGGGCGCTCGCGATGAACGAGAAGGGGATGCTCCACCTGCAGCGCCTCCTGCTCGTGCTCCCCCCGGCCGGAGGAGGGCCACTGCGCGCCCGGTAGACTGCGCCACCGTCGCCGGAGTAGCTCAGACGGCAGAGCAGCTCACTCGTAATGAGCAGGCCAAGGGTTCGAGTCCCTTCTCCGGCTCCACCCCGAAGCAGCCGGCGGCGGACGGCCCGCGCGTGGCCGTCGGTGTCGACGGTCCGAGAGCGCTTCTTCACGGGACTCTCTCAGGTTGCAGCGGTTACCCTTGCCGAATGGCTGACAAGACGACCTTCGCCGCAGAGGCGATGCCCTTCATGTCGGCCCTGTACGCGGCGGCGCTGCGCATGACGCGGAACCCGTCCGACGCCGAGGATCTCGTCCAGGAGACGTACCTACGCGCTTTTCGCGGCTTCGAGGGCTTTCGCGAAGGCACGAACCTGAAGGCCTGGCTCTACAAGATCCTCACCAACACTTTCATCAACCAGTACCGGGCGAAGCGCCGCCGCCCAGAGCAGGTCGATCTCGACGACGTGGAGGACTTCTACCTCTTCAAGCGCCTGGGCGGCGCGGAGGCCGTCGAAGCGGCCCGCACCGCCGAGACCGAGGTGCTCGACGCCATGCCCGATGCGGAGGTGAAGGCCGCCCTCGAGGCGATTCCCGACGCCTTCAGGATCGCCGTGATCCTCGCCGACATCGAGGGATTCTCGTACAAGGAGATCGCCGAGATCACCGATGTGCCCATCGGGACGGTGATGAGCCGCATCCACCGAGGAAGAAAGCAGCTCCAGAAGCGGTTGTGGGACTTCGCGCAGGAGCGGAACCTCGCTCCAAGATCCGGCGCCCCGATCAAGAGCCCGACCCCGTAGGAGACCGGTGGACTGCGATCAGGCGATCCATAGGGTCTACGAGTACCTCGATGGTGAGCTGACCGTGTGGCGCCGCAGGGCGATAGCCCGCCACCTCGACGAGTGTCCCCCGTGCGCCCAAGGCTTCACCTTCGAGGTCGAGCTCCGGCAGGTGATCGTCTCCAAGTGCCGCGAGGAGGTCCCGCTGGACCTCCGGCGGCGGATCGCCGAGGCCCTCGGCATCCCGGAACCGGCCTGAGCCCAGCCGCGGCGGCAGCCCCAGGCCGCGCCTCACGCCGCGGGTGCGGCTCGGCGCCGGCCAAGTCGTACGATGTGGCGGACCCGAATCGAAGGAGCCCCACGTTGCGCCCGACCAGTGCCATCTCCCTCGTCGCCGGCCTCGTCTTCGCCCTCGCCGGTGGGCTGCTGACCGTCCTCGCGTACACGGCGGGCGACGGTGGGAAGCCGTGGCACTTCTGGATAGCGCCCGTGCTCTCGGCCGGTTTCGTGGCGCTCCTGCTGGCTCTAGTGGCCGGGTACTACCTCCGGATCGGCCGCCTGGAGATGAAGGGGCGCCCAAGAGGTGAGTGACGGGCGTCGCGACGGCCGTACGGCTCCGGACCCGGTCGACTGGGCCACGGCACGGCGCGTAGCCCTCCTGGTGGCCGGGCGCGACCCGCTCTCCTCCTCATACCTCGGCTCCTCGCTCCGCTCCGACTTCGAGACGGCGACTGTCGAGGCCGAAGACCTCGTCGCCGAGTTCACCGGCCTGCGCGCCGGGGCGGGCGACGGCGGCCGTCCTCGACCGACGTGAGTGGGTCGACGCGAACCTCGAGTCGATGCGGAAGATGCTCGCGCCGCTCATGGCGCGACTCGGCGAGCGGATGGCCCGCAGCCCCATAGGCCCACTAGGCCGTCACGTCGCGGCCTCCGAGCTGGGAGCCCTGCTCGGCTACGTGGCGCAGAGGGTTCTGGGGCAGTACGACCTGCTCGTCCCCGACGGCGATGCCGAGAGCGGTGGCGGAGGCGCGGTTCATCGCGACGCCGTCTACTACGTCGGACCGAACGTGCTCGCGCTCGAGAAGCGGTTCGCCTTCCGCCCGCGCGACTTCCGCACCTGGATCGCCGTCCACGAGGTAACGCACCGAGCGCAGTTCACCGCTGTGCCGTGGATGCGCGACCACTTCCTCGGGTTGGTGGGGAGGTCTCTCGAGCTCGTCGACCCCGATCCGCGCTCGCTCGTAAGGGCACTGCGGCACGCGGTAGAGCAGCTTGCAGCAGGACGCAACCCGCTCGACGACGGCGGGCTCCTCGGTCTCTTCGCGTCTGCGGAGCAGCGCGAGCTGATGTCGGAGGTGCAGGCGCTCATGTCGCTGCTCGAGGGTCACGGCAACTACGTGATGAGCGAGCTCGGAGGACGGCACGTCCACGGGGAGGAGCGCATGGCGAGGGTGCTCCAGGCGCGCCGCAACCGGGGCGGCCTCTCCGGACAGGTGCAGAAGGCTCTCGGTCTCGAGCTGAAGCTCCGCCAGTACGAGACGGGCGAGCGGTTCGTGCGCGCGGTCGTGGCGGAGGCGGGCCCGGGTGCCCTCGACGAGATCTGGCGGTCGCCCTCGTCGCTCCCCACGTTCGCGGAGCTCGACGATCCCGGGGCGTGGGCGGCCCGGTGCGTCCGGACTCGCTCGGCGGCGGGTGCCCGATAGCCGCAAGAAGGTGGGGCTGATGCGGCCGGACATCGAGGACGCGGTGCAACCGTCGTCGGGCATGCTCGCAGGCGTCCTCGCAACCTGGCTCGAGCGGCTGGTCGGGCTGGAGGGCCTCGCCGGTGCCTCGGATATCGGACCCGGCGGCGGTGCCGGGAGCGGGGTGGTCGTTGCCTGCTCAGGCGGTGCCGACTCCCTCGCCCTGCTCGCGCTTGCGTGTGCCGGACGGCTCGCGCCCGTCGCGGTGTACGTAGACCACGGGTTGCGCGCCGCCGCGGAGAGCGACTTCGCCGTCGTGGTGGCGGCGGCGGAGCGTCTGGGAGCACGCCGGGCGGTGCGGATAGGGGTTGCGAGCCCGATCGAGGGCGGCTCCAATCTCGAGGCCCGCGCCCGTGCCGCCAGGTACCGGAGCCTGGAGGCCGTCAGGAGCGACTCCGGAGCGGCGACGATCCTCGTGGGTCACACCGGCGACGATCAGGCGGAGACCCTCCTGCTCAACCTGCTGCGCGGCTCGGGGAGCCCGGGGCTCGCAGCGATGGCCGTGCGCCGCGACCGCGTGGTGAGGCCGATGCTCCGGCTCCGCCGCTCCGACACGCGTGAGATCTGCGCACTTCTCGGACTCGCCCCCGTCGAGGACGCGATGAACTCCGAGACCAGGTTCCGTCGCGTGTGGCTGCGGCGGGAGGTCATGCCACGGCTGGAGAGCGGTGCGGGTCGAGACATCTCCGGTGTGCTCAACCGTCAGGCAGCGCTCCTGCGCGAGGAGTCCGACTACCTCGACGCGCTCGGCGCCGCAGCGCTCGCCGAGTCGGGCGAACCGCCGTCCTCGGATGTTCTCGGCGCACTCCCCGCTCCGGTGGCCCGCCGCGCCGTGCGGCTCTGGCTCGGTGACCCACCCGTCTCCTCCGAGCACGTCGACGAGGTGCTCGAGATAGTCGCGGGGCGTCGCCGTGCGGCGCAGCTTCCAGGTGGCCGCAGGGTGGAGCGCGCCGCGGGGCTGATGAGGGTGTCCGAGGCGGAGGTCTCGCGGCCCTCGCCGGTCGATGCGGCGTCGGTCCCCCTACCGGGGAGGGCCGAGGCGGCGGGCATCGTTATCGAGTCCTGGGTGGAGTCGGCAGCACCGGTGGCGTGGCCCGACGGCAGGTGGGCCTGCGTCGTCGACGCCGACGCCGCCGGGGAGCAGGCGTTGCTCAGGGGCCCCGTTCCGGGCGAGAGGATCAGGCCGCTCGGCCTCGGCGGATCGAAGCTCGTGGCCGACGCGCTCGCCGAGAGCGGTGTGGCCGCATCGGCGCGGTCGCGCAGCAGCGTGCTCGCTGCCGGCGAGGGAGCGGCTGTTCCGGAGGGAGAGCCGCTGTGGGTGGTCGGTTACCGTATCGACGACCGGGTCCGGGTGACGACGCGCACCCGGAGATTCCTCTGGCTCACAGCGGGGAGCTTCGAGCAGGCATGAACGACCCGAACGTCGGACGGATCGTCGTCGAGACGGAAGAGCTGCAGAACCGAATTGCGCAGCTCGGCAAGGAGATCTCGGCCGACTACGCGGAGACCCCGCCTCTGCTCGTCGGGGTCCTCAAGGGCGCCTTCATGTTCATGGCCGACCTGGCACGCGCGATCGACCTCCCCGTCGAGTTCGACTTCATGGCGGTGTCGTCGTACGGGTCGGCGACGCGGACCTCTGGGGTCGTGCGGATCCTCAAGGACCTCGATCTCGACATCTCGGGCCGGCACGTGCTGGTCGTGGAGGACATCGTCGACTCCGGCCTCACGCTCGCGTACCTGCGGAAGAACCTCGCGGTCCGCGGACCGGCGTCGCTGAACGTCTGCGCGCTGCTGCTCAAGGACGGCCTGCAGCGACGAGACCCCGACCTCCGATACGTGGGGTTCCGCATCCCGCCGGCCTTCGTGATCGGCTACGGCCTCGACGCCGCCGAGCGGTACAGGAACCTGCCCTACGTGGCGGAGTACACCGGGCCGGAGGCGGGCCGGTGACCGCCGGCGGAGATCCCGAGGGCGTCGACCAGGAGCGGATCAGGCGCGCCGTGCGCGAGATCCTGCTGGCGATCGGCGAGGATCCCGATCGCGACGGTCTGGTCAGGACGCCGGGGCGGGTCGCCGAGATGTACGACGAGCTCTTCTGCGGGCTGCACGACGACCCCCGCCGGCACCTGACCGTCACCTTCGAGGCCCAGCACGACGAGATGGTCATGGTGCGCGACATCCCCCTCTACTCGCTCTGCGAGCACCACCTCATTCCGTTCCACGGGCGTGCGCACGTCGCGTACATCCCGGGCGACGACGGCCGCATCACGGGGCTGTCGAAGCTCGCGCGTCTCGTCGACGGGTACGCGCGCCGCCCTCAGGTGCAGGAACGGCTGACGACGCAGATCGCCGACGCACTGGTGGAGGAGCTCCGGCCGGGCGGTGCGTTCGTGGTCATCGAGGCCGAGCACCTGTGCATGTCGATGCGCGGCGTCCGCAAGCCGGGGTCGGTGACGGTGACCTCGGCGGTCCGGGGGCTCTTCAAGGACAGCGTCGCCACGCGGGTGGAGGCCATGAGCATGCTGGGTCTGAGCGTTCCGCGCCATTGATGCACTTTCGACCTCGATCAGGGGCGAATCACATCTTCGGCACCTTCCGGTAACCTGCCGCGCGTGCAGGGGACCTTCATCACCACGACGCTCCCCGCTCGAGCAGTGATGGGGATCGTCAACGTCACCCCCGACTCCTTCTCCGACGGCGGCCGCTACCTCGACCATTCGGCCGCGGTCCGGCACGGTCTCGTGCTCGCCGCAGCCGGCGCCGCGATGCTCGACGTGGGAGGGGAGTCGACGAGGCCGGGCGCGGAGGCGGTCGGCGAGGCCGAGGAGCTCGGCCGGGTCGTGCCTGTGGTGCGCGACCTCTCGGCCGCGTGCGGTGTCCCGGTCAGCATCGACACGACCAAGGCGTCGGTCGCGGAGGCCGCCATCGAGGCGGGAGCGGTCGTCGTGAACGACGTCTCGGCCGGGAGAGGGGATCCGGAGATGCTCCCGGTGGTGGCGCGCCACGGGGCGGGCTACGTGGCGATGCACATGGTGGGTTCGCCACGAACCATGCAGGACGACCCCCGGTACGACGACGTCGTGCGCGAGGTGGGCGACTTCCTCGCGGAGCGCGTCGCGGCGGCGGTCGACGCGGGTGTCCGCCCCGACGCTCTGCTCGTGGATCCGGGGATCGGGTTCGGCAAGACGGTCCGTCACAACCTTGCACTCCTCGCGGGGACCGCCGAGATCGCCGCGCGGACCGGTGCGCCGGTACTCGTGGGCGCGTCGCGCAAGTCCTGCCTCGGCTCGATCCTCGGTGGTCTCCCCACCGACCAGCGCGACGAGGCGACGCTCGCCACTACGGTCTGGGCGTTCGAGCGCGGCGCTGCGATCGTGCGCGTCCACGACGTCGAGTCGTCGGTTCGCGCGGCGCGACTCCTCGACGCGATGGCGCGCTCCACTGCCGAGGGGGTGGCGGCGTGATCGGTCTCCGGGGCAAGTGGGCGCAGGGGCTGCAGCCCCGGTTCTTCTGCTGGGTGATCAAGGACAGGCTGGCAGCGGGTGAACGGCCTGGCGGCTTCGCCCGCAATCACCGCAAGGTCAGGCGCCAGGAGGAGCTGATCTGGTTGGCCCAGAACGGCTTCACCCACCTCGTCTCGTTGCTCGATTCGCCCCACAACCTGCATGCCTACGAGGAGGCCGGGATCTCCTACGTGCACGTCCCCATCGGACGGCACGACGAGATGCCGGAGCGGTTGACGGCTATCTACGCAGCAGTCGCCTCGCTCCTCGACGACCCGCAGGAGCGCCTCTACCTACACCACGAGGAGTTCGGCGAGAAGACGCTCGGGGTGATCGGCGGCTACCTCGCCTACGCGGGTCTCGTCGACGACGGCCCCGACGTGATCTCTCTCGTCGAGAAGCTCACGGGCCGCAACCTCGGTTCGGAGGCGCGCGAGATCGTCTCCACCACTCTCGAACACGGCATCCGCCGCGGATAGCGGCGCCGGTCGTGGATCGGATCCTCATCAGGGGCCTCCGCGAGTCCGGAGTGCACGGGGTGCTCCCGGAGGAGAAGGAGCGCCCGCAGCCCTTCGAGGTCGATGTCGAGCTCTCCGTAGACCTGGCGCGTGCGGGCGGGTCCGACGACCTGCAGGACACGATCGACTACGCAGCGATCTGCGAGGCGGTCAGCCGCGTGATCAGCACGGAGCGGCACGAGCTGATCGAGAGGCTCGCGGAGCGGATCGCGCAGGTGTGCGGCGGCGATGCGCGCGTCCGGGGGATCGTCGTGGAGGTACGCAAGCTCGAGCCGCCGGTCGCGGCCGCGCTCGACCACGTCGCTGTCCGGATCGAGCGTTGACGCTCCCGCACCTCGATCACCTCGCTGTCGGGATCGAGCGTTGACGCTCCCGCACCTCGATCACGTCGCTGTCGGGATCGAGCGTTGACGCTCGCGTACCTCGATCACGTCGCTGTCCGGATCGAGCGTTGACGCTCGCGTATCTCGGACTCGGCTCGAACCTCGGCGAGCGGCTCGCGAACCTGCAGCGGGCCGTAGACGGCCTCGGATCGACGCCGGGCATCTCGGTGCTGGCGGTGTCGGCGGTGTACGAGACCGAGCCGGTCGGTGGCCCGCAGCAGCCCGAGTTCCTGAACGCAGTGGTGGAGCTCGAGACGAGCTTGACGCCCCGCGAGCTGCTCGAAGTCGCGAAGCGTCTGGAGAGCGAGGCCGAACGGGAGCGCGGGGAGCGCTGGGGCCCACGAACCCTCGACGTCGACGTCCTGATCGTGGGCTCGGAGGAGGTCGACGAGGCCGACCTGGTGGTCCCGCACCCGAGGCTGCTCGAGCGTGGCTTCGTGCGCGCCCCGCTGGACGACGTGGTCAAGACCTCCGCCCTCCCCCACGACCTGCAGGAGGCCCTCGCCGCCACCGCGTCGACCCCGCGGCCCGGCGTCACCCCCCCCCCTCACCCTCACCCCCGGCACGAGCGTCGATAGACCACACATATTGTGGTCTATCGACGCTCGTGCCTGGGAGGGGGCGGCGGTACTGTTGGGATGGATCGCGGGTGGGCCGCGCGCGGAGGGTTCGGCTGTGGACGCAAGCAGCACGGGCAGCGTCGCGCTGATCGGGCCCGGACGCGCCGGCACCACGATCGCTCTCGCCCTCACCTGTCGCGGCTGGGACGTGACCGCCGTCGCCGGTCGCGCACCCGACGCCCGCTCGACCGTCGCGGCCGCCGCGTGCCTCGATGCGCCCGTGGCCCTCGTGTCGGAGGCGGGTCGAGGTGCCTCGCTGGTCGTCATCGCCACGCCCGACGCCGCGATAGAGGCCGCGGCGCGCGCTGCCGCGCCGTCGGTCGTCAGCGGGGCCCTCGTGATCCACTTGTCGGGGTCCAAGGGTCTCGAGGTCTTCGACGCGATGCTCAGGAGCCGTCCCGATGTCCGTGTCGGCGCGCTCCACCCCCTCCAGTCGTTCCCGTCGACGTCGGTCGGCCTGGATCGTCTCCCGGGGGCGTGGGCTGCGGTGGCAGGGGACTCCGAGGTGCGCGACCTGGCGCTCCTCCTCGAGATGAGGCCGTTCGAGCTGCCCGATTCCGAGCGGGTGAGGTACCACGCCACGGCAGCGGTCGCCTCGAACCATCTCGTCGCCCTGATGGGTCAGGTGCAGAGGATGGCGGAGGCCTGCGGGGTGCCGTTCGAGGCGTTCGCCCCGCTGGCGCGTTCGTCGTTGGAGAACGCATTCCTCCTCGGGCCATCGGCGGCGCTGACGGGGCCGGTGGCCCGCGGCGACCTCAGGACCGTCGAGGCGCACCTCGTTGCGATGTCCCCGGGCGAGCGCGACGCCTATCGGGCGCTCGCGCGGGAGGCGGCGCGGCTCGTGGAGACGCGTGACTCGGCTCTCGACCGCCTCCTCGAAGACGTGCTCGAGTCGGGCGCTCCTCCCGCCGGTGGGGCCGAGCCCGCCGGCGAGTAGCGCTCCGCTGTGCTCTGCGCCTTCCCGCACGGGTACCATCGGCGTCGCTGAACCGCAGTCCGGCACCCGACGAGGGCTGGAACCGAGAGGTTCGAGGGCATTGCTGCAGGCACACCGATACGACGCGTCCGGGCGCCCCGCGTGACCGCCGTCATCGAGACGATCGCAGACCTGCGCGCCGCGTGCGACGAGGCCCGCGGAGCGGGTCGTCGCGTGGGCCTCGTCCCGACCATGGGGTACCTGCACGCGGGGCACAGGTCGTTGATCCGCGCCGCGAGGGAGACCACCGACTTCGTCGTCGTGACCATCTTCGTGAATCCGCTCCAGTTCGCGCCCGGCGAGGATCTAGACCGGTACCCGAGGGATCTCGAGGGAGACGTTCGCGCGTGCGAAGAGGAGGGCGCCGATGTCGTCTTCGCTGCGCCGGTCGCAGAGATGTACCCGAAGCCGCCGAAGACGCGCGTCAGCGTTGCAGACCTCACCGCCGACCTCTGCGGCCGTGCCCGCCCGACTCACTTCGACGGAGTGACAACCGTCGTAGCGAAGCTCCTCTCGATAGTCGGTCCCTGCACGGCGTTCTTCGGCCGGAAGGACGCGCAGCAGCTCGCCGTCGTCCGGAGGATGGTCGATGACCTGAGCATGCCCGTCGACGTCGTGGGGTGCCCTCTGGTCCGCGAGGCCGACGGGTTGGCCCTCTCCAGCAGGAACGCCTACCTCTCCCACGACCAGCGGGAGGCGGCGACGGTGCTCTTCGAGTCGCTGCGCGCCGCCGCAGACGCCGTGGCCGGAGGCGAGCGCGATGCCGCCACTGTCGCCGAGATGCTGCGCGGCTCGATCGCGGCCCGAGACGGCGTCGAGATCGACTACGCCGAGGTTCGAGACGCAGCGGAGATGACAACCCTCGACCGCATCGAGGGTGAGGTCCTCCTCGCCGTTGCAGCGCGGCTCGGCGAGACCCGCCTGATCGACAACGTGCGTCTGACCGTGCGCGGCGACACCGTCACCGCAGATCTGGGAACCGGCTTCAGGCCGGACGGAAGGGAATGATGATGCAGCGGACGATGATGAAGTCGAAGATCCACAGGGCGACGGTCACGGGCGCCGACCTCGGGTACGTGGGGTCGATCACCCTCGACACCGAGTTGATGCGCCTGGCCGACATCCGCGAGAACGAGCAGGTCCACGTCCTCGACCTCGACAACGGCGCAAGGTTCGAGACCTATGTCATACCCGGGGGACGGGGCGACGTGGTGCTCAACGGGGCCGCAGCGAGGCTCGTCCAACCCGGCGACCGGGTGATCGTCATCACCTACGGCGCGTACGACGAGGAGGAGGTGGCCGTACACGAACCGCTGGTCGTGCACGTGGACGAGGAGAACCGACCGGTGGAGTCGGGCCGCGCGACCGCGCTGGCGGCAGTCGCCGATACGCGTCGGCGGTAGCGTGGCGCCGCCCCGTAGGCTTGCGCCACCATGTTCGATCTCCTGGTCCTCGGCAGCGGCGTCGCAGGTCTCACCACGGCGCTGAGGGGAGCCGCCGCGGGCATGTCGGTGCTCGTGCTGACCAAGGGCGAGCTGGCCAGCTCCGCGACGAGGTTCGCTCAAGGGGGCGTCGCGGCGGCGATCGCCGGTTCGGACACCCCGGAGATGCATCTGGCCGACACCCTCGTCGCGGGGGCCGGATCCTGCGACGTCGACGCGGTGCGCGCGCTGGTCAACGAGGGGCCACTGAGGGTCCGCGAGCTCGCGGCGATGGGGGCCGCATTCGATACGGCTCCGGGTGATCACGGCGAGGAGCTCCTGCTGGCGCGGGAAGGGGGCCACTCGGTCGCTCGCGTGGTGCACGCAGGCGGCGACGCCACCGGCGCGGAGATCGAGCGTGCACTCGTAGCCGCGGTCCGCAGGTCGGACCGGATGGAGGTGCGCGAGGGTTGGTTCGCTGTCGATCTGATCGTGGAGACGGCGAGGTGCCGCGGCATAGTCGCGCTCGACGACCGGGGTGCAGCGACCGATGTGCGCGCCTCGGAGACGGTCTTGGCCACCGGGGGTGCCGGGCAGTGCTACGCGGTGACCACAAACCCGCTTCTCTCGACAGGCGACGGCATCGCGCTGGCGCTGCGAGCGGGCGTTGCCTGCGCCGACGTCGAGTTCGTCCAGTTCCACCCGACTGCGCTCTGCCTCGAGTCGATGCCGCGCCCGCTCCTGTCGGAGGCACTGCGCGGCGAGGGTGCGGTGCTGCGCGACGAGCACGGGTCGGCCTTCATGGTGGGGGAGCACCCGATGGCCGACCTCGCCCCGCGCGACGTCGTATCGCTCGCGGCGGCGCGCCGGATCAGCGCATCGGGCATCGACCACGTCTGGCTCGACGCGACGATGATCGAGCGGCTCGAGGAGCGCTTCCCGACGATCTGGGCGGCGTGCGCCGAGTCGGGACTCGATCCCCGGCGCAGTGGCTACCGGTGGCACCGGCCGCCCACTATCTCTCGGGTGGCGTGGTAGCCGATCTCGACGGCGCGACGACGCTCCCGGGGTTGTGGGCGTGTGGGGAGGTCGCCTGCAGTGGTGTCCACGGTGCGAACCGGCTCGCGTCGAACTCGCTGCTCGAGGGACTCGTCTTCGGATCGCGGGTGATCGCCGCGGTCTCCGAGGGCCGCGACGGCCCGAGGGAGACCGGGGCGATGCGCGGCGTGCTCGGTGTGCTCGGCGATGTCGGCGATGTCGTCACAGCCGCGTCGGTGTGCCGCGACGCCGAACCGGGCGTCGCGTCCGGCGACGAGCCACTTCGCGTTGCACCTCTCGCCGCCGAGCTGGGTCGCGTCCAGAGCGTCATGTCGGCCGACGCCGGAGTCGAGCGCGATGCATCCGGTCTCGCGCACGCGTTCGCTGTCATCGCCGAGCTGGCACCCGCCGCGGCTCGGCCGGCGTCCGTCTCGCAGACAGAGCACGAGGCGCTGAACGTAGCAACGGTCGCCGGGGCGATCGTCGCGGCAGCCCTTGCCCGGGAGGAGTCACGTGGCGCGCATACGCGCCGCGATTTCCCCGAGCGGTCCGATCGCTTCCTCGGACGACTGGTGCTCGCCGGTCGGGCGGAGCCCGTCTTCGTACCTCTGCCGGAGCTGGCGACCCAGGAGGGTTCGAGATGACCGCGCCATTCGATCCGCCCGCTGCGGCTCTGCGCTCGATCGTCGCCACAGCGATCGCCGAAGACCTCGGCGTGCTCGGCGACATCACTTCGATCGCCTGCGTCGGCGATGACGAGACGGCAGTCGCCCGACTCGTATCCCGAGCGGAGGGCGTGATCGCGGGGTGTGCAGCGGTGACCGAGGTGTACCGCCAGATAGGCCCGGAGGTCGCTGTGACCTGGCAGCGGACCGACGGTGACCAGGTCGAGCCCGGGGACTCGATCGGACAGATCGCCGGCGGCCTGAGGTCGATCCTTGCCGGAGAACGTGTCGCGCTGAACCTGCTCTCACACTGCTCGGGCGTCGCCTCGCTCACGCGTCGGTACGTGCGGGCAGCCCACGGAGCGGCACGCATCCGCGACACGCGCAAGACGCTCCCGGGGCTGCGGTCCCTGGAGAAGGCCGCTGTGCGCGCGGGCGGTGGCTTCAACCATCGCGACTCCCTCTCCGACGCGGTCCTCATCAAGGACAACCACCTGGGCGGCCACGACGTGCGCAGCGCGATCGAGCGGGCACGGGCACGCTGGCCGGGGCGCATCGTCGAGGTCGAGTGCGACGACGCCGCGCAGGTGGAGCACGCGGCTGACGCGCGGCCCGACCTGATCCTCCTCGACAACATGTCGCCCGAGGAGGTCCAGGCGGCGGTGGCGGTCGTAGGCGGCCGGGTCCCGCTCGAGGTTTCGGGTGGGGTCGATCTCCGTAGCGTCGCCGCGTATGCGGACGCAGGGGCCGACTACATCGCCGTAGGGGCTCTCACCCACTCGGCACCCGCGCTCGACATTGGTCTCGACATCGATACGGGGAGATGACGGAGTGCTCCTCGCGATCGACGTCGGCAACACCCAGACCGTCGTGGGGCTGTTCAGCTCCCGAGAGCTCGCCGACCACTGGCGGATCGCGACCGACGCCGAGCGCACCTCGGACGAGCTCGCGCTGATGGTCAACCAGTTCCTCGGGTTCCACGGCTCGTCCTTCGAGGAGGCGCAGATCACGGGGGTCGCGATCTCCTCGGTCGTGCCACGCGTGACAGCGGCACTGCGCGACATGAGTGAGCGCTACTTCGGCTTCCTGCCCTTGGTGGTCGAGCCGGGAGTGCGCACAGGGATGCCGATCCTCTACGACAACCCGAAGGAGGTCGGCGCCGACAGGATCGCGAACGCCGTCGGCGCCTACGACCTCTACGGAGCACCGACGATCGTCGTCGACTTCGGTACCGCCACGACGATCGAGGCAATCAGCGACAGGGGTGAGTATCTCGGCGGCGCGATCTTCCCGGGGGTCGAGATCTCGATGGACGCGCTGTTCGGCCGAGCGGCGGGGCTGCGCCGCGTGGAGCTGATCCCCCGAAGCACGCGATCGGCAAGTCGACCGTCGAGTCGATCCAGGCCGGCGCTGTCTACGGATTCACCGGGCAGGTCGATGCGTTGGTCGACCGGTTCCAGAGCGAGATCGGTGAGTGCACGGTCGTCGCGACGGGAGGTCTGGCAGAGCTGCTGCTGCCGCACAGCAGGACGATGCAGCACCACGAGCCGTGGCTCACGTTGTACGGCCTGAGGATCATCTACGAGAGGAACCTGTGACCGACGCGCATCTCGACGGGCAGGCGGCCGAGGAGCGCGCAGCGCGCCGGGCCAAGGTCGCGGCGCTGCGCGACGCGGGTCGCGACCCATACCCGGTGCGGTTCGATCGCGACGCCACGGCGGCGGGGCTCCACGCCTCGCACGGCGACATCGACGCCGGCGCGGAGACCGACGTGGAGGTGCGGATAGCGGGGCGGGTCCTGCTGCTGCGCCGCCAGGGGAAGCTCATCTTCGCAACGCTGCGCGACGGCACCGGAGCGGTGCAGCTCTTCGTGTCGAAGGCGGCCATCGGCGATGAGGGGTTCGCCGAGATCGACGATCTGGACCTCGGCGACTGGATCGGCGTGACCGGAACGGTGATGAAGACCAGGAAGGGCGAGCTCTCCGTGGCCGTGCGCTCGTGCACGTTGCTGGCGAAGTCGCTCCGCCCGCTCCCCGACAAGTGGCACGGCCTCGCCGATGTCGAGACCCGCTACCGCCAGCGGTACGTCGATCTCATCTCGAACGACGAGGCGCGTCGCGTGTTCGAGATCCGGTTCGCGATCATCGGCGCGATCCGGTCGGCTCTCTCGGAGCGCGCGTTCTTGGAGGTGGAGACGCCGTTGCTCCACCCGATCCCCGGAGGCGCGACTGCACGCCCGTTCGTCACGCACCACAACGCGCTCGACCTCGATCTGTACCTGCGGATCGCACCCGAGCTCTATCTGAAGCGCTTGATCGTCGCCGGCCTGGAGAAGGTCTTCGAGATAGGACGCGTGTTCCGGAACGAGGGGATATCGACGCGCCACAATCCCGAGTTCACGATGCTCGAGCTGTACGAGGCGTTCGTCGACTACACGGAGATGATGGCTCTCACCGAGGAGCTCATCGCATGCGCCGCGCGCGCGGCGATCGGTACCACTGCGGTCACGTGGGACGGCCACGACCTCGATCTCGCGCCACCGTACCGTCGCAGGACGCTGATCGACCTCGTGCGCGACCACGCTGGAGTCGATGTGCACCCGTCGCAGCCGGTGGGCGATCTGCAGGTGATGTGCGATCGCCTGGGCGTCACGTACGACGACGAGTGGGGCCCGGGCAAGCTCGTTCTCGAGATCTACGAGAAGACGACCGAGCACGCCGTCGTCGAACCCACCTTCGTCCTCGACTACCCGCGGGAGGTGTCGCCGCTGGCCCGAGCGCACCGTGACGACCCCGTGCTGACCGAGCGGTTCGAGCTGATCGTCGGCGGCCGGGAGATCGCGAACGCCTTCAGTGAGCTCAACGACCCCGCCGACCAGCGCAGCCGCTTCGAGGAGCAGGCCCGCCTCGCCTCCATGGGCGACGTGGAGGCCCACGGCGTCGACGACGACTACCTGCGCGCGCTCGAGTACGGGCTCCCGCCCTGCGGGGGCATGGGCATGGGGATCGATCGCCTGGCGATGCTCATAGCGGGCGTCGGCTCGATTCGTGAGGTGGTGCTCTTCCCGCACCTCCGCCCCGAGGGAGGATGAGCGGCATGCGCGTGCTGGTGACCGGGATGGGCGGTGAGCTCGGCACCCGCGTCGCCCAGCTCCTCGAGGCGAGGGACGACGTCGACGAGGTGGCCGGCGTCGACTTCGTGCCGCCCCGCCGCCGGCTCCGGCGTGCCGAGTTCCGGCGGATCGACCCGAGGAACCGTGACCGGCTCGTCGAGTTCGTGCAGGAGTACGCGCCGTCGGTCGTCGCCCACTTCGGGGTCTACGAGCCGGCGTCGAGGATGGGCCCGACGGCGGCGGCGGAGCGCACGGAGCTCTCCACGGTCGCGTCGCTCTCGGCGGCCGCTCGGGCGGGGAACCTCGAGTACGTCGTCGTGCGCAGCGGCCTCGAGGTCTACGGGCGGCGTGTCAGCGCCGCGTCTGTCCCCGACGAGGCGGTGCCCCCGGCGCCCGGCTCGCCCTACGGCGAGACCCTCCTCGGCGTGGAGGCGATGGCGGCGCGCCTCGGTAGGCACCACGGGTTCCCCGTCGGAGCGCTCCGATACGCGCCGGTCGTGGGGTCGCACGTGCCGAGCCCGCTGGGGAGGCTGCTGCGCCTGCCCGTGGTGCCGGTGCCGGCCTTCTCCGACCCTCCGTTCTCGCTCCTCCATCCCGACGACGCGGCCGAGGCGATGGTCGCTGCGGTCGTCCGCCGGGTTGCCGGGCCGCTCAACGTCGTCGGTCCGGGAGCCGCGACCCCTTGGCAGGCCGCCCTCCTCGGCGGGAGGGTGCCGATGCCGGTGGCTCCCCCGCTGTGGCGATGGGCGACCCGGGCAGCCGAGCTCGCCGGCGCCGCGATGGCACCTCACATGATCGAGCTCCTGCGCCACGGGCGCACGGGTTCGGGGAGCAGGGCCGTCGGCGTGCTGGGTCTGCGAGAGCTGCGTCCGACTCAGCAGGTGCTGCAGGAGCTCTACGAGTGGGCGCAGGTCGTGCCGCTCGTGACAGCGACGGAGGCGGTGGCGTGAGCCCGCTGCGCAGCGCCGACTTCGGCATCGACCCCGACCGCATCGGTGAGGCGGAGCCCATCGCGAGGGCCCTGAGCAGGCGCCTCGGGGGCCGGTACCCGGTCGACCCGTTCGGCTTCGACCCGATGCTCGCCGACCTGGCCACCCCTGTGGCGCGCGCCCTGGTGAGGGTCCGGACAGAGGGGGCCGACCGCATACCCGAGACCGGTCCTGCGGTCTTCGTGGCCAACAGGGGCCTCGGTATCGGCGAGCCGATGGCGCTGGGAGTGGCCGTCGGAGAGATGGTCGGCAGGAGGCTCAGGGTCGTAGGCGCGCCGGGCGTGCCCTTCGTCAACGGGCTGGTCCGTCGCCTCGGATCGGTTCACGCCAGCCCCGAGGACCTCGCGGCCTGCCTCAGGGCCGGCCACCTGGTGGCGGTCCCACTCGGGCCGACCTGGCTGCGCACTGGTGCGGGCTCGCCGCCCCTGGAGCTCTGCGCCGCCATGATGGGCTTCACGGTCTACCCCGTGGCCGTCACACCCGGAGGTCCCCTGGGTGCGCCGATCCGACCGTGGCGGGTGAGGATCGGACCGCACATCGAGCTCGACGACACGTACGCGCCGGGCGACCCGCTCGGCGCCGCGGAGCTCGGCGACGCCATGCGCAGGGCCGTGGAGGAGATGCTCGCGGGGCGGGCAGCCGCGCCGTAGCGACGCCGTTCACACGCTGGGTGGTCATTCGTATCTGCTGAGCGGCGCTAACCTCCTTCTGCGGCCCGCGCCGGCGGGCCGCTCTCGCCGGAGGGCTGGCTTGCCCGACCTGAGTGCAACCGACGGAGTCGGAATCCACTACGAGGTCTGGGGTCGCAGGGACCGGAGCCCGGTCCTGATGATCCAGGGGCTCGGCGCCGACTCGCGCAGCTGGGCGCTGCAGCGGGTCCCCTTCGGAAGGCGCCACCGCTGCGTCGCCCCCGACAACAGGGGGACGGGCCGCTCTGAGAAGCCTCCGGGCCCCTACGACCTCGAGCAGATGGCCGCCGACGCCGTGGCGGCGCTCGACGCCGAGGGGATCGATCGGGCGCACGTGATGGGCGCCTCTATGGGCGGGGTGATCGCCCAGATCGTCGCCGTGCGGTACCCAGAGCGCGTCCGCTCTCTCACCCTCGCCTGCACGGCCTGCCGGCACCACGAGTGGCGACGAGAGCTACTTGCAGAGTGGGCCGACGAGGTGACCGCCCACGGGATGCAGTCGATGGCGTCCGACGGCCTCCGCTGGCTGGTGGGGCCGAGGCTCCAGCGCCGCTTCGGGATGTGGATCAACGTCCTCGCCCGGCTGATCCTCTCCATGCCCCCGGAGCCGTTCGTCGCCCAGATCCGGGCGATCCTCGACATGACCGACGACGTGCGCTTCGAGTTGCACACGATCGAGGTCCCGACGTTGATCATCACGGGCTCGCAGGACGCCCTCACCCCGGTCGGCGACGCCGAGGAGATCGCCGAGATGATCCCCGGGTCGCGGCTCTCGATCGTCTCGGGTGCGGCGCACGGTGTCATGGCCGAGGCGCCCAACGCGTACAACGCCACCGTCTTGGACTTCATCGACGAGGTCGACGCCGCCCAGGTCCCCGACACCGCCGCCGTCTGACCCCACCCCACCCCACGAGCGTCGATAGACCACAATATTTGTGGTCTATCGACGCTCGTGCCTAGGGGCGGGCGGTCAGGAGGAGCGGAGGACGAGGCCGTCGACGAGGCCGGAGAGGCGGTCGCGGACGGCGGGGTCGAGGCCGTCGGCGCCGGCGAGGGCCTCGGTCGCCTTGATGACGTGGGAGCGCGCGGCGGCCGTGGAGGCGTCGACCACGTCGGGGGTCGCGACCAGGAGGCGGGCGCGCTCGACGTCGTCGCGATCGAGCTTCCGGCCGAGGATGTCGCGCAGCTCCGGAGACGTCGAGACGGCCTGGATGACCGGGAGCGTGTAGACGCCTTCGTGGAGGTCGTTGCCCGACGGCTTTCCGAGCTCCTCCTCCGTCCGGGTCACATCGAGGATGTCGTCGACGATCTGGAAGCACATGCCGACGTGGTGACCGAAGCGCGTGAGGGCGTCGAGCGTCGCGTCGGAGACCTCGTTCACCATCCCGCCGATCCGGCACGACGACGCCATCAACGAAGCGGTCTTGCCCTCGATCGCCGAGTAGTACGACTCCTCCGTGCGATCCACGTCGAAGAGGTGCTGGAGCTCGAGGACCTGGCCGCGGCAGAGCTCGCCGATCGTCGCGGCGAGGAGCCCCGCGACGTCGGCTCCGAGCGACGCGGCGAGCTCCGATGCCTTCGCTAGCAGGTAGTCGCCGGCGAGAATCGCGACGATGTTGCTCCACCGGGCGTTCACCGATGGGACTCCCCGGCGGGTGCCGGCCTCGTCGATCACGTCGTCGTGATAGAGGGAGCCGAGGTGCACGAGCTCGACGGACGCGGCGCCGGTGATCGCCGCTGCGTGGGCCGGTTGCTCCGCACCGCGCGCCGCGTAGGTCGCGCAGAGCGTGAGGGTCGGGCGCAGCCGCTTGCCCCCCGCTGAGAGGAGGTGAGACGCGACGTCCACGAGGAAGCGATCGTCCGATCGGACGGCGTCCCCCAGAGCATCCTCGACGCGTGCGAGATCGGCCGTGAGGGGGCCGATCCCGAGGTCGTCGACCAGACTCATGCGTGCAGGCTATGCAAGGGCGCGATGGACGGTCGAATGAGGTGGCGGGCAGGCCCCGCGCACCGGGAATGAGGTGTGACACGTGTCCGGGAAGAACCGACGCGGCCGGGGCGTATCAACCAGAGTGACCCGGGAGTCTCGTCGGAGGCCCGGGTCGGGGCGGGTGCAGGCGCGTCGGAGCTGTCCCTGTCGCACGGTACGTTCTGGTATCACATCGGGTCCGGGCCCAAAGTAAGCGCCCCGACCGGCCGATTACACTGAAGGCAACCGACAGCCACGAGAGGCGGTTCAATGTTCGAGCGCTTCACGGACAGGGCCCGACGGGTCGTCGTCCTCGCACAAGAAGAAGCGCGACTCCTCAACCACAACTACATCGGTACCGAGCACATCCTGCTCGGGCTGATTCACGAGGGGGAGGGAGTCGCGGCCAAGGCGCTCGAGTCCCTCGGCATCTCCCTCGAGGCCGTGCGCAACCAGGTCGAGGAGATCATCGGACACGGCGGGACGGCGCCCTCTGGGCACATCCCGTTCACGCCGCGCGCGAAGAAGGTCCTGGAGCTCTCGCTGCGAGAGGCGCTGCAGCTCGGACACAACTACATCGGTACCGAGCACATCCTGCTCGGGCTCATCCGCGAGGGTGAGGGGGTCGCCGCCCAGGTGCTCGTGAAGCTCGGCGCCGACCTCTCCCGCGTGCGCCAGCAGGTCATCCAGCTCCTGTCGGGATACGCGGGCGCGAAGGAGGGTGCTCCGGCGGGGACCGCAGGAGGACCCACCGAGGCGCAGCCCTCGGGCTCGCTGGTCCTCGACCAGTTCGGGCGCAACCTCACCCAGCTGGCGCGCACAAGAAGCTCGACCCGGTCATCGGCCGCTCGAAGGAGATCGAGCGCGTGATGCAGGTCCTGAGCCGGCGCACGAAGAACAACCCGGTGCTGATCGGAGAGCCCGGGGTCGGCAAGACGGCGATCGTCGAGGGCCTCGCCACCGACATCGTCGGTGGCGACGTCCCCGAGACCCTCGAGGGGAAGCAGCTCTACACGCTCGACCTCGGAGCGCTCGTCGCCGGCTCCCGCTACCGCGGCGACTTCGAGGAGCGCCTGAAGAAGGTGCTGAAGGAGATCCGCACCCGCGGCGACATCATCTTGTTCATCGACGAGCTGCACACCCTCGTGGGCGCAGGCGCCGCCGAGGGTGCCATCGACGCCGCATCGATCCTGAAGCCGATGCTCGCCCGCGGTGAGCTGCAGACGATCGGTGCGACGACGCTCGACGAGTACCGCAAGCACCTCGAGAAGGATGCCGCGCTCGAGCGCCGGTTCCAGCCGATCAAGGTCGAGGAGCCCACCGTCGCCCACACGATCGACATCCTGAAGGGCCTGCGCGACCGCTACGAGGCGCACCACCGGGTCACGATCACAGACCAGGCACTCGTCTCCGCCGCCAACCTCGCCGACCGGTACATCGCCGACCGCTACCTTCCCGACAAGGCGATCGACCTCATCGACGAGGCCGGGTCTCGCCTGCGCATACGCCGCATGCAGGCCCCGCCCGACTACCGCGAGCTCGAAGACGAGATCGCGAAGGTCCGCAAGGAGAAGGAAGCCGCCATCGAGGCGCAGCAGTTCGAGCGCGCGGCGAAGCTGCGCGACCGTGAGAAGGAGCTCCTGGAGCAGCGCGCCGCCAAGGAGACGCAGTGGCGCGCCGAGGGTGTCGACCTCTTCAACGAGGTGACCGAGGAGTCGGTCGCCGAGGTCCTCGCGATGTGGACCGGGATCCCCGTCTACAAGCTCACCGAGGAGGAGACAGCGAAGCTCCTCCGCATGGAGGAGGAGCTGCACAAGCGCGTCGTCGGCCAGGACGACGCGATCAAGGCCGTCTCGCAGGCGATCCGCCGGACGCGCGCCGGCCTCAAGGACCCGAAGCGTCCCTCGGGGTCGTTCATCTTCCTCGGGCCGTCGGGTGTGGGCAAGACCGAGACCGCCAAGACGCTCGCCGAGTTCCTCTTCGGCGACGAGTCGTCGCTGATCCAGCTCGACATGTCGGAGTACATGGAGAAGCACACCGTGAGCAGGCTCGTGGGCTCTCCCCCCGGCTACGTCGGCTACGACGAGGGAGGCCAGCTCACGGAGGCCGTGCGACGCAAGCCGTTCTCGGTGGTGCTCTTCGACGAGATCGAGAAGGCGCACCCCGACGTCTTCAACACGCTCCTGCAGATCCTCGAAGACGGCAGGCTGACCGACGCGCAGGGACGGTCGGTCGACTTCAAGAACACCGTCATCATCATGACGTCGAACCTCGGCACTGCCGATCTGCGCAAGGCGAACATCGGCTTCGCCAAGACCGACGAGGCCGTCACCTACGAGAAGATGAAGAACAAGGTCCACGACGAGCTGAAGCGCCACTTCCGGCCGGAGTTCCTCAACCGGATCGACGACGTCATCGTCTTCCACGAGCTCACGATCGAGGAGGTAACCGAGATCGTCGACCTGCTCATCAAGCGGGTGACCGACCAGCTCGAGAGCCAGGGCCTCGGCCTCGATCTCACCCCGGCCGCGAAGCTGCTGCTCGCCACCAAGGGCTACGACCCTTCGCTGGGTGCCAGGCCGCTCCGCCGGGCGATTCAGCGCATGGTCGAGGACCCGATGTCGGAGAAGATCCTCTGGAAGGAGTTCCACGCCGGTGAGACGGTCGTGGTCGATGCGGTCGACGGCGAGATCGTCTTCCGGTCGGTCGAGGGCGTCGAGCCTCCGAGCGTGGAGCTGGCCGGGAGCGGCACCGCCGAGGGCTGACCACCTCTCCGATGCAGCCACGCACGCCGCGCTAGCGTCGGTGCCGTGACGCAGACGACCAGAACGCGCCGCGCGCTCGCCTCGGCGGCGGTGTGCCTGGCGTTGCTCACGGGATGCAAGGTCGACACCACCGTGTCGATCAGGTCCGACGACGACGGCCGGGGGAGGGTCTCCGTCAGGGTCGATCTCGACGCGGAGGCCGCCTTCGCGTTGCAGGCCGACGGAGTGGCGCTCGAGCAGCGGGTGAAGCTCGACGACCTCGACGACGCGGGCTGGACGGTATCGCCGTGGAGGATCGAAGACAGCGGGGCGGCCTCGGTGAGGCTGACGAAAGACTTCGTCGGTGAGGACCAGCTCGCCGGGATACTCGACGAGCTGGCGGGCGAAGGAGGCGTGCTCGGCGGCGCGCACATCGACAGGTCGCGCGGCATGGTGCGTTCGAGAGACGGCCTCTCGGTGGAAGCCGACCTGACGTCGCTGGAGTCGGGCCTCGCCGGCGACGAGGAGGTGGCCCGGCGCCTCGCCGACGCGGGCGTCGACGTCGCGGCGCTGGATGCCGGACTCACAGAGGGACTCGACTCGGCGTTCGGGCTCTCGGTGGTGCTGTCGATGGGCGACGAGCGTCGTGCGTGGCACCTCCTGCCGGGCGACGAGAAGTCGCTGGTCGTCTCCACCTCGCGCATCGAGTGGGACAGGATCACGACCCTCGGGATCGCGGCCATCCTGACCCTGCTGGCGGCCCTCCTCTTCCTGGCGGCGTGGGTGAGCGCCCGCAGGCGCAGAAGGGGCCCACGCGGAGCCGGGAGCGGCGGACCCGTCTGGTAGCCGCGCCCGGTGTCGCACCTGCCGGGTAGTGTGGCCCGATGAGCCGAACACGCGTTCGACATGCCAGGCACCGGTGCGCCGTCTGCGGTGCCACGTCGCCCCAGTGGCTCGGGCGCTGCCCCGAGTGCGGCGAGTGGGGCTCGCTGGCGGAGGAGACGGCCCCGGTCCGTGCCGGAGCGGGCGGGGTCGGGTCGGCTGCGTGCCCGCGGCCGCTCGCGGAGGTCGACATGAGCGGCACCGTCCGGAGGCCCACCGGGGTCGACGAGGTCGACCGGGTGCTCGGCGGTGGGCTCGTGCCCGGTTCGGTCACGCTCCTCGGGGGAGAGCCGGGCATCGGCAAGAGCACCGTCGCGCTGCAGATGCTGGCGGCCACGTGCTCCACGGGCGTTCCGGTCCTGCTGGTGAGCGCGGAGGAGTCCCCCGAGCAGGTCCGGCTCCGGGCAGGGCGTCTGGGGGCGCTCGACCCCCACCTGCTCGTCGTGGCGGAGACGCGGGTGCCCGAGGTCCTCGCCGCCGCCGGCGAGGTCGGCCCGCGCCTGCTCGTGATCGACTCCATCCAGACCGTCCACGACCCCGAGTCGACCGGCCCGCCGGGCTCGATCGCGCAGGTCCGCGACGCGGCGGCTGCGGTGGTCCGCTTCGCGAAGGAGACCGGGGTGGCGACGGTCCTCGTAGGCCACGTCACCAAGGAGGGAGCGCTCGCGGGGCCGCGCGTCCTGGAGCACCTGGTCGACACCGTGCTCTCGTTCGAGGGCGACCGCCATCACGCGCTGCGGATGCTGCGGGCGTCGAAGCACAGGTTCGGTCCGACCGACGAGATCGGGCTCTTCGAGATGGGTGCCGGTGGGCTGCGTGGCGTGCCCGACGCGAGCGCCTTCTTCCTCGCCGACCGGTGCCCGGCGACCCCCGGCTCGGTGGTGACCGCCGTGGTCGACGGGACCCGCCCGCTGCTGGTGGAGGTGCAGGCGCTGACGGCCGTGTCGGCCTCGCCGCACGCGCCGCTCGACCCGTGGACTCGACGGTGCGCGGCTCGAGATGCTCCTGGCGGTGCTCACGCAGCGTGCCCGGGTTCCCTTCGCCTCGCACGACGTGTACGCCAGCGTCACCGGCGGGATCCGCGTAACCGACACGGGGGCCGATCTCGCGCTGGCGCTGGCGCTGGCCGGCGTCCGCCTCGACCGGCCGGTTGCGGGCGACGTCCTGGCGCTCGGGGAGGTCGGTCTGGGGGCGAGGTCCGCCAGATCGCCCACGCCCCGCGCCGCCTGGCCGAGGCCGCCCGGCTCGGGTTCCGGAGGGCGGTCGTGCCCGCGTCCACGCCCGACGTGCCCGGTGTGCGCCTCGAGAGGGTCGCAACGGTAGAAGAAGCGCTGGTGGCGGCGGGGTTGCTCGCCCCGGCGCCGGGCGACGCAGGGGCCGGCAGCCGGTACGATGGACGGCACTTGCTCGCCATGGTCGACCGCGACGTCGGTCCGCTCACCGGCGGCGACGACGGTTCCAGCCCCCCGGGCACGGGCCGCTCAGGAGCCCGTCCGAGGAGGTGGTAGTGCCCCAGACAAGAGCGGAAGCCTTCTACCCGGCCCTCGGTCTCGTCGCTCCGGGCACGCCGCTGCGTGAGGGGATCGATCGCATCCTGCAGGCGAGCATGGGAGCGCTGATCGTCGTGGGCGACGGCCCTGAGGTGCTGGGGATCTGCTCGGGAGGCTTCCTCCTCGACGCGGAGTTCACGCCTCAGAGGCTCTCGGAGCTGGCGAAGATGGACGGCGCGATAATCCTCGCCTCCGACGGCTTCCGCGTCGCCCGGGCGAACGTCCACCTCGTCCCCGACCCCGATATCCCCACGTCCGAGACGGGGACCCGCCACCGCACGGCCGAGAGGGTTTCGCGCCAGATCTCCGTGCCGGTGATCACCGTCTCCGAGGAGATGCAGGTCGTCTCGATCCACTACCGCGGCAACAAGAAGACTCTCGAGCCGATCCCCAGGGTGCTGGCCCGCTCCGATCAGGCGCTGCAGATCCTCGGGCGCTACAAGTCGCGTCTCGACGGGGTGAGCGGAGCGCTCTCGGCGCTGGAGGTGGAAGATCTCGTGACCGCCCGTGACGTCGCGACGGTCCTGCAGCGCGCGGAGATGGTCCGGCGGATCGCCGAGGAGATCGAGGGCTACGTGATCGAGCTGGGCAGCGACGGCCGGCTGGTGCAGCTCCAGCTCGAGGAGCTGACCGCAGGTGTCGAGTCCGACCGGATGCTGGTCTGCCGCGACTACTTCGTCGCAGCCGACGACTGGGTGCTCGACGGCACGACCTCGTCGCTCGCAGGCCTCGATGACGACGATCTCCTCGACCTCCACGAGGTGACAGGCGTACTGCACCTCTCGCCGGACATCGACCTGGAGTCGTCGCTCCAGCCGCGGGGCTACAGACTGCTCAGCAAGATCCCCCGCCTCCCCGAAGCCGTGGCCGACAAGGTGGTCGATCGCTTCGCGAACCTCCCCAAGCTCATGCGGGCGAGCATCTCCGACCTCGTCGAGGTCGAAGGGGTCGGGGAGACGCGTGCCCGCGCGATCAAGGACGGCCTATCCAGGGTCGCCGAGAGCTCGATCCTCGAGCGCTACGCGTAGGATCCTCTGCCATGACAGGACTCGAGCAGGGCCGGGAGGAGACGACCTCTCAGGACGTATCGCTGAGGGTCGACGGCCTGGCGGTCGCGGCGCACCACGCCCGACCCGACGGCATGCCTAAGGCCGGCCTGGTGCTCGCACCCGACATCGGGGGCATCCGCCCGCTCTTCGAGGAGATGGCGGCCCGCATCGCGTCGCACGGCCTCGCGGTGATGGTCGTGGAGCCGTTCCCGCGCGTCCCGGCAGAGCAACGGGCCGGCCTCGCCGTCGAGGATCGGCTGGCCAGGGTCAAGGACCTCGACGACGGGGAGCAGCTCGGGGCGCTCGAAGCCGCTGCCGACCACCTCGTTGTCCACGACGACGTGCGGCAGGTCTCGGTGCTCGGGTTCTGCATGGGCGGCTACTACACGCTCAAGGCTGCAGCAACGGAGCGATTCGACCGCGCCGTCGCCTTCTACGGGATGATCCGCACACCCGAGATGTGGGAGGGCCCGGGGCACAGGTCACCGCTGGATACCGCTGCGGTGGTCTGCCCGACGCTGGCAGTCTTCGGCGGCGCCGACCAGTGGTCGCCTGCGGCCGACATCGACGCCCTTCGGCAGGCCTGGAGCTCGCGCGACGACTGCGAGATCGTCGTCGTGGAGGGCGCCGAGCACGGTTTCGTGCACGACCCCGATCGTCCCGCCTACCGCCCCGACGACGCGGCGCCCCTGTGGGCACAGGCGCTCGCCTGGGTCACTCCCTGAGCCGACCGGGTCAGAACCTGGCGCGCTCCTCGAGCTCGGCGCGGTCGAGGATCGAGTAGCGCGTCCGGCCGGCGATCTCCAGCCACCCGAGCTTGACGAAGGTCGATATCGCCTTGTTGACGCGCTCGCGGGACGCGCCGACCATGCCTGCCAGCTCCTCCTGGGTCAGCGGCATGCGGAACTCGTCCTGTCCGGCGGCGAGCTCGAGCAGACGCTTGGCGGTCCGACCGGTGACGTCGAGGAACATGGCGTCGGCCAGGGCGTCGTCGGTAGCGCGCAGCCTTCTGGTGAGGATCCTCACGACCGCCCAGAGCATCTCCGGGTGCTCGCGCAGAACCGACCTCACGTCGTCGAACGGAATCGAGATGAGGTGGAGGGTCGTCAGCGCGCGCACGTCGGCCGAGCGCACCCCGTCGTCGAAGAGAGGGAGCTCCCCGAACAGGGCGCCGGGGCCGAGGACGGCTACGACCGATTCGCGCCCGTCGGTGGCCTTGGCCGCGATGGCTACACGCCCGGAGAAGACGATGTAGAGATGATCGGCGACCTCGCCGCGGCTGCAGATGACCTCGCCGCGCCGGAAGCGGTGGAGCTCCGTACGGCCGCGCAGCTCCTCGAGGATGTCGGCGGGCAGGGCGCCGAAGAGATCGCTCTGGTCGAGTGTCGGGCGTGAAGCCATGGCTGCTTCCCCTCGGAGACTCGTGCGAAGGCTACCGGAGGCCGCTCCGCCCGGGACGGTTCAAGCGGCGAGCGGGTACGACCGATCAAGAGGGGGAGGGCCGCACGGGAGGCAGATGTTCGTCGAAGTCGTCCGGATGTTCGTAGTCGTGCTCGGCACAGCCGCCGGGTTCTGGCTCGCGCGCGATCTCGGTGATCCCGGGTCGGGGATCGAGGGGGTCGGCGGCATTCTCGGCTGCCTCGCCGGCTATGTGGGTGGGGGTCGATCGGCCGCCTGCTCGACCGCGCAGTGGGCGCGATCGACCGCCGGGCGGAGCGCGTTCCTGCTTCCACCGTCGTCGCTGCGACCGTGGGAGCAGTCGGCGGCGCACTTGCGGGGATAGTGCCGGCGGTCCCCATCGTCGTGCTGCTGCCCAAGGTCGTCGGCCTGCCGCTCGCGGGCCTCGTCGTGTGGGTGGGGCTCTGGATGGGCGCGGTGATCGTCGGTGGCAAGAGCGCCGCGATCCTGGAGATGTTGGGGCTCTCGACCCGTCCCCTCGTCAGGGCGCACGCATACGACTCGCGCGACGGCCTGCTCGTCGACACGTCGGTGGTGATGGACGGGCAGCTCCTACCGATGGCGCGTTCCGGCCTGCTCGGCTCCGACCTGCTGGTCGCGCGATTCGTCCTCGACGAGCTGCAGGGCTTCGCGGACTCGCCCGACGAGGCGCGCTCGCGCAGGGCGCGTCGCGGTATGGAGATCCTCGACGTTCTGAGACGGGAGGGCCCGGTGCGACTGCTGGTGCTCGACGACGAGGTGCCCGAGCACTCGGCGGTCGATGCGAAGCTCGCAGCTCTGGCCAAGCGTCTGGAGCTGCGTCTCCTCACCAACGACGCCGCGCTCGCGAAGAACGCCGAGATCCAGGGGGTGCCTACGTGCAACCTGCGCAGGCTCGTGGCCGACCTGCTCCCCGCCGTCATCCCCGGCGATTTCGTCAAGGTTGCGCTGACCCGCGCAGGCAGAGAGCCCGGTCAGGGGGTAGGCCACCTCCAGGACGGCTCGATGGTCGTGGTGAACGGTGGAGCTCCATTGGTGGGCGGCCCCGAGGCGCTCCTGCGCGTGGCGTCGGTGGTCCCGACGAGCGCAGGCCGTCTGGTGTTCGCTGCGATCGACCAGGCCGACGCGGAGTAGACGCGGCCCCGGCAATACTGACGGGGTGAGCGTGTGGGCAATCGTTGTCGCCGCAGGGGACGGATCCCGGTTTGGCGGGGCGAAGCAGTTCGCGCGCCTGGCCGGCCGTTCGCTGGTCGAGCGCGCGGTGGCGACGGCGCGCGAAGCGTGCGACGGGGTCGTCGTCGTCCTTCCACCGGATGGGCAGTGGGTGCCGCCCGAAGGTGTGGCAACGGTGACGGGTGGGGTGACCCGATCCGAGTCCGTTCGGGCGGGGCTGAGGGCGGTACCGCCGGACGCCGAGACGATCGTCGTCCACGACGCCGCCAGACCGTTGGCCACTCGGGCGCTCTTCCTCGCGGCGGTCCGGGCCGTAGAGGCGGGGGCCGATGCGGCGATTCCGGCGATCCCGGTGGCCGACACCGTCAAACGGGTGAGCGGAGGCCGTGTCGTGGAGACCGTCGCTCGCGACGGCCTGCATGCGGTCCAGACGCCGCAGGCGTTCCGCGCAGAAGTCCTCCGCGACGCGCACGCCGGAGGGGCGACCGGAACCGACGACGCAGCCCTGGTAGAGGCCGCCGGCTGGACCGTTGTGGTCGTCGAGGGCGAGGCCCGCAACATCAAGGTGACAGTCGCCACCGACCTCGAGCTGATCGACGGACTCATGGGAGCGGAATGAAGGTTCGGGTCGGGATGGGGTTCGACGTTCACCCGTTCGGGGGCGACGGCCCGCTGGTGCTCGGCGGAGTGACGATCGAAGGTCGCGGTCTGACCGGCCACTCCGACGCCGACGCCGTCGCACACGCCGTAGCCGACGCCGTGCTCGGCGCGGCGGGCCTGCCCGACATCGGGACGCTGTTCCCGTCGACCGACGAGCGGTACCTCGGTGCGTCGTCGATCGAGATCTTGGCCGAGGTCGCGGGGCGCGTGCGGGCCGCCGGCTTCTGGGTCGGCAACGTCGACGTGGTGGTCGCTGCCGAGGAGCCTCGCCTGGCACCGCACGTGGAGGCGATGTCGGCGAACCTCGCGGGCGCCCTCGATGCGGCTGCCGAGCCGATGGGTGAGGCGATCGCGGTCTCGGTGAAGGCCAAGAGAGGTGAGGGAGTGGGCAGCATCGGTCGCGCCGAGGCGATCGCGGCCTGGGCGGTCGCCCTCGTGGAGCGCGGCTGACCGAGCCTTGCTGACGGGTCCGGGCACGAGAATCAGCGCGGGTAGCCTCGCCCCTTGATGCGCTTCTACGACACGGCAGCACGGGCGAAGGTCGAGTTCGAGCCGCGGCGACCGGGTGCCATCTCCATGTACGTGTGCGGGCCGACCGTGTACGACGATCCGCACGTGGGCCACGGCCGAACCGCCACGGTCTTCGACGTGATCCGCAGATACCTGAGGTGGCGCGGAGACGACGTCACGTTCGTCAACAACGTCACCGACATCGAGGACCGTATCATCGCGAGGGCGGCGGATAGCGGGACCACCGAGCCCGAGCTCTCGGCGCGGTACGAGGCTGCCTACTGGGAGCAGATGGATCGGCTCGGCGTGATGCGCCCCGACGACATGCCGCACGCGACGGAGTTCGTCGGCGAGATGCAGCGGCTGATCGCCGATCTGATCGCGGCGGGCAGCGCATACGTCATCGAGGGTCAGGGCGTCTACTTCCAGGTCGACACCTTCCCGGAGTACGGATCGCTGTCGCACCGCCGGCTCGACGAGCTGCTCGAAGCCGCGGGGCGCGGGTCGAGGTCGACGAGGAGAAGCGGAGCCCCGTCGACTTCGCGCTGTGGAAGGCCGCGAAGCCGGGCGAGCCGACATGGGAGTCACCCTGGGGGCCGGGCAGGCCCGGCTGGCACATCGAGTGCTCGGCGATGTCGCTGGAGATACTCGGCGACGGCTTCGACATCCACGGTGGCGGCGACGATCTCGTCTTCCCGCATCATGAGAACGAGATCGCGCAGGCCGAGGGCGCCGGGCGGCGATTCGCGCGCCACTGGCTGCACTCCGGCATGGTCGTGGTCGGCGGGGAGAAGATGTCGAAGTCGCTCGGCAACTTCACGAAGCTGAGTGACGCTCTCGACGCGCATGGTCCTCGAGCTTTCCGCCTGCTCGTTCTCCAGACCCACTACCGGCGCCCGATGGAGATCAACGACGAACAGCTGCGCGCAGCGGCCGCCGGAGTGGAGCGGCTCGACTCCCTGACGCGGCGCGCCCGCGGTGAGGGCCTGGAAGCGGTGCCTCACGGCGACACCTCGCAGTTCGTGCGCGCGATGGAAGACGACTTCGACACGCCCGGCGCGCTCGCTGTCGTCTACGACCTGGTCCGTGACGCGAACGTGGCGATCGACGCGCGGAGGCTCGACGACGCCGCCGCGCACGTCGCACCGTCGGTGAGCTCTGCCGGACGTTCGGACTCGGCATCGCCGGCGACGACAGGAGCGTCGAGGGCGGAGACCGCGAAGGTGCCGGCGGAGATGCCGACGCCGAGATAGACGCTCTGGTCGCCGAACGCGTCGAAGCCCGGAGCCGGAAGGACTTCGACGAAGCCGATCGTATCCGCGACCTGTTGCAGTCGATGGGGGTGACGGTCGAGGACACCCCGCGCGGCACGATCTGGCACCGATGACCTCGCGCCGGCCGGCGGGACGCGCACGACAGGAGCCCTCTCGGCGCGACGACGGAGGCCTCGGCGGGGAGCAGGTCGAGGGCCGGCGCGCGGTGCGCGAGCTGCTAGTCGGCCGTAGGCGCGTGCGCACCGTGTGGGTGTCGAGCGCCGCTGAGCCGAGCGCGCTCCTCGACGAGATCGTCTCCCTGGCAGGGCCGTCGCTGCGAGAGACCTCCCCGGAGCGGATCGCGTCGTTGGCGCGCACCGATGTCCACCAGGGCGTGATCGCCACGGCCGATGCCATTCGAGCGGCGAGCCTCGACGATCTCCTCGGGGATCCGTCGGCGTTCCTCGTCGCTCTCGACGGCGTGACCGATCCGCGCAACCTCGGAGCGGTGGCGCGCGTGGCCGAGACGGCGGGCGCGACCGGCCTCGTGATCCCGCGTCACCGTGCGGCGCGCATCACCCCTGCCGTCGCGAAGTCGGCTGCGGGCGCGATCGAGCACCTGCCCATCGCCTCGGTGAGCGGGATCCCGTCGGCTCTCGAGCGGGCTGCACGCGCCGAGGTATGGGTGGTCGGCCTCGACGGCAGCGGCGACAGGGACCTCTACGACCTGGATCTGGTCGATCAACCCGTCGTGCTCGTCTTCGGCGCCGAGGGTCGCGGCCTGGGACGTCTGACGAGGCAGCGCTGCGACGTCGTCGCCGGCATCCCCATGCACGGTCGGATCGGGTCCCTCAACGTGGCGGCGGCCGCCGCGATCGCCTGCCACGAGGTGGCGAGGCGCCGGATCGCGGATGGGGCTTGACCGGGCGGTCAAGTACGATCGACGCGCGATGACGGACGCCACGGAGAGCCCCGGGGGCACCGGGTCACGACGACCCCTGAGGCAGGAGCAGGAGGACGCCTCCCCGGAGGTGACCGAGGTCGCTCCTGGGATCCTGCGGATGCAGCTCCCGATCGTGATCCCGGGGCTCGGCCACGTGAACATGTACGGCCTGATAGACGGCCGCGGGCTGGCGGTCGTCGACCCCGGCCTGCCGGGCCCGCAGTCGTGGAAGGCCCTGGAGCAGCGCCTGAAGTCGGCCGGCTACGGGGTCAAGGACGTCCACACAGTGATCGTGACCCACTCGCACCCCGACCACTTCGGCAACGCCGGGCGGCTCGCGAAGGAGACCGGTGCCGACCTGGTGGCGCACCACGCCTTCTCGACCTGGACGGTCAAGGGTCCGAGCGAGCAGCGGGCACTGACCGACTCGGAGGCGCTCAGGGCCGAGTCCGACTTCGCGGCGCTCGCCGTCGAGATGAACCGCTCGCCCGACGAGATCCCCACGATCGAGGAGGCGGCCAAGGACGACCCGGATGTCATCCACGACGACACCGAGGAGCAGGAGACGACGGCGCGCCCCTGGGGGACGCCGACCCCGTGGGGGACGAAGGGCTTCGTGCCGCCGCTCCGTCGTAGGCTCAGCTTCAGGCTCATGTCGCTGATGTTCACGTCGCCGGAGCCGACGCGGCGCGTGCACCACGGTGAGCGGATCAGGCTCGCAGATCGCGACTGGGTGACCGTGCACACTCCGGGCCACACCGTCGATCACGTCTGCCTCCTCGACGCCGAGACCGGGACTCTCCTCTGCGGCGATCACGTGCTGCCGACCATCACGCCACACGTGTCCGGGGTGCAGAAGGCCGACTCGCTGAAGTCGTACCTGGCGACGCTCGACCTCGTCGCCGACATCGAGGGTGTGAACCTGGCGCTCCCGGCGCACGGACACCCGTTCACCGATCTGCGCGGTCGTGTGGCCGAGATCAAGGAGCACCACGCCGAGCGGATGGAGCTGCTCCGGAGGGTCTCGAACTCGGTCGGGCCCGCGACGGTGAGCGACCTCTCCAAGGAGGTCTTCCCGGAGCGCCATTGGGGGATCATGGCCGAGGCAGAGACGTACGCCCACCTCGAGCACCTGGTGCACTCCGGGCCAGGCCGAGCGCTGGTCGGAGGACGACCGCCTCCTCTACCGCGTGGCGCCCGCGCCTGCCTGAACGAGCGCCACGCGGGCCCGGTCGATCACGAGTACGCCATCGGCGCGAGCTTCGGCCACGGCCGGCGCTCCTCGGCGACGAGGCCGGCGCCGAGGCAGAGGTCCTCTTCGTGGCGGCGCGCGACGACCTGCAGGCCCACGGGCAGCCCCTCGTCGGAGAGACCTACGGGGATGCTCACGCCGGGCTGCCCCGAGATGTTGAACGGCGGTGTGAACGGTACCGATCCGATCCCTCCGGCGCGCCGTCCGGCGATCTCGGTGGGAGGCGGCCCCTCGGCTACGAACGCGGTGGTGGCCGTCGTCGGGGTCAACAGGACGTCGACCTCGTCGAAGACCTCGGCGATCGCCAGCAAGAGCTCGTGGCGGCGCCGGTACGCGGTGAGCAGCTCGTCGATGGTGATCTGCTCGATCATCTCCATGCCTGCCCGTGGCACCGGCGTCAGCTCCTCCATGCGCCCGCGAGCCTGCTCCAGGTAGTTCATCGCCACGTCGAGACCGGAGACGATGCCCCAGGACCGGCCCGGCTTCGGCAGATGCGGCTCCACTTCGACCATCTCGAGGCCGGCGTCGTCGGCGAGTGCCATGGCTGCGTCGAAGGCAACGCGCTCGACCTCGGGGTCGCAGACCGCGAAGCCGAGGGTCGCCGACCACGCAGCGCGCTTCCCCCGGAGGCGCTTCACGGAGTCGCCGGAGCGGAGCCCGTCCTCGTAGGGCACGGGAGGCTTCGGCAGCGAGGTGGGGTCGACGACCGTCGGGCCGGCGATGGCGTCGATGTAGCGCGCCGCGTCGAGGACCGATCGGGCGATCGGCCCCGGAACGGAGGTCAGGCCGGTGTCGAAGGCCCCGGGCCCGGAGCCCACTCTCCCGAACGTCACCTTGAATCCGAAGAGGCCGCTGTACGCGCAGGGGATCCGGATAGAGCCCCCGCCGTCGCTGCCGGTGCAGATGGGCATGATCCCCGCGGCGACGGCCGCCGCCGAGCCGCCGGAGGAGCCGCCGGGGGTGCGCTCGACGTTCCAGGGGTTGCGCGTGACCCCGTGGATGTGCGAGCGGGTCCAGTTCGTGGCGCCGAACTCCGGGGAGGTCGTCTTGCCCACGACGACCGCACCCGCGGCGCGCAGGCGCGACCTCGGTGCAGTCCTCGCCGGCGACCTCGTCTGCGAAGAGAAGCGAGCCATGCGTGTCGGGCATGCCCTTCGCCGCGGCGAGCTCCTTGATCCCCATCGGCACGCCGGCCCAGGGCCCGGGGTCGTCGCCGTCCTTCACCCTACGGTCGATCTCCTCCGCCTGCTCGCGCGCGCCGTCGGCGTCGACGTAGTGGAAGGCGTTGAGCTCGCCGTTGAACCGCTCGAGCCGCTCCAGGTGCACGTCGAGCACTTCACGCGCCGCGAGGCGTCCGGCGCGGATGTCGTCGGCGATCTCCCATGCGTCGCGCTCCCACAGCTCGCCCATCGTCAGCTCTCCCGTCGTGTCGGGCGCCTCCGTGGCGCCGATGGATTGGTCTGCTCGCGTCTCGGGTGCCGGGGTGGAGGCTACGAGCCCGCCTCCCGTGCGTGCTTGAGCATCTCGGCGAAGGAGTCGTCGAGTGCCGCGGCGAAGACCTCGAGGTCGGCGCAGGCTTCGCGATCGCCGAAGAGGCCGAAGTAGAGGACACCGTCGTAGGAGAGTATGCCGACGACCACGCTCAAGTTCGCGGTGAGGGGCACGATCGGGAATGCCTCGAGCATCCGAGAGCCCATGAGGTACAGCGGTACCTGTGGTCCGGGCACGTTGGTGACGACGAGGTTGATGAACGGCTGGCGGTGGACGACGCGCGCAGCGAGACCGATCAGCGTCGGTGCCGCGTACTGAGTGAGCCCGAGCAGGAAGTCGGCGCCCACGGCCTGCTCGCGCTCCTTGAGGTGCTTCGTATTCGAATGGATGGCGGCGAGACGCTCGGCCGGATCTGCGATGCCGATCGGGAGAGTGATGATCATCGCCGAGACCTTGTTGCCGAGCGTGTTGCGCTCGGAGTCGTCGCGCACCGAGACGGGGCAGAGGATCCGGATGTGCAGATCGTCTACTTCCTCTCCGCGGGATCGCAGTAGACGCGCCAGCGCGCCCGAGACGCCGGCGAGGATGACGTCGTTGACAGTCCCGCCGTAGGTGCGCCGTATCTGCTTCACGTCGTCCAGGGGGATACGGGCCGTCGCGAGCCTGCGGTGACGCCCGGTGAGCGAGGTGTTGAGCGAGGTGCGGGGAGCGACGGCGTCGCGGTCGACGAAGGTCGCGAGCGAGCGCGCGATCTGCGTGATCCTGTTGGCGGCCACGCGCGGACCGCGCAGGGCACGTCGCACGGTTCGCACGATCTCGGCGGGCTCGGTGATCCGCTCCCGCAGGGTCGCCACGAGCAGCTCCGACGGCGTCGGCGCGGGCTCTGGGCGCCACTCGGCCGGCTCGACCGCCTCGTACTCGGGAGACGCGTCGAGGAGCATCGTCGCGACGTCGACACCCGAGACACCGTCGACCAGAGCGTGGTGTGTCTTCTGGATCAGCGCCACCCGACCGTCTTCGAGTCCCTCGACGAACCACAGCTCCCAGAGCGGCCGGTCCCTGTCGAGCAGCTGCTCCTCGACTCTCTGGACGAGCGCCACGAGCTGCTCCCAGCCCCCGGCTTCGGCAGCGCCGTGAGCCTCACGTGGTAGCCGATGTCGAACCTGTCGTCGTCGATCCAGACCGGGCGTCCCTGGTCGAGGTGCACGAACATGAGGCGCTTGCGGTACCTGGGGATCAGCGTCAGCCGCGACTCGACCAGTTCGCGCACCTCCCGCAGGCGGAAACGTCCGCCGGCGTCGAAGAACGGGGCACCGTCGAAGATGCTCACGGCGCCGACGTGCATCGGGTACTCGAGGCGCTCCATGTGCAGGAAGCTGGCGTCGAGCGACGCCAACCTCTCGTAGCTGCTCATCGGCTGCTGCTCATCGGCTGCTGCTCATCGGCTGCTGGTCATCTGATCGCCCTCCGACGGTGCGGCCCCGACCGGCCCCAAGGGCCCATCGTAGGTGCGCCGCCGACGGCAGCGACAGGGACGAGCGTCGATAGACCACAAATATTGTGGTCTATCGACGCTCGTGGTTGTTGGGGGTCAGGGGGAGCGCCAGGGGGTGCGGGGGGCTCGAAGTCGCAGGGCGGGCTCACGCCGTCGATCGCGGCGAAGGCGAGATCGAGCCAGCGGTGCGCACCGGCGAGCGGCTGCGGTAGGCGGTCGCGCGCGAAGAATCCGACGTCCTGGGTCTCGAGCGGATGCCCGCGCAGCTCACCGCCGAGGAGCCTGCAGTGGAAGACGATCGAGTACAGGGGGATGCGGGCGAAGCCGAGTCGCAACCCGTCGACGAGCGCGATGACCGAGACCGGCTCGACCTCCATCCCGGTCTCCTCGTACACCTCCTTCACCGCCACCTCCGAAGGGGAGTACCCGACGTCGGCCCAGCCGACCGGGTAGAGCCAGAACCCGTCGGTGCGGTGCGTGAGGAGGATCTCCCCGTCGTCGTTGCCGACAACGGCTGCAACCGCGACCTTGGGTGTCACGTAGCCAGAGACGCCGCTGCCGACGCTGGCGAGCCACTCCTCGAAGAGGGCGTCGCTCTCGGCCTCGTCGATCGCCGCCGCACGCACGTCGGCCGCGACGCGCAGGATCTCCTCGAAGCGCTCCTTCTCGTAGAGGCTCTCGGTGAATCCCAGCCCAGTGCGCGCGATCCCCGAGAGGGTCTCGGCCCAGCGGAGGAGGTCGGCTGCGGAGACGGAGAAGGGCTCGGACATCGGAACGAGACTAGGCGCTGCTCGCCGAACTCAGGCGATCCCGTCGACGAGAGCCGCCTCTAGCGCCGCGATCGCGTCGGGGTGCTCGATCCGTCTCCCGCTCGAGTCGGTCACGTAGAAGACGTCGACGACGCGGTCGCCGAGCGTCGCGACCTTTGCGACAGAGACGTCGGCGTGGAGGCCGGCGAAGACCGTCGCCAGCCGGTACAGGAGCCCGACTTCGTCGTCGGCGTGGACCTCGACGACCGTGGCCGAGTCGGAAGCCTCCAGGTCGACGATCACCTCAACGGGTCCTCGTCGGCGCCCGGGAGGCTGGTAGTTGCGCATTCGGGCGCGCACCGCCTCGTCGACGTCGAGTGCGCCGGACAGGGCGTCGCGGATCTGCGCCTCCAGGCCGCTCGCGGAGTCGTGGGCGAAGCGTCCGTACGGGTCGGATGCCCTGAACACGTCGACGGCCCAGCCTCCGGCGGTCGTGAAGAGAGACGCCTCTCGGACGACGAGTCCGGCTGTGCTCACAGCCCCTGCGACCACCGCGAGGAGGCCCACTCGATCCGGGGCGACGACCGTGATCCCGACGAAGTCGTGGCCCTCTTCGCGGCACGAGACCGCCACCTCACCACGCGCGAGCAGGTGGTGGTGCGCGGACATCTCGTCGGCATCGAATGTGCGCACGTAACCGACAGGCAGCGCGGCGATGTGGCGCTGCGCCGCCGACTCCCCGATACGGGCGACGAGGCCGGCAATCCGCGCCTCGGCGACCGGTACCGCACCGACGGGCTCCACGACGGCGGCCGCTCTTGCGAACAGGTCGCGGAGAAGCGCGGCCTTGCCCGTGCTCCATGCTGCCGGCCCGGTCGCCCGCGAGTCGCCGATGGTGAGCAGGTAGAGCAGTCGCAGGCGCTCGGGATCGCCCGCGAGGATCTCGACGAAGCGTTGTACCGTCTTCTCGTCGGAGAGGTCTCTGCGGGTCGCGGTCTCGGCCAGCACCAGGTGATCCCGTACCAGCCACGGCACGATCTCGGCCGCCTCCGAGTCGAGTCGCATCCGCCGCACGATCTCCTGGGCGGCCTCCGCTCCGCTGACAGAGTGGTTCTCGCCGGGGAGTCCCTTGCCGATGTCGTGCAGGAGCGCGGAGAGGAGCAGCAGCTCGGGGCGACGGCACGCCCGCGCAACCACCGAGTCGAAGGAGTTGCCTGGAGCGTCGCCCGCGTCGAGGAGGAGAGCGCACTCCGCGACGGCTTCGAGCATGTGACGGTCGACGGTGAACCGGTGGTAGGCGTTGCGCTGGGGCCTCGACCGCACGACCTCCCACTCGGGGAAGAGGCGGGTCAGCGCGCCGACGTGGTCGAGTGCCTCGAAGACGGCGACGGCCCGCGCCCCGGCGCGCAGAAGGCGGAGGAAGGCCGCACGCTCCCAGACGTCCCATGTGGGCGGCTCCATGGAGCGGAGCCGTTCGAGGGAGGCGCGATCGAACGGGGCACCTAGCTCGGCCGCGGCTACGGCGCCCTCGAGCGCTGTCGCCGCGCTGACCGGGCCCTCACCGGAGAGCACTACCCGCCCCTCGCGCAGAACCACGCCCTCGGCGAGGACTCTGTCGCTCCTCACCGAGCGGCCGCCGGGCCCGACCAGGGCCTCGCGCAGCCTGCTCCAGGTCTCGCGGGCGACCCACGAGACCCCGCGTGCCGTCGCTGCGAGCTCCCGAGCCATCGCATCTGCGTTGACGGCCCCGACGGCCGCGGCGACGGCATCCTGCTCCTGCAGGGCCATGCGGTCGGAGCGGGTCCCGGTGACCCGATGGAGCGCGACGCGCAGATCAAGCAGCAGCGCACGCGCCGACGCGAGGCGGTCGACGTCGGCCCCGGAGAGGTAGCCGCGCTCCACGAGCGCCGCCTCTGCGCCGTCGGGATCGCGCTCGGCGGCCATAGCCCTGCCGGCCCACTCGAGCGACTGGAGGTCGCGCAGCCCGCCGCTGCCGTCCTTCAGATCGGGCTCGAGCATCTCGGCAATCGGCCCCGGCCGCGCCTGGCGCAGGTCGGATGCGTCTGCGAGCTGCCGCACCAGCCGCTCGCGGCGCTTACGTGCCAGCGACCGTCCGCGCTCGGCGATCTCGATCGTGAGCGCGGGATCTCCGGCGACATGGCGGACCTCGAGGATCGCCGTCAGGGAGTCGAGGTCGCTCTCGGCGAGCTCGAGCGTCTCGTCGACGGTGCGCGTCGCGTGTCCGAGCACGAACCCGGCGTCCCACAGTGGGTACCAGAGATGCTCGGCGAGTCCGCGGAGGTCGGGTCGCCGAGGGCGCCGGCCGCGAACTCTGGTCGGATCCCCTGACAGCAGCATGACGTCGATGTCGGAACCAGGGCAGAGCTCGCGTCGCGCGTACGAGCCGAGCGCCACGACCGCAACCGGTGCCGGTGCCTCGTGGGCCGCGAGGAGATCGGTGAAGGTACGGTCGAGGAGCTCCGCGAGCGCGGGTCCGAAGTGTCGCCCGCGTAGGGTCGTGTCCCCGATGAGCGCGGCGCGCGCCGCACGGAGAGCGCCTGCGTCTGCGCCGGTCGACTTGCGGAGCTGCGTCAGATCGCGTCGGTCCCGGCCTCGCCGGTGCGTATCCGGTAGACGTCCTCCACCTGGATGATCCACACCTTCCCGTCGCCGATCTTGCCGGTGCGGGCGGCCTCGATGATCTTCTCGGCCACCGGGGCGGCGTCGGAGTCCTCTACGAGTATCTCCAGACGCACCTTGGGCTGGAAATCGATCGTGTACTCGGCGCCGCGGTAGACCTCGGTGTGGCCGCGCTGGCGCCCGAAGCCCTGCACCTCCGACATCGTGATCCCCCTGGACTCCGAGGGCCTGAACTGCGGCCTTCACTTCGTCGAGCTTGAAGGGCTTGATGATGCCCACAACCAGTTTCACGGTTCGCTCTCCTTCTCGCGCCTAGCGCTCGGCCATCGCGTAGCCGACCTCGGAGTGCTGTGTGAGGTCGAGTCCAGTGTGCTCCTCTTCCTCGGTCGCACGCAGCCCGCCCGGGAGGATCTTCTTCAGGGCGATGCATATCGCGTACGTCACGGTGAACGAGTAGACCATTGTTGCGACGACGGCGACGACCTGGTCGATCATCAGGTCCCAACCGCCGCCGAAGAAGACGCCGTCGGCACCGGTGCCGAGGACGGTCTTGTCGGCGAAGAGGCCCAGGAGCAGCGAGCCGATCACCCCGCCCACGAGGTGGACGCCGACCACGTCGAGCGAGTCGTCGTAGCCGAAGCGGAACTTGAGGCTCACTGCGAGGAAGCAGAGGGCGCCGGTGATGAGCCCGATGATGATAGGGGCCATCCCCGAGACGAATCCGGCGCAGGGGGTGATGGCGACGAGGCCGGCTACGGCTCCCGACGCCGCGCCGAGGGTCGTGGCGTGGCCCCCCTTGAGCCGCTCGACGATCAGCCATCCGAGCATGGCGGCTGCGGCAGCGAGGTGCGTGTTCACGAAGGCCTGGGCCGCGACGTCGTTGCCGCCGAGTGCCGACCCGGCGTTGAACCCGAACCACCCGAGCCAGAGGATTCCTGTTCCTATGAGAGTCAGCGGCAGCGAGTGCGGCGGCATGGCGGTCCCCGGCCAGCCGCGACGCTTCCCGAGCACGAGCACGACGGCCAGGGCGGCGATGCCGGCGTTGATGTGGACGACGGTCCCACCTGCGAAGTCGAGCGCGCCGCGATCGGCGAGCCAGCCGGCGGGGGCGAAGACCCAGTGTGCGACCGGCGTGTAGACGAGGACCAGCCAGAGGCCGAGGAACCAGACCCACGCCTGGAAGCGCATCCTGTCGGCGATGGCGCCGGTGATGAGGGCGGGGGTGATGATCGCGAACATCATCTGGTACGACATGAACAGCAGTGGTGGAACGGTGAGTCCCTCGAAGCCGGGTGGCGCCTTGGTCAGCAGGTCCTGCAGGCCGGCGAAGTCGAAGTTGCCGATCCACTTCGAGGTGCCGCCGAATGCGAGCGAGAACCCGAATGCTGCCCAGACGACGCTGACCAGACCGAGCGAGAAGAAGTTCTGCATCAGCATCGCGAGAACGTTCTTCGAGCGCACCATGCCGCCGTAGAAGAGGGCGAGGCCGGGCGTCATGAACATGACGAGTGCGGCCGAGGTGAGCACCCAGGCGGTGTCTCCTGCGTTGATCTCCATCCCGCGTCTCCAATGCCGTGAACGGGGTTTCTCGTACGGCAGAGTCGCAGGGGCGTGTTTCGACGTGGTCGCCCGGTTGTTACGGGCGGATGAACGAGTCGGCTCAGCGCCGGCGGCGGCCCCGACCGGGGGCGTCGGAGACGCGCCACCTGTTCCTGGAGAAGATGCGGCGGAGGTCGGCCACGGGCTGGGGCGGGGAGAAGTAGAAGCCCTGAGCGTGGTCGCACTCGATGGCGACGAGCTCCGCGAGCTGCTCGGGGGTCTCGACGCCCTCGGCGACCACCTTCAGATCCAGCGCGTGTGCGAGGCCGACGACGGCAGAGACGATCGTCGCGTCGCCGGAGTCGGAGGTGAGCGCGCTCACGAACGACCTGTCGATCTTGACGGCGTCTACGGGGAAGTGCTTCAGGTAGCCGAGAGACGAGTATCCGGTACCGAAGTCGTCGATGCTGAACCGGACGCCCAGGTCCCTGACGCGACGGATCACCTCGACGATCGCGTCGGTGTCGTCCATCAGGACGCTCTCGGTGATCTCCAGGCAGATGCGTTGCGGCGCCGCCCCGCTCACCTCCAACGCCTCGCCGACGACCTCGTCGAGGTCGCCCCTTGCGAGCTGATGAGCCGAGATGTTGACCGACACGGCGAAGTCCTCCGGGGCGCCCAGGTGCCAGCGGGCGGCCTGCGTCGCCGCCTCGCGCAGGACCCAGCGGCCGAGGTCGTGGATCAACCCGGTCTCCTCGGCGAGGCCGATGAACTCGCCGGGGAGGACGAGGCCGCGCTCCGGGTGCTGCCAGCGGACAAGGGCCTCTGCACCGACGCAGCTCTGGTCGGCGACGGCGACGATCGGTTGGTAGAAGAGACGGAGCTCGCCGCGCTCGATCGCCCGATGCAGGGCGCTGTCGGTCGCGTGACGCGTGAGGACTCGCTCGCGCATCGCCTCGTCGAAGATCTCCCAGCGCCCCTTGCCGCGCTGCTTCGCGTGGTACATGGCGACGTCTGCGTCGCGCACCAGGTCGTCGGGGCTGGTCTCGGTATCGATTGCGATCGCGATCCCGACGCTCGCGCCCAGGAAGACCTCCGTCCCCAGTAGGGAGTGCGGCTCCGAGATCGCGGCGAGGAGGCGCTCCGATATCTCCGCTGCGCTCTGCCCGGCCGATGCTGCGGGGAGGTCCTCGCAGAGCACGGTGAACTCGTCGCCGCCGAACCGCGCGACGGTGTCGCCGGGCCTGACGGCAGACAGGAGGCGCTGCGCAGTGACCACGAGGAGCTCGTCGCCGGCATCGTGACCGAGACCGTCGTTCACCTGCTTGAAGCGGTCGAGGTCGAGGAAGAGCACGCCGACCTCCGAGCGTGTCCGCTGGCAGCGCTCGAGCGCGTGGACGAGCCGGTCGTGGAAGAGGGTCCGGTTCGGCAGGCCCGTCAGGGGGTCGTGGAGCGACTGGTGCGACAGCCGCTCCTCGAAGCGCTTCCGCTCGACCGCGATGGCCGCGACGTCGGCGAGGACCGCCATCAAGCGCTCCTGAGCCTGCGACGGGAGCCCCGGCGCGTGTGCGTAGACCATGAGCGCGCCCAGGGCCTCCTCGGAGATCGAGGAGGCCAGTGGCGTCGACCAGCACGCGCGGACCCCGTTTGCAAGGGCGACGGCACTGCAGCCGCTGCAGGCGACTTCGTTCTCGACGTCGGCGACGCGCGTCGATGCCCGGTCCTGGATCGACACCCCATAGAGACAGCCGCCCCTGACCGCCTGGGCGACCTCCACCTGGTCGAGGAAGGCTGCATCGAGGCTGGGAGCGGCTCGTGCCCGGAGCGTGGAGCCGTCTTCGTCGAGGAGGAAGATCGCGCAGCGGAGGCCGGTGTCGCTCGCCTCCAAGGCGAGGGCGATCGACTCGAGCGTCTCGTCGAGCGGCACCCCCCGGGCGACCAGCTCCAGGATCTCTGCCTGGCGGGCGTTGAGGCGCTCGGCGTCGAGGCGCTCTGTGACGTCGCGCATGGTCACGACGATCCCGCCGACCGCGGGGTCGTCGAGGAGGTTCTGCGCCAGGGCCTCCACCCAGACCCAGTGGCCGTCGGCGTGACGGACCCGAGCTTCCACGGGGCCTACGGTGCCGGAGGCGGTCCAGGCGGAGGCGAGCACCGTCGCGGTGGTGTCGCGGTCGTCGGGGTGCAGCTTCTCGAAGAGGGGTGCGACCGCCCTGCCGGAGCCGTCGGGCTCGCTGTCGCCGAACATGGCTGCAGCCGTCGGCGTGTTGTAGAGGATCTCGCCGTCGGGGCTGATCACGACGATCGCCTCGGCGAGGTTCTGCACGAGCGCCCTGAACCGTTCGTCCCTACGACGCAGCGCCTCCTCGGCCGCCTTGCGCTCGGTCACGTCGCGCTCGTGACGACCACGCCGGCGACCGACGGATCGTCCAGGAGGTTGTTGGCGATGATCTCGACCTGGAGCCAGGTCCCGTCGGCCTTGAGCACGCGGAGCTCCAGGGGGCTCACGAAGCCGGCGTGGTCGATGTGCTCGTCCCAGACTCTGCGAACGGAATCGACCTCGTCGGGGTGGATGATGTCGAAGATCTTGAGACCGGGCGCCGAGCCCTCCACGTAGCCGAGCATCCGCTCGGAGACCCGACTCGAGTAGCGGATCGTGCCGTCGCGCTCGACGATCGAGATGATGTCGGAAGCGCTCTCCACCAGCGCGCTCATCAGCCCCTCGCGTTCGCGCAGGACGTGCTCGGCCTCGACCCTCGACGTGATGTCGGCGACGACCGCGATGGTGGCCATGACGCGCCCGGTGGAGTCGCGCAGCGGGGCGGCGAAGACGCTCAGGTGGACCGTCGAGCCGTCCTTGCGCAGCCGGCGCACCTCCTGCCCCTCGATCGTCTCGCCGGAGAGGACCCTCGCTCGCAGCTCCTCGTAGCCGGCTGCCTCGGCCGGCGTGACGTATGGCGCCCGCCGCCCGAGGACCTCCTCCGACGTCCACCCGTAGATCTGCTCACTCGCCTGGTTCCAGAGCTGCACCCTGCCCTGGTCGTCGAGGACGTGGATGCCGAGAGGTGAGTGCTGGACGACTGCGCGCAGCGTGGATTCCGAGCGCCTCCGGGCCTCCTCGGCGGCGCGCTGCTCCGAGACGTCGCGCGCCATGCCCGCGTAGTACTCGATTGTCCCGGAGGCGTCGCGATGGGCGACCAGCACGACGGACGCAGTGATTCGTCGTCCCCCGTCACCAGTCATCGTGAGCTCTCCCTGCCACCTGCCGTCGCCGACGAGCGCCGAGCGCATCGCCGCCTCACCCTCGGTTGGGGGTTCCGAGAGGTCCGGTGGGTACAGGTCCGGGAGCGGCGCGTCGCGTCCGATCCCGAAGAAGGCCCGCGCGGCCGCGTTCATGTAGGTGACCCGACCGGTGCTGTCGTGGTAGGTGACGAGGTCGGTGGTGGAGTCGAGGGTCGTGGCGAACCGGGAGTTGCGGATCTCGAGCTCGTGGTGGGAGGTGGTGTCCTCCAGCGTTCCGACGTGCCCGGTCGCGGAGCCGGCGTCGCCGAGCAGTGGGGCGGCGCGCATGCGCGCCCAGCGGATGTCGCCGTCGTGAGTGCGGATGCGGCAGCTCAGGTCGAGGGCCTTCGCGTTCTGTTCCGCCTCGCGGATGGCCGAGCGCACCGTCTCCCTGTCGTCGGGGTGCACGGCGTCGAGCCAGCCGTGCCCGAGCGCATCCTCCGGGGACACCCCGAGCACCGCGGCCAGGTCGTCGCTGACGAAGACGTTTCCGAGCCCGAGCTCGGACCGGAACGAGCCGATGGACGCGTCGCCGGCGCCGGCCGCCCTGTTCGCGCGGTCGGCGGACGAGAGCGCCGAGATCGGCGACGTGACCATGACCACACCGGTGACCCCTCCCTCGGTATCGGAGACGGGTGTGAAGGTGGCGGGCCCGGAGGCGTCGCCGGCCTCGCAGACGACCTGTGTCTCGGATCCGTGGGCCGCACCGCTCGCCGCCGCGCGTCTCACGTGACCGAGGACCTCGATCGCGGAATCGGGGACGAAGAGGCCGTCGAGGGGTACCGGCCCCGCGTCGGGGGAGTCGATGCCGGTCAGGGCTCTCGCCGTGTCGTTGACCGCGAGACCGCGCACGTCGAGCGAGCCGTCGGGGCGGCGCTCGAGGCTGAAGAGGAAGACCGCCGAGGAGCGCTGCTCCCCGAGGTCGGTCGGCTCCGCGCGCGCGGAGAGCGGTCGCTGTTCAGCGTCCATCAGTAGCCTGATCGGCAGGTGAGGGCGCTCGGTGGAGAGCTCCGGCGGCTTGTTGCTCTCGGGCTGTGGGGTGGACCGGGGCCGTCATGGCTCATCCGGCGACGACGTCGCCCTCCATCCGGTTCACGGTGCAGCCGATGCCGGCGAGGTGCGCGAGTGCTGCCTCCCGGGCATCCTCGGTGCCACCGAGCTCCAAGATGATCCAGCCCGAGTGCTCCTCGACGTTCGCCCGCCGGATGTTCGGCACGACGTCGAAGCGCTTGACGAGCTCGAAGATCACCGGCTGCCCCACGAGGCTCTCGGGGAAGGAGACGAAGAGCCGTATCGGCTCGCTGCTGGGTCTCATGTGCTGCCTCCCGGGTCGCTGAGACCGACACGGTAGAGCGCGTCGGATGCTTCGAGCACGAGACCGGTGAAGAACGGACCGAACTCCGCGTACCGTGCCGAGACCTCGTCGTAGCGCATCTCGGCGACGATCTCCTTCAGTGCGACGGCGTCGTCGGCGAGGAGGGTCACGCCCCACTCCCAGTCGTCGAGGCCGGTAGAGCCGGTGATGAGCTGGAGCACCCGGCCCGCGTAGGTGCGCCCGACGCGCGCATGGCCGCCCATCAGGCGCTTCCGCTCGTCGAACGGCAGCGCGTACCAGTTGTCGGGCGCCGAGCGCCGCTTCGACATCGGATAGAAGCAGAGCAGCCGCTTCTCGGGGAGGACGGGGTGGAGCCTGTTCTCGGCGTAGAGCGACATCCGGCCGCTCCACGCGGCGAGGGCCGCCTCCATGTCGTCGCCGGTGAGCCCCTCGACGGTCGAGAGGCGCTCACGCTCGTCGGCCTCGGTCGATGTGTACTCGGAGAGCTCGGTCAGCGACAGGTACGACCATGCGGGCGCTAGCGCGGCCGCGGCTAGCTCCTGCTGGAACCGGTGGAGCCGCGCGAGGTCGGGCCCGATGGCGACGAATCCGAGGTCGGCCTTCTGCCCGAGGACCGCCGAGGTGATCACCTGATGCCCGTCGGCCTTCAAGGCTTCGACGGCGTCGAGGATGCGCTTCGCTCCTTGCGGCTCACGCTCGGCGCGGGCGCGGTCGACACGGTAGTAGAGGTGCAGCACCCCCAGCCGACAGACGGTGAGACCGGATCCATCTCCCGAGAGTAACGCCCCTCGGTCGCCACGAGCGCGGCCAGGAGTCGCGGTACGAGAGAGGGGCGCCCGTGGGCGCCCCTCTCCGCGTGCGTGTGGTGATACCGGTGCGACTAGAAGTCGCCCATGCCCCCCATGCCACCCATGTCGGGCATGCCGCCGCCACCGGCGGCGCCCTTCTCCTCGGGCTTGTCGGCGACGACTGCCTCGGTGGTGAGGAAGAGGGCAGCGATCGAGGCTGCGTTCTGCAGCGCCGAGCGCGTCACCTTCGCGGCGTCGATGACGCCGGCCTTCACGAGGTCCTCGTAGTCGCCGGTCGCCGCGTTCAGGCCGTTGGCGCCCTTGAGGCTCCGGACCTTCTCGACCACGACCCCGCCCTCCATGCCGGCGTTGACCGCGATCTGCTTCAGCGGCTCTTCGAGCGCACGAGCCACGAGGCGGGCACCGGTGGCCTCGTCGCCCTCCAGGCCGGATGCGAGCTCGAGGGCCTTGGCCTGCGCCCTGAGCAGCGCCACGCCCCCACCGGGGACGACGCCCTCCTCGACGGCGGCCTTGGTGGTCTGGACGGCGTCCTCGATGCGGTGCTTCTTCTCCTTCAGCTCCACCTCGGTCGCAGCTCCGACCTTGATGATCGCCACGCCGCCCGACAGCTTCGCCAGACGCTCCTGGAGCTTCTCGCGGTCGTAGTCGGAGTCGGTGTTCTCGATCTCGGAGCGGATCTGGTTGATGCGGCCCTGGACGTCGGACTTGGAGCCGGCGCCCTCGACGATCGTCGTCTCGTCCTTGGTGACGACGATCTTGCGAGCGTGACCGAGCAGGTCGAGGCCGATGCTCTCGAGCTTGAGGCCGACCTCCTCGGAGATGACCTCACCGCCGGTGAGGATCGCCATGTCCTGGAGCATCGCCTTGCGGCGCTCACCGAAGCCGGGGGCCTTCACTGCCACCGACTTGAAGGTGCCCCGGATCTTGTTCACGACGAGGGTCGCGAGGGCCTCGCCCTCGATGTCCTCGGCGATGATCGCGAGCGGGCGACCCGACTGCATGACCTTCTCGAGGATCGGGAGCATGTCCTTGACCGCCGAGATCTTGCTGGAGACGTAGAGCACGTAGGGGTCGTCGAGGACGGTCTCCATGCGCTCAGGGTCGGTGACGAAGTACGGCGAGATGTATCCCTTGTCGAAGCGCATGCCCTCGACGAGGTCGAGCTCCATGCCGAAGGTCTGGCTCTCCTCGACGGTGATGACGCCGTCCTTGCCGACCTTCTCGAGCGCCTCGGCGATCATCGAGCCGATCTCCTTGTCGGCCGCCGAGATGGCGGCGACGTTGGCGATCGCTGCGGGGTCGGTCTCGACCTTCTTCGACGACGTCTGGATCGATGCGACCGCGGCGTCGACGGCGGCCTCGATGCCCTTCTTCAGCGACATCGGGTTGGCGCCGGCTGCGACGTTGCGCAGGCCCTCGCGGACCATCGCCCATGCAAGGACCGTCGCCGTGGTGGTGCCGTCGCCGGCCACGTCGTCGGTCTTCTTGGCGACCTCCTTGACCAGCTCGGCGCCGATCTTCTCGATCGGGTCCTCGAGGTCGATCTCCTTGGCGATGGAGACGCCGTCGTTGGTGATGGTCGGGGCGCCCCACTTCTTCTCGAGGACTACGTTGCGGCCCTTCGGGCCGAGAGTGACCCGGACCGCATCTGCGAGCTTGTTCATGCCCGCTTCGAGCGATCTGCGGGCACTCTCGCTGTAGGCGATCTGCTTCGACATCAGGAAACCCCCTGGTGGCAGCGTCAGAGCTGCGTCGTATGTACCGGTGTGGGCGATCTGGATTAGCACTCACATGGGGTGAGTGCCAGCCATGTTGGCACTCGCGGCCCGCGAGTGCAAGCCGGGGGCAGGGCAGCGCGCGCCGGTCCTGCGGTGTGGCCGGGTCACCCGGTCACGGTGAGGGTCGTAGCCATCCCCTCCATGAAGTGACTGACCTCGATGCCCCCGGGCGAGGTGACGAGGTTGCAGAACAGCACGTAGGTGCCCGGGTCGAGGTCGAAGGTCCCGTCACAGGTCTGGCCCCCGGGGAACGCCTCGATCTCGCCGATGAGCGACCCATCGGGCAGGTCGTCCTCGGAGACCCTGTTGTCGGCGCCCACCGGCAGGTCGTCCGGCGACCCCGCCTCGACGACGAGGATCTCGTGTGGCTCGTCGCCGATGTTCTCGGCCGCGATGTGGACGGCGCCGGTGGTGACGGCCTCCGTGTCGAGCGTGACCGAGTACTCGTCGAGCGTCGCGTTGACGGTCGTGTCCGCCGTGGCGAAGTCGCCGATCGGCGTGCACTCGGCCGTGCCCGACGCCGCCTGCGATCCCGAGACCTCACCTCCGATCTGCCGGACGTCGGCGCCGTCATCGTTGCCGCACGCGGCGAGGACGACTGCAGAGGTGAGCACTGCAGCTGTGAGAAGCCGGATCCGCATGTTCGTGTCTCCTGGTCTAGGCGGTTGACGGAACTCGAGCGCGGCTCGGAATGGCGGCGACGCTGTGCCGGCCCGAAGCGACGAGCAGCGCGAACAGCACGATCCACGCCGCGTGCAGCGCACGGCCGGAGCCGGACGGGGATCGGTAGTCGGGGAGCGCCACGCGCCACGCGCGCCACAAGGGGTGTGCGAGCGTCTCGAACGACGTGACGAGCCTGAGGTCGCCGAGCAGGGACTGCGCGACCAGCCATGCGAAGACAGACGCCCCGACCGCGGCGGAGCCGATCGCTGCAGCGCGCACGATCCACGGAGCGACTCGCACCTGTGCGGCCCACCATGCGACCGCGATCACAGCTGCCGGCAACACGACGACGACCTGGCGCCCTGGGAACCACCATCCGTGCATGGTGAGAGCGACGAAGACGGCGTCGAGGAGTCCTACGGCGAGCGGCAGCGAGAGCGCGCTCCATCCCCTTGGTCGCAGGCGCGTGAGCGCACCCAAGGCAGGGACGGCGAGCAGGTAGGCCGGTTGCCATGCCGCGAGCCCGAACGACCGGTCGGCTAACAGCCCGACGATCCGCGAGGAGCGACCGACGTAGTCGGGGCTCGCGCCCATGACGGAGAGCTCGCCTGACGCGAAGTGGGAACCGGCAGCGTACGGGGTGAACCCTCCGTACCAGGCGAGGTGCGCGGCGAGGAAGATCGCGGCGGCCGCCCCGAGAGCGACTCCGAGTGCGACGACGTCGCGGCGGTGCCCTTCACGCCACGCCTGCACGAGACCGAGCGCCACCAGGGCCGCCGCGATCGGCGCGTACTTGACGGAGAGCCACGGCAGGGCGACGACCGCGACGCCCAGAGCCGCTGTCGAGCGCGGGGTCGGATGCCCTGCGATCGCGCCTATGGCGACGGTGACGGCGAGCGCGGCGGCTATCTCCGGGTACACCTGTGTCGCGTAGACGGCGAGCGGCGCCGAGGCGGAGAACGCGAGCACTACCGGGACGGCGAGTCGCAGCGGCACGTCGAACCTCTCGACACTCACCCAGACCATCGCGGCTGCGAGTGCTCCCGCGAGAACCCCGAGCGAGAGCTTCGCCGCGAGCCAGCCGCCGGTTGCCACCGGGAGCGCCAGGAGCGCCGGGAGCAGCGGATCGTGGGGACTGACGCGAGAACCGTCGGCCTGCACCTCCTCCTGGAGAGGGAGCCCGGCAGCGTGCCACGCGCGGTACCGACCGGCGGCGCGCTCGTCGCTCACGTCGAGACTGCGGTCCTCGGCGATGCTGAGAGCCGTCATCAGGTACTGCGGCTCGTCGGCGGTGGTGCGAGCGTTCTCCGTCGACCGCTCCCACGCACCCGGAGCGCACCAGAGAGCCACCCCGAGCCCGACCAGGAACGCAGTGCGGCGCGGGCTCGAGCGCACGAGAGCTACTGCGATCGTTCGAGGTTGCGGACGGTGAGGAACCACGTGAGCAGCCCGGAGATCGACAGGAGGACGAGCGCGGCGAGGCCTGCCTGCGCGTAGAAGCCCTCGCTCGACGCAGCCCAGACCTGCGTGGCGAGTGTCTCTGTGCCGATGGGGCGCAGCACGAGAGTGGCGGGCAGCTCCTTCATCGTCGAGAGCAGCACCAGGCCGGCGCCGGCGGCGAGGCCGCCGCGCATCAGCGGAAGCTCGATGGTGAGCAGGCGACGCGCGCGTCCGGCCCCGAGTGAGCGTGCTGCGTCCTCGACGCGCCGCGGCACACCGTCGACGGCCACCTGGGCCGCGCGCATCGACTGCGAGCCGAAGTGGACCACGTACGCCACGACGAGGAGCGTGTAGGTCTGATAGAGACGGTCGATGCCGGGCACCGCGAGGACCATTGCGACGAACGCGATGGCGACGACGATTCCGGGCAGCGCGAACCCGCTCACGACGAGACCGTTCGACACTCCCCCCGGGAGGGATCGGTGTCGTGCTGTGAGGTACGCGACCGGGAGAACCACCGCCAGTGCCGCGACCGCGGTCACGATCCCCAACAGCCCGGTGGCGATGGCGGGGTCGAGGAGGCCGGCGAGGTCGAGGTTGGCGTCTCCTGCCGCGCCACGGACGACCCAGTGGACGAGGACTGCCACCGGTGCGACGACGGCGAGCCCCACTACGAGCGAGACGAGGGCGAGTGCGGGTGCCTTCCATCGCCCGAGCGGAGCCTGCAGCGTCGATCCGCCTGCGCCCGTTGCCTCGGTGCGCGAGCGCCGCGCCGCGACACGGCGCTCCACCGCCACGACCGTCAGGGCTACGGCGCCGAGAACGAGGCTCAGGGCCAGGGAGACGTCGCGGTCGAAGAGCCGCGCCGAGTAGATGGCGCGGGTCAGCGTGTCGTAGTGCAGCAGCTGCACCGCTCCGAACTCGCTCAGCGAGTACAGGAAGACCAGCAGGGCTCCTGCCCACACGGCGCCCGAGATCTGCGGCATCACGATCGTGCGGAAGACGCCCCATGGGGAGCGGCCCAGCGACCGGGCGCTCTCCTCCAGCGACGGCGGCAGGGCGGCGAGCCGGGCCGACACAGGTAGGTACACATAGGGGTAGGTGAGCAGGGTCAGAACGAGCACAGCGCCGCGGAGCCCCTCGATGCGTGGCATGCGATCGAGGCCGAGGGGAGAGAGCAGCTCGTCGGCGAGGCCGCCGGGAGCGAACGCCGCCAGCAACGAGAGGGCTCCGACGAACGACGGGATCACCAGGGGGAGCGGGGCGACCAGGCGCCACACGCGCCGGCCGGGTAGGTCGGTACGCACGACGAGCCAGGCCAGGGCCGTTCCGATCACGACCGTCGAGAGGGAGACTCCGACCCCCAGGACGAGGGTTCGACGGAGCGGATCGAGAGCGCGCTCCTTGCGCAGCGTCTCCAAGAGGTCGGTGCCGCGGCTCAGGTTCTCCCAGACCAGGTATGCGAGTGGAGCAGCGAAGAGGGCGGCGATCACGAGGCTCGTGGCGACGAGCCTCGCCGGTGGTCGCGTCCGCGCGGGACGCCACGAAGGGTGCGGCGCACCCGGCCGGGTTGCGAGCGCCGTCAGCTCAGGCGCGTTCGAGACCACTGTCCCTGATCATCTCGCGAGTTCGCTGCAACCCGCCCCCGAGGTCCGACAGGTCGATGTGGGGAGCGGCGATCGAGTCGAGCGCCGGAAGGTCTTCGATGGCGGGCTTCACGCCGGCAGCGAGCGGGTACTCGAAGGTCTCGGCGGCGAAGTACTCCTGAGCCTCTTTCGAGAGCAGGAACTCCACCAGCCGTGTCGCGTCGTCCGTGTGATCGGAGCTGTCGAGGACGGCGGCGGTGGTGACGAGGATCATCGTCCCGGGGTCGCCGTCGGCGAAGAGGTGGTTCTCGGTCGGAGTACCCGGATCCTCGGCCTTGGCGCGCTCGTTGTAGTAGTGGTTCACGAGGCCGAAGGGAACCTCGCCGCGCTGGATCGCCTCGATGATCGCGACGTTGTTCGGGTACGTGCGCACGTCGTTCGCGACCATGCCCTCGAGCCAGGCAAGCGTCTCGTCGTCGCCGATCAGGGAGCGCATCCCGGTGACGAAGTCCTGGAACGACCCGTTCGTCGGTGCGACGCCAACCCTGCCCTTGTACTTCGGGTCGGTCAGGTCGAGCACGGAGTCGGGCAGGTCGGCCGGCTTGACGTCGTCGGTGTTGTATGCGAGGACACGAACGCGCCCCGAGACACCGACCCACTCCGCTCCGTCGCCGCGGAACTCCGCGGGAACGCGCTCCACCACGTCGGCCGGGAGCGCGGCCAGGCGCCCCTTGCCGAGCAGGTACCCGGTCGCGCCCGGGCTCTGCGAGATGAAGACGTCGGCGGGTGACTTGGAGCCCTCCGTCTCGATCTGCACCGCGAGGTCGGCGGAGTCGCCGGGCAGGAAGTCGACGGCGATGCCGGTCTCCCCGGAGAACTTCTCGAGGATCGGCTCGATGAGGTCGGCGGTACGGCCCGAGTAGACGGTGAGCCGGTCGCCTCCGGACCCCCGCAGGCACCGAGACCGAGTGCGGCGAGCGCGAGGGCGGCGGTCGCGAGGTGACGCGCTCGCCGCCTGCGGGGGTGGTGGGTCTGGGTCATCGTGACACCTCGCTCGTAGCTTCCACCGTCTCAGAAGTTGTAAGGTTGCCCTTACCTAAGTAAGGGTAACCTTACTTCACCCACCCGCCCGGAACGCAAGCGAGCGCCGATGACCCCCACGCCCACCCCCACCCCCTGTTTGGACGTCAGCGGAGCCCTGGTGACCAGTTGCGTCCAAACAGGACTCGGGGGCGGGCCGGTGGTGCTCTTCATGCCCGCCCGCGACGAGGCCGCCACGGTCGGGTTGCTCGTACGGCGCGCGCCCGCGTCGGTCTGCGGTCGCCCGGTCCGGGTGCTGGTGGTCGACGACGGCTCTGCCGACGCGACCGCCGCGGTGGCCGCGGCGGCCGGCGCACGCGTGGTGAGGCACGGAGTGCCGCGGGGACTCGGCGCAGCGGTGCGCACCGGGCTCGCGGCCGGGGTCGAGATGGGCGCTGTGGTGGTCGCGTTCTGCGATGCCGACGGGGGAGTACGCGCCCGAGGAGCTCGAGCGACTGGTGGCCCCGATCGTCGACGGGCGTGCCGACTACACGGCCGGTTCACGGTTCGCCGGCGCCGCGCGACGGATGCGACCGCACCGCGCACTCGGAAACCGCGTTCTCACTCTCGCGATGAGGCTTCTGACGCGCTTGCCGATCACCGACGGGCAGAGCGGCTATCGCGCACTCTCGCTCCCGGCGGCCGAGGCAGCGGAGATAGCGCACGACTACAACTACGCGCAGGTGCTCACCCTCGATCTTCTGGCGAAGGGGTTCCGGTACTGCGAAGTGCCCATCACGTACTCGTTCCGCGAGCACGGCCGATCTTTCGTGAAGCTCCCGACCTATCTGCGTCACGTGGTGCCCACCGTGGCGAAGCAGATGTGGCAGCGGCGCGGTCAGTCCTCGACGACGTGGTCGGCGAAGTCCCGACGTGCCGCCGCCCAGAGCGACTCGTCGAAGGAGCCGTCGTCGCGCAGGGCGTCGGTAGCGGCCCACGCCATCGCCAGGGCGTGGTGGGTGTTGTCGTGGGCGAAGAGCCCCTGCCGGCCGAGGGTGAGCAGCCGCGGCCGTGAAGCGGCCCAGGCGTCCAGCGCAGCGAAGCGGGCTGCATAGCCGAGGTCGTAGACCGGGTACGCATTCGGAACCCGTCGCGCCTCGACGTGCACCGGCGCCGCCGATGGCAGCCCTTCGCGCTCGAGCGAAGTCGCGACGAGGTCGCCCAGCTCCTGCGTGGTGGCGCACCAGGTCGCGTCGCCGAGATCGCACGGGATCTCGGCGCAGAGCACGGTCACGTCGCGCGGATCGTCCGCAGAGTCGCGGTAGCGCTTGGGCTCCGAGACGCGGTGGAAGGGAACGTCGAGCGAGGGGAAGTAGTGCGCGTCGTACTCGGTCCACCGCGGGATCGGAAGCGCAAGGTAGACGAGGACGAGGGCGCGCTGGGTCAGGCCCGCCGCGGCAACGAGCACACCGCGAGGTGCTCCGGCCATCTGTGCCAGGGCGGGGAGAGGGAGCGTCGACCAGACCCGCCCTCCACAGATCACCGATCCGTCTGCCAGGGTGACGGTTGCGCCGTCCCGGCTAGTTGCGAGCCCCTGCACCTCGGCGCGAGGCGGATCGTCGCGCCGGCCCCGACGGCGCCGTGGGCGAGCGCCTCGGGTATCTGGCCGAACCCTTGAGCCGGCGAGTAGAAGAACCCGCGGTCGTGCGATCGCCGCAGGGCGCGGCGGGCTACGGCGGCGGCGGAACCGGAGCCGACGCGCCGGCGCGCCAGCTCCGAGGACAGAAGACGAGGGGGCATTCCGAAGAGCTTCGTGACGTAAGGGAAGTAGAAGTGCGCTCCGAGCGTGGGGCCGACCCCTGCCTTCACAGCCTCCTCGAAGGAGCCGTCGCGCGCGCGGCGCAGCGACCCCCGTGAGCGCGTCGACAGCGAGACGGGAGGTCACGCGCAACGGGAGGTGACGCAGGAGGTCGGCGGCCTGCGGCGGGAACGCGACGAAGCGATCGGCGATGCGGATCCTGCCGTTGCGCTGTCGTTGTTGCAGGTCGGCGCCGAGGAGTGAGCGGATGGTTGCCATCACGGGCGGTGGAGTCGACGGATGGAGGCGGTGGCTGCCGTGGTCGACGCGCACGCCCGCTACATCGAAGCTCGCGGCGAGGCCGCCGACGCGCGCCTCGCGCTCGACGACGATCACCGAGCGTCCGGAGGTGGCGAGCCTGTACGCGGCGCCGAGACCGGCCGGGCCCGCGCCGAGCACGACGACTTCGGCCGACTCGGCCGGTGCCGTCACCGACCGCCCGGCGCTGCCGAGGGGAACGCCACGACATCGCCGATCACCGACACCGTTACCCGGTCTCCGACCTGCAGCGTGTTCCCGGGCCCGAGCCGGGCGTGGATCAGCCCTCCGTCGATGAGAGCGACGTCGAGCATCTGGTCGTGACCGAAGTAGGTGATGCGGCGAATCGTGCCGGGCCCCGAGCCGTCGAGCCGCAGGCGGACGTGCTCGGGCCTCAGGACGACGTCGACCGGGCCCGTCGGCAGAGCGCGTGACGTCGGGTGTGCTCCCAGCACCGTGGTCACCCGCTCTCCATCGAAGTCGCCCGAGACGAGGTCGGCGTCGCCGACGAAGGTCGCCACGAACCGGTCGGCGGGTTGCTCGTAGAGCTCCGGTGGAGTCCCGACCTGGCGGAGGTGGCCGGCCGACATGACAGCGACACGGTCGGCGAGGCTGAGCGCCTCCTCCTGGTCGTGGGTGACGAAGACGGCCGTCGCGCCGGCAGCGGTGAGTATGTCGCGCACCTCGTCGCGCACGCGTCCGCGCAGCGCGGCGTCGAGGTTGGAGAACGGCTCGTCGAGGAGGACGACGGCGGGGTCGGGGGCGAGGGCGCGTGCGATGGCGACGCGCTGCTGCTCGCCGCCGGAGAGCTCGTGCGGGCGCCGCTGGGCCTCGCCGGCGAGGCCGACGAGGTCGAGCATCTCCGCGACGCGCGACTCCCGCAGCCCCCGGTCGCGGACGCCGTAGCCGACGTTGTCCGCGACGGAGAGGTGTGGGAAGAGCGCGTAGTCCTGGAAGACCACGCCGATGCGGCGCCGCTCCGGAGGCACGAACCGTTCCGGGCCGGCGACTTCCTCGCCGCCGAGGGTGACCGTCCCGGAGTCGGGCCGCTCGAAGCCGGCCGCCAGGCGGAGTGTCGTGGTCTTCCCGCACCCCGAGGGCCCGAGGAGGGCGAGGAGCTCTCCGGTGGCGACGTCGAGGTCGACTCCGGCCACGGCCGCGACGGATCCGAACCTCTTGACGAGCGCGCCGAGGCTCAGCGCAGGCGCCGGGGCCGGGAGGGGGAGCATGGAACTTAGGATACCCTTACCTGAGTTCCGTCGGCCTTCCGGGCCGGCGCCGTCGGGAGTGAGCTCCGTGGCCGAGTGGCACGACACCACCGAGGAGTACCTGGAGGCGATCCTCTCCCTGGAGGAGGAGGGGGTCCGCCCCATGCGCGCCCGCATCGTCGAACGACTCGGCCTCTCGGCCGCGGCGGTGTCGGAGACCGTCGGGCGCCTCGCCGATCACGGCTACCTCCGCCTCCTCGACGACCGCACTCTCGACCTGACGGCGAAGGGCAGGAGCCTCGCAACGACGATCGTGCGCCGCCACAGGCTCTCGGAGCGGCTCCTGGCCGATGTGATCGGTCTGGAATGGGAGAAGGTCCACCGGGAGGCGGCCCGCTGGGAGCACGTGATATCCGCCGACGTCGAGGAGAAGCTCGTGGAGCTCCTGGGCGACCCCGCGACCTGCCCGCACGGGAACCCGATCCCGGGGACGCAGCGCCGGACCCGCTCCGAGCCCACGGTCGCGCTCGCGGGCGCCCCCGCCGGCCGGGTGACCGTGGCGCGCATCAGCGAGCGACTCGAGCTCGACGACGAGAGCCTCCGGTTCATCGCAGAGGCCCGCCTCATCCCTGGAGCGAGTGCGACGGTCGTCGCCGGTGCGGACGGCACGGCCGGTGACGTCACCGTGCGGACGGCTACCGGCGAGCACGTGGTGCCGCCGGAGATCGCCACCCACCTCTACGTGGCCGCCGGCTAGGCGCCCCCGACTCCGGGCGGCTACCCGCCGGCGACGGCGGGGACGATGCTGATCGTCTGCCCGTCGGCAACGGTGGTCTCGACGCCGGCGAGGAAGCGGATGTCGTCCTCGGCGACGAAGACGTTCACGAAGCGTCGGAGCTCACCGGTCTCGTCGAAGAGGCGCTCCGCGAAGCCGGGGTGCGCGACCTCCAGCGCGCGCAGCAGCTCGGCGACGGTCGCTCCTGCGAGGGAGACCTCCGATGCGCCGCCCGTCAGGTTCCTCAGCTGGGTGGGTATGCGGACTGTTACGGGCATTCGCTGCTCCTGGCGGTGTCGGTGGGGTCTTCTGCTACGGGGTCAGTCCTCGACGGTGAATGCCTCGTGGAACGCCTCGAGTGTCGGGCGGATCGTCGCCGTCGGGCCGACCACGGGGGCTACGGCCTCGAGGGTCTTGAGCCCGTGGCCCGTCACGTAGACGACGACGCGCTCGTCGGGGGTGACCACGCCCTCGGCGGCGAGGCGCCGGAGCGTTGCGACGGTGACGCCGCCCGCCGTCTCCGCGAAGATCCCCTCGGTGCGTGCGAGGAGTCGCATGCCCTCCACGACCTCGTCGTCGGTCACCGCCGCGAACGCGCCACCCGTCCGGCGCACGGTGTCGAGCGCGAAGTAGCCGTCGGCCGGGTTGCCGATCGCCAGCGATTTCGCGATCGTCGACGGCTTCACGGGACGGATCGTGTCGGACTCCTCCAACCAGGCGGTGGCGACGGGAGAGCAGCCGAGGGCCTGCGCGCCCGAGACGCGCACCTGCGGGTCGTCGTCGAGGAGCCCGACCCGGTGGAGCTCGCGGAAGCCCTTCTCGATCTTGGTGAGAAGTGAGCCCGAGGCGACGGGGACGACCACGTGGTCCGGCACCTGCCACCCGAGCTGCTCTGCGACCTCGTAGGCGAGGGTCTTCGAACCCTCCGCGTAGTAGGGGCGCACGTTCACGTTGACGAATGCCCACTCGTACGTTCCGGCGAGCTCGGCGCAGAGCCGGTTCACATCGTCGTAGTTGCCCTCGACGGCGACGAGGTTGCCGCCGTAGACGGCCGTCGTGATCACCTTCCCCTGCTCGAGGTCGGCCGGGATGAAGACGTACGAGCGCAGCCCGGCGCGCGCCGCATGGGCCGCGACCGAGTTGGCGAGGTTCCCGGTCGATGCGCAGGCGGCGGTCTTGAACCCGAACTCGAGGGCCTTGCCCAGAGCGACCGAGACGACCCGGTCCTTGAAGGAGTTCGTGGGGTTGCGCGTGTCGTTCTTGACCCACACCTCCCCCAGCCCGAGAGCCTCCGCGAGCCGGTCGGCACGGACCAGCGGCGTGAAGCCGGTTCCGAGGTCGAGCGCCGGGTCGGACTTCGCGGGGAGGAGGTCGGAGTAGCGCCACAGGCTGGGTGGTCCGGCGGCGATCCGCTCCCTGCTCGTGGTCGCGCGTATGGCGTCGTAGTCGTAGGCCACCTCGAGCGGGCCGAAGCACCACTCGCAGGTGTAGATCGGGTCGGCGGGGTACTCACGGCCGCACTCCCGGCAACGAAGTCCGAGCACGAATCCCATGTCGATGGTCCTCCTCCGCTCCGGTACCTGCGGGCACCGGCTGCTCTCGACGCGCTCTCGAGCGCCTCGAGCGGAGGTTCTCGCCGCTCTTGGCTGCTCATCGGTCAGGCATTGGCACCTGGCCACCCGGAGTCCCGGGCGACTGGTTGCCGCGGCGTCACAGGGCCTGTCCCTCGGCCGCTCTGGATGAGCGCGTGTTCGACGGGAAGCGTAACACCGCCTCCGGGGCGCAGCCCCGCCCTGCCCCCTACGCTCGCGCGATGGAGGAGATGGCGGGCGCGGAGGCCCTCGCGGAAGCGAAGTCCCGCTGTGGGAGCAGGTTGTCGGTCTGCCTGCCCGCCGCCGACGAGGCGGCGACGGTCGGGGGATCGTCACGACCATCCGGCGCGACCTCGTGGAGGCTGTTGCGCTCGTGGACGAGATCGTGGTGATCGACGACGCCTCGACCGACGCCACGGCCGTAGAGGCGGCCGAGGCCGGCGCCCGGGTCGTGGCCGAGTCCTCGATCCTGCCGGCGGCGGGTCCGGGCTCGGGCAAGGGCAATGCCCTTTGGAAGTCGCTCCACGCGTGTGACGGCGACCTCATCTGCTGGCTCGATGCCGACGTACGCGACTTCCGGTCGCACTTCGTCAGCAGCCTGGTGGCACCGCTGCTGTTCCACCGCGGACTGGTGCTCACCAAGGGCTACTACCAACGACCTCTGAGGGGCGAGCACGGCGGAGGGGGCCGTGTAACGGAGCTGGTCGCCCGGCCGCTGCTGAGTCACCTCTTCCCCACCTTGGCCGAGGTGGTGCAGCCGCTCTCCGGGGAGTATGCGGTCAGGCGCAGCGCCGTCGAGACGCTCCCCTTCGTGATGGGCTGGGGTGTCGAGATCGGGTTGCTGATCGACGTCTGCGAACGCTTCGGGTTCGACGCGATCGCCCAGGTCGATCTCGGTGTGCGCGAGCACCGGAACCGACCGCTCGCAGATCTCGGCCCGCAGGCACTCGCCGTCCTCGTGACCGCGCTGCGACGCGCCGGGCTCGGGCCGGTCGAACAGGAGCCCGCGGAGCTGGTCCGATTCGATCCCTCGTACTCGCCCGAGAGAGTCGCCGTCGAGGTGCGCGAGCGGCCTCCTATCGCGACGATCGCGGAGTACCGGGCCCGCTCAGGGAGCGGTCGACGCGGTGGGCCGGGCGACCTCGATGCAGGCCTCCTCGACGAGGAGTGAAGCCCGGGTGAACGCCTCACCCGACGACCAGACGCGGTCGGTCAGAGCGAGCACCTGAACCGTTCCGCGCCGCGAGAGCGCGGCGCGAGCGTCGCGGGTCACCTGACCGGCGACGACGGCGAGATGTCCTACGCCCTCCCCGGTCGCCCAGTCGAGGACTCCGCCGACGACCTTGCCCGCGAGGCTCGTCGTGTCGAGCCTGCCCTCGCCGGTGACCACGAGGTCCGCAGATGCCAGGGCGTCGTCGAGACCGACGGCGCGGGCGACCACCTCGAAGCCGCGCTCCAGGGTCGCGCCGATCGCCGCCAGCCCGCCGGCAAGACCGCCGGCCGCGCCACCGCCCTCCAGGTCGGTCACGTCGACGCCGGTCCGCTCGGCGTACTGCTGTGCGAGGCGGTCGAGACGCCGTGTGAGCAGTGCGATCTCGGCGTCGCCGGCGCCCTTCTGTGGCCCGTACGTCCGGGCCGCGTCGAGGAACCGCGTGGTGACGTCGCACGCCACTGTGACGTCGAGGCCCTGGAGCGACCACCCGAGCGCCTCGACGGCTCCCAGTCCGCCGTCGGTGGTGGCACTGCCCCCTACCCCGACGATGATCCTGCGGATCCCGGAGCGGGCGACGGCGGCGATGAGCTCGCCGGTCCCCTTCGTCGATGCCCCGAGCGGGTCGTTCCGGCCCTCGACGAGTGCCAGGCCGCTCGCGCGGGCCATCTCGACGACCCCCACCCCGCCGGCGAGCACAGCCCATCGGGCATCGACGGCGGCGCCGAGGGGGCCGGTGACCCGCTCGACGCGCAGCGATCCGCCGGACGCGCTCAGCAGCGCCTCGAGAGTGCCCTCGCCCCCGTCGGCGAGGGGGATCTCCCGCACGTCGTCGATCCCGCCGCGCCGGAGCCCGCGCGCCATCGCGGCGGCGGCCTCCGCAGCGGTGAGGGTCCCTCGGAACTTGTCGGGACAGACGATGGCGCGGGTCACATCGCATAGATTGGCCCGCGGCGGCTCGGGCGCGCACCCCTTGGGGTGGAGAGCCCGGACCCGCGGCGCCCCTTGACCACACCGCCCCTGACCCCACAAGACCGGGAATGTGCCGTTGCTGGAACGTGTCCCTCTACTCGAGAAGAACCTCTCCGACTACGCCGAAGTCGTCGAGCCCGGCACGATCGAGCGGATCCGGGAGCTCGCAGCCCCGCTCGCAGGCGCGCGGGTCCTGCACGTCAACGCGACCGCCTACGGGGGCGGGGTGGCGGAGCTGCTCGCCACGCACGTGCCGCTGCTGCGTGCAGCGGGCCTGGAGGCCGACTGGCAGGTGATGCGCGGGACCGACGAGTTCTTCCATGTCACCAAGTCGGCGCACAACGCCCTTCAGGGAGCCGACATCGAGTGGGACCTGCGCGACGAACGCGTCTACCTCGAGCGGACGGTAGACAACGCGACGGCCCTCGAAGGCGAGTACGACTTCGTCGTGCTCCACGACCCACAGCCGGTGGCCATTCGCGAGTTCGTGCGCGGACACAGGTTCGACAACAACGGCGCGAAATGGATCTGGCGCTGCCACATCGACCTCACCGACGCGAACCCGCGCGTGTGGGAGTTCTTCCGACCCTATGTGGAGCAGTACGACGTCTCTGTGTGGACGATGCCGTCGTTCGTGCCCGAGTCGCTGGAGATGGACCGTGTCGTGCAGGCGCCGCCGTGCATCGACCCGCTCTCGGTCAAGAACCTCGACCTGGCGCAGCCGTTCGTCGACGAGATGTGTCGCTCCTACGGCGTCGATCCCGGTCGGCCGATCATGTGCCAGGTCAGCCGCTTCGACCCGTGGAAGGACCCGGTCGGCGTCATCGAGGCCTTCCGCATCGCGCGTGAGGAGGTGCCGGGGCTCCAGCTGATCCTCGCAGGGTCGATGGCGACCGACGACCCCGAGGGGTTCCACTACTGGGAGCTCTGCGAGGAGGCTCGGGCCGGGGATCGCGACGTGTTCCTGCTCTCCAACCTGCAGCAGGTCGGGGCCGTTCAGATCAACGCGTTCCAGCGGGCCGCCGGCGTCGTCGTCCAGAAGTCGCTGCGCGAGGGCTTCGGTCTCACGGTCAGCGAGGCGCTCTGGAAGGGACGTCCGGTGGTAGGTGGTCGGCGGGGGGGAATCACGCTGCAGATCGAAGACGGCGTGAGCGGATACCTCGTCGACTCCGTAGACGAGTGCGCCGCGCGCTGCGTCGAGATCCTCTCCGACGCGGAGACGGCGAGGCGGTTCGGGACGGCGGGGCACGAGCACGTGCGGCGCGAGTTCCTCTCCACTAGGGGAGCTCGAGGACTGGCTGCGTCTCTTCAGCGACCTGAACGCCACCGAGTGAGGTCGTGGCGTTGATCATCGTCTCGCACCGCGGTCCGTACACGTTCGTAGACTCGGGCGGCGGGGAGTTCGAGGCACGTAGGGGGGCGGGGGCGTGGTGAGCGCGCTCGGTCCTCTCCTCCTGCGCAACGAAGATCCGGCCGTCTGGGTGGCCGCCGCCATCGGCGCCGGCGACAGGGCGGCGCTGCGGGCCGGGAAGGCCAGGGCCCCCGGCATCGAGGTGCGGCTCCTCGACATAGACGAGCACCTGCACCGGCTCCACTACGACATCGTCTCCAACTCGGTGCTCTGGTTCCTCCACCACGGGATCTTCGACCTCGTCAGGCGTCCGCTTTTCGACCCCGCGTTCAGGGAGGCCTGGGACGCCTACGCGGCGGTGAACGAGGTCTTCGCCGCCGCGGTCTGCGAGGCGGCGCACGACGGCGACGTGGTCCTGGTGCAGGACTACCAGCTGGCTCTCGTGCCGTCGATGGTCCGGCGCGTCCGGCCGGATCTCCAGGTGCTGCACTTCACCCACACGCCGTTCTGTGGGCCGGGCGGCATCAGGGTGCTCCCCGACGATGTGGCGGCAGCCATCTGCGGTTCGATGGGTGGAGGCCCCTCCGGGTTCCACACGCCACGATGGGCTGCCGCGTATCGGGCGTCGGTTCGCGAGGTGCTCGGGGGTGGCGCTGCTTCGCACTCCCCCTTCGCGTCATCGCTGGGGCCCGATCGTGCAGCCCTCGAAGAGGTGGCCGCGTCGCCTGCGGCTGCCGAGGCGCGCAGATCACTCGACGACCTGGTAGGTGATCGGGCACTCATAGTGCGCACCGACCGCGTCGAGCCGTCGAAGAACCTCGTGCGCGGGTTCCTGGCGTATGACCTGCTGCTGAAGGAGCGCGCTGATCTGCGCGGCCGTGTGGTCTTCGTCGCCATGGTGTACGCGTCACGCCAGAGGCTGGCGGAGTACGTCGAGTACGCCAATGAAGTCGAGGAGGCGGTGTCGACGGTGAACGAGCGGTGGGGGACACGCGACTGGCAACCGATCGTGCTCGACGACCGCGACGACTTCGCCCGCAGCGTGGCCGGACTGCAGCGCTACGACGCTCTGCTGGTGAACCCCCTGATCGATGGACTCAACCTCGTGGCGAAAGAGGGACCGCTGCTCAACGAGCGCGACGGCGTCCTCTGCCTGTCGCGTGGTGCGGGCGCCTTCGACGAGCTGGGTGACGCAGCACGCGAGGTCCACCCGTACGACTTGGAGCAGACCGCGCGCTCGCTCGCTGCGGCGCTCGACGAGCCCGCAGCGGAGCGCGCCGCGCGCGCCCGACGACTCCGCGAGCTCGCGGGTGCCCGTACGCCGGTCATGTGGCTCGACGATCTCCTCGGCCACGCCGGGAGCTAGTCCGGAGCGCCTCCGATGATGCCGGCGAGCGAGCTCAGCAGAGCGGCGAGGCCGGGAGGCCCGTCGACGACGACGTCGGCGCGCGCCATCAGCTCCGCGGGTGCCTCCGGTGAGCTCACGCCGATCCGTAGCGCATGCCGCAGGTCGCCGGACGACGTCAGGCGGTCGAGTGCCTCGAAGCCGGCGAGGTCACCGTCGTCGTCGCCGGCGAAGATCGCGGCGGCGCACCCCGAAGCGAGAGCCTCGACGGCAGTCCCCTTGTCGGCGACCACGGGCGGGCGCAGCTCGCTGATCAGGCGGCCGGGGAGCAACACGAGGCCGTGCCGCTCGGCGAGCTCCGCCGCCACGCCACGCACCTCGTCGGCGCGGGCGGGCCGGCCTCGCCAGTGCAGTGTGATGCTCGCGCCCTTGTCCTCGACCCTGATCCCGGGAAGGAGGCTCTCGGCCTCGGCCGCCGCGACCCTCATCACCTCGACGTACGGCAACGCCGCTGCGTCGAGTCGACGCTCGCCGGAGCGCTCGAACTCGAGACCGTGCTGACCTGCCAGCTCGACTCCGGGTAGAGCGACCCGGAGGGTGAGGAACTCGACGGCGCGGCCGCTGACGATGCCGACCCTCCTCACCAGCGGGACGAGCCGCCGGAGTGCGTCGAGAGCCGCAGGGAGGGCCACCGCGTCGTCGGGATCCTGCACCACGGGGGCGAGCGAGCCGTCGAAGTCGGAGAGCACGGCGAGCTCGCGGGCCGAAGCCGCGAAGGGCGCCAACAGCTCTCCAGTGGGGCGCGTTGCGTCGGTGCGGGTCACGGTGCGACGCTACCCGCATGGACGCGAAGGGCGCGGCGCTCGCCTCGGTGAAGCGGAACGAGGCCGACCTGATCTCGCTGTCGCACCTGATCCACTCCCACCCCGAGGTCCGTTGGGAGGAGGAGCGTGCGTGCGCGTGGACCGCCGAGGCGCTCGACACGCGGGGCTTCGAAGTCGAGTCGGGGTACTGCGGGATGCCCACGGCCTTCGCGGCGCGTGCCGGAAGCGGTCCGCTCCACATCGCGATCTGCGCCGAGTACGACGCCCTACCGGAGATCGGCCACGCCTGCGGTCACAACATCATCGCCGCCGCCGCGGTAGGCGCGGGCCTCGCGCTGGCCCCGCTCGTAGACGATGTGGGATTGACCGTGACCGTCCTCGGCACTCCCGCGGAGGAGGGGGGCGGCGGCAAGGTGCTCATGCTCGAGCGCGGAGCGTTCGACGACGTGCACGCGGCGCTGATGGTCCACCCCGGTCCGGTCGAGTGCCTCGAGCCCGCTGTCAGGGCCGTGGCCCACTTCGACGTCTTCTACACGGGTCGCGAGTCGCATGCGGCGGCGGCGCCGGAGCGGGGCGTGAACGCAGCCGACGCCCTCGTCGTCGCGCAGTCCGCGATCGGCCTGCTGCGCCAGCACCTCGGCGCTTCCGATCAGGTGCACGGGTTCGTGATGCACGGGGGTGACGCCGCGAACGTGGTGCCGGCCCACACCTCGGGGCGGTGGATGGTGAGGTCGGAGACGATGCACGGCGTCGAGGCGGTGCGAGCGAGGGTGGAGCGCTGCTTCGAGGCCGGGGCGCTCGCCACGGGGGCCGCCCTGAGCATCGAGGACGTCTCGCCTGCGTACACGCACATGGACCACGACGCCGGGCTCGCGGCGATCTATCGCACGAACGCCGAGGATCTCGGTAGATCGTTCCCGGCGGGCTCCTCGATGACCTTCTCGACAGATATGGGCAACGTGTCGTTGGCGGTGCCGTCGATCCACCCCCTGCATCGGGATCGAGACGGGGGAGCGATGAACCACCAGAGCGAGTTCGCGGCGGCATGCGTCGGCGCGTCGGCCGACTCCGCGGTGGTCGACGGAGCGGTCGCCATGGCGTGGACCGCGATCGACGCCGCGACAGGACCGCAGCGGGACAGGCTGCTACGCCGCGCGGGCTGACGTCTCGTCTCGGGGCCGGCTACGCGCCGACGATCACGACGCAGTCGGCGGTGTCGCTGTTGGGAGGCGCAGGATCCGGAAAGGTCTCGACCGGGGTCCCCTCGCCTACGGCGACGGCGAGTGCCGCCGCCTCGCGCTCCAGGCCCTCTCGACAGTGGACGACGTTCCCCCGTTCGCGTCGCGTCGTCGTCGTTGGCAGGCTCCTGGTTCGTGTAGCCCTTCTGCTTCAGGGTCTCCGACATCGTGCCGGCCGACCCTGCGGCGGCCCCGCCGTTGAGGACGAGCACCTTCACCTGGTCGGCGTTCTTCGCCGGCGCGGTCGCCTCGGTCGTCGAAGTGGTCTTGTCGGGCGACGACTTTCCGGTTGTCGTGGTTGTGTCCGGCTTGCCGTCGCCGGCCGCGCCGATCGGTCCGGTCGAGCCGTCGTCGACGATCTGTAGGAGGAGGACGCCCACGAGCACCGCGGCCGCGATGACCCCGGCGCCCTTGGCCGCCGCGAACCCCGCTGTGCGCGCCAGTGCGCTGTCTTCGCCGTGCGGCGGCGACCCCGTTGTCATGCCGGTGCCTCGAGCCATGCCGACATTCTGCCCCGCGCGGCGCCCCGGGAGGGATCAACGAGAGCCCGGGTCGGCGCGACGGCCCTCGATGCGCTGCCTGCGGCGGAGAGCGCGGTCGCGGCGGAGTCGCTTCACTGTGAGCGGGTCGTACCGATAGGACGCCTCGTCATCGAGGAGATCCCGGAGGATCCGGTAGTACGAGGCGGGCGACATGGCGAACCGCGCGCGTATCGCGGACTCCTTTGTGCCGGGCAGCGTGAAACATGCGCGTTCGAAATCGAGCATGTGGCGGTCGCGCTCGCTGAGATCCATTGGAGGTCGATGTTGGCCGGGTGGCGCGCGAATTACAAGCATCTCCGCCTGGGGACCCCGACGAGAGGGCGTGTCGGGTAGCGGGAGCGCGCTTCGGAGCCGGGTGTCGGAATCGAACCGACGACCGTTCGCTTACAAGGCGAATGCTCTGCCGACTGAGCTAACCCGGCGCGGCTCTCACGGTAACCCGGCACGACCACCGGGTGGGACACCTGAGAGGATCACGTTCCGCTCCGGGCCACGCCGGGACCGGCTGATGGCTAGCGTCGGGGGATGAGCGACCAGAGGATCACGGGCGGGACGGCGGCGATGCTCCCGGACGACGACGCGACCGCGGCCGAGGCGACTGATCTGCTCCAGCACCTGATCCTGCAACGCGTGCGTCAACGACGGAACACCCGACTCCGGGTTCGAGGTGCGCAGCAGCGACGTCCTCGACGCATACCTGGGGGAGCGCGGGGCTCGACATCGAGCGCTACGAGACGCGGCCGGGCCGCGACAACCTGGTCGCCAGGATAGAGGGCACCGATCCGAACGCTCCGACCACTCCTGCTGATGGGTCACACCGACGTGGTCCCCGTGAGTGCCGACGGGTGGAGCAACGATCCGTTCGGCGGCGACATCATCGATGGTGAGGTATGGGGCCGCGGGGCTGTCGACATGCTCAACCTGACCGCGACGATGGCCGTCGCGTTCAAGCACCTCGCCGACTCCGGGTTCCGTCCGAAGGGCACTCTCGTCTATCTGGCGGTCGCCGACGAGGAGAACCTCGGCACCTGGGGCGCGAAGCACATGGTGGAGAACGAGCGCGACGCCGTCTCGGCCGACTACGTGATCACCGAGTCCGGTGGGTTCCAGATCCCTGCGTCCGACGGCGGGCTGCGTCTGCCCGTGATCGTCGGGGAGAAGGGGTCGTACTGGTGCCGTCTGCGGATCCGAGGCACACCGGGGCATGCGTCGCAGCCCTACCGGACCGACAACGCCCTGGTGACCGCTGCAGAGATCGTGCGCCGCCTCGCCGACTACCGGCCGGTAGCGACCATCCACGACACCTGGCGCAGCTTCATCGAGGGCGTCGGTCTCCCCGCCGACCTGACCGATCCGGCCCGCCTCGACGCGCTCTGCGAGGAGCTCCCGATCGGGATGGCCCGACAGGCACACGCCTGCACCCACGCCACGTTCGCGCCCACGATCATCCATGGTGGGACCAAGACGAACGTCATCCCCGACTCGGTGGACCTCGAGGTCGATATCCGAACGCTCCCCGGGCAGGAGGGCAGCGACCTCCAGGGGATGCTCGCGGAGGCGCTCGGCGACCTCTACCCGCACGTGGAGATCACGCCGTTCGACGACGAGAACGAGTCGACCATCTCCCCCGCCGATACGCCGCTGTGGGATTCGCTGGGGCGCGTCTCGGGGCGCTTCGTGGAGGGGTCGTCGCTGGTTCCGTTCCTGACCGTCGGTGCGACCGACGCTCGGTTCTTCCGGCGGGCGGGATCGGTCGCGTACGGCTTCGGACTGTTCAGCAGCCGGCTGACCTTCGAGGACTACGGGACCATGTTCCACGGCCACGACGAGCGCGTCGACGTGGAGTCGCTGCTGCTGTCGACGCGGCTCTTCGAAGAGGTAGCCCGAGACCTCCTGCAGTAGCGGGACGCTCAGTCGTCGTCGGTCTGGTCCCTCAGGTACCTCTCGAAGTCGGCTGCGAGCGAGTCGCCTGACGGCGTCTCCTCGGCGTCGTACCGCTCCTCGAGCGACTTCACGTACGCCTTGACCTCACCGTCGTCGGAGGCCGCGAGGTCGATCTGTCCCTCCCACGCCGCAGAAGCAGCGTCTAGGTCGGAGAGGTCGATGGGCAGCGCGAGCAGGCGGCCGAGTCGATCCAGCAGGGCGCGGGTCGCCTTGGGGTTCGGTGGCGTGGCCACGTAGTGGGGGACGGGGGCCCACAGCGAGACCGAGGGCAGCGACATCCGGTGGGCCTCGGCATGCACGGCGCCGACGATGCCCGTCGGCCCTTCGTAGCGGGACTGGAGGAGATCCAGCCTGTCCGCGGTCGCTGGGTCGTCGGTCACGCCGGTGAGGCGCACCGGTCGGGTGTGGGGACCTCGGCGAGGAGCGCACCCAGAGTCACGACGATCTCGCACCCGCAGTCGCGCGCGACGCCGAGGACCTCCCGGCAGAAGTCGGGCCAGTGCAGATTCGGCTCGACTCCCAGGAGAAGGACGAGATCATGGGTCGCGTCGGGGATGCGGGCCGCGAGGAAGGTGGTCCTCGGCCATGCGATCGACGTGACGACGCCGTCGATGATCGTCGCTCGGGGACGAGACGCCTGGAAGTCGAAGTACTCGTCCGCAGCGATCTCGGCGAATGACTCCGCCCTGTGGAGCCGGCCGAGAAGCTGGACGGCGTCGGACGCCGCCCCGGCAGCGTCGTTCCACCCCCTCGAAGGCGGCGACCAGCGCCGGCCGCCGCAGCTGCGGGCGTGCCGACCACTGCACTGTCATGCGTCCAGCCTACGACCCGGGTAGAGGCGGGCCGTGCCGGACTACGGGGTTCCGCAGCGTCCCGACCCCTGCGACCGTGATCTCGACGACGTCTCCGTGAGTCAGGAATCGTTGTGGGTCGCGCGCGACGCCCACACCTGCCGGCGTACCGGTGAGGATCACGTCGCCTGCGAGGAGGGTCAGGCCCTGCGTGATCCACGCGACGAGCCTGGGGATCGAGTAGGCGAGGTGCGCCGTCGTCGACGACTGGACCACCTCGCCGTTGAGCCGCGTCTCGATCGGTAGGTCGAAGACGTCGACCTCGTCGAGGGTGACGAGGACCGGGCCCAGCGGGCAGAAGGTGTCGAACGACTTGGACCACGAGAACTGCCCCGTGACGAACTGGTGGTCGCGTGCCGAGACGTCGTGGCCGATGGTGACGCCTGCGACGAAGTCGAGGGCCTCGGCCTCGTCGACGTCTCGTGCGTCCCTGCCGATCACGACGGCGACCTCACCCTCGTAGTCGGGCTGCTCCACGTGCGGTGGTACGACGATCGACGCGCCGTGCGCGATCAGCGAACCCGGGGACTTCGTGAAGAGCGCCGGCGCGGGTGGGATGGCCTGCCCCGTCTCGGCGGCGTGGTCGCGGTAGTTGAGGCCGGCGGCCCAAACGCTCCTCGGACCGTGAACGACGGGGTCGACGCGGAACGCCTCGATCGGCCGTCCCGGCGGCGCGGCCGCAAGAGCTTCGCGGGCCGCCTCCACGCCCCCGGCCGCGAGGAACTCGACCGGGTCGGGTGAGAGGCCGGTCAGCGCTGCGAGGTCGGAGGCCCGGGTCGCGGGGTCGTCGAAGTCGCCGTCGATCGCGTGGATACGGCCGTCGAAGGAGGCGAGGCGCATGGGTGCATACTCGCACGCGCCGGCAGCCCGGCGGGCCCGACGCCACTGGGGCGCAGGCCCGCCGGACCGGGCAGGCTCAGGAGGTGCTCGGGACCCGAGTCCGCCTGCGGGAGGCCACGACCAGGGCTGCTCCTCCGCCAAGCGCGACCAGGGCACCGACTGCCAGCGGAATCGATCCGCCGCCGGTGAACGGCAGGCTCCCACCACTCGAGCTCGCCGGCGTGGTGGTGGTCGTCTCGGGAGTCGTCACGGGGGTCGTCTCGGGAGTCGTCGTCGGGATCTCCTGCGCCTCGTCGGGCGTCTCGGGTGTCTCAGGTGTCTCCGGGGTCTCAGGTGTCTCAGGTGTCTCAGTGGTGTCTGGGGTCTCTGGGGTGTCTGGGGTCTCGGGGGTGTCCGGGGTCTCAGGTGTCTCAGGTGTCTCCGGGGTCTCGGGGGTGTCTGGGGTCTCGGGGGTGTCTGGGGTCTCGGGTGTCTCGGGTGGCACTGCGTCGTCCTCGGGCTCGGCTGGGCCACAGAGCTCCGGGATCACTTCGCACAGGTCGGGCTCGATGACGGCGAGCTCCAGCGCCGGGCCCCCACCGCAGAGCTCGGGCACGGCGTCGCAGATCATGACGACCCCGGGCGCGGCCTCTTCGGCCTCTTCGGCCACGGGGGGTGCCGGGGCGGCTTGGGCGGCCCCGGCGACGAACGGGATTGTCGCGACCGTCAGGGCGAGGCCTGCGACCGCTGTGCGGAGCGTGCTCATCGTGTCCTCCTCGATCCGCCGGCCCGCGTGCGGGGCCGGACAGACCGGAGAGCGCGCAGCCTCGTCGTTCCTTACATGTCGCGTCACAGAGAAGCGGGCCCGGGGTAGTGCGGGGCGACTACAGGGCCGCAGCCAGCGCGAGCCCGGACGCCGCGGCGGCGAGGCCCAAGACGAAGGACGCCGCCGCGTAGGAGGCTGCGAGTCGGTGGGATCGGTCCTCCCACAGTCGCACCGTCTCGACCGCGAACGTCGAGAAGGTCGTGTAGCCGCCGAGGAATCCCGTGCCGACGACGCTGCGCGCCCCGGTGCCGAGTCCGTGGTACATGCCGAGACCGACGACGAGACCGATGACGAGAGGCCGGTCGCGTTGACTACGAGCGTCCCCCACGGGAAGTGGTGGCCGTGGCGCTGAGTCGTCGCTCGTTCGAGCGCGAAGCGCGAGCCGGCCCCTACCGCCCCGGCGAGCGCGACGCCGAGGAGGGTCACGACTCACCCTCGTCCGGAACGGGCCAGACCGGTCGCCACCCGCCCGCGAGGAGTCCCGAAGCCGCGGCCGCAACTCCGAGAGCGGCACTCGCAGCCACGTAGGCGATCGCTGTGGAGGTGTGACCGTCGCGACCCAGCAGCACCACCTCGGACGAGAAGGTCGAGAACGTCGTGAAGGCGCCGAGCATCCCGACCCCGACGAGATGCCGCGCCCACGCAGCGCGCTCTTCGTGCTTCGCGACGATCTCTACTAGGAGTCCCAGGAGGAACGCGCCCGCGACGTTGACGACGAGGGTCGTCGTCGGGAAGGTGCCCGCGCTCACGGGGAGCTCTCGCGACAACCAGTAGCGGGCGGACGCCCCGGCGGAGCCGCCGAGCGCCACGAGGACGAGGGGCGTCCAGGCGGCGTCACAGGGCTCTCCCGATGACGGCGTCGCTCAGCCGCGCAGCGCGGCTATGGACGACCGGCCGCATGCCTCGAGGGCCGACTCCGCCAGGCTCTCGACGAGGCCGCCCATGCTGTCGAAGCCGTCGCCCAGCGTCTTGCCCATCAGGAAGCGGGCATGGATCCCCTCGACGATGATCGCGAGCTTGTACGCGGCGAGCGTCTCGTAGAAGTCGAGCTGTTCGACGGATCGGCCGCTCAGGGACGCGTACCGCGCGATGACCTCGTCCCGTGCGAGGAAGCCGGCGTCGGGATCGATCGTCGCGCCCGTAGCGACGACCTGCGCGTCGGAGCGTCCGTAATAGAGGAGGAAGAGGCCGAGGTCGGCGAGCGGGTCGCCGAGAGTGGCCATCTCCCAGTCGAGCACGGCGACGATGCGACTCGGATCACCGGCTGCGAGCATCGTGTTGTCGAGCCGGTAGTCACCGTGCACGATCGTCGGTGGTGGCGACTCGGGCAGGGCCGCGCGCAGGCGCCGGGCCAGCTCCTCGATTGCGGGGAGCGGTCGGGTCTTCGATCGCTCCCACTGCTCGCCCCACCGGCGCACCTGCCGCTCCAGGAACCCGTCGGGGTGCCCGAAGTCGCGCAGCCCGACGGCCTCGTAGTCGACGGCGTGTATCCGTGCGAGCACGTCGACGAGCGCCTCGGAGCAGGCGCGGGCGTCGCGCTCGTCGAGGACGGCGAGGTCGTCGGACGTCCGGAGTATGACGCCGTCGACCTTCTCCATGACGTAGAACGGCGCGCCGTTCACCGACTCGTCGTCGCAGAAGGCGAAGACGCGCGGAACCGGGACGTCGGTTCCGGCGAGGCCGGCGAGAACACGGTGCTCGCGCCCCATGTCGTGAGCGGTCGGCAGCACGTGCCCGAGCGGCGGACGTCGGAGCACCCACTCGCTCGTTCCGTCGGAGATCGCGTACGTGAGGTTGGAGCGGCCACCGGAGATCAGCGTGGCGGAGAGCTCGCGATCGCCGGCGCCGGCGACGTTCTGGGCGAAGTACGGCCGGAGGCGCTCGAGGTCGACGCCGTCAGGAGTGTCGATGCTGCCCACCTGCTCTCCCGGTTCGTGGCGTCGGGGAGACTACCGCCGGGACGTCGACGGTCGGTGGTGCCCGCCGGGCGGGTCTCAGGCGGAGCGGATCTCGCGCGGGCGCACGGGCCTGCCGTCACCACGCGGGTAGCGCGCGGCGCGGCCGACGGGCATGTCGACCCGGTAGCCGGCAGCGGCCCGCTCCTCCTCCGACTCTCCGCCCCAGTACCCGTACTCGCGGTGCTCGCGGGCCCAGTCGCGGCACTCGCCGAGGACGTGACACGTGCTACACACCTCTTGTGCCTGCGCCTCGCGCACCACGCGTGCCTCCGGCCGCTCGCCGGGCGGGGCGAAGAAGTGGCGAGTCTGGCCCTGGCACGCGGCCTCGGTCGTCCATTCGAGGACGCCGGTGAAGATGAGGTTGGGGATGGTCTCGGCAGCCATTGGTCCTGGGTTCCTCTCCCGGGATCGGTGAAGTAAGCGCGTCCGTCCGCGTCCTACGGTTCCGGACGCCCACCGAAATATTCAACTTGAAGCGAGGAAATCTGTCCAACGGTTGACAACGATAGTATCCATCTATGATCATGATGGATATTCACCGGGGCGAGTAGAGGCCTACGGCGGTGCCTGCGGAGGGGTGAGATGGAGCTGAGGCACCTGGAGACTCTGCTGGCCATCGAGGCGGAGGGCTCCTTCACCGCCGCCGCCGACGCGCTCCACACCGTGCAGTCGAACGTCTCGGAGCAGGTCCGCCAGATCGAGTCCGAGCTCGGGGTCCCCTTGCTGACGCGGAGCCGCAAGGGGGCCACCCCGACGGAGTTCGGGATGCTGGTGCTCGACAGGGCACGCAGGATCCGCCAGGAGATCGACGCCCTCCATCTCGACCTCTCGATGATCCAGGGCCTCGAGACCGGTCATGCCGGCCTCGGGGTGGTCGGCACGATCAGTCGCTGGCTGGTCCCGGCCGTGGTTGCCGACATGCGGCTCAGGGCGGCCGGCGTCTCGCTGCGAGTCAGCGAGGGGGCTTCGGAGAGGCTCGCCGTGGAGGTGGCCGACCGCACCCTGGCGCAGGCCGTCCTCACGGAGCCGGTCGACGATGCCAGGCTCGTCGTCGAGCCCCTGCGCGACGAGGAGCTCGTGGCCCTGTTGCCGGTCGGTCTCGATCTGGGCCACGAGGCGCCGGTCCCGCTCGCGGTCCTCGCGCAGCACCCGATGGTTCTCCCTCCGGTCATCAACCCGCTCCGGCGCGAGATCGACGACGCAGCGAGAGCCGAGGGGATCACCCTCAAGGTGCCGTTGGAGGTCGAGGGCGTCCGCCTCATCCTCGACCTCGTGGCAGCGGGTGTCGGGGTGGCGATCATGCCGGCCACGGCGGTGCCACCGGACGATCCGGGCCTGCAGACGCTGCCGATCGTGGGCATGCCGCCGAGACGGCTCGCGCTGGTGACTGCGCGCGGCGTGCGCCTCTCGCTGGCCGACCAGGCCGTGCGCGAGGTCGTCATCGGCCTCGTCCGCTCGCCCCGCGAGTAGCGACTCGGCGCTGCGGCCCCTACGCGGTCGCCAGCCTCGTGCCGGCGACGGTGATCTCGGCATCGACGCCGTCGATCTCGAGACGGTCGATGCCGGGTGGGCGGTCGTGGCGCTCTTCCAGCCGCAGGCGCGCGCCTCCCGGCCAGGCGAGCTCGACCCAGCCGTCACCGGAGGCGCCCTCGTGGCCGCCGAGGAGCGCGCCGAAGAAGCCGAGACCGGACGGGAGCGACGCGGTTGCGAGAACCACGCGTCGCAGGTACGAGGGCGGCGCGCCGTTCACCGCAGGCTTGTGCCACCACCGGGGGTGCTGCCGCGGGCCGTTCGAAGCGATCCGGGCGAGCATGGCCGCGCGGTCGGCGAAGATCTCTCCGGGCTGCGCGAGCTGGACGACGGTGCCGTGGGCCTCACGCGGCATGAGGAAGGCCTCGCGCCACTCGGGTTCCGAGAGGTCTACCTGTACGGGCGTGTAGCCGGCTTCACGGACCCGGTCGAGAGCCGCGACGAGGTCGGGGACCTTGAACGTGAGGTGGTGCGGACCTGCACCCTTCGCGGCCAGGAAGCGGGCGAGGAAGTCGTTGTGCTCGACATCCCAGGGCTCGATCAGCTCGACGGTCATCCCCTCGCCCGTGCTGTCTCCGATCCAGACCTGGACGGGACGGAAGCCGACGGTCTGCCCGCCCGAGGTGATCGTCCCGCCGAGGGTTCCTGCGAAGAGATCCAGCGCCTCGGAGATGTCCGGTGCGGCGAGCGCCACATGGTCGAGGTCGAATGCCATACCCGCAGGATCGGTCCCGTACGGCCCCGCCGCAAGTCAGGGAGCGAGGCTCCGGGCCGGGCCACGGCCGGCTCGGGTGATTGCGCGAGCTCCGAAGTACCCGACGGTGAGTATCGCGAGCCCGCCCACCGCGTCGATCAGATAGTGATTCGCCGTCAGCACGATTACGACGACGGTGACGATCGGATACGCGGCGGCGAATGCCTTCGCGCGGCGAGTGCGCACTCGGGGCACGAAGACGAGCGCACACCACGTAGCCCACGCCACGTGCACGCTCGGCATGGCCGCGTACTGATTGGAGAGCTTGCTCATGGCCCCCGAGTTGAACGACCAGAACGTCGGGTACTTCGCGAGCGTGTCGATGAAGCCGTAGGACTCTGGGAGGAGACGTGGCGGCATGAGCGGATAGGTGACGAACCCGATCAGGGCGACGCTGGTGGCAAGCGCGAGCGTGTTGCGGAAGAGCGGGTAGTCGTCGGGGAAGCGCCGGTAGAGGAAGACGGCGGCGGCGATCGTGACGAGGAAGTGGAACGACCCGTAGAAGTAGTTGCAGGCGATGACGATCGGCCTGAAGTGGAGTGCCCAGTCCTGCAGCGTCTCCTCGTGGTTGAACCCGATCCAGCGCTGCAGATCCATGATCTGACGTGCGTGGGCGAACGCCTCGGACTCCCCGCCCTGGTTGGCGTTTCCGGACCGCGGAGTAGACGAGGTAGAAGATGAGCACCGCGAGGATCTCGGCCCACCAATAGACGCGACGCCCGTCGCGCAGCTGCCGCGCTCCGGGCAGCTCGCTCAGGCGCGGGGAGGTCTCGGCCTCCGTCATCGCACCCGCGTGCTCGAGCGATGGCCGACGGCGAACGCAGGCGCGCCGATCATGCTGACGACGAGCGTAGACGCGTACCACAGCAGCCCGACGGCGATCGCCTGGCCGTTGCTGACGCCGAAGGGGTGCAGGAAGAGCACGAGCATCCCTTCGCGCACCCCTAGGCCGCTGATCGAGAGTGGAAGCACCTGCATCATCGCGACGGCCGGGACGAACGCCACCACTCCGGCCAGCGGCACGGGCAGGTCGAGGGTGCGGAACAGGAGGGCGACCGAGAGGACCACGGAGGCTTGATAGACGAGGGCTGTTGCGAGCACACCGAGCGAGAGGCGCGGCCTGCGCCTCATGTTGTCGACACCCTTGTGCACCGCGCCGATGAACCTCGTCCAGCTCTCGCTGCCGTGGTATCGACCCGCGATCGACGGGTGGCCGGCGAGGAAGAGAACCACCGAGAGGGTGCCGAGAGTGACGCCGGCGATGACGAGAGCGAGCCAGGACCGGTCGGCGTCTAGCAGCGACGGCCGGACCAGGAAGCCGGTCAACACCAGGACCGGGAGTGCCACGAAGCCGGTCAGGCGCTCGAGCACCACCGATGCGAATCCCGTCTCCGCCGACCCGGTGCTGGTCGAGCAGCGTGCAACGCGCAGCACGTCACCCCCGATCGTCGACGGGAGGACGTTGCCGACGAAGAGGCCCGCCAGGTAGTGCGACGTGAGAGTGCGGAGCCCCACGGGTGCGTCGAAGACCGCGAGCACCCGCTGCCACCGCCAGGCCGACAGCACGACGCCGACGAAGGTCGTGACGATCGCGAGCAGCAGGAGCGCAACCGTACGGGTGTGGTGCCGGGCGGGGAGTATCCCGTCGAGGTCGGGGACGTTCGACGCGAGGACCGCGAGCAGGACGGCGCTGATGGCGATCCTGACCCAGAAGGAGAGGGGGGCGCGCTTGCTGGAGGGCGCCTGCTCCTCGGTGGGTTGCATCGGGACATCCTACGGAACCGCGTCCGGAGTGGGGGTGCTGGCGCCGGCACGCGCTCATGGGTGACGATGGTGTGCTACCGGAGCAGCCGGGAGGCCCGGCTGATGTGCCGGGGCGACGGGGAGGGACGACTGTGAGAGTGACCGCAGGCGACGGGGTCGGGCTGGAGGTCGACGTTCGCGGTGAGGGGCCGGGGCTGATGCTGGTTCACGGCTTCGGTGGAGCCAAGGAGGACTTCTACGACCACGTCGACGTCCTCGCCGCGACGCACACCGTCGTCACGTTCGATCATCGAGGGCACGGCGCGAGCGACAAGCCGCACGATCACGAGACCTACACGCTCGAGCGCCTCCGCGACGACGTCCTGGCCGTAGGCGACGCGGTCGGCCTCGGGTCCTTCCGGCTACTCGGCCACTCGATGGGGGAATGGTCGCCCGCGGCCTCGCGATCCGTCACCCCGAGAGGGTCGAGGCCCTCGTCCTGATGGACACGTCGCACGGCCCCATACCGGGATTCGACCCGACCCTGATGGATCTGGCCGCCGAGATCGCGCTCACCGAGGGCAAGGACGTGCTCAAGCAGATCCTCGACGACGCGGCGCCGCTCGACAACCCCGCGTATCAGAAGCTGGTCGAGGAGCGCCCGGGCTACAAGGAGTTCGGAGAGCGGAAGTGGGCCGACCTCTCCGAGCGCATGTGGGCCGGCCTCGCACGTCAGATCGCCTACCAGGCCGACGAGCTGGATGCGCTCGGTGGAGTCACCTGCCCCACACTCGTGCTGGTGGGTGAGCTCGACAAGCCCTTCCGTGGGTCGTCGCGCAGGATGGCCGAGAGGATCCCCGGAGCGCGTCTGGCGATCATCCCCGGTGCGGGCCACTCGCCTCAGTTCGAGGTGCCCGACGCGTGGCTCACCGAGATCGTCGGCTTCCTGGCGGCGGTGCCGGGGAGCCTCAGGAGCGAGGCGCGCACAGCGTGAGCCCGCACGGCGGCCGCCTCGCCGTCGACGTGCTGGGCAGCCACGGCGTCGACACCATCTTCACCCTCTCGGGCGGCCATCTCTTCGTGCTCTACGACGGCTGCGTGCAGGCGGGGCTCCGACTGGTCGACACCCGACACGAGCAGTCGGCGGCCTTCGCCGCGGAGGGCTACGCCAAGGTGACCCGGCGGGCCGGCTGCGCCGCTCTCACGGCGGGCCCCGGGGTGACGAACGGCGTCAGCGCGATGACGTCGATGTCGATGAACGGATCTCCGGTGCTCGTGCTCGCCGGTCGGGCGCCGATGGCGCGGTGGGGCTCCGGGTCGCTCCAGGAGCTCGATCACCTCCCGATCGTCGAGAGCGTGGTCAAGTCGGCGGCGACGGCGACGGACGCCGCCTCGATCGTCGCCGAGGTCCACGCCGCACTGCTGGCCGCACGCACGCCTCATCGCGGCCCGACCTTCGTCGACATCCCGCTCGACGCCTTCGCGTCGGGCGACGTGACGATCCCCGGTGCGGAGCAGGCCGAGATCTCCTCCGAGGAACCCGATCCGGAGGCCATCGCCGAGGTGGCGGGCCTCCTGGGTGCCGCCGAGCGGCCGGTGCTCGTTGCCGGGGGAGACGTGTACTGGGGCGGAGCCGAGGGCGCTCTGGTCCGGCTGGCCGAGGCGGCCCGCGTCCCGGTCTTCGTCAACGGCATGGGCCGTGGGACCATCCCGGCCGACCACGACCTGGCCTTCTCGCGCACGCGCGGCGTCGCGTTCAAGGGCGCCGACCTGGTCGTCGTGGCGGGCACGCCTCTCGACTTCCGGCTCGCGTTCGGGAAGTTCGGTGATGCGCGCGTCGTGCACCTCTGCGACTCGGCGGCAGGGGTAGCGAGGCACGTCGAGCTCGCGGCGGCCGTCGCCGGCGACCTCGCACTGGCACTGTCGGCCCTCGCGGAGTCGGGCGTGCCACCGGCGGCGCGCAGCTCGCACGACGCCTGGATCGAGCGGCTGCGCGACCAGGAGAAAGTGCTCCGAGACGCCGACGTCGATTCCCTGGGTGCGGACGCCTCGCCGATCAAGCCGACCCGCGTGTACGGCGAGCTCCGCAAGCGCCTGGAGCGCGACGCGATAGTCATCGGCGACGGTGGCGACTTCGTCTCGTATGCCGGCAAGTACGTCGACTCCTACCTGCCGGGCACCTTCCTCGACCCGGGCCCCTACGGCTGCCTCGGGATGGGACCGGGATACGCGCTCGGGGCGGGCGTGGCCTGTCCTGACCGCCGCATCGTGCTGCTGCTCGGCGACGGAGCCACCGGCTTCGCGCTCGGCGACTTCGACTCGCTGGTCCGACACGGCGTGAACGTGACGGCGATCGTCGGGAACAACGGGATCTGGGGATTGGAGAAGCACCCCATGCAGCAGTTCTTCGGCTACGACGTCGTCGCCGACCTACGGCCAGGGACGCGCTACGACAAGGTCGTCGAGGCGCTCGGCGGACGGGGCGAGCTGGTCGCGGAGCCGTCGCAGATCGGACCCGCTCTCGACCGGGCGTTCGAGACGCCGGGCGTCTCCCTGGTGAACGTGCTCACCGACCCCGAAGACGCCTACCCGCGCTCCAGCAACCTCGCCTAGACGGAGGGCTCAGGCGTCGCCGTCGGCCCTCTCGAGGAAGCGGTCGCGCACGACGACCACGCGGTGGATGCGCCCGACGGCGACGAGTCCTCGTGCGTCGCTCACCGTCACCCGGAAGGCGAGCTTGCGACCCTCGGCCGACTCCAGCATCGCCTCGGCGGTCACCTCGCGGCCGATCGGGCTGGCCGCGAGATGGGTGAGCTGCACCTCCGACCCGACCGTGGTTATCCCCGGGTCGAGGACGCCGGCGACCGCCTCGCACGCCGCCTGCTCGGCCAGGGCTACCACCCTGGGCGTCGAGAGCACAGGCACGTCGCCGCTGCCCATGAAGAGAGCGGTGTCGGGTTCGGCCACTGTCAGGGTGGCCGAGGAGGTGAGTCCTGGCCGAATGTCCACGCACCTACGATACGCACGGCGCGGGGGCCCAGGCACCTTCGGCCCGACCTCGCCATGGGGGAGTGCATGATCATCGATCCCGGCATCATCTCGACGACCCTGCGAGGAGCGCTCGCCAGAGGCGGTGACTTCGCGGAGGTGTTCGTGGAGGACACCCGCACCTCCTCGGCGCGCTACGACGACGGTCGGGTCGAGGAGCTCGTGTCGGGGGCGCGAACGAGGTGCCGGTGTGAGGGTGGTCCGGGGGGAGACGACCGGCTTCGCGCACACGGCCGACCTCACCGAGGCCGGCCTGCGTTCGGCGGCTGAGGCGGCGTCGGCCGCGGCCCGTGGCGATAGCGCCGGCGTGAACGTCGTGCCACTCGCGATGCAGCACGTGGATGCGACTCACGAGGTCCTGATCCTCCCCGAGGATGTCGAGAAGGCGAGGAAGGTCGATCTGCTCGCGCGCGCGGATTCCGCGGCGCGCGAAGAGGGGAGCGCGATCACCTCGGTAACGGTCGGCTACGCCGATGCTCACAGGCGATTCCAGGTGGCGAACTCCCTCGGTCTGCTCGCCGCCGACGACCAGGTACGTACCCGACTCAGGGTGGAGTGCGTGGCCAAGGGCGACTCGGGGATGCAGACGGGCATCGAGGCGCCGGGACGTTCGGTCGGGTTCGAGTTGTTCGACGACGTCGATGCGGAGGAGGCGGCGCGACTCGCCGCGCGCAGGGCGCTGACCCTGCTCTCCGCAGTTCCCGCTCCGGTCGGGAGGCTCCCGGTCGTGCTCAGGAGGGGCGCCGGCGGAGTGCTCTTCCACGAGGCGTGCGGCCATGGGCTCGAGGCCGACCTGGTCGGCAAGGAGGCATCGGTCTTCCGGGGGCGCGTCGGGGAGCGCGTCGCACCCGAGAGCGTGACGCTCGTGGACGACGGCGCCTATCCGCGCGAGTGGGGTACCTACGCCATCGACGACGAGGGCACGCCGGCGCGGCGCAACGTGCTGATAGACCGCGGTGTGCTCTCCGACTTCATGTGGGACTACATGCGAGCTCGGAAGGAGGGGCGCGCGCCGTCGGGCAACGGCCGGCGGGAGAGCTACCGCCACCTTCCCATGCCGCGCATGACGAACACGTTCCTCCTCGCAGGCGACGAGGATCCTGAGGAGATCATCCGCTCGACCGACCGGGGCATCTACTGCGTCCGCCTTGGGGGAGGGGAGGTCAACACGGCGACGGGCGACTTCGTCTTCGGGGTGACGGAGGGGTACCTGATCGAGGATGGCGAGGTGACCGCGCCGATCCACGCCGCCCAGCTGACAGGAAACGGCCCGGAGGCCCTCGCCGGCATCGATATGGTCGGCTCCGATTTCGAGACCTGGACGGGGATCTGCGGCAAGAGCGGCCAGGGCGTGCCGGTGTCTTCGGGGCAGCCGACGCTCCGGGTCAACGGACTGACCGTGGGCGGTACATCCGGTGCGTGACGACGACGTCGATCTGCTCGATCTCGCTCGTCGCATCGCCGGCCGGGCCGGTCGGGGCGAGGAGATCGAGGTGTACGCGACCCGGCGGCGCGACACCGACGTAGAGGTGTTCGGCGGTGAGGTCGAGTCGCTCTCGGTCTCGGGCGTGCACGGCGTCGGGATCCGAGTCGTAGCGAACAGCAGGCAGGGCTTCGCGTGGGCCGGGTCGCTCGACGCCGACCTGGTCGACGACGCTCTCGCCGAGGCGCGCGACAACGTCGAGTTCGGGCAGCCCGACGAGTGGTATGGGCTCGCCTCCGGGGCGGACGTCGCCGACCTCTCCGATCGTGACTCCGCCGATCTAGGCGCCGCTCACCTCGAGCTCTGGCGCGACGACCTGCTCGCCGTAACCGCCGACGACAAGGTGCAGCTTGCGCTCGAGCTGGAGAAGGCCACGCGGTCCGCCGACACGCGTGTCCGGGGCGTGGAGGCGGCGGGTTACGGCGACGCCGCGATCGAGACGGCCGTAGCGAACTCGCTCGGCATAGGTGCGCAGTCCCGACGCACCGTGTGCTCCGCGTACGCGGTCGCGATGGCAGGCGCGGGAGTGGAGACGCAGACCGGCTACGGCTTCTCGGCGGGCCGCACGATCGGCGACCTCGACCTCGAGACGATCCCGCGCGACGCCTCGGAGCGTGCCGTGAGACTGCTCGGGGCGAGGCAGCCGCGCACGAGTCGACTCCCGGTGATCCTCGACCCGCTGGTGACGCGAGCCTTCCTCGGCGTGCTGAGCGCGGCGTTCAGCGGCGAGTCGGTGCTCAAGGGCCGTTCACCCTTCGCGGGACGCGAGGGCGAGGAGATCGCGTCCGCGGCAGTCAGCCTCGTCGACGACCCGACCGACGCAAGGGCGCTCGGGGCTTCGACGCACGACAGCGAGGGAGTCCCGGTACGGCGCAACGAGCTGGTGGTGGGCGGCGCGTTGCGAGGGTTCCTGGAGAACGTCTACACGGGAAGGCGTGCGGGGCGCCCTTCGACCGGGTCGGCAGTCAGGGGCGGGTACAAGTCGATGCCAGGTGTCGGTGTCAGGGCGCTGAGGATGGAGCCGGGGCGGCTCTCGCCGGGCGAGGTCATGGCGTCGGTGCCGGAGGCGCTCTACGTGCAGTCGGTGAGCGGGCTGCACTCGGGGACGAACCCGATCAGCGGCGACTTCTCGGTCGGCGCCGAGGGACTCATGGTGCGCGCTGGTGAGCTGGCCGAGCCGGTGAGGGAGGTCACGATCGCCTCGACCATGCAGCGCATGCTGCGCGACGTGGCAGAGGTCGGATCAGACCTCACTTTCCTTCCGGGCCCCGTGGCCGGCGTGACCCTGCTCATCTCGGAGATGACGATGAGCGGGGCGTAGACCGGGCGCTACTTGCGTGAGGCGAACGTGGCCACCCCGTCGCCCGTTAGGTCGTCGATCGCGATCCGGCGACCGAGGATGGCCATGAGTATCGCCTCGCCGGTGCCACCGACCTCCGGGCCCTCACCGTGGGTCCAGTCGATATCGGTGGCGACGAGGCGGAGACCGTCGACGCGCCGCTTGACGCCCATGATGGCGTTGCCCTTCTCGGTGTCGAGGGCGACGCGGATCCGCTCCGGCGGGATCTCTCTCGGTAGCCCGAGTGGGCGGCGTATGTCCTGCACATGGACGAGCGTGTCGGCGAGGATGCCCTCGGCCTTGATCATCGGAGGGAGGGTGCGCGCGGTCACGCTGGCGCGCATGGCGGCGACGAGATTCGCGCGTGACCCTCGCCCGCGGCTCACGCCGTCGCGCGAGATAGCGGTCTACGTTGAATCCACTACGGAGGACGCCCGCAATCGTCGCGAGCTTGGATGTCGTCGCGACTGCGATCACATGGCCGATGACGTGGCGAGCGCGCCACGCGTCGCAGAGCGACTGAACCTCGAGCTGCTCGTCGGTGAGTGACTCGGCCAGGTCTGCGAGCTCGCTCCGCTCGCACTCGATCATCGTCCAGGAGTCCACTCTTCGCCCTTCGTCGGTCCATTTGGCATGGCAACTCGATTCAGCGACGGCTCAGGATCTCGTCGAGGGCCGCCAGCGCTGCCCACGGGTCCTCTCCGAAGTGAACCGTGGACATGCCGAGCAGCTCTGCGGCAGCGATGTTGTCGGCGTTGTCGTCGACGAAGACGGCCTCGGCGGGATGGATACCCAGCCGGTCGCACGTCAGCTCGTAGATCTCGCGCTCGGGTTTCCGCATGCCCACGTGGCTCGAGTCGACGACGACCTCGAAGAGCTCTTCGACGGGGAACGACGAGCGCCAGTGGTCGCCGAACTCCTTGACGTTGTTCGTCAGCAGCCCCAGGCGGAGCCCGGAGTCGCGCAGCTCGCGGATCCGGTGCACGACCATCCAGTGGACGCCGGGGGCCGAGGTTGTCATGAAGCGACCGTAGGCCTCGAGATCGAGCGGCCTGCCTAGGAAGTGCGGTGCCTTCGCGATCATCGAGTCGAGGTACTGCGCGAAGCCGATCTCGCCACGCTCCAGTAGGTGCCAGTCGGGGACGTCGACTGCCTCTCCCTCCGCCTCCAGGGTGTCGGGGTCGGCGTCGAGCTCGTCGGCGATCTCCGACGCGACCGCGCGGCCCTCGACCCCCACGTAGTGGACCTCGCCGAACAGGAGTGTGATGAGGGAGCCCTTGCGGAAGCCCTCGGAGGCCTCGAACTCGCCGATTCCCCGGAAGAGGGGGCTGGAGATGACGCCGCCGTAGTCGAAGATGGCAGTGGTGATCACGCGCGCACCTCGATGACGATCGCCGCGATCGGCGCGAAGACGAGCAGATAGTAGGCGAAGGCGCGCAGCGAGTGTGTGCGAAGGAACTTGAGGAATCCCTCGATGGCCAGGTACCCCGAGACCGTGGCGGCGACGAAGCCGGCCACGACCGAGCTGGTGATCTCGAACCCGCCTCCTGTCACGTCGGGGATCTGGGTGGCTACTGCGCCGACGATCGCCGGGATGGAGAGCAGGAACGAGTACCTCGCGGCCTCCGCGCGCTCCACCCCGAGTCCCAGCGCCATGGAGATGGTCGCGCCCGAACGCGAGATGCCCGGAAGGATCGCGACTGCCTGGGCAACGCCGATCGCCCCTGAGGTCGGGTAGTCGATCGGGCGACTGCGCGGCCGCGGCCTGGCGGCGAACCACTCCGCGAAGAGGAGGATGACGGCCGTCACGACCAGCTGCGCGCACGTAACGAGCGGCGCGTCGAATGCCTTCTCGAAGTAGTCGGCGAATGCGATCCCGGCGATGCCGGCGGGCACCGTCCCGATCATCAGGAGGAGGAGCAGGCGCCGTGCGCGAGCCGGGTCCGCTCCGCGGTTCGCGAGCCCGCGAACCAGCTCGTACAGGTCGCGGCGGTAGACAGCCACGACCGCGAGGAGGGTCCCGAGGTGGAGCACGAGGTCGAACGTGAGCGACGGCTGGTCCCATCCGAGCATGGCTGGAACGACCACGAGGTGGCCGCTGGACGATACCGGGAGGAACTCGGTCAGTCCCTGGACGATCCCGAGGACGATGTCCTGCAGCACGCGTCCTCCGGGGGCGCAAGGGCGAGGGTGACGACGCCGTGGGCAGTAGCGAACGCTAGCCGCTTGGCCTCGTCCTCGGTCACGAGGGCGTGATCCCAGAGTCGTCGGACGGCGCGCCACCGCCCGGCGCGCGGTCGCGGCGGTCGGTGCAGAAGGCAGGACGAGGGCTGCCCGGGCGACGATCACCGTGGGGTCACCGCCGCCGGCGGCGGCGACGAGCGACGGGTCGATCGTCACCATGACGTCGACGACGGCTCCGGGTGCCGGCGCGAGACCGGCGTCGTCGGCGATGCGGATCGCCCGTCGCCCCTCGGGCACGAGGCCGTCGAGTCCTGTGCGGTCCCCTGGCGCGAGCGCACCCTCGAGAACCGGTGCCCCTGCCAGCACGGGGACGGTGACGATCCTGCCGACGGCGTCGCGCTCGTCGCCGAGGGTGCCGCTCGGGAACCGCTCCGAGGCGGACCGGACGATTCTCAGGTCGGTCGGGTCGAGGAGAGCACCGAGGGGCAGGTCGTGTGAGGCGACCACGACGCCCCGGGGTGCCCCGAGAGCGCGCGCGGAGCGGTGCAGTGTCGCCAGGTCGGCGGCGACGAAGCGCGCCGTCGCAAGTGCGACCAGGAGGGCAGTGGCCCACATGACGACGGCGCGGGGCGAGCGGCGCATCGGATCCCCCTTCGGGCTGGCGCGACGGCGCCTCGGGCTCGATCGGGGGAAGTGCTGCGCGCGGGAGGGTACCCGCCACCGAGTCGCTCTGCCATACCCCCCACGAGCGTCGATAGACCACAAATATTGTGGTCTATCGACGCTCGTGGGGTTGGGGGTAGTGGGGGTGGAGGGGCCGACGGCGTCGGTGCAGTGGCAGGCGGGATCCGAGACGCCGGCGGGGAGCGACGGTACGAGCTCGGTCAGCAGGGAGCGCACGCGGTGGAGGTTCTCCTCGAAGAACTCGAAGACCTGAGCCTGCGTGACCGGCTCGACGCTCTCGTCGTCCTCGACTCCTGTGTCGTAGTCGGTGATGAGGGCTATGCCGCAGTAGTGCATGCCGAGCTCACGTGCGAGGTAGGCCTCGGGGTACTGCGTCATGTTGATCACGTCCCAGCCCTGCGCCCTGTAGGAGCGCGACTCCGCGCGGGTGGCGAAGCGCGGCCCCGGTATCACTACGACAGTGCCGCTCTCGTGCATCGTCACACCCGCCCTCCTGCCGGCGTCGACCGCGAGCGCGGAGAGGACCGGGCAGTAGGGGTCTGCGAACGAGACGTGGTGTGCGAAGCCGGCGTCGTAGTAGGTGTCGGGACGCCCCCAGGTGCGGTCGACGAGCTGGTCGAGGACGACGAACTCGCCGGGCGCGATGCGGGGGGCGAGCGAGCCCGCCGCGCACGGGCCGATCACGTGCTGTACGCCGAGGAGCCGCATGGCCCAGAGGTTCGCCTTCGCGGGGATCGAGTGGGGTGCGTGCTCGTGCCGGCGACCGTGGCGCGGTAGGAAGGCGACTCTGCGCCCCGCGACCTCCCCCACGGTCACGGGCGCGCTGGGGGCCCCGAACGGAGTGGAGAGGTCGATCTCGGTGGCGTCGTCGAGGAAGTTGTAGAAGCCGGACCCACCGAAGACGCCTATGTCTGCGCTGGTCATGGGCTGCGGTGCCGACGGTGTCGCGTCAGGCCGTCTTCTTGCCGGCGGACTCCGCCGGCTTCGACGGGCACGAGGAGCATGCGTCGGCAGAAGACGACGACCCCGACGACGACTCCGAGGATGATGAATCCGAGGATGACGAGTCAGAGGATGACGAGTCAGAGGATGACTCGGAGCGCGAGCTGAGCGACTTCTTGGAGCCACTGTCGTTCTTGTAGAAGCCTGAGCCCTTGAGCACGATGCCGACGGGTGCCATCACCTTGGCGAGCTTCCCACCGCAGCCGCCGTTGTGGCGCTTGAGCGGAGTGTCGTGGAACGACTGGAAGACCTCCAGGTTGTCCCCGCACTTGGCGCAGCGGTAGACGTAGGTCGGCATCGCTGTTGCTCCGTCCTTCTCGCCATCGCAGCCCTCCGAGCACCCGCTGGCACTCGCGAGGGTCGAGTGCTAATAGTAGCGCGCGGCGAGGGCCGCTCCGCCGGTCGAGCCATCGGCACTGCGCCGGTGCCAATATGAGTCCCTCATGTGGGCCACCCTGCTCCTCCTCCCTCTCGCCTACGCGCTGGGGATGTTCCCGAGCGCCGTTCTGGTCGCCCGTGTCAAGGGACACGACATCCTGAGCGAGGGCTCGGGGAACCCGGGTGCATCGAATGTGATCCGCGTCCTCGGGTGGCGGGCGGGGGCCCTGGTGATGGCGATGGACTTCGCCAAGGGCGCCGCCGCAGCGGGAGTGGGCCTGGGCGTGGCCGGCCGGGCCGGGGCCTTCGCGCTCGGCGCCGCCGCGATCCTCGGCCACACGTTCCCCCTCCTGAGGAGGGGCGGTAAGGGTGTAGCGGCGGCGGGAGGCATGCTCGTCGTGCTGTACCCACTGATCGCCGTGGGTGTCGGGGTCGTCTGGTTCGTCGTGGCACGCCTGCTGCGGAAGGCATCACTCGCCTCGATTCTCGCGACGACGGCGTCGCCGGTGCTCGTCGCCGCGGCCGGCTACGGGATCCGGGAGACGGCTGTGATCGCGGTGCTGAGCGGATTCGTGATCGTGCGCCACTCGGGGAACATCCGGCGGCTGATCCGCCACGAGGAGGCCGACCTGTCGGCTCCGCCGCGCGGCAGGCGCTCCGACGCCGCCTGAGCGCCGACCTCGTGCCGGCGACGGGCCGGCCGATCTATTTGGGTGGTCGGGGAATACGATGGCTCGCCGTATCGACGACGGGAGGCGGCGGTGACGACGAAGGTCCGCAAGGCGGTGATACCCGCCGCCGGGCTCGGTACGCGGTTCCTACCCGCGACGAAGAGCTCGCCCAAGGAGATGCTGCCGGTAGTCGACAAGCCGTCGATCCAGTACGTCGTGGAAGAGGCGGTACGTGCCGGCCTGACAGACATCCTGATCATCACGGGCCGTGGCAAGCGCGCGATCGAGGACCACTTCGACCGCAACTTCGAGCTCGAGTTCTACCTGGAGCGAGCGGGGGAAGCACGACCTCCTCGAGGAGGTGCAGGCCACTTCCGAGATGGCCGACATCCACTACATCCGGCAGCGTGATCCACTCGGACTCGGGCACGCCGTCTCGGTAGCCCGCGAGCACGTGGGCAACGAGCCGTTCGCGGTGCTCCTCGGCGACGACATCATGGTCGACGACGCGGCTCTGCTCCGCTCGATGCTCGACGTCCACGAGCGCTACGGGCGCTCGGTCGTGGCGCTCCTCGAGGTCGCGCCGAGGAGATCTCGTCGTACGGCTGCGTCGAGCCGGAGGTGGTGCACGAGGGCCTCGTGGAGGTGAGGCGCATCGTGGAGAAGCCCCCGCCCGACGAGGCGCCGTCGAATCTCGCGGTGATCGGCCGCTACGTGTTCACGCCGGAGATCTTCGGCGCTATCGACAGCATCACCCCCGGCCGTGGAGGCGAGCTCCAGCTCACAGACGCGATCTCGCTGCTCCTCGACGACCAGACCGTCTACGGGCGCGTCTTCGAGAAGGGACGCTTCGACATCGGCCAGAAGGTCGACTTCCTGCGCGCGAACCTCGAGCTCGCCCTGGAACGACCCGATCTCGCAGACGACGTGGAGGCGATCATCGTCGACATCGCCCGCCGTCGCGGTCTGCTCGCGTGATCACCCACGAGGAGGCCCGCGCGCGGATCCTCGAATCGGTCTCGAAGCTGGAGCCGAGGAGCTTCGACCGGCTCGACGCGCTCGGTCTCGTCCTCGCAGACGATGTCGACTCGAACGAGGACGTGCCCCCGTTCGCGAACACGGCGATGGACGGGTACGCCGTGAGGGCAGCCGACACGAGAGGCGCGAGCGAGGATTCTCCCGCTCGGCTCCGCGTGGTCGGCGAGCTCGCGGCGGGCTACGCGCCGTCGACGGCGGTCGGCTCGGGAGAGGCGATACGCATCATGACGGGAGCACCCGTGCCCGAGGGCGCCGACGCGATCGTGATGGTGGAGCGCACGGCAACCGACGACGACCACGTGCTGGTGATGCGTGAGGCGGAGTCCGGTGACCACATCCGCCCGACCGGGGGAGATCTGAGGGCGGGGCAGCGCGTCTTCGACGCCGGCACCGTGCTCGGGCCCGCCTCGGTCGGCGTGCTCGCGAGCCTCGACGTCGCGAGGGTGAGCGCGTACCCGCGCGCTCGCGTCGGCGTCATGTCGACCGGCGACGAGCTGGTGGAGAGCGGACCTCTCGCTGCGGGGCAGATCCGCGACTCGAACCGACCAATGCTGCTGTCGCTCGTTGCCGACGCGGGCTGCGAGCCCGTCGACCTCGGCGTAGCGCGCGACGACGAGCAGTACATCGTCTCGACCATCGAGGCCGGCCTCGAGACGTGCGACGCGATCCTCACGAGTGGTGGGGTGTCGATGGGCGAGTACGACTTCGTGAAGCTCGGCCTCCGCCGGCTCTCGGCGGAACGCCCCGGAGTCGAGTTCCAGTGGTGGCAGGTGAAGATCAAGCCGGCCAAGCCGCTGGTCTTCGGCACGCTCGAGGGGAAGCCGGTCTTCGGCCTCCCGGGGAACCCGGTGTCGTCGAGCGTCAGCTTCGAGCTCTTCGCGCGGCCGGCTCTGCGCACGATGATGGGGCATCGCGACCCGCTCCGGCCCGTCGTCGTCGCGGTCGCCGATCACGCGATGCCCCGTAGGGCCGACGGCAAGGTCTATCTGGAGCGGGTCCGGGTCCGCTACGAGGACGGCCGGTTCCATGCCTCACGCTCGGGCGACCAGTCGAGCAACGTCCTGTCGGCCATGGCTGCGGCGAACGGGTTGACGCTCATCCCCGACGGCGAGGGTGTGCCTGCGGGAGGCGATCTGCCGGTGATGCTCCTCACCTGATCCCCTGGGCCCATGGCCGGCGCGATCTGTGCCGTTGGTCACTCTCCGTGGTGCTACTGGGAGAGATCCCTTGCAGGTCAACACTCTGAGTGTCAGCATGCTCTCACTTCTCTGATCCGCCGGGCCGGCGGTAGCAGCCAGGGAGGCTGACAACACCTCGTGGCAGGCGGAGAGGCGCCGGGCTGGGGCGTCGCTGCGCACCGGGGAGAGCGATGATCCGTAGGCAGAAGTTGGTCGCTGCGCCTGCGGGGAGCCAGAGCGAACCCGACCCCGGAGCCACGATGGGCCCCCCTCGACGATTCGGACCCTGCAGGTCGATCGGTGGGGCACCTCGCCTACTCTTCGAGCCGTGACCTCTGCCGCGATGCCGGTCCCCCTCGTCGACCCGTTCGGGCGCCGGGTGAAAGACCTGCGGATCTCCATCACTGACCGATGCAACTTCCGCTGCACCTACTGCATGCCCGCCGAGGGACTGCAGTGGATGGCCCGCGACGAGCTGCTCACCTACGAGGAGCTCGCACGCATCGCGCGCTCTGCGTCGAGCAGTTCGGCTTCGACGCGGTGCGCGTGACCGGTGGCGAGCCCTTGGTGCGCGCGCACATCACGCGTCTCGTCGAGTACCTCGCCCCGCTCGGCGTCGACATCTCGATGACCACCAACGGCGTGAAGCTGCCGGAGCTCGCGCACGATCTGGCCGCCGCGGGCCTGCGTCGCATCAACGTCTCGCTCGACTCGCTGCAGAGCGAGACGTTCAGGGAGCTCACTCGCCGCGACGCGCTCGAGAAGGTCCTCGCGGGAGTCGACGCGGCTCTCGACGCGGGACTCGACCCCGTCAAGATCAACTGCGTGGTGATGAGGGGAGTGAACGACGACGAGATCGTCGACCTCGCCGCATACGGCCGCGAGAAGGGGGTCGGCGTGCGGTTCATCGAGTTCATGCCGCTCGACGCCGACGACGAGTGGAACATCGAGAAGGTGGTCCCGGCTCGTGAGATCCTCGCCACGATCAACGAGGCCTTCCCACTGAAGTCCGCCGCCGTGGCGGGTACCGGCTCGCGCCCACAGGAAGGGCACGTCGAGCCTGCGGAGCGCTTCGAGTACGCCGACGGCAAGGGCGACATCGGGGTGATCGCGTCGGTCTCCGAGCCGTTCTGCGAGAACTGCGACCGGGTCCGCGTGACCGCCGAAGGGAAGTTCCGGGTCTGCCTCTTCGCCGTGGACGAGCTCGACCTCCGCGCGGTGCTGAGGTCCGACGGCGGCCTCGACGCGTCCGACCTCGACGAGCGTCTCGCCGCGGAGATCGCCAGAGGTGTCGGCGGCAAGTGGGCCGGGCACCGCATCGGTCAGGACGACTTCGTGCGTCCCGACCGCTCCATGAGCCAGATCGGCGGCTGACTCGGGTCCGGCCCGGTCCTAGACTCGGTGGCCATGGCATCGGAGTTCACTCATCTCGACCCGCTCGGACGGGCCCGCATGGTCGACGTCACGGCCAAGGAGTCCACTCACCGGCGGGCGGTGGCCCGTTGCAGGGTGATGATGCAGCCCGACACCTCCTCTGCGATCGCCTCCGGGGCGATCAGCAAGGGCGACGTGCTCGCCGTCGCGCGGATCGCGGGGATCCAGGCGGCGAAGCAGACCTCGAACCTGCTGCCGCTCTGCCATCCGCTGCTCGTGGGGTCGGTGTTCGTGAACTTCCGGATCGAGGACGACCACGTAGATATCGAGGCGCAGGTCGATACCGTTGACCGCACCGGGGTCGAGATGGAGGCCCTCACGGCCTGCGGGATCGCGGCGCTGACGATCTACGACATGTGCAAGTCGATCGACCGATCGATGACGATCGGCGACCTGGCGCTGTGGGAGAAGGCCGGCGGGCGTTCGGGCACCTTCCGGCGCGAGGCCGCCGACGGCGACGACTTCGGCCTCTAGGGCCTGGCGACGGGTTCGCAAGGTCCGTGCGATGGCAAAAGGCCTGGTCAGAGGGGTGCGGTTTGACTCGCCCCCCCGTCTCTGCCCCACACTTGTCCGGGTCCACCACTCTTGGTGTGGCCGTTGTTACCGTCCCCGACAATGAAGGTGGTCGAGGAGTCTTGGCGGTAGTGGTACTCGCACTCCTGGTCGCTGCGTGGGTGGTCGTGCTCGCCCCGCCACTTCTGCGATCCCGTGGCAACCCGCTGAAGTCGCTCGGGACCCCGCGTTCGGGCGACTCGATCGGCGACTTCAACTACCGCCTCGGCGTGCTGGGACGGGCGAACGGCACGGGCCTCGGCCCACCGGCCCGCACCTCGGGCCCGCTCCCGTCGCTCAGCGCGCCTGTCTCGCCGATCCAGGGCGTCGGGCCCGACCTCGACCCCGCCCTCGTCTCGGCGAAGCGCCGCCGCGACTGCTTCACCGTCCTCGGTGGCGCGGCCGGGATCACCCTCTTCCTCGCTGTCGTCTCGGGCAGTGGCGCAGTCTGGCGACTCCAGGTCCTTGCCGATCTGCTCCTCGGCGCCTACGTAGCTCTCTACGCCTTCTACCGGCGTTCGGCCGCGGAGCGCCTCGCGACGGTGCGCTACCTCCCGCGTGCGGCGTCGCCGGCGCCGGAGCTCGCGCTCCGCCGCACCGCCGGCTCCTAGGGGCGGCACCGTTGGGGCGCGCGGACGAGATCGCTGCGCTCGGCGAGACGGCGAGAGCGGCCCTCGAGCTCGAGCATCGAGCGCGCGAGGTGATGATCGGCGCGTCGAGGCGCGCGATCCAGTCTTCGGCGGCGTCGATCCGCGCTACGCACCGAGGCGAGTTCGACGCGTCACGCCGGCTCGCCGAGGAGGCGCTCGATCACCTCGCCGGCGCAGACGAGGCCATCGATGGCCACCCCGTGCTCGTCGGCCGCGGGCCCCTGCACGACGCCAAGAAGGAGCTTGCCGAGGCGTGGCTGACCCTCGCCCTGGTGCAGGGCGAGGAGCTTCCGCCGCCGGAGCGGATCGGGGTCGAGCCGTCGGCCTACCTGAACGGGTTGGCGGAGGCGGCGAGCGAGCTGCGACGCGAAGTGCTCGACTGCCTCCGGGCCGGGAACCTCGACCGCGCCGAAGCGCTCATGGTCGCGATGGACGACGTCTACGCCGTGCTGGTGACGGTCGACTATCCCGACGCCGTGACCGGTGGCCTGCGCCGGACCACCGACGCGCTGCGCGCGGTCCTCGAGCGCACCCGCGGAGACCTCACCACGACGATGGTCGCGGCCCGGCTCCAGGAGGCGATCACCGCTGCCGGACGACAGGTCGGAGGAGGCGCCGGCTGAGTCGCCCTCCCCACTGCGGGACGGCTTCGGGCGTTTGGTAGCCTCGTCACCCGCCCGGGGTGTAGCTCAGTCCGGCAGAGCGCTACGTTCGCAACGTAGAAGCCGTGGGTTCAAATCCCATCACCTCCACCATCACCTCCACCATCACCTCCACAATGTGATGTCTCAGCCGGTGGGGTGGGCGTATGGGGTGTTGGGGGGAGGGTGTGTTGGCTCGGTGCCGTGTGGATCGCCGACCATAGTCGCGTCCAGCCACCGATTCGGTGGCTGGACGCGACATGAACCGCCAGACCGAGCCCCCCACCGGCCCGGACTCCCACGGCGTGGAGGACCGTGCGATCGCGAGGTCGCTGCTCGGGCCGCCGATCACCGATGTTCTCCGGGGTCGATAGTCGCGAACCTATGGCACAGGTGCCGGCTCGACGCTCACCTCCGTCAGGGCGGCGTAGCCGTTGACGAACGCCACGACGTCGTCGGGCGGGTTCTCGAGGGTCGAGGTGCAGTCGGAGTCCTGCGCGAAGTCGTCGAGGTCGGTGGCCAGCACCACTTCGAGCGTGCCCCGCAGCTCGCCGGTGTCGCAGCTGGGGACGTTGAGGCTGACGACCACTTCCGCCCCCTGCGCGCCGGCCAATAGGGCCTCGCGGTGCTCCTCGATCCAGTCGGCCACGATGCCGGCAGCCACTTCGTAGTCGAACGACTCGCCGAGTCCCTGGCTCACCGCCAGCGCCGGTATGCCTCGGCTCGCTGCGGCCCTGGCAGCGCCGACGGTTCCCGAGACCTCGACCAGCGGCCCGACGTTCTGGCCCTCGTTGATGCCGGCGACGACGAGGTCGGGCTCGAGGCCCAGGTCGTCGAGGGCGACGCGGATGGTGTCTGCGGGGAAGCCGTCGACCGCTGTCGCCTCGTGGCCGCCGGCCGTCTCGCTGGCGTGGGTCGTCAACGGCCCCTCGGTGGTGCTGCCCCCGGTACCGCTCTGCTGCTCGGACGGCGCCACGACGACGACCGTGACCGCCTCCAGTGAGCTCAGCGCGGTGACCAGTGAGTCGAGTCCCTCGGCGCCGACACCGTCGTCGTTGGTGACCAGGACCTGCAGCGACTCGGCGACCTCCGTCGTCGTGGTCGCATCGGCCGTCGTAGTGGTCGTCGGCGCGCTGCCGGCTGTCGTCGACGGCGACGATCCGCCGGAGTCGCCGGCGTCGCCGGCGTCACCCCCGTCGGATCCGCAACCGGCAACCAGCACTGTGACGAAGACCGCCGTGGTGAGTCCGAGAGATCTGCGCAACACCATCCCCCCAGTCGTCCGTCGTTCGGCCGCCAGACGGCACGGTACTAGCGCCGCCGGTGAGCTCGGGCCGGAGGAGCGGGAGCCGGCAGTGGATGCCGAGTACGCAACCCTGTTTGGACGGATCTGGTCGCCAGGGCTCCGCTGAGGTCCAAACAGGGGGTGGGGGGTGGCCGGGGCGGATACGGTTCGCGGATGAGCTCCAGGACACGTGTGGCGCAGGGGGCCGTGAAGTCGCTGGTGCCGGTGGTGCTGCTGGCCCTGGTCGCCGCCGGTTGCAGCAGCGGCGGTGACGACGCCGACGACGACACGGCGTCGTCGCCGACCAGCACGTCGGCAGGGGCGACGACCTCAGCGCCCGAGACCGTCACCACGCTCACGACGTCCCCGGCCGATCCGACCGACCCGGCCGACATCCCGGCTCGTCCCTCTGCGGGCTGCGAGAGCGGGATCGTACCCGTGACAGGGGGAGTCGACCCAGGAGACGATCACCTCCTCGGAGACAGAGCGCACGTACAACCGGCTCGTGCCCGCCGGCTACGACGCGTCGATGCCGCTCCCGTTGGTGCTCGACCTCCACGGCTACATGGAGGGGGCAGAGGTGCACCGCGCGCACACGGGCCTGGAGGCGTTCGCCGGCGAGGAGTCGTTCGTGGTGCTCACGCCACAGGGGGTCGGGGAGATCCCGTACTGGAACGTCCTCGAGCAGGACGGCCTTGTCGACGACGTGAAGCTGATTAGCGACCTCATCGACACCACGGCGGCGGCGCTCTGCATCGACGAGAGCCGCGTGTACGCGACGGGCCTCTCGATGGGCGCGTTCATGACGTCGCTGATCGGCTGCAGGCTCTCCGAGCGCGTCGCGGCGATCGCCCCGGTCGCCGGTCTCCGCTATCCGGACGACTGCGCCGCGTCGCGGCCAATGCCGGTGATCGCGTTCCACGGCACCGCCGACGAGATCGTCACCTACGACGGCGAGACCGGCGCCGGTGTGGACCAGCTCTCGTTCAACGACGAGACCCTGACGGCGTTCGACGGGCTGGAGATGCAGGCGATCCCGGACGCGCTCGCCGGTTGGGCCGGCGCAGAGGGCTGTGCCGATGCACCTGTCGAGGAGGCGGTCTCGGAGTCGGTGACGCTCGTGAGGTACGACGGGTGCGAGGGCGGTTCGACCGTCGAGCTGTATGCCGCCGAGGGTGCTGGCCACTCGTGGCCGGGGAGCGAGTTCAGCGCCGCGATCGAGGGGATCGTCGGCCCGACGACCTTCGAGATCGACGCCAACGAGCTCATGGGGCCTTCTTCCCTCGCCCACCCCCTCCCCAGCTGACCCACCCCCGTTTTGGCGTCAGAACCTCGCGGTATACGCGGGTTTCTGACGCCAAAACGCGGGGCGGGGGATAAGGGGGTCGCTCGGCCTGCCGATGTGATGTGCAGGAGGCCGAGCGACGATGGACCGGAAGAGCAAGGATCCCGGCGCGCCGGCCGACCGGCATCGTCGGAAGGCCGGCGCCGGACCGCGGGGTCTTCCGCGGCTCCAGCAGGTTCGGCATCAGGTGGCGGCTGGTGGGTCTCGCCGTGCTGCCCCTCGCCGGCCTGACGTTCTTCGCCTGGGAGACGGTCTCGCCGAAGCTGGAAGCGGCGGAGCAATCGAGGGAGGTCCGCGAGGGAGCCGACCTCGTCGGGAGCCTCACGCAGGCGAGGTATCGGATCGCCGTGGAGCGCATCATCAGCCTCGCGCTCAGCACGGCGGACGACCTGGGCCTCGACGACGCCCAGGCGGAGGCGCTGTACGGGCGCGACCTGCGCGAGGAGCTGAAGGTCGCGCGAGGTCGCGTCGACGATGTGGTGGACGCGCTGCCGAGCATCGCGCGGATCGATGATCCGCTCTCGTCGCTTGCGGCGGCGCGGCGCCGGTTCGATGCCGGGCATTCGACGTCGGACGATCTCGTGGCGCGCTACGAGCAGGTCGAGATCGGGATGCAGGCCGTGGTAGAGGAGGAGGCCGTCGATCTGGACCACCTGGTCGCGAGCTTCTCGGCCTTCGAGCGAATGCACGATGAGACCTCGTCGCTACCCGTGGTAGCAGACGCGGTCGACGCGGGGTTGAACCAGGTCGTAGCGATCGGTCTGCACCTGCTGCGCGGTGGCGACCAGGGCCGCCCATGGCTCCTGGATCTCGCCGTTGCGACCGACCGGTACGAGCGTGACGCGACCGCGCTGGATAGGAGGCTCGAGGGCGCGGCGCGTGCCGAATGGATCACGTACGTGCAGTCATCGGGTGCCGTGCGGCTCGACGAGATCGTGGACGGATTTCTGGCCGGCGCTACCGGTGAACCCGCGGGCGAGGAGCTCCCCGACGCCACGACGGTCTTCGATGCATCGTACGAACGCTCCGAGTCGCTGATCGGTGTGATGGACACAGCTGTCGCGAGCATCCGAACCGGAGCCGTCGCCGCTCACAGGTCGGCGACCACAGACGCGGAACGGACGCGCAAACTGTTGATGGTTCTCATCGGGTGCACCCTCGCTATGACGATCCTCAGTGCTCGGTCGATCGGCCTGTCGCTCCGTCGCCTCGACGAGCAGGCGCGGAACGTCAGCTCCGGCGCTCTGGGGACGCCGCTGGTCGACGAACGTGGCCCACGTGAGATCGCCGCTGTCGCGCGGGCGCTGAACGAGCTCGTAGTCGCTCTGCGTGTCGCGGAGCGCCAGGCGGCCGCTCTGGCCGACGGGCAGATAGACGACGAGTCGATGAGCGAGGCGATGCCGGGAGCGCTCGGTGGGTCGCTGGAGCGCGCCGTCGACAGGCTCTCGGCCTCCATCACCGAGCGCGAGGAGCTGCGAGAGCGGCTGGCGCACGAGGCCAGTCACGACTCCCTGACGGGTCTCCCGAACAGAGCGGCGGCCCTAGGTGCGCTGGAGCGGGCAGTCGCACGGGCGCGCAGATCGGGTGAGACGGTCGCCGTGCTCTTCGCCGACCTCGACGGCTTCAAGGTCGTGAACGATACGAGAGGTCACGGTGCCGGCGACGCGGTGCTCGTGGAGGTGGGGCGGCGGCTGCAGCGCTCTGTGCGCGACGGTGATCTCGTCGCGCGGCTCGGAGGAGACGAGTTCGTGGTGATAGCCGAGCCCGTGCAGGACGATCGTGAGGCGGTCGCGCTCGCGGAGCGACTCGTCGAGGCTGTCGGCTCGCCGGTCGGGTTGGGAGAGGTGCAGGCGACCGTCGGGCTGAGCGTGGGGGTCGCGGTGAACAGCCATCCGGGGCTCAATGCCGATGGCCTGCTCAACGCCGCCGACGCGGCGATGTACGCGGCGAAGGCCGGTGGGCGCGGTCGGGTCGTGCTGGCCGGGGAGTCGCCGTCGAGGGCCCGCGCATAGCCGCAGGGCGGTGCCCAGCCGCCATTCCGCTCAGTCGATGACTGCGACGGCCTCCACCTCGATCAGCGCGCCGGCCTCGATGAGGCTCGCCACGCCGATCATCGTCGCGGCGGTGACGGGGAAGTCGGCGCCGACTGCTTCGAGCGCTCCGCCCACGACGGGGCCCAGGGAGTCGGGGGTCATGCCGACGACGTAGATGCGGAGATGAGCGACGTCGGCGAGCGTCGCCCCGGCGGCCTCGAGCCCGGTCCGCAGGTTCGCGAATGCCTGTGCCGACTGCGCCTGCAGGTCGCCGTCGCCGACGAGGCGTCCTCCGGCATCGACCCCGACCTGGCCGGCCGTGTACACGGTGCGCGTCCCGGTGGCGATCACCGCGTGGGAGTACCCCTGAGGTTCGTGGACGCCGGTCGGGTCGAGCTTCTCGAGAGCCATCGCGTGTGGCCGCTAGCCCGACGGAGGCGAGGTCTTCGGACGGCCCAACGGCGCCACGAAAGCGAGCACCAGGCCGGCCACCAGGCCGAGCAGCGGGAGGATCGTGATGACGATGCTGTCGAGGGGGATCACGCCGAAGAAGAGGAGGTCGAGGCCGAGGAAGAGTCCGAGGAAGAAGCCCGACACCGCTCCGAGTACGGGTCGTCCGCGCTTGTTCATGCTCTGCCTCCGATGCGACGGTCGGCGCTGCTGCACACCGTCATGGCTTCACCCTGATCGCGAGTGAGACGCCCACGAGGCTGATGATCGTGAACGCCAGGGACGCCAGTGCGAGGGGGTTACCGAACCCCCCGCCCTTCACGCGGACCACGACCTTCCCCGAGCAGATGACCCCCGGCTCGTGGTGATTGCCGGTGACGGGGATGTCGAACCCGGCGACGACGCTGGGTACGTCGTACGAGTAGGTGTCGGCGTTCTCGTAGGTGCTGCTGTCGCTGGACCAGCTGCCGACGGTGATCTTGCCGATCGGGGGCGGGAACGCGACCTCGACCGAGCCGGAGATCGGTCGCTCGTCGCTCTTCTTGCCGGGGACGCTCCCGGTCCAGGCGATGTCGTCCTTGGCGGGGATCTCGACCTTGTCGGTCGACGTCGGATCGACGGTGAACCCGCCGGACTTGAAGGTCCCGCTCGCCTCGCAAGGACCCTTCAGGCTCGCTCCGGCAGGTGAGGTACCCAGCACCAGCGTGCCCCCTGCGAGGGCCGCTGCGACAACCACGCGCAGCAGTCGCTGCATGACCAACTCCCGTCCGTCGTCTGTGAGCAGGTTATGTAACGCCTCGGCGTGAGGCAACGACCCTCGGGCACCTGTGCCGCCGCCGGTCGTCCTGTCTCGTGCTGACCTTGGTCCCGTGGCGCCGCGGCAGCAGGCGGCGCCGGGCTTCGGTACCCTCCGGGGCCCCGAGGAGGCCCGATGATCACCATCCCGTTCGACAGGACGCCGGTCGACGACCCGGCGACGCTCGGTGTGGAAGCCGCGCCGCTTGCGGCGCTCCTCTCCCGCGTTCGCCGCGAGATCGACGGTGGGCTCCTCCCGTCGTGCCAGATCGCGCTGGCCCGCGACGGCCGTCTCGCTGTGTGGGAGTCGTATGGCGACGCCGCCCCCGGGTCGTCTTACGTGATCTTCTCGGCGACGAAGGCCCTCGTGGCCGGCGGGGTGTGGATGCTCATCGGGGAGGGCAGGCTCGACGTCACGGCGCGCGTTGCAGACCTCATCCCGGAGTTCGCGACCAACGGCAAGGAGGTCGTGACGGTGGAGCAGGTGATGCTGCACACCGCCGGCTTCCCCGCTGCTCCGATGGCACCACCCGAGTGGCTCGACCGTTCTCTGCGGTTGAAGCGGTTCTCGCAGTGGCGGCTCAACTGGGAGCCGGGGTCGAAGTACGAGTACCACCCGACCTCGGCGCACTGGGTGCTCGGAGAGCTGATCGAGCGAATCTCGGGAATCGACTTCAGGTTGTTCCTGCGCGACCGCATCACCGGACCACTCGGCCTCGACGGGCTGCGCCTCGGCGTACCGGTGGAGGAGCAGAGGTCGCTCGACATCAACGATCTGGTGACGACCGGCGAGCTCGCGACCCCCGAGGAGATCAAGGACGTGTTCGGCATCGACGAGCTGCCGGCAACCGAGGTGACGCCCGACGCCCTGCTCGCGTTCAACATCCCGGAGGCGCGCGCCGCCGGGATGCCGGGTGCGGGCGGGCTCTCCACCGCAGCCGACCTGGCGCTCTACTACCAGGCGCTGCTGCACAACCCCGGCGACATGTGGAGCCCGGACGTGCTCGCCGACGTGACGAGCCATGTCCGGTGCACGATGCCGGACTACCTGGGTGTGCCCGCCAACCGCAGCCTCGGCCTCGTGCTCGCGGGCGATGACGGGCGCGCCCACCTGCGCGGGATGGGCCACACGGTCTCGCCCCGCGCGTTCGGCCACAACGGCGCCGCCGGCCAGATCGCCTGGGCGGATCCCGACACCGGTCTCTCGTTCTGCTACCTGACCAACGGAGTCGAGCTGCACCAGATCCGTGAGGCGAGGCGCACGTCGGGCATCGCGAGCCGCGCGGGGGTCTGCGCCCCGCGGTGAGTGGGCTCCCGTTGACCGGTGCGAACCACGCTGCGTAGTCTCGCGGCTGCAGAATGTCGCATTGGTGACGGGTGGGAGTGCAGATGAGACGGCGCGGCGGAGCAGCGGTCCCGGCCCTGGTGGTCGCCCTCGTGGCGTCGGGCTGCGCGTGGATCCAGGCGTACGACACCAACCCGGGGGCCCCGGCGGCGCGGTCGTAGTCGTGGCTCCGGCGAACCTCAGTCAGGCCCCGCGCAGCGGAGCGGTAGACGTGGAGGTCGACTTCGGCGCGGGGGTGGCACCGGCAACCTTCCGGGCCTCGATGCAGACGGGCATCCCGTCGGAGGCGGTCGACGTGACCGACCGCTTCACCGTCTCCCCCGGCGGCGCAACGGCGGGCTTCACGGGAGACGACCTGAGCGTCGGGGTCACGCGGCTAGACGTGAGCGTCCGGGCGGCGAAGGGCGCCGAGCGCGACGTCGCGTCGGTCGCCTGGTCATGGGAGCCGAACATCCGTGTGGACGCCACCGACGGCTGCGACTTCCTCTCGCGCACGAAGTGCCTCCTGCCGTTCCCCAACGACTACTACACGGTCGCCGACCCCACCTCGGACACCGGTAGGAGGGTCCACATCGCAGCAGGGGCAACGCCCGTCAACGCCGCCGGCGTGCACGTCGATCCCACCGAGTGGAACAGGAACGACGGGTTCAGCCCGGGCTCGGCCGGGGTCGCGTACGTACCGGGCATCGACCTGACGGAGACGGGGGCCGCGCCCGTCACCGACATCCAGAGATCGCTCGATGCCGACGCCCCGATCGTCGTGATCGACGCCGACACGCTCGAACGTCACCCCCGTCTGGGCGGAGCTCGACAGCAAGGCGACGAGCGACGCCACCAGAGCGCTCTTCATCCGCCCGGGGATCAACTTCCGGGAGGGCCACCGCTACATCTTCGCCATGCGCCGGCTGAAGGACTCGGCGGGCGAGACGATCAGGCCGAGCCGGGCGTTCCGCGTCTACCGCGGTCTGTATCCGACCTTCATCGACGCCGTCGAAGACCGTCGGCCTCACATGGAGGAGATCTTCTCGACCCTGGCCGACGCCGGCATCGCCCGCGGTGATCTCTACCTCGCGTGGGACTTCACGGTCGCGAGCGAACGCAACCTGAGTGAGCGGATGCTGCACATCCGCGACGATGCATTCGCGTCTCTCGGAGGAGGCGCGCCCGACTTCACGGTCACCGCGGTCCAGAACGACGAAGTCGCCGTCGATCACGTGTATCGCCGGGTCACGGGCACATTCGAGGTGCCGCTCTACCTGACCGGTACGGGAGCGCCCGGATCGCGATACAAGTACGCGTCGGGTGCCGGCCCCGACGCGCTGCCGGTGAGGAACGGCTCGTACACGGCGCGCTTCGTCTGCAACATCCCGCGCTCGGTGACCGAGCACGGGGAAGATCCTGTCTTACCGGGCCGGGGCGTGGTGTACGGCCACGGCCTGCTCGGCTCCTACACGCAGGCGAGCTCGACGAGTCAGCTCCTGATGGCGAACGAGAACCGCATGGTCTACTGCGGCACCGACACCATCGGCATGTCCGATGCCGACGTCGGGCACGTCGTAGGGGTCCTGACCGACCTGTCGGAGTTCCCAACGGTCGCCGACAGGCTGCAGCAGGGGATCCTGAACACTCTCTTCCTCGCACGTCTCCTGAGGGACCCCAACGGCTTCGCGTCGGATCCGGCGTTCCGAGCCGGCGCTTCCGACTCGTCGGTCCTCGTCCCCGGCGAGGTGTACTACGAGGGGATAAGCCAGGGAGGCATCAGCGGCGGTGCCGCGACGGCGGTCTCCACGGAGTGGACGCGTGCCGCGCTCGGGGTACCGGGCATGAACTACAGCCTCCTCCTCGACCGCAGCGTCGACTGGGACCTCTACGCCACGATCCTCAACCCGAACTACCCGGACGAGATGGACCGCTCCATGGGCATCATCATGATCCAGATGCTGTGGGACCGCGGCGAGACGAACGGCTACGCGTGGCACATGACCGACGATCCGTATCCGGGCACACCCGCGCACCAGGTGCTGATACACGAGGCGTTCGGCGACCACCAGGTGGCGAACCTCGCGACCGAGATCGAGGCCCGCACGATCGGGGCGCACGTCGTGCAGCCCGCCCTAGCCGATGGCCGGCACACCGACGTCGACCCGTTCTGGGGATACCCGAGGTGCCGGGCTACCCGTTCGGCGGTTCGGCGCTCGTCGTCTGGGACAGCGGCAACCCGGCGCCGCCCGTGGAGAACCAGCCGCCTCGACCGCCGGACTACGGGTCCGATCCACACGGCAAGCCTAGGGACGAGCCGAGCGCGAGGGCGCAGAAGGGCGAGTTCCTGCACGTCGACGGGATGCTCATCGAGGTCTGCGGGGGCGAACCCTGCCTCGCCCCCTGAGCGGGCTGGGTCAGGGAGTGGGAGCTGTGAGCCCGGCCACCAGGGCGTCGATGGCGGAGTCGGCCAGCGCGCGCACCTCGTCGTCGGTCCTGTCCTGGATCGGATGCGCGACGAAGACGCGCGCGGGGTCGGCTCCGAGCGCGGTCGCCTGAGCCGCCGCTGCGTCGATGAACTCGTCGGACGCCACGAAGACCGTGGGGACACCGGCCGACTCGAGGTTCACGGTGTCGTGCACACTGCACGACGTACACGATCCTCAATCGGCGAGAGCCTCGATCACGACGTCGCACTTCGTCGAGATCTCGCGACGGAGGTCGACCGGTGCCGGCTTCGTGAACGTGGGCTTCGAGTACCGCTCCACGCGAGCGCCCCGCTCGACCAGGAGCTCCGCCACACGATCGAGGAAGACGCTGCCCCGGGGCTTCGCGATGTCGAGGAGGCCCACCACCCTGCCGTCGACCGACGGGGGGCGCGGTGCACGCTCTCGCGTCGCGGTTGTTCGCTCTCCGGTGGGGTCGATCAGGATCCGCGCGTTGCCGGAGCCGGTCACGTCGATACCTCCATGGTCACGGGGTCGCTGCCGATGGCACCGCTGGCCCATCCGCCGATGATGCCCGAGAAGAGCCCGGCGCCTCCACCGGCGTGGACGATGAGCAGTCCGCCGTCGCGGAACTTGGGTAACTCCGTCTGAGCCCACGCGGCGGGCATCCCCTCGGCGATCCCACCCGCGCCGTGGACGAAGTCCTCGCCGCGCAGCAGCAGCAGCGAGCGGATCTCCTCCTGGAGTCGCGCCTTCGACCACCCGGCCTCGCGGAACACGCGGGCGTGCTCGGGCGAGACGACCAGCATGGCGTCCCACACCACCGGCAGCTTCGGGTGAGCGACAGTGGCGAGGCAGGCGGCGAATGACCTCGCGAGCGACTCGGGGGCGCGGGACATCTGGTCGACGACGCCGCGCACGCCCTCGGCGGCGAAGAGCGTCACCGTCGACTGCGTCGCGTCGAAGCCGCGCTCCACGTGCAGCGGCTCCCAGGGTGAGTCCTCCTCCCGCTCGGCGAAGCAGAACGTGTACTTGCCCGGCTGCCCGAGAGTCGCGCGATCCACCTCGCCGGGGCGCCCGCCGCCCACGTTGCGGACCACGAGCTGAAGCGCACGACCGATCGTCGCGTTGGCGCGGTTCCCCTGGCCGAGAGCATTCACCCCGGAGTTCATCCCGATGGCGGTCGCGATCGGTCCGTTCACGACGACGAGCGGTCCTGAGAACCACGTGGTGCAGAGGAGACCGTGCATGTTGAACGTGTCGGTGCACGACGCCGCGACCGCCGAGAGCACCACCGGCAGGTACTCGGGCCTGCACCCCGCCATAACCGCGTTGACGGCGACCTTCTCGACGGTGCACTCCACCAGGTCGGGCGGGATCGTCGCCACCACCTCGCCGGGGTCTCTGGTCGTTCCGGTGAGCATGCGTGCTACGCGTTCGGGGGTGGGAGGCACCACTGGCAGACCGTCCGACCAGCCGCGCTCGTAGGTCGCCTCCATGTCGTCCTCGGCGTCGCCGAGCGTCACACGGCGCGAACGGAGATGCGTCGCGCCGGCCTCTGCCGTGCGGCGGGCGACGAGATCGGGGTCGAGAGTGCGTGAGCCGCAGCCGGGGCGGTAGTCGGGGAGGCCGTCTCCGAGGCCCGTCACACCCGTCAGCTCCTCCCAGCGCTCGCGCAGCCAGCCCTCGGTGCGCGCGACCTGCTCGCCCCTCTCGAACCGGAGCAGAGTGGGGACGGCCTCTATCTCGAGTGCGAAAGAGACGCCCAGATCGGTGTCGTCGACGACGTCGACACCTTCGGGGAAGGTGGGGTCGTCCTGTGTGTAGACCTTCAGCGCTGCGCGCTCCGCCAGGTCCTGCAGAACCGGCTCGACCAGCACGCAGGTGGGGCAGTCGCGCTTGACCACGGCCACCAAGCCGTCGGGGAGGCCGAGGTGAGCCGGTGCAGGGCCCTTCTCGTCCGTCACTCGTGCTCCTTGTCGGTAGGAGGAGTCGGTAGGAGGAGTGGTGCAGCTCAGTCGGTTCGTCTACGAGAGCCGGGCCAGCTCGTCGATCGTGTAGTCGATCGCCCGGGTGAGCACCGCGAGGTCGGCGGGCTCGATCGCCGGGAACATCGCTATGCGGAGCTGGTTGCGACCGAGCTTTCGATACGGCTCGGTGTCGACGATGCCGTTCGACCTCAGGACCCTCGCGACCGCGGAGGTGTCGATCGTGTCGTCGAAGTCGATGGTCGCGGTGACGTGACTGCGCGCCGTCGGGTCGCTGACGAACGGTGTCGCGTGCGCGTGAGCTTCGGCCCATCCGTAGACCGTGGCGGAAGACGTATCGCAGCGTGTCGCCGCCCACTCGAGCCCGCCGCTGTCGAGCATCCACTCGATCTGGTTCGCGAGCATGAACAGCGTCGCGAGGGCGGGCGTGTTGTACGTCTGGTCTAGGCGCGAGTTCTCCAGGGCGATCGAGAGGTCGAGCGTCGGAGGCATCCAGCGTCCCGTGGCCCTGACGCGCTCGACGCGCTCGATGCCCGCGGGGGAGCAGAGCGCATCCACAGGCCACCGTCGCCTGCGAAGCACTTCTGTGGTGCGAAGTAGTAGACGTCGAAGTCGCGCGCATCGACGCGATGCCCGCCGGCCGCGGAGGTCGCGTCGACCGCGATCAGGCCGTCGCCGGAAGCGGGGCGGTGGACGGGGATGCTCACCCCGGTGGAGGTCTCGTTCTGCGGGTATGCGTAGAGGTCGGGGCCGGCGTCGTCGAACGTGGCCGGAGTGATCCCGGGCTCGGTGGGCAGCACTTCGGGATCCTCGAGGTGGGGGCGGCCCTCGTGACGGCTGCGAACTTGGAAGAGAACTCGCCTATCACGAGGTGCCGGCTGCGGCGTTCGATGAGACCGAACGCCGCAGCGTCCCAGAACGACGTGGAGCCGCCGTTGCCCAGCAGGACCTCGTAGCCGGTCGGCAGCGAGAAGAGGCACGCCAGCCCTTCGCGCACCCGGTGCACGATGCCGCGCACGGCCTCCTTGCGATGGCTCGTGCCCATGTAGCCGGGCGCCGCCTCGGCGAGCGCTGCGATCGTCTGCGGGCGCACCTTGGAGGGACCGGATCCGAAGCGGCCGTCGGACGGCCGGCAGTCTGCTGGGAGGACGATCGCTGTGGGCTCGGGCACGGTGCGAGGCTACCCGTCGTCCCGAGCGTCGCCCGAAGGCATTCCGGTCGTCTCTTCGTGCCACCTCGGCCGATTCCGGCGCGCCCACCCGACAGGGACCGTGCCGCGCCTCATCGCCCGGAGCGAGACCGGGTCGGCGAGCGCGAGAACCACGTGGGCCGCGACGGCGAGGCCGAGACCGAATGCGAACCAGTCGTGAGCGAAGGTCGCGCCGGTACGCCAGGTGTCGGGAAACGGCTCGAACCAGCGCATCACGATCCCGGTGCCGAGCAGGACCGCCAGCGACCCGCCGACGAACGCCGTGTTCAGCTTCTGGCCGGGGTTGAACTTGCCGAGGCGCGCCCCACGGCGGGCGGAGCGGCGCCACCAACGCCGATCATCAGCGGTCCAGCGGTTCATCGTGGCGAGGTCTGCCCTGAGGGCCGCACCCCAGCGCCCGGCGAGAGCGACGATCACGGGGACGGGGAGCAGGAGACCGGACCAGACGTGCACCGCCTTGACGAGTGGGCGGCGGCCGATGACCGTCGAGATCGGCCCCGCGTACAGGGCGAGCCCGGTTGCGAGGAGCCCCAGCACTAGGACGGCGTTGACCCAGTGGAGGGCGCGCTCGGTCCGGTCGAAGCGGACGATCGTCGCCTGCGTCGCCTGCATCGGCTCCGTCGTATCCGTCGTGTCCGCCGTCATCGTGGACACTGCGTCGCTGCGGGCATGCTCAGCCGACCGGTTCGTCGTCGCGGCCGTTGGAGTCGCCGATCCACGCGTCGGTGTCGTACCCGGCCTGTTCCCAGTATCCGGTACGAACCTCCGAGGTCACCTCGATCCCGTCCAACCACTTCAGCGACTTGTACCCGTACATGGGGGCGACGTAGAGCCGTACCGGGCCGCCGTGGTCTCGCGAGACGGGCTCACCCTCCATCTGGTACGCGACCAGCATGTCGTCGCGGCGGGCCTGATCGAGCGTGAGGCTCTCGGTGTAGAGACCGTCGAATGACGTGAAGTGCAGAGCGGTCGCCGCGCTCTTCACGCCGGCCATGTCGAGGAGGTCGGAGAGGCGTACCCCCGTCCACATGACGTCGCGTACGCGCCATCCGGTGACGCACTGGAAGTCGCGGGTCAGGTGCGACGGCTCGATCGAGAGCAGGTCGTCGTATGAGAGGTCGAGCGGTCGGTCGACGAGGCCGTCGATCCGGAGGCGGTACTCGTCGGTCGAGCGCGTGGGGAACCCGCCGGTGACCGTGTAGATGCGGAAACGTCCGACCGGGAGCAGCGAGGAGAGGCCGCTGCCGTCCTTCGCGGTGATGGGGCCGAGGGCCCGCTCCATGAGATCCTGTGCCTTCGCTCCCCACACGACGCCCGCTGCACCGAGGCCCAGGAGTGCGAGGAAGACGCGCCTCCCGAATGGAGCGCCCGCGTCGCCGTCGTCTCGGTCCGCAGCCACGCCCCGAGCGTACGCAGCGCCACTCCCCCCGTGACCGCGCCCCAACCACGAGCGTCGATAGACCACAATATTTGTGGTCTATCGACGCTCGTGGTCTGTTGGTCAGTACTCGAGGGCGAGGAGCTTGACGCCGGGGCAGCCGAAGGTCTGCTCGAAATCGCGGCCGCGGTAATCGGCGCGAACGTCGAAGCCGTTGCGCAGGTACACGCGCTCGGCGCGCGTGTTGCCGTTAAGGACCATGATCTGCGCGTGCTCGTAGCCCTCGTCACGTCCCAGGTGCAGCGCGTGCGCGAAGAGCTGGTCGATGACTCCCTGCCCGCGCATCTCGGGGACGACGGCGACGTTCTCGATCGCCCACGACGACGGGTAGTCGGAAGGAGAGCAGGTCTTGAAGATCTGCCCGCGCTCCAGCGCGCCGGTGAGCTGCGAATCGCTGAGGCCCGCTTGGACCGCGGCGGTTGCGATCTCGTCCATGAGCGCCCTGGTCCCGTCGACCTCGGGGTCGAAGGTGGAGAGGGCGGCTGCGGGGACACCGCCGGCCTCGGCGATCCAGAATCGATCGACGTGGCACCAGTGGGTGCTCTCCGACGTGGCGACGGCTCGGAGCAGCGCCTCGACCTCGGCGGTTGAGGCGTCGAAGAGCGTCTCCCAAACGCTGCGCTCCAGGTGCGAGATCGACGCGGTGAGCATCGTCCACACGAGGAAGTCGAGGTCGTCGTGCCGCGCGGGTCGGATAGCAGCGTCGAGCATCTTGTCCTCCGGGGGATCGTCGAGGGCGCGTCAGCCTATGGCGACCAACTCGTCGACGCCGTCTCGCAGGCAGCCCATGAGCGTGTCGGTGTCGGGGACCGCCGTGGTGTCGGTCACGATGCCGATGCAGCACTGGTCGAAGTGAGACATGAGGGCGATGTTCATGCTGCTGCCCGACGGAGGAGCGAAAGCGTAGAAGCGCTCGACGAGCGCACCCCCTACGTATACGGGGAAGGGTGATCCGGGGACGTTGGTGGTCGTGAAGTCGGAGCCCTTGAGCATCGCGCCGAAGAGGGCGGTCGTGACCGTGGTGGGGAGGCGGTTGAGCGCTCCGGCCAGTGGGTGGGTCAAGCGGATGGCCGGCTCTGCGCGCCACTCCCTGACGAGCGAACCGAGCGCGCGCATCCGCTCCTTCGGGTCGGCGATGGCGATCGGCACCGGGAAGCGCGCGGGGGCGAAGCGGTTGCCGGCCGCAGGGTCGGACTCGGTGCGCAGGTTGATCGGTATGGTCATCCGCAGGTGCTCGACGTCGGCGCCGTGGTGCTGGTGGTACCGCCTCAACCCGCCGACGACCGCCGCCACGAACGCATCGTTGAGGCTGCCCTCACCGGCCTTGGCCGCACGCTTCAGGTCGTCGAGCGGGACGTCGAGGGTGTCGAGCCGGCGCCCCAGGCCGCGTGCCGTCACGAGCGGCGAGTAGGGATGATTCGCCGGGGCGAGCAACCGCACGACCGACCGTGCCGTGCGGGCAACCTCCGTCGCGGCCCGGCCGGGATCGCGTACGGCGTCGGTTGCGGCGCGCCCGAGCACCCCGGGTAGTCGCCGTCCGACGCCCGCCAGGCGCCGAGTCGTGTGTGCGAGGGAGTCGCGCACCAGGCCGATCGGGTCGAGGACGTCGGGCGCGTGGGCCGCGGGACAATCGTCGTTCCAAATCGAGTCGCGCTCGACGTCGACGATGTGCATCAGGAGCTCCATCCCGCCGACACCGTCGGTCACGGAGTGGTGGATCTTGAGAACCACGGCGGCCCTGTCGCCCTCGAGCCCCTCGAGGACCGTGAACTCCCAGAGCGGCCTGGCGCGGTCGAAGCTCGACATCGCGATCGGCTGGACTGCGTCGAGGAGCGCGCAGTGCGAGCCGGGTGACGGCACCTGGAGCCGGCGCAGGTGGAAGTCGAGGTCGAAGTCACGGTCGAAGGTCCATCGCGGCGGGCCGATGCGGAGCGGTGGCGACTGCACGCGCTGGCGCATCCGCGGGACCAGGATCGTCGCCCGGTCGATCGTCTCGCGCAGCCGTCCCCAATGCGGCGCCCGGTCGAGGGTACCCACGGCGACGATCGTCGAGCGCAGGATCGGGTCCTTCTCGATGTTCCACATGAGGGCGTCTTCGTCGCTCATGTGGTCGGTGAAGCGGTTGGTGTCGCCGGTGTCGCTCATGCGGTCCTCCGACCCGGTGGCCCCCGGGCGTCGCGGGCGCGGCTGCGAGGTTCGATGAGACGGTACCGCTCGACATGGCGAGACGGTAGGGCGGGTCTGCCGGCGTAGGCGGCACGTCCCGGCGGAGATGCTCGCAGGACGCCCTGCTCAGTCGCGGTACGAGTCGATGGCGAAGGGCCGTGCCATCACCTCGAGGGTGCGCTTCGCCAGACGATCGGCCCCTGCCCTCTGGAAGTGGATGCCGTCGCCCGTTCGCATCTCCACGAGCTGGTCGTCGTCGTTCGGGAGGTACTGGGAGTAGCCGCCGTCGGCGTTCTGGAAGAGGGTGTACGAGTCGACGTACCAGGCGCGGCCCTTCCGCGCCTTCGCCTCCGTCTCGATCAGTGAGTTGATCAGCTGGTACCGGGAGTTGCGGCCGCCGTTCTCGATGATGGGTACGCCTACGTAGACGACGTAGCGATCGCGGGCGATGATCTGGTCCATCACGGCGCCGATCCGCCGGCTGTACTCGAGCTTCCAGCCGTCGGTGCCGAACGCCTGGTTGGCGCCGTCGGGTGACTGGATGGTCTGGTCGTCGTTGCTGCCGAACATCAGCACGACGACCTCGGCGTCGAGTTTCTTCGTCTTCGCCTCGATCTCGGCCGGCCAGTTGAACTTGTCAGGGCGCGCGAGGCCGGTGGCGACTTGGAAGTCGACGACGTCGAGGGGGTCATCTCGCCGGTCTCGGCTGCGAGTCGGTAGAGCGACTTGCCGAACTCCGCTGAGAGTGAGTCGCCCGCGACCCAGATGCGCAGCGGGTCCTTCGGTGACGCCTGCCTGCCTGGAACGGGGGCCGTCGTAGTGGTCGTCCCACCGGGCTGCGTGGTGGTCGTCTCGCCGGGGAGCGTGGGAACGGGTGTCGTCGTGGTCGTTGTCGTCGACGTGGTCGACGTGACGACGGGTGCGGCGAACGGGTCCACGGTCGTGACCGGTCCGTGCCCGAGAGCGGTGTCGATCCGCTCGCGCGGTGCGTCGAGTCGGAGCGACTCGGCGACCCAGTGGATGGGCTTCATCACGCCGACGGCGAAGGATCGCTTCGTGGAGCCGAAGGGGAGATCCTCGGCGGTCTTCATGATCGCGTCGGCGTTGAGGAGCGTTCCCGCGAGAAACGCGATCAGCATCGAGAGGATCGCGTGCCCGGCCGGCTGGAGCCGGCGGCGCGAGCGGCGCCGGCGTGGGTCCGGAGGGAGGGGGTCACGTGTGGGCTCGCATCCCTAGAAGGCGAAGTAGATGAAGGGTGCGACGCCCTGGGGCCCGAGCGCGTCGATCACCAGCAGTCCGACGGCGAGGACCAGACCGGTGGCGACGGGAGAGAGGCGGGAGAGCACGATCTGAGAGCGCTCGATCACGCCCGAAGGCGTGTACTGCATCAGTACGCCGACCGCTACCGCGAGGAGAACCGAGCCCGTCACGAGGGGAGACGGGTCGCCCCACGCAGTTGCGAGTCGGGTCAGCATGGTCCGGGCGATCGTGAAGTCGGGCGAGCGGAAGAAGATCCACGCGAGGCAGACGATGTGGAAGGTGACGAGTCGCCCGACCACGCGGCGCCCCAGGGTGTCGGGCGGGGGCTCGAGCCCGGCGTCCTCGAGCCGTTCGCGGCGCCGCTGTTCGAAGACGAGGACGCCACCGTGTATGCCTCCCCAGACGACGAACGTCCAGGCCGCGCCGTGCCAGAGGCCGCCGAGGAGCATCGTGAGCATGAGGTTCCGGTGGGTCCGGTTGCGGCTGCCACGGTTGCCGCCGAGGGGGATGTAGAGGTAGTCGCGGAGCCAGCGCGACAGGGTCATGTGCCAGCGCCGCCAGAAGTCCTGCAGCGAGACGGCGGTGTACGGCGCGTCGAAGTTCTGAGGGAAGCGGAAGCCGAGCAGCAGCGCGATGCCGATCGCGATGTCGGTGTAGCCGCTGAAGTCGCAGTAGATCTGCACTGCGTACGCGTAGACGCCCACGAGGATCTCGATGGAGGAGTGGTGCTCGGGCAGGCCGAACACCTCGTCGACGATCGTCGTCGCAAGAAAGTTCGCGAGGACGACCTTCTTGAAGAGGCCGGCCATGATGAGGAAGAACGCCTTGCTCGCGTCGGCGCGTCGGGGGTCGTGGCGTCGGCGGAGCTGAGGCAGGAACTCCGACGCCCTGACGATAGGTCCAGCGACGAGCTGCGGGAAGAACGACACGAAGAGCGCGAAATCGAGGAAGCTGACGGGTTCGATCTCACGTCGGTAGACGTCGATGACGTAGGAGAGGGCCTGGAAGGTGAAGAAGGAGATCCCCACGGGGAGCGTGACGCTCAGGATCCGGGGCGAGACGTGGATCCCGAGTTCGCCGAGGAGGTTTGTGGCCGAGACCGTGAAGAACCGGTAGTACTTGAACCAGCCGAGCACGCCGAGGTTGCCGGCGACTGCGGCGATCAGCGCTATCCGTCGGCTGCGATCGCCCCTGAGGCGGTGGATGGTGTGGGCCCAGACCTGGTTCCAGAGGGTCGAAGCGCCCAGCAGGAACGCAAACCTCCAGTCCCAGTATCCGTAGAAGAAGTAGGAAGCCGCGATGACGAAGAGCCGCCACCGGGTCCCATGCGGCATCAGCAGCCAGCTCGCGGGGAGCACGAAGGCGAAGAAGATCGCGAATGTGACAGTAGGGAAGAGCACTGGTGCGTAGCGTAGGACTCCCCGTCCCCGGTGCCGGGGAGGCGCGACTACTGGCTGCGGCCGCGCTCCACCACGTCGCGACGCCGCGACTCGATCGTCGCAGCGTCGAGGGTGCGACCGGAGAAGACCTCGAGCTCGAATGCGATGGCGTCGCCGCCCGTGACGCGCCATGAGCGGTCGTAGATGCGCTTCATCGCCCTCACGGCGTCCCGGTCACCCGACGCGATGTCGGCGGCGATGCCGCGGGTGATCGGCAGGAGGTCGTCGTGCGGCACGACGTGGTTGACGAGGCCGAGGCGGTGCGCCTCGGCGGCGTCGATGAAGTTGCCGGTGAGGCTCATCTCCTTTGCCCTGCGCAGCCCGACGGCCTGAGGGAGGAAGACGGTCATGCCGGCGGCGGGTGTGAAGCCGACTCGCGCGTGGCTGTCGCCGAACCTGGCCCTCTCGGAGGCGACGAGGAAGTCGCAGGCCAGGGCCAGCTCGAATCCGCCCGTGACGCAGGCGCCGTTGATGGCTCCGATGACGGGCTTGGTCACGGCCCACAGAGCGGTGAAGGGGCTCCCCTCGTAGCCGGCGCCGCCACCGATGGTCGGGCCGCCCTGCCCGAGCTCTTTGAGGTCGAGACCCGCGCAGAAGGCGGGGTCGGCGCCGGTGAGGATCACGACGTCGACTCCGGAGTCGGCCTCGGCGGCCGTGAGCGCCTCGGCTGCGGCGCTCTGCAGAGCGGCGCTCAGCGCGTTGCGCGCCTCGGGCCGGTTGAGCGTGAGCGTCCGCACGCGATCGGCGGTCTCCACGAGCACCAGTTCGTCGTCCATCCCCCGATGCTACGGGCCCACAGACCAGGGGCGTCGATAGACCACAATATGTGTGGTCTATCGACGCCCCTCCCGGGCTGGGGCTACTGGGCGATGTCGTAGACGACGACGACCTCGAGGGTCACCTCCTGGGTCCCCTCCTGTATCGGGACCGAGTCGGGCGCGCGGAGTGCGGCTTCGGCGTCGGCTCCGTAGTAGGTGGGCGGGGGTGCCGAGCCGCCGGTATCGTCGATCGCCCTCAGGTCACCGAGCTCGACGCCGGCCGCGTCGGCGAGCTGCTGTGCCTGGTCCGCTGCGCGTTCGACGGCATCGGTGCGCGCCTCGGCCAGGAGATCGGTCGTGTCCTCGATGGAGAACGACACCCCGTGGAACCTGACTGCGTCTCCGACCGCTCCGGCCGCCGTGTCGATGACCTGACCGGCCTTGTCCAGGTCGCGCAGCTTGACGGTGAGCGTGTTGGAGACGTGGTAGCCGACGATGCGCTCCGAATCGCGATCCCAGTTGGGCCAGATCGACAGGTCGCTGGTCTGCATGTCCCTCTCGGCCACGCCCTCGCCCTTGAACGTCTCGATGAGAGCCGTGGCCAGGACGTTCGCCTCGTCGAGCGCCTCGTTCGCGGTGTCGCCGTTGACGTCGACGCCCATGCTCACCGTCATCAGGTCGGGCCGGCCCTGGACGCGCCCCTCGCCACGAACGGTGATCGCGGGGACGTCGGCCGAGTCGGACCCGGATGCGGCAGCAGGCAGTGCTGCGGCGCCTCCCGCTCCCGCACCTGGCGCGCCCTCCCCGTCGGAGTCGTCGCCCCCGCAGCCGGACGCCACGAGGGCCAGCATCACGGTTGCCGCGAGAGCCACCCCCGCCCTCCTGGAGTAGCGCCCTACCGCTCTGCTACCGGTCGGCCCCTGATCTGTGGTCGACAGCACGTCGGTACCTCCGCCGTTCGCCGCCGCCGGCCTGAACGCCGCGCGGCTCTCACGACCTTCGACGGCGCCCACCCGGCCTCTGGTTCCCGGTAGGTTGCGAGGCGTGCGAGAGACCGCTGCTCCCTTCACCGGCGTCGGTGTGGCGCTGCTCACGCTCTTCGACGACGACGGCGAGGTCGACGCCCCGGCCACCGCCGCCCTCGCCTCGCGGCTGGTGGCTGCGGGCGTGCGCGCCGTCGTCGTCGCCGGCACGACCGGAGAGGCGGCCGCCCTGACGCTCGAGGAGCGGCGCCGCCTGCTCAACGCGGTGAGATCGGAGGTCGGTGGCGGCGCCGCCGTTCTGGCCGGTACCGGAGCGCCCTCCGCGCGCCAGGCGGTGCAGCTCACCCGAGATGCCGTCGACCACGGGGCCGACGCGCTGCTCGTGCTCTCGCCCCCTCGATCACTCGACGTGAGCCCTTACTACGACGCCGTCGCGCACGCCGCCGGGGAGACCCCTGTGCTCGCCTACCACTTCCCCGACGTGTCGCCTCCCGGCATCCCCATCGCGGCTCTGGCGGGGCTCCCGGTGGCGGGCCTCAAGGACTCCACGGGGGACCCGGCGCGTCTCTGCGAGGAGCTCGACGTGCTCGACGGCGCGGGCGCGCACCTCTACACGGGTTCGTCGTGGGTCCTCTCGTTCGCGGGGCGCCTGGGTGCGGCCGGCGCGATCCTGGCCCTCGCGAACGTCGAGCCGGAGCGCTGCATCGACGCATTCGGCGGCGACGACGCTGCCCAGCGCGCACTGACCGCCGCCAACCTCCGTGCGCGCGGGTGGTCTGAAGGCGATGGCGGCCGAGCGATGGGGAACGTCTACCGCAGCCCGGCTCGGCTGATTCGGAAGACCGCGGCCTCAATCCTTGCCGTTGCCGTTGCCGTTGCCGTCGTCGCCGGTGCCGGAGCGGAGCGTGAGCACCGATCCGGTGAGCGAGGCCGGGGTGGGCGAGACGAGGAAGGCGACGGCGTCGCACGCGTCCTCCCACCCGTCCGCGCCGCCGCGGGGAACGACCACGTTCACTCGGACCTGGTCCTCTGCGTGCTCGGCGGCGGCCCGGCGCGGAGCTCGACGAGAGCGCTGCCGAGCACCTCGGAAGCCACCGCTGCGCGCCCACCGGAGGCCGTCCCCGGTGGCGAGACCAGCACGGCCGACCCCTCTCCGAACGCCGCCATCGCCGGCAGCCCGTGCTTCAGGCAGAGGAACGCCCCCTTGAGCGCCGTGCCCATCACGGCATCCCACTCCTCGTCGGTGCAGTCGGCGAGCGCCGCGCGCGCCGCGATCTGCGAGGTGCAGACGATCGCGTCGATCCGTCCGTGGCGCTCGAGCACGGCATCGATCAGCGCCGCAACCTCGCCCTCCGTGGCCACGTCAACGGTCATCGCATCGGCGCTCCGTCCGGTGGCTCCGAGGTTGTCGGCGACCTGCTGTGTCATGCGCTCGTCGAGGTCGGCGACGATCACGCGGTCGCCTGCACCCGAGAGGCGCCCGGCGATCGATTCGCCGAGGCCGGAGGCGGCGCCGGTCACGAGCACGACACGCCCGTCGCCCCGTGTATCACCGCCTCCTTCACCCGCCATCGCCCGCCGACGCTATGGGCGCGCTGCGAGCCCGTCAACCTCGGGCGCGTACGCTGCGCGCCCATGAACGAGGCCGCCTCTGGAGTTCGCGCCTGCTTGCTGTGCGGCCGAGTGTGGCCCGAGCGGCCCGGCGCGCAGGGCCAGGAGCGGGGAGCATGAACGAGGCCGCCTCTGGAGTTCGCGCCTGCTTGCTGTGCGGCCGAGTGTGGCCCGAGCGGCCCGGCCCGCAGGGCCAGGAGCGGGGAGCATGAACGAGGCCGCCTCTGGAGTTCGCGCCTGCTTGCTGTGCGGCCGAGTGTGGCCCGAGCGGCCCGGCCCGCAGGGCCAGGAGCGGGGAACATGAACGAGGCCATCGCCGAGCACGGCGCGCTCTTTCACGCCGACGGCGCGACGATCGTGCCGACGGAGCTCTCACGGGGCCCTTGGTACCCGGGGACGCTCCACGGGGGCCCGCCCAGCGCGTTGCTCGCGTGGGTTCTCGAGAGGCACGATCCGGGGCCGGCGTCGTTCGTGGCGAGGCTCACTGTTGAGCTGCTGCGCCCGGTTCCGATGGCGCCGCTGCGGATCGAGGCCCGCACCATCCGGCCCGGCAGGAAGGTGCAGTGGCTCGAGGCCGCAGTCCTGGCCGACGGAGTCGAGGTGGCGCGCGCCACGGCGCTCCGGCTCCGTCCGACCGACGCCGAGGTGGATGCCCACGAAGGTGACGACCCCCTCTCCCGCCTCTCCCGGCGACGCTCACTCCCATCGAGCTCGGAGCGGGGATGCAGGTGGGTTACTGGTCGGCGAACGATCTCCGGCCTGTAGGAGGGACGTTCGGGGTCGCGGGGCCGGGCGCGTCGTGGTTCAGGCTCCTCTGCCCGGTCGTAGCCGGCGAGGTGACGACGCCCCTGCAGCGGGTCGCAGCGGCGGCCGACTTCGGCAGCGGCGTCGGCCACCCGGTCTCGACGGAGTCCGGTGGAGCGATCAACCCGGACGTAACGATCACGGTCCACCGCGACCTGGAAGGTGAGTGGGTCGGCCTCGAGTCGCGCGGGTGGGCACACGACCGCGGCGTCGGCATGGTCGAGAGCGCAGTCTGCGACTCGCGCGGCCCGGTCGGCCGCGCAGTCCAGACTCTCCTCCTGACGCCTTTCGACTGACTGTGTTTGGACGTGAGCGGAGCCATAGCGGCCACCTGCGTCCAAACAGGGGGAGAGGGGGCGGTCAGTCGTCGACTGTGCGGTCCACGTCGGCGGCGAGGAGGTCGAACTCGCCGTTGCGGAAGACGAGCGACGCGGGGCGGCCTGCCAGCGGGGGCCGCAGGTCGCCGCGTGACCTGTCGACGCGCACGGCGATCGTACGACGGCCCGAGGCCGTGAGCATCGTGACGCGGTCGCCGGCGGGCCACTTGAACGCCCCGGGCGGCAGCGTGAACGACTGGTAGGCGGAGAACTTCGGTTGCCGGCCGGCTCTGCGCACCAGGGACGCGGCGACGCGCTCGAAGATGGGGGTGACGAAACCGTCGGGGAGCTTCGCTCTCTCGGTCTCCGCCTTGGCAAGCGAGCGCAGCTCGGGACCCGAGAAGATGTTGCGCGAGAGGGCGGCGGCGCGCACCGCGTTGCTCGCCCTGTTCACCCGCTCGAGAGTGGCGCTCAGGAGATCCTGCTGCTCTGCGTCCGGCAGGAGGTGGACCTCGTCGACCGTCATGAGAGCATGGTGGACGGTCGGGGCGGCCCTGTGCAAGCGGGCCGGGCCGGCCGGCGCCTCGCATGCGCCGTGCACTGTGCCATCCTCCGGTGGTGATCGACACGTCGACGCCCCTCTTCTCCTTCGACGACGTCTGGGTCGGTGCCGAAGGCGCGTGGAGGGTGTGTGGGGTAGAGGCCGACGTGCCCGCGTCGGGTGTCACCGCCATCGTCGGGCCGTCGGGTTCGGGCAAGTCGACTCTGCTCAGGCTCGGGAACCGTCTCCAGGAGCCGGCACGCGGCACGGTGCGGTTCCGGGGGCCGACGTCGCCGGCCTCGACCCACTGGCCCTGCGTCGGAGCGTCGGGATGGTCTTCCAGCGCCCGACGCCCTTTCCGGGGACGGTGGCGGAGAACCTGCGCGTGGCAGCGCCCGGCGCGAGCCGAGACGAGATGACCGCCGCCCTGTCGCAGGCCGAGATGCCGGCGGAGTTCCTCGACCGTCAGGCGACGGAGCTCTCCGGTGGTGAGGCGCAGCGCGTCTGTCTCGCCCGCACGCTGCTGACGCACCCGGAGGCACTCCTGATGGACGAGCCGACCTCCGCCCTCGACCCGGCCGCGAGGCTGGCTCTGGAGCGTCTGGCCGGCGGCCTCGCGGAGCGGGGAGTGCCGATCGTCTGGGTCACCCACGACCTCGCGCAGGTGCGCCGGATCGCCGACAGCGTCCTGGTGATGATCGACGGGACGGTCGCCCACCGTGGCCGCCCCGGATCGCTGGCCGCCGGTGCCCCCGACTCCGTGCGGCGCTTCCTCGAGGGGGCCTCCGATGCCGAGTGACATCGGATGGACGGGCCTGGCGGCCTCCGTCGTGCTCGTCGCGGTGGCCGTCGGGCTCTCGATGGTTCGGCGCCTGGGTCTCGAGGCCGGGCTCGTGTGGGCGGCGACCCGCGCGCTGGTGCAGCTCCTCGCGGTCGGTGTCGCGCTCGACTACGTGCTCGACGTCGAGCGCTCGATCGCGTGGTCGTGGGCGTGGGTGGTCGCGATGGTCTTCTTCGCCGCGGAGACGGTGCGAAGGCGTGCACGCGACGTGCCGCGGCTCTTCTCGCTTGCACTGGTCGCGTTCGGGGCCGCCGGAGTGGTGACGATCGGTGTGCTCTTCGGGCTCTCGGTGTTCCCGCTGCAGGCGCGCACACTGATACCGCTGGCGGGGATGATGGTCGGCAACTCGATGACGGCCACGGTGCTTGTCGCCAGGCGGGTCTTCGAGGAGATGCGTGACAAGCGGGACGAGGTGGAGGCCCGCCTCGCTCTGGGCCTGCCTTCACGCGATGCGGCGCGTCCGTACGTGAGGGCTGCTCTGCGAACGGCGCTCGTGCCTCAGATCGAGGCCACGAAGGCGGTCGGGCTGGTGTTCCTGCCGGGAGCGATGACCGGCCTCATCCTCGCCGGGACCGAGCCCATCGACGCCGTCAAGGTGCAGATCGCGGTCATGTACCTGATACTCGGCTCGGTGGCGACGACCGTGACGGTCGTCGCGCTGGGGGTGCAGCGACGCCTCTTCACCCGTGACCACCGGCTGGTGGTGCCGGCACGCCCGGTCGAGCGCTGAGCGGCGCGGCCAACCGCGCGGTCAGCGGTGTGGTCAGCGGCGACCGGCGAGGGGGCGCTTGCCGTGGTTGGCCTTCTTGCGCCGGGCCTTCAGCTTGCGCATCTTCGTCTTCTTGCTCATCGTCTTCACCCCGTCTCGGAACCCGGTCAGGGTAGCCGAGCGCGCCCGGCCGACCGGTACCCTGAGCGGCCGTGGAGAACCTGGGACTCGTCGGCCTCTCCGACGCGGGGGCGAACCGGCTGTTCAGGGCTCTGACGGGGCTACCGGAGCCGGGCCTCTTCGACACCGCCGTGGGCATAGCGCACGTGCCCGACGAGCGGGTCGACCGGCTCGGGGAGATGTCGCGCTCGAAGAAGCTCGTGTACCCGGGCTTCGAGCTGGTGCACATAGCCCTGCCCCCGGGCGCGAAGCCGGGCGAGGGACTGGGGGCGCGGTTCCTCGGGTCGCTGCGCGACTGCGACGCGATCCTCTTCGTGCTGCGGGCGCACGAGACGCCCGGCTCGGGCCCGGCCGACCCGGAGGGCGACCTCGCGGCGATCCAGCTCGAGCTCGTCCTCGCCGACCACAAGACCGTAGAGGGGCGCCTCGACCGCCAGCGCCGCGCCGCCCGTGGAGACAAGTCGCTGGCCGATGAGATCACTGCGCTGGAGCGCGCGCTCTCGGCGCTCGAGGGAGGCACGCCGATCTGCGACTCCGACCTCACGCCCGCCGAGAGGGAGCTCCTCGGACCCTGCTTCCTACTGACCGTGAAGCCGGCCCTCGTGGTACTCAACGTGGCCGACGACCAGCTCGACGGCGCGCCGACGGCGTCGTTCGGCGACGACGCCCTCGCCGCGTGCGTCGACGTCGAGGCGGAGATCGCCGCGTCGGCCCCCGGGGAGCGCGCAGAGCTCCTGGAGGCGTTCGGAATCGGCGAGAGCGTCCTCCCGCGGCTCGCACGCGCCGCACTCCACCTGCTGGGTCGTCACACGTTCCTCACGACCGGTGAAGACGAGTCGAGGGCGTGGACGTTCCGTTCCGGGGCCAGGGCGCCGGAGTGCGCCGGAGTGATCCACTCCGACCTGCAGCGCGGGTTCATCAGGGCCGAGGTGGTCAACTGGTCGGAGCTGCTGGAGATCGGATCGTGGTCCCGGGCGAAGGAGCTCGGCAAGATCCGAGTCGAAGGCAAGGACTACGAGGTCGCCGATGGCGATGTGCTCGAGATCAGGTTCAACGTCTAGCTGAACGGCGGGGTGCGATGCCCTGGCTGGTGCGTGGAGACGACGTGCTCGCGGCGGCGGAGGTTGCCGTGACGCGCAGGAGCAGGCGGCGAGGGCTCGCGGGGCGGGACGCGCTCGAAGGGGTCCTGGTCCTGCGGCCGTGCCGGCAGGTCCACACCTTCGGCACGCGCTTCCCCATCGACGTCGCGTTCTGCGACCGCGACGGCTTCGTGCTTCACGCGCCGGATGGTTCCCCGCCGTGTCTCGCGGCCTGTGCCGCGTGCGTACTTCGCGATCGAGGCGAACGACGGCTGCTTCGACAGGTGGGGTCTCGCGCCAGGGGATCGCGTCGAGGTCCGCGGATGAGTACGACGGTCGTTCGATGACGCCCCCGGTGCTCTCGTACTCGTAGCGACGCCCATCGGGAACCTCGGTGATCTCTCTCCGCGCGCGGTGGAGGCGCTGCGCGACGCCGATGTGATCGCGGCGGAGGACACGCGTGTCGTGCGCCGCCTGCTCACCCACGCGGGGATCGCGGCCGGCCGGCGCCTGCGGGCGGTGCACGCCCGGAACGAGAGTGCGCAGGCACAGCGGATCGTCGAAGAGGTGCGCGCCGGCGCCCGTGTCGTCTACGCGGGCGACGCCGGGATGCCCGGAATCTGCGACCCGGGCGAGGTGCTGGTGAGGGCGTGCGTGGAGGCCGGACTCGCGGTGGAGGTGGTGCCGGGCCCCAGCGCCCTCCTCGCAGCGCTCGTGCTGTCGGGGCTCCCGGCGGCGCGATTCACGTTCGAGGGCTTCCTCCCGCGCAAGGGGACCGCCCGCCGTGAGCGGATCGCTGCGATCGCCGTATCGCCCGTCACGACGGTGATCTTCGAGTCGCCGCGTCGCGTAGCCGACACGCTCGACGAGCTCTGCGCCGCTCTCGGCGCCGAACGTGCGGTCGCCGTCGCGCGCGAGATCACGAAGGTCTTCGAGGAGGTGCGCCGCGGCCCGATCGGCGAGGTGGCCGGCGCGGTGCGCGCGGCTGGTGAGCCGCGCGGAGAGCACGTGATCGTCGTCGGGCCGGCGGCGCCGGAGACGAGACTCGTGACCGACGAGGAGATCGAGGCGGCCGTCGCGGGCGCGATCCGGGGAGGCACGACGGTCCGCGACGCCGCCGCCGAGGTCGCCGGGGCGTTCGGCGTCCCGAAGCGGAGGGTCTACGACCTCGCGATACGAGTGCGGGCCGGTGGGGTCAGAGGGCCTTGATGACGTCGACGCAGGCCTGGCAGACGGTGCGGTCCTGATGCAGGTGGGCGACCTCGGCGTCTCCGCAGAAGACGCAGCCGGTCTCGACCCTCGAGATCACTACGCAGTCGTCGACGACCTGAATGTCGACGATGTCGCCCTCCGCGATGTGGAGGCGCCGGCGTAGCTCGGCGGGGATCACGACGCGCCCGAGGCGGTCGACCCTACGGGTGACGCCGAGCGTTCGTGCAGGCGTTGCGTCCACTGGAATCCTCCGGGCCCCCCACGCCCGCCGCCCACACGACGGGGCCGAGTCCGGTGTGCAGCCGGCTGGAGCCGACGGGATCGTAGCGCGGCCACGGATCGAATCAGGACGTTGCCCGGCGTATATGGACGTCCGGCGTGCGCCTCGGCGGCAACAATGGGACCACCAGGCCCCGATGGAGAGCGCCGCCGTGACCCGACCGTTCTACGTGACCACGCCCATCTACTACGTGAACGACGTACCGCACATCGGGCACGCCTACACGACGGTCGCCGGCGACGCGCTCGCGCGGTGGCGGAGGCTCTGGGGAGACGACGTCGTCTATCTGACCGGGACCGACGAGCACGGCCTGAAGATCCAGCGGGCCGCGGAGCAGAACGGGGTCTCGCCGCAGGAGTGGACCGACCGGACCGCCGCACGCTTCGCCGAGACATGGAAGCTGCTCGACATCTCCAACGACGACTTCATCCGGAGCACCGAGCCCCGCCACCACAACGCGGTGACGCAGTTCCTCCAGGCGGTCTACGACGCCGGCGACATCGAGCTCGCCACCTATGAGGGCCTGTACTGCGTCGGCTGCGAGGGCTACTACACGGAGGACGAGCTGGTCGACGGAGACTGCCCGATCCACGACCGGCCCGTCGATCACGTGGTCGAGGAGAACTACTTCTTCAAGCTCTCGCGATACGAGCAGCGCCTCCTGGACCACTACGAGGAGCACCCCGAGGCAGTGCAGCCCGCGTCCCGACGCAACGAGGTGCTCGGCTTCATCCGGCAGGGCCTGCGCGACTTCTCGATGAGCCGCACGTCGATCTCCTGGGGAGTGCCGCTGCCGTGGGACCCGAAGCACGTCGCGTACGTGTGGTTCGACGCGCTGTTCAACTACTGCACGGCCGTGGGCTACGGCGTCGACGAGGAGCAGTTCGCCCGGTACTGGCCGGTCGACTACCACCTGGTCGGCAAGGACATCCTGCGCTTCCATGCCGTCTACTGGCCCGCGATGCTGATGTCGGCCGGCCTCGCACCGCCGAAGTGCGTCTTCGCCCACGGTTGGCTGATGGTCGGTGGCGAGAAGATGTCGAAGACGCGGGCGAATCAGATCCACCCGAAGGACCTCGTGGCCGAGTTCGGTGTCGACGGCTACCGATACCACTTCCTCGCCGACCAGCGCTTCGGGCCGGACGGGGAGTTCTCCTACGAGTCGATGGTCGCGCGCTACAACGCAGACCTCGCGAACAACTTCGGGAACCTTGCCAGCAGGGTTCTCAACATGGCGACGTCGTACTGCGGGGGTGTCGTCCCCGATGCCCGGGCCGACGGCCCGCTCGTAGGCGCGGCCGCGGCCGCCTTCGACGGCATGAGCGCGGCCATGGAGCGCCTCGACTTCGCGGGCGGGCTCTTCGCCGTGTGGGAGCTGATCAGAGCGGCGAACGCGTACATCGAAGACCGTGCGCCCTGGGCGTTGCACAAGGCGGGCGACGCGACCGCTACGGCGGAGGTGCTCGGCGACTGCCTCGAGGCGCTGCGGATCGTCGCTCTCCTCGCCTCGCCGGCGATCCCTGCCGCGAGCGCCGAGCTGTGGCGGCGGCTCGGCCAGTCGGGCAGGCCGGACGACGAGCGCCTACCGGGTGCCGCGACCTGGGGCCTGCTCCCCGCCGGCAACAGCCTAGACAAGGGATCACCCCTCTTCCCCCGCCTCGACCCCCAGTGACCCCCACCCCGGGAGGAGCGTCGATAGACCACAATATTTGTGGTCTATCGACGCCCGTGGTGGGGGGTGGGTGGATTCGCACTGCCACCTGCAGCCGGGGGGAGGTACGGGCCCGACCTGGGTGACCCGGCAGAGGTGATCCGTCGGGCGGTCGCCGCAGGCGTTGCCTGGATGGTCTGCGTCGGCACCGACCTCGAGTCGTCGCACCAGGCGCTCACGCTCGCCGGCACTCACCGCGAGGTGCTCGCGTCGGTCGGGTTGCACCCGCACGACGCGTCGCAGCTGCCGGCCGTGTGGGGGATGCTCGAGCCGCTGATCCATGCGGACCGAGTCGTCGCCATAGGCGAGACGGGCCTCGACCACCACTACATGCACTCGTCGGCCGACGAGCAGGAGGCCTCGTTCCGTACACACATCCGGCTCGCAAAGCGGGTCGACCGCGCTCTCGTCGTGCACACGCGCGAGGCGTGGGACGAGACTTTCCGGCTCCTCGAGGAGGAGGGTCTCCCGGAGCGGGTCGTCATCCACTGCTTCTCGGGCGGCGCCGACGAAGCGCGCCGAGCAGTGGATCTCGGCGCGTACGTCTCCTTCAGCGGGATCGTCTCGTTCCCGAAGGCGGACGACGTGCGCGCCGCGGTGGCCGTGGTACCCGACGACCGGCTCCTCGTGGAGACCGATGCCCCGTTCCTGGCGCCGGCGCCCCACCGCGGCAGGCCGAACGAGCCCGCCTACGTGTCGCTGGTGGGAGCAGCCGTGGCGGCCGCGAAGGGTGTTGATGCGACCACGGTCGAGCGGCTGACCAGGGAGAACGCGGCTCGCGTCTACGGCCTCGCCCCCGCATAGCTGCCGGCCTCGCCCCCATCAGGCGCCGGCCGTGCCGCCGGAGGCGGCCACGCCGGGGCTCTCCGGTTGCGGGTGGACCCGGGGGTTGTTACCTTCCGCCGGTCCGGCGGGCGGAGTCCGGGGGCCGTGCTCCTACGCGACCGCCGCCGGCATCGGACGGAGCGCTGACACAGACCCGGGAGGCGGCGATGCACGAGCATCACCCGCGCGCGACACACCGCCGCGCCTCCCAGCAGCGCGTTGCGACGCCGGCGCGTCCCCACGGGCGGGCACACCCGGCCCCGGCGGTGCCGAGACGCCGCCTCTCGCACCAGGCCCGCGCAGCCCTGGCCAGGGCACGCCTCCTCGAGATCGATCACGAGCCGGCGCAGGTCTGCCTCGTCAGCCGGCCGCACTCGGGTAACGAGAGGCCCGTCCGCCTCATACGTTCCGTCGCGCCGGCGCAGGAGGACACGGCACCCGGGTGCCCGCAGCCTGCACCGCAGGTGGCCGTCGAGCCCTCCGCCGCGACGCAGAGCACCTCTGCGCGGCGTGCACGCCTCGCCGAGCGACGGGCCCGCGCGCAGACTCGCCGGCGGGTGCTGCTGACGGTTGTCCTCGTGGCCGGGCTCGCGGCCCTGACGAGGCCGGCGCTCACGGGCGGGAGCGGTTCGGCGTCGCAGACGCCCGTACCGGCGCCGGTCGCGGCCCCGTCCGGCGCTCCCTCCGTGCTCACCGAGGCCCGAGCCGCGACGGCGGTTGCGCCGCCGGCGGTCGCGGCCGTCGTGGCGACGGACCTCGCGATCCCGCCCCCGGTCGAGATCGTCGACGACCCCGGGGTGTACAGGGGCGACGAGCGGACGCTGACCGAGGGGCATCCGGGAACCCGACGCGACACCTACGAGGTGACCACGCGCGATGGCGCCGAGGTCGATCGGGTGCTGATCGGCTCGCAGATCCTCGTCGCGCCGCAGTCGAGGATCGTCGCGATCGGGACGAAGGCGCCCCGCGACGACTCGCGTGCCACCGGTCGGGTCCGAGTCGCGCCTGCCGGTTGGCAGCCGGAGGGCTCGGCGCTCGGCAGGGCGACGTGGTACCAGTACAAGTCGGGCACCTGCGCGCACAACACGCTTCCGAAGGGGACCCTCGTCAGGGTCACCAATCTCGCCGACGGCAGGAGCACGATGTGCGTCGTCGCAGACCGCGGCATCCGCGACCCGTCGAACCTGATCGACCTCGCTCACGACGTCTTCGACGACCTTGCACCGCGATCGCAGGGAGTGGTTCACGCCAGGATCGAGTGGTAGCGGGGTCGCGTGCATGGCGCGACGGGTACGGTCGTCCCGATGCCCGAACCGCTCACCCCGAGATCCGTCCGCGCTCTCCTCGAAGCTCACGGCCTCCGCCCGAGTCGCGCCCTCGGGCAGAACTTCCTGACCGACCCGAACACGGCTGAGCGGATCGTCCGGCTCTCGGGAGTAGTCGCCGGGGACCGTGTTCTCGAGGTCGGCCCCGGTGTCGGGTCCCTCACGGTCGCGCTCGGCGCGGCGGGCGTCGAGGTCACGGCGGTGGAGATCGACAGCAGGCTCGTCGCCGTCCTGGAAGACGTGCTGGCGGGCACCGGAAGCGTCGTCGTCGAGGGCGACGCGCTGAGGATCGACTGGTCTGCGCTGCTGGACATGGATCGGCCGTGGACGATGGTCTCCAACCTCCCGTACAACGTCGCTACACCGGTCCTGATCCGGGCCTTGGAGACGGCGCCGATGATCGGCCGGTTCCTCGTGATGGTGCAGCGCGAGGTCGGTGAGCGGATCGCAGCCGGTGCCGGCGAGGAGGCGTATGGAGCGGTGTCAGTGAAGGTCGCGTACCACTGCACTGCCGAGGTCGTGGGCACCGTCCCGTCAACGGTCTTCGCTCCGCGGCCGAAGGTCGAGTCGGCGCTGGTGCGCCTCGAACGCCGCGCCGCTCCGCCGGTCGAGGTCGATGACCCCGACTGGATGTTCCGGCTCGTGCGGGCCGGCTTCGCGACCAGGCGGAAGATGCTGCGGCGCGCGCTTGCGACGGTTCTGGGCGCGCGCGCCGAGGATGTGCTGCGGGCAGCCGGGATCGATCCGGAAGCCCGCGCGGAGACCCTCGGTCTGCCCGAGTGGGCGGCGATCGCCGCCGTGGAGCGCGAGGCGGGTCAGTCGTGAGGGCGGCGCCCGTCTGCGTCGACGCCTACGCCAAGCTGACGCTCTCGCTGAGGATCACGGGGGTGCGCGCCGACGGCTATCACGAGCTGGAGGCGCTCGCGATCTCGGTGACCGAGCCGCACGACTCGCTCGTCGTGACGCTCGTCGAGGGCGAGGTGACGACGGTGTCGGTCGTCGGCGAAGCGTCCGCCGGTGTCCCGAACGATGCGAGCAACCTCGCATCGCGAGCGGCGCGACTGATGCGTGGGGGCGGCGTCGACGTGCACGTGCACAAGCGCATCCCCGCCGGCGGAGGGCTCGGAGGGGGATCGGCCGACGCCGCCGCGGTGCTGGCGGCGCTCGCATCCATGACGGGGCGCCGCCTCCCACCCGACGAGGTCGCGTCGTTCGGCGCCGCGCTCGGCGCCGACGTCCCCTTCTGCCTGAGTGGCGGCGCAGCTTGGATGCGCGGCCTCGGCGAACGTATCGATCCGGTGAGCCTGCCGCGCTTGGCGGTGCTCGTCGCCTCTCCGCCGTTCGCCGTCGCGACTGCCGACGTGTACCGGGCATGGGACGAGATGGGTGGGCCGCGAGCGGAGCGCGAGGTGGAGCCACCGGTCGGTCTCGCGGGCGTGGCCGACGTGCTCGCGAACGATCTGGAGCCTGCCGCAGAGCAGGTGGAGCCGCGGCTGCGCGGGTTCCGGGAGGCCCTGGAGGCGGCCGCCGGCAGGAGCGCGATCCTGGCCGGGAGCGGGTCGTCGTGCGCGGTGCTCTTCGATCACCGGGGAGACGCAGCCGCGGCGGCGCGGAGGGTGCAGGAGTCGCTCGACTGCTCGGCGTGGCTCGGCGCCCCGGCGCCCGCCGGGTACGTCCTCGATCCGTGAGGGGACCCGGCGCGGAGGTCGCGGACGCGGAACGGCCGCCCTCAGGAGGGCGGCCGCTGCCTACTTGCCCTGCTGGCGACGCTGCCAGCGGGTCTTCTTCAGCAGCTTCTTGTGCTTCTTCTTGCGCATGCGCTTGCGGCGCTTCTTGATCAGGGACCCCATGGCGTAGGGAGACGCTAGCCGGGCAGGGGCGCCACTGTCACATCCGCGAGTGCCCTGTAGAGCGGATCGCGACCGCAGGTAGGGCCGGCATGCGGCGCGTCGACCGGATGCGCCCCCGGGCCGCAGTATCGTCGGTGGCGGTCGGGGGTGGTGTAACGGCAGCACAAGGTCCTTTGGAGTCCTTGGTCGAGGTTCGAACCCTCGCCCCGAGCGATGACCGTCACCGAGGTGAAGCCATGAGCTCGTACCGACCACTTGCCGCAGTAGTCCTCGCCGCAGGCGAGGGGACGCGCATGCGCTCTGCGACGCCCAAGGTGCTCCATCCGCTCTGCGGCCGCCCCATGCTCCTGCATGTGATCGATGCCCTGACGATGCTCCCTCTCGACAGGATCGTCGTGGTCGTGGGCCACGGCGCCGAGAGCGTCACCAAGACGCTGCAGGATCAGATCGGGACCGATACGCCCGTCGAGTTCGTCGAGCAGCGCGTGCAGCGCGGGACCGGCGACGCAGTCGGGGTCGCGCTGACCGCCTCGGCGTTCGAGGACCTCGACGCCGAGGACGATCTCCTGGTCGTCCCGGGCGACACGCCGCTGCTGAGGCCACAGACCCTGGTCGAGCTGGTCGTGGAGCACAGGTCGGCCGATGCTGCCGCCACGCTCCTCACGGCGAGCGTGCACGACGCGGCGGGATACGGACGAGTCGTGCGCGACCGTCACGGCGAGGTGACGCGCATCGTCGAGGATGCCGACGCGTCGGATGAGGAGCGCGAGATCGAGGAGATCAACACGTCGATCTACTGCTTCCGTCGCCCCTTCCTCGCGCCCGCTCTACGCCGGCTCAGCCCGTCGAACACGCAGCACGAGTACTACCTGACCGACGCGGTCGGAGTGCTGAGCGGGGCCGGCCACCGAGTCGTCGCAGTGACGGCCGGCGACCCCGAGGAAGTGGTGGGGGTGAACGACCGGGTTCAGCTCGCAGCCGCCGAGTCGGAGCTGCGGCGCCGGATCAACGACGCATGGATGGTCAGTGGGGTGACCATGGTCGACCCGTCGCGCGTCTACGTCGATGCGGGCGTCGAGATCGCCGCCGACGTGAGGCTCCTCCCCGGGACGATCCTCGAGGGACGGACCGTCGTCGCGTCGGGCTCGGTGATCGGGCCCGACTGCCGCCTCACCGACGCAGTTATCGGAGAGCGCTGCGCGGTGTCGAGCTCGGTGGTCAGGGAGGCCGAGGTGGGCGACGACTGCATCGTCGGACCCTTCGCGTACCTACGTCCGGGATCACGCGTCGCCGCCGGCGCCAAGGTCGGCACCTTCGTCGAGATCAAGAACTCCGACATCGGCGAGGGGGCCAGAGTCCCCCACCTCTCCTATGTGGGCGACGCCGACGTCGGCGCCGGGGCGAACCTGGGTGCGAGCACCATCACCGCCAACTACGACGGCACCCAGAAGCACCGGACGAAGATCGGTCGCGACGTGCACACGGGGGTGCACACCTCGCTGCGCGCCCCGGTCGAGGTGGGCGACGGCGCGGAGACTGGCGCCGGCTCGGTCGTGACGAACGACGTACCTCCGGGAGCCCTCGTCAAGGGAGTGCCCGCGCGACAGGCGCGACGCAAGGGCGCCGAGGTGCGCGAGGATGAGGGATCGGGCGAGGCTGTCTAGTCGGGTGCCGCTGAGCGCGGCGCCGATGGAGCAGATAGGCGCAGATGGAGCTGGTCAGCAAGAAGACACTCATACTGGCCGCCGGGCGCGGCAACCACGAGCTCGCGGAGGAGGTCGCCCGGCACCTTCGCGTACCGCTCGGTGAGGTCGTCCTCTCGACCTTCGCCAACGGCGAGATCTACTGCAGGTTCGGAGAGAGCGTTCGCGGTGCCGACGTCTTCGTCTTCCAGAGCCACTGTCCGCCGATCAACGACAGGCTGATGGAGCAGATGATCATGATCGACGCCGCGAAGAGGGCGTCGGCGAAGCGGATCACTGCGGTCAGTCCCTTCTACGGCTACGCGCGCCAAGATCGGAAGGCGGAGGGGCGCGAGCCGATAACGGCGCGCCTCGTCGCCGACATGATCACTGTCGCCGGCGCTGATCGCGTGGTCACGGTCGATCTCCACACGGGGCAGATCCAGGGCTTCTTCGACTTCCCCGTCGACCACCTGACAGCAGTGCCGGTGATCTGCGACTACCTCACCTCTGTCGTCGACGGAGAGGTGACGGTCGTGTCACCCGATGCAGGAGGCGGCAAGCTGGCCAGGAGGTACGCGAACCGGCTCGAGGGCCGTGGCGGCCTCGTCGCCGACCTGGCCTTCATCGACAAGCGGCGCCCCAAGGGGACGCACAACGTCGCCGAGGCCACGGAGGTGGTCGGCGCGGTCGAAGGCCGCACCTGCGTGCTCGTCGACGACATGATCGACACTGCGGGCACCGTCGCGGGAGCGGCGAGCCTCCTGATGGACCGGGGCGCGGCCGAGGTCTACATCGCGGCGACACACGGCCTCTTCTCCGAGCCGGCTGTCGAGCGACTCGAGAACGCCCCGGTCAGGGAGGTCGTGGTGACCAACACGCTCGCGGTCCCCGACGACCGGCGGTTCGACTCCCTACGCATACTCTCGATAGCCCCGTTGCTCGCCGAGGCGATCTCTGCGGTCTTCGCCGAGGGCTCCGTCAGCGAGCTCTTCGACGGAGACAACGTCTGACCGACGCGGGATTCCGGGAGCCCTGGGCAGGCGACTGGCTTTCGGGGCCTGATTTCGCGCAGAATGTATGGTTGCCTCCGCCGTCCGAAGGGCCCTTCCGCGATGTCCGAAGTCACGCTCGTAGCCGAACGCCGCAGTGAGACCGGCTCGCGCCCGTCGGGCCGGCTCCGCCGGGAGGGGCGGGTCCCCGCCGTCGTGTACGGACTCGGCCAGGACAACGTGACCGTCACCGTGCCGGCACGGGAGCTGGGGCACATCCTCGCCGGAGGCGCCAACACCGTGGTCACCCTCCTGCTCGACGGCGCCGACCAGCTCACGCTGGTCCGCCAGGTGCAGAGGCACCCGGTGCGCGGCGAGTACCTGCACGTCGACCTGGTGCGGGTTAGCGCCGACATCGCCGTCACCGCCGAGGTGCCGCTGCACATAACGGGCGAGCCCGAGGGTGTGAAGGGCGGCGGCATGCTCGAGCAGCAGCTCTTCTCCGTCACCGTCGAGGCGAAGCCGAACGCGATCCCGAACTCGATCGAGTGCGACGCGTCGGCCCTCGACATCGGCGACCAGCTGCACGTCAGCGACCTCGCGATCCCCGCCGGTGTGACCCTGCAGCACGAGGCCGACGAGCTCGTCGCCCAGGTGATCGTGCCGCGGGCACTCGCCGAGGAAGAGGAAGAGGTCGAGGGCGAGGGCGAAGAGGTCGAGGGCGAAGAGGGCGAGGGCGAAGAGGGCGCCGAGGGCGCGGTCGCTGCGGACGAGGATGCCGCAGGGGAGTAGCGGGTGCTGCGGCGCGACCGCCGTACCGGTACCCCGGCCGACGTGCTCGTGGTCGGGCTCGGGAATCCCGGGGATGCCTACGCCCGTACGAGGCACAACGTCGGTTCCGACGTCGTGGAGATCCTCGCGGCGCGTCACGGAGCGAGGCTCCGCAAGGGCAAGGAGCGCGCTCTGGCCGCGGAGGTCGTGGTAGGCGGCCGGCGGCTCGCGCTCGCCGTTCCTCTCACGTTCATGAACGAGTCGGGTCAGGCCGTCGGCGCGCTCGTGCGCCGGTACGGTGTGGAGCCCGAGCGGCTGGTAGTCGTGCACGACGAGCTCGATCTGCCTACGGCGGCGCTGCGCGTGAAGGCCGGCGGCGGACTGGCCGGGCACAACGGCCTCCGGTCGATCAAGGCGCATCTTCACTCCGACGCATTCGCCCGTGTGCGGATCGGGATAGGCAAGCCCGGCAGCGCAGACCGCGGCGCCGACCACGTTCTCGACCGGTTCGGCCGGCGCGAGCGCGACGAGATCGACGTCACACTGGAGCGCGCGGCCGACGCCGTCGAGGCGATCCTCGCCGAGGGCGTCGACGCAGCCATGAACCGCTTCAACTGACGCCCACCGCCCTCCGATGCAGATACCCATCCTCTCCGGCCTCCCGGTCATGCTGGCCGAGGCCCCCGCCGTCATCTCCGCGTCGGGGGGCTCCGGCGCGCCCGTAGCCGTCCCCGACCCCGCGCGCTCTCTGTTCGTCGCGGCTCTGGCGGCCACCACGGCGCGCCCGGTGGTGCTGCTCGCCGTTCCCACTGCGGCGGAGGCCGAGCGCCTCGCCCACGACGTCGGGCTCTTGGTCGGCGCCGAAGAGGTGGAGCTCTTCCCGGCCTGGGAGACGCTCCCGTTCGAGAGGGTGTCGCCGTCGCTCGAGACCATGGGGCGCCGGCTCCGGGTGATGTGGAGGCTCCGCGAGGCGCACGCTGCGCTCCCGAAGGTCGTGATCGCCCCGGTGCGGGCGCTGGTGCAGCGCCTCGGCCCGCACGTCGAGGACGTCGAGCCGATAGTCGTGCGGCCGGGTGACCGGATCGACCGCGACGAGCTCGTGGCGCGCCTCGTGAGCGACGGCTACCGGCGCGAATATCAGGTCGAGGCGCGGGGCGAGGTGGCTGTGCGAGGTTCGATCGTCGACGTGTACCCGACGACGGCCGACCACCCACTGCGCATCGACCTGTGGGGCGACGACGTGGAGCGGCTCGCCGCGTTCGGAATAGCCGACCAGCGCTCGACGCACGAGATCGACGAGGCGTGGATCTTCCCGGCCCGTGAGCTGCTCCCCACCGAGGAGGTCCGGGCGAGAGCGGCCGAGCGGCTGAGGACCGACCCCTGGGGAGCGGAGCACTGGGAGCGGCTCGCCGAGGGCGCGACCTTCGACGGCATGGAGTCCTGGCTGCCCTGGCTCTGCGAGGGCGAGCACCTCCTACCCGACCTCCTGCCCCGGGGTGCCCTGGTCGTGCTCGCCGAGCCTCGCCGCCTGCGCGACCGCGCCGGTGACCTCCTCGACGAGGAGGCGGCGCTCGCGGGTGTGCTGGCAGGCACATGGGGCGCGTCGAGCGAGGCCGATCCGCCCAGGTTGTCCCTGCCGTTCGACCGACTGCTGGCCCACACCACCGCTGCTTTCGTCCCGCTCCTCGCCGCTCCGGAGGGCCCCGACACGCCGAAGATCGCTGCGACGGCGTTCGACCCCGTCGTCGGCGACACCGACGCCCTGGCGCGCAGGCTCGAGTCGCTGCGAGCCGACGGCTACCGGGTCCTGATCGCCGCCGACGGCCGGGGCTCTGCCGATCGTCTCTGCGGTCTGCTCGCGCAGGAGGGAGTGCACGCACCGGTGCTCGACTCGGTTCCCGAGAGGGCGCCGGCGTTGGAGGTGGCCGGCATCAGCATCGTCGTGGCCCCGCTCGACCGGGGAGCGGTCGTCTCGGCTTCGAAGCTCGCGCTCGTCGCGGAGGCCGACCTCACGGGGAGGCGCCGTGTCCACCGCGCGCCGCGGGGAGCGCGCCGCGGGGTGGATCACTACGAGGGTCTCGAACCGGGCGACTACGTGGTGCACAGGACGCACGGTGTCGGCCGTTACCTGGGCATGGAGTCGAAGGAGATGTTCGGCGTCACACGCGACCGCCTCGTGGTCGAGTTCAAAGGAGGAGACCGCATCTACGTCGACTCCGATGACGTCGGGCTCCTGCGGAAGTACACGGGTGGCGACTCGCCGAGCCTCTCGAAGATGGGCGGGTCCGACTGGCAGAAGACGCGGGCGCGCGTGCGCCGGGCGGTGCGCGACATCGCCGCGGAGCTCGTCATCCTGTACCGGCGGCGACGTGCTGCCGCGGGGCACGCCTTCGGTCCGGATACCCCTTGGCAGCGCGAGATCGAGGAGGCCTTCCCGTTCGAGGAGACGCCGGACCAGATGAAGGCGATCCTCGACGTCAAGGGCGACATGGAGATGCCGGTTCCCATGGACCGACTCGTCTGCGGCGACGTCGGCTACGGCAAGACGGAGGTAGCCGTTCGAGCCGCGTTCAAGGCGGTCCAGGACGGCAGGCAGGTCGCGGTACTGGTGCCCACGACGCTCCTCGCCAGCCAGCACGGCGAGACCTTCCGGGAGCGCTTCGCGAGGTACCCGGTGAGGGTCGCGGTGCTGTCGCGCTTCCTGTCCCCGAAGGAGCAGACGGAGGTGGTGCGCGGGCTTGCCGACGGCGAGGTGGACGTCGTCATCGGCACGCACCGACTCCTCTCCGACGACATCCGCTTCAAGAGCCTCGGCCTCCTCGTAGTGGACGAGGAGCAGCGATTCGGTGTCGGTCACAAGGAGCGGATCAAGATCCTGCGCGCGGACGTCGACGTTCTCACGCTCTCCGCTACACCGATCCCGCGAACGCTCGAGCTCTCGCTCACCGGGATAAGAGATCTCTCTCTCGTGAACACACCGCCCGAGGACCGGCAGCCGATCCTCACCTACGTAGGCGAGTTCGACGAGCGCGCCGTCGCCGAGGCGATCCGGCGGGAGCTCCTGCGCGAGGGGCAGGTCCTCTACGTGCACAACCGGGTGCGCGACATCGAGCACGTTGCCGAGGACGTGCGCAACCTGGTCCCCGAGGCGCGCGTAGCCGTTGCGCATGGGCAGATGGACGAGGGACGCCTCGAGCGGGTCGTCACGCGCTTCTGGGAGCGCGAGTTCGACGTGTTGGTCTGCACGACGATCGTGGAGAGCGGCCTCGACATGCCGACGGTCAACACCCTCGTGGTGGATCGCGCCGATCTGCTCGGGCTCGCGCAGATGTACCAGCTCCGTGGACGTGTCGGCAGGAGAGGTCAGCGGGCCTACGCGTACCTGCTGCACCCGCGCGACCGCGCCCTGACCGAGGAGGCGTACGAGCGGCTCAAGACCATCGGTGAGTTCACGGATCTCGGGTCGGGGTTCAAGATCGCGATGCGCGACCTCGAGATACGTGGCGCCGGCAATCTCCTCGGCGGTGAGCAGTCCGGTCACATCGCTGCGGTCGGCTTCGACCTGTACATGGAGATGGTCACCGAAGCGGTCGGTGAGCTCACCGGCGAGGTCCGTGAGGAGCCGGCCGAGGTCGCGATCGACCTGCCGGTCTCGGCGCACCTGCCGCGCGACTACGTGTCACGCGACGACGTCCGACTGGAGGCCTACAGGAGGCTCGCGGCCGTGGGTGCGAGCGATGACGTAGACGACATCGAGGCCGAGTGGATCGACCGCTACGGTCCGCCGCCGGCGCCCGCAGCTGCTCTCCTGGAGGTCGCGCGCCTGCGCGTCGAGTGCCTGAGGCTCGGGATACAGGAGGTCTCGGTGCGCCGAGGGCTGGCGCGATTCGTGGGTTGGAGGCTCCTGAAGAGCCAGGAGATCAGGCTCCGGCGCGCCTCGGCGTCCGCCACGCACCACGACGGTACGGTGACGCTTCCGTTCTCCCCCGTGGGGAGCGGCGCGGACGAGCGCTCGGTCGCCGGTGTGCTGCTGGGCCTCATCGCCGAGATCGCTCCCCGGGAACCCGTCCCGATACGATCGGCCGGATCATGACCCGGAGATCGGTCCTATCACGCCGCCTCGTCGCGCTCGGCGCCGCATCTGTGTTGGCCCTGGCGGCCGCCGGGTGCGGTGCATCCCTCGACGACGCCGCGACCGTCACGCTGAGCACGGGGGACGGCGGGGAGAAGAAGGTCACGCACATCAGTCGTGATGACCTGGAGGACGATCTCCGGATCCTGCGCGCCAACGATGGCTTCGTCGCGTTCCTCGAGGAGAACGGTCTCGAGGTGCCCGAGTCGGAGAGCTCGATCGGCTCGCAGGTGACGGCGCTGTGGTTGAGCGATCTCGTCAATCAGGTGGTGATGGACGCGGAGCTCGACGACCGCGGCATCGAGGTGACGGAAGCCGACCGCGACGCCGTACGCGACCAGATCGGCGAGTCCTACGGAGGCGCCGACGTCTTCGAGGAGTTCCCCGAGGCGTTCCGTGACAAGGTCCTCGAGCGCGCTGCTCGGTGGAACGCGTTGCTGACCCGCGGCGGTGGCGAGGTCGTGCCGCCGACGGAGGCTGAGGCCCGGGCGTTCTACGATGAGAACGCGGATCAGCTCGGAGCATGCCCGTCGGGCCGGAGCGTCGCACACATCCTTCTGGAGACGGAGGCCGAGGCCGAGGCCGTGAAGGCCGACCTCGACGCAGGGTCCGACTTCGCGGAGCTCGCTGCGGAGCGCTCGATCGACCCGACCGCCGCCACGAACGCAGGCGACCTCGGGTGCCTGCAGGACGGCGCCTTCGTCGCACCGTTCGAGGAGGCTGCCAAGGCGGCGGTGATCGACGAACCCACCGCCCCCGTGAAGACCGACTTCGGGTACCACGTGATCCTGGCCTCGGAGTTCGCGGCGCCCGCGTTCGACGAGGTCAAGGACCAGCTGCTCGAGTACCTCGTCTCCCAGGCCGAACAGGCCGCGAGCCAGGATGTGAGCGCCGCGGTGCAGGAGCGGCTCGCAGACGCCGAGATCGACGTGGATCCGCGCTACGGAACCTGGGTAACCGACGACGACCAGGGCCCCCGTGTCGTCGAGCCCGATGCGCCCGAACCCGCCGACGGTCGCGACCAGCCGGCCCCGACGGTCGACCCGCTCGGAACCGTGCCGGCGCCGGGGGATGACGCGCCGCGGCCGTGTGGTCGTGGTCGGACTCGGCCCCGCCGGCGCCGACCTGGTGGTGCCGAGGGCGCGCGCAGCTCTGGAACGCATCTCACACAGGTACGTGCGCACCTCGCGCCATCCTGCGGTCGCGGACCTCTCCCACGAGGGAGTCGTCTTCGAGTCGTTCGACGCCGGATACGACTCGGGAACCAGTCTGGAGGCTGTCTACGCGACGATCGCGGAGACCCTGACGGCGGCCGCGGCCGAGCACGGGGAGATCTGCTACGCCGTACCCGGGAGCCCTGGCCTCGCCGAACGCAGCGTGGAGCTGCTGCGTGAGTGCGACGTGGAGCTCGAGGTGATACCGGGGATGTCGTTCGCCGACCTCGCGTGGGCGAGGCTCGGAGTCGATCCGCTGCGCGGGGCGAGGGTGATCGACGGGCGTTGCTTCGCGGTCGATTCGGCCGGCGCGGCGGGTCAGGTGCTGATAGCCCAGTGCGACTCGGCGGCGCTGCTCTCCGACGTGAAGCTGACCCTGCTGGAGTCGCTCGCCCCCGCGCATCCGGTGACGGTGCTGCAGCGCCTTGGTCTCGCCGATGAGAGCGTCTTCGAGGTCGAGCTCGCCGATCTGGATCGGGCGTTCGAGCCCGATCACCTGACGTCGCTCTTCGTCGACACCGGCGCGTCGACTCCGGCGGTGGAGCTCGTCCGCCTGATCGCGCTGGCCGAACGGCTGCGCGGCCCCGGCGGCTGCCCGTGGGATGCCGCGCAGACCCATCATTCGCTCGCCCGACACGTGCTCGAGGAGGCGTACGAGGTCGTCGAGGCCATAGAGCGCCTCCCCGCCGATGCGCCGCGCCCCGGAGAGCCGACCCCGGCCGACGACTACGCGGCGCTGGAGGACGAGCTGGGCGACCTGCTCTTCCAGGTCGTGATCCACTCGGTCCTCGCCGCAGAGGAGGGCGCGTTCACGATCACCGACGTTGCGCGCGGCATCCACGACAAGCTGGTGAGGCGGCATCCGCACGTCTTCGGCGATGTGGAGGTCTCGGGGGCCGACGAGGTGGTCGGCAACTGGGAGCAGATCAAGAAGGCGGAGAAGGCGTCCACCTCGTTGCTCGAAGGCCTGACCCCGGGCCTGCCCTCGCTGCTCTACGCGCACAAGCTGATGCGCAAGGCCGAGGCCGTGGGGCTGACCACCGGCGGTGCAGGTGCTGCCGGTGCTGCCGGTGCTGCCGGCGCCCGACTGGTCGGCGCCGTCGACGACCTCGCCGGCGCGCGCCCTGCCGAGTCGGAGCGTCTGCTGGGAGAGGTGCTCGCCGCAGCGGTGATGGTCGCGCGCGACTCCGGCATCGACGCCGAGTCGGCGCTTCGCGGTTGGGCGGCGCGGTTCCGCGATCGCTTCGTCGCGATGGAGGATCTGGCGTCGGAGAGGGGCATTCACCTCGACAGCGCGACGACCGATACCGTTGACGCGCTCTGGGCCGAGGCCGCTTCGATGCACGACCTCGACGCGAGCCGCGCGCCCCTCGACCCCTGAGCATCCGACGACCCTGGGAGAGAACGTGACTTCTCGTGCAACCCGCCTCGCCGCCGTCTTCGTGTCGGGGGCGCTCCTCTTCGCTCTACCGGCCTGCGGCGGCGACGACGATGACGGCGACAAGGCTGCGCAGACCACGACGACCGTCTCCGGCGACGAGGGAACCACCACGACGACGGAGACGACGACGACCGATGCTCCGGCGGAGACGACGGGGGCGCCCGCCGACACCACGGTCGCCCCTCCGACATCGGTGGCGCCTGCCGACCCCGCCGACCTTGCCCTGGCGCGGTCGGCGGCGCTCGACGTGGGAGACCTGCCGGCGGGCTGGACCCTCGACGACGAGAGCGAGAACACGGGGACCTTCGGGAGCGTCGACGACGAGGAGTTCCGCGACGCCTGCCCCGCCGTGTACGAGGAGGTGACGTCGATCGTTGCGGACGGCGGCGAACCCGTCGACGTGAGCCACTCCTTCTCGCGGGAGGGCGGGATGCCCTCGCTCGACTCCACTCCGTCGGTCTTCGGCTCGGACGACCTGGCGGCGAGGGCCTTCGCGGTGATCAACGGCGACGCGTTCTACGACTGCATCGCAACGGATCTGGCGGCGAGCGTCGACCCCGGCGGGGGGACCGAGATGGGCGACCCCGATCTCGAGAGGATCCCGGTCGAGGGGCCGGGACTCGACGATGCCGGGGGGTTCTCGCTGATGGTCCCGGTGACCTCGCAGGGAACCGTGATGACGATGCGCTACTCGATCGTCGCCCTGCGCTCCGGCCGTCTCCTCCACATGATCGTGATGCTCAGCGTCGAGGAGACGGCGCCCTTCCCGGAGATGGGCGACGTGATCGACGCGGCGGTGGCGCGCACCGCGGCTGCCTGATCGATCGACGGCGAACACACGTTCCGTACAAGCTCCATCACGGAGGGTGTTGTGCCGGGCTCCCTCAAACGTATACATTCGCAACACGAACCACAGGAGCAACGGGTGAGCAGCATCGAGGACGTCGTCGCGCGGGAGATCCTCGACTCCCGCGGCAACCCGACAGTGGAGGTCGAGGTCGGCCTCTACACGGGCGCGCGCGGGCGCGCCGCCGTGCCGAGCGGGGCGAGCACCGGGGAGCACGAGGCGGTCGAGCTGCGCGACGGCGGCGCGCGCTACGGGGGCAAGGGTGTTACCGGGGCGGTGGCGAACGTCAACGGGGGAGATCAGGGAGGCGGTCTGCGGCCTGGAGGCCCTCGACCAGCGAGGACTCGACAGGGTCCTGGTGGACCTCGACGGCACGGACGCGAAGGCGAGGCTCGGGGCGAACGCGATCCTCGGGGTGTCGCTGGCCGCCGCGAAGGCAGCGGCGGCAGAGACCGAGCTGCCGCTGTACCGCTACGTGGGGGGCACCAACGCGCACGTCCTGCCCGTCCCGATGATGAACGTCCTGAACGGCGGCGCGCACGCCGACAGCAACGTCGACATCCAGGAGTTCATGCTCGCACCCGTCGGAGCGGCGAGCTTCTCGGAGGCCCTCAGGTGGGGCGCGGAGACGTATCACGCCCTGAGGGCGATCCTGAAGGATCGCGGGCTGGTGACGGCGCTGGGAGACGAGGGAGGCTTCGCCCCGAACCTGCCCAGCAACGAGGACGCGCTGCGACTCCTCGTGGAGGCGATCGAGTCGGCCGGCTACCGTCCCGGCGACGAGATCGCGCTCGCGCTCGACTGCGCCGCAACCGAGCTCTTCGGCGACGGCCGCTACGAGATGGCAGGCGAGGGGGCGTCGTACACGCCCGCGGAGTATGCGGACTACATCGCGGAGCTCTGCGGCCGCTATCCGATCATCTCCGTGGAAGACGGCATGGCCGAGGACGACTGGGACGGCTGGAGGCTCCACACCGAGCGTTCGGGCGGCAGTGTCCAGCTCGTGGGTGACGACGTCTTCGTGACGAGCTGCGAGCGCCTGGAGCGCGGGATCGAAGCGGGAGTCGCGAATGCCTTGCTCGTCAAGGTCAACCAGATCGGGACGCTCAGCGAGACCCTCGACACCGTCGCGCTGGCGAGCCGGCATGCATACGCGTCGATGATGTCGCACCGCAGCGGCGAGACCGAGGACACGACGATCTCGGATCTGGCGGTCGCGACCAACTGCGGGCAGATGAAGACGGGCGCGCCGGCGCGCAGCGATCGCGTCGCCAAGTACAACCAGCTCCTACGCATCGAGGAGGAGCTCGGCGAGGCCGCCGCGTACGTCGGCCGGTCCGCGTTCGCGGGGATCGGGAGCAGCTGAGCATGCGGCGATGGGGAGGCTCAGCGCGCGTGGCGCTCGCGTCACTCGCTCTGGCCGCGGTGCTCCTGCTCTTCGTCTTCCCGACGCGCTCGTTGATCGCGCAGCGGGGTGACATCGACCGTGCTCGCGACGACCTCGAAGTGATCGAGACCGAGAACGCTCGTCTCGCCGAGGAGGCCGCCCGACTGGCGACCCCCGCCGAGATCGAGCGCATCGCGAGAGAGCGCTTCCACATGGTGCGTCCCGGCGAGACGGCCTTCGCGGTGGTGCCGACGGGAGACGACCCGGGCGCCGACCCGGGCTCCGAAGATGCGGCCCCGCAGGACGGGGACGGCGCGGCTACCACGCCCACCACCTCCGGCTGAGGCGGTCGCCGAGGTCGCGGTAGTCAGTCGACGAGGATGGCGAGCTTCCCGAGCTGGTGGCCCGCCGCCAGGTCTCTCATCGCCTCGGGCACCGATGCGATGCCGTCGTAGGCCTTCGACACCTCCGGTCGGAGCCCCAGCCGCGAGACGAAGTCGCAGAGGTCGCGCATCTCCTCCGGCGTGCCCATCATCGACCCGAGCACCTGCAGCTCGCGCCAGAAGACCCGCTGGAGGTCTGCGGGGGCGTCGGAGCCGCTGGTTGCCCCCGAGACGACGACCCGACCGCCGTAGGCGAGCGACCTGAGCGAGTGCGACCACGTGGCGGCTCCGACAGTCTCGATCACCACGTCGACGCGGTCGGCCAGGCGCGTGCCCGACGGCACCGACTCGTCGGCGCCCACTCGCAGGGCGTGCTCGAGGCCCGCGTCGGAGCGCGACGTGGCCGTCACGTGAGCACCCGCAGCCGAGGCGAGAGCGATGGCAGCCGACGCGACACCGCCCGTCGCTCCCTGAACGAGGACGCGCTGCCCTTCGCGCAGACCGCCCTTGGTGAAGAGCATCCGCCACGCCGTGAGCCAGGCGGTACCGAGGCCGGCTGCCTCGGCGAAGGAGAGGTGCTCGGGCTTCGGCAGGAGGTTGGACGACGGGAGCGCGACGTGGGTCGCGAAGGTGCCGTCGATGCCGTCGGTGAGCATTCGGAAGTCGTCGCCCCAGCCGAGCACCGGATAGAAGACGACCTCCCGGCCGTCGGCGGTCACGCCAGCGCCGTCGCAGCCGAGCGTCACCGGCGGGTCGAAGCGGACGCCCACGACCCCCTGGAGCGTCCACAGGTCGTGGTGGTTGAGGGTCGCGGCGCGCACGGCGACGATCTCCCAGCCGTCGGGGGCCGACGGCGGCGGTCGGTCTCCGACCACGAGGCCGTCGAGCGGGTCGGGGAGGCCGAGGGCCTCGGCGTATGCAGCTTGCACGGGGTACCTCCGAGGTGACTTCGGCGGAGAAGTACCTTCCCACACTCGGGGATCGCCGGGAGAAGACGCCCGTAGTATCGGGTCGTGCCCGCGAGCGAACGAGACGTCGAGGCGCTGACGCGCCTGCTCGGCCGCCCTCCGCGCGCCGATTTCGTGGTCGTGGTGCGCCGACCCGACGGCGCGCCGGTCGTCATCCAGAACGCGCCGCTCCTCGACGACGGGGCCCCGATGCCGACCCGCTACTACCTGGTCGACCCCGGGATCGTCGTCGCCGTGTCGAGGATCGAGGCCGCGGGTGGCGTGCGGGCAGCGGAGTCGGCCGTCGATCCGGAGCGGCTCCGCAGAGCCCACCAGGAGTACGCGTCGGAGCGCGACGCGGCGTTGCCGCCGGACCACGCGGGACCGACCCCGCACGGAGGGGTCGGTGGCACCGCCCGGGGCGTGAAGTGCCTGCACGCCCACTACGCGTACTTCCTGGCGGGAGGAGACGACCCCGTCGGGCTGTGGGTGCAGGGGAGGCTCGACGAGGTGGAGCAGCCGTGACCCGCGTCGCGGCCATCGACCTGGGGACGAACTCCACGCGCCTGCTCGTAGCCGACGTCGAGGGTTCCGGCGCCGATGCGAGGCTGACGATCCTGGATCGTCGGATGCGCATCACGAGGCTCGGCCAGGGGGTCGACTCGGCCCGCCGGTTGCACCCGGACGCGATGGCGCGCTGCATCGAGGTCCTGCACGAGTACGCAGAGGTCATCGCCGGCCTCGCCGTCGACACGACGAGGGCCGCGGCCACCAGTGCGGCGCGTGATGCGTCGAACCGGGAGGAGCTCTTCGACGGGGTGGCGGCGGTGATCGGCACCGTCCCTGAGCTGCTGTCGGGCGAGGAGGAGGCGAGCCTGTCGTTCCTGGGCGCGACTTGCGACCTCGACGAACCCGCGCCCTACCTGGTCGTCGACGTGGGAGGTGGCTCGACGGAGATCGTCATCGGGACCGACCGTCCCGAGGCGAGCGCGTCGATCGACGTCGGCTGCGTCAGGTTGACCGAGGCGTTCCTGCACTCCGACCCACCGCGGGCAGAGGAGCTGAGTGCCGCTGTGACGGTCGTCAGAGACCACATGAACGACGTGTCGCGAACGATTGCGGGCGTCGACGCTGCACGGACGCTCGTCGGCCTCGCGGGAACGGTCACGACGATGGCCGCGATCGAGCTCGGGCTCGCCGCCTACTCGCGAGCGCGATCCACCACTTCCGGTTGAGCCGGACCGCCGCCGAGGAGATCTTCCGTACGCTGGCAGTGGAGACCGTCGAGGAGCGGCGGTACAACCCCGGCCTCGAGGCCGGGCGCGCCGACGTGATCGTGGGGGGTGTGGTGGCGGTCGTCGGGGTGATGCGTCACTTCGGGTTCGACGAGATGCTGGTCTCGGAGTCGGACATCCTCGACGGCCTGGCGCGCACGGCTGTCTGACGCGTCGTACCCGCCTCGGGCACGGGGATCGGTACGCTGCGGGCGTGTCGCACTCGGAACGCCTGCTGCTCGGCCCGGGGCCGTCGAACCCCTACCCCGAGGTGATGGAGGCGCTTGCGCGTCCGGTGCTGGGCCACCTCGACCCGGAGTTCCTGGCGGTCCTGGACGAGACGTGCGCCCGGCTGCGCAGCGCGCTGCGGACCTCGAACGCGCTCACCCTCCCCGTGAGCGGGACGGGGTCGGCGGGCATGGAGGCCTGCTTCGTCAACCTCCTGGAGCCCGGCGACGTGACGATCGTCGGCGTCAACGGGGTCTTCGGCGAGCGAATGTGCGAGGTCGCACGCCGGTGCGGTGCCGAGGTGGTCAGGGTCGAGGAGGAGTGGGGTCGAGCGATCGATCCGCAACGCCTCCTGGATGCGCATTCGGGTCGTCCGGAGGCCCGCCTGGTAGCCGTCGTGCATGCCGAGACCTCCACCGGTGTCGAGAACGATGTGGCGCCGTTGGGCGCGCTCCAGGAGACGGAGACGCTCCTCCTCGTCGACGCGGTCACGTCGCTCGGCGGGATCCCCCTGGAGGTCGACGCGTGGGGGATCGACGCTGTCTACTCGGGAACCCAGAAGTGCCTGGGGGTTCCTCCGGGGCTCGCCCCGCTCTCGTTCTCGGCGCGTGCTGCCGAGAGGGTGCGATCACGCGCGACGCCGGTGCCGTCGTGGTACCTCGACCTGGGCCTCATCGGCGAGTACACCGGTGCGGCGCGCCGGTATCACCACACGGCACCGATCTCGATGGTCTACGCGCTGCACGCCGGGCTCGGCGTCCTGCTCGAAGAGGGGCTCGTGGCCTCGTGGGAGCGTCACCGCAGTGCCGGCGCGGCACTGCAGGAGGCGCTCCCCCCTCTGGGCTTCAGGCTGCTCGCAGAGGAAGGTCGGCGCCTCCCTCAGCTGACGCTCGCAGGCGTTTCCGACGGCGTCGACGAGTCGGCCCTGCGCTCGACTCTCCTGGAGAGGTTCGGTATCGAGGTCGGCGGTGCGCTCGGCGGGTTCGCCGGGAAGGCGTGGCGCATCGGGCTGATGGGGCACTGCGCCCGCGAGCGGTCGGTGGCGGCCCTCTTGGAGGCCCTCAGCTCTGAGCTGGAGTGACCGGGACGAAGATCGTCTCGCGGTAGTAGCGGAGCTCCGCTACCGACTCGCGGATGTCGTCGAGCGCGCGGTGCGTCTCCTTCTTGTCCGGCCGGCCCCGGTACTGCGCCGGATACCAGCGGCGGCAGAGCTCCTTGAACGACGACACGTCGATGCTCCTGTAGTGCAGGTAGCCGTCGAGGTCGGCGAGGTACTTGACCAGGAATCGCCTGTCCATCCCGATGCTGTTGCCGCACAGAGGTGCCGAGCCGCTCTTGGGAACGTGACCGCGCACGTACTCGAGGACCATCGCGCCGGCCGTCGCCAGGTCGGTGGAGGACTCCTCGATCATCGTCAGCAGGCCCGACTTCGTGTGCATCGAGCGCACGTAGTCGTCCATCGACTCCAGCGCCTCGGCCGGCTGCTTCACGACGAGATCGATGCCGTCGTCGAGTATCTCGAGGTCGGAGTCGGTCACGAGGCACGCGATCTCGACGATTACGTCGCGTTCGGCGTCGAGTCCGGTCATCTCGAGGTCGATCCAGACGAGGCGGTCGCTGTCGGGGGCAGAGGACATGATCGGTCACGCTACCGGACCGCGATGTGGTCCCCCCGTACCCGGTGAGGCTCTCTCCGAGAAGTGCTCGCAGGACAGCGCCTAGTCTTCGCGCGTGCACGAGATCGTGTGGCGGCCGACGCCGGACCTCCTCGCCGAGAGCAACGTCGCCCGGTTCATGGCGGCGCACGGGTTCTCGGAGCTCGACGATCTGCATGCCCAGTCGGTGCGCGATCCGGAGTGGTTCTGGGACGCGGTGGTCCGCTTCCTCGGGCTGCCGTGGACAGAGCCCTACCGTCGGGTGCTCGATGTGTCCGACGGTGCTCCATGGGCACGGTGGTTCACCGGCGGACGGCTCAACGTCGCGTCGGCGTGCATCGACCGCCACGCCGGCGCCGCCGACGCAGGTGAACGCGTCGCGATCACCTGGGAGGGCGAGGAGGGGACGGTCCGCGAGCTCACGTGGGCCGAGCTCCGGTCGCTGACCGACAGGATCGCCGCGGGCCTCGCAGCGCGCGGTGTCTCGGCCGGCGACGCCGTCGGCCTCTTCCTCCCGATGATCCCCGAGACCGTCGCCGCGCTGATGGCTGTGGCGAAGCTCGGGGCGTTCTTCCTGCCGATATTCTCGGGATACGCGGCCGACGCGGTCGCGATACGACTGGCCGACGCGGAGGCGGTCGCCCTCGTGACGGCCGACGGCTTCACGCGACGCGGACGCGTGATCCCCATGAAGGAGACGGCCGACTCGGCCGTCGCGCAGGTCCCGTCGGTGCACACCGTGGTTGTCGCGCCGCGCCTAGGCCGTGACGACACACCGATGCACCCCGGCCGCGACGTGACGCTTGCCGACCTCGTCGCCGATCGCCCGGACCGCTTCGACGCGGTAGCGGTCGAGAGCGAGCACCCCCTCTTCGTCGCGTACACCAGCGGTACGACGGGAAGGCCGAAGGGTTCCGTGCACGTGCACGGGGATTCCTCGCCAAGGTCGCCGAGGAGGCGGCGTTCCAGACCGATCTGCGCGACGGCGAGAGGCTGTTCTGGCTGACCGACATCGGCTGGATCATGGGTCCGTGGGAGATCATCGGGACGCTTGCGAACCACGGCACGCTCGTCCTCTACGACGGTGCACCCGACCATCCGGGCCCGGACCGGATCTGGTCGCTCGTCGAGCGCCACCGCGTCGGTGTTCTGGGCGTGTCGCCGACGCTTGTCCGGGCGTTGATGGCGCACGGCGACGATCTGCCGGCCGCGCACGACCTCTCGACGCTGCGCGTCCTCGCGTCTACCGGTGAGCCATGGAACGAGGGCCCGTGGCGCTGGTACTTCGAGGTGATCGGCGGCGCGCGCTGCCCGGTGATCAACATCTCGGGGGGACCGAGGTCGGTGCGTGCTTCCTGTCTCCGCATGTGGTCCAGCCGCTCTCGCCCTGCTCATTGGGGGCCGTCGCTCGGTATGGCCGTCGACGTCTTCGACGACGCGGGCAACCCGGTGAGGGGGAGGTCGGCGAGCTCGTGTGCACCGAGCCGTGGCCGGGGATGACCCGGGGGCTCTGGCGTGATCCGGAGAGGTACTTGGAGACCTACTGGTCGCGCTACCCGGGCGTCTGGTGGCACGGCGACTTCGCGTCGGTTTCCGAGGACGGGCAGTGGTTCCTGCACGGACGCTCCGACGACACCATCAAGATCGCCGGGAAGCGGCTCGGCCCCGCCGAGGTCGAGACGGCGCTGGTGCTGCACCCGTACGTGGTGGAGGCCGCCGCGGTCGGGGTGCCGGACGACCTCAAGGGTGAGGCCCTGTGGGGCTTCGTAGTTCTGGCGGAGGGGCGGGGGGCATCCGACGAGCTGAGGGAGGAGCTGAGAGATCTGGTTGCCGAGAGGGTCGGTTCGTCGTTCCGCCCGTCGCAGATCCGGTTCACGTCGGCCCTACCGAAGACGCGGAGTGCGAAGGTGCTCCGGCGGGCGATACGCGCAGTCGTCTCCGGCGAGCCGCCGGGCGACCTGTCGGGTCTCGAGGATGCGGGGGCGCTCGATGCGATCGTGGCGTCGCGCTGACGTGCCCGAGCTTGTCGGGCCGCGGGTGCTCCTGCGACCGCTGACGGTCGACGACTGGGAGGACTGGCGCGACGTCAGGAACAGGAGCCGCGACTGGCTCGAGCAGTGGGAGCCGCTGCCCGAGCACGGATCTCCCGACGCGGTCGCGGAGCGGGAGGCGTTCCGTGCCCGCTGCGGGGCATGGGAGCGGCAGCGGCACTTCGACTCGGCGCACGGCTTCGGGCTCTTCGTGGAAGGTGGGAGGTTCGCCGGTGAGGTGAGCCTAGGCAACGTGCAGCGCGGTCCGTTCCAGATGGGCTATATCGGGTACTGGATCGACCGGCCGCTCGCGGGGCGCGGGTACGTGCCCGAAGGCGTCGTCCTCCTGATGCAGCACGCGTTCGAGTCGCTCGGACTGCACAGGATCGAGGCGGCGATCGTGCCGCGCAATGCGGCGAGCATCCGGGTCGCACAGAAGGTCGGGATGCGCGAGGAGGGGCTGGCCCTCCGCTTCCTCCAGATCCGCGGCGTGTACGAAGACCACGTCAGGTACGCGATGACCGCCGACGAGTGGCGCGAGACGCGGGAGGATCTGATGGCGCGCGTGCTGAGATGGGGCACGACGGAGCAAGGCGGGGCAGGAGACAGCGGAGACACCGGAGCGGCGGGGTCGGCGGGAAGGCGACTCCCGCGCAGCATTCGGAGGCGCGACTAGGTGCTCTCGTGGACGTCCGCGACCGCGACCGGCTCCACTGCCTCCGCGGATTCAGCGGTCTCCGCCGTGTCTGCGTCCTCCGCGACCTCCGCGACCTCCGCGACTTCGACGGCTTCGACTGCCTCGGCTGCGGCGAGGTCGATGTCGGCGCGGCCAAGGGCGGGGGTGCTGTAGGCGCGGGAGTCGCAGGTCGATCGGCTGCAGCTTCGCGGTCACGCGCGCCGACTGACCCAGCACCTCCGGACGGTGGCGACGGAGGTTCGTGCCGCACATGGGGCAGCGTCGCGCCTCGCTGTCACTCAGCACCGCTACACACGTAGGGCAGCGAAACATGGGCTCTCCGTCCAGCCCCCGCCGGCCGAACAGCGCCCGGTCCGACGTAGGGTCCCGAGCGCGATTGTACCCCCGGCGGGTGCCACCTACCAGAGGCCCGGGCCTCAGGCCCCGGTCCGGCGACTCGCAGCCATCTTCTCGGCGAAGTAGGGGCGGCCCAGCGACCAGGTCTGGTGCTCCACCTCTGTGGCGACAGCGTCCTCGAGTGACGCCTGCCACGGGGCGCGCCGCAGCGTCTCCCTTGGTGCGCGCGGTCAGGTCCTTCGGGACGTCGGCAGCGCGCGCCGCCAGATCGACCGCGGCGTCGAGCAGGTCGCCGTCGGGGTGGACCGCCCACGCCAGCCCCACCTCCAAGGCGCGCCCGGCCGTCAGGACCTCGCCGAAGAGAACCATCGCCGCCGCGGCCTGCGGCCCCACCGCGCGCTCGAGCATCCACACGTGGCCACCACCCGGGTGGATCCCGATCTTCAGGAAGCGGGTGTCGAAGCGCGCAGACTCCCCCGCCATGCGCAGGTCGCACGCGAGGGCGAGGTTCAGCCCGGCGCCGACAGCGGGGCCGTTGACGGCCGCGATTGTGGGCAGCGACGACCTCAGCACGCGCAGGAAGCCCTCGTAGATGGAGACGACCGAGGAGGGCTCGGACCTGCCCTCGCTCATGCGCCCCAGGTTCGAGAGGTTCGCCCCGGAGCAGAAGGCGGGTGGCTCGCCTGTCACGACGGCTGCGCCGATCGCGTCGTCGCTCTCGAGCCGGTCGAAGGCGGCGACGATCTCGGCGACCATCGGCGCGCTCATCGCGTTACGCCGCTCGACGTCTACGAGTGTTACGACGGCGACGCGGCCGCGGGTCTCGACGTTCACGTTCATGCTCTCTCCAGGTTTGACGTGACCGGCAGGCGGTCGCGCCGGCTCAGTCCTGCGAGCGTACGACGGCCGGGGAGTGACGGAAGAAGTCCTCGACCTCGTGCTCGTACCGGTAGGAGGGGTGCTTGTCACCGATGGTCTTCGCGAGCCGGAGGCCTCTGGCGAACGCGTCGACGGTGCCGGCCGTCGTGTGCTCGTACTCGTAGCCGGCCTGCTTGAAGCGCGTGTTGTCGATTCCGCGCCCGTAGCGCAGCAGCGCCAGGACCTCGACGGGGAGGTCGAGCACGCGAGCCAGGCGCAGGGGCTCGGCCGCCCAGTTCGTCAGGACCGGCGGGAGCGCCACCCTTCGCTTGCCGACCAACGCACAGATCTCGCTCCACGGTAGGGCGCCGTCGCCCGCGACGTTGAAGACGCCGGGAACGTCGTGTGCCGTCGCGTAGGTGAGCGCGCCGACCACGTCGTCCTCGTGGACGAACTGCAGACGTGGGTCGAACCCGAAGATCTCGGGGACCACGGGGAGGCGGAGCGCGTGCGACAGGGGAGTGTCGATGTCGTCGCCGAGAACGTTCGCGAACCTGAGCAGGGTCACTGCGATGTGAGGATTGTCGTCGGCGAAGTCGCGTAGGAACGCCTCGACCTCCAGCAGCGACCGTTCGACGTTGGTACGAGCGCCGCGCGACCGCGTCACGTCTTCCTTGAACACGTACGGGTCCTCTTTGTTCGATCCGTACACGAGCGCCGACGACTTGAGGACGACCTTGCGGACCGGGCTTCCCGGCGCTCCGGCAGCGGCGAGCAGGTTCATGGTGCCGATGACGTTGATCTCGTGCAGCGCGCGTCCGCCGGCCCGCGTGGAGTCGACGACGAGGTGGGTGTGCAGAACCGTGTCGACCTGAGTGGCGGCGACGATGCGCGTGAGGATCGAGAACGTCGAGTCACACCGGACGAATTCGGTGCGCTCCAACGGCACGCGCCGGTCGCGGGTGTCGACTCCCACGATCACCTCGACGTCGTCGCGCGCCTCCAGTGCCTGGGCGAGACGACCGCCCCAGAAGGTGCTCAGCCCGGTGAGGAGGATCCGCACGCCGGCCCGTCCCTATCCGAACCACACACTGCGTCGTGTCCGCAGCATGTCGTAGAGGGCCTCTTGGATCCGGACGCGGATGTGCTCCGACTCGTCCATGACGCGGCTGCGCGAGTACCGCTCCTGATCCGGGGGGACGTCGAAGCGGATCGGCGGCAGCACGCGGATGCGGAACTTCGCGGGTAGGTACGCGACGAGGCCGAGTGGGCCGAAGAGGACCTCGTTCGCGGTGATGGGGAAGTAGGGGATCCCCAGCAGCTTCGCGATCCTGTTGCTCTTCCAGAGGATCGGCATCGACTCCTCCGCCCCGACAACGGCGATCGGGATGATCGGCACTCCCGAGCGCATCGCGATCTCCACGAAGCCTCCCCGGCCGAATCGCCGGAGCTGGTAGCGGTCGCGGTAGTGCTTGCCCGTGCCCTTGGCTCCCTCGGGGAAGACGAGGACGAGCTCGTGCTGGTCGTGGAGCAGGCGGTAGGCGTTGTCGGGGTGCGCGGCAACGCCGCCCGAGCGCGACCAGAGCGTCCCGATGACCGGCAGCGCGCGGAAGAGGTTCTCCGCGAGCCCGTACACGGGGCGTCCCATGTCGCGCTCTATGCCGTGCATGATCACCGGCGCGTCGGACGGGATCGCGGCCGCGTGATTGGCGACCAGGAGCGCACCGCCTTCCGTGGGGAGGTTCTCGAACCCCTCCCACTCGGCGCGGAACCAGTAGCGGTAGATCGGCTCGTAGAGGGTGCGCGTGAGCGAGCGCATCTTCTCGCTCCGCCCCCAGGCGTCGACGTCGGAGAGGCGCAGGCTGCTCTGCTCGGCGGCCTCCTCGTCGGGCGTCGCCCGGGGCACGTGCACCAGGGCGCCGCCGCCGGTGATCTCGGGCCCCGCGCCCCGCTCGCCGCGGGCCGTGATCTCGGGCCCCGCGCCCCGCTCGCCGCGGGCGAGGTCCGCTGCCGGCTGGTCCGTGCGGATCTCGGTCACCGCGACAGCAAACCCCCAACCGCCCCCGGCGCAAACCAGGGCGTCGATAGACCACACATATTGTGGTCTATCGACGCCCGTGGTCTGGAGGGGTGGGTGTCGTACCCCTGGTGTTGAATCGAGGGGTGGAACCCGCTCCGACCGTCCGCTTCGCCCACGTGGCCCGCCGTCTGGCGGCAGCGGCGCGGGCGGCCGGCCTCGAGGCGCCTGCGTTCCGGAGCCCTCCACGCCTACCCGGGGCCGTGAGGACCGTGCGCCGCATGCCGGGGGGCGTGGTCGTCGCCGTGGCGGTCAGGGGCAGGCCCTTCGTCGACGTCGCCGCCGACCTTGTGGAGGGCGTCGTCGTGGCCAACGGCCTCCAGGGCGTCGCGGCGACGCGCCTGCGGACGGCGCTGCTCGAGGCTGCGGCCGAGGTGTGCACGGCGGGCCCCGCGGCGGCGTAGCGTCGCGCAGGCCCGGGTGGCGGAATCGGCATACGCAGGCGGCTTAAACCCGCCGGCCCTTCGGGGTATGAGGGTTCGAGTCCCTCCCCGGGCACCATCTGATTAGGGATTATACGGTTCCGTCGCCGAGGATGGAAAGCCTCCTAGCGCAGATGCTAACGGATTGCTAACGGATTGCTAACGTAACCGGACATGCGTGGGTACGTGGGCAAGCGGGGCAAGACGTGGGGCTACGCGGTGGACGTCGGGCGCGATCCGGCCACCGGGCGGCGCCGCCAGCGGACCAAGGGCGGATTCAAGACCCGTCGAGAGGCCGACGCCGCGCTCGCCGAGGTGATCCGATCGGTCGGTACGGGCACCTACGTCGCCCGGGACCCCCAGACGCTCGCCGAGTGGATCGAGCGTTGGCTCCCCACGATGGCGCCGAAGATCCGACCATCCACATTGAGCGACTACCGCAAGAGCCTCGCCCACGTCACGCGGCAGATCGGTCACGTCCGGCTCCAGGCGTTGCGTCCACTCGACCTCGAAGAGCTGTACGCGACCCTGCTGAAGGAAGGCCACCGCTTCGGCGGTGGGCTCGCGCCCAAGACGGTGCGCAACGTGCACATCGCCCTGCGGCGTTCGCTTGCGGATGCCGAGCGCTTCGGGCTGGTGCATCGCAACGTCGCTGCGCTCGTCAAGGCGCCGGCACCTACGCGGCCAGACCTCACGACCTGGAGCGCGCCCGAGGTCTCTCAGTTCCTGGCCTCGGTCGAGGCACATCGGCTCGGGCCGGCGTTCCGGTTGCTTGCGGCCACGGGGATGCGCCGCGGCGAGGTGCTCGGTCTCAAGTGGGACTCGGTCGATCTCGATGCCGGGCGCCTCTCGGTCAGGCGCTCTCTGATCGCGGTGGACGACGAGCTCGTCTGGTCAGACCCGAAGACCTCTCGCTCCCGCCGAAACTTGTCGCTCGATTCGGAGACCGTCGCGGTGCTGCGCGCACATCGCCGACGCCGGCTCGAGGAGCGTCTCGCCGCGGGGGAGCTGTGGGAGGAGCACGACCTCGTCTTCTCCACCGAGACCGGCGAGGCTCTCCACCCGGATCGCTTCTCCCGGGCGTTCGAGCGCGCGGTGCAGAGCTCGGGGCTGCCGCGCATCCGCATGCACGACCTGCGCCACACGTGGGCGACCCTCGCGCTGCAGGCCGGGATCCACCCGAAGGTCGTGAGCGAGCGCCTCGGACACGCGAGCACGAGCATCACGCTCGACATCTACAGCCACGTGCAGCCCGAGCTCGATGCGCAAGCCGCTACCGCGGTAGCGCTCTTGTTCGATGCGGAGCCCGACGCCGATCCGGGCGCGTTGCACTCCGTGTAGGCAGGTGCGTGCTGCGGATGCCGAATGCTCAGCCGTGTGCTCTCAGCAGGTGAAACGTCTCACGCGGTGACCAGAAGTGAGCACATACGAAGTACCGGGCAGGCCGGCAGCCATGGACGTTGCCCAGTCGTGTCGCACTTGAGCGGTCCCACTAGCCCCGATCGTTCATGAGATACTCGGCGGACGCGGTTGAGTCTTTGTCTGGGTCGTCGGCGCAGAGCGGTCGGCCGTCTGGTGTTCGGGTGATCGTCGGCGACTTCATTCAGAGCACGAAGCGCGAGTTGTGGCCGTGTCGGGGCGCGTTTGGGAATGACACCATCACAGTGGGGCCAAATGGAGTTGACATTCCCGTTGACACAAGCGTTCGGTGAGCGTGGTCAGTGCCTGGGTGGGAGGAGCGCGGTGTTGCTCAGGTGATGAGGGCGACGCGGCGGTAGGCATCGAGGAGGCCGCTCATCACCCAAAGCATTCCCCAGTCAGTGGCGAATGCTCTGGTCTGTGTGTGCGAGCCGCGTGCGCCAGAGGTGGCGGAGGTCGCCGAGCGTCTCCAAGGTGGCGAGTACCTGCTCCGGGAGTGTGCAGTCGGCGAGCTCTTCGATTCGAACCAGGCAGCCGAAGAGTCCGAGTGAGTCGATCCCAGCGGCGTGCAGCGCCGTGTTGTCGGCGAGGTTGGTGACATCAGTCCCGGTTGCCTCGGTCAACTCGCGATCGATGTCGATATCGCGAGTGCCTGAGGTCGGGGGCGGGTCGGGTGCGGCGAGGTAGCGGTCGCGCAGGTGCGGCCACTTTTCGCGTCCGAGCGCGTAGACGACCCGGTCGCGGAAGACTCCGGCGACGTATTCGTGATCGCGGAAGCGCGCCTCCTGATGGAGGTGGCTCCCGACGGCGCTGCCCCAGGTGACGGCATGCTGATCGGTCGTCTCGAAGTAGATCTTACGCATCGGGAAGCTCTCGAATACGTGGTCGATGAGAATGGCGATCGCTTCGAGACCGAGCCCGGTGTGACAGTAGCGAGACTCCACGATGATCGAGGCGTAGCAGTGCCCATTGCGGAGATCGGCGCCGTAGGCGGTCGCTATCCCGATGGGCGCTGTTGCCGGAACTGCGCGAAGCAGTACGGCGCATGTGACCAGAACACCTTCGTACAGGGGAGCGGGCGTAGGCTTCGGGCCCGGGCGTGGATCCCCGAAAGCGCCAGTGCGGGTCGTCGAGCTCGATGCGGTGCAGTACGGCGTAGTCATTGGGACGGATGTCACGCAGGATCAGGTGTCGCCCGGTGAGCTCCACGGTCGATACGTCTCGCTGTCAGTCGGGGACGCTGTGGTAGTCGACTGCGGGCTCGATGCTGGTCTTGGGGTCCTCGATGAGGCCGGTGGCAGGGTCGTAGTTGCCGTCCAGGGTGATGGGATAGAAGTAGATTCCGATCTGTTCCGGCGTGGGTGGGACGGTGACGGTCCCGAGGAGCTGCTCGGTTCTCGTGTCTCCGTCGATGTGTTGGGCCCAGATCTGCAGCTCACGGGTGCTGTTGAGGTAGGCGTCGACGTCGGGGGCGCGACTCGCCGGCTCGTGTAGTGAGATCCCGGCGTTCCAGCCCTCACTTATACGGGTGATGATCAACAGGTACGGCTCCACTTCCCAGTCTGCAACCCACCCGTCCGGGTAGGCGAACTTCACCCAGACTGCCTCGAGGCTCGACAGCAGCTCATCGGATGCCTCTCCCGGCGAGAGGTTGCGATCCTCGGGCGCGGTCGTCGGAGGTGCCGGCGGCGTGAGGTCGAGGCCCATGGCAGTCGCGAGATCGGCGCCCGTCTTGCCGACCATGCCCGCTACTCGCTCGTCGAACGCGGACCCGAACTCCTCGTAGAGAGTCCGGAAGAACCGCTGATAGAAGCACTCGCCTGCGAAGAACGCGCCCCCGTCGGAGCCGAGCACGACCGCGAACCAGACTACGAAGTCGGTGGGTTCGGTCTCACCGGGATACTGTCCCGAGAGCGGGGGGTGCAGGCCGAGGAACACCTCGGCCCCGGGATGCTCGAGAGCCCAACGCATACCGGGTGCGAACTTCGCGTGGATCCGCAACCGGGTGGACTTCGATGCACCTTGGCTATCTACACTCGATACCGGTTCTATGGTGGCGTCGAGGGCCGTATTCATAGTCATGTCGACCTGGGCGATCTCGGTCGGGCCCTGCTGGAGGAAAGACGCGATCGAGTCGAGGTCGACGTGGGCCCACACGTCGGTGTAGTCCACGAGTGTTTCGAGTGGGGGCGGGAAGTCGCGGTGCACATCGGGGTCGGTCCAGGGGTCGTTGCCCGGCTCGCAGGCACCGAACCGTTCGGCCTCGGCGGCAAGGCTCGCACCGGCGAACTCACCCGGGGCGCCGGCCTCGACAAGCCTCTCTCCGCCGGAGCAGCCCGCCGCGAGGATCGGGTACGCAAGAGCGAACGCCACGAGGCCCTTGAAGCGGTGCGTCATGTTCCCTCCCCGCGAGCGTTGTCGATGGCGACCGGCACGACGGTGGTGCCGTCGATCGAGTATCCGTAGACGCGTACCTGCAACTCCATGCCATCATGGTTGGCTGGGTCGACCCAGCTGCTCGCGATCTGCTGCCAGGCCGTGCTGAGATCCTCCCAGGACGACTGGGCCAAGACGCTCCAGGAGCCGGCGGTCTCGTAGTCGTTCGGGTTCTGGACACCGTCGGGATAGCCGCAGGAGTTGTCGCCTTGATGCTCGATCGTCCGCGAGCGCAGCACGACCTTGACAGCGGACTTGTAGGAGCTGGCCAGCTCGCGGGCACTGACGACAGCCCGGTACTCCTCGTTGTCATCGCCCGTATGAACAGTGACGACCTGATGGACCCAGTCATCATCTAGGTCGGTCGGTGACCAGAGGATGTACCCCCCGCCGCCCGTTCCGCCAGAGGTCTTGTAGGCCCAATCCCCACCGTTGTGGCTCCACCAAGAGGTCCCCATCTCGAAGCCGATGTTTGCGTGCAACTGCCGGTTGGCGGGCCCCCCGTGGAGCCAAGTCTCGTAGGCGGCGTCGTCCTGGGAGAGACCGTTGCCGCTGCGGAACGTCGACCAATCGATGCACGTAGACATGGTCGGCGGGTTGTCGCCCCCCAAGAGTCGTCGTTGCCGCCATGCTCGGCTCCGCCGAGATGGAACATCTCGTGGCGCGCAACCTTGTAGAAGAACTTGGGATCAGACGTGTAGGCGTAGTTCACCCAGAGTGACGCCCCCATGTCGCACTCGGAGCTGCCGTAGACGCCTCCAGGGTCATCGGCGATCTGAACGTCGATGCCGCCGTCTTCGGTGACGGTCATCAGAGGGGTGCCGTCGTAGTCGCGGGCGAGTTCGCTTTCGAGTGTCTTGATCGCGGAGCGGACCCAGGGGCGCCGGTCGACGCCACCATCGATCCATAGCGGGTTGTTCTGGAACTGCCAGTGAAGGCTCGCATCGTTGCAGTTGTTCGGATCCTGCGGATAGGCGCCCGCCTGCGATGCCGGACCGACTACCAGGCCAGCCTGGCTGGCTAGCAGGCCAAGTGCTGTACCCGAACGCCCCAAGAGCCGCCGTCCCCGGGTCCGTCCCACGCCAACCGACGCCGGCTCATCTGCAAACCCCCATATGCAAGCGGCCCCTAATCCGTGACGCTATACATCCCTCTGCTTCATGTCAAGAGTGGCAAACTGGCTCGTATCACGAGCCACCAATCAACCTCGAACTCCCACACGAACGACCACCCGCTCAGGTCGCCGCATGACCCACATCACCGTCAGGAGAGCCCCTATTTCAGCGCAGACGCGCCCAGAATCGAGAATCCATCGCTCACAGGATCGGATGGTTGAAGAACCAGGCTGGAGCCCATTGCCCGGAGCGTGACGTTCTCGTCAGCGTCAGCGTCAGCCGTTGCCTTGGTCCAGTCGGAGGCGGCGGGTGAGCTCGTGTAGATCTGAAGCGCGCCATCGCTTGCGAAGGCAACCACTCGGGTGCCGTCTCCGAGAGCACTGACGCTGATGTGCCTACCGGCGGGTATAGCCAACTCCGGTGCGGGCTGCCATGTCGCGCTCGCGGAGTCAAACCAGGAGGTCGGGCCAGCCTCGAGCGACTTGTGCCACGGAAGGAACACCACCGCGTTGTCGCCACAGACAATCCGGCTTGTCAGCTGATCATCGAGTGCCACAGGCTCACGACTCGGTTCCAACCACACACCTTCTGAATACAGGTGAGTGTTCGTTCCTGTCGCGGAGCCGTCTGGTGGGTCCTGGGAAGCGACCTCCTGACCGCCTATAGCGACTAGCCCACCTGTGGTTCCGCAATATGGTTCGACGATGCCGGCGACGGCAGGGATCTTCGTCCATTCGTGGGTCTTCGGCGTGTACGCGAGCATCGTCGGAGCGGGAGAGATCGCGACGACGAAGACTGCCTCAGAGCCGGTCCAGCCCAAAGGCGATGCGCCGCCGGCGGTGTGATCCGGCTTCTGCAACAGCTCCGAAGACGGCAACGTCTGCCACTTGTTCTCAGAAGGAACGTATTCCGCAGCTGCGAGTTGTGTTTCCTCGCACGTGGCGACATCGAGGTCGGCCTCAAGTGTCCCGCATGGCAACCCCAACACCACCACGCCACCGTCGTCAGTCGTCACGGCTGCGGGCTGATAGAGGCCCTCGGAGAACGGCGCAGCAGCGATGGCACGCCACTTGCCCGAGGCGCTGTCGTACATCGCACCGTCGGACTTCGCGATGTGCGTTCCATCCTCCTGCGTCGCGATGCCTCCGTACACCACGATGTCATTGCCGGTAATAGCGACTGCTGGAGCCTGGCGGGGCGACAACGGCGGAGGAGGAACAGCGCCCGCTACTGGCGCATTCGAAGATGTCGTGCCGGACACTCGTGTCGCGACGTTGTCGGGACTAGCGCAAGAGGCCGTGAGAACCGCGAGAACGAAGAAGGCAACCGGCAGCCGGTGACCCGTCACTCTTCGTTGCATCGCTGCACCTCTAGATTGTGAAGTCGCCAACGCAATACTTGTGATCCGAATTAGACAACCACACGCATGCCTGGACAGTACCACGGCCGAATCGGCCCCTTCCGGCAAACGAGTAATCAATCTTCTCTGACGTTCCATTGTGGATATGCGTTTGGGTCAATGTCGGGAGGTGCATTTCGTGCGCGATAAACGCCCACTGTTGCGCACCGGTGCTAGTCGGATAAGTATGATTGAAGTCCCCGGAGAAAACGGTGCTATACGCACTCCAGCTGCTGTTAACCCACCACGAGAACGAATCCAAAATCTGTGCCTCCGCCGAAACACTCCCGTCGCGCGGAGTCGGCATCATGTGGGTCGAACAGCCGAAGTATCGGAAGCCGATATTTTGCGCCAATCGGCAAACCATCGCGAAGTCCTGGCCATTACTATTGACCGGCTGTAGAGAGTGTTTGATTAAGGTCGTATAACCCGAGATCACGGTACCTTGAATAAAGACTGCTGTTCCCAGCTTTGTATTGTTGCATTGCGTTTGGTTATTGAGAGACCAAGGCCAGAATCCGACGACGTTGTAGCCCATGGCGATGAGGATCGGCTTCAATTGTCAAACTGATCCCGGCATATCTCCTGGTAACTCGCTACCCATGGTGTGCCTAGGCCCACCATGAAGTTAACGATATCGACCTTTTCCTGGTTATGGCTGTTGTTGGGGTCATTGCCCATGGCCATGTTCCATGTGTGGGTGTGCCAGACCCCCGCTTCTGATGGCTTTGCCGGCGCTTCGGATCTGAGCGGGGTCTGATCGTGTAGGAGGGTCCGCGGTCGCGGTGCAGGGGCTCAACAGAATCGGTGGTGTCTACGCCGTCGATCCTGGAGAGCCCCTGTGGAGAGCAACCCTACGCGCATGTGCGAGCTGTTGATCGGTCTGCCCGAGGTCAACGTGCTCGGCGTCGAGGACGTGGCGGGCGCACCGCTGTGCATCCACATCGAGTCCCGGGTGGATGGGGCGTGGTGTAGCGAGTGCGGCTGCCGTGCGGCGGTGAAGGACCGTGCCGTGGTGGTGCTGGTCGATCTTCCGTGCTTCGGCCGTCCGACCCGGCTCTCGTGGCACAAGCACCGGTGGTGGTGCCGCCAGGTGGAGTGCGGGGCCGGGTCGTGGACCATCGTCGATGAGCGGATAGCGGCGCCACGCGCTGCGTTGACCGATCGGGCGGCGCGCTGGGCAGACGGTCCAGGTCGGCCGTTCGGGCCGCTCGATCAACGAAGTCGCCGGAGAGCTCGACTGCGACTGGCATACCGTCAGCGACGCTGTGGTCGCCTATGGCGAAGCACTCCTCGAAGCCGACATCGACCGGGTAGGAGCGGTCGAAGGGCTCGGCCTGGACGAGACGCTGTTCTTCCGTAGGGCCGGTGGCGCACCCAGCAGTGGTGCACCTCGGTCGTTGATGTCGGAGGCCACGGGCGGGTGGCGAAGCTGATCGAGGTCGTAGAAGGCCGCACGGCTACGAAGGTGTCCGGCTGGATCGAAGCGCAGGACGAGTCGTGGCGGGCCGGGATCAGATGGGGAGTGCTGGACCTGTCGGGCCCGTACCGCAAGGTGTTCGACGACTCCCTCGCCCACGTCACCCAGATCGCCGACCCGTTTCACGTCATAAAGGTCGCGAACTCCAAGCTCGATGAGTGTCGGCGTCGTGTGCAGAACGAGACGATGGGACACAGGGGTCGCAAGGACGACGCCCTCTACCGGGCGAGACGACTGCTGACCAAGGCCCATGAACGTCTCGGCGAGGCTGGCGACGCGAAGCTTGTCGGTCTCCTCACCGCCGGCGACCCTCGAGGCGAGGTGCGCATGGCATGGCACGCCAAGGAGACCATCCGTTCGATATACGCCATCGACGATGTGCAGGTCGCCCGCGAGTTCGTGACCGAACTTGCTGCCGATCTCCAGGACGAGTCCTGCCCGCCCGAGGTCCACTCGCTCGGCCGCACGCTGAAACGATGGCTCGACCACATCGTCGCCTGGCACGAAGCGAAGATCACGAATGGGCCGACCGAGGCGATCAACAACTTGATCAAGCGGATCAAGCGCGTCGGGTTCGGGCTGCGTCGGTTCCGTCACTACCGGATCCGCGTGCTGCTCTACGCCGGACGTCCCAACTGGGACCTACTCGCTACCGTCGCGCCCCGCTGAAATCCGAAGAGCCGCTTTGCCCCGACATTCAAAGTGCACACGGTGATGAAGAGACCAACCACGACGAATCGAACCGAACCTGCGATCTGCATGGACGCTCCTCGGCCTCATCGCCGCTTTCAGCCGACTGCGGCCCACAAGTCATACCACCCTCGCGCCCGGAGCGACAGCGCGTCGCTGCCGGAAGGAAGACAGCGGCGGTGATCAGGAGGCGCCCGGAGCGGCGGCGAAGCAACTTCGAGCGCCCGCAGTCTCGAGCCGGCTGCATGCGTTGCTGGATCTACGGGTAGCGCCGGACCTCGTGATGCGAGTTCAACGTCAGGCGATCTCAACGCCGTGGTCGATCGCAGGCGTTGGATCGAGCGCCTCGGCGGTCAGCGCTGCGAGATGTCGAGTGTCCATCTGCCAGAGGATGGCCTCGGCGCCGCTCGGCTTGGGTCCGAGTGGACGGTGTTGGTCGGTGACGTGGTGGTCGATGCGGTAGCGCTCGACGTATTCAGCGGCGCGCCGCCAATCGCTGCGGCGGGCGGTGTCATTTGGTGGCGCGCCAAGCGCGCGCAGGTACGGCGGTGGCTTCGCGATGTCGGCGTCGACGAGTTGAGCGAAGCGGGTGTTGATCGCCGTCTTCACGCGCGGGAGGAGGTGGAGCTCGTCGCCATGCTGGGTGAGGTACTCGCGATGTTGGTCGTTCGCGGCTCGGGCGCGTTCGATCGCCTCGTCGAGGCTCTCGGCGCTGTGGGCGAGGCCATCGACCTGGTTGGTCAGCACGAGGCGGCGCACTTGTCGTTCACCGCGCCCGCGCCGTCCGCGCTGTCCGTCGAGCACCGTGAGCTCGCGCTTCGCGTGCTCGAGGCGGTTCGAGTTGTTCTGGCGTTGGGTGGTGAGCGAGTCGATCTCGTAGGTCCGGTCGCCCGGGCACTGACGGGCGATCTCTTCGAGCTGTTCGCGTTCGCGCATGAGCGAGCGGATCTCGTGTCGGATCGCATCGCGGTCGATACCGGAGTCGACCGCGAGGTGTTGGGCGTGGCTGACCGTGAGCGACTGGGTGAGAGCTTCGAGAGGTTCGGGCGGTGCGGCTTCGGGGGTGTGGGCTTCGGGTCGCGGTTCGCTGCCGACGACGTAGATGCGGTTCTCAGTGCGACCGCGGAGAGGGCGACGTAACCCGCCTCTTGGTAGAGGAGGTCGGAGCCGAGTACGAACGCGCGGTCGGCGGTCTGGCCTTGTGCCTTGTGGATCGTGGTGGCGTAGGCGTGGCGAACGTGGCCCGCGTCGAGGTAGCGGGCGGGGAGAGTGAGCACGGTTGCGGCGTCGGTGCGGACAGTCATCTCTCGCTGGTCGGGGTCGATCCCGGTGATTAGGGCGCAGGTGCCGTTGCGTACAGCGAGCCGGCGGTCGTTGCGCAGGGTCATGATTCGGTCGCCGGCCTGGTAGGGGCGTGCGTCGATGGTGAGGGTCGGGCCGGTGAGCATCCCGGCGGCTTGGAGGTGTGCTCGGGCGCGGGCGTTGAGGTCGTCGACGTCCGACCAGCGCGTGGCGAGCATGAGTACCCGGTCGCCTGCGAGGGTGTTGGCCCACCAGTCGGCGGTCATCGCGTCGCGCGCTCGGGGAGCGGTCTCGTGTGCGTGGATGCGGCCGTGCTGCTCGTATGCGGTTACCGCGGCGTCGATCTTGCCGTCGCGGAGCTCGGCGAGTGCCTCGCGTTCCCAGGCTTCGTGTTGGCGGCGGTTCTGGGTGAGCCGGATCGGTGGGATGCGTCGGCCCAGGCCGCGGAGGAGCCCGCCGGCGTCGATCTCGGGAAGTTGGCGGGGATCGCCGACGAGCACGACCTTCGCGTGCGAGGTCGCGGCGTGGTCGAGGAGCCGGGCGAGCTGCCGGGTGCCGACCATGCCCGCTTCGTCGACGACGAGCACCGTGTTGGGCTGGAGGGCGCCGTGTTCGGGATGGTCGAGATCGTTGAGCAGGCCGGCGATGGTTTGGCTGGGGATGCCGGCGGTGGCTTCGAGCTCGGCGGCGGCACGCGCCGCGAGCGCGGCTCCGATCACGTGATGGCCGGAGCGTTGCCAGGCGTCGCGAGCGGCGTCGAGGCTGAAGGTCTTACCTGTCCCAGCCGCAGCGATCACGACATCAACCGAGCGCCCCGAGGTCGTGAGGGTGACGACCATCTCGACTTGCTCGTCAGAGAGGCCGGGGCGGGCGGCCAGAGCGGAGAGCACGCATTGCTCGTCGGCGGCACCCAGCGCCTCGTCGGTGTCCGCGACGGCGCGTTGCACGAGGCGTACTTCGAGCGCGAGGAGCTCCTGGGTCGAGAAGCGCTGCCCGGTCGAGGGCGTGTCGATCGGCCGTCCGGTCGCGCGCCGACGCATCGTTCGAGCTGGTCCGTGCTCGTCGGGCGCCAGAGGCACGACGTGCGGGTTTGCGAGGGTCTGATCTGCGAGCGCCTCTATGACACTGACCTCGGCGCCCTGGGGGAGCTCCTCACACCAGGCCCGCAGCATGGCACGCCGATCGAACGTGCTGGCCTGGCGGGTGATCCCGTCGGGCCCGAGCAGCCGGGTGCCGATCTCGTGGATGCGCTCGGGAGTCAGGGCGAGGGGGGTGACCTGCCCGAGCACCGTCTTGAACTTGTCGCGGTTCCATCCGAGCTCGGCGGCTTGTTCGGTCCAACGGGTGTGGAGCAGCGACGGTTCGACGTCGTAATCCTTGGCCTGGCGGGTATCGAGTACCGCGTACTGCGCAGCCCGGGCCGAGCTGACGCCCCGGGCAGCCATCTCGGCCTCGATCTCATGCCGTCGGGTCGAGAACCGCCCGAGGACCGCTGAGGGGATCTCCTCGATGTCCGCGATCCCGTTGACCACGCGACCCCACACGACACCGAGGCGAGCAGTGAGCTCGGCTCGGAGGTGCGCCTCGTAGAGGTACCCGGCGGTCTTGGCGTGCAGATAGAGATGCCGAGCGTCGAGCGCACCCCAGAGGCCATCTGCGCTGCGGGTCGCGTTCGCGACGAGAACGTGGGTGTGCAGGTGCGGATCGCCGGCCCGACTGGTGCGATGGCGGAACGCCGCCGCTACGAACCCGTCACCGCGCAGGGCAACGATCCCGTTCGTGCCGCGTCGTGACCAGCACGCCTCCGCCTCCAGGTAGGCGAGCGCGGCATCGACGCCACTGTCGTGCGCTGCGCGCACGGCCCGACTGGTCTCACGACCGCCGAGCCCCCCAGATCACCGACGCCGACTTCGGTGCGCAGAACGTGAGGTCGAAGCCCGGTACCCGGTGTTGCCCGGACCGGGCGAGTCGTCTGCCGGAGATCGGGTCGGTGCCCGCGAGGACTTGGCGCAGATCCTCGGCAGCGATCTGGCCTTCCAGACCGAGCTCGCCGGTCATCGTTCCCAGCCACCGGCCCGGCGCTTCGCCGCGCCCGACGTAGTAGTCCTCGACCCCCTCGGCGACCGTGTGCAGGTAGTAGCCCTCCTGGCCGCGGCCGAGCTTCCCGATGCTCAACACGACGCATCGCTCGGGTTGGCCGTGCTGCGCATTCTGAATGCAAGTGCGTGCGGGATTTCGTTGCGGTGTGGGGAGACCGACGGTGAGCGTGTGAGGGAAGCAGTTGAGGCATGGGAGAGCGACGGTGAGGGTGTCGTAGTTGCGATCGGTGCAGCGGTCGCGACGCTGGTCGTGGTGGCAGTAGTGGGAGGTCACGAGGTGGCGCGCGCGAGGAGTGCTTCGATCGCGTGCTTCGGGACCACGACTCGCCGGCCGAGCCGCAAGTGCGGCAGATCGCCTCGTGCGACGAGCTCATAGGCGTGTGCACGCGAGATCCCCAAGATTCGGCCGGCCTCCTCGACCGTCCACACGAGACGCTCCTCGTCGGGCCTCGCTACTTCTGCTGCGTTCATCTCCACCTCCATCGGGTTGGTACTGCTCCTATGCGCGCTCACCTGGGCATGATCGGACAGGAGATCCGGGGAATCTGTGGACACGTCATCGAGTCGCTGGGATCCACCGAATCCTGCGCGTTCACGTGAGATAAGCGGTCGGAGCTCCCGAAACGCGACGCGAAGCGTCGAGAACGTTGGGTTCGTGCAGACAAGTGGTGCAGACAGTCGTGCAGACAGTCGGCGGCGCGGGGCTCCGAACCGGGGCGATGCTGGACAGATCCTGCTGACGCTCCGCGGCGGCACAGCTCTGCTTACAGCTTCGCTGGCGTTGTGTGATCAGTCCAGCGAGAGCGCTCTACGCAGCCGGGCCATAGTCACATACGTCGACGCCGACGTTGATCGTCTGCTCCCGCACCCTCCACCGCAGGTGGACGTGGTTGTGAAGTAGCGGCCCACGGACCGCCGGCCTCACAACTCCTCACGCGGTGAGAGCGCGAGATCGACCAGAGGGAGCCGGGAAGGTGGAACCCCCAACCGCCCGTCGAGATAATTGCGTATTCGGAGGAGTAGCCTCTAAACAGCAAGCAACCCCGATTGAACTGGCCGTATAGGCAAGGAATTGCTGTTTAGTGGTTAGTCGGGCATACTGCAGGCGTGGCCGACCCGGAGCTGATTCTGGACCTGCCCTGGGTTCCGCAGGAGCCCGAGCGGCTCGACGGCCTCACCGTACGTCGGGGCCGGCACAACAAGCTCTCGTACGACGACGGGATCACGCTCGAGGTTTGCATCGTCGATCCCGGAGGTCATCGAACCCTCGATGAGCTGCTCGACGAGCTCGGGAGACAAGGCGGCGCCGGACGCGTCGCTCTCGTGGCGGGAGCGGTTCCGCTCCAGTGGCGGAGCCAGTTGCGCGCTGCCGACGTGTCGTTCATCGACGTGAGCGGAGTCGCCGAGATCCGCTGGCCACGGCTCAAGATCAGTGCGCGCCGGTTAGGGAAGCCGGCTCAGCGTCGCACGGTGTCGGTACCGATGCAGAAGAGCCACGCGCTCATTGCCCAGGAGCTCCTGATCACCTCCCTCAGCGGAGTCCGGGTGACCATCGGTGACATCGCTCTGGGTACAGGGGCAAGTCTTTCGAGTGTGTCGCGCTCCATCGCTCAGCTCGCGGCGCAGGGTCTCGTCGCGAAGGAGCGTGAAGGGCGGGATCTCGTGGTGTCGGTGGTCGACGCCGTCGAGCTCGCCAACCTCCTCGCCGAGCGATCAGCGTGGGGACGAGGCGAGGTGCTCTGGGGCTACCTATGGGGTCGCAACACCTGGGACGTTGCTGCCAGGCTCTCCTTGAAGGCTGCGGAGCGTCACGCGTCTCTCGCCGTGACCGGCCGTGTCGGGGCGGCGTTCTACGGGATCGTGGGAACCGCGTCTCCACCGACTGTTCGCTGTTGGGTTGACACATCAGCGTCAAGCCTCAGTGACGTCGCGGGCCTGCTCGGTCTCGAGCCGGCACCCGAAGACGAAGCCAATGTTGGGCTCAGCGCCGATCGATGGCGGATCGGCATGCACCGTCGCGAAGAGAGGACGTTCGAGGAATGGAAGGCGACCGTCGCGCACCCGATCCGTGTTTGGTGCGACCTTCGCGACGAGCAGCGGGGCGATGAGTTCGCCGCACAGATGTGGGGGTTGATCAGCGATGTCTCATGACCGCGGCCGCGTTCACGACTATGACGACCCGATGAGCGAGTTAGTGCTGAGGTTGAACGCGACATGCCTTGCGCGAGCTGCGGTGACCCGCAGACCGACCAATCTGGGCATCGTGCCGGCAGGCACCTCGGCAGTTGCACCGCCTATCCGATAACGCTATCATTATCGGATGCCTACATGGTCAGTCGAGTTCCACCCTGACTGCGAGAAGTGGGCCGACAACCTCGAGCAAGCAGACGCTGAAGCCCTCCTCGCAGCGATCCGGGTACTCAGAGACCACGGGCCGACGCTCGGCCGCCCGCTGGCCGACACCGTAAAGGGCAGCCGACACAACAACATGAAGGAGCTTCGCCCCGGGTCGACGGGGCGGACTGAGGTGCGAGTCCTATTCGCGTTCGACCTGGAACGGGAAGCCATCCTGCTGGTCGGCGGCGACAAGCGCGACGACTGGAAGGGCTGGTACGACTCGAACATCCCGATCGCCGACGATCGGTTCGACGAGCACCAGGCCAAGCTCACTGCGAAGCGAGCGAAGAAGGCAACGATCAAGGCAACGAAGAGCACCAAGACGAGCAGGAGGAAGCGACGATGAGCCTCAAGCAGTGGGAGAAGAAGGTCCTCGAAACGCCTGGGGCCAAGGACCGTGTCCGAGAGATCGAGGACGAGCTCCGCCTCGCGGCCGGTCTCACCGCGCTTCGCGAGAAAGCCGGTCTGTCACAGCGTGAGCTCGCCGAACGCATCGGCGTCTCACAGCCTCGCATCGCCGCGATCGAGCGATCCCGGAACGTGACCATCGACGTGCTCGAGCAGTACGTCGAAGCACTCGGCGGCCACGTCGAGATCTCCGTCGTCCAAGGCCGCCGACGGACCTCGCTGCTCGGGCGCCAGGAATCGGGACGCGCCGCTGCCTCGAAGCCGTCGACCAAGCGCAAGGTCGGATCACCGTCCGAGACGAGCCGCCGAAGCGCTTGAGCTCGGAGGCCTTGCCGTCGGGGCTGCCTTGCCAGCAATTTGCTAACGGACGCCCGCGAACGGGGGTCGGCGGAGCAGATCGCGTGGACTCCCGTTTCGCGAAAGCCCTGCTCAGGGGCACCACGCGTCAGCGAACGAACTCGCCGGACGGGCCAGGCGCGGCTTGAACCCGCCGGCCCCTGAGGGGGTATGAGGGTTCGAGTCCCTCCCCGGGCACCACCTCGGGGACCATCACATCCACACCTGTGATGTCGCGAGACATCGAGAACGGCCCCACGCCGGCGTGATCCCATCGGACCGGTAAGTGCCGGCGCCTCGCCCCGGTCCGAGCGGAATGGGAAGGCGTTCGGGTCCTACAGCGGTGTGAACCCCGCGCCGGGTTCGACTCGGAGCCGGAGCAGGTCCGCCGGCACGATTCCCTCGATCTTCTTGCGGACCTCTGGAGACATGCTTTCGGCTCCCACATCGATGACCGGCCGCGCGTCGATACCCTCGCCTTCGAATCCGATTCCTACAGCGTCTCCAGGTCCGAGGAGAGCACTGACGCTACCGACGTAGCCGTCGAGATCGCTCTGCGAGTAGTCCGCCGGAATGACAACGACTCGATCGGCCGCGCTTCCAGCAACCGCGGCGATGCTCTCGCGATCTGCTGCGGTCGGCTCGACGACGCCCACGAACATCTTCGAATCTGGTCCATTCCCGGCGAACCAGAACATGCCCATCCGAGAGCCCGTCGTCGATGACGCAACTGCTACCACGCGCTCGAAGTCGATCACGTTGTGGATGTCGGAGGCCCGCGGCTCCTGGTCTTGGGGTTCCACCGTGCTCGATGCCGGTACATCCGATGTGGTGCTCGCCGGAGCGGCCGACTCGGTATCCGGGGAGCGACGGACCACGGCGAACACGACGAGCAGCGCGATCGCGATCGCTGCGATCACGAGCCACCGCCGCCGGATACCTCTCATCTCTGCTCGTCTCGTGTCTACTTCAACGCGTGCGGACGGCCAACCCCTGAACCAGACATGCCCGAGCGGTCACCAAGGTAGTGCGACTTCCGCGCCCGTGACGCCAGATCGTGGCGGAATGAACCCTGTGGCAATCTCCTCGTAGGCGCGGGCGACAGCGGCGACCAGCCACGCGTGCGAAGGTTCGCCGGTGTCGAGGGCAAGGGGCGCTACTCCGAGACGACACCGAACAGATGTGTGGTCAAGTATCGGTCGAGGTGTCGGGAAGCTCTTCAACGGCGATCGCTGTGGAGGTGACTCGGCTAGCCGGCTGACGCTGGGGGATTGATCGACGCGGCTGGGTCGACGTCGTCGGGCTCGGGGGTCCGTTCGGTTCGCCTGGCTCCGAAGATCAGGTGGAAGGCGACGCCGGGGCCGGGGTGAGCGAGCACGAGGCGGAGGTCTTCAGCCTCGGCTAGCCGGCGGGCGAGCGCGAGGCCGATTCCGGAACCCGACGAGTCGGGGTTGCGTCGCACGAAGATCTCATCCGCGTTGATGATTGCGTTACCTTCGTCGGCGACGGATACGACGGCACCTTGCGCGACTCGCGTGGCGGAGAGGTGCACGGTTCCTGTTCCGTGGGTGAGGCTGTTGTCGAGAAGTACGTCGAGTATCTGTCGGATCGCTGCGGGGCTGGCGTGGACCCAGGGGAGGTGGTCCTCGGTGTCGACAGTCATCTGACGACCGGCGGCGGCGAAGAGCGGTCGCCAGTGGCTCGTCGTCTCGCGGAGAAGCGTCGCGAGCGGGTGGGGCTCGCGTTCTTGCTGCGTATCTCGTGCGAGCGCGAGCACGTCGTCGATGGTCTGTTCGAGACGATCGAGGTCGTGGAGCATGTCGGTGAGGAGCTGTTGGTCGTCGTGGAGCTGTTCGGTCTCGATGCGGAGCCGGAGCGACGCGAGCGGGGTCCGGAGCTGGTGTGCCAGGTCGGTGCTGAAGGCTCGCTCTCGCGCGAGCGCGTCATTGAGGCGTTTGGCTGCCTGGCTCAGCGCGTGTTGGATAGTGTCGATCTCGCGGACGCCGGTCGGTGGGCGGCGTGGGATCTCACCGCCGGTCCCGATTCGGTGGGCGTCGGCGTGAAGGTCGGAGAGGGGCCGGGTAAGGCTGCGGCTGCGTCGGGCTGCGATGAGTCCGGCGCCGGCGAGCACCGCGCCGGCGAGGGCGGCCATGGCCGCCCAGGTGAGGTAGGTGCGGTGAGCGACGACGGATTCGGGGGTGCTGGTGCGGATGGCGCCGACAAGAGTCTCCTCGTCGTTGATGGGAAATGCGACGACGAGGCCGTCGCGGTCGCGTTGTGGGCTGCGGGTTCGTAGCGCTGCAGAGACAGCGGGATCGGCGAGGTCGGGCCCGGCGCCCTGGAGCTTGTGGCCGTCGACGTCGAAGAGTGCGATGCTCACGTCGTGGGCGGGCTTGGGGAGCTCTGGAGGGTCGTTCTCGCGGGCGAAGGACCCGGGGACGGCGCTAGCGGCCTTGGCGGCTTCCTCGGAGAGCCTGAGGAGCGCTTCGTCTCGGTAGAGCGCGCGTACCGACAGGGCAAGGGGCACACCGAATCCGGTGAGGGTGAGCCCGGCGATGAGGAGCATCGCGGCGAGGAGGCGACGCCTCATCGCTCCGGCTCGTCACGGCTCGGAAGCTCGTAGCGGTAGCCGACACCTCGCAGCGTCGTGATGCGGCTCCCTTGCGGTCCGTGCTCGCCGAGGCGTTGGCGCAGCGCCGCGATGTGAACGTCGAGGGTCTTGGTGGAGCCGAACCAGTGCTCGTCCCAGACGTCACTCATGGCCTGCTCTCGCGTGACGGCCTTCCCGGCGTTGCGGGCGAGGAGGACGAGGAGGTCGAACTCCTTGGGGCGCAAGTCGATCTCGATCCCGGCGACGTGGACGCGGCGCGCATCGGTGTCGATCAGGAGGTCTCCGACCGACAGCGTTGACTCGTCGTCGGAGTCGGGGCCGCGGCGACGGATGAGGGCGCGTAGGCGAGCGAGGAGCTCGGCGAGGCGGAAGGGCTTGACGAGATAGTCGTCGGCACCGGCGTCGAGTCCGACCACGATGTCGGTCTCGGAGCTACGAGCGGTGAGAACGAGAATCGGGGTCCGGGGTGAGATCTGGTGGAGCCGGCGACATAGCTCGACGCCGTCCATGTCGGGAAGCCCGAGATCGAGCAGGATCAGGTCGATGTCAGCGCTCGCCTGTCGCAGCGCGTCGGCGGCATCGGGGGCCCAGGTCGTGGTGTAGCCCTCACCGGTCAGAGCGCGGACGAGTCCGCTGCCGATGCCGTCGTCGTCCTCGACGATCAGGACGTTGTGCGGGCGGCGGGGTGTCACGGTGTGAGGATAGGGAGTGCGCTTCACCGGTGGTGGGTCATCGCCGACCACCTACCGGCGGACGGCGGCCCATCGGATCAGTCGGCCTCCTCTGGGCCGCCGGCGTCCTTCTGGATGGTCGCGGTCCGAACGGCGGCACCCGGAGCGCTGACGACGACGGTGACGTCGAGCGCGTTGGTCGAGGTGTTGTAGAGGCTGTACTGGTTGACAGGGAAGTGGTCGAGAGCACCGGTGTTGTCGAAGTGCGCGGTCCGGCTCGCTCCTGGCGCGATGGTGAATGTGTCGGGGAGCTTCAGGTAGTAGCTCTCGGTGGCGTTCGTGGTCGCGTCGGTGAACGTGTAGTACACCTCGAAACCCGACAAGGCGTTGCCGCCGGTGTTGGTGAGGGCGATCTCGAGGTGGTCATCGGTGGCCTTGCCGGTGGCAGGATCGACGTTGTTCTCCACGAGGACTGAGTCGATCTTCAATGCCTTGGTGGTCGATGTGTTGGTGATCGGGTTGTCGGTCACGGGCAGGACGCGTGATGTCGCGCCGGCACTGCTGGTGGCGGTGGCACCCGATGGGGTCGACGATCCGTTGGACGACGAGCCGCATGCGCCCAGCGCGATACCGGTGGCGGCGATGACGGTTGCGAGCCGGAGGGCTCGGCGGTGATGGTCGCGGAGGTTCATGGGTTGGCTCCTTGGGGGATCGCGGGTTGACGTCGGAAGGTGCGCACCAGGGCGATGCCGAGGATGATCGGGTAGAGGAGCATCCACAGGATGTCGGAGTGGGTGACGCCGAGCAGGTGGCCGAGGGTGAAGCCTCGGTACTTCGCTTTGACGTCGGACATTGCGAAGGCGAACCGTTCGTAGTGCTTGGCGAGCGACGCGGTCTCGATGTTGGTTCGGACGCTCTCGTAGGTGCCGAAGTGGGACATGACGAGCTCTTCTTGGGGCTTGTCGAGAGTGAGGGCGGAGAACAGCCCGCCCGGAACCTGGTTGTCGGCGTCGAGGGTGTCGCCGATCTGAGGCAGAACGAGCACGACGAGGAGCCAGATGCCCAACGCGAACATCAATCCGTTGGTGGCAATTCGGGATCGGGCGGTGAGGATCGCGCCGAGGCAGTAGAAGGTCCCCATGTAGATGATCGATGCCACGTAGGCGAGGAGCAGCTCGAGCGCCTGTGTGGTGTTGATCCAGTCATGACCGATCACACCGAGGCTGAGCACACCGACTGCGGCCGTGGCAGCGACGAGGGTGGCGATCAGGGCGAGCGCGCCCAGAGCGCTACCGGCGGCGAGCTCGCCGGAGGTCACCGGTCGTGACCGGATCAGGGGAGTGTCCCGTTCGTGCGTTCGCGTGCGACGCTGAGGTAGCCGAGCGTGATCGCGATCACGGCGCCGATGATCTCGATGTACTCCATCGCTCCGCGCAAGAGCGAAAGCAGCTGGAGGGGGGCGGGCGCGACTTGCCGGAGTCCGCTGGCGCGCGCGGCGGCGACGTAGGCGTGGTAGTCGGCGAGCTGGCTCCGATAGTCGACTGCGGCGATGTAGACCGACACGGTGGTGGCGGCGACGAGGATGGCGAGCAGAGCGAGCAGTACGCGACTCCGCACTGCTGCGCGGTACTCGTGGCGGGCGAGGGTAATGGTGCGCGAACGGGCGCTAGCCATCTGAGGTGCTCCGCGAGTAGTCGTGGTGGCCGACGAGCCACGCGGTCAGGAACGCCAGGCAGACGAGGAGGCCCGCTATCGGGAGGACTCGAAGGAGCGTCTCGGCCGTCGTGTCGCCGATCCCAATCTGGAGGATCTGCGTGCCGGCGGTCTTGTACTGCTCGCTGATGGAGAAGGGCCGGGCGCGGTTAGTGACCCGGAAGAAGGCCTCCGAGGTACCGGCGGGGTCGCTGATCGGGTTGAGCGAGGTGGTCGGTCGGAGCCCCGAGGTGACCTGCGGCACCACGAACGTGATGACCAGCCAGATGCCGAGCGCGCTGAGAAGGGCGAGCGAGCGGCGCGACATCACCAGCACCGTGACCATGCCGATGACGGCGAAGAGCATCAGGTACAGCCACGACAGACCGTAGAACCCGGCGAGGCGAGCGAGGTCACCCTCGCCGGGGAGTGAACCGTTCGCGACAAGCAGAGCTATCACGCTCACCGCGAGGCTGGCTGCGAGCACCGTGGCGATCACGACGGCTGTGCCGGCAAGCTTGCCCGCGACGTAGCTCGATCGTGACACCCGCCTCGAGAAGATCAGACGGCCAAGGCCGCTCGACTCGTCGTCGGCGACACTGAGGTGCCCGACGATCATGGCTAGCAGCGCTCCGATCAACGGTATGTAGATCACCATGTTCGACAGCAGCGACAACGACGGCTTCAGCTCGAACGGATTGGGCGGTGCTGTCTTGCCCTCCGCGGCCAACAACGTGACCGCCTCGTTGTAGACGCGCACGATGGTGCGATGACTCGACCATCCGATGGCACCGGCCAACGCGGTCATGGCTACGACCAAGCCGAGGAAGACGGCGAGTACGCGCCGGCGGCGCAACGACTGGACCTGATGCGCCGCGATCGTGACGATCATGCCGACGTTGCCTCCATCAGCGCGTAGATGTCCTCGAGCGAAGCTTCGTTGGGGAATCGACGCGTCGTCTCCGCGATCGAGTCCTTGTAGACCAGCGCGCCGTGATTGAGCACACCGATCGTGGTGCAGACCTTGGCTACCTCGCTCAACAGGTGAGTGTTCATGAACACCGTGATCGCGAGATCCTGGTTGAGGCGCAGCATCGTCTCGCGCAGCTGTCGCACGCCGAGCGGATCGAGCCCGGCGGTCGGCTCGTCGAGGAACAGGACCTTCGGTCGGTGCAGCACAGCCTGTGCGATGCCTATCCGCTGGCGCATACCGGTGGAGAACGCACCCACCCGGCGATCTGCCAGATCAGCGCAGCCGAGGTAGTCGAGCGTCTCGATCACAGCCCGGCGCGGATCGGCGACACCGGAGAGCCTGGCGAAGAACTCCAGGTTCTCCGCGGCGGTCATGTGCCCGTACAACCGGACATCTGCCGGCAGATAGCCGATGCAGCCCGTGACCTCACGGCGTTGCTCAACGACGTCATACCCGCAGGCGCGGGCCGTACCTGCTGTCGGCACGATGAGCGTGGTGAGGATGTTCATCGCCGTGGTCTTCCCGGCGCCGTTGTGGCCGAGGAACCCGAACACCTCACCGCGCTCGATCGTGAGATCGATACCTCGCAACACCTCCAGGGTGTCGTCGTAGCGGTGACGCACTCCGCTCATCTCGATCACAGGACCGTCCATCGGCTGCCTTTCCTCGCCCGATCACCGGCCCGAGCGACCGATCAGAGCGTGCTGTCGGGATGGCGACGCAAGGCGCACGTTAGGGAGTCGCGGGTAATCGCCCGGCCCGACGACGGCAAGAGGACGGCAATACCTCGGGGTCATGAGCGCCGACGGGTTGCGTCGACTCTCGCCCGTTCGCGGGACCTCTCGTTCAGCGTGGGAGAGTGAGGCGGAAAGTGGCGCCCGAGTCGGTGTCGAGGAGCTCCAACGTGCCGCCGTGCGCGTGCGCTATCTCCCGGGCGATCGCCAGACCGAGCCCTGAGCCCCCGCTGTCCCGGCCGCGCGCTTCGTCGGACCGCGCGAATCGTTCGAAGATCCGCTCTCGATCCATGGTCGGCACGCCCGGCCCATCGTCTCGAACGACCAGCTCGATTCCGTCGCCAACGCTCATGAGGCTCACGGTCACCATCGTGCGGGCGTGACGCTCGGCGTTGTCGAGGAGGTTGTGCACGACCCTGGTCAGAGCGTCGCGATCGACATTGGTCTGCACTGCGCTCACTGCCGCTGCGTCGATCGTCACTGCGCCACGCTGGCGGATGCGACGCACCTCGCGCAGCACCAGATCGTCGATGTCGGCCGGCTCCCGCTGCATTGCGGCATCAGGCCGATCGGCGCGCGCGAGGACGAGCAAGTCCTCGACGAGGCGTTGGAGACGCATTGCATCCTGTAGCAGCTCCTGGCCGGCGCTTTGCCAGTCGGCCCGCTCGGGGTGAGCGAGATTCACCTCGATCTGCGCGCGATTGCCGTCAGTGGCGATCGCAGCTCGTGACTGGCGTCGGAGACGAAGCGTCGCTGACGATAGACAGCGGCATCGAGACGGTCGAGCATCGAGTTCATGGTGTGCGCCAGACCGGCGATCTCATCATCGGTACCGGGCTCCGCGAGGCGACGGTGCAGGTCGCGCTCGGTGATCGAGTCGACCTCGCGCCGCATCCGCACTACAGGTCGCAACGCCCGGCCCGAGACCGACCACGCAACCACGCCGACAAGCAGGACGAGGAGCGGCACGCCGAACAGCAGCGATCGCATCAGTGCCCGGGATCCCTCGACGACCGGACCGGTGCTCTGGCCGACGTAGATGACGAACCCTCCCACGGGGGCATCGACGGCGCGCGCGACGACCCGAAACGTTGCGTTACCCAACGGTGTGGCCGTAACGGATCGAGCATCGGACCCGCCCGCCTCGGGTACGAAGGCGATCACAGCCCGCTCTCCACTCACGTTCTCGCTCGCTCGAACGACACGGCCCTGAGCGTCGACGACTTGTGCGAACGACTCGTCTCCGAACGGTACCGCCAGCGATTCGGGAAGCGCTCCGTCCTCGAGCTGGGACGCGAGATCCTCGACGCGCAGTCTCGCGGTCGTCTCGACGGTGTCGAGCAGAGCGTGTCTCTGCTGCTCGACGATCAGCCAGGCGCCCAACGCCATCGCGACAGCCACGATCCCCGCCGCGGCGACTGTGGTACGAGCCCGAAGTGACCGCCATCGCGGCCTCATGAACGCGAGTCCACCCGGTAGCCGGCCCCTCGAATGGTGGTGATGGTCTTGGTGTCGAATGGTGCATCGATCTTCTGGCGGAGCCGCTTCACATACACCTCGACGTTGTTCGGATCGCCTTCGAACTCGTAGTCCCACACCGCTTCGAGAACCTCGGTCTTGGTTACGACCTCATCGCGACGGCGCAACAAGAACTCGAGGACGGCGAACTCGCGAGCGGTCAACGAGATCTCGACATCGCCGCGCCACACCCGGCGCGCTGCCGGGTCCAGACGCAGCCCCGCCGCCTCGACCACCACCGGACGCTCCCGAACCCCACGGCGCAACAGAGCGCGAAGGCGAGCGACGAGTACGACATAGGAGAACGGCTTCGACAAGAAGTCGTCGGCCCCCGTGTCGAGCGCCTCGGCCTCGTCGAGCTCACCGCTCTTGGCGGTCAACATGAGGATCGGCGTCCAGTTCCCCGCCTCCCGCAACGACGCGCACACCCGGAACCCGTTCATCCCCGGCAGCATCACGTCGAGGACGATCACGTCGTAGGGGTTCTCCGTCGCCATCCACAGACCGTCGTCACCCCGTAGGGCGACATCGACGGCGAAGCCGTTTGCTTCTAGGCCGCGGCGCACCGCGGCGGCGACCCGCTTCTCGTCCTCGACCACCAGTATTCGAGCCACACGCACTCCCGTGAGCAGCAACGCAGTGCCGATCGTGACACGTCCAGGCTGGACCCCCGCTGAACACGCCCTGACTCGCCATGGTGGCTGGCAGCACGTTCAGGATCGTTCAGCGTGTATCCAGCGACCTCGGATGATGCTGTGACTCGTCCCACCCACTACAGAGAGGACCAGTCAATGACCAGGATGGACAGAGGGAATCGAGGCCGGCGGATCATCTACACCGCCGTTACCGCAACCGGCCTCACTCTGGGTGCGTTCGGCATCGCCGGAGCAGCCACTCACCCCAATGACCCGACGCCTCCCGCAGCGGAGACCAAGGTCACTCCGGACACCGACAACGTCGAGTGCGACAACGGTCTCGACGCCACCGGTGCCGAGTGCGACGGCGGCCCGGCGGCGAACAAGGCCAACGACCCGAACGAGCCCAACGAGGTCGAAGAGGCTGATGGTACCGAGGCCGAGGGAGCCGAAGCGGCTGACACCGACAACGTCGAGTGCGAAGACGGTCTCGACGCCACCGGTGCCGAGTGCGAGGGTGGTCCGGCGGCCAACCAGGCCAATGACGTCAACGAGCCGAGCAGCAACGAAGCCGGCTGACGCAACGCACCACAGATCCGACCTGCCCGGGACGCGGCTCCCCCACCGTCGTGTCCCGGGCGGCTCGGCTCTCCACGGCCCGACGGTCGGGCCGGACTCGGGTTCGGGTGTCAGCGATGTCCCGCTACATGCACAGGCGACGGCCCGGCCGGTCGGCGGCCGCGACCTGTGCGAACGCCGGTGGAGCCCCCGGGTCTCGTTGTCGTACCCTTGGTCTATCATCGAACGTATGTTCGCTGCTGAGTGTGCTGCACGGGAGCCCGACATCGTCGAGGTCGAGGCCGCCATGGCCGAGGCCGCCGGTCTCGCGAACGCCGCGCAGGGGCGTCTCGTGGCCCTCGTCGCCGATGGTCTCGCCAGGGGCGTGTGGCACCAGGATGGGGTGCAGTCGGCGTCTCACTGGCTGACGTGGCAGCTCGGAGTCGCTTCCGGCCAGGCACGACGCCTCCTGGTACTCGCCCGCCGGGCCCCGGAGCTGCCCGCGACGATGGCAGCGTTCACCGCCGGGGAGCTCTCGTTCGATCAGGCCGCGGTGATCGCCCGCCATGTCCCGGCCGACCATGAGCGCTCCGCGGTGGTCCTGGCCCGGCAGTGCACCGTCCGTCAGCTCACCCGTGCGCTGTCTCGCTACGCGTTCGAGCCGTCCGATCCCGACGCCCCGCCCGAGGCCCCCGTACCCGAGCCCGAGCGTCGCAGCGTGAGCTTCGGTGGGAGCGACGACGGCCGCTGGCATCTCCGCGCGGATCTCCCCGCCGACGAGGGCGCAGTCGTCGAGCAGGCCCTCACCGCCGCGCACCAGGATCTCTTCGGCCAGCAGCCCGGCGACACGCACGGCGACGCTCCCGGAGAGGCGACCGCAGGTGAGGGGCGGACCCGGGTCACGTGGGCCGACGCGCTCGTCTGTGTCTCGGAGAGCTACCTGCGCTGCGGTGAGGCCGCGCTCCCCGCGGCAGGTCGGTTCCTGATCAACGCTCACCTCGAGACCGACCCCACCGACCCCGGCGCGCCCGGTGGTCTCAGCGTGCACCTCCACAGCCCGCTGCCCGACGCTCTACGGCGCCTCATCGGGTGCGACACCACCATCCGGGCGGTGCACGAGACCAGCGGGCTACCCGTGAGCGTCGGACGCTCGATGCGCATCGTGCCGGAGCGCACCCGACGTCAGATAGAGCACCGCGACGGCGGCTGCGCCGTCCCGGGCTGCGCGGCGACAAGGTTCTTGCAGATCCACCACATCACCCACTGGGAGAACGGTGGGGCCACCGACAGAGCAAACCTCGTCGCGCTCTGTCGCCGCCACCACCGAGAGCATCACCAAGGCCGGCTCACCATCACCGGCAACCCCGACCGGCCACCCGGCCACCCCGACACCCTCGCATTCACCGACGCCCACGGCCGGCCCATCGGCCCCGCCGCCCGACCACGACCACCCCGCCGGCAACCCCCCACCGCCCCCTACCGGCACCCCACCGGCGAACGCCTCGACACCCGATGGCTCCACCTACCACCCGACAGCCACAACTGACCCGTCCGGGGCGCTACCCCGCGATGGCCGGTACATGCTGCGGCGGGGGTGATCAGCCAGATCGGCACTGAACCCGAGGCGCGCACCGCATCACGCACACGCGGCGCGGGCTCGTGCGAGGATCTCGGCGGTATGCAACGGTGAGGTGTTCCCCGTAGCCGCGTACGCCGTCGACCAGCTCGTAGAGCCGACGACCTTCTCGCCCGCATGCCCGATGCCCAACCAGAAAGCCGGCTCCCGCACTGGGACCACGTGTTCGCCGTCGCGGGCCAGTACGACCTGCGACGTGTACGGGCGACCGAGGCCGTCTCGACCGTCGACAACGAGCATCCACGACGCGTGTCCCACGTCACGACTGCACAAGATCCTCGGAGGGTCTTCTGCGCCAGGAGCACTGTCGGGCGCCGATCGGATCCCCCCGACAGACCTGCGCAGTCATCCAGCGACATCGCACACAGCTGCTTCATCGCAGGTGCTGTTCGTGACGCTGCAAGGGTGTAGAGCACCTTGAATGCGTTTCGTGCCTCGCGATCGCTGAGCGGTCGGGCCGCGTCGGTCTTGGCCGCGCAGGAACTGCTCAGCACGACCAGGGCAATCGCAGTACAGACGCCTCGCAGCTGTGCTCGACCGCGCCGACCCACCACCTACGCATACTGCCTGCCGCGGCGCGTTCCTGCAACGCCCGGCGCCGGAGATCGAGCGTCACGTACCGGCCCGCGAATGCTGCTACCCCGAGATCGCCGGTACCGGCTGGGGAGGGGCGGGGCCGACGTAGTGTGCGCTGGGGCGGATCAGGCGGTTGTCGGCGGCCTGCTCGAGGATGTGGGCGCACCACCCGATGACCCGGCTCGACGCGAAGGTCGGGGTGAACAGCTCGGGGGGGACGCCGCAGGAGTCCATGACGATCCCGGCGTAGAACTCGACGTTGGTGTAGAGGCGCCTACCGGGCTTCAGCTCGTCGAGCACCTTCACGGCGGTGCTCTCGATGTGGCGGGCCAGCTCCATCTTCTCGCCACCGAGGCCGTCGGCGACCTCTCGCAGGAGCAGCGAGCGCGGGTCGTCGGTCTTGTAGACGCGGTGGCCGAAGCCCATCAGGCGGTCGCCGCGTTCCACTGCGTCGCGCAGCCAGGGCTCGGCTCGGTCGGCGGTCCCGATCGCCTCGAGCATCGCGAGCGCCCTGCTCGGAGCGCCACCGTGTAGCGGGCCCGAGAGCGCGCCGATGGCGCCAACTACGGCCGCACCGAGGTCGGCACCGGTCGAGGTGATCACGCGTGCCGTGAACGTCGACGCGTTGAAGCCGTGGTCGATCGTGGAGATCAAGTACTTCTCGACGGCCGCCGCGTGCTCCTCACTGGGATCGACTCCCTGCATCATGTGCAGGTAGTTGGCGGCGTATCCGAGGTCGTCGCGTGGCTCGACGGGGCTCAGGCCCTGGCGCAGTCGCCACAGTGTGCAGATGAGGGTCGGGACCACGGCGCAGACCTGGAGTGCCTGGCGGCGGAGCGTCTCCTCGTCTACGTCGAGCGACGGGCGGAAGTCGAGAGACGAGGCGAGGAGCGAGATCGATGTGCGGAGCGCGTCGAGTGGTATGAAGTCGCTCCCCGTCCGGGCGACCTCCTCGAGGACGGGCAGGAGCCCGGGAGGCACCTGTCTGAGTGGCCGCACCTCTGCGGCGAAGGCCTCGCGCTCGGTCACTGTCGCAGGTAGGGAACCGTCGACGAGCAGACGCCAGACATCTTCGAGTGGACGGTGGCGGGCGAGGTCGACGGCGTTGTGCTCGCGGTAGTGGTAGAAGCCCTCCAGTCCGCGCACGTCGCCGATCGACGTCTCGGCGACGACCACTCCCTCGAGGCCACGGGGCACCTCGTGGGCCATCGCCTCGGCGGGCTGTATCAGGGCGATGCGCATCAGGTCGCGCATCGACACGATCCCCGCGAGGCGCTCCCCCTCCACGACCGGGATGTGGCGGTAGCCGTACTCGGCGAGGAGTGCGAACGCGTCCGAGGCGAGCAGGTCGGAGCTGACCGTGTCGGGATCGGGTGTCATCCACTCCGAGACCGGGGCCGTCGCCGCGTCGGCGCCGGCGGCGGCCACGCGCACCAGGTCGCGCTCGGTGAGGATCCCGATCGGGTGGTCGTCGGAGTCGACGGCGACAACCGATCCGACGCTCTGCTCACGCATGAGGGTGGCGGCGTCGGCGACCGTGGCGGATGGCCGGACCGTGATGACCGGCCGGCTCATGATGTCGGCGACTGTTCGTGCAGCGCCGGGGGCGGCGTCCGCCACGTTTGTTCCTTCCGTCGGCGAGAGGATCCGCGGCGAGTCTAAGGGGCGGCCTCGCCGTGACGGCCCTGTCCAGAGGCGAAGCGCGCCGCACCCTCCTGAGTCTCGCCGGATGCGATCACCGAGAACCCGAGGCGGAACTCGTTGTGGATCGCCTCGTCCAGCGGGAGCGTCCACTGCTCGTACGACGAGCGGCGGTCGGCTCTCATGCAGAGCTGCGGCAGGGCGCTGAGCTCCTGGGCGAGCGCGACGGCCGCGGTGAGCGCCCCGCCCGGCTCGACCAGCCTGTTGGCGAGCCCCATCTGCCTCGCCTCGTCGCCCGAGACCCCCTGCCCGTGAGGATGAGGTCGAGGGCGTGGGAGTGCCCGATGAGGCGAGGGAGCCGGATCGTGCCGCCGTCGATCAGCGGCACGCCCCATCGCCTGCAGTAGACGCCGAAGACGGCGTCGCTCGCCGCGACGCGCAGGTCGCACCACAGGGCGAGCTCGAGGCCCCCCGCCACGGCGTAGCCCTCGACGGCGGCGATCACCGGCTTGGAGAGGAGCATGCGCGACGGCCCCATCGGTCCGTCGCCCTCGTCGGTCGCACGATTCGCGCGTGGTGCGCCCTGCTCGCCCATCGCCTTGAGGTCGGCGCCGGCGCAGAAGCAGCCGCCGGCGCCGGTGAGCACGGCGACCGATCGTGAATCGTCCTGATCGAAGTCGCGGAAGGCGCGCGCGAGCGCCTCCGCGGTCGGGCGGTCTACCGCGTTGCGTGCCTCGGGCCTGTCGATGGTGACGATGGTGACCGTGCCGTCGTGGTCGATCCGTACCGTCATGGTCGTCCTCTCCGCTAGGAGCGGCGTCGCGCTCGGGTGGCCTCGAGGTGTGCCCGCTCGTTTAGCGACTCGACGGAACGCACTCCGTCTCGTGACGCAACCACGCGCGACACAGAGGTGTAGTGAGGGTCGAACCAGAGGAGCCTGTCGATGCCGAGAATCGTCGCGAGAGCAACGTTGATGACGCCGCCGTGACAGACGGCGACCACGCGACGACCGGCGAACCGTCCGATGATCTCGTCGATCGACTGCACGACGCGCTCGCGGAAGTCGTCGGGCGAGTCACCGCCGAAGTCGGTCCAGCGCCCCTCGATCATGGCAAACCATCGAGGGTCGCGGTTTGCCTTCATCTCCTCGACCGGTATGTAGTGATCTGCCTGAACGTCGTACTCGACGATGCCCTTCACGATCTCGACCTCGATGCCGTGGGCGCGAGCGACCGGTGCGGCCGTCTCCCTTGCCCGCCGCTGCGGGCTGGAGAGCACGGCATCGACCCGTTCGTGAGCCAGCCAGTCGGCCAGCTGTTCGGCCTGCTGGATGCCGCGCGGCGTCAGCGGGGGGTCGGCGGGTCGGCCACCGCTCTCACCGGAGCCGATGCGCACCGGCTCTGCGTGCCTGACGAGGATAAGGTCGATGGTGGCGCTCCGATCAGGTGTCGAGGAGCGGGAAGCCGAGGACCGACTCGAGCTCGCGGAGGGCGTCGATGGGGTCTGCGACCTTGATCGTCGCCATGCCCATGGCGCGCGCCGGCTTGAGGTTGATGCCGAGATCGTCGAGGAAGACCACAGCGGCCGCATCTACGGCGAGTCGCGCGAGGGTGAGCTCGTAGATGCGGGGGTCGGGCTTGCGGATGCCCTCCACCGACGACTCGACTACGACGTCGAAGACGTCCATCGAGTCGACGCCGTTCGGGCTGGGGCGGCCGCGTGCATCGGACCAGTTGTTGGTCAGGGCGGCCACGAGCAACCCGGCGTCTCGGATGCGGGCGATGGCCTCCACCATCTCCGGCCTCGGTCCGAAGCCGCGACCCACACCGCCCAGAAGGGCCCGCGCGTCGATGGCGTGTCCGGCCGAGGTGAACTCGGACTCGAGGGCCGCGAAGAAGCCGTCGAGCGTGTGCTCGCCGCGCTCCAATGCCGCCCACGCGCCGGTCTCGCTGCTCGTGCGGATCACACCCCGTACCGCACCGGTGGGCAGGCCCGCTTCGCGCTCGTACTCGTCGAAGGCCTCGAACGGCGAGGGGAAGACGACGCCGCCGAGGTCGAAGATGACGGCGCGGTAGCTCATCGGCGGGCCGGCGGCAGGTCTACGAGGACGCCGGGGTTGAGGATCCCGGCCGGGTCGAGCGCCGCCTTCGCTGCGACGAGTGCATCCGCGAAGAGAGGGGGGCGCTGCCGGTCGTACCAGGTGCGGTGATCCCGCCCGACGGAGTGATGGTGGGTGATGGTGCCGCCGTGACGTAGGACCGCGTCGGAGGCAGCCGACTTGATCGCCGCCCACTGCTCGAGCTGCGCACCGCGGCGACCGGGCGCGATCACCGTGAAGTACGGCGCAGGGCCGTCGGGATAGACGTGGGTGAATCGGCAGGTGACGATCGCGTCGGGGCAGCCCGCGTCGCGCGCTGCGTCTGTGATCGCATCGGTCACGCCCCTGTACAGCTCGGCGAAGCGATCCCACGTGCAAGCAGTCTCGAGCGTCTCGTTGACCATGCCCATCGCTACCAGCGCGTCGCGCATGTACGGGGCACGCAGGAACGCCTGACGCCAACGGCCGGCCGTCCCCTCGCGCTCTCCCTCGTCGCCGGCACCGATCCGTATCGAGTCGTCGCGCACGGTCGCGTCGTGGTCGCGCAGGCAGCTCACGGCCTCCGCGATCCACGCGTTGAGCTGGTGGTGCGCCGACTCGAACGCGACCAGGAGCACCGATGCGGTGCCGTCGTCGGCTCCGGTGAGCAGCGCCTCGGTCGGGTCGAGCAGCCGGCAGTTGGCAGGATGGAGGCCGCTCTGGGCTAGGGCGCGCGTGGCGACGGCTGCATGCTCGAAGGAGAGGAACCTCCCCACGCACGCGGCCCTGTATCGCGGACGGTCCTGCAGGCGCATCCACGCCTCCGTGATGATGCCGAGGATCCCCTCCGAGCCGATGATCATCCGGTCGGGCGAGGGGCCGGCGCCGGAGCCGGGGAGGCGGCGCGACTCCATGACGCCTCTCGGCGTGACTGTGCGGAGCGACTCGACGAAGTCGTCGATGTGGGTGTGGAGGGTGGCGTAGTGACCGCCCGAGCGTGTGGCGATCCATCCGCCCAGGGTGGAGAACTCGAACGACTGCGGGAAGTGGCGCAGCGTGAGACCGTGCGGCCGGAGCTGTTCCTCGAGGGCCGGCCCGTAGGTCCCCCGCCTCAATGCGCGCGGCGCGCGATATCCGGTCTACCTCGATTACGCGGCCCAGGCGGCGCATGTCGATGCTGACGACACCGGAATAGGCGTCGGGCACGGAGCACTCCACACCGCCGGTCACCGACGATCCACCGCCGTAGGGGATCGCTGCAAGGCCCGCAGTGCTGCACCAGTCGAGGATGTCGACGACGTCGTCTTCGTGACGCGGCAGTGCCACGAGATCGGGGGTCGGAGAAGTCGCGGGCGAAGGCGCGCGTGATGTCGCGGAACGACTTCCCGTAGGTGTGGCCGGCGCGCTCGTAGGGATCGGAGGTGCAGATGTCTCTCAGCGAGTCGGGTGGACCGATGCGCGGGGCGCGGAGCTCGATCTCGGCGAGCGTCGGTGGCGCTGTGATCGCGATGTCGCCGAGGTCGAAGCGGCCGGCGAGCGTCTGGGCGACTGCGTCTCGGTGCTCGGGCGGGAGACCCTCGCCTTCCGCGCCCCAGCCCCAGAAACACCTCGCGTTCTTCGAATCGGCCATGGTCGGAGGCTATCCGGGCCGGTCGTCGACCTGTCGGGGGAGCGAGTCAGCGCGTGTGCAGATCGGTCAAGTCGAGCACTCGCACCGGCAGAGGCGAGTGTTCGGCGATCGCTCGGAGGTCCCCGGCGTCGGAGGTGAGGATGTCGTCGCCGCGGCGCGACGCCCCGAGGACGACGGCGACGTCGACGATGTCGGTGGCGCCCGACGCCGCGCAGAGGAGGCCGACCTCTCTGGCTGCGGATTCGTCCAGTGGCTCGACGGCGCACGCTCCGATGATCCTGGCCATGCGGGCGTGCCGACTCCCGCGCCAGGCCTGCGCCACCGCGACGGCCGGAACCGTCATGTCGGCGTCGCGCGTCAATGCCTCGCTCCAGTAGGCCCAGAATCGGCGGTCGTCGCGGTCGGCGGCGATGAGCGCTCCCGCGTCGAGCGTCAGGCCGGCCACTGACGCCGCACCTCGCCGAGCTCCTCCTCGGTGATCCGGCCGTGCTCGGCCTCGAAGTCGTCGAGGAGTCGCCGCGCGACCTGCGCTCGCATCTTGCGCTGCGCCGCGTCGGCGAGCCAACCCGACACGGACTGGGCGGATTCGTCGGCCAGTGCCCTCACCTCCGCGGCCAGCCCGGGAGGGAACGAGACGGCGAACTTCTCTACGGCCACACGGGGATCATACCATGGTATGACCGAGTCCGCCCCGCCGGGAGACCCACACGGGGTGCTCGGCCATCGCGAGCATCTCACGGTCGCCCGACGAGTCGCCGTAGGCCCAGCCGAGCGTGGCCCCGCCCACTGAGTCGAGGTGCGCGGTGAGGCGGCGGGCCTTCTCGGCGCCCCGGCAGTTGCCGCCGTCCATCCGGCCCGTGTACGCGCCGTCGGAGCCGACCTCGAGCTTCGTGCAGATGACGGTGTCGACGCCGAGTCGCCGCCCCACCTCGCCGAGGTACGTGTCGAGCGAGGCGGAGACGATGACGACCTGGTGGCCTCTCGCCGCGTGCCACCGGAGTCGCGCGCATCTCCGATCGGATCTCGCGGGCAGCCAGGCGGGCTCCGTACTCCCGCCCGAGCGCGACGACCGCCGACGTCTCGCGGCCGGCGAAGAGCCTCATGAGCAGCCTCCTCTTCCCCTCGTCACGGGAACCGCGACCGGAGGCGGCGAGCAGCAGGCGGGGGAGGTCGAGCCCCGCGGCACCGAGCAGCGCCCGGGTGCCGGCAACCTCGCGGAGGAAGCCGGCCATCGTGTCGCGGAAGGTGATCGTGCCGTCGAAGTCGAAGGCTGCGACTGTGATATCCGTCACCGGGGCGCCTAGAGGGGCAGCCTGCGGTAGATGGGGCGCGGTATGTGGTGCATCGCTGTCGCTATGGCCCGCACCGGACCCGGTACCCAGATCTTCTCCTTGCCGCGTTCGAGGCCGCGGGCGATCGCCCGGGCGACCTCCTCGGGCGTGGTCGAGAACGGGGCCGCCTGCATCCCGGCGGTCATCTTGGTGCGCACGAACCCCGGCCTCACGACCATCACGTGAACGCCGTGCCCGTGGAGCATGTCGCCGAGGCCCTGGAAGAACTGGTCCATCCCCGACTTAGAAGAGCCGTAGACGAAGTTCGCGCGCCGTGCTCGCTCGGCCGCGACCGATGACAGGACGACGATCGAGCCGTGTCCCTGCGCGAGCATCCGGCGGGCTACAGGGATCGCGACCGATGCAGCGCCGGTGAAGTTGGTCTGGATGACGTCGACCGCGGCGGCCGGGTCGTTCTCCGACCTCGTCTGGTCACCCAGGACGCCGAATGCGAAGAGAACGAGGTCGAAGTCACCGAACCTCTCCCACGCGTCGTCGACGAAGGCCTCGTGGGACGCGAAGTCGGTGGCGTCGAACCGCACTGTCTCGACGATCCGAGCACCTGCGCTACGGATATCGTCGACGGCGCCGTCGAGCGCCTCGGGTCGCCGCGCGGCGAGCACGACACGTTCGGCGCGGCTGCCTGCGAGGAGGCGGACGGTCGCGATCGCGATGTCGGAACCTCCGCCGAGGACGAGCACTGACTGCGGAGACCCGAGGGCGTCCTTCATCGGGGTGTCCTCCCGTGGGTCTCGGGGACCAGTCGGAGCCTGCGACCGAGGTCGCTGCGGAGAGCGGCGTCGGGGTCGAGAGCGTCGCGTATCGCACGCCACTGGTCGAGCTGTGGGTACATCGCCGGGATCAGGTGCGGCGAAGTGCGGGCGTCCTTGGTGAGATAGATGCGGCCGCCCGCCTCTGTGACCAGCCCATCGATCCCGTCGAGGAGATCGCCGAGGCCGACCCTCCCGACGGGGATGTCGAGTGCGAGCGTCCACCCGGGCTTCGCGAAGGAGAGGTGACCGGAGTTCGCGTGCTCGAAGCGCTTGAGCACCGCGAGGAACGACGCGCAGCGGGCTGCGCTCAGGCGCTCGAGTGTCGATCGCACTACGCCCTCGGAGCCGTAGGGAACCACGTACTGGTACTGCAGGAAGCCCCTCGGGCCGTAGATGCGGTTCCACCCCGTGACACCGTCGAGGGGGTGGAAGAAGCCCTTGATCGACTGCAACCGGTCGCGCTCGCTGCGTGGCGCCTTGCGGTACCAGACCTCGTTGAACGCACGCACGGTGAGCGGGCTCAGCATGCCGCTCGGGACCCACGGCGGAGCCGTCACTTGCATGCCGGGCGCGAGCGTGAGCGCCCCACTGCGTTCGTGCGGCGCCAGGTCGTCGAGGGCGGCGTGGTTGCCGCGTGTGAGCACCGAGCGGCCCAGGTGCCTGCCGGATGCGAGACAGTCGATCCAGGCCACCGAGTAGCGGTAACCGTCGTCGGAGTCGAGCATCCGCTCCATGCAGTCGTCGAGATCTGTGGTCCGCTCCGTGTCGACTCGCAGCAGCGACGACTGCACGCGGTGCAGTCGTAGCGTCGCGTCGATGACGACACCGGTGAGCCCCATGCCGCCGGCGGTCGCCCAGAAGACCTCGGATTCCTCCTCGGCGCTGCAGGTGACGACGCCGCGCGCCGGCGTCCAGACTCTCATCCGGACGACCGAGTCGCAGAAGCTGCCGAGCCGGTACTTGCCGTGGACGTCGGAGGCGATCGCGCCGCCGACGGTGACGAACGCGGTGCCCGGCACGACGGTCGGGAACCAGCCTCTCGGGACGAGGCCGCGGACGAGGGAGTCGAGGGTGACCCCTGCCTCGCATGTGACCGTTGCCGCTTCCTCGTCGAGATCGGTGACCCTGTCGAGACGGGTCGTGCGGGCGACGAGGCCGCCGGCGTTCTGCGCGGCATCGCCGTACGAGCGGCCGAGCCCGCGGGCGACTACCCCGCGCGGCAGCGGCCCGGTGAGCTTCCCGGCCACGTCGGCGGAGACTCGTGGTTCCCACACCGATGCTCTGGTGGGTGCCGTGCGCCCCCAGCCACAGAGGATCTCGTCGTGCTCGTCGAAGAGCGAGGTGGCGCTGCGCAGATCAGCCACCGCGCACCGCCACGGCGAAGACGACCGCCCATGTCAGGCCGATCGCCTGGAGCATCCGGTCACCCAGGACAAGATCCTCGGGTGCTCCACCGCGGCCCTGTTCGAGGAGGAGCGCGTAGCGGAGTATCCCGATGACGAAGGGTACGGCGGAGAGCTGGTACCAGACCTCGTTCCCCGAGAGCGCTGATCGCTCGAACGCCCACAGGCAGTAGGCGAGGATCGCGACCGCCGAAGCCACGCCCCGCACGTAGTTCAGGTACGCGCGCGAGTAGTGGGCGAGCGACGGCCGGTGCGCAGCAGCCTCGTCGCCGAGCTCGAGCAGCTCTGCGGAGCGCTTGCCCGTGACCATGAACATCGATCCGGATCCCGCGACGATGAGGAACCACTCGGAGATGGGCACACCGACGGCGACACCTCCGGCGATCGTGCGCAGGACGAACCCCGCGGCGACCGCGGCGAGATCGAGGACGGCCTCGTGTTTCAGCCACGCGCTGTACGCGACGGTCAGCGCTGCGTATGAGCCGACGACGAGGGCGAGCCGCCACGATGCGGCGAACGCGAGGGCGATCGGGGCGACGAGGAGCGCGACCCCCATGAGCTTCGCCGTGCCGACGGAGACCGCTCCGGATGCTACTGGTCGGTTCCGCTTGGTCGGGTGAGCGCGGTCGACCTGCACGTCGAGAGCGTCGTTGAGGTAGTAGGTGCCGCTCGCGGCGAGGCAGAAGCAGACGAACGCGATCACCGTCTTGGCGAGCACGTCTCCCTGGTCGAGGATCCCCGCCGCGGCGGGTGCGGCGAAGACGAGGACGTTCTTGAGCCACTGGCGGGGCCGCGCCAGCCGTAGCAGGGCGGTCGGCGTGGAAGAGCCCATCAGATCTCGAGCGCCTCGTGCCCGATCACTTCGACGAGGTCGTCGATGGTCGCCGTCGCTGTGCGCATCCGCCGCACGAGGAAGACCGCCATGGTCGCGGCGGCAGCGGCGCTACCGGCGACGAAGCCGTTCTCGACCCGCAGGAAGAGATCGTCGCCGATTGCGGTGACGACCCCGAACCCGACGATGCCGGCGACCCAGGCGACGGCCGCATGGGCGTACCCCTTGAGGGCGATGAGTCCCTGGGCGAGCGTGAGGGCGAGGATGAACCCGCCGCTGCCCGCAGCGAGGAGCGCGAGGTCGCGGTGGCCGAGGATGAACTTCTCTTCGCCGAAGAGCAGCTTCCCGGCGAACGGGCCGAGCGTCAAACCCCCAGCGTTCCGATGACACCGAGCCCGATCACGATCACGACCAGCTTGCGCATCCCTGCGCGGAAGTCGTCGTGGCGGCCGGCTCCGGCGAGTCCGGCGAGCTTCGGCAGCAGTGCCGCCTGGACGGCCTGGAAGAGCAGGATCGGGATACGGGCGATGAAGAGGCCGGTGATGAACTTGCCGACTCTCTCGTGCTCGGACGACGAGGCGAGGATCGACACGCCGAGGAAGCTCGCGTAGGAGAGGAGCTGAGCCAGGACCGACCCGACCAGCAAGAGCCCGAGAGCGCCGGAGAGCTCGGAGTACGGAGCCGGGGGTCCGGGCGTGAGGAGGCCCCGCTGGCCACGCGTCGCGAAGGCGATCGCGGCGAGGGGCGGAAGGGCGAGCGCCAGCCCGTACAGGCCGGGCGTGCCTGCGCCTGCCACGAAGAGCGCGCCGCAGAGGATTATCCGCACCACTCCCTCTGTCCCGTGCATGAGCCCGTAGGGCCCGAAGCGCTCGTTGCCCGAGAGAGTCCCCGGGTCATGTGCGCCGCGTAGTACGAGCCGAGTGCGACGATCAGCGCGAGGAAGAGCAGCCAGTCGCCGTGGAAGAGCTCGCCCACGAGCGGGACGGAGCCGGCGAGAGCGGCGACGGCGACGAGGAGGGCGAGCCCCCCTCCGAGGAGCGCCGCGCGCTTCACGAGCGGAGCGCCGCCGATCCCCTGGGCCCGGCGGTGGGCGAGAGCGCGCGCACCTCCTGCTCCAGAGGCTGGAAGAAGCCCGGCGCGACGACGAAGACGATGGCCCAGAGACCGTTGAGTGCCCCGTACTCCTCGCTGGTGAGCTGGCGTGCGGCGAGGATCTGGAACCCGTAGGCGCTGAGTCCGGCAACCAGGAGACCGGCGCCGACGGCCCAGGTTCCCTCGGGGACGTTCGTGCGGGCGGCTGCGATCAAACGCTGTGCGCGCTCGGGCACTCGGAGATCCTTGGGAGACGGGGGTGCGGACGGGGTCGGTTCGCTCTCGGCCCGGGAGGCTTCATCGTATAGGAGCCGATGGGCCCGCTTGCGGTGAGGCAACAGAGAGGACGCGTGAACGGGATCCGTGACCACGGGCGCCATAGGATCGGAGGACTGTGAAGACACGTACGCTGCTGATCCTCTCGGCAGCGACCGGGCTCCTGATACTGCTGGCATTCGCGGTCCAAGTCGCGATAGCGACGCGGTGATCCGCATGCCCGCGCGACCGGAGGGGTGATTCCCACGACACAGGACTTCGATCTCGTCGTCATCGGTGGAGGGCCGGGGGCTACGGGGCCGCCCTCGCAGCCGGTTCCGCGGGCCTCAGGGTCGCCCTGGTCGAGGACCGGCGGGTCGGAGGGACCTGCCTGCACCGGGGCTGCATTCCCGCCAAGGAGATGCTGCAGACGGCCGAGGTCCTCAGGACGGTGTCGGGAGCGGCCGAGTTCGGTGTCGTGGCGGGCCCGCCCTCGCTCGACCTGGCCGCGGCCCAGGAGCGGAAGCAGAGCATCGTCGATCGGCTCACGGGAGGGCTGGAGCAACTGCTCCGGGGACGCAAGACGACCGTTCTGGAGGGGCGCGGCGCGCTCGTGGACGGGCTCGGGCGGGTGGTGCGGCTCGACGACGGCACCGAGGTCACCGGCGCGCACGTCTTGATCGCGACGGGCTCGGAGCCGAGGGCCCTGACCGGGCTCGACTTCGACGGCGAGCGTGTCCTGTCGTCGGACCACGTCCTGGAGATGACGGCGGTACCGCCTCGCGTCGCCGTGGTGGGCGGAGGCGCGATCGGCTGCGAGTTCGCGTCTCTCCTGGGCGACTTCGGCTCCGAGGTGACGGTGGTCGAGGTGCTTCCTCGGATCCTCACCGGTGCCGACGCCCAGGTTGCACAGGTAGTGGCCCGGTCGTTCCAGAAGCGCGGTATCGCCGTCAACGTCGGCGCGACGGTCGTCGGCCTCGACCGCGGCAGCTCCGACGTCGCCCTGCGGTACGAGGGCGCAGACGGTGAGGGGCGCGTGATAGTCGACAGCGTCGTGGTGAGTGTCGGCCGGCGGCCGCGGACCGATGGCGCCGGGTTGGCCGAGTCAGGTATCGATCTCGACGGTCGCGGATACGTAGAGGTCGATGGGCAGATGCGCACCTCGGTGCCGGGCGTCTACGCAGTCGGCGACGTGGTGGCCACCCCGCAGCTCGCACACGTCGCGTTCGCCGAGGCGATCCTCGCCGTGGGGACGATGCTCGGAGAGGACCCGGTGCCGATCGACTACGAGAAGGTCCCCTGGGGCATCTACTGCCGTCCGGAGGTCGCGTTCTGCGGCCTCACCGAGGAGCAGGCGCGGGGGCGGGGCCTGGAGGTCGAGACCTCGGTCCACCGCTTCGCCGGCAACAGCCGAGCTCTCGTGATCGGCGAGACCGAGGGACTCGTGAAGCTCGTCGCCGAGAAGGACGGACCGCTGCTGGGTGTGCACATCGCCGGGCCGTGGGCGACCGAGCTGATCGCCGAGGGCTACCTCGCCGTCAACTGGGAGGCCAGCGCCGCCGACCTCGCGGCGCTGGTACACGCGCACCCGACGCTCTCGGAGCTGATCGGCGAGTCCGCGATGGCGCTCGCCGGGCGTACCCTGCACGGGTGACCGGCCCGACAGGGGGTTCGATGGACGTCACCATGCCGCAGCTGGGCGAGACCATCACAGAGGGCACGATCACGCGCTGGTTCAAGCGGGTCGGCGAGAGCGTCGAGGAGGACGAGCCCCTCTTCGAGGTCTCCACCGACAAGGTCGATTCCGAGGTGCCGTCGCCGGTCTCCGGCCTCGTCGCGGAGATCCTCGTCGCCGAGGGTGAGACGGTCTCGGTGGGTGTGCGCCTCGCAGTCGTGTCGGCGGAGACCGCGGAGGCTGTTGCGGCGGCCCCCGCCGAGCCCCCACCCCCGCCGAGCCCCCGCCCCCGCCGAGCCCCCGCCCCCGCCGAGCCCCCACCCCCCGCCGAGCCCCCGCCCCCGCGCCCACCGAGCCCGCACCGCCGCCCGCGCCGCAGGAAGGACGGCTCTTCACGTCGCCGATCGTCCGGCGACTCGTCGCGGAGGCCGGCATCGACCCGGCCTCGATCCGTGGGAGTGGTGCAGGCGGGCGCGTGACGCGTGCCGACGTGGAGGCAGCGGTCAGCGTGAGCAGATCAGCGCCCGAGCGGGCGCCGGCCGCGGCCGTCGCAGGGAGCGTCGCTGATCGCACCATCCAGTTCGACGAGGCCAGGAAGAGGGCCGCGGCGGCGGCGATCCGCTCCAAGGCGACGAGCCCGCACGTCTACACGTCGGTGGAGATCGACCTCGAGGCACTCGAGGGGGTCCGCAGCGCCACGCCCCGGAGTGGCGCGCTGTGGAGGGCTTCGACCTCGGGTACCTGCCGTTCGTCGTGCGGGCGTGGTGCGACGTCTCCCGCGACTACCCGCATGTCAACGCGAGCGTCGTGGACGACTCACTCGTCGTGCACCGCGAGCTCAACCTGGCAGTCGCGATCGATCTCGACGACGACGGCACAGTTGCGCCGGTGCTGCACGGTGTCGACGGCATGCGCCTCCGTCTCGTCGCTGTCGCGCTCGACGACGTCGCAGAGCGTGCGAGATCCGGCGCACTGGGACCCGACGAGGTGGAGGGCGCAACCTTCACCGTCACCGACATGAGCGGGTCGGGAGCGATGCTGACCCTGCCGGTGATCGAGCAGCCGCAGGTGGCGGTGCTCTCCCTGGGCGCCGTGGTCAAGTCGCCGGTCGTGGTGGCGGGGCCGGGCGGTGAGGACGCCATCGCCGTGCACCACGTAGGCCACCTCGCGCTCGCGTGGGACCACCGCGCGTTCGACGGCGCGACGCGACGGCGTTCCTCGGCTCCATCAGGGATGTGATGGAGACACGCGACTGGGCCTCCGAGATCGCGTGACCGGGTCGGGCACGACTGCGAATCGGCTCAGGGCGCGATGGCTCGGGCGCGTGACGTTCGGCGAGGCCGACGCCCTCCAGAGATCGCTGCACAGCCGGAGCTCCGACGACTACCTGCTGCTCCTGGAGCACCCGCACGTCTACACGCTCGGGTCGCGGGCGTCGTTGGAGAACGTGCTCGTGCCGCCCGCGTCAGTCGGTGCCGACCTGGTACATGCCGACCGGGGAGGCGATGTCACCTACCACGGGCCCGGCCAGCTCGTGGGGTACCCGATCGTCTCACTCTCGGAGTGGCGCGCCGGTCAACGCGACGTGGTCGCGTATGTCAGGCTTCTGGAAGACGTTCTGATCCGCACGCTGCTCGGATTCGGCGTGAGCGCCGGCCGGTCGCCGGGATACACGGGAGTCTGGGTCGGCGACGAGAAGATCGCTGCGATAGGCGTGCGCGTCGCGCAGGGGCGGACGAGACACGGATTCGCCCTCAACGTCGATCCCGATCTCGCCATGTTCGGGAACATCGTCCCCTGCGGGATCCGCGACAAGGGCGTCACTTCGTTGGCCCGGCTGCTGGGAGCCCCGGTCGAGATGCATGCAGTGGTGGATCGGGTAGTAGAGGAGTTCGCCGCGATCTTCGGCCACACCGACGTCGAGCGCGCCGACGTCGCATGGGACGGTAGTGCGGGTGATTACAGGCGTGGGACCGCGCACACCCCGCTCGAGAGGCGACCGGAGTGGATGCGGGTGCGGGCGCGCTACGACGAAGGCTTTCGCGAGGTGAGGGGCTGGCGGAGAGTCTCTCTCTGAACACCGTCTGCCAGGAAGCGGGCTGCCCCAACATCTACGAGTGCTGGAGCGACCGCACCGCGACATTCATGATCCTGGGCGACCGTTGCACGCGGTCATGCGGCTTCTGCCTGGTCGACACGCGAAGGCCGGTCGCTGTCGACGCGGAGGAGCCGCGACGCGTTGGCGACGCGGTTCGGCGGCTGGGCCTCGCCCACGCCGTGGTCACCTGCGTAGCGCGTGACGACCTCCCCGACGGCGGCGCCGCGGCATTCGCCGCGACGATCGGAGCTATCCGCGAGGCGAGCCCGGGCACCGGAGTCGAGGTGCTCATCTCCGACTGCCACGGTGACGCGGAAGCGCTCGCGACGATCACCGACGCTGCTCCCGACGTGCTCGGTCACAACCTGGAGACGGTGGCGCGCCTGCAACGTGCGGCGCGTCCGTCGGCGTCGTACGCACGGTCGCTCGCCTTGCTCGCGCGCGCGAAGGAGTCGGGGATGGTCACCAAGTCCGGGATCATGGTCGGGTTGGGTGAGACAGAGGGCGAGGTGCATGCCGCGATGGCCGACCTGTCCGGGGTAGGGGTCGACATCCTGACGATAGGGCAGTATCTGCAGCCGTCCGCCCGGCACATGCCGGTGGCGCGTTGGTGGGATCCGTCGGAGCTGGCGGCGCTGGCCGAGCACGGCGAGCGCCTCGGGTTCGCGCACGTCGAGGCGGGGCCCCTGGTCCGCTCCTCGTACCACGCTCGCCGCGGTGCGCAGGCCGTGGCCGGCCGAGGAGCACGCGTGAGCTCTCCGGCCGTGCGCGCCGGCTGACGCCGGGCCGGCGCTCCGTCTCTGCGAGAATCACCGCATGGGCCAGGAGCACCCGGAGATCTCCGAGAAGCTCGCGGACTTCATCCGCGCGCAGCACCTCTTCTTCGTGGCGACGGCACCGGCCGGTCCCGGCGGACACGTGAACGTGTCGCCGAAGGGCCGCGACACGCTCGTGATCCTCGGCGCCCGGCGCGTCGCCTACCTCGACCTCACCGGCAGCGGCATCGAGACGATCGCGCATCTCCGCGAGAACGGCCGCATCACCTTCATGTTCTGCTCCTTCGAAGGCAAGTCGAAGATCGTCCGCCTGCACGGTCGGGGGACTGCGCACCCGATCGGCAGTGCCGCGTTCGACGATCTCGCTGCGCACTTCCCCGAGATGCCGGGGCGTAGGGCGGTGATCGATGTCGAGATCGACCGCGTATCGACGTCGTGCGGATTCGGCGTCCCCCGAATGCAGCTAGTGGCGGAGCGCGACGAGATCGCCCAGTGGGTCGAGCGCAAGGGCGGTGAGCCGGCGATGGAGGGCTACCGCCATCGCAAGAACGCGACGAGCATCGACGGTCTCGCCGGCTGGAGCAGCCCGCCGGCCGGCTCCTGAGCGTCGTGGCGCGCCGATGACCGCGGCGCGGTGAAGCTCGACGGCGCGACGGTGCTGCTGCAGTGGGCGGCCGGTGGGCTCCTCGGAGGGTGGATCACGACGCGTCGCCGCGAGGTCGGCCTCGGCTACGGCTGGCTCCTGCGGAGCGTCTTCGGGGCGATGGCGCTGTCTTCTGCGGTGCTCTTCGCCTCGCGCGACGGTGCCGCGGCGCGCTCGCGCTCGCGGGAGCAGCGGTCTGCACGGTGGGTGCCGTGGTCGCGCTTCGCGGTGTCGGTGGCGAGGAGATCGCAGGGCGTGCGCGTGCAGAGCGTCGAGCGCTCCCGTCGCCGGGCGCGGGTGCGGGCGATGCTCGCCGCCGGCGAGCCGGAGTCGCCGCCGCCGGCAGAGGAGGCGCCGCGCTCGGAGTTTCCGCCGCTCCTCGACCTGGTCGCACCGGTCGGTGGCTTCGTGGGCCTCCTCGGCGCCGCCTCACTCGCGGGTGGACCGTTCGGCACGGCCGCTGCGCGCCTTGTGGCAGGAGCCGCGTTCTCCGGAGCGCTGATCGACGCGATGCTGCTCGGTCACTGGTACCTGGTGCAGCCCGGGCTGCGCCGCGATCCGCTGCGCGAGATGGTTGCGCTGGCCGCCGCACTGTGGGTGCCCGCCGTTGCCGCCTTCGTGTGGCCGACCGGGATGGTGCAGGTGATCGGCGGGGGGGTCGACGACGGCTTCGGCGGCCTGCTCGGCTGGGCCTGGGTCCTCGTCGCGGTCTCGACCCCGCTGCTCATAGGGGCGGCCTGGCTGGCGCTGCGCGAGCGGGCGTACTCGGCGGTGATGGCGGCCACCGGGCTCCTCTACCTCGCGATCCTCACGGGCCTGGGGAGCGATCTCGTGGCGCGTGCGGCGCTCGCGCCGTAGTGGCGGCTCACACGACGAAGTACTTCGCCTCCGGGTGCGGCACGACGATCGCCGAGGTGCTCTGCTCCGGTACCAGGTGGCACTCCTCGGTCACCGAGACGTCGATGCGGCCGGCGTCGAGAAGATCGGCGACCTTCACCTGGTCCTCCAGGTCGGGGCAGGCCGGGTAGCCCCAGGAGTAGCGCGACCCGCGGTACTGCTGGCGGAAGAGCCCCTGAACGGTAGGACCATCCTCGTCTGCGAAGCCCCACTCCTCGCGGATCCGGCGGTGCCAGTACTCGGCGAGCGCCTCCGCCATCTCCACGGAGAGACCGTGCAGGAGCAGGTACTCCTGATAGCGGTCGGCGGCGAAGAGCTCCTGCTCGCGCTCCGAGGCGAGCGACCCGACTGTGACGATCTGGAACGCCGCGTAGTCCTGCTCACCGGAGTCGACCGACCTGAAGAAGTCGGCGATGCAGAGATGGCGGTCTGCTCTCTGGCGCGGGAACCGGAACCGCACCTTCTCGCTGCGACGGTCGTCGTCGCTCCAGACGACCAGGTCCTCGCCGTCGGCGTTCACGGGGAAGTACCCCCACACCGCAGCCGGGGTGAGCAGCCCCTCCGACTTCGCCCTGTCGATCTCGCTGCGGAGCAGCCCGCGGATGCGTACCCGGAAGTCGTCGTCGGTCTCGCCGGCCGCCTTGTCGGGGCGGAACTGCCATTGGTTCCGGAAGAGCGTGGTCTCGTTGACGTAGTGCGCGATGTCGTCGAGGGCGATGCCCTTCGCCACGCGGGAGCCGAGGAACGGAGGTGGGAAGACCTTCGCGTCGGACGCCACGTCGGATCTGGCGGCCGATGACGCCGGAAGCAGATCGGGCTCCCGCCCGGAACGCCTCGCAGAGGTACGCCGCGCTCCGGGGGTGCGCCCGAACTCGGGGTCGAGGGTCCCCGAACGCGCGCCCTCGACGAGGGCACCGACGGTGTGGAGCCCCTCGAAGGCGTCCTTGCCGTAGAAGACCCGCCCGTCGTAGACCTCGCGGAGCTCGCCCTCGACGTAGGAGCGCGTGAGGGCGGCACCGCCGAGTATCACCGGCAGACGTGAGAGCCCCCGGCGGTTCAGCTCCTCGAGGTTCTCGCGCATGATCAGGGTGCTCTTCACGAGCAGCCCGCTCATGCCGATCGCGTCGGCGTCGACCTCGAGGGCCTTGTCGATCATCTCCGACACCGCCACCTTGATGCCGAGGTTGTGGACCGTGTAGCCGTTGTTCGACAGGATGATGTCGACGAGGTTCTTCCCGATGTCGTGGACGTCGCCCTTGACCGTCGCGAGCACGAGGGTGCCGCGGTCGCCGGCGGCTGACTTCTCCATGTGGGGCTCGAGATGCTTCACCGCCGCCTTCATGGTCTCCGCGCTCTGCAGCACGAACGGGAGCTGCATCTCGCCCGAGCCGAAGAGCACTCCTACGGTCTTCATCCCGTCGAGGAGGATCTCGTTGACGATCTCCAGCGCCGGTCTGGTCGCGAGCTGCTCGTCGAGGTCTGCCTCCAGGCCGTCGCGCTCGCCGTCGACGACGCGGCGCCGCAGCCGCTCGTCGACCGGCCACACGGACCAGTCATCCTTGACCGACTCGGCCGCGTCTGAGTCCTCGAAGAGGGCCATGAGCGCGTGCAGGGGGTCGTATCCGTCGCGGCGCCGGTCGTAGATCAGGTCGAGAGCGATCTCCCGGTGCTCCTCCGGGATGCGGTGCATCGGCAGGATCCGGCCGGCGTGCACTATCGCGGCGTCGAGGCCGGCCTCGGCGCACTCGTGCAGGAAGACGCTGTTCAACACGTGGCGGGCAGCGGGCCGCAGACCGAACGAGACGTTGGAGAGCCCGAGGATCGTGGAAGCGCCCGGCAGCTCGGCCTTGATGCGACGGATCGCATCGATCGTCTCGATGGCGTCTCGCCGCAGGTCCTCGCTCCCCGCGCCGAGTGGGAACGTGAGCGGGTCGAAGATGAGATCGGTCGGCGCGATCGCGTACCTCTCGGTCGCCAACCGGTATATCCGGTGGGCTACGCGCAGCTTCCAGTCGGCGTCGCGGGCCTGGCCGTCTTCGTCGATCGTGAGGCAGATGACAGCGGCCCCGTACTCGGCCGCGAGCCCCAGGACGCGATCGAAGCGCCCCCCTGCCTCCTCGCCGTCCTCGAGGTTCGCGGAGTTGAGGATCGCCTTGCCTCCGTGGTGGCGGAGGCCGACCTCCATGACCTCGGGCTCCGTCGAGTCGAAGACGAGGGGGAGTGACGCCTGCGTCGCGAATCGGCTCGCGATCTCCTCCATGTCGGCGCATCCGTCGCGCCCTACGTAGTCGACGCAGACGTCGAGCACGTGGGCGCCTTCGCGTACCTGTTCGCGTGCGACGTTGAGGCATGTATCCCAGTCGCGGGCGAGCATGGCCTCTCGGAACTTCTTGGAGCCGTTCGCATTCGTGCGCTCGCCGACGGTGAGAACTGCGAGCTCCTGGTGGAACGGGACGTGGCTGTAGATGGACGCGCAGCCGGGCTCTGACTCCGGGTCGCGTCTGGCGGGCATGCGTCCCCAGACGCGATCTACGACGGCGCGCAGGTGCTCGGGGCTCGTGCCGCAACACCCGCCGACGATGTTGACGCCGAGATCGCCGACGAAGCGCTCCTGTGCGTCGGCGAGCTGCGCCGGGGTCAGGTCGTAGTGCGTCCGACCGTCGACGACCGACGGAAGGCCTGCGTTGGGGAGACAAGAGAGCGGTGTGCGCGCGTGCCGAGAGAGGTACCGCAGGTGCTCGGTCATCTCCTCGGGACCGGTGGCGCAGTTGAGACCGATCACGTCGGCCCTCATCGCCTCGAGAGTGGTGAGCGCCGCCCCGATCTCGGATCCGACGAGCATCCGGCCGGTCGTCTCCATCGTCACCTGCACCATGAGGGGCACGGCGCGACCCAGCGCCGAGAACGCCCGGCGGGCACCGACGATCGCGGCCTTCGCCTGGAGCAGGTCGTAGACGGTCTCGATGAGGAGCACGTCGATGCCGCCGTCGAGGAGGCCTCGCACCTGGGTCTCGTAGTCGTCGCGCAGCGTCGCGAACGGGATGTGCCCGAGGGAGGGGAGCTTCGTGCCCGGTCCCACCGACCCCACGATGAAGCGGGGCCGGTCGGGTGTGGAGAAGTCGCCGGCGACCTCGCGCGCGATCTCCGCGGCGCGGCGGCTGAGGTCGTAGGCCTTGTCGGCGAGGCCGTACTCGGCGAGCACCGTCGCGAACGAGCCGAAGGTGTTGGTCTCGACGGCGTCGCAGCCGACCTCGAGGAACTCGGCATGCATCTCGGCCACGACGTCGGGGCGCGTCGACACGAGGTGCTCATTGCATCCTTCGTACTGAGCTCCGCCGAAGTCGTCGGGCCCGAGGTCGCGCGCCTGGAGGGTTGTACCGGCGGCGCCGTCGAGCACGATCACCCGCTCGCGCAGCACCTCCAGGAAGTCGATCATGACGCCAGGGTAACCGTGGCTCCTCCGGCCGCTCTGTCGGATTCGCGGTGACAGGGCGTATCCTCGGATGCTCGGGCGCGGCCCGGTGATCGGGTCCCGGCGGTGAGGAAGGGCGGTGAGGAAGGCGTGTGGCATTCGCGACGAGGCGGCCCTCGGCGGAACCGACCGACGCGTGCCGCCTTGGTGGTCGCCCTCCTCGCTGTGGCAGCCGCCGGTCCCGCGGATGCCGATGGGAGCATCGAGCACCGCGTGGTCAACGGCTCCCGAGCCGACTCGGAGCAGTACCCGTTCCTGGCCGCTGTCCTCTCCTCTGGCATCGCCGACCCGTTCGCGGCCCAGTTCTGTGGGGGCGCTGTCGTCGCTCCGAGCATCGTCATCACGGCGGCCCACTGCGTCGAGGACTTCCCTGCGATCGACGTACTGATCAACACCGATCGCCTGGTCGCGGGGCACGGCGACCGCATCCCGGTCGCTTCGATCCGGGTCCACCCCCGCTGGGAACCCACGACGGCGCGCAACGACCTCGCGCTGCTCTATCTGGCGTCGCCATCGACGGCTCGGCGTGTCCAGGTGATTCAGAGCGCGAGCGATTTCCGGGCGGCGCCGCACGAGACGGCGCGCGTCGCCGGCTACGGGTGCGTGGAATATGACACCGGCACCGGTGCGTGCAACGGGTACCCCGACCGCATGTACAAGACCTCGCTGCCCCTGCTCTCCGACGGCGAGTGCCGGGCCGCCCTCGGGCCCGACTTCCACGCCGGGACGATGCGCTGCGCCGGGAGCACCTCGGTGACCGGACGTGCCCCCGACGCCTGCTTCGGCGACAGCGGCGGGCCGCTCGTGGTCAAGGGGCCCGTGGGCTCCGGCCGACCTCTCCTGGTCGGCCTCGTCTCGTGGGGGCCGGGCTGTGGCGACTCCCCGAGTGCGTACACGAGGTTGTCGCCGCATCGCCGGTGGCTGAAGAAGAACGGTGTCCCGATGCGTGGGGCGTTCCGGCGCGGCCCGCAGGTGTCAAAGGGTGGTGATGCCGATCCGGTTCCGGGCGACTTCGACGGCGACGGTCGCGACGACATCCTCTGGTACACACCGGGCCAGGCGCCGGATCTGCTGTGGAGAGGGCGTCCCGACGGTTTCGCGGGTGCCGGAGCCCTCACGTCTGCGCACCGGGGTAGCCCGGTAGTCGGAGACTTCGACGGCGACGGCCGTGACGACATCTTCTGGTACGGCGCCGGGGCACGGCGCGACGCCGTGTGGCGCGGGACCGCGACGGGATTCTCCCGGGGACCCTCTGTCGACGTCGGAGGGAAGTTCCGACCCGTTGCGGGCGACTTCGACGGTGACGGTCGCGACGACATCTTCTGGTACGGGCGCGGCGATCGCAGAGATGCGCTGTGGAGGGGGCGGGCATCGGGGTTCGCCGGCAGGACCGTCATCCAGCGCGGCGGCGACTACGAACCGGTCGCGGGGGACTTCGACGGAGACGGTCGCGACGACGTCCTGTGGTTCGACCGGGGCCGGTCCGGCGACCCCGTCTGGAGGGGGACCGAGAGCGGGTTCGCATTCGGTCCGGCCGAGAGCATCTCGGGCGGTTACCACCCTTCGGCGGGCGACTTCGACGGTGACGGCATGACCGACATCTTCTGGCGCCGCCCGCACAGTGGTCACAACCTCGTCTGGAGGGGAGCACCCGGCGGCTTCCGCCACTTCGAGGACGTGAGTCGCCGAGGTGCCGACACGGCCGTAGCGGGCGACTTCGACGGCAACGGCCGCTACGACGTCTTCCTCTTCGCGGCCGGGCCCGACCCGGACCTGCTCCTCCGCGGTGCCCGGCGTTGAGCCGCACCTGCGCGGGGGCGACGGGTCGTAGACTCCTCGGCCGGTGAAGGTCTATACGCGTGGTGGAGACGACGGCACGACGAGCCTGCTCTTCGGGGGGCGGGTGTCGAAGGACGAGATCGGGCCCGCAGCGTACGGAGCGGTCGACGAGGCCGTGAGCGCCCTCGGCCTGGCGAGGGCCGAGTCGGAGCCGGGCACCGAGCTGAACGACATCCTGGTCAGGGTCCAGCGCGAGCTCTTCGTAGTGGGTGCGGAGCTCGCGACCGCACCGGAGAAGCGTGAGCGACTGGAACCGGGCGCGACTTCGGTGACGGCCGAGATGGTCGCCGCGCTCGAGCCGGTGATCGACCTGATCGCAGACCGCTTCGAGGCGCCTCGCGAGTTCGTACTGCCGGGCGAGGGACGCGTCGCGGCTGCTCTCGACGTCGCACGAGCCGTCGTGCGTCGCTCGGAGCGTGTCGCGGTAGAGGCGACACGCGCCGGATGGCTCGCGCCGTCGAGCCACGTCGTCGGGTACCTGAACCGCCTCGCCGACCTCGTCTACACACTCGCCCGATGGCAGGAGGGAGAGCACCGACCGGCACGCGCACCTCGCACCTGATCCCGTCCCGCCCGACAGGAGGACCTGTGGCAGCTTCGTTCACCCAGACCACGACCGCGGTCGAAGCCGTGGTCGCCGACCTGCTCGCCGTGCCCGTCTTCGCCGAGCGCGCATTGGGGCCCGGTGCCGACGCCGTCGACAGCGCCCTGGGCGGCGGACTCGCGGAGTTCATGGACAAGACCGGCTTCAACGGAAAGCCCGGCGAGTCGCTCGCCGTTCCGACCGGCGGCAGGCTCGGCGCCAAGGCGGTCATCCTCGTCGGTCTCGGCAAGCGTGACGAGCTGACGCTCGACGGTCTTCGCCGAGCCGCCGCCGTCGTCGCGAAGCGCGCTTCCAGGGTCAAGAGCCTCGCGACGACGCTCCTCGACGCGGCTCCCGATTCCGTGAACCGCGCCGACGCGGCGCAGGCACTGGCGGAGGGCGTGGTGCTGGGCAGCTACAAGTTCCTGCGCTACAAGGGCGATCCCAAGCCGTCGAAGCTCTCGCGCGTGATCGTCGTCGGCCGAGGAGGGGCGAGGGTCAAGGCGTCGCTCTGGCGCGGGTCGAGGATCGCGGAGGCCGTCTCGTGGGCACGCGACCTCGTCAACGAGCCGTCCGGGGCGAAGTCGCCCGCCGAGATCGCAGCCCTCACTCGCAAGGTCGCGCGCGGCTCCGGCCTCAAGGTGAAGGTCCTGACGGGTTCGAACCTCGCCGCCGAGCGTCTCGGGGGCGTGATCGGCGTGGGTCAGGGATCGCAGCGGCCCCCGTGCATGGTGCGGCTCGAGTACGAGCCGGCCGGCGCCCGCCGGACGGTCGCCTTCGTCGGCAAGGGCGTCGTCTTCGACTCCGGTGGCCTGTCACTGAAGCCCGCGGCCGGCATGGAGACCATGAAGACCGACATGTCGGGTGCTGCGGCTGTCATCGCGGCGATGTCTGCGCTGCGCGACCTCGAGGTGAAGGCGCGCGTCATCGCGTACGTGCCTCTCGTCGAGAACATGCCCAGCGGGTCGGCGATCCGTCCCGGCGACGTGCTGACCCACAGGAACGGCAAGACGGTGGAGGTGCTCAACACCGACGCGGAGGGACGCCTGATACTCGCCGACGCGCTCGCGATGGCGGTGGAGGACGAGCCGGACGCGATCGTCGATCTGGCGACCCTGACGGGGGCCTGCGTAATCGCGCTGGGTGAGAAGATCGCCGGTCTGATGGGGAACGACGACGCGTGGTCGGGCCAGGTCGGCGATGCAGCGGATCGGGCGGGTGAGTCGATGTGGCACCTGCCGCTGCCGGACGAGTACCGAAAGCTCCTCGACTCCGAGGTCGCCGACATCGCGAACATCAGCGGCGGCCGCTACGGAGGGGCGCTCACGGCCGGCCTGTTCCTGAAGGAGTTCGTCGGCGACGTACCGTGGGTCCACCTCGACATTGCGGGCCCGGCGCGCGCCTCGGCCGACGACGGTCATACTCCCAAGGGCGGCACGGGATTCGGAGTGCGCACCCTTCTCGAGATCGCATCGAGCTTCCGCGCGCCCGGTCGCTGACCCGGCCGTGACTCAGGGCAGGACCACCACCGGGGTGCCGATGGGGGCCCAGTCGTAGAGGATCTTGACCGCCTGCTGGTTCATCCGCACGCACCCGTGGCTCCGGAACTGCCCGAGCTCGGCGTCGGTCTGAATCGGCGAGCCGTCGGTGCGGAGTGGGATGCCGTGGAACCCGATCGCCTTCCCGCTGCTCGCCACGACGAACCGGCTCATCCAGGGGAGGCGGAGCGAGCCCGACGACGACGCGGGCGACTTGGAGAAGATGCTGTACGTGCCCGGACTCGGCGCGCCGCGGCGGCCGGAGACGAGCCAGCTATGCGACGCGTAGCCGTTCTCCTCCACGAGCCAGACCCGCTGCCCCGAGTTCGAGTAGACGATGCGCCGTCCGCTGCCGGAGCCGGCGGGTACCGGCGGCCCCGCCGGGTTGGAAGCGATCCAGTACCCGGCGCCACCCGATGTCCGCGCGAGCCCTGCGGCCGCCATGGGCGCCGGGCCGGAGTTCGCGCCACCGTGGAAGGCGGCGTCGCCGTACGAGTAGACGGCGCCGTCCGACGCGAGCTGCCAGTATCCCCGGCCCGATCGTGTGATCTCGACGTCGACGATCCCGGCCGGTAGCCAGATGGGTGCCGTGTCGATGTAGCGCGCGTCGCCGAACGAGAAGATCCGGCCGTTCGAGCCGGCGAAGGCGTAGCCGCGCCCGGTCGGCGTCGCGACGATCCCGACGATCTCGGTACCGATCGGCATACCGCCCGTCGAGCCGTAGAAGCGCGCGTCGCCGAACGAGAACACTCCGCCGTCGCGGGCCACGAGCCAGTAGCCGCGCCCGCTCGGCGTGGCTGCCATTCCCACGATCGGCTGGAAGAGGGCGATGTTGCCCGTCGAGCCGTAGAAGTGTGCGTCGCCGAACGAGAACACTCCGCCGTCGCGGGCCACGAGCCAGTAGCCGTGCCCGCTCGGTGTGGCTGCCATTCCCACGACCGGGGCGTTCAGCCGGATGCCGCCGGTCGATCCGTGGAAGCCGGCCGCTCCGTAGGTGAAGATCCCGCCGTCGTACCCGAGCAGCCAGTAGCCGGGCCGCGACGGGTGGCTCGCCATGCCGGCGAGCGGTGCTTCGAGCGGTCCCTCGGGGGCTCCGTACCCGACGGCGTCTCCGAGGGCCACGACCTGTGCGGCCGGCTCGGCGAGGGCGGGCGCCGCCGGCGTGAACGGCACGACGCCGGCGCCGACAACCAGGGCGCTGAGGGTTCCGATCAGCCGACGCACAGGCGGAGAGTAGGCGCGCTTCGGTCTCATACGAAGATGATCGGCAGGTTGACCGACGGCTTCAGTGCCCGGTGGTGCCTCCGTCGGCCAGCACGGCGTGTGGGAGGCAGTGCTCGTCGTACTCCGCGATGACGATCTCGGCGCCGTCGGCGCAGGCCGGGCACGACGGGTCGCGCCGGACCTTGAAGGTCCGGAACGACTGGTCGAGCGCGTCGTAGGCGAGCAGACGCCCGACGAGCGGGTCGCCGAGGCCGAGGAGGATCTTGATCGCCTCGAGCGCCTGCACGGAGCCGATGATGCCTGGGAGCACGCCCAGCACGCCCGCCTCCGCACATGACGGGGCCAGCTCCGGGGGAGGAGGTTCGGGAAGTAGGCACCGGTAGCAGGGCCCCTCGTAGGGCTGGAAGACCGTCACCTGACCCTCGAACCGGAAGATCGAGCCGTGCACGACGGGGATCCTCTTCATCAACGCGGCGTCGTTGAGGAGGAACCGAGTGGGGAAGTTGTCGGTTCCGTCGACCACTACGTCGTAGCCGTCGATGATGTCGAGGACGTTGTCGGCCCCGAACCGGACGTCGTAGGTGACGACGTCGACGTCGGGGTTGAGTGCGGTGAGCGTCTTCTTCGCGGAGTCGACCTTGCGGTCTCCGACGCGGTCGACGTTGTGGAGTATCTGACGTTGCAGGTTCGACGCGTCGACGATATCCATGTCGACGATCCCGAGCGTTCCGACGCCGGCCGCGGCGAGGTAGAGCGCCGCCGGAGAGCCGAGCCCGCCTGCGCCGAGCAGCAGCACACGCGACTCGAGGAGCTTCTGCTGGCCGGCCTCGCCGACCTCGGGTAGGAGGATGTGGCGGTGGTAGCGAGTCCGCTGCTCGGGTGAGAGGACCGCCGGCGTGACCCAGGCCCGCCCCTCGTTCTTCCAGCGCCCGAACCCGCCCGACATCGACGTGACGTTCTTGTATCCGAGCTCGGTCAGGGTCTTCGCCGCGAAGACCGAGCGGATGCCGGCCGCGCAGTAGATGACGATCTCCGCGTCGCGGTCGGGGATCTTCGCCTCCACCTGGCTCTCGAGGTGGCCGCGCGGGATGAAGACGGTGCCGGGGATCATCCCCTGCTCGAACTCGTCGAGCTCGCGGACGTCGAGGAAGATCGCCGTGCCGAGGCGGGCCTCTGCGGCGCCGGTCCCGATCTCGGCGATCTCTGTCTTGGTGCGGGCGAGCAGCTCGCGGAAGCTGGGCATCGCGCTCTCCAGTAACGGGCGTCGCGGGATCGGCGTCGCTCGGAGGGTAAATCCTACTACATCAGTCGGTTATTCCCAACAGGCCTACCAGTGCCGGGAGCACGTCGCCGAGGCGATCCCGGATGACGGCGTCGGCGGTGAGATCGTAGGGGGTCTCCTCGGCGTTGAAGACGGCGAGCCGGGCGCCGGACCGGACGGCGATGCCCGGGAGAGCAGATGCCGGATGGACGGTGAGCGAGGTCCCGATGGCGAGGAAGAGGTCGCAGCCCGAGGCGGCCTCCTGCGCCCTGTGCAGGTCTTCGGGGACGAGGTCCTCGCCGAACGAGATGGTCGCCGATTTCAAGATGCCCGAGCAGGCGAGGCAGGCGGGGTCTTCCTCACCGGCCCGGACGCGCTCGAGGGTCTCGTGCATCGGGCCGCGGGCGCCGCACGACATGCACTTCACCTCGCGCACGGTGCCGTGGATCTCGACCAGGATCTCCTGTGACGTGCCGGCCGCGAGGTGGAGGCCGTCGACGTTCTGCGTCACCAGCGTGTGAAGCGCGCCGTGACGCTCCAGGTCGACGAGGGCCCGGTGACCGGCGTTGGGCTCCGAGCGCCGTTCCGCGCCCGCGAGGCGGCTCTGCCAGGCACGCCTGCGGATCTCGGGGTCGGACAGGTAGTAGCGCACGTCGGCGGTCTTCTCGGCCTTCGGGTTGAGTGTCCAAACGCCGCCTGGTCCGCGGAAGTCGGGGATCCCCGACTCGGTCGAGATGCCGGCCCCTGTGAGGGCGACTACGCGGGAGGCGTCGCGGAGCCACTCGGAGACCGGCTCGAGAAGGTCGCTCGCCATGGAGGAAAGGGTATCGGTGGGGCGGGGCCGCGCACCCCGGCCCTCGGGTCATGCTGCGGGATCGGTGGCGGTGGCCGCTTCGAGTGCCTCGCGGTGACGCTGCACCGCCCAGGAGGCCGCTTCGCGGCAGACCGACGGGTGGAATCCGACCGAGTGGAGCGCCCGCTCGACGTGGTCGGGCTCGTCGCCCTGCTCCAGGAGGGTGAAGGCGACCCGGCGCGCCCGCCGCCGTGCGATGTCGAGCGCCGGCACGTCGAGCTGCGACTGGACCCAGTCGGCGTGCTCGGCCTGCAGCATCGGCGGGAGCCTCCGAACATGACGGCGGTTGACCGGCGGGAGGTGGCGCCTCACCGCGACCGTCGAGTCGCCGCCGTCACAGGCGAGGTCGAACTGGACGAGGCGCGAGAGGCTCCGCTGCAGCGGCGAGGAGGAGCCCACTCCCGAGCCCAGCCCGAGGGCCTGGGCGGTGTCGGCGACCGGCAGGGTGAGGCCGTCGGGCCGGCGGTCGAACCTGTCGGCGAGGTGCCGCATCAGCAGGACGCAGGTGGGTCCGAGGGTGGGGAGCCAGAAGGTCTCCACGTACCAGGATCTCGGGTCGTGGCCCAGGACGTCGATCACCGGGTCGGGCCAGGGCTTGACGTGGATCGTCGCTGACATGTTCCTCCTCCGGGGGATACGGGCGCTCGGTCGAGAGCATGCGCTAAACAGCGTAAAGATGTATCAAACTGTATTAGCACGCGGAGAATGTGGGTGGCAAGCGGGTGCTGGCCGGCCCGGGGGCGGCGGTGGCTACAGAAGCCTGCGGTTCCCTGCGCGGCCGTCGGCGCGGCCGATGGAGACGGCATGGATGTCGCCGAGCTCCGCGGCCTCGACGGGGCGCGAGAACAGGTATCCCTGGGCGGCGTCGCACCGGAGGGCCCGGAGCTCTGCGAGCTGAGCGGGGGTCTCGACCCCTTCGGCGATCGCCGTGATCCCGAGCGCGTGGGCGAGGCCGATGACGGCCGCGACGATGACCTGGTCGTCGGCGACGACGCCCAGGCCGTCGACGAACGTCCGGTCGATCTTGAGGCTGTCGACCGGGAACTGCTTCAAGTGGCCGAGCGAGGCGTGGCCGGTGCCGAAGTCGTCGATGGAGAGGCGCACTCCCAGCGCCTTGAGCGAGCGGAGCGCCTGGACCGTCGTTGCCACGTCCTGCATCAGCGCGCCCTCGGTTATCTCGAGGCAGAGCGACTCCGCCGGGAAGCCGGTCGCGTCGAGGGCGCGGGCCACGACATCGGTCAGGTCGGGGCGGGCGATCTGGTGTGCGGAGAGGTTCACCGAGACCACGAAAGGCTCCTCGGATGGCGACTGCCGTTGCCACCGGCGACCCTGGCGGCACGCCTCGTGCAGCACCCACTCGCCGATGGGGACGATGAGGCCCGTCTCCTCGGCCAGCTCGATGAAGTCGGCGGGGCCGACGAGGCCGCGTTCGGGGTGGCTCCAGCGCAGGAGCCCCTCCACGCCGACCATCCTGCCGGTGACCAGGTCGTGCTGCGGTTGGTAGTGGAGGCGCAGCTCGTCCCTGTCGAGGGCGCGGTGCAGGGCGTTCTCGGTCGCGAGGCGGTCCACCGTGCGCCAGTGGGTCTGCTCGTCGAACCACTCCGTGCGTGACCGCCCCCGCTCCTTCGCCCTGTACATGGCGGAGTCGGCGTCGCGCAGGAGGGTCTCGGGATTCTCGTGGTCGGAGCGCGCCAGGCGCATGCCGATGCTCGCGCTGACGAAGACCTCCTGCCCGGAGAGGATGAAGGGGGTCGCCAGGGAATCGGAGAGGCGGTCGGCGATGGCGTCGCACTCGGCGACTTCCTCGATCCCTTCGGCGAGGACGACGAACTCGTCGCCGCCGAATCGGGCGACCGTGTCTCCGGGGCGCACCGCCCCTCGTATGCGGTCCGCGACCTTCGACAGGAGGCGGTCGCCGGCACCGTGGCCGAGGCTGTCGTTCACGAACTTGAACCGGTCGAGATCGATGAAGAGCACGAGTGGCCGACCGTCTCCGCGCGTCGATCTCGCGATGGCCTGGCCGAGACGGTCGAGGAGCAGGGCGCGGTTCGGCAGGCCTGTGAGGGAGTCGTGGGTCGCCTGGAACGCGAGGTCGTGCTCGAACGCCTTGCGCTCGGTGATGTCCCGGCAGTTGAAGATGATGCCTCCGACCGCAGGGTCGTCGAGGAGGTTCAGCCCGATCGCCTCGAGGTACCGCCACGAGCTGTCGCGGTGGCGCACCCTGAACTCCAGTGGCCCGACGGCGCCGTGCGTGATCACGTGACTCGAGATCTCGTTGACGATGCGTTCGGCGTCGTCGGGGTGTACGTGCTCCATGAGGTCGAAGCCGAGGAGCTCGTCCTCGGTGAGACCGAGGAGTCGCTCCGACGCCGGGCTCACGTAGCTGAGGAGCCCGTCGGGGCCTGCGACCGTGATCAGCTCGGTGGCGTTCGCCAGCAGCGCGCGGAAGTGCCGCTCCCGCCGCGAGGCTCACCGGTCGCCTCGTAGACCATCCTGATCGCCTTGCGCTCGGAGCGGGCCATCACGAGCATCAGGGCCATGAGGAGCGCGGTGACGGCGGTCCCGCTCAGCAGGATCGTCATCGGAACGCCGCTGATGGCTGCGGCGTGATCGACGGCCGTCATCCGGACGGTCCACGGGTGACCGTAGAGCCGCAGCTCGGCGACACGCTTGCGGCCGTCGGGTGGTGCCTCTCTGTCGGATACGGCGATGAGCGAGTCGGCCTTCGTCGACTCGCCGTCGTAGAGCTCGATCCGGTAGCGATAGCCGGCGTCGCCGCTGCCGCGCGGGATGAAGACGTCGCCGTTGACCATCGTGCCCGCCCAGCCCTGAATCGAGGAGCGGCGCTCCTCGATCGTCTCCGGCACGCCTCCGGGTCCGTAGACGGGCTTGACGAGCATGAAGCCGGTCTGCAGCTCGCCGGCCTCGTTCTCGAGGTCGGTGGGGATGTCGAACCGGTTGCTGATCTGCAGGGTGCCGGTGTCCCTCGCGCTCTCGAGCACCGTCTTGATCTCGGGGAAGATCGCCGCGTCGATGCAACGGGCGATGCTGATCGTCTCCGGCTCGGCCTGCGCTACTACGAACGCCGCCCCCTTCGCCGGGTCCGGCGCGAGGCCGGCGAGCTCGGGCACGCACGTCGCGTGCATGGCGGCGACATCCTCGGCGGCGACCGACTGGGTCCAGGCGGCGCCGAAGATCCCCGGGAAGCGGTCGTCGGCGAGCAGTGAGTCGGTGAGGGCCCTGAACTCGTCACGGCCGGCGCCGGGGTCACCGAGCATCAGCCCCTGGATCCCGTTGATGACCACCTCGTAGCCGCGTGCGGTCGTCGCGAGGCTCTCGAGCACGTCGTCGGTCTCGCTGGCGAAGCGCTCTTCGCGGTCGTCCCGCTCCCGCGCCGCCGTCGCCCAGGCGGTCGATGCGGTCGCGGCCCCGCCGAGGAGCAGGACCAGCCAGGGCGCGAGCCGGTTCCCCAACCACTTCCGGCGCCTTGCTCGCGGCTCCGCGCCGTGAGGCTGTCGTCCCACGCTCCTCCTCTGCGTCCCCGGGTAGGCCACGCGCCCTGCTCTTCGAGCGCCTCGGTACTCTTCGGCCGGTCAGCGGCCGCGAATGAGCGAAAGAGCCCGATCCGGCCGTTCGGCGGGGACGGGGGGGCGATCCTCTATCGTGAGCCCATGGTCGAGCGCCCGGAACCGTCCCTCGACGAGTGGAGGGCTCTCGCCTCCGCCGAGCTGCGTGGTGCCGACCCGGACTCCCTGACCACCGAGACCCCCGAGGGCATCGCCGTGAAGGCCCTCTACACGGCCGGCGACCTGGAGGGGATCGGGTCCTCGGGGTCGCTGCCGGGGTTCGCTCCGTTCACCAGGGGCGTCAGGGCCACGATGTACGCAAACCGCCCGTGGACCATCCGGCAGTACGCGGGGTTCTCGACAGCCGAGGAGTCGAACGCGTTCTACAGGCGGAACCTGGCCGCCGGCCAGATGGGGCTCTCGGTTGCGTTCGACCTGGCGACGCACCGCGGATACGACAGCGACCACCCACGCGTCGTGGGCGACGTCGGAAAGGCCGGGGTCGCGATCGACTCGGTGGAAGACATGAAGATCCTCTTCGATGGGATCCCCCTCGACAAGATGACCGTGTCGATGACCATGAACGGCGCGGTGCTACCGGTGCTCGCAGGGTTCATCGTCGCTGCCGAGGAGCAGGGAGTAGCGGCCGAAGAGCTGTCGGGGACGATCCAGAACGACATCCTCAAGGAGTTCATGGTCCGCAACACCTACATCTACCCGCCCGAACCGAGCATGCGGATCGTCGCCGACATCATCGAGCACACCGCGAAGCACATGCCCAAGTTCAACTCGATCTCCATCTCCGGCTACCACATGCAGGAGGCGGGTGCGACCGCGGTTCAAGAGCTCGGCTTCACGCTCGCCGACGGGCTCGAGTACGTGCGAACTGCCTGCGCGCGCGGCCTCGACGTCGACGCGTTCGCCGGAAGGCTCTCCTTCTTCTTCGCGATCGGCATGGACTTCTTCATGGAGATCGCGAAGCTGCGCGCTGCCCGGTTGCTCTGGTCGCGGATAATCGAGCCGTTCGGCCCCGAGAAGGCGTCGTCGTCGATGCTGAGGACGCACTGCCAGACCTCGGGTGTCTCTCTCACGGAGCAAGACCCCTACAACAACGTCGTGAGGACGGCGTACGAGGCCCTCGCGGCCGTGCTGGGCGGCACGCAGAGCCTCCACACCAACTCGTTCGACGAGGCGATCGCGCTTCCGACCGACTTCTCGGCGCGCATCGCGCGCAACACGCAGGTGATCCTCGCCGAGGAGACGGGGATCCCGCGCGTCGTCGACCCTCTGGGCGGCTCCTACTACGTGGAGGCTCTGACGGCGAGACTCGCCGAAGAGGCGTGGGCGCTCATCGAGGAGGTCGAGGCGCTCGGGGAATGACCAGGGCGGTCGAGTCGGGCATGCCGAAGCTCCGAATAGAGGAGAGCGCGGCGCGTCGGCAGGCGGCGATCGACCGTGGCGAGGCGACGATCGTCGGCGTCAACAGGTTCGTACTCGGCGACGAGCCGCAGATCGAGGTCCGCGACATCGACAACACCGCTGTGCGCGAGAGCCAGGTCGCTCGGCTGCGACGCGTGCGCGCCGAGCGAGACGAGTCGCGCTGCAGCGCCGCGCTGGCGGCCATAGCGGAGGGGGCAGCCGGCACCGAGAATCTGCTGGCGCTGGCGGTCGAGGCCAGCCGGGCGCGCGCGACGGTCGGCGAGATCTCCGACGCACTCGAGGGTGTGTTCTCGCGTCATCGGGCGGTTGTCCGTAGCATCTCGGGCGTGTATGGAGCGTCGTACGAGGGTGACGAGGACTGGGCGCGCGTCCACGCCGAGGTAGAGGAGTTCGCCGAGACGCAGGGCAGGCGCCCGCGGCTCCTGGTGGCGAAGCTCGGGCAGGACGGACACGACAGGGGAGCGAAGGTCATCGCGACCGCCTTCGCCGACCTCGGGTTCGACGTAGACATCGGCCCTCTCTTCCAGACTCCCGACGAGGTCGCGCGCGACGCCGTCGAGAACGACGTCCACGTAGTAGGCGTCTCCAGTCAGGCAGGAGGGCACCGCACTCTGGTTCCGGAGCTCATCGAGGAGCTGGATCGGCAGGGAGCGCGCGACGTCGTCGTCGTATGCGGCGGTGTCATTCCCGCCGGCGACCACGCGGCGCTCCATGCAGCGGGCGTAGCCGCCGTCTTCGGTCCGGGCACGAACATCCCGCGAGCCGCGACCGAGGTGATGCGGCTGTTGAAGGAACGCCGCGCCTCGCCGTGACGCGGGAGCGGTCTGCAGGCGACGCGCAGGTCGCAGACCTCGCAGCGGAGATCCGCGGTGGCGACCGCCGAGCCCTGGCACGCGCGATAACCCTCGCCGAGTCGACGCGCGACGATCACCGGGCCACCGCCGTCGATCTCCTCGACGCCCTGCTGCCCGACGCCGGCGGAGCGGTGCGCGTCGGGGTGAGCGGCGCACCGGGCGCCGGCAAGTCGACCTTCATCGAGGCCCTCGGCGGGTACCTGGTGGAAGTGGGCCGTCGGGTCGCCGTGCTCGCCGTCGATCCCTCGAGTGCGCGTTCAGGAGGCTCGATCCTCGGCGACAAGACGCGCATGGAGTCCCTCTCGCGCAGCCCCGACGCGTTCATCCGGCCGTCGCCTTCGGGCGGGACGCTCGGCGGCGTCGCGCGACGCACACGCGAGGCGATGCTGCTCTGCGAGGCTGCGGGCTTCGATGTGGTCATCGTCGAGACGGTCGGTGTCGGCCAGTCGGAAGTCGCGGTCGCGGGGATGGTCGATCTCTTCCTGCTGCTGCTCGCTCCGGGGGCAGGCGACGAGCTTCAGGGCCTGAAGCGCGGGATCGTGGAGATGGCCGACCTGGTGGTCGTCAACAAGGCCGACGGCGACCTGGCGCCCTCGGCGGACCGGACGGTCGCGGAGTACTCGAGCGCCCTACACGTGATCAGGCCGAGGAGCTTCGCCTGGACGCCGCGGGTCTTGGCGTGTTCGGCTCTGACCGGCGACGGCATCCCGGCGGTATGGCAGGCGATGAGGGAGCACCGCAACGCCCTGGAGGTCGGTGGCGCTCTCGCCGACCTGCGCGCAGACCAGGCGCGGCAGTGGATGTGGGACGAGGTGACCGCGACCCTGCTGGTAGAGCTGCGCCGTGATCCCGAGGTCGCGCGCCTGGTGGAGACCCTGGAGCGGGACGTGGTCGCCGGTCACGTCTCGCCGGCGGCGGCCGCGCGACGCATCCTCGAGGAGTTCCTCCGCCGGGTCTGAGCCGTGGGGACCGGTCAGCTCGCCCGGGTCTGCTTGTTCGGCTCAGGCGGCTTCCTGCTGCGCAGGATCGCCTTGGCCTCGGCGACCCCGAGACTGCCGATCCTCCGGGTGCGCGTGTCGAGCGACCAGTCGGGTCGCGGCCCCCTGATCAGCCGCAGCTGCCGCAGACCGCCACCGGCGGGGCTCTCGCCGGGGCGTCTGGTTTCAGGCTTGGTTGCAGGCTTGGTTGCACGCTTCCTACTCACGAGCCGAGTATGCGCCGAGGGTGTGACAGTGGCAGCCGGCCGGTGGTCGGGAACCGCCCGGCCGTTTGTCACGTCCGGCGCGAACCGGCTGCCTGTCGAGCGCTCTCCGTGGCGGATGGGTGTTGAACGGTGGTCGACTACGAGGAAGCTTTCGCGGACGCCTGGAGAGTGCCGCCGGTTCACCCGATGAGATACCGACCGTGCGAGACTGCACGGAGTCGCTTTTCGCCCCCAGGAGGAATCATGGCTCTCCCGTTCCGAAGGCTCGCCGCGCCGCTGTGCGTGCTCGCCCTGCTCACGGCCGCGTGCGGCGGGGGCGATGACGGCAAGAAGGTCCTCGGTGGCGACGACACCACGGAGACGACCAAGGGGAGCGGCACGTCGTCGGGGGCTGTCAGCTCGCTCGACGGCGTGGAGGGCGCGGTCATCCAGATCGTCGCCAAGGGGACCTTCGCGCAGCCGTCGGAGGCGGCGGCGTACGAGGAGGTCTCCCAGGCCGGTTCGGGGTCGGGGTTCATCATCGACCCTTCGGGGATCGCGGTCACGAACAACCACGTCGTGACCGGCGCTGCGTCGCTGGAGGTGTACGTCTCGGGCGAGGACGACCCGGTGAACGCGAAGGTCTTGGGCGTCTCGGAGTGTGATGACCTCGCTGTCATCGATCTCGAGGGAGACGACTACCCGTACCTGGGTTGGTACGACGGAGAGATCGACGCGGGCCTCGAGATCAGCGTCGCGGGCTTCCCGCTCGGCGACCCCGAGTTCACGCTCGTGCGCGGGATCGTCGCGAAGGCGAAGGCCGACGGCGAGACGCAGTGGTCGTCGGTCGACTCGGTCATCCAACACGACGCGGAGGCTCAGCCGGGCAACTCCGGCGGTCCGATCGTCACGTCCGACGGCAAGGTCGTCGGCGTCCACTTCATGAGCTACGACGCCGGTACCGGCACCACCCAGAAGTTCGGCATCTCTGCCGCGATCGCGAGAGACGTCGTCGAGACCATGTCCGGTGGTGAGGACGTTCTCTCGCTCGGTGTCAACGGGCAGGCCATCTACGACCAGGAGAGCGGCCTCGCCGGCATCTGGGTCGCATCCGTGAAGTCGGGTGGCCCTGCGAGCGAGGCCGGGATCCAAGGTGGCGACATCATCGAGCGCGTCGAGGGCCTGCCCATGGCCACAGACGGCACCATGAAGGACTACTGCGACGTGCTGCAGAGTCACAACGCCGACGACGTGCTCTCGGTGCAGATCCTGCGCTTCGAGGACGGCACCCGCTACCGCGGCGAGTTCAACGGCAAGGAGATCGAGCCGTTCCAGACGATCGCCAGTGAGGTCGAGGACACCGCCGACGGGACGCTGCCGACGGGCTCGAGCTACGGGCGGTACATGCCGGTCTCCGACGACTCCGGCGCGCTCAGAGTCGAGGTGCCCGCCGAGTGGTCCGACGTGCAGGGCACCCCGCTCGTGCTCGACGACGGAACCGAGCTCCCGCAGATCATCGCGTCGACGGACCTCGCCGCGTACGCGGCCAGCTACGACGTGCCCGGAATGGAGTTCGCGGCGACCGTCGGTGGTGACTTCACGACGACCGACATGCTCGACGCGATCGGCCCCGCCGGGGAGTGCACCAGTGCGGGGCGTCAGGACTACGACGACGGCGCCTACGTCGGCGAGATGGAGTTCTGGGAGGGCTGTGGCGGAACCGGGACCCAGGTGGTCACCATCGCTGCCGGCCCGGCCGGCGGTGAGTTCATGGCGCTGCTCTTCGTGCAGATCGTCAGCGATGCCGACATCGACGCTCTCGACCAGATCATCCAGACATTCCAGGTGATCACCGAGTAGCACACCGGCGGCGAGCGCCGCAGTGCCGGGTCCCATCGTCGTCGTTACGATGGGACCCGTGGCATACCTCGATCACGCCGCTTCCACGCCGATGCGGGCCGAGGCCGTGGAGGCGATGCGGCCTTTCCTCTCGGACGTGTTCGCGAACCCGTCGGGATCGCACTCGGCGGCGAGAGCGGCGAAGACCGCGCTGGAAGAGGCGCGGGAGGACGTGGCCTCGCTCATGGGCGCCCGTCCGGGGGAAGTCGTATTCACCGCGGGCGGCAGTGAGGGCGACAACCTGGCTGTCAAGGGCGCGGCGTGGGCCGCGCGCGATTCCGGCGGAGGCGACGGCGTTGTCGTCTCGGGAATCGAGCACAAGGCAGTTCTCGGTGCCGCCGAGCGACTCGAGAGACAGGGGTACCGAGTCGCGGTGGTGGCCGCGGACATCGACGGAGCGGTCGATCTCGACGCACTCGCCGCGGTCATCGATGAGCGCACGGCGGTCGTGTCGGTGATGACCGTGAACAACGAGACCGGTGTCATACAGCCTCTCGATGCCGTCGCGCGACTGGTGCGAGAGCACGCGCCGCGCGCCCTTCTTCACACCGATGCCGTACAGGCACCCCAGTGGATCGACGTCGCAGAGGCGACAGCGGCAGCGGATCTCGTCGCAATCTCCGGGCACAAGTTCGGAGGACCGAAGGGAGTCGGCGCGCTGGTACACCGCGACGAGTGCGCGCTGGTGCCACTCGTGGAAGGAGGCGGACACGAGTCGGGCCTGCGCGCCGGGACCCAGAACGTCGCGGGGATCGTCGCGCTGGCGGCCGCTCTGCGCGTGACCCACGAGCGGCGGGCCGAGGAGACCGAGCGGATCGCCTCACTGCGCGACCGTCTGGAGCAGGGGCTCACGTCGTCCATCCCCGACGCCATCGTCAACGGAGACGTTCACCATCGGGTGCAGGGGATCACGCACCTGGCGTTCCCGGGAGTCGAGGCCGAGGCGCTGCTGCTGCTCCTCGACCGCGAGGGGGTCTGCGCGGCATCGGGTTCGGCCTGCTCATCGGGTGCAGTCGATCCGTCGCACGTGCTGGTGGCGATGGGGATGCCCCGCGATCGCGCCCTTGCATCGATCCGCCTGAGTCTCGGCTACGCGTCCAACGCAAGCGATGTGGAGCGCGCTCTCGAGGTCATCCCGCGAGCCGTCGGCTCGCTCCGCGGCGCCCGTACGATCGGTGCCTAGCGCGATGGCGCGGGTTCTCGTCGCGATGAGTGGCGGAGTCGACTCCTCGGTCGCTGCGGCCCTGCTGGTCGAGGCTGGCCACGACGTCACAGGGGTCACTCTGAAGCTGTGGGGCGGCGAGGGGGAGTCGAGGTGCTGCAGCGTCGTCGATGTCGAGGACGCGCGCCGTGTCGCTGCGCAGCTCGATATCCCTCACTACGTCTTCAACTTCGCCGACGAGTTCGAGCGCCGGGTCGTCGCGCCGTACGTCGACGCGTACTCGGAGGGGCGGACGCCGAACCCGTGCGTCGAGTGCAATCGCACGATGAAGTGGGGCCGCCTCCTGGAGCGCGCGGTCGAGACCGGGTTCGATCGCATCGCGACCGGGCACCACGCCCGGATCGTCGAGACCCCCGACGGGCACGCTCTGCTCCGGGGTCGTGATCCAGAGAAGGACCAGTCCTACGTGCTCTACATGCTCGGCCGCTCGGAGCTCTCACGGACACTGCTGCCGGTCGGCGCACTGACGAAGCAGCAGGTACGGAGTCGCGCGAAGCGCCTCGGCCTCCGTACCGCCGACAAGAGCGACAGCCAGGACACGTGCTTCGTGAGCAGGGCGGGCCGCAGCGCGTTCATCGCCGCACGGGTCGGATCGATTCCGGGCCCGATCGTCGACACCACCGGCACGGTCCTCGGGAAGCACGGAGGGATACACGAGTTCACCGTCGGACAACGTCGTGGTCTCGGCGTCGCAGTCGGAGAACGTCGCTACGTCGTCGAGGTCGACGCAGAGACCGCGACGGTGACCGTGGGAGAGTGTGGATCCCTGCTGCGCGACGAGGTCCGCATCAGCGACCTCGACTTCGTCGCGGGGCGTCCGGTGGATGGGGCTCGCGTGCTCGCGCAGATGCGGGCACACGGCGCAGCCGTCCCAGCGCGACTGGAGCGTGACCTCGTGAGGTTCGACTCCCCGCAGCCGCGAGTCGCTCCCGGCCAGGTGGTCGCACTGTACGACGGAGACCGCGTGATCGGAGGTGGAGTAGCGGCCTGACGCGGTGGCGAGTCAGGCCGCTAGGCGTCGCCGACGGCAATGCGGATGCGAGCGCGCGGCTGCGATGAGGGTCTCGGCGCGGAGCGGACTGATCAGCGCCGCGAGAGATTCGACCACGGCGGTCTCGGCGCGTTGGCGGCGTGCGAACATCGCCGGCTCGGCGAGTCGGACTTCGACAGAGCCCATGAGCGTGCCCAGGCGCAGATCGAGCGCATCGTCGGGCAGGCTGGTGACGGAGTGCCTCCTGACCGAGATGATCTGCTCGCGCGGCAAGAGGACGGGATCCGAGAGAGTGAACGGGTCGGCGATGACCATCCCGGCGGGCACCAGCACCACCCAGCGCTGCGCGAGGCCGTGGATCGAGCGGACGAGCACGGCGGCGACTGCAATGCCTGCGGCGCAGACCCCTATCCCCCGATCACGGTGCCCGTCGCAACGAGCAGCGGTCCGCCTGCGATGCCGGCGACGACCACGACCAGCGCTATCGGAAGGACGACCACCGCTATCGGGGTCGGAGCGCGCAGGGGGAACCGTTGCTCGTGTCCGTACGACGCCGCGTTCGCTGCCGCATGCGCGACCGGCGAGGAGCAGGCCGCCGCTGCCGCGACAACGGCCCCGGCCAGAGCCACCGCGATGGTCGTGTTGCCCCGACCGGGCGCAGCGAGGACGGTGACGGTCACCGCAGCCGCGCTCGCGACGCGGAGCACGGTGAATCCCCACGGGCGCGGTGAAAGCAGCGCGACGAGCCCCGCGCCCCATGCGACCCACAGGAGCGTTGCGGCGACCAGTGCAGCCGGAGTCGACCACTTCGCGAGCGCGTCGCCACACGCTGCGCCCGCCGTGAACGGCAGCGCAGCCCATGCGACTCGTGCCGTCCACATCGAGGTTGCGTCTCCGCTTGGAGGAGGGTCGGGGGCACCCGTATACTACGGACCTCATGCCGTCGAGCATCCTCTCCGCCGGCCTCGCCACCGCGGTCGGCAGCCTGCCGCACGTGGATCCGAGGTCGGCCGCGGCTCTCGTACTGCGCTGCCTGCCCGAGCTGCCGGCGACGCCGCAGCTTCCGTGCCGCTCGCCCTGGGAGGGGATGATCGCCCAGGCCGCGTGCGTGCTGCCCGAGATCGAGCTCCGAATCGACGGGACTCTCGAGGCCGGTGCGAGCGCGGAAGGTCCGCTGCGAGCGGTCATAGACACAGAGCACGATGCAGGCCTCCTCGCTTTCCTCGACCTCGCCGCGCGGTCGGCCGTCCCGCCGAGCGTTGTGAAGGTGCAGACCTGCGGGCCTCTCACGCTCGGGCTCGCGCTGGCCGATGCCGGCCTCGCGGTGGATCGGGCGTTCCCTCGGGCCGTGCTCGCCGTGCGCGAGCGTGCGGTGGCGCTCGAGCACGTCGTCGCCGAGAGGCTCCCCGGCGCGTCCCTGGTGCTCTGGCTCGACGAGCCGGGACTCGTCGCCTGGCGTGACAACGACGCTCCACTCGACCGCGAGGCGGCGACGGATCTCCTCTCGGGTGCCCTGGCATCGGTCGGTGCCGTGACCGGAGTGCATGTGTGCGGGGGTGGCGACCTGCGGGTCGCTCTCGACGCGGGGCCAGGCATCCTGGGCCTCGAGGTGCACGAGGGCCTCGTCGAGAGCGCAGGCTGGATCGCGCGACACCTCGACGGTGGCGGCTGGATCGCGTGGGGGGCGGTACCCACCGACCGGCCCGTGGGAGAGCACGCAACACCTCTCTGGAAGTCGCTGGTGGAGCTCTGGTGTGAGCTGACCCGGCGCGGCTGCGATCCCGTGCAGCTCCGCAGTCAGGCGCTGATCACTCCCGCGTGCGGCATGGCGGGTCACGGGCCGAGCCAGGCAGAGCGTGCGATGGTCCTGGCACGGGAGATCGGTGCGCGGGTCCACGACCAGGCGGCCGCCACCAAGCTGACCATCGGCGCCTGATACGCCGGATCGGAAGGCGCCGGCGCCGGTAGCCTTCGACCGATGGCCGCCGCAGGCGAACACCCCGAAGTCGTGGCGCGTATTGCGGAGCTCCGCGACGTCATCCGGCACCACTCGCGCCTCTACTACGAGTCGGACGAGCCGGAGATCGCCGACGCGGAGTTCGACGACCTGATGCGCGAGCTGAGGGAGCTGGAGGAGCGCTACCCGGCCCTGCGTTCAGCGGATTCGCCCACGGAGAAGATCGGGGGAGCGCCCACCACCACCTTCGCGGCCGTCACCCACCTGGCTCCGATGCTCTCGCTCGACAACGCGTTCTCGAGAGACGAGCTCGACGCGTGGGGCGCGCGCATCGTCAAGCGTGCCGGCGAGGGGGTCGGGTTCGTGGCGGAACCGAAGATGGACGGTCTTGCGATCTCCCTGGTCTACGAAGCCGGACGCCTCGTTCGAGCGGCGACCCGCGGCGACGGCGTGACCGGCGAGGACGTGACCGCGAACGTCCGGACCGTGCAGGGCGTGCCGTCCCGCGTGGGTGGAGGGTCGAGCCCCGTGCTGCTCGAGGTGCGCGGCGAGGTGTACATGCCGGTCGCCTCCTTCACCGAGCTGAATCGGAGGCAGGCCGATGCCGGCGAGCACCTGTTCGCGAATCCGCGCAATGCGGCGGCCGGGAGCCTCCGCCAGAAGGATTCGCGCATAACGGCCTCGCGCGACCTGTCCCTCTTCTGCTACCAGCTCGGGGTGGTCGAAGGTGGTCCCCACCTCGGGACCCACATCGAGATCCTGCAGTGGCTGCGCGATCTGGGCTTCCCGGTTAATCCGCACATCGACAGGCACGATGACCTCGACTCGGTCTCCCGGTTCTGCGAGTCGATGGAGTCGAAGAGGCACGATCTCGGATACGAGATCGACGGTGTCGTCGTGAAGGTCGACGACCTCGCGGTGCGAGCGGCACTCGGGGCGACCAGCCGGGCGCCGCGCTGGGCGATCGCCTACAAGTTCCCGCCGGAGGAGAAGACGACGCGTCTGCTCGACATCAGGGTGAGCATCGGGCGCACCGGCCGAGCGACTCCCTTCGCCGTGCTGGAGCCGGTGTTCGTGGGCGGCTCGACAGTCGAGATGGCCACTCTCCACAACCAGGACGAGGTCGCCAGGCGTGGCGTGCGCGTCGGCGACACCGTGATCGTGCGCAAGGCGGGCGACGTCATCCCCGAGGTGGTCGGCCCGGTGCTGTCGAAGCGGCCGAAGAGGTCCACCCCGTGGACCTTTCCGGCCGACTGTCCGGTCTGCGGCTCGGCGCTGGTCAGACAGGAGGGCGAGGCGAATCACCGGTGCCTCAACGCCGACTGTCCCGCCAGGCAGCTGCAGCGCATCGCTCATTTCGCGGGGCGCAACGCGATGGACATCGAGGGTCTGGGGGAGGAGCGGGTCGCGCTCCTCGTGAACGCCGGTCTGCTTCACGATGCCGGCGACCTCTACTCGCTCACCGTCGAGGATCTTGTCCCGCTCGGGGGATGGCGGAGATCTCGGCGACGAGTCTCGTAGAAGCGATCGAGGCTTCGAAGCGCCGGCCGCTCCCCAAGCTGCTGGTCGCTCTCGGGATACGCAACGTCGGGCCGACAGCGGCGGTGGCCCTTGCGAGGGAGCTGGGGACCCTCGACGCGATCATGGGGGCCTCGACCGAGACGCTGACCGCGATCGACGGCGTCGGGAAGGTCAGGGCGGAGAGCATCGAGCACTTCTTCGCCGACGAGCGCAGCCTGCGCGTCGTCGGGAAGCTGCGGGAGTCGGGGGTGTACTTCGGAGACCCCTCGACCGGTTCAGTGCGCGCATCAACCCCTCTCGGGGCTGACGTTCGTGGTGACGGGGAGGCTTCCGCGCCGGACCCGCGAGGAGGCGACCGCCGATCTGGAGGCGCGGGGCGCCAAGGTTGCTGCGAGCGTCTCGAAGAAGACGAGCTACGTGGTAGCGGGAGCCGACGCCGGCTCGAAGCTCGCCAGGGCGGAGCAGCTGGGTGTCCGCGTGATCGACGAGGACGAACTCGACCGGATTCTCGAGAGCGGACCCGGCGCCGTCGAGGACGGTTGAGTCAACCGACCTTGAACGACCACGTATACGAGAGGACCACGGTCTCCTCGGCGTCGCGGTCTTGGATGCGCGGCCAGTAGAGAACCGTCGCCGTGTGGCCTCCGGGCGCGAGCGCGTCGATCTCCTTGCCCGGGCCGGGACGGAAGAAGACGCGACCGAGGTCGACCACGCGTGTACTGGTCCTCGGGGATCTCGTTCTCGACGGCGTTGCCGTCGATGCGGATCACGGCGAAGAGGTCGTCGCGCATGTCGGCGCCGATGTCTTCCTGGGGCCTGATGACCGTGCCGGGCTCGGGGATCAGCTGCTCTATCGCGCTCGGGAGCGAAGGTGCGTTCGTCTCGTTCTCCTGGAGGAACCCCGCCGCGACGAAGAGGCCGACTCCCAGCGCGAGGCCACCGGCCACGACGAGGACGCGGCCGGTCCGGCGCTCGCGATCTCCGGTCGTCGTCATGTCGCGACGCTATCCGGGGGACGGGCCTGTCCGGGATCGGTAGGGGCCGTGCCCGATGGCTCGGGCGGCGGGCCGCGGGCCGGTACCGTGGGGCACATGGTCGGGCAGTCGGTGAGCGATCTCGCGGGGAGAGTGCTCGCCGGCCGGTATCGGCTCCTCGCGCCCATCGGTACCGGCGCGAGCGGCCGCGTATACGTGGCCGAGGACACGCGGCTGCGTCGCAGGGTCGCGGTGAAGGTGCTGCACGCCGCGCTGGCCGACGACTCGGGGTTCTTGCGCAGGTTCCGTGCAGAGGCGCAGGTGGCAGCGTCGCTGCACCACCCCAACATCATGACCGTGCACGACTGGGGCGAGGAAGACGTGCCGTTCATGGTCCTGGAGCTCCTCTCGGGAGGGAGCCTCCGGGCCATGCTCGACGAGGGGACGCGCCTCAGCCCGGCTCAGGCGGCCCGCATCGGTCGCGACGTCTCGGCCGCGCTCGAGTACGCCCACGCGCGGGGCATAGTCCACCGCGACATCAAGCCAGCGAACCTCCTCTTCGACGAGCACGGCATCGTGCGTGTCGCCGACTTCGGCCTGGCTCGCGCTCTGGCCGAGGCGTCTTGGACGGAGCCCGCGGGTGCGGTCCTCGGAACCGCGAGGTATGCCTCGCCCGAGCAGGCACTGGGTGTACCCCTCGACGCCCGCAGCGACCTGTACTCCCTTGCGCTCGTTCTGGTGGAGGGCGTGACCGGACGCGTCCCGTTCGCCGCCGACACGACGATCGGGACTCTCGCGGCGCGTACGCAGCGCCCGATCCTCGCTCCCGCGGAGCTGGGTCCGCTTCGCGCGGTCATCGACCGCGCCGGTCGGATAGAGGCCGATGACCGCTACCCCGACGCCGCGACGATGGGTGCCGCGCTCTCCGACGCCGGTGAGGCGCTCCCGCCCCCGTCGCCGCTCCTCCTGCCCGGGACATCCGAGCGCGAGGATCCGCACCCGACCCGGGCCCACGTGGCTCAGCCCGCACGCCCCTTCGACCAGGATGCCGACGCCCCGCTGCCGGAGTCGATGCGCCCTCCGCCGTCCACACGTCGGAGCACGCCGCGCGGACGCAGACCGAAGGTCGCGCGCCGGCGGCTCGTGCCCTGGTTCGTGAGCGCCGCTCTGATCGCGGCGATCGCACTGAGCGCAGCTGCCCTCTCCCAGATCGGCTCGGATCGGGTCGAGGTTCCGGGGCTGGTCGGTCGCACCGAGAGCGCCGCGCGCACAGGTGCGCAGGCGGCCGGACTCGAGATCTCCGTCGCGGAGCGACGCTCGGCCGACGACCCCGCGGGGATCGTCCTGAGCCAGAGCCCCGACCCGGGTAGCCGGGCGCGCGAAGACTCGAAGGTCCGCCTGGTGGTGTCGACGGGGCCGGCGCCGGTCGCTGTCCCCCGACGTGGTGCGCGAGAAGGCGGAGGACGCTCTGCTTGCGCTGAGCGACGCCGGACTCGTCGCCGACGTCGAAGGTGCGTACCACGAGCGGATACCCGCCGGACGGGTGATCAGCCAGAGTCCGGGTCCGGGCGTCGAGGTACAGCCTGAGGCGACGGTGTCGATCGTCGTGAGCGACGGGCACGCTCCCGTGTCGGTTCCGCCGCTAGAGGACCTCTCGTGGGACCAGGCGGAGCAGGCCCTTGCCGATGCGGACCTGCGCGGGAGCCGGGTCGATGAGTTCAGCGACGACGTGGACAGCGGCCTGGTCATCAGGGCGGAGCCTGCGAGCGGCGCGGAGGCGCCGTACCACTCGGAGGTGACCGTCTACGTGAGCAAGGGGCCCGATCTCGTCGACGTGCCCGACGTGGTGGGGATGACGGTCGATGGGGCGTACGAGACGCTCCGGGCCGCCGGACTCCGGGCGAGCCTTCCGGTATACGAGCCCGACGCCGAGGTGACGGCGCAGGATCCCGGCGCGTACGAGAGCGTGCGGCGGGGCTCGACGGTCACCCTCTCGGTCTGAGAGCCCGCGCCGATTGACCGGACGGTCAAGTCGGCGCGTACGATTCGCTCGATCCCCGCCCCCGCGGCGGTGACCTGCGAATCCACGAGCCACGGGAGACACGACATGGGTTCACTCGACGGACGCGTCGCCATCATCACGGGAGCGGGCCGCGGCCTCGGCCGCGAGCACGCGCTGCTCTTCGCAGCCGAGGGCGCAAGGGTCGTGGTCAACGACCTCGGTGGCGACATGCACGGTGAAGGTGGTGACGCCTCGCCGGCCATGCAGACCGTGGACGACATCAAGGCGATGGGCGGTGAAGCCGTCGTCAACGGTGACAACGTCGCGACGTGGGACGGCGCCGAGCGACTGGTGCGGCAGGCGGTCGAGACCTTCGGCGACTTGCACGTGCTCGTGAACAACGCCGGGATCCTGCGCGACAGGGTCATCATCAACATGACCGAGGACGAGTGGGACGCGGTGATCAACGTTCATCTCAAGGGCCACTTCTGCCCGACCCGTCATGCGGCCGGGTACTGGAGGGAGCAGACCAAGGCCGGCAAGGAGGTCAACGCGTCGATCATCCACACCTCTTCGACCTCGGGTCTGTTCTCCAACCCCGGGCAGGCGAACTACGGGTCGGCGAAGTCGGGCATCGCGACGCTCTCGCAGATCTGCGCGAAGGAGCTGACGCGCTACGGCGTGCGGTCCAACGCGATCGCCCCGGCGGCGCGCACGCGCCTGACGGAGGCGACCCCCGGCCTCGGAGACGTGGTGAAGGCGCCCGAGGAGGGCTTCGACGTCTGGAACCCCGCGAACGTCTCCCCCGTTCGTCGCGTACCTCGCGACGGCCGACTGCCCCCTGACCGGCGAGACGTTCCTCGTGCAGGGCGGCACGGTCCAGCGCGTCCAGTCGTGGGAGTTCGCCCAGAAGATCGAGAAGGGTGACCGTTGGACGGTCGCCGAGCTGGCGACGGAGGCCGCGAAGCTGACCGGCTGAGCCGCGCTGCGGCGCCCGGGGGCGGAGGGGTCTCCTCTCCGCCCCACTCATAGTGGTTGAAATGGCCACACCTCTCGCGCTGAGTCGCAACATGACACCTTGCGACCACGCCGAGTGCCCGATAGCGTGCGCTCGATCTCGGACAGTGACCATCCAGCGGTCCCCTCTCTCCCGAGGTGACGGTCACTGACACGGGTGTGACCGGAGCGCACCGCACCGGTGCGAACCGACTAGGGCGGATGGGAGCGTGGGTGGTGTGAGGGGACCGTCGCCGGCACCGGCCGGCAGATCTCTGGGGTGCCCGTGGTGATCCGCCGGACGCCGCGCGGAGCGACGACGCGTCCGTCGCTCGAGCGTCCGGGCAACGGATTCGGACGTCCCCTGCGACCGGGGCCGTCGGAGCCGCGAGGCAGATCGTCGGATCGTGTGCGGGTGGGAGGCCGACGCCGGGAGCGGCGACGCCTCGGGTCTGCGCGAGCGACTCCTCTAGGCTCGGCGCCGGTCCTGGCCGCGTCCGCCGGTCGCGACCGGGAGCAGCCCGATGTCCGGCCCGACCGACGACCGACCCGAGCACCTCTCCGACGCGCCCGTCGACGAGGCGTGGCCCGGCGACTACCCGGGCACCGAGGAGGTGCCGGTCGTCAACTGGCCTGCGCTGTGGCGGGAGAGGCTCCGGCACCGCGTGCGCACCAGCGACCACTACCGCTGGTGGGTCCTCCTGACGGCACTGACCGGCAACTTCGCCGCCGGCTTCACGATCACGATCCTCGCGGTCTCCATCTCGCCGATCGCCGAGGACCTCGGAACGTCGAAGGCGTCGCTGAGCTGGATCATCACTGCGCCGATGCTCACGTTCGCGCTCGCGACACCGCTCCTCGGCAAGTTGGGCGACGTGCACGGGCACCGTCGCGTCTACTTGATCGGGTTCGCCGCCTTCGCCGCGGTGTCGGGGCTGACGGCGTTCGCCTGGAGCGCCGCCTCGATAATCGGGCTCCGCGCCCTGGGGGCCCTCGCCGGGTCGGCGACGATTCCGACGTCGATGGCCCTGATAATGCAGGCGTTCCCGGAGTCGGATCGGGTGAAGGCCATGGGGTGGTGGTCGCTGGTCGGCGCCGGAGCCCCCGTCATCGGCCTCGTCGTCGGTGGCCCGGTCGTGGATGCGTTCGGGTGGAGGTGGATCTTCGTGGCCCAGGCGCCGATCGCTTTCGGCGCCGTGCTGGTAGCGGCGCTAGTGCTCCACGAGACGCCGCAAAGGGAGCGGCAGCCGATCGACCTGGCAGGTGCACTGCTGCTCGGCCTGGCGACGATCGCCGCGCTCGTCGGATTGCAGCGAGGGGAGGGGAGAGCTGGTCGGACCCGATCGCCGTGGGGCTGCTGGGCGTCGCCGCACCGGCGCTGCTGGCGCTCTTCGTGCGCGTCGAGAGCCGGGTCGAGCACCCCCTCCTGCCGCTCGGGTTCTTTCGCAGGAAGAACTTCGCTGCACCCCTCGTCGCCACGGCGGCGGCGAACTTCGCGTACATGGGTGGGTTCATGCTCGCGCCGCGGCTCGTGCAGGACGTCTTCGCCTACTCGGTGACGATGACCGCCTACGCCATGCTGGTCAGGCCGCTCGTCTTCAGTGTCGTCGCCCCGGCCGCGGGGTACCTGGCAGTGCGAGTCGGTGAGCGGTTGGCCGCAGTGACGGGGACGGCGTGCGTGGTCGTCTCCATGCTGCTCTTCTCTCTCGGGGCCCGGGGAGAGGTGATAGGTCTCGTCTTCGCCGGTCTCGCCCTCTCGGGCTTCGGCCTCGGGGTGGCCTCACCGAGCCTCTCGTCGTCGGTGGCGAACGCCGTCGACTCCGGCGACCTCGGCATCGCCAGCGCGACGCACTCCATGGTCTCCCAGATCGGCGTGGTCGCCGGCATACAGGTGTTGACGACCATCGAGGCGACGAGATCAGGCGCGAACGGCTTCGCGACCGCCTACGCCGCAGGTGGAGCGATTGCGGTCATTGGCGTGATCGCGGCCGGGTTCGTCAGGTCGGCCGACCGCCGGGTGCTCGCCTAGGCAGGACGAGACGCCACCCTATCCCCCACCTACTCGGTGGCGGTCACCTCGTGGATGGCCGCCGTGAGCTCGGGGTTCCCGCCGGGCGCGCCCCCGCCGCCCTGACCGGCCATCATCAACTTGGCCATGTCGCCCTGGACCTTGACCTTGCCCGACATGAATGCCTGCATTGCCGCCTGCGGGTTGCCCGAGACGAAGAGCTCCACCGCGGTCGCGTAGTCGGTCGTGAGCGTCACGTCGGCGCCCTCGCGGTGACCCGAGGCGAAGAGGGCCGAGCCGCCCTGAGCGCCCATGTGGAGCTCGCGGTCGCTTGCGAAGGGGGTCTCGGTGATCAGCATGTTGACGAGCAGGTCCGGCCCGGCGGAGGTTCCCGCGGTGTGGTGTGAGATGAGGCCCTCGACGGCCTCGAACCACGCGTCTGCGAGGAAGGGATGCTTCTCGGTCACTTGATCCTCCTGATGCCCGATGCCTGATTACGGCAGCACTTGACCGCTCGGTCAATACTAGGTCCGGCGGTGCCGGGCGTCGAGGTCGCTCACCGGCATCCGCAACCGGATCGGGCGCGACGGGAGCCCGCTCCTAGACTCGATCCTCATGAGCGAACCCTCCGTCCGGATCTCGCGCGCCGACGTCGAGCACGTCGCACGGCTCGCCCGGCTGGCCCTCACAGTCGAGGAGCAGGAGCAGCTGACGGGGGAGCTCGGCGCGATCCTGGATCACGCCGCGCAGATATCTGCCCTGGAGACCGACGGCGTCCCCCCACCTCGCACCCGCTGCCGATCGTCAACGTCCTGCGAGCCGACCTTCCGAGCCCGGGGCTGCCGCGTGACGAGGTGCTCGCGGCGGCTCCTGCTGCGGAGGACGGGCGGTTCCGGGTGCCCCGCATACTCGGCGAGGCGCCGTGAGCGGGCCGGCGTCGTCGATCGCCGAGGACGTTCGCTCCGGAACCAGGTCGGCCAGGTCGGTTGTCGAGGAGCATCTCGATGTGATCGACGAGCGCGAGCCGGAGTTGCACGCCTTCAACCTCGTCCTCGCCGACCAGGCCCTCGTCGCAGCCGACTCGGTCGACCTCGCCATCGGGCGTGGTGAGCCGGTCGGGCCGCTCTGCGGAGTGCCCGTGGCCCTGAAGGACAATCTCTGCACGCGGGCGATCCCGACTACCTGCTCGTCGCGGATACTCGAGGGCTGGCGCCCGCCGTACGACGCGACGGTCGTGGAGCGTCTCAGGGCCGCAGGTGCTGTCGTCGTGGGGAAGACGAACCTCGACGAGTTCGCGATGGGGTCGTCGACCGAGAACTCCGCCTTCGGTCCGACGCGCAACCCGCACGACCCCACACGAGTGCCGGGAGGATCGAGCGGTGGTTCCGCCGCAGCCGTCGCCGCCGGCTTCGCAGCGCTCGCGCTCGGCTCCGACACGGGCGGGTCGATCCGCCAGCCCGCAGCACTCTGCGGCGTTGTCGGAATGAAGCCCACCTACGGTGCAGTCTCGCGATACGGGCTCGTCGCGTTCGCGTCGTCGCTCGACCAGATCGGGCCGATGGCACTCACGGTCTCCGACGCCGCCCTGCTCTACGACGTCATCGCGGGAAACGACCCACGCGACTCGACCTCGATCGCCGGCCCGATGGTCTCGGCGACCGAGGGCCTGGAGGGCGGCGCCGCCGGGCTGCGCGTGGGCATCCTGGAGGAGCTGACCGACGCCGCAGGCATCTCCGCCGACGTCGGCGCCGCCGTGGAGAGAGCAGCGAGCGCGCTCGAGGCAGCCGGCGCCACGGTCGAGCGCGTCTCGGTGCCGTCGACGCGCTACGGGCTCCCCGCGTACTACGTCATCGCGCCGGCCGAGGCCTCCTCGAACCTCGCGCGCTACGACGGCGTTCGTTACGGCCTCCGCGTCGACGGCGACGACGCCGCCACCATGAACGCCAACACGCGCGAGGCCGGGTTCGGTCGGGAGGTGAAGCGCCGAATAATGATCGGCACCTACGCTCTCTCGGCCGGCTACTACGACGCGTACTACGGACAGGCGCAGCGGGTGAGGACCCTTATCATCCGCGACTTCGAGCGAGCGTACGAGCGCTTCGACGTCCTGCTCTCGCCGACCACCCCGACGGCCGCGTTCGAGATCGGGGCGAAGACCGCAGATCCGCTGGCGATGTACATGAGCGACGTCTGCACCATTCCCAGCAACCTCGCGGGGCACCCGGCCATCAGCGTCCCTTTCGGAACGGCGAACTCTACGGACGACGGCGCGGGATCTCCGCTGCCTCTCGGCGTGCAGGTGCTCGCGCCGGCACTGGCCGAGCCACTGCTGTTCAGGGTCGCGAGGGTGATCGAGGAAGCGGCGCGCACTCGGCAGGGCCGCAGTGACCGCGGTAGGCGTACCCGACGGCTGGGAGGTCGTCGTCGGCCTCGAGGTGCACGTCGAGCTGGCGACGGCGACGAAGCTCTTCTGCGGCTGCCCCAACGAGTTCGGCGCCAGCCCGAACTCGCTCGTCTGCCCGGTCTGCCTGGGCCTGCCGGGCTCGCTGCCTGTGCTCAACGAGAAGGCGGTCGAGTTCGCGCTGAGGGTCGGCGAGGCACTCCACTTCACCGTGCCCGCGCAGTCGGTGTTCCACCGCAAGAACTACTTCTACCCCGACATGCCGAAGGACTACCAGATCTCACAGTACGACGAGCCGATCTGCGTCGCCGGACACCTCGAGATCGACGGCAAGCGCGTGGGAATCGTCCGCGCTCACCTCGAGGAGGACACCGGCAAGACCGTCCACGTCGGCGGGGGCGGACGGATACACGATGCCTCGCACTCGCTGGTCGACTACAACCGCGCCGGAGTGCCGCTCCTCGAGATCGTCTCCGAGCCCGAGATGTCCGGCTCCGACGAGGCCCGCGCCTACGTGAACGAGCTCCGCGCGACGCTGCTGGCGATCGGGGTCTCCGACGTGAAGATGGAGGAGGGCTCGCTGCGGGTCGACGCGAACGTGTCTGTGCGCCATGCCGGTTCCCAGGTGCTGGGTACGAGAGCAGAGATCAAGAACCTGAACTCGATCCGCTCCCTGGGGCGCGCGATCGACTACGAGGCGCGCCGGCAGGTCGCGATCCTCGAGGGAGGCGAGCGCGTCGTTCAGGAGACGCGGCACTGGGACGAGGACGACGGTTGCACGCACTCGATGCGCTCGAAGGAGGAGGCCTACGACTACCGGTACTTCCCCGAGCCGGATCTCGTACCGGTGGCACCCACTGCGGAGATGCGCACGAGGGTTCGCTCCTCCATGCCCGAGCTCCCCGCGGCGCGGCGCGAGGCTCGTCGAGGAGTGGGGCATCAACGACCACGACTCGCGGGTGCTGGTCGGCACGCCGGGTCTCGCGGAGTACGCGGAGGCCGCCTGCGCCTCGCTCGAGTCGGGCGAACCCAGGGACATCGTGAACTGGGCTATCGGCGACGTGCTCGCGTACTTGAACGAGAGCGGACTGTCGCCCGAGGTACTGCCGCTCGCGCCCGACGGCCTCGCGGAGGTCGTCGCCCTCGTCGCGGAGGGAACGATCTCGCGGGGCCAGGCGAAGGACGTCCTCGCGGAGTCGCTGCGCGGCGGCCACCGGCCACGGCGGATCGTTGCCGATCGGGGCCTCAGCCAGGAGAGCGACGAGGGAGCACTCAGGTCGGTCGTGGAGCAGATCCTCGCCTCAAACGCCGACGCTGTCGCGCAGTACCGCGAAGGCGACGACAAGGCGCGCAAGAAGAAGCGCGGCTTCCTGATGGGGGAGGCGATGAAAGCCCTCGAGGGTCGCGGGAACCCACAGCTCCTCTCCAAGCTCCTCGACGAGCTGCTCGGATAGCGTCGGCGGGTCCGTCGGTGAGGACCTGGTCGTGGAGCAGCCTTGATCGAGCTGAGCGAGTGGATCGTGATGGGCGACGGGGTACGCCTCGCGGCCTCGCTGTTCCTGCCCGGTGACGGTGAGGGCGACGGCCCGTGGCCTGTCCTGCTCGAGGCGCTGCCGTACCGCAAGGACGACCTGACGGCGTCGTACCGCTCGGAGTATCGGCGCCTCTGCGGGGAGGGAGGCTACGCGGTGGCGAGGCTCGACCTGCGCGGCACCGGATCGTCGGAGGGGTCGCCGAGGACGAGTATGCCGCGCTCGAGCAGCAGGACCTGGCGGCCGTGATTGCGTGGCTCGCGGACCGTCCCTGGTGCACCGGAGCAGTCGGCATGTACGGCACCTCGTACTCGGGATTCAACGCTCTTCAGATGGCGGTCGAGAGGCCGCCGGCGCTTGCTGCAGTGTGCGCGATCTACGCGACCGACGATCGGTACACCGACGACGTCCACTACACCGGTGGTGCCCTGCGCGCACTCGACCTGATCGACTATGTGCTCTACATGGTCGCGATGAACGCGTTGCCGCCGGTGCCAGCGGTCTACGGCGGAGGATGGCGCGACGAATGGCGCCGCCGCATCGAGGGCACCGAGCCCTGGGTGCTGCAGTGGCTCGCCGAGCAGCGTGACGGCCCGTACTGGAGGCACGGCTCACTCCGCCTCGGGTCGCGCCCCGGCACGACCGAGGGATACGAGAGGATCGAGTGCCCGACGATGCTGGTGGGGGCTGGGCCGACGGATATCGCAACGCGTGCCTGCGGGTCTTCGCGGCGCTGCGGTGCCCCAAGAAGCTGATCCTGGGCCCTTGGAGCCACATGTCGCCGGCGGCGTCGCTGCCGGGCCCGCGGGTGGATCTGCTCCCCGAGATGATCCGATGGTTCGATCACCACCTGCGTGGCGCGCAACGGCGTCGATGACGACGCGCCGCTCGACATCTTCGTGCGTCGCCCGACCCTTCCCGCGCCCGACCTCGACGAGCACCGCGGCGAGTGGCGGAGCGAGGAGGCCTGGCCCCGGCACGGCTCACGGAGATCGTCAGGCGCTTCGAAGGTGAGGGGACCGACACACTCGAGGTGAGGGGTGACGTCGGCAGCACAGCGTGGATCTCCTGCGCCGGGAGGCTGCCGTGGGGTCAGCCACTCGACCAACGCCCCGACGAGGCCCACTCGCTCGTCTACACGTGGGAGCCCGAGGCGTCGGAGGTCGAGATCCTCGGCCACCCGCGCCTCTCGCTCCGGCTCGTCTCGTCCTCGCCGGTGGTGTTCCTGTCGGCGAAGCTCTGCGACGTCTTTCCCGACGGGACCTCGGTGCTCGTCTCCCGTGGCCTGCTCAACCTCGCCCACCGCGACTCCTCCGTCACCCCGCGGCCGCTCGACCCCGGCGCGACCTACGAGGTCGACGTCGACCTCGACGCCACGTCGTGGGTCTTCGAGGCGGGACATCGCCTCCGGCTCGCGATCGCCGGCGCCGACTGGCCGAACATCTGGCCACCACCGAGTTCTGCCGAGCTGAGCGTCGATCGATCGGGAATCGGCTTGACGCTTCCGGTGATTCCCGACGGGTTGGACGCGCACCGGGCGGTCCCGGTCTTCGCCGCGGCGCCGTCCGATGGCGATCCACACTCCGCGGATTCGGGAGTCGTGGCCCCGGTCACGTGGAGGATCGAGCACGACGTGATCCCGCGCGAGACCCGGGCGGTCATCGCCCACGGGTCGGAGTACCGGGCCGAGCACGGCGCCGACGTGCGAGAGAGCTACTCGGGCACCGTCGCGGTCTCCACCGACGATCCGGGCGACGCCACTGCCACCGCCACCGCGCGTTCGAGATCAAGTGGCCCGGCGATGCGGTGACCGCGGAGGCCCGGCTCCGGCTGCGGTCGGATGTCGGGACCTACAGCATCGAGATCGACCTCGACACGACCGACGGCGGTGGGCCCTTCCTGGCCCGGACGTGGTCGGCGGAGGTCCCGCGCGACCTACAGTGACGCGTTCCTCAGGTGCTCTCGGCGGCGTGGCACCACACCGACCAGCCGGGCGCAGGGAAGAGCACGGCCGGATCCAACGTCCGGCACCTGTCCTCGTAGCCTGCGCCGGCAGCCTCGCCCGACGCGACGAGCGGGCAGCGCGGGTGAAAGCGGCAGCCCGGCGGGATGTGGGTCGGGTCGGGCGTCTCGCCGGTGAGGATCTGCTGGTCGAGTCGCTTCGTCTCGGGGACGACCGAGAGCAGAGCCTTCGTGTAGGGGGTGACGCGGGGAGTCGAGTAGGCGCTCCGTAGGTCCGACCTCGACGATGCGGCCCAGGTACATCACCGCTACCCGGTCGGCGATGTTCCATGCGAGGCCCAGGTCGTGGGTGACCACGAGGATCGAGACGCCGGTCTCCTGGACGAGGCGGAGCATGAGGGCGAGGATCTCGCCGCGTACGGAGGCGTCGAGACTCGAGACCGGCTCGTCGGCGACGAGGAGGCGTGGCTCGAGCACCATCGCGCCGGCGATCACCACACGCTGGCGCTGTCCGCCGGAGAGCTCGTGCGGATAGAGGTCGAAGAAGCGCTCCGGCGGCCTCAGCCCCGAGCGCGAGAGCGCTCCCGCGACGAGTGCGGCCTCGTCGCCCGCTACGCGGTGGATGCGCAGCGCCTCTGCGACTGCTTCGTAGATCGTCTGGCGCGGGTTCAACGCGCCCGTTGGGTCCTGGAAGACCATCTGCACCCGCCGGCGGTACGCGCGCAGCGAGGCGGTCCCGTACCCGATCGGCTCACCGCCGTACGCGACGGTACCGGTCGTCGGACGCTCGAGCCCCATGATTGTGCGCGCGACGGTCGTCTTGCCGCATCCGGACTCGCCGACGAGAGCGAGGACCTCACCGGTGCCGACGTCGAGATCGACCCCGTCGACTGCGCGGGCGGCGAGCCGGTCGCCTCTGCCGAAGAGGCGTCGCCGGCCCCCGAAGTGCACCTCGACCCCGCGCACCTCGAGGAGCGGCGCGGAGCGGTCACCGTTGCCCGTCTCGCTCACGACGGATCGCCGATCTTCACGCATGCGGCGCGCCTGTCGTCGCCGACTGCTCGCAGCATCACGTCGATCTGAGAGCACCGATCTTCGGCGACGGGGCAGCGCGGGTGGAATGGACAGCCGGTCGGGAGGTGCTGCGGGTCGGGAGGGTCGCCCGGGAGGCCCGCCGGCCGCATCCGGTCGGACGGATCGCCGATCGTGGGGAACGCGGCGGCGAGCGCCTTCGTGTAGGGGGTGCACGGGGTTCTCGAAGACCTTCTTGCTCGGACCCTGCTCGACTATCCGGCCTCCGTACATGACGGCGATCTCGGTGCACGCGTACGCGAGTACCGAGAGATCATGGGTTATGAAGAGCATCGTGAGATCGTGGTCGCGACGGAGGCTGTCCATCAGCGCGAGCACCTGCGCCTGCACCATGACGTCGAGTGCGGTGGTCGGCTCGTCGGCGACGAGCATCGCGGGGCGACATGCGAGTGCCATCGCGATCATCGCGCTGGCGCTGCCCTCCCGACAGCTGATGCGGGTAGTCGTCGGCGCGTCGCGCGGGTACCCCGACCTCCTCGAGCAGCTCACCGACCCGGGCCCGCGTGGACCGAGGTCCCACCGGGTCGTGGAGCTCGATCGCCTCGGCGATCTGACGACCGATGCGCTGAACGGGGTTCATCGCGTGGAGCGCGCCCTGGAAGACGATCGCCAGCTCGGTCCACCGGACGGCGCGCAGGCGCCCCGGACTCATCTCGAAGACGTTCTCGCCGTCGAGCAGGACCTCCCCGCCCACCTCGGTACCGGACGGGAGAAGGCGCAGCAGCGCGCCGGCCAGTGACGACTTGCCGCATCCGGACTCACCGGCCAGTCCGAGAGTGCCTCCGGGCGCGAGGTCGAAGCTGACGCCGCGCACCGCGGGACAGTTCCTCCGCGCGTCTTGTACCCGACGGAGAGGTCGCGCACCGACAGCAGCGGTTGCGTGGTCATCTCTCCCTGAGCTTCGGGTTGAGGATCTCCTCGAGAGCGTGGCCGCAGAGGGTGAAGGCCATGACCACGGCGATGATCCCGACGCCTGCAGGAAGGTAGTACCACCAGGCGTTCCGTCCGATGACCGCTCCCGCGGCGAATGCCTCTTCGAGGGTCTTGCCCCACGACGCGCGCGTGGGGTCGCCGAGTCCCACGAACGCGAGCGTCGTCTCGGTGAGGATCGCGATCGGGACCGTAAGAGTGGTGTTCGCGAGGATCAGCGGAGCGACGTTCGGTAGCACGTGCCTCGACGTCAGGTGCCATGTCCCGGCGCCGAGCGCACGCGACCGCTCCACGAAGAGCCGCTCCTTGACCGAGAGCACCTGAGCACGGATGACGCGCGCCGTCGCCGGCCAGGAGGTGATGCCGATGACGAAGATGACGTTCCAGACGGACGGGCCGAGGATCTTGGCGAGCACTATCGCCAGCGGGAGGAAGGGAATGACCAGGAACCACTCGGTGACGCGCATCAACCCGGCGTCGATCCAACGCCCGAAGAACCCCGACGCGATCCCGACCACGGATCCGATGACCATCGTCAGCAGAGTCGCCATGAGCCCGACGAAGAGGCTGATGCGCGAGCCCCACACGAACTGCGCAGCGACGCTGCGCCCCAGGTTGTCGGTGCCCAGGGGGAACTCGCTGCTCGGGTGGGCCCACTGCGGGTTGCCGATCGCATGGGTGACCTTGAGTCCCCCGGCGTCGCTGATCAGCGGGGCGGCGAGCGCAAGGAGGACGAACGCGGCGAGGACCACGAGGCCGGCCATACCCGGCGTGTGGGCGCGGAACAGCGACCACGACCGCGCGAGCGAGCGCCTGCGCCGGACGCGCGCGGCGCGCCTACGCCCCATCGGAGGGGCCTGAGGGGCCGTCACGACGTCCTGACCCGTGGATCGAGGTACGAGTACAGGAGGTCGGCTACGAGGTTCGCGACTATCACAGCCGCGCTGAAGAGCAGGAAGAGCCCCTGGAGCATCGGTAGGTCGGGCGCGGGATGGCGCGGAACGTCGCATGGCCGAGCCCCGGCCAGGAGAAGATCGACTCGACCGCGATGGCACCGGAGAGCACGAAGCCGAAGTTGATGGCCACCAGGGTGACCACCGGGAGCAGCGCGTTGGGTACTGCGTGCCGTCTTCGAACCAGGGCGTCGCGCAGGCCCTTCGCCCGGGCGAGGAGCAGGTAGTCCTCGCCGAGGGTGTCGAGGAGAGACGAGCGCATCACGATCGCGTACTCGCCGAGGTAAGCGACGGTGAGCGTGAGGCACGGCAGGACCAGATGGTGTGCCTGGTCCACGAGCTTCGAGAGGCCGCCGGTGACGCCGGGGTCGGAGATGCCCCCGGTCGGAAACCAGCCCTGCTGGCTCCCGAGGAAGCCGAGGAGGAGGAGGCCGAGCCAGAAGTCGGGCATCGAGTACGTGAACATCGAGAAGGCGGTGCTGGCGTAGTCGCCGCGTGTACCGCGCCTCCACCCCGAGTAGACCCCGAGCGCGAGGCCGATCACCGTCGAGAGCAGGGTGGAGAGGCCGACGAGCCACACCGTCGGCCAGAGAGCGTCGCCGATCTCGCTACGTACCGGACGGTGGCCTTCGTAGGAGTAGCCGAAGTTCAGCTGCGAGGTCTCGCGCACGTACTTCGCGAACTGCTCGGGCAGCGGATCGTTGACACCGAACTCGTCGTAGAGGCGCGCTCGTTGATCCTCGGTCAGGCGGGTGCCGCGGAAGAGCGTGGCGACCGGGTCGGACTCGACGACGCGGAACAGGAAGAAGTTGAAGACGAGGACGAAGACGAGGGTGCCCACGGCCCCGAACAGCTTGCGAGTCACGAGTCGCGTGCTCATGGCAGGTGCGCCGCGTCAGGTCATCTACTCGCGTTCGTCGGCCGGCTTGCGCTTCGCGAGGACGAAGACCACGATCCCCGCGAGGACGACGAGTGCGGCGACCAGACCGATTACGAGTCCGGCGCTGCTACCCGAGTCGTCCGCGGTCGATGCCGTGTCACCGGCGTCGCCGCCGGAGGCGGCAGCGACACGCTCTCCACAGTCGGCCGACCCTGTCTCACCGTCCTCGACGGGGCGGATCCGCTGGTAGGTCTTGCCCGTGTTCGTGAACAGGAAGGGCCCGGTCTCGGTCGGTTCGCAGACCACGTCGGTGAAACGATCGTTCCGGAACGCGTTCAGGTCGTCGGTCTTGAAGAGCACGACGTAGGAGGCCGAGTCGTGGAAGATCTTCAGCATCTCCTGGACGATCTCGTGACGCCGTTCGGGATCGAGCTCGCGGTTCTGTTCCTTGTAGAGGCGGTCGTACTCGGGATCACACCAGTTGGCGTCGTTCCAGCCCGGTGACTCCGGGTCGTCGCTGATCTCGGAGCACGTGAAGTACGAGAGCATCGGGTCGGGGTCCACGTACGGCACCCAGCCCCACACGAACATCTCGTAGGTACCCTCGGCGATGCGCGGGGTGAGCTGCGTGTCGCTGAGCACCTCGATCTTGATCTCGATCCCGATGTCCTTCAGCCACTCGCCGATGAAGTCGGCCAGCGGTGCCGAGAGCTCGGATTCGGAACGCGAGAGGTAGCGGAACTCGAGCGGTCGGCCGTCGGGGTCCTCCCTGACACCGTCGTCGTCTGTGTCTACGTACCCGGCGTCTTCGAGGAGCTGCCTGGCGGTGTCGGGATCGAAGCCGTACTGCTCGGCTTCGGGCAGCACGAGGTCCCACTCCGGCGAGGCGGAGGTGGACATCGCGGGGGTGAGGCTGCCGAGCCCGTTCAGGACCCGGTCGAGGAGGGTCTGACGATCGATGGCGTGGGCGATGGCGCGGCGCACGATCGGGTCGGCAACGGCCGGGTGGAAGTCGCCGAGCCCGTCACCGGCGTTGATCGACAGCTCGTTGAACCCACCCTGGTTGCCTGCGATCACGGTGATGTCGGACTCGTTCTTGAGCAGATCGAACTGGTTCGCCGGGATGTCGCCCGTCGCATCGATCTCGCCCGACTTGAGGGCAGCGATCAGCGCATCGGGGTTCGTGTAGACACGGAAGATCAGCTCGTCGACGGCAGGGCGGCCACGCCAGTAGCTGTCGTTCGCCTCCATCCGCCAGAACTGGCCCTTCTTCCACTCCTTCATCACGAACGGGCCGCCGCCCGGGTCGTCGATGGCCTTGTGGGCGGAGAGCGCGTCGGCGTCGAGGCCCTCGTAGACCTGCGGGGGCACGATGTAGACGTCCATCACGGGGAGCTTGGGGTCGGGTTCAGACGAGGTCAGCACGACGGTGAGCTCGTCCGTCGCCTCGGCGGTGATGTTCGCCACGGTGCTGTAGTGGTTCGACCACTCCTCGTCTCGGGAGCGGTTGATCGTGTAGACGACATCCTCGGCGGTCAGCGGCTCGCCGTCAGACCACGTCAGTCCCTCGCGGAGCTTGTAGGTCCATGTGAGGCCGTCCGCCGACCCGGTCCACGACTCGGCGAGACTCGGCTCGACCGAGAAGTCGTCCTCGGACTTGTCGGTCAGGGTCGGGTAGTGGTTGTTCCACGCCTCGAACGACGAGAGGGTGACGCCGAGTGTGACATTGAACGCATCCATGTCCTGGATGACGCCGACGGTGAACGTCGACTTCTCCTGGGCGCCGGCCGGCGCAGCCGCGGGAACGGCCATCGTGGAGGTGACCACGGCGACCGCGAGGGCAGTGCGTAGGTGCTGTCTGCGACGAGTCATGCCGTCCCCTCCCGGTGGCGGCCACACGGTCGCCGGCCGGGCGATTCTTCGACCCGCGACGTTGCTTGTCAAGCGGGGGGTCGTGAACCGGTGCCTGTATCAGAGGAGGTACCAGTCGAGGAATCGTTCCAGCCGCCGGTAGAAGTGGATCTGCGGCCCGGCGCGCAGGAGCCCGTGACCCTCGGTCGGGTAGGTCAGGTACTCGAACTGCTTGCCGAGCCGCCGTAGCACCGTCACCAGCTCCTCCGACTGGGCAGGGTGCACACGCTCGTCGCGCTCGCCGTGAGCGATCAGCAGGGGGACCTCGACCCCGGAGAGCCGGTGCACGGGCGAACCGGCCCTGTACTCGTCGCGTGCCGTGGAGGGGTGGCCCATCATCCGCTCGAGGTCTTGGCGACCATCGCGGTCGCCCTGGGCCCACGACGTGAGGATGTCGCAGTCCCCGTACTTGCAGACTGCGGCGGCGAATCGGTGCAGCGGGTCGTCGGTGACCGACAGCAGAGCGAGGTAGGAGCCGTACGACCCGCCGAAGATGGCGACGCGGCGCGGGTCGATCCAGTCGAGCGAAGACAGGTAGTCGTGCGCTGACAGGCAGTCCTTGGTGTCCGAGACCCCCCACTCGCCGTGGTTCATCCTCTCGAAGGTGCGCCCGTACCCGGTGCTCCCGCGGAAGTTGACGGCGAACCACGCGTAGCCCTTGTCGACGAAGTACTGCGCGTGGCCGTCCCACTCGTCGCCGTAGTACGAGGTCGGTCCACCATGGGGGTAGACGATCGCAGCGACCGGGGCGTCGGCCGACGCGGTCGTGGGACGGAAGAGGAACCCGGGAACCGCCGTGCCGTCGAACGACGGGTAGGAGACGACCTCGGGATGCGCGTGAGGCGCGACCGCGATCGACAGGGGTGCCGGGTCCAGTAGAGGCCTCACGCTGCCGTCGGAGGCGACGATGCAGACTCGCGGAGGCTGGTCGTGGGCCTCGTGGGTGGCGAGGACGGAGCCATCGGGCAGCGCGCGCGGGTTCGCCCAGGTGCCTCCGGCGGCGAGCAGCGCTACGTCTCCGCCGACCCGCAACGTGACGAGGTCGGCCACGCCCGCTCGCGTCCGGGTAGCGACCAGGCTCTCGAGGTCGAGGAACTGCAGTGCGGCGAAGTCGGACGCATCCGAGGTCACCTGGTGGGCCGGTGTGCCGTCGAGGCCGACGACGTGCACCTCGTACCAGCCCGTCCGCTCGGAAGCGAATGCGATCGTCGATCCGTCGGGAGACCAGACCGGGCCGCGGTCGTGGACCCCGGCCGTCCCCGTGAGTGCGCGTACCTCGGTGGTGGCGACGTCGACGACGCGAATCTCGCTCCGGTTGCGGTCGTCGTGCGGTGAGAACGTGAAGGCGACGTGACGGCCGTCGGGGGACACCGTCACCTCGCCGCAGTCGCCGCTGCCGCGCACCAGGGTCGACGGCAGGGGGTCGTCGACGGAGAGGATGGCGAGCGTCGTGCTCCGTTCGTGTTCGACGCTCACCACCAGGCGCGTGGAGTCGAGCCAGACCGGACTTCCCGCCGAGGCGAGGCGGCGCGGCGGCCCACCCGCCGAGGGCACGACCCAGATGCCTCCCTGGTCTGCGTACGCGACGAGCGACCCGTCGGGCGACCAGACGGGGGCGGTGTCCTCCCAGAACGGGGCCGGCTCGCGACCGGTCGTCAACCTGCGGGGGACACCTGTGGAGAGGTCGAGGATCCACAGGTCGGAGGTGTCGCGGTCGATGACGAGCACCGCCCGGGTGCCGTCGGGGGAGAGGTCGAGGTCGCGGGGTCGCTCCGTCGCGGCGACCGCCTCGATCCGCCAGTGCGGCGGGGCGTCGGTGTCGGGTCGCTCCGGCGACTGGATCCCTCCGCTCTCGTCCTGACCCACCCAGCGGTTCAGTGGTTCGGGCACCACGTTCCTCCTCACGATCCGGACTCGTAGCCGTCGAGGACGGCGAGGACGAGGGCGCCGAGAGCGGCCACGTCGTACCCGCCTTCCTGGACGAACACGGTACGCACTCCGATGCCGGCCAGAGCCGCCCCCGCCGCCAGGTAGCCCGAGAGCGTGACACGGAGCGGGCTCTCGGGGTCGCTCTCGGCCGCGTCGACCCCGAGGGAGACCACGACCACGTCGGGCCGGCCACCGAGCGCCTCGTCGGCGAGGGCACGCACTGCGGGGACCCACTCGTCGTCGCCCGCGCCAGGAGCCAGGACTGCGTTGCGGGTGGCACCGGCGCCTGCGCCTGCACCGCGCTCGTCGGCGAACCCGGCGAAGTGGGGGAACCAGCCGGCGCCAGGGTCGACGTGCACGGAGCCGAACCAGACGTCGCCCCGGTCCCAGAAGATCTCCTGGGTCCCATTGCCGTGGTGGGCGTCGATGTCGATGATTGCGACCCGGCCGGCGCCGTTGTCGCAGAGGTGCTGCGCCGCGATGGCCGCGTTGTTCAGATAGCACGAGCCGCCGTAGAAGTCGCGGCCGGCGTGATGGCCGGGCGGACGGACCGCAGCGTACGCGGCGGGTGCGCCCTGCAGGACGAGATCGGCTGCGGTCAGGGCGCAGTCCGCAGCGGCGCGGGCTGCAGCGTAGGTGCCCGGTCCGATCGGCGTCATCGTGTCCATCGCATACGTCCCCACCTCCGCTCGGATCGCTGCCGGACGGGGACACCTCCGCCCCGACGTCACCTGTGGCAGAGCGAAGACGTACGGCACGACGAGAGGCTGACCGGGATCGTCGAGGTGGCCCGCAACCACCCAGTCGCGGTGGGCCCGCGAGAGGAACTCGACCATCTCCGGTCGGTGAACTGCGAGAACGGGTTCATCTCCGTGAGCGGTGGCCTCGTGCCGGTCGAACCCGGAGGCGTCGAGCGCCTCGCGCAGCGCATCGCCGCGCTCGGGCTCCTCGTCGCCCGGGATGGCCACTCCCAGCCAGACACCGAATCCGGGAGCGTGAAGGCGGTGGCGGTCGGTCCAGACGGCGGGCATGCGCGGTGACACGCGGGCACCGTAACCCGGTGCCCGCCGGTACGCTGCCGATCCGTGCGGTCCGACGCGACGAGTAGGCCTGTGGCCAGAGCGAGGCCGCGCGATCTCGGTGTCGCTATCGGGACGCTGCCCGCCGGCGCCGCGAACGCGATCACCGACGTCCCCGGGGTGCGCGTCGGTCACACGACGGTGTGGAGTGACGGCCCTGGCGGCGTGGTCCGCTCCGGGGTGACGGCGGTGCTCCCCGACGCGCTGCCGAGCCTCTTCGAGCGTCCGGTTCCCGCCGGGGCGGCGGTGCTGAACGGCGCCGGAGAGCTGACGGGCTCTCTGCAGATAGCGGAGTGGGGCCTGTTGGAGGCTCCGGTGATGCTCACGTCGACGATGGCGGTGGGGCGGGCGTACGACGCGGCCGTCCTGGCCATGATCGACGCCTCGCCGCGGGTCGGGACGGACGACGTGGTCATACCCGTCGTGGGCGAGTGCGACGACTCCTACCTCTCCGATGCGCGGTCGATGGGGGTGACCGTCGCCGACGCACGTGCCGCGATCGACTGCGCTGTGCCGGGGGTGATCGCGTCGGGCGCGATCGGCGCCGGGACCGGCATGGTGGCATTCGGTGTCAAGGGAGGCGTCGGAACGGCCTCGAGGCTGCTCGACGGTACGGGGTGGACGGTCGGCGTCCTGGCCCTCGTGAACTTCGGCGAGCCTGCGCGGCTGGTGATCGACGGCTGCCCGGTGGGCCGGGCGCTCGCCACGAACGGGACGGACGGGGCCGTCGGGGCACCTGCGGGGTCCTGCATCGTCGTGATCGCGACGGATGCCCCACTCGACGGTCGGGCCTGTGAGCGGTTGGCGCGCAGGGCCGGCCTCGGCCTCGCGCGCGTCGGATCCACGGCCCATCACGGGAGCGGGGAGATCTTCGTCGCGATCGCGACGGGCCTGCGTCGCGAGCGCGACGGCGATGAGACCGCCGGAGGGCTCGTCGGGCCGGCGCTGGATCCGCTCTTCGGCGCGGTGGTCGACGCGACGGAGGAGGCGGTGATCGACAGCCTCTTCGTCGCCGACACCGTCGTCGGCCGGGCAGGCCGGCGGGTTGACGGCCTGCCCGTCGAGGAGGTTCTGGCGTTGCTCAGGAGCGGAGGGCCGCGACTGCGGAGCGGGTGAGGTCGACGGCGGCGTCGATCTGGCTCTCGGTGATCGTGAACGGCGGTCCGAGCATCACGATGTCGCCGTCGGTGCCGTCGGCACAGCCGACGCTCGGGTAGACGAGCAGGCCACTCGACGCCGCCGCTGCGACGACCCGCTCCACGGCCTGCGCCGAGCGCGGGAACGGTCTCTTCGTCTCCCGGTCGCGGACCAGCTCGACGCCCGCCAGCAGCCCGATTCCGCGCACCTCGCCGACGTGGGGATCGTCGCCGAGGGCGGCGTGCAACGCATTGTGGAGTCGCTGCCCGAGCGTCGCCGCGCGCTCGACGAGGCCGTCGTCGCGGAGTCGTCGGAGAACGGCGTGGCCGACTGCTGCGCCGATCGGGTGGTGCGACCAAGTGAACCCGTGTACGAACGCCCCGGCGGAGCGCACGGTCTCGAACACCTCTCCGCTTGCGACCGTGAGTCCCAGTGGCCAGTAGCCGCTCGAAGCGCCCTTTCCACAGACGAGCACGTCGGGGCGGACGCTCCAGTGATCGCATGCGAACCACTTGCCGGTTCGACCGAACCCCGTCATGACCTCGTCGGCGACGACGAGCAGCCCGTGGCGCCGGCAGACCTCTGACACCGCCGGCCAGTAGTCGTCGGGGGACGCACGCTCCGAGGGCTGCTCCGGAGACCGGCTCTGCGACGAATGCCGCGACGCGGTCGGCACCTACGCGCTCTATTGCGCGCTCGAGTACCTCGGCGTGCTCGGCGCCGGTCATCTCGTATCGATACGGGTACGCGGGGGCGACGTGGACCGCCTGTCCGAGCCACGGGAGGTAGGGGGCGCGCAGCGGCTCGCGACCCGAGGTGTCGAGTGCGCCCCGGCTGTTGCCGTGGTAGGAGCCACGGCGGGCGACTATCACGTGGCGGGCGGAGTCACCTCGGGCCAGGTGGTATGCGCGTACGAGCTTCAGGGCCGTCTCGACCGCCTCGCTCCCGCCGCTGACCGGGTAGACACGAGCGTCGTCGACCGGAACGAGAGGGGCGAGGTCGGCCGAGTAGGCATTCGTCGCCTCGGTGGCGAACTGGGTCGCGTGCACGTAGTCGACGCGTCGTGCCTGATCTGTCATTGCGGAGATCACCGACTCGTCGCCGTGCCCGACATTGACGACGATCGCCCCGCCGCACGCATCGATGTAGCGGCGACCGTCGGAATCGACGATCTCTGCGCCCATGGCCGAGACCGCGGTCGGAAGCCCGCTGCCCCTGGGGAAGACGTGCGTCACGTGGTCGCTGTCCGGTCCGATGGGTGGATCATCCCCGGCCACCTCGACGAGGGCGTCGTCGAGTATCGCGATGGCCGTGTCCGCCTGATCGCGTGTGACCACGAGGGGCGGCGCGAGGCGGAGGGATGACTCGCCCGCCGTCAGCACGAGCAGCCCGCGGCGGAAGCAGGCGAGCTCCAGCGCGACCGCGGTGTCGTGGCTCGGGAGCTCGACACCGATCATCAACCCCCTCCCTCGCACCTCGCGCACGATCGCGGGGTGCCGTGCCTGTACCTCGGCGAGCCGGCGGAAGAGGTGATCGCCCACCGACGCCGCATTCGCGGTGAGCGACTCCTCCACCAGATCCAGGGTCGCGATCGCCGCCGCGCAGGCAACTGGATTCCCTCCGAAGGTCGAGCCGTGCTTGCCCGGCCCCCACGACATGACGTCGTCGCGGGCGATCAGCGCGGAGAGCGGCAGCCCCGACGCCAGGCCCTTGCCGGAGAGCAGGACGTCGGGCTCGACGCTGTCGTGCTCGATCGCCCACATCTTCCCGGTGCGACCGATGCCCGACTGCACCTCATCGGCGACGAGCAGGATCCCGTGCGCGTCGCAGAGAGAGCGCAGCTCGGCGAACCACTCGGGCGGCGGTACGACGTAGCCACCTTCGCCCTGGATCGGCTCGACGACGATCGCGGCGACGTCATCGGGAGGAGTGAGGTGCTTGAAGGTGACGTTCTCCAGGTAGCCCGACTCGCCGTAGGGGGCGTGGTAGGCGCCCGCGAGCATCGCGCCGAACCCTCCCCGGTACTTCGCCTTGCTCGCGGTCAGCGAGAGGCTGCCCATGGAGCGGCCGTGGAACGAGCCGAGGAACGCGACGACGTTCGGTCGGCCCGTTGCGTGACGCGCGAGCTTGATCGCAGCCTCGACCGCCTCGGTCCCGGAGTTGCCCAGGAACACCTTCACGGGCCCGCTGATCGGTGCGGACGCGGCGAGTCGTTCACAGAGCTCGACGTAGGACGGCAGGTAGAAGTCGGATGAGCAGTAGTGGAGGAGATCGCGAGCCTGGCGCTCTATGGCTTCCACGACGTGCGGATGCGCGTGCCCTGTCGAGTTCACCGCGATACCGGCGTTGAAGTCGAGGAAGCGATTTCCGTCGACGTCCTCGATCACGAGGCCGGAGGCCCGGCGTGGGACGAGCGGGTAGACGCGCCCCATCGACGGGCTCGTGACGGCGGTGTCGCGCTCGATCCACTCCCGCGCCCTCGGCCCGGGGAGGTCGGTGACCAGTAGAGGTGCCGGCGTGTCCGGGGCCAGGGGGGCCGAATGGGATACGGGTGCCGTGCTCACTGCTCCACCACCGTTCTGCTCTGCTCTCTGAGGTACTGCTGGATGTAGTAGGGCCCGCCGCCGGCCTTGCCGCCGGTGCCGGAGGCCTTCCAGCCACCGAAGGGCTGCACTCCGGGCCAGGCGCCCGTAGTGGCTCCGGCGCGACGGTTGACGTAGACGACCCCTGCCTCGATCCGCTCGAGGAAGTTGGTGACCTCGGCGCGGTCGCGGCTGAAGAGGCCCGCGGTCAGACCGAATGCGACGTCGTTGGCACGGTCTATCGCCTCCTCGGTCGAGTCGACCCGGCGGAGCGCGATGAGCGGGACGAAGAGCTCGGTCGTCCACAGGTACGAGTCGTCGGGCACCTCGACGACGGCGGGCTGCACGTAGAAGCCGCGGGCCAGTGCCCCTTCGGTGATCCGCTCGCCACCGCAGAGGGCGCGGCCGGCGCTGCGTGCGTGGTCGATTGCTTCCAGGTAGCGATCGACCGCGCTCGCGTCGATCACCGGTCCGAGGTAGACACCTCGGTCGAGTGGGTTGCCCGCCACGATCTCCCGGGTCCGTGCGACGAGGCGCTCGACGAAGTCGTCGTACACGGAGTGCTCGATGTACGCGCGCGAGGCGGCCGAGCACTTCTGTCCGGAGAGCCCGAATGCGGAGCGCATGGTCGCCTCGGCCGCGATGTCGAGATCGGCGTTGCGGGTGACGATGACGGGGTTCTTCCCGCCCATCTCGCAGATCGCGGGCCTCGGCCAATCGCGTGTGAAGGAGCGCGATATCTGCATCCCGACTGCGCACGAGCCCGTGAACGTGACTCCGCCCAGGCGGGTGTCGCCCACCAGCGCGGCGCCGACCGTCTCGCCGGGACCGGTCACCACGTGGAGCGCACCTCGGGGAACGCCTGCCTCGTGGAGGATCGCGACGGTCTCGAGGCCGGTGAGCACTCCCTGCTCGGCGGGCTTCAACACGGCTGTGTTGCCCGCGGCGAGGGCGGCGCCGAGTGGCCCGGCCGAGAGCGCCATGGGGAAGTTGAAGGGGCTGATGACGCCCCAGACGCCGTAGGGCCGCATCACGTCGAAGGTCGCCTCGCCGGCCGAGAGCCGCTCCATCGCCTGCTCGAAGCCGTCGTGCTGCTCCATCTGATGGCAGTAGTAGCGGATGAGATCGGCCGACTCCTCGACGTCGCCGAGCGCCTCGAGGCGGCTCTTGCCGACCTCCATCGCCATCAGGGCCGAGAGCTCCGAGCGCCTCTCCGAGATCAGGTCGGCGGCGCGCAGCAGAGACGCGACGCGCTCGCGCCACGGCGTCGCGGCCCATGCCGGTGCGTGCTCCTGCGCGGCCGAGACGGCGTCGAAGACGTCGGCGGGCGACGCCGTCGCGAATGTCCCGATGAGCAGGTCGCCGTCGATCGGCGATCGCTCCTCCAGCGCGCCGCCCGGCTCCCCGTCGCGCTCCTCCCCGTGCACGACGAATCGGTGATGGCGTCCGAGCCGGCCCCGGGCCGCCTCGATGCCGCGGTCGTAGTCGGCGTGGAGCGCGTCGTCGTCGGTGGAGAGGGTGGCGTAGGTGACCCGGAAGCCCTCGGCCATGGCGATTCCCTTCTGGTGTCTCGTTGCGGTCGCGCTGCGGCGGTCTCAGGCCCTCAGCGGCCAGCGGGGTGAGGTGGTGCGAGGTGGGTAGAGGCCCGCCTCCAAGTGGATCAGATGGGGCTCTCGGGAGGCGACGGCCCCGGCGAGCGCGTGCTGGTACGCGGGTCCGACGCCGTGCACTTTCGTGGCCCCAATAGAGAACGCCCCGGCTAGGGCGGCGAAGTCGGGCCCGAGCAGGTCGCAGCCCGTGTCGGCGGCGCTCTCGCGGCCGTAGCGGAGCATCCCGTATCCGCCGTCGTCTACGACGACGATCGTCACAGGGAGGTTCTCCTGCGCGATCGTGCCCAGCTCCCCGGTGGCGAACATCATGCCGCCGTCACCGCAGACCGCGATCACGGGACGGGCGCCGCGCAGCGCGGCGGCGGCTCCGATCGCCGCGGGGAACGACCAGCCGAGCGTCCCCCAGCCCATCGGGTAGTGAAGACCGCGCTCGTGACCGACGCACGCGTAGCCGGCGAGCCAGTACCCGGGGATGCACATGTCGGCGAACACGACCGAGTCGGCGGGCAGGGCGGCCTCGGTGCGCTCCAGGAACTCGATCGACGTGGCGGTCTCGTCGGCGGCCCTGAGCTCGTCGCGCACGCCGCGCCCCAGCGCCTCCATGTCGCCCGCCCACGGGTCGCGTCGCTCGACGGCCTCGGCGAGGGCGGGCAGCGCCACCTCGGCTGGCGACTCGACGACCGTGTCCATCGGGTAGCTCTTGGTGGCGTCCACCGGGTCGAGGTTGACCGCCAAGCGGCGGTCGGGGAGTGGGAGCCGCCCTGCCATCGTGTTCATGTGGTCCAGGTCGCTGCCGACGACGATCACGAGGTCGGATCGCTCGACGAGAGCAGTCACCGCCGGCTCGTGCGGTGGTGCCGGAACCAGGAGAGGGTGTCCCGCCGGCAGGACACCGCGCGCCGAGAAGGTGGTCAGCACAGGAGCGCCGAGCCGGCGGGCGAGGTCGTCTACGCCGCCGGCAGCGCCGCGGCCCCCGCCCCCGATCCAGAGCATCGGTCGCTCGGCGGCGGCAAGAAGGGCGAGCGCCTCCGTGAGATCGGGGCGCGGCGCTCTCTCGGCGGTGCGCGAAGTGGAGGGCGGTCGGGAGGGCGGTCGGGAGGGCGGTCGGGAGGGCGGTCGGGAGGGCGGTCGGGAGGGTGACGTGAGGAGGTCGGTTGGGACGCCGACGTAGACGGGGCCGGCCGGCGGGCGGCGCGCGGTGAGGATCGCATCGCTGATCGCGTCGCCGACGAGCGATGCGTCGTCGACGATGTGGCGCGCCTTGGTGACCGGGGCGAACATCGCCGCCTGGTCGGTGCACTCGTGGAGAACCCCTAGATACTCTCCCGGGCGACGTTGGGTGGTGGCGATGTCGGTCGCGACGACCACGACAGGCGACTTCGACGCCCACGCCTCGCCGACCGCTCCAAGGGTGTTCGCTGCTCCGGGCCCGGTCGTCGTGAGAGCTACGCCCGGCCGTCCGGTCGAGCGGGCGAGACCGTCCGCTGCGTATGCGCACCCCTGCTCGTGGCGCGAGCCCACGATGCGGACTCCAGCGGCCGCGCAGGCGCGCCAGAGCTCGAGGTTGTGGACTCCGGGAAGCCCGAACGCGATCTCGACCCCCGACTCCGCCAGAGCGGCGGCGGCGGCGTCGGCCCCGTTCAACCGGGTCTCCCGACGATGGGGCTCTCGGTCATCCGGAGGCCTTGATCGTCTCGCGGTTGTCGATCTGGGCCTTCTGCAGCCTTCCCGAGAAGTCGATGTAGACCGACTTGACCTCGGAGAACTGCTCGAGGCCCCGACTACCGGCCTCGCGGAACCCGTTGCCCGTGTGCTTGGTCCCACCGAACGGCAGGTGGATCTCGGCGCCGATGGTGGGCGCGTTCACGTAGACGATCCCCGTGTCGATCCGGTTCACCGCCTGCATGGCGGCGTTGACGTCGCGGGTGTAGACGGCGGCGGAGAGGCCGTACTCGCAGTCGCTGACGGTCTCGATCGCCTCGTCGAGGAGTCGACCTCGATGACCGACAGGACGGGACCGAAGACTTCGTCGCGGGCGATGCGGTGACCCCCTCGTGACGCCGGTCAACACTGTCGGCGCGTAGAAGGACCCTCCATCGCACCCCGGTATCTCGACGATGGTGCCGCCGGTCGCGACGAGCGCGCCTTCGGCGGTCGCGGCCTCGACCATGGCGTGTATCCGCTCGACCGACGCGCGATCGATTACGGGGCCGACGTCGATCGACGTATCGAGCGGATCGCCCAGGCGCAGCCCCGCCGCGCGCGACGCGATCGTAGCGACCAGGTCCTCTGCGATGTCTCTGTGGGCGACGAGGCGCGACGTGGAGGTGCAGCGCTGACCGGCGGTCCCGAAGGCGCCGAAGATCGCACCCTCCGCGACGAGGTCAAGATCGGCGTCGGGCATCACGACCATCGCGTTCTTGCCACCGAGCTCGAGCGAGACGAGTCGTGGGCCCGACTCCATTGCGGAGGCCGCGACCCGCCGTCCGGTGGGGACCGAGCCGGTGAAGCTCACAGCGCGGACGCCGGGGTGTGAGCAGAGGGCGGCCCCGGTCTCGCCGAAGCCGTGTACGACGTTGACGAGACCTTCTGGTATGCCCGCCTCCCGGCAGGCGTCCACGAACGACTCGCAGCACGCAGGTGCATGCTCCGACGGCTTGATGACGACGCCGTTGCCTGCGAGGAGTGCGGGGAAGATCTTCCACGAGGGGATCGCGACGGGGAAGTTCCACGGCGTGATCATCCCCACGACGCCGACTGGATGGCGAGTGGTGAACCCGATCTTGTCGGGCATCTCGCACGGGTGTGTCGTGCCCCAGGCGGCGCGCCCCTGGCCGGCGATGAACCCGGCCATGTCGATCGCCTCCTGGACGTCACCCCCGGCCTCCTGCAGGATCTTGCCGGCCTCGCGCGCGACGAGCGTCGCGGTCTCGCCTTTGCGGTCGGCGAGCACGTCGCCGCACCGGGCGATCCGCTCGGCCCGCGCGGGGACGGGGAGCGTCGCCCAGTCGCGCTGTGCGCGAGCGGCCCGGGCCACGGCCGCGTCGATCTCCTCGTGGGTCGCGGCGGTGTAGACGGCGACCCGCTCCGAGGGACGTGCCGGGTTGACGCTGACGACGCTCGATCCGGCCATGGCGGCACTCCTGTTCCGATGAGGGTGCTCTACTGTAACGTATGTTCCGTGGAGGATCTTCTGCATGGATGAGTCCCGCACGGTCTCGGCCCTGGTAGCCGAGGCCGCCGTGCACCTCACCCCCGCCGAGCGGCGCGTGGCGGAGGCAGTGATCGACGACCCGAAGCTCGTTGCGTTCGGGACCGTCGCGCAGCTCGCGGCGCGCTCGTCCACCTCCGGCCCGACAGTCCTGCGCTTCGCCGGCCGTCTCGGCTTCGTGGGGTTCGTCGACCTACAGGCGTTCGTGCGCGAGCAGATAGCCGATCAGCTCCGGCCCGCGACCGAGCGGATACGCGAGCGTCCGGCTACCGACGTCGTGGCCCGCACGCTGACGACCGATCTCGACAACGTCCGCACGACCCTCGAAGGAGTCGACGAGGCGGCGTTCGCGGCGACCGTCGGAGTACTGGCCGACCGGCAGCGCAGCGTCTACGTGCTAGCCGGTGAAGACTCGCGTGGTGTGGGAGTGGTCCTGGCGACGCAGCTCGACCTGCTGCGCGACCGGGTCACACTCATCGAGGGATCGTCGGTACGTGTCTCGCGCCAGATAGCTGAGATCGCGCCGGGCGACGTCGTGGTCGCGGTAGATCACCGTCGATACGAGAGGTGGCTGCTGGAAGCCGCACGCCGTGCGGTGAGCGCGGGTGCTGTGCTCGTCGCGGTGAGCGACAGCGCCCTGTCGCCGCTCGCCGAGGCGGCGGCGAGGGTCTTCGTCGCGGGGGTGCGAGGCGTGGGTCCCTTCGACAGCCACGCGGGAGCCTTCGCTCTCGTGCACGCGCTCGTTGCGGGAGTCGCGGCCAAGCTGCGGCGCCGCGCCGTCGGGCGTCTCGACGCAGTCGAGGCGGCGTGGCGCGACGGCGGCGACCTCGTCGACCACTCACCCCCGAAGGACGAGCGTCGATAGACCACAATATTTGTGGTCTATCGACGCCCCTCCCGGTGTCATCGCAGGGTGAGGTGTGTGCGGACGACGCCGGAGCGGGGGTGGCGGGCGGTGAGGGCGACCTCGGTTCCCGTGGGTGCCTCGACGAACCACTCGGCCTTGGCCCGGTCGACGGTCGCGTCGCCGGCGCCGTCCATGATGTCGGTCATGGTGGTCGCGCGCGAGCGGCCGGAGAGCTGACCCAGCTCGATCTTCGCCGTACCCGTCACGAGGATTGCACCTTCGGGGAGGGTGATCTCCGCCTCGACGGGCCGTACGAGCTTCTTCTCGACGGCCTTCTCGGTCACGTTCGTCGGGAGCCAACCGTCGTTCTGCACCACCAGTCGCACCCGCCAGGTGCTGTCGCCGACGCTCAGCGCCTCGGCGGAGTGGACGCGGAGCAGCGGCGACACCAGAGCATGGTGGATCGCGAAGTCGGCGTGAGGCGCGATCTCGGCCTCCATCAGCTCGGCCGGGGCGTTCGACCAGACCCTGAACCAGTCCCAGCCACCGATCTCGACCGGGCCCAGCTGCGGGTGGTCGAACTCCTTCCAGTCGACGAAGCCGCGCCCGCCCAAGGCGTCGTCGTTCCACCGGAGGAGCGCGACCTCGTCGTCGACGGGGTGGTCGCGGAACCAGTCGATGAAGTGGTATTCGGTGATGCCGGCCTTCGGGAGGGGGCTCCAGAACTCGGTAGTCCACCCGAAGACGCCGACGTGCTCGTACGCCCACTCGTCACCGGAACCGGTGATCGATTCCTTCGGGTCGTACTTGAAGTCGTGGAAGACCGAGACCGCCTTGTACCCGGTCAGCTCAGTGCCGCGCCTGCCGAGCTCCTGGTACGTGCGGAGATCCTTGGTAGGGAAGTGCTCGTCCTTGTGGCCGTCGTACGGCCGGAGGATCACGCCGCTGAACGTGTGGTGCGCGAAGTAGGCGCAGATGTTGGGCCTCTCGGTGACTGCCTGCACGACGGTGCGGACCTCGGGCTCCGACGCCGGGTACGGGCCGGCGCCGCGCTGCTCCCCGTGAGTCCGCCAGTACGCGGGAAGTTCCGGTTCAGGTCGAGTGAGCGACGGTCGGGGGCGAGTGGGATGAGCACCCCGTCGTAGTTCCGGATCGTCCCCTCCGGGAGCATCCGGTAGTAGGGGCCGGGGCCTGACTCGTCGGCGTCGCGGCGCACGACGATCCGGGGGTCGAGGTCGCTCACCTTCCATGCCCCGTTGGGGTCCGGGACGCGCATTGTGAGGATCCGGCCGTCGCCGTCGACATCCTCCTCGACCAGTCCGTCAGCCTGGTCGGTGCGCGGCCATGCGCGGGTGCTGGACCGCAGATAGGTAGGAGATGCGGCCAGGGCCAGCTCGGCGCCGTCGGGGTTGACGCGCGGCATCACGTAGAAGGTCCGCGTGTCGAGCGCCCTGGTCACCTTCTCGTCGGCTCCGTGGCCCGAGACGAGCCGGTGCAGGAGGTGCAGCGCAGCGGTGGAGCCGGTGATCTCGGTCGCGTGGATGTTGGCGTCGACCCACACGGCGGGCTTCTCGTCGTGCGGCCCGGTTGCCGTGTTCGTGACGGTGACGAGCCAGATGTCGCGCCCTTCGTGCGACCTCCCCGCGCTCTCGAGGGTCGCGATGTCGGGGCGCTCGGCGACGAGTGCCTCCAACGCTTGGGTCAGCTCGTCGTATCGGTACAGGTGGTCGAAGCGGAGATCCGGCATGGACGTGAGGCTAGTCAGCGCCGTGGCTCACGCTTCCGGCGCCCGGCAGGAGGTGGGCGGCGGGAGCCGAATACGATTCGCCCCATGCCCGACAGACCCGATCTCAAGACCCGTAGCCACGACGTCACCGACGGCCCCGAGCGTGCACCCGCGCGCTCGATGCTGCGTGCCGTGGGGATGACCGACGCCGACTGGGACAAGCCCCAGGTCGGCGTCGCCTCGTCGTGGAACGAGGTCACGCCGTGCAACCTGCCCCTGGACCGTCTGGCGAAGCGGGCGAAGCAGGGTGTCCGCGACGCCGGTGGGTTCCCCATCGAGTTCGTCACGATCGCCGTCTCCGACGCGATCTCGATGGGCACCGAAGGGATGCGCGGATCGTTGGTGAGTCGCGAGATCATCACGGACTCGGTCGAGTGTGTGATGCACTCGGAGCGCCTCGACGCCCTCGTCGCGTTCGCCGGTTGCGACAAGAGCCTCCCCGGGATGCTCATGGCGGCGGCGCGCCTCGACCTCCCAACCGTCTTCATGTACGGCGGTGCGATCCTGCCCGGCCACCACAAGGGTCAGACGCTCGACATCGTCAGCGTCTTCGAGGCGGTGGGAGCGTGCGCGGCCGGAACGCTCACGGAGAACGAGCTCGGCGAGATCGAGAGAGCGGCGTGTCCGACCGAGGGAGCGTGCGCCGGCATGTTCACCGCGAACACGATGGCCTCGATCAGCGAGGCGATCGGCATGGCCCTACCCGGCAGTGCGAGCCCGCCCGCCCCCGACCGTCGGCGCGACGACTTCTCGTACGAGAGCGGGCGGGCGGTCATGCGGCTCCTGGAGCTCGATCTGCGACCGCGCCGGATCATGACGAAGAGTGCCTTCGAGAACGCGATCGCCGTGACCATGGCGCTCGGGGGATCCACCAACGCTGTCCTGCACCTGCTCGCGCTCGCCAACGAGGCGCGCGTCGAGCTCGAGCTCGACGACTTCAACCGTGTCGCCGCGAGGGTGCCGCACATCGCCGACATGAAGCCGCACGGTCAGTACCACATGACCGATCTCGACGCGATCGGTGGTGTCCCCGTCGTCATGAAGCACCTCCTCGATGAGGGGCTCATCGACGGAGACTGCCTCACGGTCACCGGCCTCACAATGGCCGAGAACCTCGCGGCGATCGATCCACCCGCGCCCGATGGCGCGGTCCTGCACCGGCGCTCCGAGCCGATCCACGCGGTCGGTGGGATCGCGGTGCTGACGGGCTCGCTGGCGCCGCGGGGCGCTGTCGTGAAGGTCGCCGGCATCGACCAGATGCGCTTCGACGGCACGGCGCGCGTCTTCGATGGCGAGGAGGCGGCGATGGAGGAGATCCTCGCCGGGAAGATCCGCTCCGGCGACATCGTGGTCATCCGCTACGAGGGCCCCAAGGGAGGGCCGGGCATGCGCGAGATGCTCGCCGTCACGGGCGCGATGAAAGGAGCGGGGCGCGGCGCCGACACCGCCCTGATCACCGACGGTCGCTTCTCCGGCGGCACGCACGGGTTCTGCGTCGGTCACGTCGCGCCCGAGGCCGTCGACGGCGGGCCGATCGCGTTCGCTCGGGATGGCGACCGCATCGTGATCGATGCCGACGCCCACACGATCGATCTCATGGTCGACGATGACGAGCTTGCACGCCGCCGCGACGACTGGAAGATCCCCGAGCCGCGGTACACGAGCGGTTTCCTGGCGAAGTATGCCAAGCTCGCTCAGGGCGCCGACAAGGGCGCGATCACGAACTTCTGAGCGGTGGTGCAGCCGGTTGCTCGCCGGCCGGATCTTCGGCGGGGAGGTGCCTACGCGCCACGATGGCCGCGACCGCGATGACCGCGGCGCCCGCGAGAACGGCACCTGTCATACCGTCGACGAACGCCTGACGGGCCGCCGCGGCGAGACCCGCGCCCGCGTCTCCCATCCGGGACGCCGCACCGAGCGCTCCGGCGAGCGAGTCGTGGGCGGCGCTCACGACCTCTGGAGGGAGGCCGGCCAGGGAGGGCTTCAGGGTGCTGGTGTACCGGGAGTTGGCGATGCTCCCCAGGACGGCGACGCCGAGCGCACCACCGAGCTCGCGCGAGGTGTCGTTCATCGCGGAGCCGATACCGGCCTTGGCTCGCGGTACCCCCGACATGATCGAGTTCGTCATCGGCGCCATCGAGAGCGCCATCCCGCAGGCGAGGAGCATCATCACCACCACGATCACCCAGTAGTCGGTCGCGACCCCGATCCGGCTGAGAAGTGCCATTCCAGCCGCCACTGTCAGCAGTCCGGCGCTCACCACTCGGTGCGCACCCCGCGCTGCGGCGAGGCGCGGGGTCTGCGGGGCGATGGTGATCATCACGAAGACGAACGGAAGCATTCTCAGTGCCGTGCCGAGCGCTGAGTAGCCGAGAACCAGCTGCATGTACTGGGTCAACAGGAACATGAAGCCGAACATCGCGAAGAAGACGAGCGCCATGCCCAGGCTGCCGATCGAGAAGCCGCGATGACGGAAGTACCTGAGGTCGAGCATCGGCTCTTCCCTGCGCAGCTCCCAACGCGCAAACGCCGCGAGGATCACGATCGAGGCAGCCGCCACCGAGAGGGTCGCGGTACCGGTCCAGCCTCGGTGGGGGCCTCGATGATTGCGTACACGAGCGCCGAGATGCCGGCAGTGGAGAGGAGCGCTCCGACTACGTCTATCCGAGGCAGTCCAGGGTCGCGCGAGGTCGGTACCAGACGTGCCCCGGCGACGAGCGCGAAGGTCACAATGGGCACGTTCACCAGGAAGACCGAGCTCCACGAGAAGTGAGCGAGCAGCAGGCCGCTGGCGATCGGGCCGAGCGTTCCCCCGACACCGGCGATCGCTGTCCAGAGTGCGATCGCCTTCGGTCGCTCGTGGGTCGGGAAGACGTTGACGATGATCGACAACGTCGCGGGCATGACGAAGGCGGCACCGAGCCCCATGACGGCGCGACAAGCTGTGACCATCGTCGCCGAATCGACGGTGGACGCGGTGACGGATCCCGCAAGGAAGACGATCAGGCCGAACTGGAGGGCGCCCTTGCGGCCGAAGCGGTCTCCGAGAGACCCGGCCGTGAAGAGCAGGCCCGCGAAGACGAGACCGTAGGCATCGACTATCCACTGGAGCTGACTCGTGCCGGCGTCCAGCTCGCGTGCGATCGTCGGGAGCGCCACGTTGAGCGAGCTGTTGCCGACCATCACGACGACGAGGCTCGTACAGAGAACCGCGAGGATGCGCCATCGGTGTGGATGCCCGATCAGGTGCGCGTTCTCGTCTGCGGGGGTGACCGATGCCGTGTACTTCACCCTCGCCTCCGCTCGCTCCGAAATGCTGTGTGATCGTAGTGAGTCGGGGCCGAGCTCCCCCGCACTTGCATGCCGGCGTCTCATGGTGCAGACTCTCCGGTTGATGCGTCATCGCACACTTCTCCCCGTAGTCACCTAGCGCACGGCGCGCCGACGCGCGCCCGTGCGCTCCACCGACCCCTCGCCCATGGCGGGGGTTTTTCGTACCCGGAAGCAGATCCCCCAGCGACACACGGAGCGACACCATGAAGATGACCGGAGCCCAGGCCCTCATCAAGAGCCTCGAGATGGAGGGCGTGGAGGTGATGTTCGGCCTCCCGGGTGGAGCGATCCTGCCCGTCTACGACCCGCTGATCGACTCGTCGATCCGGCACATACTCGTGCGTCACGAGCAGGGCGCCGGGCACATGGCCTCGGGCTATGCGCACGTCACAGGCCGCCCCGGCGTGGCGATGGTCACCAGTGGTCCCGCCGCGACGAACATCGTCACGCCACTCTGCGACGCCTACATGGACTCCGTTCCGATGGTGGTGATCACCGGACAGGTCGCTTACTCGTCGATCGGAACCGACGCCTTCCAAGAGGCCGATACCACTGGGATCACGATGCCGGTGACCAAGCACAACTGGCTCATCGCCGACGCCCAGGAGATCCCGCGCGTCGTCCGCGAAGCGTTCCACGTCGCAACGACCGGGCGCCCCGGTCCCGTCCTGATCGACCTGCCGAAGGACGTCGCCAATGCGACCATGGACTGGTACTGGCCGGAGAGCGTCGACCTCCCCGGATACAAGCCGACGACGAAGGGCCACCCGAAGCAGATCAAGGACGCTGCGCGCCTGATAGGCGAGGCGTCGCGACCGGTCATCTACGCCGGCGGCGGCATCCTCGCCGCCCGTGCCGCCGAGGCACTGCGCGAGCTGGCCGAGCTTGCCGGCGTGCCGGTGGTCACCACGCTGATGGCGCGCGAGCCTTCCCCGACGAGCACCCGCTCTGCCTCGGGATGCCCGGAATGCACGGCAACTACACGGCGATCACGGCGATGCAGCGAGCGGATCTGCTCATAACGCTGGGCGCGCGTTTCGACGACCGGGTCACGGGGAAGGTCTCGGCCTTCGCCCCCGAAGCGAAGGTGATCCACGTCGATATCGACCCTGCGGAGCTGGGGAAGGTCCGCGCCGCCGACGTTCCGATCGTGGGTGACTGCCGTGTGGTGATCACCGAGATCGTGAAGGCCGTGCGGGCCGATCACACCAAGCGCGGCCGCCCCGATCTCTCCGAGTGGATTGCGCAGGTGACCGAGTGGAAGGACACCTATCCGATTGCCATCCGCGGAAGCGATGGCGGCACGCTGACGCCGCAGTACTGCATCGACATGCTCCGCAAGCACACGCCGGAGGACACGATCGTCGTCTCGGGCGTGGGCCAGCATCAGATGTTCACGAGTCAGATCTGGCAGTTCCATCACCCCTACACCTGGGTGAACTCAGGCGGGCTCGGAACGATGGGCTACGGCGTGCCGGCCGCGATCGGTGCGAAGGTCGGCCAGCCCGACCGGATGGTGTGGGCGGTCGACGGCGACGGCTGCTTCCAGATGACTGCGCAGGAGCTGGTGACGGCGACGGCGGAGCGGATCCCGGTGAAGATCGCGATCCTCAACAACGCCTATCTCGGAATGGTGCGGCAGTGGCAGGAGCTCTTCTACGAGGAGCGCTACAGCGAGGTCTACCTCTCGCCGGACCTGCCCGACTACGTGAAGTGGGCCGAGGCGATGGGATGTGTCGCGATGCGGGTTGAGACCCCTGAAGACGTCGTGCCCGCGATCGAGAAGGCGAACGCGATCGACGATCGACCGGTCGTCATCGAGTTCCGGGTGGACTGGCGCGAGAAGGTGTACCCGATGGTTCCGGCAGGCGCATCGAACGACGACGTGATAGTCGCCGGCGCCGGCTCCAGCTCCCAAGACGAGAACGAGAACGAGGAGATCGACCGATGAACGGATCGGGGCAGCCGCGCCACCACATCCTCTCCGTGCTCGTGGAGAACAAGCCGGGAGTGCTCTCGCGCGTCTCGGGATTGTTCGCACGTCGCGGCTACAACATCTTCTCGCTCGCCGTCAGCCCCACCGAGGACGAGCGGTTCAGTCGCATGACGATCGTCGTCGATGTCGAGTCGGCGCCGCTGGAGCAGATCGTCAAGCAGCTGAACAAGCTGATACCGGTGATAAAGATCACCGAACTGGCGCCCCGCGACGCGGTGGAGCGCGAGATGATGATCGTCACGGCCAAGGCGACCGCCGAGCTGCGCAGCCACGTGACCGAGCTGACCGCGATCTTCGAGGCGAAGATCGTCGATGTCGGGTTCGAGTCGATGACGATCATGGTCGCCGGCGACCCCGGCAAGCTCGATGCCTTCTCGGACCTCGTGCGGCCCTTCGGGATCGTGGAGCTCCAGCGCACCGGGAGGGTCGCGCTGGCCAAGCTCGCACGCGAGCCGGTGAAGCTGAGGGCCGTGAAGGGCGCCCGGACCTGACAGGCATGTCGACGCTCCCGGCTCGGCCGCCGCTCCGACGACCGCATAGCCTGAGCCGCCACACAGACCGGAGGTAGGCAATGCCCGCAACCATCTACTACGACCAGGATGCTGACCTCGCAGCGTTGCGCTCCCGCAAGGTCGCCGTCCTCGGCTACGGCTCCCAGGGCCACGCTCACGCGCTGAACCTGAAGGAGTCGGGCGTCGACGTGCGCGTCGGCCTGCGGGCGGGGTCGTCTTCGTGGTCGAAGGCCGAGGTGGCGGGGCTGCGCGTCCTCACTACCGCCGAGGCGACCCGCGAGGCCGACATCGTGATGGTCCTCCTGCCCGACACGGAGCAGGCAGGCGTGTACCGCGACGAGATCGAGCCGAACCTGGCCGGGGGCGACGCGATCGCGTTCGCCCACGGCTTCAACATCCACTTCGGGCAGATCGAGGCTCCTGACGGGGTCGATGTGTGGATGATCGCTCCCAAGGGGCCCGGGCACCTCGTCCGTCGGACCTACGAGGAGGGCGGGGGCGTCCCGGCACTCGTCGCGGTCCACGTCGACGCCAGCGGCAATGCCAAGAAGGAGGCTCTCGCGTACGCGAAGGGCATCGGATCCAGCGCGGCGGCGTCCTGGATACGACCTTCGAAGAGGAGACCGAGACCGACCTCTTCGGGGAGCAGGTCGTGCTCTGCGGCGGTCTCGTCGCCCTGATCAAGGCGGGCTACGAGACGCTGGTGGAAGCGGGATACCAGCCGGAGTCGGCGTATTTCGAGACCCTGCACGAGGTGAAGCTCATCGTCGACCTCATCTACGAGGGCGGTATCGCGAACATGCGGTACTCGATCTCCGACACCGCCGAGTACGGCGACATGAGCCGCGGACCGCGGATCATCACCGACGAGACCAAGCAGGAGATGCGCCGCATCCTCTCGGAGATCCAGTCGGGCGCATTCGCCCGTGAGTGGATCCTCGAGAACCAGGCCGGCAGGCCGGGGTTCAGCGCGATGCAGCGCCGCGAGGCACAGCACCCCATCGAGTCGGTCGGTGCCGAGCTCCGCTCGATGATGCCGTGGATCAGCGCCGGAAAGGCGAGGCCGCAGGACATCTCCGGCGGCTGAGCGGCGCGCGGCGGGAACGTAGCTACTTGGTCGTCGAGATCCCGCCGTCAACCGGGATCACAGTGCCGGTCAGGTATGCCCCTGCTCGACTCGCGAGATAGATCGCGACTCCGGCCATGTCGTCGGCTTCGCCGATGCGGCCGAGTGGGCACGACTGCACTATCGCGTCGCCGAAGTTCCTCAGCGTCTCGGCCATCATCTTCGACTCGAACGGGCCGGGTGCCACCGCGTTCACGGTGATCCCCTGAGGCGCGAGCTCCTTCGCGAGGACGCGCGTCAAGTGGTGTACGGCCGCCTTGCTCGACGAGTAGGAATACGTGTTGAGCGCAGGTACCTGGATCCCGTCGATCGAGCCGATGTTGATCACGCGGGCGGGGTCGCCGGGCGTCTGTGCGGCCGTCAGCAGAGGAAGCAGGGCCCGGGTCAGGAAGAACGGTGCTTTCACGTTGAGGTCGAGAACCTTGTCCCATGCGGACGCAGGGAACTCGCGCAGCGGTGCACCCCAGTTGGCGCCCGCGTTGTTGACGAGGATGTGCAGCCGCTCCTCGCGACGAGATCTCGCCGGCGAGACGGATGCACTCCTCCTCCGTCGCCAGGTCGGCCGGGAGCGAGGAGCAGTCGCCGACTTCCGAGAGCTCGGCGGCGACCTGATCGCAGACGTCGGCCTTGCGAGAGGAGATGTAGACCTTCGCGCCGGCCTCGACGAATCCGCGGGCGATCATGAGGCCGATGCCGCGGCTACCGCCGGTGACGAGTGCGGTCTTGCCTTCGATCGAGAAGAGGTCGGACACGTCGCTCCTGTGGGTCGGTCGAGCCGGGTTGTCGAGCCGGGTGGTCCTGTCGGGTCGAAGGTAGCGCCTCGGGCGAGTTTCTCCTCAAGTCGGAGGCCGAGGAGGCCGATGAGGGTGTGGGAGAGCCGCGTCCGGAGGGCGAGAGAGGTCCGGGGTGGGCAGTTACGTGCGAGCGACAGGGCGACAAGGGCATGAGGCGAGGCGCCGCGTGGACCCGGTCGCCTCGGCGCGCGCCCTGCTGCGCGACGCACGGACAGGGTGGCGCTCCCTCGATCACGCGACGCTGAGCGGGCGCCTCGGCGCGATCTTCTTCCTGTCAGGTGGGGCTCTCGGGGTTCTGTCCGGCTACGCGCCCGATGGCTGGCCCGCCGACGCCTTCGGCACGGAGGTCTCGCTCGCTGCGATGCTCGTCGGGCTCGTCGGGCTCGCGCTTCCCTGGGCGCGGTGGGGGCCCGTGCCCAGCTCGCGTACCCGGTGGCGGGCTTCGTGCTCGTCGCCTTCGCAGCGCGCGGCTCCGGCAACGACGCGGGTGTGTACGCGGCGGTATTCACGCTTCTCTTCGCGCTGACGGGCTTCTCGCAGTCCTCGGGCACGTGTGTCGCGCTGATGCCGCTTGCTCTGGGTGCGCTCCGGCTCGGCTCGGGAGCGACCTGGGATTCGTCGGTGCTGGTGCCGGTCACTTTCGAGATCGCGGTTGGTGTAGTGGCGGGCGAGGCGGTGGCTCTCGTGCTCCGCAGGCAACGCCGCGTGGAGATCCACATCGAACGCCTGCTGCACGCGGTCCGGGTGCTGGTACGGGTCACCGACGAGCGCGAGGGCGCCGAGGTTCTCGCCGTGCTGGCGTCCGACCTCTTGGAGGCAGATGCCGCCGTCGTGTACCTCGCCGACCAGCGCGCGCCGCAGCGCTTCCTGAGCAGGACATGGAGTGGTCACCCCGCGCTCGCCGACACTGCGCCGCTCGTACTCGACGCCGAGAAGGTGTGCCCCGGAGCGGTGGAGCACTACGCCGACGCCCGCGCCGCCGGCATGGTGGGCGGTTCGAAGCGGTCGCGGGCGCGAGCGGTCGCGATCGTGCCGCTCGCCGGCGAGCACGGCCCGCTCGGTGCGATCGTGCTGCTCTGGGCCACCTCCCACAGGTCGCTGCCGCGCTCGGCCCGCCAGGTTGCGGAGCTCCTCTCCCAGGAGGCGGCACGGAGGTTCGACAGCATGCGCGCGGCGGCTGTCCTCGTGCTCGAGGCCGAGACCGACCCGCTCACATGTCTCGCGAACCGGCGCACGTTCTCGCGGGCGCTGGAGACGCTCATTCCCGGCGATGCGCTCGTCGTGGTCGACCTGGATCACTTCAAGTCGGTGAACGACACGTACGGTCACGCCGCGGGCGACGAGACGCTGCGCTGCCTGGCGAGGTGCCTGACGTCGGTCAGCCGGCAGGTCGACTGCGTGGCTCGCTACGGAGGGGAGGAGTTCGCGCTCGTGCTGGTCGGCGCCGGTGAGAAGGGGGCGCGCACAGCGGTGCGGCGCCTGCGGAGCGCGTGGTCGGAGTCGCGACCTGTCACCACGTTCTCGGCCGGCGTCGCGATACACGAGTCGGGCGACCTCGCGGCCGAGACCTTGAAGCGCGCCGACTTCGCGCTGTACCGCGCGAAGGAGTCCGGCCGCGATCGCGTCGAGTTCGCCACCCAGGAGATCGTGCTCTCCTGACCCCCAATCCCCAAGGGGTTGGGGTGGAGGATCTCCTGGTGGCGCTCCGGTACTCTCGCTTCGGTATGGTCGATTCCGTGCCGCGGGCGACCCGGCGTGTCTCCATCGATGAGCTTGCCGATCTGCTCGCTGATCCACCCCGTGCTTCGGTTGCGTTCTTGGCTCACGACGAAGTGCACCTGATCCCTGTCCGAGTCTGCCGGAAGGGCGACGGATTCCTGCTCGGATTCCGAGCCGAGGCGCTGACACCCCGAACCGGAACGGTCGCGACGCTGCTTGTCGATGCCGGTGTTTTCACTCCCGAGCTTCGGGGTGTTCGTCTTCGAGGCGTCGTGGATGGGCTGGCCGACGGTGGGCCCGACGAAGAGCTGACCTGGTGTCTTCTCGTGGCCGACCAGGTCGTCGCGTGGGACTACTCCAAGCTGCGACGGTCCGGACGGTGATTGCGGCCAAGGTCAAGATCGATCGCCACCTCGCAAGCTGCCGAGTGGTGCGTGTCGCCGCTCGACTCCCCTCAGGAACACCGCTCGTGGTCCCTCTGTGGTTCGTCCACCGCCGCGGAAGCTTCTTTCTGACCCAGCGAAGTGAATCACCACTGGTCCGGGCGGTTGCCGTCCATCCCGACGTAGTCATGCTCTTCGATCCGGAGCGGTCCACTGGTGAGCGCGAGGTGTTGCGCGTGCGCGGACGGGCCGAGGTTCGTCGGGGGCGTTGGCCGCTCGCTGGAATCGTCGTTCGACACTCGGTCCGCTACCACTTCCACCCGCGGGCCCTGGCCGGATACCTCCGACATCCGGAGCGCATTGTCGACATCCTTCGCTACTACACCGAGCGCAGTCGGATGAGTGCGGTTGTCGAGGTCCGTATGGAGCAGGCGCAGTTCATCGTCGCACCGGGGCCGTCGAGTTGAGGGGTAGGTCGGGCGCCGCGATTCCCTCGAGATGCTGTCGGGAAAGTCGATCTCGCAGTCCGCGAGGTCTAGGAGGTTTCGGGTTCGTCGGTTGAGTCGGTCGCCACGTCGTTCTCCGCGATCTGGCGCTCGAGGTCAGCTATCTCGGCGACCTTCGCGTCGATCTGCGCGTCGGCATCGGCGGCAGCCTCTCCGCTCCGCTGACTCACGACGATGCGACCGATCTCCTCCGCAGAGCTCGGTGATCTTCTTCTGCAGCCGGGCGTCCTCGATCTTCTCCTTGCCGACGGCGGTCGCGTGCTTCGCCCCTTCGGCCGCCTTGCCGGCGACGTCCTTCACCTTGTCGAGCAGGCCCATGTGGTACCTCCGAGTGCTGGCTGGTGGAAGCGCAGCGTATCGCCGAACCGCGTCTATGCGCGCAGCGTCAGGCCCCGGTAGCCGTCGGTGAAGCCCGCCGCGCGGAGCCGGTCGGCCGAGGGCGCCGTACGTGCCGGTGAGCCGTCGATGCGGTCGAGCTCGAGTGCGGGGAGACGTCCGCACTTCTGCGCCTCGACGACCGCCTCGATCCAGGCGTCGTCACGCCCGGCGGCCGGGAAGGTCAGGAGCGACCGGCCGCCGCGCTCGATGAAGACCGCCGGTTCGCCGCCGGTGAGGACCAAGTACGCACCCGCCGTGCGAGCCGGCCGGCCCGAGACGTCGGGCCAGGCGAGAGCAGCGCCGTAGGGCTGGGCGGGATCGGTCGCTGCCAGCAGGATCGTTGCGGGTGCCTCGCCCTGGGATCGCTCACCCCGCAGCCTCTCGACGGCGCCCGGGAGGGCGAACTGGGCCGCGCCGAGCCCCGCCACGAACCAGCCGCGCCGTGCCCGGCCGGCTTCCTCGGCGGCGCGCAGGACCGGGTACACAGCGGCGAACCCACCCGCTACGCCCTCGGCCCTCACGGCTTCACGGGTCACCACCCCGTGGCGTTCGAGCAGCTGGAGGGCGAGTGCGTGCGCCGCCTCGGTGGCAGTCACCGCGGGATCGAGGAGCGGCTCGACGAGTGACCAGCGGCCGGACCCCGCAGGTGGACCGAGTCGCGTGAGCCGGCCCGCTCCGGGGCGGGCGCGCCGACCCGAGCGGCGGCGGTGGCCCGCCCGGCGAGGCACCCGCAGCGGCGCGAACGTGTCGTTCGTGACCTCGCCCGCCCAGACGAGATCCCAGAGTGCGCCCAGGAGCAGGGCCTCGTCGGCGGTGCCGGCCATCGTGACCAGATCGCTCCAGAACGACGCGCCGCGCGATCCGGAGGCCGCTGCGGAGGGAGTCGTGCAGCGTCCCGGTCGGCGGCTCGGCGGCGGCGCCCCACGCCCCGCCGAGGAGGCGTGCCCGGTCGCGGAAGTAGAGGCGGGCGCGTCCGTCGTCACCGCCGAGCGCTCCGGATCCGACCCAGGCGAGGGCTCCGCGCGAGCAGAGCTCGTCGAGCATCGCGGGCTGGTATCCGTCGACGCGGGCGGGCAGCACGTCGCGTTCCAGGACCGATACCGGTACGGCTGCGCCCTGGAGCTGGTCGATCGCGGCCACGAGCGCGTCGATGCCGCGCCGACCCGCGCCGACCCCGTGCCACGCCGGCAGGAAGCGTCCGAGGGTGGGCGCGTCGACCGGCTCGACCTCACGTCGTAGAGATGCGAGAGAGCGGCGTCGCAGCACGCCAGGACGCCCTCGTCGCACCACTTCGCGTTCGAGGCCCTCGGGTCGGAGCTCGCCGTGGACCACTCGGCCCTCGGCCTCCAGGCGGGCCAGCACGACGAGCGCCGCGTCGACGGTGATCCCGAGCCGCCCGGCGACCTCGGCGGTGGTGAAGGGTCCGTGTGTTCGCGCATAGCGCGCGACGAGGTCGTCGAGCGCAGCCTCGACGGGTGCGGTGAACGCACCTGGCAGCCCCGGAGAGATCGTGGCGCCGATGCCGTCGTGCAGCCGCCCGGCGTCCTCCGCGGCGGCGACGCGATCCTCGCCGGCGATCTGCACTCGGATGGCGCGGCGCTCGTTCAGCAGAAGCTCGGTCCACTCGACGGCTACGGCCGGTTCGTCGTGCACACCGGGCGGCGGGCCGGCGCAACGAGCCGCGATCTCGGCGTCGGTGAGCTCACCGACATCGCGAAGCAGGTCGTGGAGGGCGTCTACGTTGCGTGCGTGCCGGTCAGGCACGAGATGCTGCAGCTCGAGCTCCAGCTCTGCGATGGCGGCCGGGTCGAGCAGCTCGCGCAGCTCGTCTGCGCCGAGAAGCTCTGCAAGGAGCCCGCGGTCGAGCGAGAGCGCCGCGGCGCGCCGCTCGGCGACGGGGGCGTCGTCTTCGTACATGTAGACGGCGACCCACCCGAGCAGCAGCGACTGCGCGAACGGAGACGCCCTCGACGTCTCCACGCTGACCACTTGTATCCGCCGTGTGCGGATGCCCGCGAGGAGGTCACGGAGGCCGGCGAGGTCGAAGACGTCGGCGAGGATCTCGCGCATCGTCTCGAGGAGCATCGGGAACGACGGGTGATTCACCGCGACCGCGAGCAGGTCGGCGGAGCGCTGCCTCTGCTGCCAGAGCGGGGTGGCGTTGCCCGGGCCGGCGACGGGGGAGCAGCAGGGAGCGTGCGGCGTTCTCCCGGAAGTGCGACGAGAAGAGCGAGGTCACCGGCAGTCTTGCGACGACGAGGTCCTCCACCTCCTCCAGCGGAGGGAGGAGCGCCTCGGTGGAGAGGCTGTCGAGGGCGTCGGGGAGGCGCAGGACGATTCCGTCGTCACTCCAGAGGGCCGGGACGTTGATGCCCGAACGTGAGAGGTGCTCCTCGATCGCGAGCGCCCAGGGAGCGTGCACCCGCGCACCGAAGGGCGTGAGGATGCAGACGCGCCAGTCGCCGATCTCGTCGCGGCACCTCTCGACCACGATGGTGCGGTCGTCGGGTACCGCCCCGGTGGCGGTGGCCTGGTCATCGAGGTACCGCAGCAGGTTCTGCGCGGCGCGCTCGTCGAGGCAGAGGTCGTCGCGCAGGTGGGCGGCCGCCGCCTCGGGTTCGCGAGCGCGCAGCTCGCGCACGAGGCAGCCGACGGCGCGGCCGAGCTCGAGGGGACGCGAAGGGCGCCCACCCTTCCAGAAGGGGACCATCGCCGGCGCGCCGGGCGCGGGCGTGACCACGACCCGGTTCGAGGTGATCTCCTCGATCCGCCATGTGGAGGCACCGAGCACGAACGCCTCGCCGAGGCGTCGCTCGTAGACCATCTCCTCGTCGAGCTCGCCGACGCGCGATCCGTCGGGGAGGAAGACGCCGAAGAGACCGCGGTCGGGGATGGTTCCACCGCTGGTGACGGCGACCGAGTGCGCACCGGCCTGTGCTCGCACCGTGCCGGCGAGGCGGTCCCACACGATCCGGGGCCGTAGGCCGGAGAAGCGGTCGGAGGGGTAGAGGCCCGAGAGCAGATCGAGGACGGCCGTGAACGCGTCGCGGCTGAGATCGGCGAAGCTCGCTGCGCCACGCACGGCTGCGTAGAGGTCGTCGGCACGCCACTCGTCGACCGAGACCATCGCGACGATCTGCTGAGCGAGAACGTCGAGGGCAGGCGCGGATAGCGCGTCTCCTCGACCAGGCCGTCGCGCATCCGGCCGACGATCGCAGCCGTCTCCAGCAGGTCGCCGCGGAACTTCGGGAAGATCCGCCCGATGCTCGGCTCGCCGACGTGATGGCCGGCACGCCCGACGCGCTGGATGCCACGGGCGACCGTGCCGGGCGACTCTGCCAACACGACCAGGTCGACGGCTCCCATGTCGATGCCGAGTTCGAGAGAGCTGGTTGCGACCAGCGCGCCAGCCGGCCCGCCTTGAGGTCGTCTTCCACGGCGAGGCGCTGCTCGCGGGCGAGCGAGCCGTGGTGCGCGCCACGAGGTCTTCGCCGGCGAGATCATTCAGGCGCGCGGCCAGCCGCTCGGCGAGGCGTCGCGCGTTGACGAAGACGATCGTCGTGCGATGCTTCAGGATCAGCGCGAGCAGGTGCGGGTGCACGTGCGGCCAGATGCTGTTCCTCGACTCCGCGGGCAGCGCGTGGGTCGGGTCGGCAGCACCGAGGTCGGCCATGTCGTCGATCGGGACGATGACCTCGAGGTCGAGCGACTTGACGATCCCGGCGTCGATGACTGTCACGGGCCGCGGTCCCGAGGCGGTCTGCCCGCCGAGGTATCGCGCGATCTCGTCGAGAGGACGCTGCGTGGCCGAGAGGCCGATCCGTTTAGGCGGCCTGTGTGCGATCGCCTCCAGGCGTTCGAGCGAGAGGGCGAGGTGGGCACCGCGCTTGGTGGGTGCGACCGAGTGGATCTCGTCGATGATGACCAATCGCACGGAGCGGAGGATCTCTCGCGCTCGCGAGGTGAGCATCAGGTAGAGCGACTCGGGTGTGGTGACGAGGATGTCGGGTGGTGTGCGCACCAGGGCGGCTCGCTCGCGGCTGGGGGTGTCGCCGGTGCGCAGCGCGACTACTGGCTCGGTGAAGGTCTCGCCGAGGTGCTGCGCGCGGGCGCGTATGCCCGCGATGGGGCTGCGCAGGTTCTTCTCGACGTCGACGGCGAGCGCTCGTAACGGCGACACGTAGAGCACCCGGCATCTCTCGTCGCGGGGTGGCGGAGGTTCGGTCGCGAGGCGGTCGAGGGCCCAGAGGAACGCGGCGAGGGTCTTGCCGGAGCCGGTGGGTGCGAGCAGGAGCGTGTGGTGGCCCTCGGAGATGGCAGGCCAGCCCTTCTCCTGGGCGGCCGTGGGAGACGGGAACTCGGACTCGAACCACTCCCTGACGGCCGGCGAGAAGCGCTGTAACACCACCGCCGCACGGTACCCCCGGCCTACGACGGCGGGCCCGCGAATGGTGGTCGGGCTCAGGGTCGGGCACCAGCGGCCGATACAGGAGTGACGCCGGGCGGAGTAGGGGCCGGCGGGCCTGCGACGGCATCGGAGAAGTGGATGGTGGCGGTCGAGACCAACGACCTGGTGGCAGAGGTCACCGACATACCAGTCAATCCGGGCGCAGCGATGAGGCTGCTCTGGATGCTCGAGGATCCCGCAACTTCGGCGCAGGACCTCGGGCGACTCATCGAGACCGACCCGGCCCTGTCGACGCAGGTGATCCGTCACGCGAACACCGCCTTCTACGGGCTCACCGGGCAGGTTGCCAGCGCTGCGCGCGCCGTCAACGTCGTTGGGCTCTCGACCGTTCGGGCGCTCGCGACCACCGCCGCGTTCGACCTCTTCTCGGACAGGGGCCGTGGGGTCCCCGAGGGCTTCTGGAAGCACTCGGTGCGCACGGCCGCAGCCGCCTCGGTGCTCGCGAAGCGCGTCGGCATCGACGCCAGTGAGGCGTTCAGCGCGGGGCTGCTGCACGACATCGGCATGGCACTCGTCTTCCGGCGCGCTCCGCGACGCTACGAAGACGTGCTCAGCCGTGTCGATCCGACATCCGGACGCGACCTCGTGAGAGCGGAGCAGGAGGAGTTCGGCTTCTCGCACGCCCAGGTGGGCGCGGCGGCGCTGGGAGTGATGAAGTTCCCCGCCGAGCTCGTAGGCGCGATCGCTCGGCACCACGACAGAGCCATGCCGCCCGGCGTCGGGATGCCCAGTCTGCTCAGAGCCGCCGACGCCCTCGCGCTCGAGGCCGATCGGGGTGCGTCTCTCGAGAGCAACACCCCTGTCTGCGACGCGCTAGAGGCCCTCGGGCTGCTGCCGGATGCCGGTCCCGATCTCGTCGCCGAGGTTCGAGCCGACGAGGAGGACCTCGCAGGGATTCTCAGCCCACGCGGCTGAGGCTCAGTCCGCCGTGATCGGCGGCCGGCGGTCCTTCCACGGGAGCGCCTCCTCCAGCTGCGACGCAACCCTAAGCAGCAGGTTCTCGCGACCGAACGCCGCGACGAGCTGCACGCCGATGGGGGAGTCCCGAGTCGCTCTGGTGCAGCGGGAGCTGGATGGCGGGCTGGCCGGTCACGTTGAACGGCGCCGTGAACGGCACGAAGGTCGCCGCCCGCAGGAATCCGAGGATCGGCTCGTCGGGAGTGCTGAACGTGCCGAGCTCCACCGGTGGCTCGGCGAGCGTGGGTGTGACGAGGAGGTCCCACTCCTCCCACCATCTTGCGACGCCGAGGCTGTACGCGTGGGCGGCTCCGAGGGCGGTGACCAGGGCGGGCGCCGAGGTCGCGCGACCCATCTCGGCGAGCTCCCAGGTCAGCTGCTCGACATCGGCGGCGGTGACGGGCCGTCCGACCTGGGCTTCGTAGGCGGCGAAGGTCGCCGGGAGCCCGGTGCACCACATCGTCGTGAACTGCCCGACGAGCTCGGGGCTCGCGAGTGCCTGCGGGTACTCGGTGCCGACGTGATGACCGAGCGACTCGAGGAGCCGGCCGGCCGCCTCGGCGGCGGCGACGCAGTCGGCATGGACCTCGCCGGTGCCGAGCGGGTTCTCGGTGAGGATGCCGATCCTCAGCTTCCCAGGGTCGGCGCCTACCTCCTGCGTGTAGGGACGTGACGGCGCCGGAGCGACGACGGTGTCGCCGGCGACTGCTCCGTGAACCGCGTCGAGGACACCGGCGGTGTCGCGCACCGACCGGGTGACGCAGAGCTCGACGACCAGCGGGTTGACGATCGGGTCGGTCGTCGGCGCGAGTGAGCTGCGTCCGCGACTCGGCTTCAGCCCGACGAGACCGCAGCACGGCGCGGGGATGCGTATCGAGCCGCCGCCGTCGTTCGCATGGCCCACCGGGACCATGCCGGCCGCGACCGCGGCTGCAGAGCCGCCGCTCGAGCCACCCGTCGTGCGCGAGAGGTCCCACGGATTGCGGGTCGGGCCGTGCGCGTCGGGCTCGGTGGTCGGTATGAGACCCAGCTCGGGAGTGTTGGTGCGGCCTAGGTACGCGAAGCCCGCCGCGAGGTAGCGCCGCGCGAGCTCGTCGGTGCGCGGCGAGCGGTAGCCGGCCTCCTTCAGGTATCGCGTCCCCTCGTGGTACGGGTCTCCCTTGACGGCGCAGAAGAGGTCCTTGAAGAGGATGGGGACACCGCGGAAGGGGCCGTCGGGAAGCGCTCCCGACGCCGCCTGGTCGCGCGCGCGGTCGAAGAGAGGGTGGATCACGGCGTTGAGCCGCGGGTTCAGCTTCTCGATGCGGGCGATCGCCTCGTCGACCAGCTCGACGGGAGATGCTCCGCCGGTTCGGACGAGCGCCGCCTGCTCTGTGGCGTCCATACGTGCGAAGTCGTTCGTCTCTGTCATGCGCCGCACGCTACGACCCCCACTCCACCCCCAGCCAACCCCCACCGCCGGCACGAGCGTCGATAGACCACAATATGTGTGGTCTATCGACGCCCCTGGTCTGGAGGCGGTGAGGGTCAGGCGTGGATGGTGGGACGCCGGCCGGACCATGGCCGTGCATCCTCGAGCTGCGCGGCGACGCGGATGAGGAGATCCTCACGGAAGGGGGCGGCGACGAGGTGTGTTCCGAGGGGCATGCCGTCGGAGTCGTGGCCGAGGGGCAGGCTGATCGCGGGCTGGCCCGTCTGGTTGCAGACCGGCGTGTACGGGGTGAACGAGGCGGAGCGCATGAAGCCGGCCATCGGGCTCTCCGAGGTCGCGGCGAACGATCCGAGCGCGGGAGTCGGCTCACCGAGGGTGGGTGTGAGCAGGACGTCGAACTCGTCCCACCAATCAAGGAAGCTCCGGCACCACGACTGCATCTCACCGACGGCCGTGAGGAACTGCGTGGCGCTCGTCGACCTTCCGTGCGACGCGAGCGCCCACGTGAGCGGCTCCACGTCGCCTTCGCCGAGGTCGCGCCCCAGCGCACGCCCCCACGAGTCGAGCGCGTACGCGGCGTTCGCCGACCAGACCGTGAGGAACGGCCCCACTCGCGACGGGTCGTCGAAGGCCGCCGGGTGTGAGACCTCGACGTGGTGTCCGAGTGACTCGAGGAGGCCCGCTGCGTCCTGCGCCGCGGCTACGCACTCGGGGTGCACCGGGTCCGCGGTGCCGGGGATGCTTGTCATCAGCCCCACGCGGAGCCGGCCGGGGTCGACGCCGACCTCGTCGAGGTAGGGGCGGCGCGCAGGAGGAGCAACGATCGGGTCGCCCGTCTCCTCCCCGGCGGCGACGTCGAGGAGGGCGGCGGCATCACGGACACTTCGGGTGAGCGCGAACTGAACCGAGAGGAAGCGATTCAGCTCCCCCGCATGCGGACCTATCGAGACGCGCCCGCGTGAAGTCTTGAGGCCGACCAGACCGCAGGCAGCGGCGGGGATGCGGATCGATCCACCGCCGTCGGAGCCGTGGGCGAAGGGGACGAGCCCGGCCGCGACGGCCGCGGCCGATCCGCCACTCGACCCGCCCGGGGTCCGCTGCGGGTCCCAGGGGTTCCGCGTCGGCCCGTAGGAGTCGGGCTCGGTCGTCGGGAGCAGTCCGAGCTCAGGTGTGTTCGTACGTCCGAGCACCACGAGCCCTGCGCGCCGGTACCGCCGCGTGAGGTGGCCGTCGTGAGTGGCGGTGTGCTCCGCTTCGCGCAGTGCCCGCATCCCCTCGTGCGACGGCTCTCCGGCCATCGGGCAGGCGAGATCCTTCAGCAGGAACGGAACGCCGGGGAAGGGGGCGTCCGAGGGCGGGGAGTCGTCGATCGCGTCGACCGCGTCGACCGCGTCGATGTCGGTCACGGCCCGCTCGAAGCGTGTGGAGATGACGGCGTTGATCTCGGGGTTGGTCTTCTCGATGCGGGCGATCGCCGCGTCTACGAGCTCACGGCGGGAGACCGCGCCGCTGCGCACTAGGTCGGCCTGCGCCGTCGCGTCGAGAGTCGCCAGCTCGTCGGTCACCTGCCTGTCTTCCCCCGCTAGGCGTGGACGGTCGGGCGGCGGTCGGCCCACGGGCGCGCTTCCTCGAGCTGCGCAGCAACACGGAAGAGCAGGTCCTCGCGGTACGGCGCGGCGACGAGCTGGGTGCCGATCGGCAGGCCCGCGGCGGAGAAGTAGAGCGGCACCGACATCGCCGGCTGGCCGGTGACGTTGAAGGGCGCGGTGTATGCCGCGAACGGGGTCGCGCGCAGGGCGCCGTGCAGTGGGTTGTCGTCGGGCGATACGAGGTCGCCGAGGACAGGGGGCGGCTCCGCGCAGGTGGGCGTGAGCAGCAGGTCGAAGCCGTCGTCGGCCCACCACGACGCGACGTGGCGCGTCCAGACCTGGGCGGTGTGCACTGCGGCGACGTACTGCGCGCCCGAGACGTCGGCCGCCATGGACGCGTACATCCAGGTAGTGGGCTCGACGTCTTCGGGACGCACGTCGCGACCTGCGAGGAGCGCCAGCTCGTCGAGACCGGCGCGCACCGACGACATGAAGACCGCCATGAAGCGTTCCATGAGGTTCTCGTCGTCGAGCGCCGCCGGCGATGCGACCTCGACCGAGTGCCCGAGCGACTCCAGGACGCGCGCAGTGTCTTCGGCGGCCGCCACGCACTCCGGATCGGTCTCCCCCATGGCGGCAGCGGTGTGGGTTCGCAGCCCCACGCGCAGCCGGCCCGGGTTGACGCCCACCTCTTCGCGGTACGGGCGTGAAGGCGGCGGCGCCGTGTAGGGGTCGCCGGTCATCGGTCCCTCGATCACGTCGAGGATCGCGGCGCTGTCGCGAACGGACCGGGACACGACGTGGCGCATGACCAGGCCGGCCCACGCGCCGCCCTCCTCGGGGCCGAGGCTGACGCGGCCGCGGCTCGGCTTCAGGCCGAAGAGGCCGCAGTGACTCGCGGGTATGCGGATCGAGCCGCCGCCGTCGCCGGCGTGGCCGACCGGCACCATCCCCGAGGCGACCGCCGCCGACGATCCACCGCTCGATCCGCCGGTGCTGCGCTCGGTGTGCCACGGGTTGCGCGTCGGGCCCTTGGCGAGCGGCTCGGTGGTCGGCATCAGGCCCAGCTCGGGGGTGTTGGTCTTGCCGATGAAGACGAAGCCCGCGCCCAGGAGCTTCTCGAAGAGGTGGCTCGTCGTCTCGGGCACGTATCCGAGCTCGGCGAGGAGACGGTTGCCCGCGTGGTAGGGCGCGCCGGCGAGCGTGCCGTCGAGATCCTTCACGACCATCGGCACGCCTCGGAACGGCCCCTGCGGGAGATCGCTGCGCGTCGCGGTTCGGGCCTGCTCGAAGAGCGGGTGGATCACTGCGTTGAGCTCGGGGTTCAGCTTCTCGACGCGCGTGATCGCCGCCTCCACGAGCTCGAGCGGGGAGATGTCTCGGCGCCGGACCAGGTCGGCCTGGGCGGTCGCGTCGAGGAAAGCGAGTTCGTCGGTCATGCCGTGACGCTATTGCCCCCGCCGCCGAACGGCAAAGAGCCCCAGACCCAGGGGCGTCGATAGACCACACATATTGTGGTCTATCGACGCCCCTGGGTCTGGGGGTCACCAGCCGCGGAGGTCGACCGGCCAGGAGTCGATGACCTCGGCTTCGAGGCCGGGCCCGTCGGCGACGTGCAGGACCTCGTGGTAGGCGATCGTCGGATCGATGTGCGCCGGCCAGAGGATCACCCGGTCTCCCACGCGAGGCGGCGGCTCAGTCGCGAACGTGACGTGCTCGTCGGAGCAGAACCAGACGCTCGCGCCGTCGATGGATGGATCGCCGTGGTCCATCGCCAGTGCCTTGAGTCCGCAGTCGGCGACGGCCCACCGCTCGTTCACCGACACGACGGTCGCCACGGCCTGCAGGCCCCGACGGAACGGGAGGCCAAGCTTGTCGTAGGCGGTGTCCATCAGCACGTACGACCCCGCCTGGATCTCGCTCGCCCAGGTGTTGCAGTCGTACGTGCCGGTGCCACCTGCGGAGACGATGTCGCCCCCCACGAGTGAGTGCGCCTGCAGCAGCAGCGCCATGCACTGCTCGGTCTGCTCGGCTCTCGATGCGCGGTCCTCGACGCCGACGACGTGTCCCTCGTAGCCCATGACACCGCGCACCTCGAGCCCCCGTGATCGCGCCAGGTCGGCGAGGCGTCCGGCGTCGTCGGGAGCGCATCCGCAGCGCGGCAGGCCGACGCAGACGTCGATCAGCACCTCGCGGATCCCGGACGCAGCCGCCGCGGCGATCGTCGCGTCGGAGTCGACGGCGACGGTGACCCGCCCCCGCACGCCGCCATCGCGGCGAGGCGCGCGGGACCGACGGTCTCGTTCGCGAGGAGGAGATCGTCACCGAGGCCGGCGCGCCAGGCCCGTCACCTCCACTGGCGTGGCGCAGCAGAACGTGCGGTGCCCGGCCTCGGCCTGGCGGCGCGCGATCTCGGTGCACTTGTGCGCTTTCACGTGGGGGCGAAGCCTCGCGCCGGGAAGCGCCGCGGCCATGGTCGCGACGTTGTGCTCGAACGCCGTCAGGTCGATTGCCAGCGCCGGCGTCGGGAGGTCCGCGACCCTCATGCCTGACCATCCTGCGCGTCCGGCCGCGTCGTCCGGCGTCCGGCTCGGACCTCTGTGGGAGATGGACGGGGCAGAAGTCGCCGGAGCACCTTTCCGCTCGGTGTGCGTGGGATCTCCTCGACGACGACGATCTCGCGCGGGAGCTTCGCAGCCGCCAGGTGATCGCGCGCGAAGGAGCGCAGCGCGTCGAGCGTCGGTGGGTCGGCGTGATCGGCCGGAGCGATGTAGGCGACGACCCGCTCGCCCCACTCGGCGTCGGGCGCACCTGCGACTCCCACGTCGGCCACGGCGGGATGACGGCGGAGGATCCCCCTCGACCTCGGTTGGGCTGACGTTCACCCCGCCGGAGATGACGAGATCCTTGCGGCGGTCGGTGACGGTGACGATGCCGTTCTCGTATGTGCCCGCGTCGCCGGTGCGCAACCACCCGTCGTCGCAGAGCGCTACCGACGTGAGGTCCGGCGCGAACCGGTAGCCGCGCATCACCATCGCGCCTCTGACGAGGATCTCGCCGTCGCTCGCTGTGCGGATCTCGCACCCGCGGATCGGTGAGCCGTTGAGCGCGCAGCCGCCCCATGTCTCGGATAGCCCGTACGCGTCGACGAGCGCGACCCCTTCGGCACGCGCGCGTGCGCGGAGATCGGACGGACACGGGGCGCCACCGACGATCACGCGCCGGTACTCGTGCAGGCGCGCGCCGGCATCGAGGAGTCGCTGCAGCGTCGTGGGCACCACGGAGACGATCGTCGTGCCCTCCATCGCAGGCGAGGCGGCGACGCGTGCGAGGTCGAACGCGTCGTGCGCCGTGTAGGGGACTCCGGTGACCCAGGCGCGTCCGAGGATCGCGAGGCCCGCGACGTGGTAGAGGGGCAGGCAGGCGAGCCAGCGGTCACCGTCGCCTGCTTCGAGCCCTTCGGAGTAGCCCCGCCCCATGGCGTCGAGCCCGGACCGCGTCAGCTCGACTCCCTTGGGAGTGCCGGTCGTGCCCGACGTCGCCACGACGGCTGCCGTGCCGGCCGGAACCGGGACGCCGCCGGCGCGGGCGTGTCGACCGTCGGCGTCGACTACGTGTGTCGGGCGGAGGAGGTCGAGGAGGGCCGTGATCTCGGCGGCGGGGGCGGAGGGGTTGAGCGGCAGGATCGCCTCGCCGGCCTCCCACGCTGCGATGGCGGCGGGCGCGAGGGCCGTCGACGGCAGCAGGGTCGCGACCAGGGGGTTTCGTCTCCGCTCGGCACTGCCCGCTAGCCTCCAGACCGTAGGAGTGATCACTCCCAGCATCCCGTCCGGTCCCCAGCAGGGTACCGATCCCCGAACCCCAGCCACGCGAGGCCGCAGATGAGCGACGACGCCCGGATCATCCGCCCCGGAGCCGGCTGGACCACCGGCGACCACGGCTTCACCGACATCAGGTACGAGACCGCCGAGGGCATCGCCAAGATCACCATCTGCCGGCCCGAGGTGCGCAACGCGTTCCGCCCCACCACCCTCTTCGAGCTGCGCGACGCGTTCGAGGTGGCGCGTGACGACCCCGCGATCGGTGTCATCGTCCTCACCGGAGAAGGGCCCGATGCCTTCTGCTCGGGCGGGGACCAACGAGTACGGGGCGACGACGGCTACGTCGACCCGAAGGGCGTCGGCCGCCTGAACGTGCTCGACCTCCAGATCCAGATCCGGCGCTGCCCCAAGCCGGTCGTCGCAATGGTCGCCGGCTACGCCATCGGTGGAGGTCACGTGCTCCACATCGTCTGCGACCTCACCGTCGCAGCCGACAACGCGCGCTTCGGCCAGACCGGACCGCGCGTCGGCTCGTTCGACGGCGGGTTCGGCTCCGGCCTCCTCGCCCGCATGGTCGGCCAGAAGAAGGCACGTGAGATCTGGTTCCTCTGCGAGCAGTACGACGCACAGGAAGCGCTCGACATGGGGCTGGTGAACAGGGTCGTGCCGCTCGCGGATCTCGAGGTCGAGACCGTGGCCTGGTGCCGCAAGATGCTCACTCACAGTCCGCTCGCGTTGAGGATGGTGAAGGCCTCGATGAACGCCGCAGACGACGGACTCGCAGGCATCCAGCAGCTAGCCGGCGACGCGACGCTCCTCTACTACATGACAGAGGAGGCGCAGGAGGGGCGCGACGCATACGTGCAGAAGCGCCGCCCCGACTTCGACCGCTTCCCGAAGCGACCGTGACGACGGCCGCGCAGTGGGTGCAGGGCGCGCGGCCGCGCACCCTCGGTGCGGCGCTCTCACCGGTCATGGTCGGAACGGCCGCTGCGTCGCTCGAAGGTCCCACGATCTGGTGGCGTGCCGCGTCGGCACTCGTTGTCGCGCTCGCTCTGCAGATCGGCGTCAACTACGCCAACGACTACTCCGACGGGGTGCGCGGCGCCGACGCCTACCGGCGGGGCCCGGTGCGCCTCACGGCCTCGGGTATCGCGAGCCCGCGCGCGGTGAAGCGCGCCGCGATCGTGGCGTTCGGAGTCGCCGCGGCGGTTGGGCTGGGCCTCTCGCTGGCCGCAGACCCGCGCCTCCTGGTGGTCGGAGCGGCGGCCGTCGCGGCGGGAGCGCTCTACACGGGCGGCCCGCGCCCCTACGGCTACTCGGGCCTGGGCGAGGTGATGGTGCTCGTCTTCTTCGGCTTCGTCGCGACGGCAGGGAGCGCGTACGTGCAGGTAGATCGGGTCCCCGCCGCGGCGTGGTGGGGGTCGCTGGTGTCCGGCCTGCCGGCCTGTGCGATCCTGTTGGTCAACAACCTGCGCGACGTGGCATCGGATCGGGTCGCCGGCAAGAGGACGTTGGTGGTCCGCCTCGGCCGGCCGGTCGGACGCGTCCTGTTCACTCTCTGTCTTGTCGGGGCCCTCGCGTCGACGGCTGCGATCGGGGCGTCGCACCGGTGGGCGCTCGTCGGCCTGGCTGCTGCGCCCCTGGCCGTGAGGCCCGCTCTGCTCGCCGTCAGCGAGGCCGATGCTCCACCACTGGTGCGGGCCCTCACCGGAACGGTCCTGTTCCAGGTCGTCCTCGCGGCACTGCTCGCGGCCGGGCTGTGGGCGTCGTGAGCATCGATCTGCGCGCGGCCGGGCCGAGGACCGTTCGAGACCTACCGGCGTCCCTGGTCGCCCGAGTCGTCGAGTCCCTGCACGAAGGCCGCTATCGCCGTAGCGAGGTCGGGTGGCGCCTCGAGGTGGAGCGCGTGCCCGCCCGCGATCCGCACGGTCTCGCAGCCGGGGATGAGTGGTGCCATCGCACGGGCGATGCCGTCGAACTTCTGGTCGCGCGTGCCGGTCACCAGCATGACCGGCATGGTGAGTCCGCTCAGCCTCTCCCAGAGCGGCTCCTGCACGCCGGTGCCGAGGTTGTGCAGGGAAGCGGCGAGGTCGGCGGCGGTGAAGCTCCGTCGCTCGGCGAGGCCGGGAGCATCGGGGGCGACGCCGGCGAAGAGAGGCTGTGCCAGCCAGCGGACGAGGAATGCGTCGACCCCGATCTGTTCGATCTCGCCGGCGAGCGCATCGTCGGCGGCGCGGCGCGCCTGCCGTTCGGTGGCATCCGCGAGCCCGGGGGACGCGCTCACGAGGACGAGGCCCGCGACGAGGTCGGGCCGGTCCACCGCGAGGCGGAGTGCGAGTCGTCCACCCATCGAGTATCCGACGTACACGCCACGCCCGCCGGCGGCGCCGAGGGCAGCGGCGGTCGACTCGAAGTCGAGTCCAAGGGGCACGCCGAGGGCGCGGGCCTCGATCCCGGAGGGGAGCGCCGCCCGTACCGAGTCCCACGACGCCGCTGTCTGCGTGAACCCAGGTATCAGCACGACGCGCACTGGGCCATTCTCGCGTCCGGAGCGGATGGGCACCGATGACCGCTCGTGACGCCACCACGGCGTTCTGCGGCGCTCTCGTCGACGAGTGGGTTCGCGCGGGTGTCGGCGACGCGGTCGTCTCCCCGGGTTCGCGCTCCACTCCACTCGCTCTCGCCATGCTGCGCGATCGTCGCGTGAGAGTGAACGTGATGCTCGACGAGCGCAGCGCTGCGTACACGGCGCTCGGCCTCGGCGTGTCGTCGGGGCGCCCGGCCGTGCTGCTCTGCACGTCGGGGACGGCGGCGGCGAGCTTCCACCCCGCGGTCGTGGAAGCTCATCACGCGCGGGTGCCGATGCTGGTGTGCACCGCCGACAGGCCGCCGGAGGCGCACGACACCGGTGCCGGCCAGACCATCGACCAGCGGGGCCTCTACGGAGGAGCGGTCCGGTGGTACTGCGCCCCCGGACCACCCGACGACGTGCCCGGCGCGGGCGCGACGTGGCGGTCGATCGCGTCGCGCTCGGTCGCCGAGGCGGTGGGGAGGCCTCCCGGCCCCGTGCACCTGAACCTCGGCTTCCGTGAGCCACTACTGCCCACGGGTGCGGCGCTGGTCGATGCTCCCGGGCGTCCGGACGGGCGCCCCTGGACCGTCTCGACACCCGCCGTCCCCTCGCCCGACCTGGAGACGGTGGAGCGACTCGCCGCGCTCGTCGGCGGCACCGCGCGCGGGCTCCTGGTTGCCGGATGGGGGCGGCCGCCAGTGCGGAGACGGTCGGGCGGTTCGCGCGCGCCGCCGGATGGCCGGTGCTCGCCGACCCGATCTCCGGGCTGCGCACCGGTGCCAACGCGGTCTCTGCCTACGAGGCGCTGCTCCGAGTGCCGGACTTCGCCGACGGGCACAGGCCCGAGGTCGTCCTTCGGATCGGCGCCCCGCTGACCGGCAAGGTCGCGACATCGTGGCTCGATCCGTCGATCATGCAGATCGTGGTCGACCCCGACGCCTCGTGGCTCGACCCGCACAGGGCGGCATCCGAACGCGTGGAGTGCTGCGCGGAGGCGCTTCTGACATCGCTGGCGGAGCGACTCGACAGCGATCGACCGCTCGACGACACGGAGTGGCTCGACGACTGGCTCGGCGCGGAGGCCGCTGCGCGCGCGGCGATCGATCCGCTGCTCGACGCCGGCGACGCGCCGTTCGAGGGGCGGGTGGCGCGCGACGTCTTCGCCGCGCTGCCTGCTGGAGCCGCGTGCTTCGTCGCGCCGAGCATGCCTGTGCGCGACGCCGAGTGGTTCGCTGCTCCGCGCGACGGTCTGCGCATGTACGCGAACCGCGGGTGAACGGCATCGACGGTCTCGTCGGAACGGCGCTAGGCGTCGCACTGGGGAGTGGGGCACCGACGGTGGCGCTGCTCGGAGACCTCGCCTTCCTCCACGACACGAACGCTCTCCTGGGATCGTTCCGCAGAGGTGCCGACCTCGTGTGCGTCGTGCTCGACAACGACGGCGGTGGGATCTTCTCGTTCCTTCCGCAGGCCGGGGAGTGCACATCGGAGGAGTTCGAGCAGCTCTTCGGCACTCCCCACGGTCTCGACCTGGTCACGGTCGCCGAGTCGCACGGCGTCCCGGCGGTGCGGGTGACGCGTGCCGGCGACGTCGTCCCGGCGGTACTCGACGCCGTCGCGGCCGGCGGCGTGCGGCTGATCGTGGTCCCGACTGATCGCGCGCGCAGCGTCGAGCGCCACCGGTCCGTCTGGGCCGCCGTCGAGTCCGGCACTCTCCCCCCCGACAGACCAGGGGCGTCGATAGACCACAATATGTGTGGTCTATCGACGCTCGTGCCGGGATGGGGTCAGGGGCGGATGAGGGCGCGGAGCATGGGCTCGAGCTTGGCCTGCGTCTCGGCCCACTCGGCGTCGGGGTCGGAGCCGGCGACGATCCCGGCGCCGGCGAAGAGCCGGGCCCGCGCACCGTCGATCAGCGCGCACCGCAGCGCGACGGCGAACTCCCCGTCGCCGCCGGCCGAGACCCAGCCGACCGGACCGCCGTAGAGGCCGCGGTCGAAGCTCTCCAGCCGCCGTATCGCGTCGAGCGCGCCGGCGCGCGGGGTCCCGCCCACGGCGGGAGTGGGGTGGAGAGCGAGCGCGAGGTCGAGTGCGGTAGTGCCGGCCTCGCGCAGGGTCGCCGTCACCGTCGTCGCCAGGTGGGTCACCGTCGCGAGGCGCACCGCCTCCGGCGACCCGACGTTCACATCGGTGCAGAAGGGGGCGAGCGTCTCGCCGACGGCACGCACGAGGAGGGCGTGCTCGACGCCTTGCTTCGCCGACGTGAGGAGCGCGCGCACGGCATCGTCGTCGGCTTCGAGCCCGAGCGGGATGCTGCCTGCCATCGGTGTAGAAGTGACGTCGGAGCCGTGCCGGGTCACGAGCAGCTCCGGGGTCGCCCCCACGAACCCCCGGTGCGCGTAGACGATGCAGCCGGGACGGTTGTGCCGGAGAAGCAGCGCGAGCACGTCCGCCCGGTCGAAGGGGTGATCCGCCGCGACCTCGACCTCCCTCGCGAGGACGACCTTCTGGATCGCGCCGGCCTCGATGAGAGCGAGTGCAGCGACCACCTGCTGCTCCCATCCGCGGGCGTCGGGTCGGGCCTCGACCGTGAAGCGCGACGGGGCGCGCGACGGAGCCATCGTCATGGCTCTCGGCGTCGCTCCGCCGGCCGGGCCGATGGTCGTCGTCCAGGCTCTCCCGCCTGCCGTGAGCCCAACCGTGGTGGCCGGGACCGCGAGCAGTCCGCCGCCGTCGAACGGGAGCGCACCCGCCGCCAGCGGCGCGGCGGCGGCGTGCGGCCCGTCGCCGTCGCGCTCGATGGTTGCGAGGACCGCGGCTGCGTCGGCGGGTGCGACGGTCGCGGCGATGCCGGCGGTGACGAAGCTCACGTCGTCGGCGAACCACGCGACACCGTCGGCGCCCAGGTGCTCGAGCAGGTCGGCGGGGTGGCCGGGGAGATCGACCTCGGTCGTCTGCGCGCAGAGGCGCCGGCCCTCGGAGACCTGGGGGACGGTGGTCGCGGTCATCGGCGGGTACCGGTGATCAGCTGGGCGGCGCCTAGGCCGAGCACCGTGCGCCGCACCTCGTCGAACCCGCGGTCGCGCGCCAGGTCGAGCAGGTCGGCGGTGGGAGGTAGGTAGGCGGTCGATGCCGGCAGGTAGGCGTAGGCAGCTCGATCGGAGAGGAGGCCACCGACGAAGGGCACGACTCGCCGGAAGTAGAGGTGGTGGCCGGCGCGCAGCACGCGCGACTCGGGCTCGGCGACCTCGATCACGGCGAAGCGTCCGCCGGTGCGCAGGACCCGTGCGCACTCGGCGAAGAACGGAGCGACTCCGACGAAGTTCCTCAGGGCGAACCCGCATGTGACGCCGTCGGCCGAGGAGTCGCCGACCGGTAGCGTCAGCGCGTCGGCGCGCACCAGCGGAGCCCCGGTCTGCGCGGCCGCGAGCATCCCCGCCGAGAAGTCGAAGCCGATGGGGGAGAGGCCGGCCGCCGCGAGGTCGCGGCAGAGGTCGCCGGTGCCGCAGGCGAGATCGAGGACACGCGCACCGGGAGCCAGGGCGAGGTCGTGCACGGCGCGGCGTCGCCAGCGGACATCCATGCGGAACGTCATGATCCGGTTGAGACGGTCGTAGCGGGGCGCGATCCGGTCGAACATCTCCTCGACGGCCGCCGCCTTCTCCTCCCCGGGAGGTATCGGAGTCGCGACCGGGCCGCGAGCGCTCACGGCGTCCACTCCGACTCGGCGAGCCTCGCGTCCTCAGCGCGTGCAGCCGCGATCTCAGCCGCTCCACCGACGTCTTCCATGTGCTCCCGCGCCACCGCCAGCAGCACCTGACGGAAGTGGTGCGTGACGAGCGCGGTGATGGCGGGGAGCAGCTCGCCGAACGCGGCGACGAGGCGGTCGGCCTTCTCGTCGTCGGTCAGGTCGGTGAGGCGCAGCGGGGTGCGCACGTGCTCGTCGAACATGGCGACGGCCCGTTCCGCGGTCGCCCGGGTCGCTGCGTGGTGCTCACGTGCCAGCGCGAGGAGCTCCGGAATCGGGAGTCCACCGGCGACGAGTCGGAGCCCCGCCTCCACGACAGCGGTGTCGGACGCTGCGAAGAGTGGCTCACCGTCGCTGCTCCGCGGGGCCAGCAGTCCTTCGGCGACGATCGCCTCGATCAGGGGTTGCGGAACACCGGTGCGCGACGCGAGATCCGCGATCGACAGGAGCTCGGTGGTGCTCGGCGCCTCGTCGGTTCCGGCAGCGGCGAGGACCGCTGCGGCGAGCGGTGCGTCGGCCGGGTCCATCTCGCCGCGCACGATGCGTCCGATCAGAGCGAGGGGGAAGCCGCGTCCCTGGAGGTCGCGGATTCGGTTCAGGCTGTCGAGGTGCTCGCTGCCGTACCAGGCGACACGTCCCTCGCGTGTGGGCGCGTCGAGGAGCCGGCGCTTCTGGTAGAAGCGGATGGTGTCGACGCTGAGCTCGGCGAGCCGGGCGAGATCCTCGACACGCCATCTGTCCTCCACGCCGATCGATTCTAGGAGCGATCACTCCCACAATCGCATCGACCCCGGATTCAGGTGCTGAGCCAGCTGGGGCGGCGCTTCTCGGCGAAGGCCGTCGCCCCCTCGACGGTGTCGCCGCTCTGCCAGACCTCGCCGCTCAGGGCGGCGTTGCGCACCCAGGCGTCGGCCTCGGAGAGCTCGAGGGTCTCTCGCAGCAGGCGCTTCGAGTTGCGAACGGCGATGGGCGAGTTCTCGCCGATCCGCTCGGCGAGGGCGACGGCCTCGTCGACGACCTCCTCCCGCGGCACGACGCGGTTCACGAGGCCGAGGGTGTGGGCGCGCTCCACGCTGATCGGGTCGCCGGTCATCGCCATCTCGAGAGCGGCGGCGAGAGGGACGCGCTTGGGGAGGCGGATGAGGCCACCCGCGGCGGCGATGAGGCCGCGCTGCACCTCGGGGATGCCGAAGCGCGCGGTCTCGGCGGCGACGACGATGTCGCACGAGAGGACGATCTCGAACCCACCGGCGAGGGCCGGCCCGTTCACCGCGGCGACGAGGGGCTTGGGGAAGTCGCGCTGCACGATGCCGGCGAAGCCCCCGGCGTACTTGGTGATGTCGCCGCCGCGACCCGCTGCGATCACCTTGAGGTCGGCGCCGGCGCAGAAGACATCACCGGCTCCGGTGAGCACGACCGCGCGGACCGCGTCGTCGCGCTCGCACCCATCGAGCGCCTCGGCCATCGCCTCGCTGACAGCAGGGTTGATCGCGTTGCGAGCTTCGGGGCGGTTGATGGTGACGAGGGCGATGCTGCCCCGGCGTTCGACTTCGACGACGGCCACGGTCTGCCTCCTCGGTCACAGATGTGGTGGCCGGACGGTACCGGCCGCGCCGCTCACCGGCCAGACGTCTCGGCCGGCATGTCGAGGACGGCGGTGCGACCCGGGTCGCGCAGGCGCACGAACAGGAGCACACCGGCCATCAGCAGAGCGGCACCGGCAGTGGTCGCGCGCAGGCCGACACGGTCGGCGATCGCTCCCTGCGCGACCGAGGCGGCCGGATAGACGGCGCCGAGGATCACGAGGTTGACGGAGATGACACGTCCCCTCAGGTACTTCGGAGCGCGCAGCTGGGTGATGGTCGTGAACGACGAGAAGGTGCCGAGGTAGAGCGCTCCCAGTAGGAACACCGCCGCTGCCGAGAGCGATAGCACCGGCGCGAACGCGTAGAGCAGCAGGGCGGGTGTCAGCCCGGTGAGCATCGCGGTCAGGACCCGGCGCTGCCCGTAGCGTCGCCCGAGGCCACCCATCGAGAGCCCCATGGTCACGGCGCCGACGCCCTGGGCGGTTACCAGCACCGAGGTGCCGATCGCACCCTCGTGCAGCACCTTGATCGACATCGCGGGCATGAGCGCGATGAACGGCGCGGCTAGGAGCGTCACCAGCGCCATCGATTCGAGGACGATCCGTTGTCCCGGCTCCCGCCACGCGTACCTCACGCCGCTGCGTATCGCGGCCAAGATGCGCTCGTGCCCGTCGGGGTGCGGGGCGGGCAGCGAGAGGACGGCCAGGACACCGATCACTGCCAGGAAGCTGACCGTGTTCACGCCCAGGGCCCACGCCAGTCCACCCACGTGGATGATGACGCCGGCCAGGAGAGGGCCGATCACCCGCCCGAGGTTCCACTGGGCAGACGACAGGCCGATCGCCCCCGGTAGGTCATCCGGCGGGACGAGGTCGGGAAGGAGTGCCTGATAGGCGGGGAACCCGATCGACGAAGCGATTCCGCTTCCGAAGACCACCAGCGTGACGGTCAGGGGCGCCGGCTCTCCGGCGATGGCGAGCGCCGTGAGGAACCCGGCGAGGACGGTCTGCACCAGAGAGGTGGAGAGGAGTATCAGCCGGCGCGGGTAGCGGTCGGCGAGAGCGCCTCCGACGGGTCCGAGGACGGCGGTCGGGAGGAACCCCGCCGCGGCGACGATGCCGGTCCATGTGGAGAGGCCGGTCTTGTCGGTCACGTAGATGCCGATCGCGACCGTCTCCATCCAGGTGCCGATGTTCGAGACGAACGCGCCGGACCAGAACAGTGCGAACGGTCGGTGCCGGAACGGGGCGAACGAGGCGATCTTCACCACGATCTCGACATCACCGCGCCGCTCCCTCCCCGAGCCGACGACGCTACCCGGCCGGCCGGGCCGCCCGACCGCGGATTACCGGACCCGGGACGGGAGCGTTCGGAGAGGGCTCGCCACATGGGAGGCTTCGCGGATGCGGTGTACGCGGATCGTTCTCCTGACCACCGTGTGCGCAGTGCTCGCGGCATGTGGGGACGACGGCCGAACCGGGTCTCGTCGTCGCAAGGGCAGCCGCCGGTGACGGTCGGCCCGCGGAGCACCGGGTTGCCGGCGGGCGACGACGAGTTGATCGAACGCGTAATCGACGGCGACACGATCGTCGTGGGCGACGGGGAGCGCGTCCGCCTGATCGGAATCGACACGCCCGAGACCAAGGATCCTCGCGAGCCCGTCGGCTGCTTCGGTCGGGAGGCATCCAGCTACACCGACGACCTTCTCCCCGCGGGCACCGCGGTGCGTCTGGCGTACGACGTCGAGCGGACGGATCGGTACGGCCGCACCCTCGCGTACGTGTACCGCGCGAGCGACGGGCTCTTCGTGAACGCGGCGCTGGTTCGCGACGGCTACGCCTACGCGTACACCTACCCGCCGAACGTCGCTCACTCCGAGGAGTTCGTCGCTCTTCAGCGCGAGGCGCGGGAGGCCGACAGGGGCCTGTGGGGGGCGTGCCCTGTGGGGGGCGAGATACCCGGCGAGCCCGGCGGAACCGACTGCGACGCGGCGTACCCCGACGTCTGCATTCCGCCGCCACCCCCGACCTCGACTGCGCCGACGTCACCGAGCGCCGCTTCACCGTCGTCGCGCCCGACCCCCACCGCTTCGACGCCGACGGCAACGGCCTCGGCTGCGAGAGCCCCTGACCCGCCCACATCCGTCGTTTTGGCGTCAGAAACTCGCGCCTACCGCGAGAAAGTGACGCCAAAACGAGGGGTTAGGGCCAGGTGGGGGGCGCTTCTCGAGGAAGGCGCGCATGCCCTCCTGCGCGTCGGGGAGCATCGCGTTCGCGACCATCACCGGGGCCGTCACGTCGTAGGCCGAGTCCTCGCCGGTGGCCTCCTGCGCGTAGAACGCGCGCTTGCCGATCGCCACGACGGCCCTGCTCGCTCCGGCGATAAGTGCCGCCAGCGCATCGACCTCCTCGTCGAGCCTGTCGAGTGGCACCACGCGGTTGACGAGCCCCCAATCGGCAGCGGTTGCTGCGTCGATCATCTCACCGGTGAGCAGCATCTCGAGGGCGCGCTTGCGTCCGATCGCACGCGATATGGGAACCATCGGCGTGGAGCAGAAGAGGCCGATGTTGACGCCCGGGGTGGCGAACCCGGAGCCGTCGGAGGCGACGGCCAGGTCGCACGCCGCGACCAGCTGGCACCCCGCGGCGGTAGCGACACCATGAACGCGGGCGATCACCGGCAGCGGTAGGGAGTGGATGGTCTGCATCAGCTCGACGCAGGCTCCGAAGAGGGCCCGGTAGAAGCCCTCGTCGGGGTTGTCGACCATCTCGGAGAGATCGTGGCCTGCGGAGAAGGCAGGCCCGCTCCCCTGTACGACCACGACGCGCGCATCCGGGTCGTCGCCGACTGCAAGGAGAGCGGCGGTGAGCTCGGCCATCAGCTCGAGAGAGAGGGCGTTGCGGCGCTCCGGACGGTCGAGGGTGATCCGGGCGACCGGCCCGCCGGTCTCGACGACGACGCTTTGCGACTGCACGCCGCGACCCTACGCCGGTGCGATGGCGTGCGGAGCAGCCGGCTCCATCTCGACGACCGGGGCGAGACGGTGGGCGAATCTACGCAGCGACCGCATAACGGGCCGGCCGGTGAGCGCGATCAGCAGGGCGTTGGCGAGCGCGCCGGCGGCGTCCCATGCGAGCGACGTGGCGACGTAGAACGACCAGTAGCGGCTCACGAGAGCACCGCCCGAGAGCGCCGGGTCGAAGGAGAGCGCGCCACCGTCGATCTGGAGCGGCCAGAACCAGAGGTTCATCAGCGCCCCGTAGGCGAATCCGCAGCACCACGCATACGCGGCGAGGGCGGCCACCTCCGCGCCGGCGGGGAGGCGCGACGTGACGCTCCCGACTGCGCCCGCGCCGGCGCCGATCCCCGACAGGACCAGCATCTGGAAGGGGAGCCACGGCCCGATCCCACCCGTCAGGACGGCCGAGACCGACATCGCTCCGAGGCCGAGCAGCAGCCCGAAGCGCGCCCCGAACGCCGCGCCCGCGAGGACGACGAGGAAGAACATCCCGTTGCCGCCGCCCGGCAGGTCGAAGAGGCGGAGCACCGCTGCCGACGCGCAGAGCACACCGAGGAGTGCGACGGTCGCGCCCTGCATCGTTCCGCGGCGCACCTCGAGGGCGACCACCGTCACGGCGAGAGCGCCGACCAGCGCCGCCACCAGAGGTGCGTCGGCCGAGTGTGCGTCGGCGGCGAGCGTGTCGGTGTGCACCCAGAACGGCCACAGGAACGCTCCGGCGCCGATCACGCCGACGAGTGCGTACACGACTGCGGGCCTGTAGGCCGCCGCAGCCGCGACATGGCGCAGACGGCTCATCGCGCCTTCCACGTAGTGCGTCGGCGACCTCGTCGACGGTGAGGAACGGTGGCAGCACGCGGAGCACCTGAGGCGCGAAGAGCGAGCCGGCGAGGACTTCGCGCGCGGGACCGGCGGCCACTACCTCGCCGTCGCCGAGGACGACGACGTAGGTCGCGCAACGCGCGGCGAGCTCTACGTCGTGTGTGGCGAGTACGACGGCGCCGCCACCTGCTGCGTGGTCGCGCGCCGCGGTGGCGAGGGCCTCGCGCGACGGTGCGTCCATGCCCCGGGTCGGCTCGTCGAGAAGGAGAATCTCGGCGGCACCCACCGCGACCGCTGCGATCGCGACGCGCTGACGCTCTCCGCCCGACAGGCTGCGGGGGTGACGCGCGGCGAGTGACGCGATGCCGAGCCGTTCGAGCCACCGGTCGACGGTCTCCGGGTCGCGGCGGCCGAGCAGCTTCAGCGTCTGCTCGAGCTCGTTGCGGACAGTCGGCGCGAAGAGAAGGGCGTTCGGGTCCTGCGGTACGAACGCGGCGCGCACCGCACCCACCGGTGCCACCGATCCGCGCGAAGGGTCGAGGAGGCCCGCGAGAGCGCGCAGGAGGGTCGTCTTGCCGGAGCCGTTGCGCCCGAGCAGGGCAACCACGGCACCCCGCCGCAGACGCAGGTCGACGCCGTGCACCGCACGCCGGCCGTCGAGGTCGACCCCAATGCCTAGGGCCTCGAGGAGGATCTCACCCTCTGCCGGCGCCGCAGGCGGCAGGGGTGCCGGGACGGTCGCCGAGGCGGCGAGGCGTCTGGCGTCGCGGACGGTGATCGGCGGTGGGTCCCAGCCCAGGAGCCTGCCGAGGCGGGCGACGACGGGCGCGCCCGGGTAGTCGGCGAGCGTTGCGCCCGGTGCGCCCGACGCCACGATTCGGCCCGAGGCAACGAGAGCGGCCTGCTCTGCGATCGGGGCCGAGCGGTCGAGGCGGTGCTCGGCCAGGACGATGGTGGTCCCGAGGTCGGCGTTGAGTCTCGCGATGGCGCCGAGGACATCTTCTGCGCCCTGGGGTCGAGCTGCGAAGTGGGCTCGTCGAGCACGAGCGCGCGCGGCGCCGCGGCGAGCGCCCCGGCGATTGCGCAGCGCTGCTGCTCCCCGCCGGAGAGCGTCGACGGCGATCGATCGCGCAGCGCGGCGATGTCGAGGGCGTCGAGCACCTCCTCCACGCGACGGCGCATCGCCGCGGGCTCGAGCCCGAGGTTCTCGAGCACGAAGGCGATGTCGGCCTCGACCCGGTCTGCGACGAACTGCGCCTCGGGGTCCTGATGGACGAAGCCGATGACGTCGCAGAGATCGCGGGGCCTGTGATCACGCGTAGAGCGGCCGAACGCGACGACCTCGCCTCCGAAGCGACCACCCGTCGCGTGCGGCACGAGACCGTTCGCCGCGCGCAGAAGCGTGCTCTTGCCGGAGCCCGACGCACCTGCCACCAACAGCAGCTCGCCCTCGGCGACCTCGAGGTCGAGATCGTCGAGCGCGCGCGGTCCGTCGGGGTACTCGTAGGAGACGCGGCGGAAGGAGAGCGCGCTCACGTGACGGCCAGTGCTGCGCGTGGGGGGAAGGCCGCAGGAGCCGCGAGCGTCAGGAGCGCTACAGCCACGACGGGGTTGAATCCCGGGATCTCCAGCCGACCGGGCTCCCAGGTGAGCGTCGTGTCACCAGAGATGGCGATCACGCCTACGACCAACGGGGCGAGTGCGCTGACGACGGCCATCGACCAGTCGGCGCGCGTCATGCGCCGCGGCCGGTACCTGACGCGGCGAGACGCCCGCGATGCGACGACGACGGCGGCGACGGTGAAGACCACGCCGAGAGCGCCCAGTATGTTGGCCGTGGACGACGCCCTCCCCACGAGTGCGGCGAACGCGCCGCCGAGCGCGACGAGCGCCCCCAGGCCGAGCCAGGCCGATGCCGCCTCCGTAGGAGCGGGCGGGCGGTGTCCGAAGCCGCGCGAGTCCATCGACTCGGAGAGGGAGACGGCGCGCTCCATGCCGCTCTCGAGGACAGGCACCACGAGGCGTACCAACCTGCCGCGCTTCACGACGGCGCCTCCGGTGCGTGCGCGGTCGGCGTCACGGGTCGCACGGACCGAGGTGAGAGTGGCGGGGACGAACGCGAGCGCGACGCTCACGATCAGGCCGAGCTCGTGGAAGGCTCGTGGCACCGACTGCAGCACCTCGTCGTGCGAGACGACGGAGTTCCACGCGCCGAAGACGGCGATCATCCCCACGATCGCGAAGGCCTCCGACGCCGAACGCAGTATCACCTCCAGCTCCACGGTGCCGCCGACCGTGAAGCCACCCAGCAACCGCGGCAGCGTCGCGCTCGGCAGCGTGAACAGCACCTGACCGGCGCCGTGCGTGGTGAGGGCCGCGATCGTCACGCGCACCAGTCCGAAGACGGCTCCGAGAGTCAGGAAGAACGGGAACGCCCGCGCGAGCCGCCCCCACCGCCCGTGCACCTCGACGACGAGGACGGCCACGAGGAGGACGACCGCGACATAGACGGCGCTGGGCGCCACCTGCAGCACTGCGGCCGCGGCGAGGGCCCATGCGAGCCATGCGAGGGAGTGGAAGCGCGTCGTCATCGGGCCCCGGGGCTTGGCGGGAGGTCTGCGCGGACTCTAGAGTCCAGCGTGACAGCGGATGCACGTGACCCGGAAGTCACGTGCAGTCCGGCGCAGCCCCAAGGGGAGGCGCCGGGCGGGGGAAGCCGGTGAGAGACCGGCGCTGACCCGCAACTGTGAGCGGTGCCCGGGGCGACCCGGAGCCCGTGAGCCAGGCTACCCGCCTCTGTCCTCCGGCCCGCCGGGCCGGTGTCCCGTAGCGCCGCCCGCAGTGGGCGGTCGAACAGGCGCCCTCGAGGTTCGGGGCCCGCGGAGGTTGGAGATGTCCCGTCGCCTTTCCCACTCAGGTGGTCTCGCCGCGCTCGCAGCGGTGATCGCCTCCTCCCTGACCGCCGCCTTCCTGACCGTCGCCCCGGCGGTGGCTGCGGCCTCCCCGGCTGTCGACGCGGCGATCGCGTTCGTAGGAGGCGAGCAGCGCGACGACGGTGGCTTCGGTGCCGGCGAGGCCGGGTTTCCCGGCTTCGAGACCCCCGATGCGGTGCTCGCGATCGGGGCGGCGGCACAGTCGGGCTCTTCGTGGAACGCCGCGGAGGCGCTCGCCGCGGTGCAGGCCGTCACCCGTGCGGGCCGCACCGGCCTCTCCTATCTCGACGATTTCGCAGACGGCGTGCACGGGCCGCTCTCGCCGGGGAACGCGGCGCGAGTGGTGATCGTTGCGGCGTCGCTCGGCCTTGATCCGGGTGCCTTCGACCCGGAGGGCGACGGGTCCGCGGATCTCGTGTCGGTGATGCAGAGCGGCCTTCTCCCGGACGGCTCGTTCGGCGCGGGCACGATGAACACGACCCTGACGGCGATGCTCGCGTACCGCGCGGCCGGCCTGACCGCTCCCGCAGGGTCTGTCGCCTACGTGGAGGCAGCGCAGCAGGCGAACGGCTCCTGGGACTACGCCGGCGACGCCACGGGGGAGGAGGCCGACCCCGACACGACCGGGCTCGCGCTCGTCGCGCTCGTGGCGTCGGGGCTCGGCAACGACGACGCGTCGGTACGGTCGGGGCTCGCGTTCCTCGCCGGGTCGCAGAACGACGACGGCACCTGGAGCGAGGCGTTCGGAGGAGAGAGCAACCCGTCGTCCACAGCGCTCGCGGTTCTCGGCATCAGAGCGCTCGGCTTCGACCCCGTGGAGTCGTGCTGGCGCGACACCGCGCTCCCCGGCGAGGCGCGGGCGCCTTACGGGTCGCCGATCGACGCGCTGATAGCGCTGCAGGCCGCCGACGGGCACCTCGCGAGCCCGTTCGACCAGTGGGGTGTCAACACGTTGGGCACGACCCAGGGGGTGCAGGCCCTCGCTCGGGGATACCTGCCGGCGGTCGTGGCTACGCCGCCGGAGTGCCCGATCGCCCCTACCACGACCACGCAGGCGCCGGCTACGACGACCTCGAGCCCGGTGGGCACGGCCGGTTCCACGACCACGTCGTCGACGGTCACCACGACGCCGGCCTCGTCGACGACGTCAACGGTGGCCGCTGCTGCGGCAACGACGTCGACCACGCAGTGGAGTGCGGTGGGTGCGACCCTGCCGCGCACAGGTGGCGGGACGCGTCGAGGCGCCGCACTCGGCCTGACGCTCCTCTTCGCGGGGCTCGCTTCGCTGACACTCTCGACGCGGCTGGGCCGGCGTGCACGAGCCGTCGCCGTGGCCGTGGCGGTGACCGCGGCCTTCGTCGCTGTGCCGGGTTGGGCGAGCGCCGGTGGTGAGACGCACCGTGCCGCCGTGGTGGTCGACCTGGGTGACGAGGTGAAGACGGCGCGCGTCTCGTTCGAGGGTGACTCCATCACGGGCCTGGAGGCGCTGCAGCTCGCAGGGTTCGATCCGGTGGCGCGTGCCTACGGCGGGCAGGGCGGTGCGGTCTGCTCGATCTGCGATCGCGGCTGCCCGGCCGATTCGACGTGCCTCACCTGTGGTGGCGCGAGCTACTGGGCGTACTTCCGCGCGACCTCCGGTGCCCAGGCGTACACCTACTCGCCCGTCGGTGCGGGTGCGACCGTGGTCCGCGACGGCGACGTCGAGGCGTGGAAGTGGGGGCCGGGCACTGCACCGCAGTACGTCTCCTTCGCCGACGTCTGGGGAGAGACCACTACGACCGCGTCGCCGCCATCCGCGCCGCCCACGACGCGCGCCCCTACGTCGCCTGCCACGAGCGCCCCCGGTTCGGGTACGACGACCGCAACGCGCGGTGGCGTGCCGGCGACCCTCGCTTCGCCGGGCCCCGCGGGTGACGCGCCGGCCGCGACGCAGGAGTCGGTCTCCGCGGGCGCCCAGGTCTCCCCGGTCTCTCCCGTCTCCGCGGGAGCCGCACCGCAGGACCCGGTGGGCGGCGGATCGTCGGGGGAGACGGAGCCGGGGAAGTCGGTGAGACGCAGCCGCAGGGGCACCGCCGCGTCGTCCGTGCCGCCGTCGAGAGCCGGTCGTGACGCACCGGGAGCGGCGCGGGGCGGGGTGGGCGCGGATGCCGGCGAAGGTGGCCCCGAAGATGCCGCCGACGATGCCGAGAAGGGCGGGGCGGGCTTCGCGGCCGGACCGATCGCCCCCGGGTCGGCGGAGCGACGGGCGGCAGCGCGGCGGGGCTGGTCGGGTTCGGCGCCGTCGTGGCGGGGCTCGCCGTCTGGATCGCGTGGTCGCGGCGCGTGCGGCTGGCGGGCGGCAGAGCCTGATTTCCCGCCGGCTGCCGGGATTCTCTACTCTTGACCAGACGGTCAAGTTGCACGAGATGCATGAGAGGGAGGCCGGCGTGAGCAGCGACGAGGAGCGGGTCCTGGAGCTCTGCGAGGAGCTGATCTCGAAGCACGACCCCGGGTCGACGGCGCCGGAGGTCTTCCTGGGGGCCCAGTTCGACATGGGCCTCGCCTGGGTCAGCTTCCCCGAGGGGAACGGCGGCCTCGGCCTCGCTCCCAACTTCCAGAACGCCGTCAACGAGAGGCTCTGGGGTGCCGGCGCTCCGGTCAGCGCGATGCGGAACCCGATCGGGCACGGCATGGGCGCGCCGACCATCGTCGTGCACGGCAGCGACGCCCAGAAGCAGCGCTACCTCCGCCCGCTCTTCACGGGCGAGGAGGTCTGGTGCCAGCTCTTCAGCGAGCCGGGGGCCGGCTCCGACGTCGCGGGCCTCTCGTCGCGCGCTGTTCGCGACGGCGAGGAGTGGATCGTCAACGGTCAGAAGGTGTGGACCACCCTCGCCCACATCTCGCGATGGGGGATGCTCATCGCGCCACCAACCCCGACGTCCCGAAGCACAAGGGTCTCACCTACTTCGTCATCGACATGCAGGCACCGGGGGTCGAGGTGCGGCCGCTGGTCCAGATCACCGGTGAGGCGGAGTTCAACGAGGTCTACATGACCGATGTCCGCATCCCCGACGCCGAGCGCCTCGGCGACGAGGGCGACGGCTGGCGCGTCTCGCTCACGACGCTGATGAACGAGCGCGTCTCGATCGGTGGTGGCGTGGCACCGAGGGGCTCCGGCGTGATCGCCATGGGCGTGAGCGCATGGGAGGCGGCGGGCCGTCCCGGCGGGGCGGAGCGCGACCGCCTGATGCAGCTCTGGGTGGATGCCGAGGTCTCCCGGTTGACGAACATCCGTGCCTCGCAGAACCGCTCGAAGGGGACGCCCGGGCCGGAGGGCTCGGTAGGGAAGCTGAAGATGGCCGAGTTCAACAAGGAGCTCGGCAGCTTCGTCATGAACCTGCGCGGCATGGAATCGACCCTCTACGACGGCTACACGTTCCGAACGACCGCGGACCGCTCTCGACCTCTCGAGCCCGGTGAAGGCGTTCCTGAGAGTGCAGGCGAACTCGATCGAGGGCGGGACGTCGAACATCATGCGCAACATCCTCGGCGAGCGCGTCCTCGGCCTGCCCGGTGAGCCACGCGCCGACAAGGACCGACCCTGGACCGAGGTCCCCCGCTCCTGACCCCCAAGACTACGGGCGTCGATAGACCACAATATGTGTGGTCTATCGACGCCCGTGGCGGCCGGGTCGTAGCCTCGGGGTGTGGAGAGAGCGGCGTTCTTCGATCTCGACCGGACGGTGATGTCCGGTGCGAGCACCTACTGGTTCGGCAAGGCAGCGCTCAAGTCGGGCTTCTATCCGCGGCGTCGCCTGATGCGCGACGCGTGGAAGGCGTTCTGGTTCAAGCGCGTCGGGGCCAGCGACGAGCAGTCGAACGCCGTGCGCGACCAGATCCTCAACACCGTCGCCGGGCGCACGCAGGCCGGGATGATGTCGTTCCTCCCCCGACGTTCTCGGGCCGATCCTGATCAACGTCTACCCAGAGGTGTTCCGGCGCATCCTCGACCACGAGCGCGACGCCGTGGCCACGTATCTGGTCTCCGCGTCGCCCGTCGAGATCGTCGGCCCCGTCGCTCGCGCCCTCGGCATGTCGGGTGGTGCTCTCGCGACGACGGCCGCGGTCGACGGCGACGGCATCTACACGGGGGAGCTGGTCGGCCCCTTCTGCTACGGGGCCGGGAAGGTGACCGCGATCGAGGCGGAGGCGGCCAGGGTCGGAATCGACCTCGGTCGTTCCTGGGCCTACAGCGACTCCGCGAGCGACCTCCCGATGCTCGGGGCCGTGGGCAACCCGGTGGCGGTGAACCCCGACAAGAAGCTCCGTGACGTGGCCCGAGAGAGCGAGTGGGAGATCCTGCGCACCGAGGCCCGACACGGCCTGCGCGCCATCGTCGCGGCGGGGATCGTCACGGGCGGTGCGGGCGTCGGGATCGGCACCGCGATGCTGCTGCGCCGCCTGAACCGTCGGTCGTAGGAGTGGCCCCGGGTGGGGCGAACGCGCGACCTTGCACTCGCGGCGCTGGGAGCCTTCTGCTTCGGTCTGACCATCGTCTTCAACCGGGCGGCGGCGCGCGACGGCCTCGGCGCCGCGACGACGCTGAGCATCCGGTTCGCGATCGCAGGGCTGCTGCTGCTCGCCCTGCTGAGGGTGCTGGGCAGGCCGCTGCTCCCCCCACGCGGCGAGCGGCTGCGCGTCGCCCTGCTGGGATGCGGGCTCTATGCGGCGGAGGCGACGTTCTTTTTCATGGCCCTCGAGCGCGGCACCGCCGCGGCCGTCGCGCTCCTGTTCTACACGTACCCGGCGGTGGTGACCGTCGTCGAGGTCGCGCTCGGCCGGATGCGGCTCCGCGCTGTGATGATCGTCGCACTGGCGCTCGCCGTCGGCGGCGGTGCCGTGGTGGCCGCCGGAGGTGGACGGGTCTCCATCACGACAACGGGGATCCTCTTCACGCTCGGCTCGGTCTGCACGTTCTCCACCTACGTGATCGCGAGCGACCGTCTTCTCGTCAGGACGCCCGCGCTCACGGCGGCCGCCTGGACGACGCTCGGCGGCGGGGTGGTGATCCTCTGCCTGGGAGTCGTGCAGGCGACGCTGGTCCGACCGGGAGCGAAGGAGCTCGCATTGCTCACGGGGAACGCGGTTGCCACGGCTGCGGCGTTCACGCTCTTCTTCGTCGTGCTCGGGCGGCTCGGTCCCTCGCGCACTGCGATCGTGATGGCGATGGAGGTGGTGGCGGGGGTGGTACTCGCGGCCGTCCTGCTCGACGAGAGCGTGCAACCGGTCGTCGCCGCCGGTGGGGCGGCGGTGATGGCCGGGGCCCTTCTGGCGGCAGCGGTGTCACCCCGGTCGGTGGAGCAGCTCGAGTCGGCCTCGACGCCGTGACCGGTCGAGTCGAATACGCTCCGTGCGCGGGGCTCTGCGAGGAGGACGGGTGGAGCGTTGAAGAACTGGGCCGAGGAGACGAAGGCGGCGGGAGCGCGTCCGACCGGGGCGGAGGCACACCCCTCGGCGACGGTCGTCCTGCTGCGCGACGCGGCGGAGACGGTCGAGGTGCTGATGCTGCGCCGCTCCTCGAAGATGGCGTTCCACGGGGGCACCTGGGTCTTCCCCGGTGGCCGGATCGACGCCGAGGACTGGGCCGGTAGCGACGACGTCTTCGCCGCCGCCCGCCGGGCGGCGGTGCGCGAGGCCGCCGAGGAGGCCCGGCTGCAGATCGATCCGGAGGCGCTCGTGCACCTCTCGAAGTGGACCACCCCCGAGATCTCCCCGAAGAGGTTCGCCACGTGGTTCTTCGCCGCGGCGGTCGGTGAGGGCGATGCCGAGGCGGACGGCGTGGAGAACGACGAGCACCGATGGTTCAGGCCAGACGAGGCGCTCTCGGTCCACGCCGCAGGCGAGATCGAGTTGGCGCCTCCCCAGTACGTAACGCTGCTCGAACTGCGCGAGATGACATCCGTCGCCGATGCGCTTGAGCAGATCGCCGCCGCGGTCTCGATCGACTTCGCGCCGCGCTTCCATTTCCTCGACGACGGCGGCGCGCTCTGCGTCTACGCCGAAGACGTCGCATGGGACGACTTCGCGCTCCTCGGGGAGCAGGGCCCGCGCCACAGGCTGACGATGCTCGACTCGGGATGGGTGTACGAGCGAGATCTGTGAGAGCGGGAACGCGGGTCCTTTCCGGGCGATTGCCGCTGCTCAGATGAGACCGACCGGCGGGGTCGGCGTCGAGAGCCACGGTGCAGCGGAGACGGCGAGGTCGTGGTGGCGCCCGCTGAGGTACGCGTCGATCGACTTCGCCGCCCGCCTGCCCTGAGCCACCGCGAGGATGACGGTGGCACCGCCCGTCGCCAGGTCACCTCCCGCGAAGACGCCACGCTTTGACGTCGCGAGGTGCTCGTCGGTCCAGACGACGCCCCGCTCGTCGACCCGCAGGTCGGGGGCGGATCGGCTGACTGTCGGGTTCACGCCGAAGCCGATCGCGATGATCACGGTGTCGCAGTCGATCGTGAACTCGCTGCCCGGTACCGGTACGGGAGACGCGCGGCCCGACGCGTCGGGAGCGCCCGGTCCGAGCCGGGTGCACTCGACGGCAGCGACGCGCCCGTCGCCGACGATGCGAACCGGCGTCGTCTCGCACTGGAGGTCGACCCCCTCCTCGATGGCGTGGTCGATCTCCTCGGAGCGGCAGGGCATCAGCTCGCGTGACCGCCTGTAGAGGAGAGATACGTCGGCGCCGAGTCGCAGTGCCGTGCGCGCGCAGTCGAGCGAGGTGTCGCCACCGCCGACGACCACGACGCGGTGGCCCGTACGCACGGGAGTGTCGGATTCCGGGAACCGGTGCGCGCCCATGAGGTTGACCCGCATGAGGAACTCGTTCCCCGAGTAGACCCCCACGAGCGACTCACCGGGGATTCCGAGGAAGATGGGCAGGCCCGCGCCGGTCGCGAGGAAGACAGCGTCGAACTCGCTGCAGAGCCGATCCAGCGAGGTCGTGCGCCCGACGACGTGGTTCGTGCGGATCTGAACTCCGAGCCGGGTGATGTTCTGGATCTCCTCGTCGATCACGTCGAGTGGGAGCCGGAAGCGTGGGATGCCGTACACGAGCACCCCGCCCGGTCGGTGCAGCGCCTCGAAGACGGTGACCTCGTACCCCATCTTGGCGAGGTCCTGCGCGGCGGTGAGACCGGCGGGGCCGCTTCCGACTACCGCAACGCGCCCGGCGGTCGTGGCGGCGTTCGGAGACGGAGCAGTCGCCTCGACGGGGTTCGCTCGCCGCCAGTCACCGACGAAGCGCTCGAGCGACCCGATGGCCACCGAGTCGTGGCGCTTCTCGAGTATGCAGAGGCGCTCGCACTGCTCGTCCATCGCGCAGACCCGCCCGCACACCGCGGGGAGGGCGTTCCGCTCCGAGATGACCGCGTGCGCGCGATCCAGGTCGCCGTCCATCAGGGCGGCGATGAAACGAGGGATGTCGATTCCGACGGGGCAGCCGTCGACGCAGGGGCTCCGGGTGCAGAGCCTGCACCGCTCCGCCTCGTGCTGCGCGGCGGCCAGTGAGAGCCCGAGCGAGACCTCGTCGAAGTCGCCGACGCGGTCCTGCGGGCCGCGCATCGGCATCGCGACGCGCGGATCGCTCAGTGGGCGGTGGGGTCTGCGCTCAGCCACGACCCTGCTCCAGCGCGGTCCGCTCCTCCGACGCGTACATCCCGAGGCGCGCTGCCAACTCGTCGAAGTCGACGGAGTGCGCGTCGAACTCGGGCCCGTCGACACAGGCGAATCGCACCTGACCGTCGATGTGCACCCGGCACGCGCCGCACATGCCGGTGCCGTCGACCATGATGGGGTTGAGGCTCGCCACGGTCGGAACGTGTGAGGGTCGTGTCAGCTCCGCGACCGCCTTCATCATCGGCATCGGTCCTACTGCGATCACCCGATCGACCTGCGTCGTGGCGATGACCTCTCGCAGGGGGTCGATGACCGTCCCCCTTGTACCTCGGCTGCCGTCGTCGGTCGCGATCCGCACCTCGTCGCAGGCCGTCTCCAAATCGTCGACGAGGATCAGGAGGCTCTCGGTGCGCGCCCGAGGATCACGACGACGCGGTTCCCCGCAGAGCGCAGCTCTGCGACGATCGGGAGGATCGCCGCCGACCCGTAACCTCCGGCGACCGCGACGCAGGTGCCGAAGAGCTCGATCTCGCTCGGCATGCCCAGAGGTCCGCAGACGTCGCTGATCGTGTCGCCGGTCCCGAGGCGGACGAGATCGCCGGTGGTCTTGCCGATCTCCTGGACGACGAGGCGGATCGCGCCGTCGTCGGGTCGGACACCGGCGACCGTGAGCGGGATCCGCTCTCCGGTGTCGTCGGTGCGCACGATCACGAACTGGCCGGCCTTCCACGAAGCGGCCACATCGGGTGCTTGGACCCAGAGCTCCGCAGTCGACCGCCCCTGCGACTCCGCAAGGAGCGTTGCCGAGACGATCTCGTGTGCCAAGGCCATGTCCTTCGGGTTCGCAGGTCGGGCGGGTTGACCCCGTCACGACCGTAGCCCGACCGAGCGCCGCTCCCTTCCCCTGGGGAGATGGTGAGGGGAAGGGAGCGCGCCGGGCAGTACCGCGCGCAGCTACTTGCGTCGCACCTTCACGCACGTCTCCTTGTGGAGGCTCTGGCCGGACAGCGCGTCGGCGATGGTCGGGCGCAACTCGCCGTCGGCGGTTCCTCGCCCCTTGGCCTGCTCGCCGAGCGCGGTGTGCCCGAACCCGTGCTGGAGCCCGACGACCTCCGGGTGCATCCGCTTCGACACCTTCGCTCTCGCCTCAACCGCGCCGTAGGGCGACTCCACGACGACTTCGTCATTGTTCTCGATGCCGAGCCGATCCGCCGTGTCGGGGTGGATGACGAGCGGGTTGTCGGGCTTGATCTCCAGGAGCCATGCGTTGTTCTGCGTGCGCGTGTGGGTGTGGTTGGCTTCCTTCCAGTTGATCAGGTACAGCGGGTAGTCGGAGTCGGGCTGCCAGTTGCGGGGTGCGTACACGGGCAGCGGATCGATGCTCGTGCCGTCGTAGCCTGTCTTGTCGGCCAGGCCCGCCGACATGAACTCGACCTTCCCGCTCGACGTGTAGAACCCCCGGAGTGGCTTGCCGTAGAGAACGGTGCCGATCCGCGCTCCGCCCTCTTCCTTGGGCTTGTCGTAGATCGCGCTGCCTTCCTCGTCGGGTGCCCCGTCGTACCACGCCGTCGCGAGCTTCTCTGCAGACACCTCTCCCGCGTACTTCTCGTATGCTGTGCCCGATTCGCCGATCCAGACAGCGCCGGGAAGGGCTTTGAGCTCGTCCAACGAGATCTTCGGTTCGCCCGCGAGGAGCTCGGCGGAGAGCATCTCCTCGTACCACGCCGTGAGGTCCTCGACCGGCTCGCCCGAGACGGCTCCGACGAGGAAGGACTCGACGCCGTCGCCGTCCTTCAATCCCAGCCGGCGGCCGAGCGCGGCGACGACCTCGTACTCGGCGGGCTGGCCGAACAAGGGCTTCACGACGGGCTGTCGCAGGCCGAGGACGGGCCACGTGACCCAGTGCGTGTTGAGGTCGTAGCGCTCGAGGTAGGTGGTGCCCGGGAGCACGTAGTCGGCGAGCATGGCTGTCTCACTGAGCATCGTGTCGATCACTACGAGCGTCTCGAGCTCTGCCAGAGCCTTCTCCACGGTCGAGCGCCCCGGTATCGACATCACGAGGTTCTGGAACACGCACATCATCATCTTGGGCTGGTACGGGCCCTTGCCTTCGGCCAGGTTGATCATCGTCTGCGCGTACACGCCGGACGAGTGGCCCAGCCCGTACTTGTCGAGCTCGTCGAAGCGCGGCTCGGAGAGTGTCTCCTCGGCGTCGGCGGGTTCGCTTAGATGGACGTGAGAGTTTCCCTTCTTCGTGGGGATCATCATCCCGCCGGGCTGGTCGAACGTGCCGACGAGCGCGTTGAGCAGAACGATGGCGCGCCCCCCCTGCACCGAGTTGGAGTGCTGGCCCGGTCCGCTCCACGTGTCGACGAGTGCGGGTTGGTTGGTGGCGAGCTCGAGCGCGAGTCGTTCGATCGTGACGGCGGGCACGGAGGTGATCTCCTCGGCCCACTCCGGGGTCTTGTCGGCGAGGTAATCCGCGTACTCGTCGAAGCCGACGCTCCACCGGTCGACGAACTTCTTGTTGTAGAGCTCGTCGCGCACGATGACGTGAGCCATCGCCAATGCGAGCGCGCCGTCGGTGGCGGGCCTTATCGACACCCACTCGTGTGCCTTGGCGGCCGTATCCGACATGTACGGATCGACCACGACGAGCCGCGCGCCCGCCTCGACCGCACGGGTGATGATCCTGGGCAGGTAGACCCACTTGATTGCCGAGGTCGGGTTCCAGCCGAACAGGAGGATGTACTTCGACTGTAGGAAGTCGGCGAGCGGCCGTTCGTCGCCCATCACGGCCTTGAACGACGCCTTGCGGGCGACGTCGCAGATGTTCGAGTGGTTGGAGTAGTTCGGCGTCCCGTAGAGCTCGCAGAAGTCCTGCTGTATGTGCGTGAAGGAGTGGTCCTCGCTGATCCAGAGCAGCTTGTGGGCCTCTTTCGCGTCGCGGAGCACTTGGAGCTTCTCCGCGATCTCGTCGAGGGCCTGGTCCCAGGAGATCTCCTCCCACTGAGGGTCGGCTCCGGAAGACTTGTCGGGGTTGGTTCGCTTCAGCGGCTTCTGGATGCGATCCGGGTCGTAGAGCTGAGAGATGGCAGCGTTGCCCTTGGGGCAGATCACCCCTCCCTCGAGTGCGCCGAGCTCCTCCGTGTAGCCGTTGAAGAAATCGGTCGAGATGTTGGAGTAGTTGTTGGGGTTCCAGTGGTTCGGCTCGATCTTCTCGACGACGCCGTCGACTACGTGGGCAAGGACCCCGACTGCCCGCCGCACATGTTGCAGCACGTCGGGATCCACTCTCCCGCCTCGCGTCCCCACTGTGCGGCGCCGGCGGCGTCGACACCGAGGTCGTGCTCCGCCGATCCGAAGGAAGCACACCCGCCGGCTGCGACCGCGGCGCCTCCGGTGGCAGCGGTGACTGCTGCGCCCCTGATGAAGCGGCGCCGTCCGATCTTCTCGTCAAACAGATACATGGGATGCATCCTTCGTCGCACGCGGGAGGAACTTCTCTCCGACTCCGAACACGAGGAGGCCGAGCCCGACGACACCGGCCGTCAGGAGCCACTCGCCGAGCGCCGGGAAGTAGTCGGTGACCATGCGGGGCGAGGAGATCGCGCCGGTTATGCCCTGGATCTCCTCTACTGCGAGTGCCGGAACCACGATGTTGAGGCGCAGGCCGATGAATCCCACCGCGATGAGTCCCGCGGCTCCGGCCACCCAGTACGGGTTTGACCTCCGGCGCGACGCGAGGATCACGATCGGTATGAGCGTGCCGATCGCGATCTGCCACACCCAGAAGACCCACCAGTAGGGGCCGGTGAACATGAGCTTCAGGCCCTCCACGTGGCCCGGCACCCCGCCGTAGCCCGCTACGAGGTACTCGGAGATCTGGAAGAGCACGTCGAGCAGGAGGAGCCCCAGGACGAGCTGTCCGAGCGCCACGATCGTGTCACGCGACTCTCGCAGTCCACCCTGGAACACGGCGATGACGAGCGTCAGGAGGGCGCCACCACTCGCGAGGGCGGAGACCAGGAACAGGATCGGGAACAGACCGCTGTTCCAGGAGGGCCGTGCGGCTATCACGCCGAACAGTGCACCTACGCCTCCGTGGAACATGATCGCGACGGGCACGCCGATGCTCGCGAGCACGCGCACGATCCTCTGGTCGCGCCCGGCGCGTTTGTCGGAGACATCTTTGGAGCCCAACGCGAGAACGCGATAGACGCGGCCCTTCGGGCCACCCTGTTCGGCTGAGATGACGAGGTCTCTACGCAGCACGAAGTAGAGCTCGGCAGCAAGTACCGCGACGTACGACGCGTAGAGCCAGATCATCCACGCCATCGGGCTCTTGAAGTTCGGGTTCGCGATCACTCTCCACGCCCGACCCATGTGCCCCAGGTCGGCCCAGACGGAGAGGAGCGCGAGCAGGAGCGTGACGAGAGCCGTGAAGAGTGCCACCCGACCGACCGGCTCGAATCGCTTGACCCGGAACACATAGACGAGCGCGGAGATCAGGAACGCGCCGGCGGAGAGCCCGATGAAGTAGATGTACATCGCGATCCACAGACCCCAGGGAACGATGGTGCCGTAGTCGGCGTTCTCGTGGCCGTTGGCAATCCGATCCCACCAGCCGGCGAAGCCGACCACGAAGAGCAGCGTGCCGGCTGTCCAGAAGATGCGCTTCAAGACCCGCTCGTTCACGGGGCCCTCCTTCAGAGCATGTAGTAGACGTTGGGCTCGGTGCCGAGGTCTTCCTTGAGCCGAATCACCTGGCGCTCCCGCAGAAGACGCGACACCTCGCTCCCTCTGTCGTTGAAGTCGCCGAAGTGGATCGCGTGGCCGGTGCACGTCTTGGCGCACGCGGGCCAGCGGCCGGCGTCCTTGTCATACCGGCCGTCTTCGTCCTGCAGGTGCAGGCAGAAGGTGCACTTGCGGACGTTGCCGATCGGCGACTTGTCGTTGCCTCGTTCCCGATACTGCCCGAGCTCCGGTGACGGCACACCGGCCCAGGGCGTGTCCTCTGCCACCGCCGGGTAGTCGTCGCCGAAGTCGAAGTAGCGCGCGCCATAGGGGCAGGCCACGATGCAGTAGCGACAGCCGATGCACCGGTCGTAGTCGACGACGACGATGCCGTCCTGCTCGCGCTTGAACGTCGCGGAGACCGGACACACGTCGGTGCACGGCGGGTGTTCGCAATGGAAGCACGGCTTCGTCATGAACAGCGGCCTGTCGTCCGGCTGCTCCATGAGGCCCTCTTCGAGGACCACGGTGTAGTACACACCCGGCGGCGTCTTGTTCTCCGCCTTGCATGCCACTACGCATGCGCGGCAGCCGACGCAGCGCCGGGTGTCGATCACCATGCCGTAGCGGTACTTGTTCTTGGTCGAAGGGGCGGAGCCCGTGCCGGTGCGCGTCGCTGCTGCGGCTGCCTCGATCGCGCCACCTGCCAGGAGCGCGGTCGCGAGCGCGCCCGCGCCGACCTTGGCCAGATGGTCGATGAGCTGACGACGGCTCAGCTCCACTCTGGGAGCAGCATCGTCCAACGCGAGCGCAGCAGAGGTCTCACTCGCACGAGCTTCCAAGAGACTGTGGTCACCATCGGAAGTCATGAGGCGAGCCTCGGCGCGACTCGACAGACCGTGGAGAGTAGGAAGTCCTGTCAGTGGAGGGTCGAGAGGACCGGTGCTCAGGCAGTCAGCCGGCGCCGAGTCGGGAACCTGGTCACGACTTGTCTACGGAGGCGGCTGTCTTGCCGGCAGATTTCCCACATCGTCGTGACGGCGTGCTATGTCGTGCTACGTGCGCGGTCTCCTGGGTAGTAGCGATAGCGCGCCCGTCGCGCGACGTACACGAGGCCGACGAGCACCGGCACCTCGACCAGCGGACCTACGACACCTGCGAGTGCCTGACCGGACGAGATCCCGAACACGGCTATGGCCACGGCGATCACGAGCTCGAAGTTGTTGCCTGCCGCGGTGAAGGCGATGGCGGCGTTGCGCTCGTAGGGGAAGCCGAGTCGCAGCCCGAGGTGGAACGCGCCGAACCACATCAGCCCGAAGTACGCGAGCAGGGGGATCGCGATGCGGGCGACGTCCCACGGGCTCTGCGTGATTCGTTCGCCCTGGAGAGCAAAGAGGATCACGATGGTGAACAACAGGCCCCACAGGGCGACGGGAGCGATGCGCGGTAGGAATCGCTGTTCGTACCACTCGGTCCCCCTCGACCGCTCTCCGAGGAGACGAGTGAGGTAGCCGGCGACCAGCGGGACGCCGAGGAAGATCAGGACCGACCTCGCGATCTCCCACATGGTCACCTCTATCCCGGACGTGTCCAGGCCGAGCCATTCCGGGAGCAGCTCGAGGTAGAAGTAGCCGAGCACCGAGTAGGCCACTATCTGGAACAGCGAGTTGACGGTGACCAACACCGCAGCGAGCTCGCGATCTCCGCGCGCGAGATCGTTCCAGATGAGCACCATCGCGATGCACCGGGCGAGTCCGACGACGATCAGGCCGGTCCGGTACTCGGGTAGGTCTGGCAGGAGGAGCCACGCGAGGCCGAACATGAGCGCAGGGCCGACGAGCCAGTTGAGCAGCAGTGAGAATGCCAATGAGCGCCGGTCGGTCAGAGCGGATCCCACCGAGTGGTAGCGCACCTTCGCGAGCACCGGGTACATCATCGCGAAGAGACCGAAGGCGATCGGCAGGGAGACGGTGTCGATCTTGACCCGATCGAGTGTCTCGTTCAGATCCGGCAGGGCCCGGCCGAGCAAGAGACCCGAGGTCATCGCGCAGCCGATCCAGACCGGTAGGAAGCGGTCGAGGCGCGAGAGCTGCTCGACGACGGTGCGATCAGCCATCGTCGTCGCGTCGGACTGGTCACCCACTACTTGACACCTCGACCCATTACTCGGCGCAGGACGTCACTCCGCCGGCGGGGGAAGGGTAGTAGCCGAGCCAGGGCATGATCGTGCCGGCCGCTGCTCCGGATCGGGGAGCACTCAGCAGTACGGGGCGATCGCGTAGACCAGGGTGATGGCGCGGGAGTCGGTGCCCGTCTGCGAAGCGGAGTCCCATGCCGTGACGGTGACGTCGATGGTGTCCGTGTTGGCGCCGTAGACGTCGGGGAAGCGACCGACCTTGCCGAACCAGGTGCGGTTGTCGCGGATCATGTCGGCCGAGCCGCTACCGGAGGCGGAGTGCCACGAGATGCGAACGCGTCCGATCGTCTCGTCGTCGGTCGCGACCGCCTCGAAGTAGGACTCGACGGGCGTGCACCCGCCGGTCGTCTGGTAGATGGTCGTGTTGGTCACGCGCACGATCTTCACGACCGGCGGCTGATCCACCTGTGCGGTCGTGGTCGTGGTCGTGGTCGCTTGTGCCGTCGTTGTCGGGCTGGTCGCCGTCGTGGTGGGGGACGTCGTGGCGGGCGACGTCGTGGGAGAGACGATCGGCGATGTCGTGGCGGGCGGGGCGGCGGTGGGTATGACGACGGGCACCGTCGCGGTCGGGCTGGTCGTCGCTGAGGGCGCGAGAGCCGTGGTGGTCGCGGCCGGCCGGCTCGTGGTCGACGCCGACGACGCCGACGACGCCGACGACACCGACGGCACCGACGACGCCGTCGACGTGGTCGGTGTCGGATCGCCGACAGCGGTGGTGACCGGCGGAGCGGCTGCTACCTGAAGGGAGTCGTTGGACGTGTCTCGCAGCGCGAGGAAGGCGCCACCGCCGAGTGCTCCGGCGACGGCAAGGGCGGCCGCGGCGGCGGCGAGGCGGCGCGCAGCCCTCGACGCGATCATCGCGGGTGGGAAGCCGTCGCTGCGCCATCCGCCGCGGCCGGAGCGTGCAGAGGTCAGCTCGATGCGCGAGAGCAGGCGGTCGCGCATCTCCGGCGAGGCCGGGATCAGCGGCGCCGCGGCGAGAAGCGAGAGAGGGCTGGCGACACGACCCCGCCGCTCGGAGCAGAGGTCGCAACCGTCGACGTGTCTCGCGACTCGCTTGCGGATCAGAACCGAGAAGGTCCCGTCCCACCCGCTCAGGATCCCGTCGAGGGTCTCACAGTCGTCGCGGCCGAGGCGGGCGACCAGCAGGGAGCCGAGGGCGCGCTCGACCTGTGCGCGCAGACGGTTCATCAACACATACGCATGCCCGGCCGTGACGCCGATCGAGTCGGCGAGCTCCTGACCGTCGAGGCCCTGCCGCAGGTGCAGGTCGAGCAGCACGCGATCGCGTTCGGAGAGGCCGGCCGCTGCGGCCCAGACGATCTCGGTGAGGTCGGAGCGGCTCACCTCGTCCTCCGGGCTCACATCGGTGGCGGCGAGGTCGGGGAAGTCGTCGGTCGGCACAGCACGCGACCGCGACTTCGCGCGGCGCAGCGACTCGTGACGGGCGATGGCGAAGAGCCAGGCGCGCAGCTTCGAGGGCTCGCGCAGCTGTGTGAGCTTCTGCGCAGCGGCGAGGAACGTGTCCTGCATCGCGTCGGCCGCCTCGGCGCGGTCGCGTAGGACCGAGCAGCAGAAGTCGTGGATGCGATCCGCGTAGCGGTCGTAGACGGCGGCGAAGGCCTCGGCGTCGCCCTCGCGGGCGGCGAAGACGAGCGTTGCGTCGTCCCTGGCGTCTCGTTCGTAGATGGCGGTGCTCCCGTCCCCCGGCCGCGGGGCCGGGGACCGGCCGCCTCGGTCGTCCGTTGCACACGGGTGAGAGTCCCCGGCGGCCCCAAACCTTACGGTTATCGAGTATCGCGACGGCGGTTCAAGGTGTCACGTCGGCGTCGGTGACGCTCTCGGAGTAGGCGGTCGCCTCGATGGAGTACGGCGCGCCGGGTACGCCGTCGATCGTGCTCCCGGTCCCCGAGTAGAAGAGGAGCGCTCCGGAGCTTGCCAGGCAGAGCGTCTGCTCGGGAGCCCTCGGAGAGCCCGCCGTCGCCGCGCAGTCTGCCTCCTGCCCGGCGATGGTGCGGGTCGAGACGGTGATCCCGGGCACCTCGAGCACGCGGGCGATCTCGCCGCTCTGCGTCGCGGGGTTCAGGATCGCCGGGAGGCCGGGGTATCCCTCGCCCGGCTCGGTGTCGCAGTCGGCGGCTATGCGGTAGACGACGCAGACAGTGACGTCGCCGGTGTCGGCGTCGGCGTAGACGCTCACGCCGAAGCCGTAGTAGGTGGCGTCGGCGCGGCCCCGCGGGTTCTTCCACCAAGTCGTCAGTGCTCCGAGCTCCCCGGTGGTCCTGTAGTCGACCTGGAACATCGAGGTCGCGAAGTTGTCGAGGTCTTCGAGCAGAGGAGTGACGTCGTCGCCGGGGCGGTCCGGGCTGGTAGACGCAGACGGCGAGTCGTCTCCGTTGCCGTCGTCTCCGCCGTTGTCAGCATCGTCATCATCGTCATCATCGGGGCTCTCCGGGTCATCGCCGCGCCCGGGACGTTCGGGGAGCGTCGGGCGGGTCGGCGCGTCGTCGGCGGAGCCACCCGCGGGGTCGGGCGTCGTGGTCGTCGCGGCCGTCTCGTCGTCGCCGGTCCCGGCGCCCGCCGGGTCGTCGCCGGAGGAGCAGGCGGTGAGAGCGAAGGCCGCCAGAGCCACCAGGGCTGTGAGACGTGTCGAGCGGGTGCGGCGGGGCATGTCGACTCCTGCGGTTGGGCCCGGTCGCCTTCCTGATCGGTCGCTCTCGGTCGGGTCTGAGAGTCCGGCGCCGGATCGCCGCCGCCCGGCCGGGCCCGGTTAGCGTGCGCCTCCGTGACGACCGGGGCGTGGACAGCACTCGCAGTGGCGACGGCGTTCGCCCTGGCGAACTGGTACTCCCGCCTGCGCCACGACCGGACGCTCCAGTACGTCACCAAGCCGGCCGCCCTGGTGGCGCTCGTGGCGGTGGCCGTGCTCCTCGACCCGGCCGACCCGACCCGCCGCGCCTGGTTCGTGGCTGCGCTGATCTGCGGACTCGCCGGCGACGTCTTCCTGATGCTGCCCAGCGACAGGTTCGTGGCGGGGCTCGCCTCGTTCCTGGTCGGGCACGTGCTCTACGTGGCCGGGTTCATGACGGATCCCCGTCGGCGGGGGCGGTCGCCGTCTCGGTGGCCGTCGTCGCCCTGGTGGTCGGTCCGGTCGCGGTGCGCCTGCTGAGGGCGCTGCGCGATGGTGGCCACTCGGGTCTGTCGGGGCCCGTTGCGGGGTACATGGGCGTCATCGCGGCGATGTGGGTGGCGGCCCTGGCGTCGGGGAACCCCCTCGCAGGGGTGGGCGGGGGCCTCTTCGTGGCGTCCGACTCGCTGATCGCCTGGGACAGGTTCGTCCGCCCCCTCCGGTGGGCCGGGGTGACGATCATGGTCACCTACCACCTCGCCCAGGCCGGCCTGGCCCTCTCGCTCCTCCCCTGAGCCCCAAGGGCCCCGGCGGTAGGCCGTCACTCTTAGTGCCCGGAGGGCGAGAATTCGGGTTGAGATGGCCACTCAGCGTGTCGATAGCAGTGCATGCGTCGGGGAGGCCGCGGCAGAGAGGCTCATAGGGCACGGATCGCACCCTGGATCGCGCGGGGAGCGGTCGGGCTCGGGGTGCTCCTCGCCGTCCCGTCCACCGCCTTGGCCGCCAAGCCCGGCCCCGCGCCGGCACAGGCCGGCTCGCAGGCCGGCACAAGAGCCGGAGAGGCACGCCCCGGGGCCTTCGCGATCGTGCGCGACGCCACCGGCGGCCTCGAGGTGGTCCGCACCGGTGCCGGAGTCGGAGTCGGGGCCCGGAGCACCGGCGACCTGAGGGCCGTCTCCGCAACCGAAGGCGATGTGCTCAGCACAGAGACCGAGACGCTCGTCACCGGCCTCGGGTCCGGTCCGGACCCGCTGCGCGGCGACCAGTGGGCGCTCGACCAGGTCTCCTACGAACGGGCGTGGGCCACCACCAAGGGTCGGGGTGTCATCGTCGCGGTCGTCGACTCCGGGGTCTACGCCGGCCACGAGGATCTCGGCGGTGTCGTGCTGCCCGGCCTCGACCTCGTGGGCGGCTCCGACGGCCGGATCGACCCGAACGGTCACGGCACCCACATCGCGGGGATCATCGGTGCGGGCGCGGTGAACGGCCGGGGAATCGCCGGTGCGGCCCCCGACGTCAAGATCCTCCCCGTCAGGGTCCTCGACGCCAACGGCTCGGGCTACTCGTCCGACGTGGCGGAGGGGATCATCTGGGCCGCCGACAACGGCGCTCGCATCATCAACCTCAGTCTCGGCGGCACCTCGCCGTCCACCGGGATGCGCGAGGCCATCAAGTACGCGCTCTCGAAGGGTGCACTCGTCTTCGCCGCCGCTGGGAACTCGGGCGACTCGGGCAGTCCAACCATCTACCCCGCAGCGTTCCCCGAGTCCGTCGCCGTGGGCGCCGTCGGCTCGAACCTGCAGCGGGCGTCGTTCTCGAACGTCGGCGGGTACCTTGACCTAGTCGCTCCCGGCGACTCGATCGTCTCCACCTACCAGGGTGGAGCATCGTCGTACGCGTGGGCTAGCGGCACCTCGATGGCGACGCCCTACGCCGCCGCCACGGGGGCCCTGGTCGCAGCGGCGAACCCCGATTGGGGTCCGTCCCGGATCCGGAAGCGCCTGGAGAGCAAGGCGAGTGATCTCGGACCCGCAGGCGTCGACGCCCAGTACGGCAATGGACTCGTGAACCCGGCTGCGGCCGTCTACCGGAGCGCCTCGGCATCCTCCCCGCCCGGAGATGGCGGCTCGGGACGTGGCGGCAGCGGCGGCGGGGACCGCGGCGGTGCTGGGCGCTCGACTACCGGCGACGGGTACTGGGTCGTCGGTGCAGACGGTCGGGTCACCAGCCACGGCGGCGCCCGTCACTACGGCGACCTGGCCGGCGCGGTCCTGGCCGGGCCGATCGTCGCATCGGCTCCGACGGCGACCGGCCGCGGGTACTGGCTCGCCGGCTCCGACGGCTCGGTCTACGCGTTCGGCGATGCCCGCCGCTACGGCTCCATGGCGGGGCGCGCCCTGAACGCGCCGATCGTCGGGATGGCGGTCACGCCCCGCGGCGGCGGCTACTTCCTGCTCGGCGCCGACGGCGGGATCTTCTCCTTCGGCGACGCGAAGTTCAAGGGGTCGACGGGCGCCATGACTCTCGCGGCGCCGGTTCTCGACATGACGGTCTCCGCTTCGGGGCGCGGCTACTGGATGGTCGCCGCCGACGGCGGTGTCTTCACCTTCGGCGACGCGAAGTTCAAGGGGTCGACCGGGGGCATGCAGCTCAGCTCGCCGGCGGCATCGATGACGGCGGCGTCGAACGGCAGCGGCTACTGGGTGGTCGCCCGCGACGGCGGCATCTTCGCTTTCGGCGTCGGCTTCCACGGCAGCCTCCCCGGCCTTGGGATGACGACCACGTCGGGGGTCCGCATCCGGGCGCTCGCCGCCGGCGCCGGGTACTACATCCTCACCGCCGACGGGAATGTCTACCCCTTCGGCGCGGCACGCGGATACGCGGCGTCGAGCGGTCTCTCGACGGGTGCAGCGGTGGACCTGATGCTCAAGCCCTGACCTCAGAAGCGCTGAACCCTCCCCGACGCGCCTCTGGCGACGGCCCGGTCAACGGCGACCGGGCCGCCTCGCGCCCCCCGCCAGTCGGACGAGCGTCGATAGACCACACATAATGTGGTCTATCGACGCCCCTGGGGTGTGCGGACGGTGGCGCAGGGACGGGAAGGGTCGGACTTGGAGATCACTGCGCGCATGGCGGGCGAAGGCCACGAGCAGGTGGTGCACTTCTCCGATCCGGCGGTCGGGCTCCGCATGATCGTGGCCGTGCACTCGACCGCCCTCGGCCCCTCGCTCGGTGGGGTGCGCTTCTGGCACTACGAGACCGACGACGACGCGCTCGTCGACGCGCTCCGCCTCTCGCGCGCGATGAGCCTCAAGGCGTCTGCGGCCGGCCTCGATCAGGGCGGGGGCAAAGCGGTGGTGATCTGGGACGACCCGCACCGCGAGCGCGACGAGGAGTTCCGGCGCGCGATCGGGCGGGCAATCCAGACGCTCGGCGGTCGCTACATCGCCGCCGAAGACGTGGGTGCGACGCCCGCCGACATGGGCGGCATCGCGCTGGAGACTCCGTGGGTCACCGGCGTCGACCCCGGGATCGGCGGGTCGGGAGACCCCTCGCCGGCCACGGCGTGGGGCCTGTTCCACGCGATGCAGTCGGTGGTCGCCGAGGCGATCGGCGATTCTGCGCTCGCGGGGCGGCGGGTCGTGGTCGTCGGCGTCGGTCACGTCGGTGGGCGCCTCGTAGAGGACCTCGTCGCGGCCGGAGCGTCGGTCGCGGTCGCCGATATCGATCCTGAGCGGGTCGAAGCGATGGTTTCGGCCCACGGCGTCGACGTCGTGCAGGTCTCCGAGGTGCTGACCGAACCGTGCGACATCCTCGCCCCCTGCGCGCTCGGCGGGCTGCTGACCGTCGAGTCGGTCGCCAGCCTGCGTTGCCGTGCCGTCTGCGGCGCCGCGAACAACCAGCTCCTCGACGCGGCGGCCGGCGACGCGCTCGCTGCGCGCGGCATCCTCTACGCGCCCGACTTCGTCGTGAACGCGGGCGGGGTGATCAACGTCGCGATGGAGTGGGCGCCGGGCGGCTACACGAAGGAGAAGGCCATGGCGCGCGCTGCCGGCGTCGGCGACACGACTGCGCGCGTGCTCGCGGCGGCCCGCGACCGCGGCGTGCCACCCTTCCGGGTCGCCGAGGACCTCGCGTGGGAGCGCATCCACAACGGTGGCTCCTCGCGGTGGTGGATGCCCGGCGATCCCGCCGCGTGGACCGACGGAGCGCCGCTGACTCACCTCCGTACGCCCCGCTGACTCACCTCCGCACGCCGCGCCGCGCTAGCGGCCGAATCACTCCGCGGTCGGCGCGGGGTCAGCCATCGAAGAAGGCCTCGAACGGGTCGGCCTGCTCGTAGTCGCGGCGCTCGACGTCGGCAACCGCCGCCGCGGTGTCGAGCGGTGGCACCGGCTGTGGCACCGAGCAGTACACGAACGCAGTCGCGCAGTAGTCGTCGACGCGCTCGAAGATGCCCGCGGCGGCGATGCCGGGGCGGGGGTGCTCGCCGAGGCCGGCGCCGGCAGGCGGGTTGGTCGCCACATACGCATCCATGGCGGCTTCCTGGCCGTCGAGGAACATCGCGAAGCCGATCTGCTGGATCGTGACGCGCAGCGAGTCGGTGAAGACGATGGGGTCGGGCACGTGCCACCGATAGAACGACACGAAGTCGGGGATGGCGAACGGGTTCGCGTCGCCGGGCCGCACGTCGAGCGGCACCCCCGCGTAAGGCGCGTGGTGCGCACCCATTCCCCACGCGGAGCCCACGTAGTCCTCCAGGCCGGTGCCGCAGATCGTGGGGAGGTCGGTGTCGCCGTCGCGGAACACCTTCACCTCGCCCTCGCCGTACCAGAGGCCACCGTCGATGCATCGGATCCCGACCGCGCAACCGAGGAAGCGACCGGGGCCGCGCAGGCCGTCGGCGATCACGAAGTCGCGCCGCATCTCGGTCGGGTTCTCGCGGCGGAACGACGCGTGCAGGTAGCCGGCGTCGTCGGGCAGCGAGGGCTGAAGCGTGTAGTCGATCTGGTAGTAGAGGCTGCGCTCCAGCGCCGAGTCGTTGGTCACCTCGATGCGGACCCGCTCCCGGAACGGCATCGGGAAGTACGCGTTGAAGCCCCGCCCTTCCTGCGCGGACGTGAGCGCCGACGCGTAGGGGGCTGTGCGGCCGAGGGGGAGCGCGAAGAAGTCGAGGATCGGCACGTGGACGCTGGGCTCGCTCGACCCGTCGTAGTACACGGCGATCGAGATCGCCCGCATCACCTCGGGTCGTGCCGGCGGCACGGTGACCCACACGTGCCGGATCGTCCCGGGGCCCTCCAGGTCGCAGAGCACGACCGTCTCGCCGGACTGCACGGTGCGAGACGGCGCGCCCTTCCGCCCGCCGTGCGCCGTCCCGCCGGCACCGCGCGCGCCCGTCGGGTTCTCGAACGTGACCGCACGCGAGTCGAGCGACGTGTCGATCCTCGAAGGATCACCGCACCACATGCGACCTCCAGCCCGAAGCCAAGCCCACGGGCGTCGATAGACCACACATATTGTGGTCTATCGACGCTCCTCCCGGGTCGAGCGGTCAGTGGTGGAGGATCTGGTCGAAGAAGAGGCGGGTGCGGGGGTGGCTGGGACGGGCGAACATCGCGTTGGGCTCGCCCTCCTCCACTACACGCCCCTCGTCCATGAAGACCATTCGGCTCGCCGCAGCGCGGGCGAAACCCATCTCGTGGCTCACGACGACCATCGTCATGCCCTCGTGCGCGAGGTCGAGCATGACGTCGAGCACCTCTTTGATCATCTCCGGGTCGAGCGCGCTCGTCGGCTCGTCGAAGAGCATCACCTTCGGGTTCATGGCGAGCGACCGCGCGATCGCCACGCGCTGCTGCTGCCCGCCGCTGAGCTGGCGTGGGTAGGCGTCGGCCTTCTCTGGGATCCCGACGCGCTCGAGCTGTGCCATGGCGACCGATCGCGCCTCGTCCTTGCTGCGACCGCGCACGAGACGCTGCGCGATCGTCACGTTGTCGAGCACACTCAGGTGCTGGAAGAGGTTGAACTGCTGGAAGACCATCCCGACCTCTTCGCGCACGGCGTTGATGTCGGTGCGCCGCCCGTTGACGTGCTTGCCGTCTACCCACACATCGCCGGCCGTCGGCTCCTCGAGCCTGTTGATGCAGCGCAGCACTGTGCTCTTGCCGGACCCCGAAGGCCCGACGATCACGATCACCTGCCCGCCGGCGACGCGCAGGTCGACCCCGTCGACGGCCTTCACGCCTCCGCGGAAGTACTTGTACAGACCGTCGATGACGATCATCTCGCTGCCGGGTGGGGCCGCAGCCGGCGCCTTCCTTCTAGTCACGGTCGTCTAGCCCCAGCCGTTTGCGGTACCAGGTGAGCAGCAGCGAGAGGATGATCGTCATCGTCAGATAGAAGAAGGTGAGCACGAAGTAGGTGGGTCGGAACTGGAAGCTCGCCGCCGCGTACTTGCGCCCCTGTTGGGCCAAGTCGTTGACGCCGAGGACGGAGACGAGCGACGAGTCCTTCAGCATCGCGATCAGGTCGTTGCCGATCGCGGGAGTCATGTTCCTGACAGCTTGCGGCAGGACGATCTTGCGCATCGTCTGCGCATGGCTCATTCCCAGGGAGCGGCCGGCCTCCGTCTGACCCGGGGGGACGGACTCGATCCCCGCGCGGAAGACCTCGGCGAGGTACGCACCGTAGATGAGAGCCAGGGCGATGATCGCCCGCCACTGGAACGAGAGGCTGTTCGTCTTGAATCCGAAGGCCTCGGCGAGCGGAGGGACGATCGCGTAGGCGATGGTGAAGATCAGTACGAGGATCGGGACGCCTCGGATCACCTCGATATAGGTGAGCGCGAGGTTGCGGGCGACCACGTTCCTGGCGATCCGCCCGAGACCGGCGAGCAGGCCGAGCACGAGAGCGATCAGGAACGCATAGACCGTTGTCTCGATGGTGATGCGCAGCCCCGCCAGCACGCGGTGGTACGGCGCGTTGTAGCGATCCTGCGTGACGATGAGGAAGACCATCCAGCCGATGAGCAGCCCGATGGCGACGAGCCAGTACGGGAAGTCGCGCGGGCTCCGCAGCGATCCCACTATCCGGGGCGTCGCGACGGCCGGGTCGGTGCCGTCGACGGATCCCGTCGTCATCTGCCTCCTCCCGACGCCGCAGACGAAGATGCGCCAGGCAGGCCGCCTGGCGCACCTCCGTCATGCACGGTTCGTTCCGATCGCGCCTGCGCGCGGGCTCAACCCTCCAGGTCGTCGTAGGTGACCTTGAACTCGTCGGTGAAGTACTTCTCCGCGAGGCTCGCGAGGGTGCCGTCGGCATCCATCGCGGCGAGTGCCTGGTTGACCGGGTCGACGAGGTCGCTCCCCTTCGGGAAGATGAAGCCGAGAGCGTCACTGGAGAGCGAGTCGCCGATCAGGTCGAGCTTGTCGCCGTTGGCACCCACGTAGCCGAGGCCGGCGGTCTCGTCCATGATCACGACGTCGACATCGCCGTTGATCAGCGCCTCGACGGCGAACGGGAACTGCTCGAACGCCGTGACCCGGCTGTCGCCGAAGAGCTCGACGGCCTTGTCGTAGTTCGTGGTGCCGGTCTGCGTGCCGACCTTCAGGCTCTCGTCGGCCTGGACGTCCTCGGCGGTGGCGAACCGGTCCTCACCCCGGCGAACGAGGAGTCGCTGCTCGATCTGGATGTAGCCGTCGGAGAAGTCGACCACTTCCTTGCGCTCGTCGGTGATGGTGATCCCGTCGGCCGCGGCGTCGAACTGGCCGTCGCCGACCGCCTGGATCATCCCTTCCCACGCGGCCTCCTGGTACTTGGGGACACAGTTGAGGCGGTCGCAGATCTCGTTCCACGCGTCGTAGTCCCAGCCGGCGCCGTCGCCCGTAGCGGGGTCGATGTAGTTGAACGGCAGGTATGCGTTCTCGACCGCGACGGTGACCTCGCGCCCGTCGAGGTCGGGCAGGGCGCCTGTCTCGGATCCGGCAGTGGTGTCGGTGGCGTTGTCGTCGTCGTCGCCACCGCAGGCCACGAGGCCGAGGGCGAGGGCTGCGACGGTCATGAAGACAGCGGTTCTGCGCACGTGCGCTCCTCCTGTATCGGGGCTGATGGGGACTCTACGCCGCGTGACGGCGCCCCACCCAGGTGACCGGGATCGGGCGTCGTCGGGGCCGGCCCGGTCCGGCGGCGTGAGCGCGTCGGGCGGTACCCTACGCGCGGTTCCATCCTTGACGCTTCGTCCGGTTGGTGCCTATCGTCGTCTCGACCGTCGGGTCATCTGGGAGCGTGCACATGAGGGCTGCGCAGCGGGTCTCCGTCTCGAACACCGGCCCCAGAGCCCGTCGGGTCGCACTGGTCCTCACGGTGCTGGCGTCGACGATGGTCGGGTGGGTCGCGCCGGCCTCGGCGACAGAGGGCGCGCTCGGCACACAGGGCACCGAGGAGCCCGCCGCTGCGGAGGCTGTGGCGCCCGAGTCCGTCGAGGTGCCGGCAGAGCCGGAACCGGGCGACGTGGGCGACGATCCGACCGAGCCTGCGGACGCGACCGAACAGACCGACACGACCGAGCCGGCCGACACTACCGACACGACCGATCCGACCGAGCCTACGGACGCGACCGAGCCCGCCGAGCCGGTCGAGGTCCCCGAGACCACCGTCCCCCGGCCGACGAGCCCCCGGCCGGGAGCCCCGACTCGGACCCCACGACCACGACGACCGCCGCTCCGGCCACTCCCACAGACACCACGCCCTCCACCACGGCCCCGCCGCCGAAGCCGCAGCGTCCTGCGCCGGGTGACCCCGACGCTCCGCCGGTCCTGGCGCTACCCGCGCCACCGGCCGTCACCGTCAACCCCTCCGCCGGACTCGTCGACATGCAGGCGATCAGGGTGAGGGCACGGGCTTCTCAACGGAGGAGGAGTTCAACGTGGTGCAGTGCCCGGCCGGCGCAGCTCCGCAGACCTGCAGCGGTGGCACGTACGACTGGGTGTACACCGACGGCGGCCCGTCGTTCAGGCTCGACACCTACGTGCGCCGCACGGTGAGGTCCGAAGCGACCGGCAGTGTCGACTGCGCGTCGGCACCCGGCGCGTGCGAGATCGTCGTCTCCGCCTGGTGGTACGAGATCCCCGGCCCCGGAGCTCCGTTCGAACCCGTCCGCATCCCGCTCGGGTTCGACCCTGCGGGCCCGCTCCCCGCCCCGCCGGGGATGACCGTCACTCCCGACACCGGGTTGCTGAACAACCAGGAGGTCGTCGTCGAGGATCCGGCTTCTTCCCGGGTGCCTGGATCGACCTGATGCAGTGCGACGTCGCCGAGACGGGCTGCCGCTACTTCGACACGGGCGGAATCATCGCCGGTTCGGCGGGGACCTTCTCGACGACCGCCGCCCTCAGGCGCCGCGTCGCCTCTTGGGACGGCGATCCGGTCGACTGCGCAGTCGATGCGTGCGTGCTGATCGCCTCCGCGTGGTCCGGCGGCTCCTACGACAAGGTCTCCGCCCCCGTCTCGTTCGACCCCTCGGCCCCCCTTCCCCCGCTGCCGACACTCGCCGTCGACCCGTCGACCGACCTGGTCGACCACGACGCGGTCACCGTGACGGGCGACGGTTGGACACCGGGCGACTGGGTCTACGTGCATCAGTGCGCCGACTTCGGAGACGACTACGGCAACTGCTACTACTCCTCCGAGCGGTACGTGGAGGTCGGGCCCGACGGCACGTTCACGACCGAGATGCGGCTCCGCAGGATGGTGCCGCGCAATCAGTGGGATCCCGGTGCGGAGAGGTTCGACTGCGCGTCGGCTCCGGGCGCATGCAGGATCGAGGCGGTGAACTACGACGACCTGATCGAGCGGGCCTCGACGGATCTGGTCTTCGACCCCGACGCGCCGCCGGCACCGCCACCGACCTTGACGGTCGAGCCCGCCACCGGCCTCGCCGACCTCCAGGTCGTGCAGGTGCACGGCGAGGGCTTCCTCCCCGACGATGAGGTGATGCTGCAGCAGTGCTCGGCCGGCTCCGATCCGTGGGGCTACTCGGGCAGCTGCCGTGGCTTCGAGTACACGGCCGCCGGGGACGACGGCACCTTCGACATGGAGGTGGTCGTCCGCCGGATGGTCGGGTCGCTTGCCACCGCTGCGACCGACTGCGCGGTAGACGAGTGCGTGATGGTCGCCCGGACCTGGTGGGACCCGTACGACGGAGCGACGGCCGCTCTCGGGTTCGACCCGAGCATCCCGTTCCGGACGCCGACGGTCACTGTGACTCCGAACGTCGGTCTCGAAGACGGCCAGACGGTGACGGTGCGCGGGGCCGGGTTCTCACCGAATGCCTCCATCGGGATGGCGCAGTGCGGCGGCAACGCGGCCTCGCCCTACGACTGCGACCTCGCTACCGTCGCCTACACCAACGCCGACTCGGGCGGTACGTTCACCCGCGAGTTCGAAGTTAGTGCCTCCGTCGCGAACGGCGGTGCCGGCGGCGATCGCGACTGCACCGCTCCGGGTGCGTGTGTGGTCGGCGCCGCGAACATGTCCGATTTCGGCGAGGCCGGACGCGACTGGCTCACCTTCGGCGCCCCCCGGTCCTCGACGCCGGATCGGTCGAGATCGACGAAGGCGACCACGGCACGACGACCGCGGTGGTCCCCGTGACCCTCTCGGAGGCGTCCGGAGCCCCGGTGAGCGTCCGCTACGACGCGACCGACGGCAGCGCAGAGAGCCCCGGCGACTACACGGCGACCGGCGGCACTCTCACCTTCGCGGCCGGCGAGACCGAGGCATCGATCGAGGTCGAGATCAACGGCGACACGGCCGTCGAGGCCGACGAGACGGTGAGGGTGACGCTCTCCGACGCTGCGTATGCCGCGGTCGGCGGGGCCACCGGCATCGTCACGATCCTCGACGACGACGGCGTGGTCGCCGACGACGACGTCACGATCCTCGACGACGATCAGATGGTCGGCGCCGAGTCGGCGGCGCCCGACTCCGGCACCAGGTCCGGTGGGACGCTGCCGTACACCGGGGGCGGATCGCAGGCGCCGCTCGGCCTGGGTCTCGTCGTCGCCGGCGCGTTCGCAGTGGCGGTCGGCGGCCTGCGGCGTCGCAGGCACGTGGGAGCCGCCTAGGCGCCCGTCGTACGATGGCGCCATGGAGATCCTGCGCACCCCCGACGACCGGTTCGACTCGCTGCCGGGCTACCCCTTCGAGCCCCGCTACCTGGAGGTCGATCGAGGCGACGGCAGCGGCACGCTGCGGATGCACTACATCGACGAGGGTCCGCCCGACGGTGAGGTCGTCCTCCTGCTGCACGGCGAGCCGTCGTGGTCGTACCTGTACCGGCGGATGATCCCGATCATCGTCGACGCCGGGCACCGGGCCGTCGCGTTCGACCTCGTCGGGTTCGGCCGGTCCGACAAGCCCGCCGCGCGCACCGACTACACCTACCAGCGCCACGTCGACTGGACTCGGGCGGCCGTCGAAGCGCTCGACCTCGACGGCATCACGCTCGTCTGCCAGGACTGGGGCGGCCTGATCGGGCTGCGACTCGTCGGCGAGCACCCCGAGCGCTTCGCCCGGGTCGTCGCGGCCAACACCTTCCTGCCCACCGGCGACACGCCCGCCGGCGACGCGTTCATGCAGTGGCGTCAGTTCTCCCAGGAGGTCGAGACGTTCCCGGCCGGCGGCATCGTGAGCATGGCGACGGTGAACGACCTGGCTCCGGAGGTGGTAGCCGCCTACGACGCACCGTTCCCCGACGAGAGCTACAAGGAGGGCGCGCGCCAGTTCCCCGTCCTCGTGCCTATCACGCCCGACGACCCGGCGGCGGCGGCGAACCGGGCAGCCTGGGAGGTGCTCTCCAAGTGGGAGAAGCCGTTCCTCACGGCGTTCTCCGACTCCGACCCGATCACCCGCGGCGGCGACGCCGCGTTCCAGGCGAAGGTGCCGGGCACGCGGGGGTCGCCCACACGACCATCGCCGGCGGCGGCCACTTTCTCCAGGAGGACCAGGGCGAGGCCCTGGCACGCGCCGTCGTCACCTTCATGGCCGTCCACGCCCCGCCCCCTGAACCCCTGTTTGGACGTCAGCGGAGCCATAGCGACCAGGTCCGTCCAAACAGGGTCCGGGGTCGGGCGGTGCCGCGGAATCGGAGGTAGACGACATGAGAGCGCACCTGGTCCTGGTGGCGGCGGCGTGCACGGCGATCGTCGCGGGCTGCAGCTCGGGCGACGACGGGGGTGCCACGAGCGCACCGACAGCGTCCGCGCCGGCTTCCACGTCCGCGCCGGCTTCCACGTCGGCGCCGCCCGCATACGACGGGTACGTGAGCGAGGTCTACGGCAACCCGGATGCGTGGCTCTGCCGTCCCGACAAGGACGACGTCTGCGACGCCGACATGGACGCGACGGTCGTCGAGGCCGACGGCACCACCGAGGTCGAGGAGTGGTCCGCCGCAACCGACCCGGCGATCGACTGCTTCTACGTGTACCCGACCATCTCTACCGACCCCGGCACGACCAGCGACATGACCCCGGGTGAGAGCGAGGAGCTCTTCGTCGTCAGGCAGCAGGCAGCGCGCCTCGGTTCGCAGTGCCGGGTGTTCGCCCCCCGTCTACCGGCAGCTCACACTGACCGCGCTGTTGGCACGCTTCGCTGGAACGGCCACCGACGAGGAGGGAAGCGTGACGCCGACGTTCCCCTACGACGACGTGCTCGACGCGTGGAAGCACTACATGGCGAACGACAACGACGGCCGGGGGTCGTGCTGATCGGCCACTCACAGGGCGCCGGGATGCTCAAGCGGCTCGCCATGGAGGAGATCGATCCCGACGCCTCGATGCGCGGGCGGCTCGTGTCGGCACTGCTCCTCGGCACTGCGGTCCGGCTGCCGGGCGGCGATGGCGCCGATGGCGATTTCGCGAACATCCCGCTCTGCAGCGCTGCCGACCAGACCGGCTGCGTGGTCAGCTACGCGACGTTCCGCGACACGGCGCCGCCCCCGGAGGGGACCTTCTTCGGGGTGGTCCGCGGCGACCCCGAGGGTCGCGTCGCGTGCGTCAACCCTGCCGCCCCGGGCGGCGGCAGCGCCCCGCTCCACCCCTACCTGCCTACCAGTGGCAGCTCACTCCTCATCGGAGATGGTCCGCCGCTGCCGCCCCGGACTGGGTCGACCCGGCGCTCGGCGTCGAGATCGGCACGGAGTTCGTGACGCTGCCGGGCCTGGTGGAGGGGAGTGCGTGGAGCGCGACGGCGTCTCGTACCTCGAGATCCACGTCAACGGCGACCCGTCGGACCCGCGTATCGACGACATCGGCGGTGATCTGACCCCCGAGTGGGGGATGCACCTCGTCGACGTCAGCGTCGCCATGGGCGACCTGGTCGACCTGGTCGGCACCCAGGCGGAGGCCTACGCCGCCCCCTGAACCCCTGTTTGGACGTCAGCGGAGCCATAGCGACCAGATCCGTCCAAACAGGGTCGGGGGTCAGGCGGTGGTGACGGGGTAGCCGGCGGCGGTCAGGGAGGCGACGATCGCGTCGGCGTGGGCGCGGTCGCGGGTCTCCACCGAGACTCCCAGGATCGCATCGCGCAGTGGGACGCCGGGGAGGTCGCGGTGGTGCGCGACGTCAACGATGTTGCCGCGTTCCGCACCCACGACCTGGGCGACGCCGGCCAGCGCGCCGGGCCTGTCGGGGATCTCGACGCGCAGCCTCACGATCCGACCCGAGCGCGCGAGGGCGCGCAGGATCACCGAGGACAGCACACGCAGGTCGACGTTGGCACCGCTGACGATCAGCCCGCACCGGCGACCCCGGAAGCGATCGGGGTGCGCGAGTAGCGCGGCGAGCGACGCAGCGCCGGCTCCCTCGACGACGATCTTCTCGATCTCGAGGTAGAGGCTCATCGCCTCCTCGACCCGCTGCTCGCTCACGACGACGATGTCGTCGACGAGCGCGGCGACGATCTCGCGCGTGAGGGCTCCCACGTCCTCGACGGCGATCCCCTCGGCGATCGTCGGTCCACCCGGCACCGAACCGGCGCGGCCGAGGGCGGCGAGCATCGTCGGATACGTCTCGGTCTGCACTCCGATCACCTCGACGGCCGGCGCGACCGCCTTCGCCACGGTGGCGACCCCCGAGATCAGCCCTCCGCCACCGACTGGCACGACGATCACCTCGAGATCGGGCCTCGCGCCGAGCATCTCGAGCGCCACGGTCCCCTGCCCGGCGATGATCGCCGGGTCGTCGAACGCCGGCACGAAGGTCGCGCCCGACTCCTCGGCGAGGTGCTGCGCGACGCCGTACGAGTCGGCGAACGTCTCGCCGCGCAGCAGCACCTCGGCGCCGAGCATCTCGGTTCGGGTGATCTTCGAGAACGGAGTGGTCTCGGGCATGGCGATCGTCGCCGGGATGCCGAGGCGGCCGGCGTGGTGCGCGACACCCTGCGCGTGGTTGCCCGCCGAGGCCGCGATCACCCCGCGGCTCCGAGCATCGGCGGGGATCTTCAGGAGGCGGTTGAGGGCGCCCCTCTCCTTGAACGACGCCGTGAACTGGAACGACTCGAGCTTGAGCGCGACATCGGCGCCGGTGATCTCAGAGAGGGTGCTCGCCCTCGGGAACGGCGTCTCGACGACCTGGCCGCGGATCGCGGCGGCGGCCGCCTCGACGTCGGAGATAGTCACCGGCAGGGTCACGGGCCGATCTTCGCACCTGCGCGACGTCTCTGCCGCGACTCGGCCGCCGGCCCGATTGCTGGTCGCCGGCCGGGTCGCCGACCCGCCGTCACTGCGGAGGAGTCGCCGACGCCATCTCGTAGCGGCCCCGGCCGCCCTCCTTCGCCCGGTACATCGCTACGTCGGCGAGTGCCATGAGGGCGTCGTAGCTGTCGCTGCCACGGCCGGCCACGGCGACCCCGATGGAGACGCCGACCTCGAGCCGGTGCTGCCCGACCGTGATCGGACGCCCCACGGCATCGACTATCCGTCCGGCGATCCGTTCGAGGTCGGCCTCTGCGACCCAACCTTCGCAGAGCACGACGAACTCGTCACCGCCGAGGCGAGCGACGGTGTCGGTCTCGCGGACCGTCTCGCGCATGCGCCGGGCGACCGCTGCGAGGAGCGCGTCACCGGTCTCGTGCCCGTGCTCGTCGTTGACACCCTTGAAGCCGTCGAGGTCACAGAACATCAGGGCCACCCCCGAGCCGTGGCGCCGGTGACGGTGGAGTGCCTGCTCGAGGCGGTCGGCGAGGAGCATCCGGTTCGGAAGGCCGGTGAGCGCGTCGTGGCTGGCGAGGTGGCGCATCCGAGCCTCGGCGGCCTTGATCGCGACGATGTCGCGCGCCGTGAAGGCGATGGTCTCGACCTGCCCGCCCTCGGTGAGTCGGGTGAGTCCGAGCATCGAGACGGGGACCTCCGACTTGTCGGCGAGCACCAGCGTCATCTCGCCGCTCCAAGTGCCTGTCGCGAGCATCTCGGGGAGAGTCTCCGCGTCGAAGCGCTCCCGCGACGCGTCGGTCAGGACACTGCGCAGCGTCGCGGTGCAGCCCTCTTCGGCGGTGGCGAGGCCGAGCTGGTGGCGTGCAGCGTCGTTCGCGTAGACGATCAGGCCGTCGGGGCGGGTGATGATCACGAAGTCGGAGCCGGCGTCGAGAAGGTGAGCCAGCCGGTCGGCCTGCGAGCGGGCCTCGATTGTCTCGGAGACGTCCTCGATCGTCGCGATCCAGCCCGACCCGATGCCGTCGCCTGTGCTTCGCGGCGCGATGTTGACGCGCAGCCAGCGCGCCGTCCCGTCGGGCTGGTCGAACGCCGCGACCGTGCTCCCGGTGACGCCGTCGTTCAGGGCCGCCTCGGCGATACGCCTCAGCGCCCCGCGGTGCTCGGAGCGCGCTGCGTCGATCCACTCGGTCTCTCCGAGCACGGCGGCGAGCGGGCCGAGTGCCTTCTCCGCGAGGAGGTTGCAGTAGACCGTGCGCCCCGACGGCCCCGCCACGACGATGCCGACCGGCGCTACCTCGGCGAGCGACTGCAGCCCGGTGAGCTCGCGCTGCGTCGCGGGCGTGACGTCGGCCTTCTCCGGCCGCCTTCGCTGGATGAAAGACGCGCGCAGGTCGGGGTTGTCGGCGCCACCGAAGATGACGATGTCCTCGTCGACCCACTCGCCGGCGTCGCTCTCCTGGCTCCATCGGAGCCGGAAGCACTCGCGGCGACCGGGCTCCACACGGGACCGTGCGACTGCGTCGAGCACCACGGGGAGGTCCTCGGGGTGCAGGCGTTCGAGCAGTGCCTGGGTGGTGACCGCGTCGGCCTCGAGGAGGCGCGCGCCGTCGGGCGAGGCCCAGTCGACGAGCGCCTCGGAGGTGAGCGTGCACGTGCCGTCGGCGAGTGTGTCGAGGGCGAGCGCGGTGCGGACCGCGTCGGTGACGTCGCGGACCAACACCAGTACTCTGCTGTCGTCGGCGCCGTCGCCGGGCGCGCCGTCGGTGGGCGCGTTGTCGGCGGGCGCGTTGTCGTGAGATGCGGGGGCCATCGTGAGCTCGATGGTCCGCCGGCCCGGCGGCGCCACCCTTCGCACGTTGATCGTTGTCGGCGCGCCGGCGCCGAGAGCAGCGCGGACGGCGGCGCGGTCGTCTGGATCGATCCGGGCGTCGATCCCGCTCCCCACGAGCGCCTCGGTGGATGCGACGCCGAGCACGCCCGCGGCGATCTCGTTCGCCGCGACGACGAGGCCACCGCGCACGAGGATCGCTCCTGTGGGCAGATCGTCCAGCCTGAAGTCGCGTCCCTCCACGGGGACCTCCGAGCCTCTCCTCTATTGCCGTTGATCTGTGATCGGCCGGACCGGGCCTTAGCGTTAGGGGACTTTCCGTCTGCGTGGCGCCCGAAACGGACGAAGTGGCGTGCCGCGCCCTCCACGGGGCCCGTGGCTGGGCCAGACTGTGGCGTCAGTCCGGCGATCCGGGGGATCAGAGAATGACCGCCGACCTAGCCGCGGCCTCGGCCGCCGAAGTGCTCCACGAGATCAGCTCGCCCGTCGTCACCAACTTCACGTGGGACTACGCGCCACGCGTCCGGCGCTGGCGAAGCTCTACGAGCGCGCCAAGACGTCGCAGTGGAACGCGAACGACCTGCCATGGGAGACCGACGTCGACCAGGAGAAGGTCGCGAGCATGTCGGGTTCGCCGGCCATGCGGTTCCAGGGGCTCGCCGAGGCGCCCGACTCCCCGGTGCGCCACTTCGGAGAGAAGGAGTGGTTGCAGGTCGCGGTCGAGCTGCAGAACTCGCTGCTCTCGCAGTTCATGCATGGTGAGCAGGGCGCGCTGCTCTGCACCGCGCGCATCGTCGAGACCGTGCCGTGGATCGACGCCAAGTACTACGCCGCTACGCAGGTGATGGACGAGGCGCGTCACGTGGAGGTCTTCGCGAAGTACCTCGACGAGAAGCTCTCGGGTCACTACCGGATCAACCCGAACCTCGGCTCGCTGCTCGACGACATCCTCTCCGACCCCCGATGGGACGTCACCTACCTCGGGATGCAGATCATGGTCGAGGGGCTCGCGCTCGCCGTCTTCGGTCTGATGCATCAGTTCACGACCGAGCCGCTGCTGAAGATGCTGCTCCGATACGTGATGAGCGACGAGGCCCGGCACGTCGCATTCGGAGTGCTCTCGCTCCAGGAGCACTACAAGGACATGAGCGGCGCGGAGATCCGGGAGCGCCAGGAGTTCGCGTACGACGCGGCGTGCCGGCTGCAGAGGCGCTTCCTCCAGGCCGAGGTGTGGGAGCGGATGGGGGTCGACCCCGAGGCCGTGCGTCGGGTCCTCGACGCGCAGACCGGCCCCGAGCAGCAGGTCTTCCAGACCGCGCTCTTCTCGAAGATCGTCCCGAACATCAAGAAGCTCGGTCTCCTCGACGCCGGCGACGGATGGCTGCGGGAGCGCTTCACCGAGATCGGTGTGATCCAGTACGAGGATCACGTCGACACCGGCGAGGAATACGAGCTCCTCGACGAGGTCGCCAAGGACCGCGCCTCCACCCCCTGACCTCTGGGGACGAGCGTCGATAGACCACACATATTGTGGTCTATCGACGCTCGTGCCTGTGGGGGCGGGGTGGGTGCATTGGGCCGGCTGGGGGCGCGAGCGGTAGTTTGCCCGCGTTCGCTGGACACCCCGGAGGAGCGGATTGAGGGAGGCCGTCACGACACGCACGACCCGCGCCCGGCGCGGCCGAGCGTGGTTCGAGCGGCCCGGCCCGAAGGGCCAGGAGAGGAGATCATGAGCGGCATCAACGACGGGCGAGTCGTCATCGTCACCGGAGCGGGTCGCGGGATCGGTCGGGAGCACGCCCTGCTCTTCGCCAGTACCGGCGCGAAGGTCGTGGTCAACGACCTCGGCGCCGAGGTCGACGGCAGCGGCTCGACCACCGGCCCCGCCGGTGAGGTGGTCGACGAGATCCGAGGCATGGGCGGCGAAGCGATCGCGAACGGCGAGAACGTCGCCGACTACGAGGGCGCCGGTCGGATGGTGCGCGCCGCGGTCGAGACCTTCGGCCGCCTCGACGTCATCGTCAACAACGCCGGCATCCTGCGCGACCGGATGCTCGTCAACATGAGCGAGGCCGAGTGGGACGCCGTCATCCACGTGCACCTCAAGGGCACGTTCTCGCCGACGCGCGCCGCAGCCGAGTACTGGCGCAACGAGTCGAAGGCCGGCAACCCGGTCGACGCACGGATCATCAACACGTCGTCGCCGTCGGGCCTCTTCGGCAACGCCGGCCAGACGAACTACGGAGCCGCGAAGGCAGGCATCGCGTCGTTCACGATTATCTGCGGCCTGGAGCTCGGGCGCTACGGCGTGACGGCGAACGCGATCGCCCCCGTCGCCCGCACCCGCATGACGGAGCCGCTCGGCATCGGCGGACCTCCCGAGGACGCCTCGCAGTTCGACCGGCTCGACCCGGCCAACATCTCGCCTCTCGTCGTATGGCTCGGCTCGCCCGAGTCGAAGGACGTCACCGGACGGGTCTTCTGCGTCGACGGCGACCGCATCTCGGTGGCGGAGGGCTGGCAACGTGGGCCCACCGCCGAGAAGGGTGACAGGTGGGACCCGGCCGAGCTCGGCGCCGTCGTCCCCGACCTGGTAGCGAAGGCCCGTCCCAATGCGGGGATGATGGGCTGAGGCGACCTCGAACGGCGCTCGCGGGCAGCGGCGCCGCCGGCACGTGTGGCAACGACTCGATTACCGGATCTCGATCGACAAGGAGCACCCGACATGCCCATGAACTTCGACTCGGTAGGTGCAGTCTCCAAGCCCGGTGAGCGGTCCTGGACGTCGAAAGACGGACTGATCTACGCGCTCGGCGTAGGGGCCGGCCAGAGCGACCCGACCGGCTTCGAGCTCGAGTTCACCACCGAGAACAGCCAGGACATCGCGCAGAAGATCCTGCCGACGTTTCCCGTGATCATCGGTCTCGGTGGCGGCGGCGACATGCCGAGCTTCGGCGACATCAACTTCGCGATGCTCGTCCACGGCGAGCAGGGCCTCGACGTCTTCGGCCCGATCCCGGCCGAGGGGACCGTCGTCTCGACCACCAAGATCGTCGGGATCTACGACAAGAAGTCGGGAGCGCTCGTCGTGACCGAGGGTGAGTCGAAGTACAAGAACTCCGGCGAGCCCGCGTTCAGGACCCGCTCGGGGATCTTCATCCGCGGCGAGGGCGGGTTCGGCGAAGACCATGGCCCGGCGCTCCCGCCCAAGGTCGTCATCCCCGACAAGGCCGCCGACCACGAGGTCACCTACACGACGCGCACCGACCAGGCGCTGCTGTACCGCCTCTCCGGCGACCGGAACCCGCTGCACTCCGACCCGTCGTTCGCCGCGATGGCCGGCTTCCCTAAGCCGATCCTGCATGGGCTCTGCACCTACGGCTTCACCGGGAGGGCGCTGCTGCACACGCTCTGCGGCTCCGACCCGGCGCGCTTCACGGGGATGGACGTGCGGTTCACCCGCCCCGTGATGCCGGGCGACACGCTCACCGTGCGCATGTGGATGGAAGGCTCCGGCGAGGCGCTCTTCCAGACCGTCACCCAGGACGGCACCGTCGTCATCGACGGCGGCCGCTGCCGCTTCACCCCGTAGCCCGACCGCGCCGCGTTCGCCGCACCCAGTCGCGGTTCCATCCGCCCGCCGGCACACCCGCCCCGTCCTTCCCGAGATGGGTCGGTTGTGCGGTGGGGGTGTGCGGTTCTGTCCCATCTCATCGTCGTCGGCCGCCCCGGTCGTCGAGATGGGTCGTTTCGGCGGTGGGGGTGTGCAGTTCTGTCCCATCTCAGGAGACGGGCGGGTCGGCGTGCTCGAGATGGGTCGGTTGTGCGGTAGGGGTGTGCGGTTCTGTCCCATCTCGCCGCCGCCGGCCGCCCGTCTACCCGAGATGGGTCGTTATTGCCGTGGGGGTGCGCGCAAGTGACCCATCTGGGTCCGGGCGCCTCCATCGCCACGGTGTGAGTGGGTCAGCCGGCGACGTGCTGAAGCGCGACCCGGCCGGCGCCGACCAGAGGGCCGTCGGAGCCGAGCGCCGCGGCGACGATGCGCGCCCCGCGGGCGAACTCGATGCGGCACCGGGCGTCGAGCTCGTGCTGGGCGGCGGCGAAGAACGGCTCGCCGAAGCCGAGCGCCACAGACCCGGCGACCACCGCGAGCGGTAGGTCGAGGAGGTTGACGACCGAGGCCACCGCGCGCCGACGAGCGTGCCGGTGCGCTCCACGATCTCCGGTGACGCCTGCGCAGCCGGGCGCCCCGTGATGGCTGCGATCGCCGTGCCCGACGCCTCCGCCTCCACGCAGCCGCGCGAACCGCAGGCGCACCGGCGCCCCGCGGGCTCGACGATGACGTGACCGATGTGCCCCGCGTTGCCGGCGGCGCCATCGAGGAGCCGGCCGTCGAGGACGATCCCGCCGCCGATCCCGGTGGAGACGACCGTCGCGATGAAGTCCGTCGTCCCGGCGGCGGCGCCGACCCACCCCTCCCCGAGCGCGAGCCTTCGCGTCGTTCTCGACCCACGTCGGGAGGCCGGTGTGCGCAGCGAGGCGGGAGCGCAGCGGGAAGCCGCGCCACGCCGGGATGTTCAGCGGCGAGACGGTCTCGCCGCCCGGCGACATCGGCCCCCCGCAGCCGACCCCGACGGCGACGGCACTCGCGCGCTCGGCCAGCCCGTCGATCAGCCCGACGACCACCGCCCAGATCGCTTCGGGGTCCCCGCCGCTCGGCGTGGGTGCGTCGGCGCGCTCGATGAGCGACCCGTCGCCGGTGACGACCCCCGCGGAGATCTTGGTGCCGCCGATGTCGACGGCGACGACCTGCGCCGTCATACGCCCACCCGTCCCACTCCACCCCATCCACCCCGTCGACCCGCTCCCGCCCGTCGAGATGGGTCGTTTCCACCGTGGGGGTGTGCACTTCTGTCCCATCTCGGGTGACGGGCGGGTCGGCGTGCTCGAGATGGGTCGTTTCCACCGTGGGGGTGTGCAGTTCTGACCCATCTCGGGTGACGGGCGGGTCGGCGTGCTCGAGATGGGTCGCTTGTGCGGTGGGGGTGTGCGGTTCTGTCCCATCTCGGGTGACGGGCGGGTCGGCGCGCTCGAGATGGGTCGCTTGTGCGGTGGGGGTGTGCAGTTCTGTCCCATCTCGGGAGCGAGCAACAAGCGGAGCACGTTCAGGGCAGCTCGCGCTTGAGGATCTTGCCGGTCGCGTTGCGGGGGAGGGCGTCGAGGAAGACGACCTCACGGGGCACCTTGTGACGGGCGAGGTTCTCCCCGCACGTGCGAGCGGATCTCGTCCGACGTGACGGTGACACTGGAGCGGAGCACCACGAACGCCTTCAGGCGCTGACCGAACTCGTCGTCGGGTACCCCTACCACCGCCACATCGGCGACGGCCGGGTGGAGCTCCAGCAGGTGCTCGACCTCGCGCGGATACACGTTCTCGCCACCCGAGACGATCATCTCGTCGTCGCGCCCGTCGACGAAGAGGAGCCCCGACGCATCGACGTGCCCGGTGTCGCCGGTGCTCATCATCCCGTCGAGCGACTCCTTTGTCCCGCCGCCGGAGTAGCCGAGGAAGTGGATCTCGTTGCGCACGAAGATCCGCCCGGTCGTGCCGACGGGCACCTCGTCGCCGTCGGCATCGACGATCTTCACGGTTGTGCCCTGCGGCGGCCTACCTGCGGTCGAGGGCTCTTCCCAGAGCTCGCCGGGAGTGGCGATCGTCGCCCAGCCGATCTCGGTCGAGCCGTAGAGGTTGTACACGCAGTTCCCGAACTCCTCCATGAAGCGCGGCGCGAGGAGCCCCGGGATGGCGGAGCCCGAGAGCGGGACGATCCGCAGCGACGACGTGTCGTGGCGCCGGCGCGCCTCCGCCGGCAGCTCGAGGATCCGCTGGAGCATCACCGGGACTGCCACGAGCGCCGCGGCGCGGTGGCGGGCGATCATCGCGAGGGTGTCGTCGGGCTCGAAGCGCCGCCGCAGCACCGCGGTCCCGCCGAGGAGCAGCCCGACTGCGAGGTTGCCGAACCCCCACGCATGGAACAGCGGCGCCGCGATCACAGCGGTCTCTCCGTCTCGGTAAGGGATGCGGTCGAGGAGCGATACCCCGGCTGCGATGCTGCTCGACTGCGCGCGCACCGCTCCCTGCGGGGTGCCGGTGGTGCCCGAGGTGAGGATGATCGTCCGGCCCGGCCTCGAAGGCGCGGGGGGAGGCGAGTCGTCGGTGCCGGCGACGAGCTCGTCGATCGTCGGGGCACCGTCGCCGTCGCCGCTGGCGACGACCCTGCGCGCCGGCCCGCCGTCTGCGATCAGCGGCGCGAACTCGTCGTCGTGGACGATCGTCGTCGCGCCGTCGCGCTGCATCACCTCGAGCAGCTGCGGCGCGGCAGAGCCCGTGTTGAGGAAGAGGGCGTCGGCGCCGAGCTTCGCGAGCGCGGCGGTGGTCTCGACGAAGCCGCGGTGGTTGCGGCAGAGCACAGCCACCGTGTCGCCCTCGCCGACACCATCCGCGCCGAGTGCACGGGCCAGCGCATTCGAGCGACGGTCGAGTTCCTCGAAGGTGAGCGTGCCGTCCTCGTCGATGACCGCAGCGCGCGACCGAAGAGAGCCGCCCCGGCGGGGAAGGCGGCGGCGAAGGTGCTGCCCCAGTGGCGCGTCGCGAGGCCGGCCCGCACGAGCCGGTCGGGGCGCTTCGGCCGCAGCAGCCCGGACCGGCCGAGCACCCTGAGCGTATGGAGCGTGTCGCCGATGGCCATCGCCGGCAACCGTACGCGTTCTGCGACCGTCGGAGTCCTTCTCGTCGCGTCTAGCCACCGAAACACCACCGAAACGGTGGGTAGACGCGACATGGTCGGCCGTGTACAGAGTCTGTCAGGAGTGTCTTGACAGCACGGCACGGCTCTGTCAGGCTCTCCTTGACGCCCGCGGGGTACCGGCGGAGAGGTCGAGCAGGGGAGAGATAGGGGAGAGACGATGACGAAGAGCGCAGCGAAGGGCACGCCGAAGAGCACGGTCCTGCTCTACTGCACGTTCTGCCGGCGGGACTCCGAGACGGTGGCGAAGCTCATCGCGGGCCCCGGCATCTACATCTGCGACGCGTGCGTGGCCACGTGCAACAGCATCCTCGACGGCGAGCCCGTTGTTTCCTTCCCCGGTTGGGCCTCGCTCACCGACGGCGAGCTGCTGGCGTCGCTGCAACCCGCGGCCGCCGCCGTCGCAGGGGTGGAGGAGACGGTGCGCGAGCAGGTAGCCGTGTTGCGGGAGCGGAGCGTCACCTGGGCCCGCATCGGCGATGCCCTCGGCGTGAGCCGCCAGGCCGCATGGGAGCGCTACTCCGGCGAGGAGTAGCGGCGACTTGCCGGCGAGTGCCCGCCGCCGGCCGACTGCCGGAAACGCGGACGTGCGCGTCACCGCGGGCCGGTACATTCGCACGATGACGTTCCCGCGTTACGCAGGCAAGCACGGGCACGAGGAGTTCCTCAGCCCGTCGGCCGTGTTGGAGTGGCGCAGGGAACGGCGGCTGCTGCCCGACCGGGTTCCCCACCGGATGATCCTCCTGTATCAGGACCGCCTCTGGGAAGCGGCGCGGGCCGCAGGCACGAGCCCGATAGGGGGGAGAGGGCCGTACGGTCATGTGGTCACGATCGACCGGACCGCAGGACAAGTCGGGGTGCTCGGCGGCTTCGGGATCGGAGCGCCGGCCGCCGCCACCATCCTCGAGGAGTTCATCGCCGTCGGCGTGCTCGAGTTCCTCTCGATCGGGACGGCCGGCGGCCTGCAACCCGACCTCGCGCCGGGTGAGGTGATCGTGTGCACCGGAGCGGTCAGGGACGAGGGCGTCTCTCACCACTACGCGCCTCACGACGTGCCGGCCTCGCCGGATCCGAGCCTCACGGACTCGCTCGAGAAGGCGATCGTCGCCGCCGGGTTGCCGAGCCGCCGGGGCGAGTCGTGGACCATCGACACGCCATACCGCGAGACGGCCGCCGAGGCGCGCCACTACCAGAGTGGCGGCGTGATGTGCGTCGAGATGGAGGCTGCGGCGCTCTTCACGGTCGCCGCGTACAGAGGCGTGCGCATGGCCGCGGCGTTCTGTGTCAGCGACTCGCTGGCCGACGCCGAGTGGAACCCGCACTTCGACCATCCCGACGTCACACACAACCTTCTCGCGCTCTTCGGCGCCGCGGTCGAGACGGCGATCTGACGAACGCGGTCGCGTCGGAGCGCGCCGTGCGCGACCCGACAGGTAGGGCTCTTGCGGCACTTCGCGTTTGAGTCCAACCACCGATTTGGTGGCAGATCTGCCAATGGTCGGCACTCGCGGGCCCGTGCACGCGGCGCCCTCGACAGTGCTCTGCCGCCTGAAGTCAGAAAGCGCCCTCGGCAGGATTCGAACCTGCGACCTACCGCTTAGGAGGCGGTTGCTCTATCCCCTGAGCTACGAGGGCGGGGGGCCGGTGACATTCCCGGTGACAAACCCCGGAGGATGGTCTTTGGGGCGAGTGTGATCGTAGTCGGAGGGCGTGAGCGGCCTGCCGAAGCAGGTGTGCTCACCGAGATCGTGTCAGCCGGCGAGCGCCAACGACTTCGTTGCATTGGTTGCCGGCGTGCGGGGTGCCTCTGGCTCAGGCAGCGACCCGTCGTTGTGCGGGCGGGGCGGACGCGTAGCGCATCTGCGTGATGAGGTTCACCCGGATCGCGTGGCAGAGGAGGTCGAAGCGCTGGTGGCCCTTGCCCACGCCGCGGGCGCGGCGGAGGTAGAGGTGGTCGTCGATGCCGCGCGGAACCCAGGGCACACGAGATCATCCATCTCTCCCGGCGCGATTCGGAAGGCGTTCAGGCAGCGAGCTCGCGGTGCTCGAAGAGCTGGACGGCGACGGCCACGGTGATCGCCGAGGCGACGGCCAGGACCGAGAGGTGGAGCGGGGCGACGCCGTTGATGAGGGGTTGGGCGGTGTTGACGTAGTGCCATGGGGAGAGCACGGCGAAGGCCTCGAGGTCGTCTTGGAGGCTGAGGAGCCACTCTCCGAGGTACGCGGCGAAGGCCAGAGCGACTACCGCACGGAGCGCAGCCGTCTTGCCGGCCGCAGCCCCGATCGCGAGAGCGAGCACGCCGAAGAAGATGCCGAGCAGCGCCATGTGGGCCATCGCGGCGGCGAGCTGCGCGGTGCTGAGATCGAGTCCGCCGATCGCCGATCCGGCGACGAGCCCGAGCCAGCACATTCCGGCAGCGACGATCACGGCAGCGACGATCGCCGCTGCCTTCTCGAGCACGATGCGCGACCGCTTGATTGGCGTCGTGACGAGAAGCGAGAGCGTGCGACGCGCGTCCTCTCCCGCAATCGCGCCGACGCCGATGACCGCGCCCACGGCGACGAGTGCGAAGGGAACGATCATCGAGAGCATCTCGGCCTGGATCCAGCCGGCAGGCGTGCTGAAGTTGGCGGTGCCGATTAGATCGGCGACACTGTCGGGAAAGGCATCGCTGAGCTCCGCGAGACTGTCCTTGATGCCGGTGTACATCGCGCTCATCGTGACCGCCATCGCAGCGAGGGAGATGCCGGTGACGTTGACCAGTACGGCCCGCTCGGACAGGGTCTTGACGAATACGCCCGACACCCTAGGTCGAACGAGGGTACCCACAGCGGGGATCTTCAGGCGGGGGCCGGAGCGTCGAGCACCGATGTCGCGGTGGTCGACCGCGACGAGCGCGACCGCTAGCGCCGCCACCGCGAGGCCGCCGAGCACCGCGAGATGACCCGGTGCGACGCCGCGCGTCAGGGGCTCCGCGCCGTTGAAGTAGTACCAAGGCGAGAGCCTCGCTATGTCGTCGAGACCGTCGATGAGTGGAACGACACCGGCAACGAGGTTCGACGCGACCGCCAGCCCAGCCGCGATGCCCATCCCTGCCGACGTCGACCCTGTGAGGGTTCCGGCGGCGAGGGCGATCATCCCGAAGGCGAGCCCGAGGAAGAAGAGGTGGACCGTCGCGGCAAGCGCGTCACCGGGCCCGAACCCCGCGACGTCGACGAGCACGGCACCGACCGTGGCTCCCGCCAAGAAGATGATGCACGCGGCACCCACGTGCGCGACCAACACCAGGCTCTTCGAGACCACGACACGGCGGCGGGTGACTGGGTGCGTGAGCAGCAGATCCGCGGTGCGGTCTCGCTCCTCGCGTGCGATGGCCCCGATTCCGCCGCCGATCGCGAGCACGAGAACGGCAATCGGTGCGATGAGACCGAAGACTTCGGTGATGACGTAGTTCCCGCCGCTACCTCCGATTATGCCTGTGAACGCATCGGGGAGATCGTCGAACATCCCGGCCATATCGTCTTCGAAGCTCGCCGCGACGGAGACCATTGCCAGCGCCAGCAGGCCGAGCCCGGCACCGATGCCGAGGGTGATCGGTGTGCGATCGCGAACGGTCTTGGTGGCGACGCTAGACAGCAGCATGTGTCTGCTCCGCCGTGTCGGTGTCGGGATCGCGGTAGTAGGCGAGGAAGATCTCCTCGAGATCTGCGTCGTGGCTCTGGAGGTTGACGACGCCTAGGCGCGTGGCCTCGCCAAGGATGGCCTCGAGAGACCCCTCGTACGCGACGCTCCACTGACGGCCCGCACCGGTCACTTTCCGAACACCCTCGATCGCTCGGAGTCGTTCGGGGTCGATGTCGCCGGCGAACTCTAGGTCGAGACGGCGTATCGCCATCGCTTTGAGGTCCGCGACGGCCGCGACCTCGACGAGGCGCCCGTGGCGGATGACCCCGACCCGGTCGGCGACGCGCTCGACTTCCGAGAGGGTGTGGCTGGAGAGGAACACGGTCCGGCCCTCGTCACGGATCTCGCGCAGCAGTTCGTGGAGCGCCTGTTGCACGAGCGGATCGAGACCGGCGCTCGGCTCGTCGAGAATGACGAGCTCCGGATTGTGCATGAAGGCCAGGATGAGGCCCACCTTCTGGCGGTTGCCCGACGAGTACTCGCCGCATCGTCGCGAAAGGTCGGCGCCGAACCGTTCGGCGAGGTCGTCGATCGCGCCGGGGTCGACGCCGCCGCGCAGGTTCGCGAAGTACTCGAGCAGGTCCCGACCCGTCAGCTTCGGGTAGAGCGCGAGGTCGCCGGGCAGATAGCCGACCCTGCGGTGGATCTCGGTGGCGTCCCCGCGGCTGTCGAACCCCAGGACCTCGGCCCGGCCGCTGGTGGGCCGCGCGAGGTCGAGGAGGCAGCGAATCGTGGTCGACTTGCCGGCCCCGTTCGGGCCGAGGAACCCGAACACCTCACCGGTTTCGACCTCGAGGTCGACATGATCGACTGCGACGAGATCTCCGTACCGCTTCGTGAGCGCGTGGGTGGAGATGGCTGCTGTCATGTGCTGTCTCCTCTCCGGCACTGTTGCGACCTGCGCGGATCGATGCCAGGGGCCAAGGACCCCGAATCACGAGCGACGTTCACACCGGTTCGAGCTCGCGGTCGTGGGCACTCTCGTTGGCGGTCGTCGCTTCGGCGTCGGCCTCGAGGCGCTCGATGAGGTGCTCCCCCTCGACGTCGAGGTCGGGCACGATGCGGTCGAGCCACTTCGGTAGCCACCAGGCGCGGTCACCGAAGAGTGTCATCACCGACGGCACGATGATCATGCGGACAACCGTGGCATCGAGCAGTACCGCGATCGACATCCCGATCCCGAACATCTTGATGGTGGGCTCGTCGCCCAGCACGAAGCTGGCGAAGACGCTGATCATGATGAGAGCCGCCGCAGTGATCACTCGGGCACTCGCTGTGAGGCCGGTGAGCACGCTGGCCTTCGCGTCATCCGTATGCGCGTACTCCTCCCGGATGCGGGTGAGGATGAACACCTCGTAGTCCATCGACAGGCCGAACAACAGGGCGAACATCAGGAGTGGCACGAAGCTGACGATAGGGACGGTCTCCTCGAGCCCGACGATGTCGAGCATCCAACCCCACTGGAAGATCGCCACGATCACACCGTACGCGGCTCCGATGGACAGCAGGATCGCTATGGCAGCCTTGATCGGTACGACGATCGACCGGAACACGACGAGCAGCAGGATCATCGTGAGGCCGACGACGAGCAGGATGAAGGGTAGGAGCGCCTGCTCGACCTTGTCTGCCATGTCGATGTTCGCCGCCGTGGAGCCCGTCACGTAGACGGTGGTCCCTGTATTGGCCTCGACTGCGGGCGCAACGTCGCCGCGGAGCCGGTGGATGAGATCCTCGGTCTGCGCGTCGTCGGGCGCGCTCACCGGGACGGCGGAGATGACGGCAGTCGTCTTCTGGTCGTTGAGGTCTGGGGGTCGACATCCGCGAGCCCATCCGTCGCGACGAGCGCAGTGTGCACAGCTTCTGCGGCGGCCTCGGGGTCCGCCGCGCCCGAGAGGTCGACCACAACGGTGAGCGGTCCATTGAAGCCCGGGCCGAATCCCTCGGTCAGCTGGTCGTACGCCTGACGTTCTGTCGAGGACGGGGGCTTCGATCCTGCGTCGGTCATGCCGAGGCGCAAGCTGAACATCGGTACGGTGAGAATGAGCATCATCCCGAGGCCGATAGCGCCCCAGCGCCACGGGTTGCGAGTGACCATCCCTGCCCACCGAGCGCCCAGGCTCTGCCGTCCGTGTGCAGCGCCTTCGTGGGCTAGGTGCACACCTGGCACCTTGAGCTTGTCGATGTTGTGCCCGACGAAGCCGAGCATGGCGGGAAGCAGAGAGATGGCAACCATGACACCGACGGCGACACCGAGCGCGGCCCCGAGGCCCATGACCGTCACGGCCGGGATGCCGACGACAACGAGACCCGAGATGGCGATGATGACGGTCATTCCGGCGAAGACGACCGCGCCTCCTGCGGTTGCGTTCGCTCGTGCCGCCGCTTCCTCGACGGGGTAACCCTGGTGCAGGAAGGCGCGGTGCCGCGTCACGATGAAAAGGGAGTAGTCGATTCCCACGGCGAGCCCGATCATCGTGGCCAGAGTCGGTGCCGTCGAGGAGAGGTCGACCACGGCGGATGTGAGAGCGAGGGTCGTGAGTGTCACGCCGAGCCCGAACAGCGCGCTGATGAGCGGTAGCCCCATCGCGAGGACGGAACCGAAAGCGAAGAGAAGCACCACCATTGCGACGCCCAGTCCGATCAGCTCGGACGTGTGCGCCTCGGGCTCGGCGGCGGCTGCCGGGACATCGCCGCCGTATTCGACCGACATGCCCGCCGCCGTAACGCCGTTGCCCACCTCCTCCAATCTCGAGAAGCCATCTCTGCCCACGTCACGCGCATCGATGCCGTACCGGACTGTGACGAAGCCGACGTCTCCACCGGGAGATGTGACGAGCCCGCTCACATCGACGACGTCGGGCTGCGTCGCGATCTCGGCGAGCGCGGCATCGATCGCATTCGACCCGATCGGGCTCTCTCCGAATCGGTCGACCGTCGGTCTGCGCGAAGACGATGCGGGCGCCGGATCCCGACTGCGTCGGAAAGCTGGCCTCGAGCACGTCGAACGCTGCCTGCGACTGTGTCCCGGGGATCGTGAACTCGTCGGAAGTCTCCCCGCCGGCGATTCCGGAGACGGCGACGAACCCGACGAGGACAGCGACCCAGAGTCCGAGCACGAGTCGGCGCAGTCGGGCCGAGCGCCCTCCGAGTCGGTACAGGAATCGGGACATCGGTGCGCTCCAGGGTCGCTGGGTGGGTCCGCCGGACGCCGCACTGGCGGCTACTGACGAGGCGGCAGTGCATGCGGGATTGACAGTACATGCCATATTGACGTGTCGTGTCAAGTGGGGGATGATCAGAGGGCCCGCATCCCCCTGTCACCTACGGAGGAATCGCCGTGATCTCCACGCTCGACACTGCGAGTCCCGCCGAGCGGCGTCGATCACGCCTGCGCGCACACATCGCCGACGTGGCGCTCGACCTGTTCTGCGACGGCGGCTACGACGAGACGACGGTCGACGACATCGCCGCTGCAGCCGACATCTCGACGCGGTCGTTCTTTCGGTACTTCCGGGCGAAGGAGGAGGTGCTGTTCCACGATGCGCTCGAGACGATCGAGACCCTGCGCGCCCTGGTCGACGACCGTCCTGCGGGCGAACCCCTCGTGGTCTCGCTGCGCGAGGCGCTGGTGGGGCTCATCGCCCTGCCCGGCAAGGATCCCGAGCGTGACCGGCGTCGCCTACAGCTCCTCGCGGACACTCCGCATCTCGAGGCAGCCAAGCTCGCTCACGAACACCAGTGGGAGACGGCGCTCGCAGCGGTGCTGGCCGGTCGCCTCGGCGCCGATCCCGCGGCCGATCTCCGGCCGGCGCTCGCCGCGGCCTCCGCGATCGCCGCACTGCGCATCGTCCTCGAGCACTGGCTCGCTTCGGATGCTCCTCGGCCTGCCGACGAGGTCGTGACCGAGGCGTTCGATGCGATGCGCGTGATCTGGTCAGAGGATTGATGGCATTCGGTCGCCACCCGCGAACGCTCCGCTTCCGTGAATCCGGAGCCGTGGAGTCGGGCGGCGCCGTTCGCTGCGCATGGATCAGAGCACGGGTTCCCGACACCGACAGAGCGCTGTTCGGATGATCCAATGCAGCACCGGTGGATGCCCAACCGAGGGCCGATCAGCGAGCTCTGCCAGCAAGGTCCTCGCGCGAGATCGGGGCTAGGTGGGGACCGGTGGGCGCCCGGAGCGATCGACGCTGACGATGAGCACCGGGGTCTCGGTGGCGGCGGCGAGGTGCGAGGCGACGCTACCGAGAAGCATCTTGGTGGCGCCGCGCCCTCGGCTGCCGATCGCGAGGAGGTCCACGCCGGCGGTCGTCGCGTGGTCGAGAAGCGCTCTGGCAGGCGGGCCGGCGAGCAGCACCGTCTCCGGTGAGAGGTGGAGGTCTTTCTTCGCGACAGCCGCGGCGTCGGCGAGCGCGGCCTTGGCCTGCTCGCTCTCTTCCCATTGTCGAGAGGATGCGGCGGTGTCGTAGTCGAGGACTGCGGCGAGCGTGAGGGTACCGAGGCGATCTCCGAGCAACGCGAGCGTCGAGGTGAGTGCGGCTCTCGACTCGGGGGATCCGTCGATGCCGACGACTACGTGGAGCGGGCCGGTGCCCGGTCGTCCTCGGTCGAGAGTGATCGCGCGGATATCGGGTTCTTCCCGAACGTCGGTGAGGGCCAGTGGGATGACCAGTGGTCCGAGCACCGTGCCCAGTGCAGCCCAGGTGAACCAGGAGTGGCCACGTCGACCCATGACGATGCCTGCGACTACGCCGATTGTCATCCACACGAATATGGCGATGAAGATCATCTCGGTGGCAGACATCGCGTGTCATGTTGCCACAGGGCGACCGCGGGAGCGAGACGCGCTCCGCGCCATCGTCACGCTCTCGGTGCGCGTAGACGAGTGCTGGTCAAGGAGATGCGTCCAGGCGCGCTGGTGCAGCGTTGAGGCATCTGTGACGACGCCGTCCGTGTCGAACCCGAACGCGTCGAAGCCCTCCGTGTGGATCGTGGGCTACCCCGGTGCATGTAGCGGGTCGCCGGTATCCGGCCCTGTCCGGGCCAGGCACTCTGCGGTGTCCCGAGCAATGACGACTGCCTCGTCGACCGCGATCACCCAGACCTCCATCGCGCTGCGTTCGCCGGAGATGCGACCGTCCTTGCCGACAGTGGCCGAGTTGCGTTGCTCGTCGAGCACGAGTCCGCACCACTCCATCCCTTCGCAGACGAGGCGCCGGATCTCGACGGCCTTCTCGCCGACCCCACCACCGAACACGACGGCCTCAGCGCCCCCCATGACCGCGAGGTAGGCACCGATCTGCTTGCGGATGCGGTAGCAGTAGACATGGATCGCGAGCCGGGCTCGCGGGTCACCGCGGTCTCGCGCTTCGAGCAGCGCCTTCATGTCGCTCGTCGTCCCCGAGAGGCCGAGCAACCCGGAGCGCGCGTTGAGAAGCTCGCCGACACCGTCGAGGTCGAGACCCTCGCGTCGCGCGAGGAACGCCGGGATCGCGGGATCGATGTCACCGCAGCGCGTCCCCATCACGAGACCTTCCAACGGCGTGAATCCCATGGTGGTGTCGAGGGATCGCCCGTTGCTCACTGCGGCCGCGGAGGCGCCGTTGCCGAGCTGCAGGGTGATGAGTCGCGCCTGCCGCACGCCGGTTAGCGCAGTCCAGCGTTCGCTCATGTTCCGGTGAGCGAGACCGTGGAATCCGTAGCGGCGTATTCCATGTTTGGCCGCGAGCTCACCGGGCAGCGCGTAGGTCGACGCATGTTCGGGGAGGCCGGCGTGGAACGCGGTGTCGAAGACCGCCACCGTGGGAACCGGCCGACTGAGCTCCTGCCGGACGGCAGCGGCTGCCGCGAACGCAGCGGCGTTGTGCAGCGGAGCGAGGTCGCTGGTGCGCTCGAGCGCACCAGCGACCTCGTCGGTGAGCACGACCGGTTCATGGTGTTCGCCTCCGTGCACGGCGCGGTGGCCGATGGCGTCGATTCCGTTGGGGAACAGACCTCGTTCCCGGAGGTGAGCGGCCAGCAGCCGCGCCGCCGCCGCGTGATCCTCGACGCGGGTGTCGCCGGCCACGACGTGACCGTCGATCATGACGGTCTGCCCGGCGTGCTGACCGATTCCTTCGACCTTGCCGGTTGCCACCCTTGCCCCGTCGTCGTGGGTCCCGTCGAGATCGAGCACGTCGAACCGAACCGAGGAGCTGCCGCAGTTGACGACGAGGACGCGCACCTAGGTAGCGTCCCCGTCGCCGGGCGAGTCGACGATCACGCTTTCCGGCGATCGTCGACCATTCAGTGCTTCCATCTCGGCCTGATCGAGCAGGGTGGTGGGGGACTGATCGAGCAACCGCGCCGCCGCGGCGACGATGTGGGCCCAGCTCGACCGGTTGACGTACAACAGCCCTTCGACGGTCAGGGTGCCGCCATGGTTCGTGTAGCCGAGCCCGACGCTCGACGGGCCGGTGTTGAGGGGCTGCACCGTTCCGAGGAGCGGCTCGGGACGCGTGTGGGTGACGAAGATCCGAGAGGCGATCTCCGGAGGGTAGAGGTCGTCGCGCCGAGGTGCCGGGGCGTTGTGGGCTTCCTCCCCGGTGTTGCGGGCGATCCGATAGCGCCCCGGCTCGAGCAGATAGACGACGGAGTGCGCAACATCACGCGCCGCGAGGCGCCGTGACGCGCGCAGGACCTGTTCGAGCTGGTACGCACCGACGGCGGTCAGGATCAGCTGCTGGCGAGCGATGTCGTGTCCCGCCCAGTCGATCCGCATCGCCCCGTCGGCCAGGAGCTGCTCGACTTCGACGCTTGTGAACAAGTCTGGGACAGGGCTCTTGGGCACCACCAGGGTCCAGAGCTCACCGCGGGTCCGGAACACGCTTCGCAGCGCGCCCGCGGCGGAGTTCGCGTCCGGTACGAACACCACTCGTGACACATCAGAGGTCTCCCCGAGCATGGCCTCGGCCATGGCCGGGTCCTGATGGGACTGCTCGTTCTTGGCGTTCTCCCACGTGTGCGAGGTGAGCACGAGCGGGATCGACAGCCACCCCGGAGGGCGACCCTCGTCGGCGTGCTGCTTCGCGAAGATGATCTCCTGCCTGAGTGCGCCGTGCATCTTGGCGCCGAATGCCTCGTAGGTGACCGTGATGTTGATCCCGCCCTTGTTTGCGAGCGCGGCGGAGATGACGGCTTCCTCGTTCAGTGCTGTGATGACCCCGCCGAGCACCGACTCGGGGATCCCGGGTTCCGGGTCCGTCACCCGGAACTCGAGCAGGTCCAGGGTGCGGTTCATGCGGTTCGATCGCATCTCGTCGGGATTCCCGACCCTCGCCCGCAGTTGCGGGTTCGCCGCGACGATCGCCGCGAAGGTCTCGTCGAGCGCAATCATCGGCGACGAACGCGACCAGGTCGCGGGATCCGCCCGCCCGTCGGGGACGGTACGGAAGCCCGGCTCGGGAACAATCGGCAGAGCGATGTCTCGGTGAGCGAGCGGATGGTCCCGCTCCCTCACACGATGCGTGGTGTCGTGCCGGCCCAGCGTGTCCAACGCGACGGAGAGCTCGTCGGGCGGCACGAACAGATCGCCCGCACTGTCGTTGAACAGGCGCGCCGACTCCGCGTCGACGCTCGGGTTCCCGGGGAGCGGAAGGTTGTGCGCGAGATTCGTTCCCTCGCCGTAGAAGCCCGCACCTTTCGGTGCCAGGGCCACGCCGTAGGGGAGCGCGACCGGGTAGGCGCTACCGCCTTTCGCTGCCATGCCGGCGGCCTCCAGCTTCCGCTCGATCTCGAGGATCGCCCATGCGAACGCAGCCGGATCACGCCCGTCGAAGACGATCGGCTCGAACTCGTTGAGCTCCAGGTGGCGCGTGAACCAGTCGGTACCCCCACTCTGTGCCATGGTCGTGCGCTGGTCGATGCGCCGACCGTTCTTGATCATGATCGGGGCCACCAACCCGCAGTCCGCCGCCCGCCACCAGCGCGGCGCCCAGTCGCTTCCACGCTGCTCTTCGAACGCGCCGTCCGAGAGGAACGCCACCAACCGCTCGCCGGGCAGCGGCATGTGGACGTACTGCAGCTCCGCGAAACCCAGATACCCGCCCTCGGCGAGACCTCCGGCGGTGTGTACGTTGACATGGCTCCCGAGCGGTGAGTCCTGGCTTCCCGCATCGTCGAGCCGGTAGGAATAGAAGTCCCGCACGTAGCGCGTCAGGCCCTCGTCGGTCACCGAGTACCGCTCGGCGTGAGCCGGAGTCAGGTTGTCGACCAGCAGGTTCACCGAGTCGATCGCCGCGACGCAGTGCCCCTGGCCCATCAGCCACGACCGGGTGAAGCCCATGATGGCGTTGGCCGCGAGGTAGCCGACGTACGCCGGCACCATGTTCAGCGCCCCGCCGGTGTGGCCCTCCGGACGGGGCTTGAAGTCCTCGGGTCCGAGCGGACGCCCGTCGAGGTACACGTTGCGCGTAGGTCTCGTGCACGACGAGCCACATGGATGCGCTCGCCACCCGGTCGGCCGCGTGCAGGATCTCGAACAGCGGAGCGTCACCCGTGTCACCGCGCTCGCGGAGCACCTCGGCCATCGCGAAGACCCGGTCCTGCGTCTCCACGTCGTGCTTGATGCGGCCCCACCCTTGAGCCCACCGAGCTGCCGCAGGGTTGTCCGTCGAGTAACGGTCGAGTGGCTCCCGTGGGTCGTCAGCTCTGCCGCTCATGGTGCACCTTCGCTCTCTTCAGGGTCGAGCCGTGCGTGCGTTCGCACACGACGCGGTCCGACGGTGTCGTCGATGCTTGCCTCGCGATCGGGTGCGAGGAGTGCCGCACCGATCATCCCCGCATCGTCGCCGAGCGCGGCTCGGACCACACGCGGTGGCCGGCGGAGCGCAGCCCCGATCAGTCGGGACGTCATGACTTCGGTCGCTTCGGGGATCATGATGTGGCCGACCGCATCGGTGACGCCCCCGCCTACCACCACGAGCTCGGGATCGAAGGCGTTGACCAGGCTCGTCAGCCCGACACCCAGCCACCTCCCCGCCTCGCGGACCACCTCCACCGAGAAGGGGTCCCCATCCGCCGCCGCGCGACTGACATCGATCTCGTCGAACCCACCGGGGACATCTTTCAGCACCGGAGGCAACGGCTTCGTCGCCGCGAGCTCGTACGCGCGAACGCCGATCGCCGTCCCGGAGGCGTACGCCTCGAGACACCCGACCGATCCGCATCGGCACGATCGGCCGCCCTCCGCGACCACGATGTGCCCGAGCTCACCGCCGAATCCGGCTCCGAGGACGAATCGCCCGTGGTCCAGTACCGCGCCTCCCACGCCTGTGCCGAGCGTGAGGAGCAGCACGCAGTCGATGCCCGTCGCGGCTCCGGCGCGCGCCTCTCCCCAGAGGGCCGCAGTCGCGTCGTTGTGAACCGAGACGGGTACCGAGAGTCGCGCCTCGAGCAACTGTCGAAGATGGACTCGCTCGACACCGAGGTTGGGGCCGTAACGGAGCTCACCGTCGTCGGTCACCAGCGCCGCGACTCCCACCCCGACCGGGAGGCCCGGGCCCAACGCGGACACCATGCGCACCACCGCGTTGACCAGCGCGTCCGAGTCGGCGCGCGGAGTGACGAGACGAGATTGCTCTGCGACGGTTCCGTCAGGCTCGACGCGCCCGGTGACGATCTTGCCGCCGCCGATGTCGACACCGATCGCGGCAGGGTTCACGCGAGCTGGCCGAGGTTCGGGGCGGTCACGCCGATCCCGTCTCCCGTCATCGCTACCGCGTGACCGCGGGCCGGCAAGCCCTCGACCAGTCGGAGCTCCTGCTCGGGCGGAACCGGCGCGAGGCTCGATGCGCGTGCTGCTGCGTCGGGATGCTCGCCGGCCGACTGCTCGGCGAAGTCTTCACCGGTCAAGACATCACCGTCATGGCGATCGGAGAAGATGCCGAGCTGATCGGTAACAGCCGTAGCCGTCGATGTGTGGTCATCGGTGATCATCCGCAGTCATCTTCACATGGATCCCCGCCGTGTGACGGTGCGCGCCCGCATTGATCGCGGTGACTACCGATGGCCATCGAGGGCCGCGGCGTCGCCGCTGAGGCCCAGCAGCGCCGTTCCGGCTGATGCCCGGATCCGGTCACGTGTATCAGGCGCCTATCCCGGTCGATTCTGTCTGAGGCTCACACCTCTGCGATGAAGAACGCGACCTCGACGGTGGAATGCGTAGCGACTCGGTCGACTACGACGTCGACAGTCTGCTCGACTGCACCCTGAGCAGATGGTGCCGGCATGTCAACCGAGACCGCGCGCGGGACACCTCCACTACCCCCGTGGCCGTCCCTGCGCAGACCCGGTTCGGCTATCCACGCGACAGGGCCGAGTCGCACGCTGAGGCCTTCTGCGTAGGCGTCGGCGCGACGACGCGCGTCGGCGGTCGCCTTGCGGCGGACTTCGTCGTGCACGGGGTTGTCGTCGTCGATGCGCCAGTAGGGCCCATCGGCGTCGGCGAGTGCCTGCGCCGCAGCATCTCTCAGGAGACCACCCAGCACCGAGAAGTCGCGCACCTCGCAGAGGACGCTCCGACGCACGTCGTATCCGACATGGACTCGCTTGTCGTACTTGCCCGTGAACCGGGGAGCCACGCGCAGGCTCGCTGTCATCCGGTTGGAGAGAGCATCTCCCAGGCCGTCGAGAAGATCGTCGAGCACGCCGCAGCGGTGAGCCGCGTCGGCGAGAGCATCCTCGCGTGACCGGTCGAACGCGTTGATCGTCAGCGTGATCGCGGCGAAGTCGGGCGCGGTCTCGGCGCGCCCGCTGCCGCGAACGAGAATCTGCCGCTCGGTCATCCGGCTGCCTCCTCCCACTCGTGACCGGGCGCGGGGAGGCGCCCGGTGCGTACGCAGTCTCTCACCGCGAACGCCCCTTCGCGTCCTGCGGATCGAAGCGTGACGAATCTGCACAGAGGTCGGGTGCGACCGCTCTCGTCCGACCCGCCGCCGGCAGGATCGACAGGGAGAACGCGGTGCGCATCTGGCTGGTGTTCGTCGCCGCATGTCCCGCCTGCACCACCTGGAGAGCGCCCTCCCCGAGCTCCCGGTGCTGCGAGCACGGCGGTGAGACGGCTTCGAGCGCCGGCTCCCTCCACACGCGGGGTGGTCTGATGGCAACATGGGATCTGCCGGGGAACGTGTCGCAACGGCGGCCTCCGGTCGCGAGGTGAGCACTCGTGCGCATTCCAGCAAGGTCCACAGGGAGGGCCGACCTTGAGGACGACCGAGCTCGACGAGGCGAAGTACGTCGCCCTGACCACCTTTCTGGCGCGACGGCACTGCGGTGGCCACACCCGTCTGGCTCGCTCCGTCGGAGAGCGGCTACTACGTGAAGACGGCTGCGACCACCGGCAAGTACAAGCGCCTCCGCAACAACAACGCGATACAGGTTGCCGTATGCAACGGGCGCGGAGTCGTGAAGGGCGGTGCGACGGTTCACAAGGGAACGGCCCGCATCCTCGACGCGGCGGAGACCGAGACGGCCGAGGCGGCGATCGGGAAGCGCTACGGCGCGATGGCGAAGATCGTCGAGGTCGTCAACAAGATCGGTGCGAAGCTGCGGCGCAAGGAAGTCGGTCCGAGTGCCGGGCTGGAGATCACGCTCTACGACGGCGACTGAGCGCCGGCGACCGAGCCCCGGCGCCTGGGCGCCGGCGTCTGGGCACAAGCGACCGGAGGCAGGCGCCGGAGGCGGACCGGTCGCGTGCCGACCCTCGGCGCACACCCCCGTACCTCAGGATCGCTCGGGGCCCCAGGGTGGGCGGGTCAGGTCGATGTGGAAGAGCGACGCCGTCTGACTGGCCGTCGCCATGAGGTGCCCCGCCCGGCTCCACACGTGGGCGAGGCCGTGGCCGTAGTCGCCGGCGGCGAGGTGCGGTCGCAGGTCGAGCAGGATCCACTCGCTGTCGACGAACGAGCCGATGCGGATCGTGTTGTCGAGGCTGGTTCCGCCGACGAGGGCGCCGCCGGCCTGGGCTATCGAGATCGGGACCATGTCGGCCATGTACGCGGCGAGCGCGGGGGTGATCGGTGCGGCGTCGCGGCGGCGCACCCAGAGGCACATACGGCCGGGGCCCGGGTCGGGGTGGTCGAGGATCTCGGCTTGGCGCATCTCGATCACGGTCTGGAAGCCGGTGTTCGCACGGACCGCGCTGAGCTCCGGAAGCTCGATGCCCGCCGCCTTGGCGGCGTTGGCGAACGGGCCCTTCCACGAGTCTGAGTCTTCCGGCGGTGACACGACCGGGGCCCGCTCGAACTCGCCCGTGAGGCCGTCGGGGCGGTGATGCCCGGTGGCGCCGAGTGACGCGAAGACGACCTCGCCATCGTCGTTGGTGCCGGTAACGCGCACCTGGTTGGTGCGTCTTCCGGGGGCGAGGACCTCGGCGAGCACCGACACGTCGGCTCCCTGGCCGACGGTGGAGACGAACTGGGTGGTCATCCAGAGGGCGTGGCGGTCGGAGACCTCCTCGGCGGCCGCGATGGAGATTGCGATCGCGGCGCCCCCGTAGAGGAGGCCGTCGAGACGGCCGAGGCGCTCGTCGACGGTGAAGTGGAAGCGCCCCGGGCCGTCGCCGCGCAAGAGCCCCAGGAACTCGGCGTCGGTGTGCATCGCAGGAAGGTAACCGGGTGGTGCCGCATCCGCCGGATCAGCCGACGGTGGAATCGAGGATCGTCTCGTAGGCCTTCCACGTGTCGTGAGCGAAGCACACGAATCTGACCAGCTCGACCGCTGTGGGCGTGTTGCGAACGGCTGCGACCGCTGTCTCGGCCGCCTGCGAGATCGGGTAGCCGAAGGCGCCCGTAGAGATCGATGGGAAGGCGATGGATCTCGCGCCGACCTCATCTGCCAGTGCGAGCGAAGCCTCGTAGCACGAGTAGAGAAGCGCGCGTTCTCCGCGGTCGCCACCGTGCCACACCGGCCCCACAGTGTGGATGATCCATCTTGCGGTCAGACGGAAGCCGGGCGTCACCTTGGCCTCGCCCGTGTCGCAGCCGCCGAGCCCGCGGCAGCACTGCACGAGCTCCGGCCCCGCCGCACGGTGGATCGCTCCGTCGACGCCGCCTCCGCCCAGCAACGAGGAGTTCGCCGCGTTGACGATGGCGTCGGTGTCCTGCTCGGTGATGTCGCCGAGAGCCAGTTGCAGCTCCGGCCGGCCGTCATGTCGAGGCGCTTGATCCATCGAGCCGAAGTCTCGCCCATCCGCGAGCGGTACGCCGGCGACCGACTAGGGCCGCGCTCGCGGAATCGCTCCTGCATTCCCGTTGCGCCTCACCGGCGCCGGACGGCCGTGGGTACTGACGGCCGACCGGGCCGGCCCCCGGGACGGCCCGCCCGGGTCGAGGCCTGCCGCCAGGCCCTTCCCGAGCGCGAGCCAATGTGCCACATTGACGCACATGACTGAGAGCGTCGGGCTCAGGGAGTTGCAGCAGAACGCCTCGGCCGTCGTCTCGCGTGCGGCGGCGGGCGAGATCATCGAGATCACCGACCGCGGCCGCCCCGTCGCACAGATCACCCCGCTGGCACGCGGGCGCCTCGCGGCTCTCGTGAGCGCCGGCCTGGCCCGCCCGGCCCGCCGTCGCGCCCGTGACCTGCCACCGCCGCTTCCCCACCGTCCCGGCGCTCCCTCGCTCGGTGAACTGCTCGACGAGGCGCGCTCCGGAGAGCGCTGAGGTGGCGTACTACGTAGATACGTCTGCGTTCCTGAAGCTCGGCGTCGGCGACGAGCTCGAAGGAATTGTCACCTACGACGAACGCCTCGCAGAGGCTGCCGCACTCCACGGCGTCAATGTGGTGACACCGAAGTGAACGGCGGCTGCTGATCGTCGTCCGCTGCCCACCGATCCCGTGGGTCCGCATCCAGTCGGCGGCACAGCCAGGGACACGGCTGGGTGTGGGCCCGGACAATCCCCTCCGACAGGCCCCCGGACGTCGATGTCACACCTTTCGTGCATGATGCTTCGACGCCCGGCGAACGGGCGTGTTCCTGGACGCTCCTGGATTGGAGGTTGCAGGGTGACCAACCTGCTCGAGAGGGAGCCGGCCGTCGTGCCGGCACCGATGGAAGGCCGGCTCGCGATTCCCACCGGCCCGAGACTGCACCCGTGGGACGCCGACGCCATGGTCTTCATGGCCGCCGTCCTGTCGGGCGAGCACCCGTACACGGGCGCCGTCGACGCGGGCGACCTGCCGATCGACGTCTCGTCGCTGCCCGATGGGTTCATGATCGCGGGCCGATACCGGGGAACGCTGCGACAACGCGTCCGGGCAGTGAGTGGCGACGCGTCGGTCCTGATCGCCCGCGACGGCAAGGAGACGTCGATCTGGTGGAGCTCGGAGACCGCCGAACGGTGCGTGAGCATCGGCGAGACCATCCGGGCGCGGCTCCCCGAGCGTGAGGCTCCGCTGACTGCGCGCACTTGGCGACGGTCGCCCGACGGTTCGGCGGCGTGCAGGCAGCAGTCGCTCGAAGCGCCGCTCTGGGCCGATGTGGCGGACAACTACGTGAGCCGTACGGCGGGGCTCCTCGGGCAGCTCATGCGCCTTCAGGGCCCGCCCGAGAGCGGCCGGCTCCTGCTGTGGCACGGGCCGCCGGGCACGGGCAAGACCCGGGCACTGCTCGCTCTGCTGCACGAGTGGAAGGCGTGGTGCGCCGGTCACGTCGTCGCCGACCCGGAGCACCTCTTCGAGGATCCGAGCTACCTCCTCGAGGTCGTTCACTCGATCGCGTCGCGCAGCTCGTCCGGGTCTCACTCGAGCAACGACGACCCGTGGGCCCTGATCATCGCCGAGGACGCCGACGAGTACCTGCGCAGCGACGCGCGGCAACGATCCGGGCCGGCGCTGGGCCGTCTGCTCAACCTCACCGATGGCATTCTCGGGCAGGGGCTCCGGGTTCTCGTGGTGCTCACGACCAACGACGACATCGGGCGCCTGCACCCCGCGGTGACTCGTCCGGGACGCTGCGCCGCGGTGGTCGAGTTCGAGGCGTTCACCGCGACGGAGGCCGCAGCATGGTTGGCGGGACGCGCGCGGACCCCGCAGCACCCCTGCACTCTCGCCGAGCTCTACGAGCTGGTCGCGGGCGACAGGGCGCCGGGCGTTCAGGGAGACGTCGTCGTTCCGGGGGCCTATCTATGAGCGCGCAGCTGCATCTCGCCGGCAGAGCGCTGCGCGATCCCGAGGCGCTGATCCGCCGATACTGCGGGCTCGCCTGGGAAGGCGGTCCGCCGGAGGTCTGGGCCTACCGCTACTACGACTGCGGTGATCCGACCGACCTCTCCCGAGTGTTGCCAGTCGACGTCCTGCGGGCGGCGGCGCTGCACCCGGGGCTCAGCAGGTCCGACCTGGACTTCTTCGTACGCCACGCCGACGAGCTGAGCGACGCCCTGGTGGAGCTGCCCGACATCGACCTCGCCGACGCCGACGACGCGACGCTCGAACACATCGACGCGCTCGCGGCCGTCGCCGAGCCCGTCGGGCTATCGCTGCTGAGCAAGGTCGTGCACCCGAAGCGCCCGGCTCTGGTACCGATCCTCGACAGGGCCATCACCGACTGGTACCGGCCGGTCACCGGTCGGCGGGGAGAAGCGGCGTGGCCGTCGCTCATACGCGCGCTCGCGGGGGATCTCGCCGATCACGCCAACCGCGTCGCGCTCGACGGCATCCGTCAGCGACTCGCGGACGACCTGGGCGGCGCCGCTCCCAGCCGTCTGCGGTGCAGCGACATCGCGATCTGGATGCAGTCCGAGCGATGAGTGTGGGCGACGAGGGAGAGCAGTGTGAAGGTGAGCGACGACGAGATCATCGCCGCGGCCAACGAGCGGTGCCCGGTGATGGAGCAACCACCTATCCCGTGGTGGGCAGGGTCTTGGCGCAGAGCGGCGGCGCAGCATGATCATGGTGATTGGGCCGTGCGCGAGTTGGACGAACTCGTCAAGAACACGGAGAAGGACGATAAAGGGGCTCTTCGGATTTCAGCGGGGCGCGACGGTAGCGAGTAGGTCCCAGTTGGGACGTCCGGCGTAGAGCAGCACGCGGATCCGGTAGTGACGGAACCGACGCAGCCCGAACCCGACGCGCTTGATCCGCTTGATCAAGTTGTTGATCGCCTCGGTCGGCCCATTCGTGATCTTCGCTTCGTGCCAGGCGACGATGTGGTCGAGCCATCGTTTCAGCGTGCGGCCGAGCGAGTGGACCTCGGGCGGGCAGGACTCGTCCTGGAGATCGGCAGCAAGTTCGGTCACGAACTCGCGGGCGACCTGCACATCGTCGATGGCGTATATCGAACGGATGGTCTCCTTGGCGTGCCATGCCATGCGCACCTCGCCTCGAGGGTCGCCGGCGGTGAGGAGACCGACAAGCTTCGCGTCGCCAGCCTCGCCGAGACGTTCATGGGCCTTGGTCAGCAGTCGTCTCGCCCGGTAGAGGGCGTCGTCCTTGCGACCCCTGTGTCCCATCGTCTCGTTCTGCACACGACGCCGACACTCATCGAGCTTGGAGTTCGCGACCTTTATGACGTGAAACGGGTCGGCGATCTGGGTGACGTGGGCGAGGGAGTCGTCGAACACCTTGCGGTACGGGCCCGACAGGTCCAGCACTCCCCATCTGATCCCGGCCCGCCACGACTCGTCCTGCGCTTCGATCCAGCCGGACACCTTCGTAGCCGTGCGGCCTTCTACGACCTCGATCAGCTTCGCCACCCGCCCGTGGCCTCCGACATCAACGACCGAGGTGCACCACTGCTGGGTGCGCCACCGGCCCTTACGGAAGAACAGCGTCTCGTCCAGGCCGAGCCCTTCGACCGCTCCTACCCGGTCGATGTCGGCTTCGAGGAGTGCTTCGCCATAGGCGACCACAGCGTCGCTGACGGTATGCCAGTCGCAGTCGAGCTCTCCGGCGACTTCGTTGATCGAGCGGCCCGAACGGCCGACCTGGACCGTCGCCCAGCGCGCCGCCCGATCGGTCAACGCAGCGCGTGGCGCCGCTATCCGCTCATCGACGATGGTCCACGACCCGGCCCCGCACTCCACCTGGCGGCACCACCACCGGTGCTTGTGCCACGCGAGCCGGGTCGGACGGCCGAAGCACGGAAGATCGACCAGCACCACCACGGCACGGTCCTTCACCGCCGCACGGCAGCCGCACTCGCTACACCACGCCCCATCCACCCGGGACTCGATGTGGATGCACAGCGGTGCGCCCGCCACGTCCTCGACGCCGAGCACGTTGACCTCGGGCAGACCGATCAACAGCTCGCACATGCGCGTAGGGTTGCTCTCCACAGGGGCTCTCCAGGATCGACGGCGTAGACACCACCGATTCTGTTGAGCCCCTGCACCGCGACCGCGGACCCTCCTACACGATCAGACCCCGCTCAGATCCGAAGCGCCGTATAACTCCGCTTAGCCCGGACCTTACAGTAGGCGGTCGCTGATCGGCGCTGTGTCCGCGCCGCGCGTTCGCGGAAACGCCCTCCTGGTAATGGAAACTGCGCTTGTGACAGCTGCAAGATCCCGAACCAGAAGGGCAGTTCAAAGATGAACGCTACCCGCGCGGCGCGGCGGGTGAAGGTGACCGGTGACGGCACGGGCGTGGCCAGCCACGCTGGTGCGCTGCTGCCCGCCGAGCTCGCTGATCGTGTCGGGCTGACCGACGGGTTGTCGTCGGCGATGGCGCACACCCGCAAGCGCCGCTCAACGCACGACCCGGGTGTCGTGCTCGCGCATCTGGCGGTGTCGCTCGCTGACGGCGGCGACTGCTTGTCCGACATCTCGTCGTTGCGTTGCCAGCCGGATCTCTTCGGTGAGGTGGCGTCGGGCCCGACGGTGTTCGGGGTGCTCGACTCGATCCACTCCGACGGGCTGCGCGGCATCGACACTGCGCGGGCGGCGGGCGGAGCGCCATCCGAGATCGTGATCGACATCGACGGCACCCTCATCGACGCGCTCCGACAAGGAGGACGCCATGCCGACCTACAGGCACGGCTTCGGCTTCTACCCGATCGTCGCCTACTTGGATGAGACCGGCGAAGCGCTCGCTGGTCTGCTCCACAAAGGTCGGGCCGGGTCGAACGCCGCCGCCGATCATCTGACGACTCTCGACCGTTCCTTGGCACAGCAGCCGGTCCGCCCCGGCGCGATCGACATGCTGGTCCGGACCGACACCGCCGGCACCACGCATGACCTCACCAACGGGCGCCGAGTGCGGGGTGTGCGGTTCTCGGTCGGGCTCCCGATCGATCAACGAGCCCGCGATGCCTTGCTTCTGGCGCAGGAAGAGGACTGGGTCCCGCCGTTGAGGCCGACGGCTCCGCCCGCGACGGCGCATGGGTGGTCGAACTCACCGCGCTGATCGGCCTGCCGACCTGGCCCGCGGGCACCCGGGTGATCGCCTGCAGCGAACGACCGCATTCCGGCGCCCAGCTCAGCCTGTTCGACGTCGAGGCGGCGTGCAACGAACGCCTGGCTCCAACTCGTCCTCATCGCCCAAGATCTCATGGCGTGGTCACAACGCCTGTGCTTCATCGGCGCGCTCGCCGTCGCTGAACCCAAACGACTCCGTCGCCGCACTTTCCACGCCGCCGCGGCCGTCGCGCCACACCGGCCGCCAGACCATCGTCCGGTTCCAGCACACCCGGCCCAGGACCTGCGACATCCTCGCCGCCTGCAAACGGCTCCGCATCGCGCTTCCGAGCTGAACATCGCACGCGCCGAGCACGACGTCACGCTAGCGACGCGCACCCCGACACACGACAAGACAAGCGTCGCACGCCGAGATCGAAGCCGTTGACCCCCTTCAGGTGCACCCATCGAGCGACGCCGACAACCGCGCCAATCAGACACGCCCGAAGCCCTGATCTCAGCGGCTTACCGAAAGGTCCGGGCTAAGGGAGCTATCACTCCTCGGAGTAGACGTCGAAGCCGCGCCAATGGTCGTAGGAGTCGGCTTCACCGTCCTCGAAGAAGCTGTTGGAGACGCCAACGTATTCGTCATCGTACCCGTAGTCTGCAGAGCCCGCGAAGAGATCGTCGAAGTTCTCGTATGCGTAGGGATCAGACGCGCAGAATGAGCAGAGGCCAGCCACTCCGATCTCCGACCTGTAGAGGAGGGCGCCGCATAGCTGGCAGAAGGTGTACCTCCTATGCCAGTGACTGCTGCGCGCTGTTCCCGTCAACCTGTAGAGAGCCTGTCGCAGCGTGGGCAAGTCGGGGTGGTCCTCGGGCGTGAGTTCGAGCGCCTGGCGTTCGAGGTTGATCGCGTCGTCGATGTCAGCGGAGTTGTAATCTTGCCGATACCGGGAATCGAGCAGCTCAGCGAGGGTGTGAAGTCGGGCTGGTCTGTCGCGGTGGTACTCAGGTGTGGACTTGAGCGCTTCTCGTTCGACGGCAATGGCGTGGTCGAGTGCGGGGGAGTCGCTGTTGCGCCAATACAGCGAGTGGAGTAGTTCTGCGAGGGTGTGAAGGCGTGCGGCCTTGTCGGGGTGGTCATCAGCGGTGACATCGAGAGCCTGGACTACCCAGCCTGTCGCGTTGTTGAGGTCCTCAGCGTTGCGATCGCGCATGTATCGTGAGTGGAGAAGGCGGGCCAGCGTGTGCAGTCGCTCGGGCCTCTCGTGGTGGCCGTCAGGTGTGATCTCGAGCGCCCGGGATTCGATCCTGATGGCGAGAATGAGGTCGTCGGGGTCATGGTCACACCAGTACCGCGAGTGGAGAATGTGGGCGAGGGTATGTAACCGGGCAGGTCTGCTGAGGTCGTCACGGGATGTGGACGAGAGGGCCAGGCACTCCTGCTTGTCGGCGGAGTAGAGGTCGTCGGAGTCCCGGTCACGCCAGTACCGCGAGTGGAGGGCTTCGGCGAGCGTGTGGCGTTGTGCCGGCATGCCGGGGTAGTCGTCTGATGTGAGTTCGATCGCTTCTTCAGCGTCGGCGACTGCGCTATCGAGGTCGCCGGAGCATTGATCGCGCCAGTACCGAGCGTGGAGAAGGCGGGCAAGCGCATGCAGGCGGGCGGGTCTGTCGGGATGGTCGGCACACGTGAGCTCGAGTGCTTGGCGGGCGTAGCCGACGGCGACATCAAGGTCTGGCGAGTTGCGATTGCTCATGTACTTCGAACGGAGTAGGTCGGCAAGGGCTTGTAGCCGGCCGGATCTGTTGGGGTGGTCCGCAGGGGTCAGTTGGAGCGCTTGCCGCTCGACGTCGATGGCGTCGTCGAGATCTTCCGGGTCGTAATAGCGCAGATACCTCGAGTGGAGTTGGTCGGCGAGGGCGTGGAGGTCAAGTGGCGTTGGAAAGCGCGGGCGCGCGTCGATGAGCGGCTCGTCTGGGGGCGCACTACGCATGGATGCGTCGTCGCCGCTGTAGTCCGCGTGACGTCCGACGCCGCCTGCGCGTGTTTCGATTCCGATGATCGTGCCAAGGCAACCGGGATCAGTCGTGGGCGCGACTGCTCGCTCGGGGGAGAATCGACTCGACCACGATCTCCAGGACAGCTCACCCACGGGTGAATCGTAGGGAATGTGTCAATCCGATTGCCAGAGGAACTGCCATCGACTTGGTGACGCTTCGTGCTCTATCGGGGTGTGACGTCGGCGAGCATGCCCCTGTTCGGCTTGTCCGCGTAGGGCGGGTGACCGGACGCGGCAATCGAGCCGGTGGTGCGCGTGTACCCGGCCTCCTCGAGGACGGACGACTGAACGCCTGTGCTATGTGTCGCCGGCTCGCATGAGCTCTTGGAGCTCGATCATGTGCCGTTCAGTGAACTGGATAGTCACGTCCTTGCCGCATAGTGCGATCTTGATGATGGGACAGGCGTCGCCACCTTCTCCGCGTGCCTTCCACGCGGCGACCTGTGCAAGCACATCTTCGCACTCGACCGACCCGTGCTGGAACCTCGCCGCGCAGCCGGCGCAGAGGCATAGTGCGTTTCCCATCCGATCAGCCCAGCTCGCCATACTGAACGGTATGAGAGCGATACCTTCGAAGTAGGGTTCGCCATTGCGCTTTGGGAATGTGTCGTCGCAGATCTGACAGCGGCCGCGGTACTCCTGGTAGAGCCCGAGCCGAACGGCCGAGTCCTTCTTGCGCCAGACGTTGGTTGGAACACGCTTGAACGGTCTTCCGCCCCTACGCGCATCGGAGATGTACCGGCGAAGCTCCTCCTGTGCTTGGTGGCGGCGCCGGATTGGATCGGGTGCTGGACCTCGCGGTCCCAGGGGTTCGCCGTGCTCGCGCGCCCCGTCCCCGCGGCCGAATACGGCTTGGACGTAGAAGGTGGCGTCCTTGGGTTCGACACGAAAGGCTGCGTCGTCATCATGGGTAACTTCTGGATCGTCATCGATCTCGAAATGCGGTTGATCTCGATTCGACCGGAGGAACGCCTTGACTTTCGCGCGCATCTCCGGACTCGCCATGAGTAGTTGGATGTCCTCGGTCTCGAATCCGATCTCTCGCGCGAAGTCGAGAACTCTCGGAGTCTGCATGCCGAGAGCTTCCGCGACGATGCGGTTGTGCGTCCAGCCCTTCGGAAGATCCTCCAACGAGGTGTCAGCAGGCGAACGCCATGCACCAGCCGGACCGGGGATCCAGCACAGTGTCGATGCTGCTTGCGCAGCACGAGACCGATGAATCGAACCGTCAGGGTTGTCGAAGGTCTGCCGCGTAGACACCTCGACGACTCCTTGAAGGCAATCGCTGTACGCGCAGAGGACATGGTTCCAGATCATCTCGCTGCGCGCGGCGTTAGGGTGCGCAAGGGCCCAGTCGAGGCCATCGACAGCGAAGTCGGGGTCGAATCCATCTACTCCTCGCACGTGGTCGCCGTGTTCCGATCGAATTTTCACGTGGCCGTCTGACTGGGGCTTGCGAGCCGTTGTGTGCATCCGAGTGCGCACTCCTGCGGTCTTGAGTCGAGCGGTGGTCATCTGATCCTCGGCGACGAAGAACGCTTGGGGGTTCCCATCGAACCAGAGCTCGAGCTCTGTACTTCGAAGATAAGAATCGCGGGGGGCGCGTAGCGTGGCCTCATCCGTGGCCGCATTGCGCGTGGCGAGGAACGGGGTCTCGTAGAGGCGCTCGACAAGGAGCTCGCGGCGTGACTGCGTCGCACTCTCAAGGGCAGCCTCTATGGTACGGAGATTGTGTGAGTGCTCCTCGCTGGCGAGATCAATGATTCCTTCGCGGTAGTGAGGCAAGACGCGCTCCAGGACCTCCGCGACGGGATCCATCTCTGTTACGCCAAGCGCGAGAAGCAGCTCTCGGGCTTCACTAGTGGAGGCGATGGACCGACGGACTATCGGGAGGTCACTCGTCACGCCATCTGTAGGTAGATAGCAGCATGGCGATCCGTCCTGGTCTTGGACGGGGACGTGGGTGCCATCTTCCAGGCGGACGATTGGCTTGTGGACCAGAGGAGCTCGGCTGCTGCGGGTCGATGAGAAGAGGGCTCGGTGCGCTGCAACGAATCGGTACAGCGCAGTATCCAACCGTCGGGCTGCGCTTCGAGGAATGAGGCCGTCAGGTGGTTCACGGCCGTTTCGGGCGAGATCTCCTGTACGCCCACCTCGTCCTGTAGGTAGTCCCACAGGCCGGCTGGGTATCGCTCGGTGATGCTCTTCGATACCCATGAAGGCTCCGCCGCGAGACCGAGTAGTCGGCCCAGTTGTGCGGGCGATAGGAGATCGCGCAACGAACTACCTCGAGCAAGGCAGGCGGTGCTCGCGGAGACGTGGCGACCATCGTTGGTCGGGATCAGTGCCTCCTCCTGCAAGGCACTCGTGAGGCTCGTGCGGAGATGGCTCGTGACGGAGTCCGAATCATGGTGAGAATCGATCGGCAGGGTCGCAAGGGCGCGCTCGTCAAGAAGGCCCTCGTGTTTCAAGACCCGCAGGCTCTCGACCACCAGTACGGCCGTTTCTCGTACCAACTGCTCGTTCCACTCGTCGTTCTGCCGGATGTTGTCGCGCGCCGGTGTGGTCCGATAGGGGCCCTGAATATGGAAGCCGAGGTGAGTGGTGCGCTCTGTCGGGAAGAAGGCGATTACCGGCGATGTCTCAACGGGAGCGACTACGTCGCGACGGATCTGTCTGTCGTGCTCGATCCTGTACGCGACTTCAACGCGGTGCGGGCCTACCACTGGTGAGTCGACTGCGCGCTCCATGACTAGGTAACGAGTCTGAGAGGCCTCGACGCCGTCGAGCGTCAGCACCACCTCGCGAGCCATCTTGCGCGGCCGCTCAGTCCGCGTCACCTTGCGGGCGTCGCCCCCGTCTACCGACCAGTGCAACGTCGCCAGGCTGCGTAGGAAGAGCAGCGCGTACGGAGGTTGCTCCCGCAGCCCGCGCGCAATCGATTCCATGATGTCCTCGGGCGAGGTGTCGACGCGATCGAAGGGAAAGAGGAAGCATGTGTCGTCGGGATCCAGATCCGTCAGCGGTGCCGCGACAGCGCGCGGTCGAACGTAGTGATCGATGACGAAGTGCTCGTCGCCCGAGTGCACCTCTGGGTGCTGTGTCACCGCGTAGACGGACTTGAATCCGATTCCGAACTTGCCGATCGCGGCGACCTCGTGCGTCTTGGTGCTCTCGACCAACGCGCAGATGCTCCGCACGTCAGCTTCGTCGAATGGACGTCCGTTGTGTGTGACAACCAGGCGGTCTGGATGAAGGGTGAAGGCGATTCTCGTCGCACCCGCGTCCTCGGCGTTCTGTAGCAGTTCGTAAACGAAGTGGGTGCGGTCGCTGTACAGCTCACCGTAGAGCTCGAGGTGCTTGGTGTCCTCGCCGTACTTGCGGATGTGGTCGGTACGAATCGCGTTGTAGTCACTAGGCATCGGCCGTCTCCAGGGTCCCCATGGCAATACGGCGAGCGACAACATCGATGCCACGGCGAGCTTCGAGGTCGCGGCGTCGGGTCTCCAAGTCGGCCGTCACCCGACGTCTCTCGGCAGTTCGCATCCTCACGATCTTTGGTTCGGTGATGGTCGCGAGGTCGCGGTCGATGCGAGCGAGCCGGGCGCGAGCGTGCGTCTCGACGCTCTGCAGGCGGCGTTCCAGGAGCCGACCGCTCCGTTCCGCAAGGCCAGCCAACTCTCGACGGCGTCGCTCATAGAGGTGCTCGTCGATGGTCTGAAGCGCGCGGTCCAGGTTCCCGTACGTAGCGGTGGGAGCAGTAGCAGGTGCCGAGTGGGGAAGCAGGCCAAGCAGCCGATCTCCCAGATCGAGGTCGATAGGCCCGCCAGCGAGCGGCGCCGTGGCGATCACGAGCCGGGTCTCGGATCGGAGCGCGATCGTCTCCCAGAGCTCGATCACGTACACGCAGGGCTCGACCACCGTCTGTTCGGCGTTCAGTCTGAGGTGCGAGACAAGCACCTCGCCGGGATCCAGCGCAAGGTCTGTAGAGGCCGCTCGCGCGAGCGGATGAAGCGGCGTGATGAAGGAGATGGAGCGCCGCTCGGCGGCAACATCCTGATCGAAGGTGATGGACGGCCGCCCGCCGGATTCCAGCAGTCGCACAAGTGGGGGAGTGGTCGGGTCGTGAGAGTCGATGGTACGCAGACGGCGCGCGATCTCCTGGCCGGCTGAGCCGGGCTCGATACGGACGTTTCCATCGCTCTCCTCGTCGAGGCGTCCACCTTGCATAGATAGCCAGTGATCCACGAGCCGGCGAAGCGCTGCAGGTGTGACAAAACGCTCGTGGGCGATCGCATCCTCGACGTCGGCGATGAACGCGTTGTCGAGGCCGAGTAGGTCCTGTGCCTCCTCCTCCAGACGGTGTTGTTCCTGCGCGCGGCGCACGACGTTGTCGGTCATCTGCCGGATTCGCTCATCGAGCTGTGCGTCCGTCAGGTCTGTACGTAGTGCAAGTCGCCCGAGATCGTCGACGATGGTGCCGAGAACCTCTTCCAGGTCGCCGACGGTACGTCTGAAGATGTCGAGCCGATCGAAGCAGCGGTGGAAGATGCGTTCCTCGACGGTTCCGGGCGTGACGAAGTTGAAGATGAGGACCTTCGGGCTCCGCTGTCCGAATCGGTCGATCCGCCCGATCCGCTGTTCGATTCTCATCGGGTTCCAGGGGATGTCGTAGTTGACCAGGCGATCGCAGAACTCGTAGTCGAGGCCCTCGCAGCCGACCTCTGATGAGAGAAGCACGTCGATGGCGTCGCTGTGGTCGTAGCCGAGGCGGAATCGCCGTCTGAGTTCTTCGCGCTCTTCGTCGGCATCCCGGCCGGTGACCACCCCAACCCGGACTCCGAGGTCTAGGAGCGCGGACTCCAGGTAGTCGAGCGTGTGCAAGAAGTAGGAGAAGACCAGGAGCTTGCGCGGTCCGAACGTCTCCAGCGTGTCGCGAACGATCTCTACGAGCGCGTCACGCTTGGGGTCGGCATCGGGAAGCTCGCGTGCGAGGCGCCGCAACTCGGCGGCGAGTCGTATCAGCTCCTCGGAGATGACGAAGTCGTCTTCCTCTGATTCGGGGTCGTCAGAAGTCGTTCGGGCGGATAGGCGGCCGGTCTCGATGAGCGTGTCCAAGAGCGGGACAACGGCGGGTAGAGAGCTCGACGCTTGGCGGTCGAGCATGTCGACCAAGAGCCCGGTTGCCCTGGCGTCGTGCTGTAGAGAGATAATCTCGCGTCGGTAGGCGAGGACGGTCTCGTAGAACTCCCGTTGCTCCGGAAGGAACTCGACTGCGATCGTTGTCGGTTCGCGCTGCGTGAACTCGCCGATGTCCCGCCGTCGGGTGCGGTTCATCACGTGAGCGAGCGGGTGAAGCTCCTCGAGGTCGTGAACGAGGCGGACCCGCTCTTCGTCGGTGGGGTCGGATGAGGACAGGACGTCCAGCGCCGAGACGAACCGAGGGTCGCCGCGAAGGGTCGCGGAGCCCCATGGGGTGTTGGCCGCTGACTCCAACTCCCCGAGTGCCGTGGTTCGCCAGCCAGTGTCGTCCTCGCGGAATCGTGCAAGGCGGATGGCGCTCGTGAGGTGTGTGTTCGGAGCGATCATCTCCCGGAACACCTCGAAGGTCGGGAACAGCTCGGGTCGGAGCATCTGGAGTAGCGAGTAGAGGTTCTGCGCTCCGATCTGAACGGGCGTCGCGCTGAGGAAGACCGCCGCCTCCGATACGTCGCAGAGCAGTGTCGCGACCTCGTGGGACATCGTGGCCGGATTGCGGAGGTGATGGGCCTCGTCGACGATGAGTAGATCGAAGGCCGGAGGTGGATCGATGGTGGTCAGGCCCGGGCGCGAGTGTCGCCCCTCGGTGCCGTCGATGACCTCCTTGCGCCGAAGTAGCTCGAGAGGAACGATGGCGCGCGAGCATTCCTGAGGCCAGACGCCGTCGCGCTGAGTCTCGTCCAGGCACCATCGCAGTAGGTCGCCCTTGAGGATCGTGAACCGCTCGTCGAAGCGCAGCATCTCCGCTCGCCACTTCAGGGTCAGAGCCTTGGGGCACACGACGAGGACGCGATCTAGCGGTGCGCGGGCGGTGAGCTCCCTGAGGATCAATCCCGCCTCGATAGTCTTGCCGACGCCGACGTCGTCGGCGATGAGGATCCTCGGCCGATCCGATCGCAGAAGTCGCATCAGCGGCTTGAACTGGAATGGCACGAATTGGATTCGCGCCGCGTGGAGCGCGTAGAGCCCGTCGATCTCCGGATGCCTGAGGCGCGTCGCCGTCAACCGGGCGTAGAAATCGGCCGGGTCGAGACCTGGTCCGTAGAGAGCGTCGACCGGCTCAGATGCAGGAGCATCGACAGCGAGAAGCTGCTCCTGGAAGTACGTAATGATCGAGTCGGCACGGTGGAAGACCTTGTAGCGCGGTTGCCCGGCGACTGATGCCTCGATCGCGATGACCGGTCCCCGGCGCTCTGGATCGGCTCGGAGCGCGACGAACTGGCCGATCGCAAACCCGGCCTGGTCGACGCCGCCCGCTGACTCACCCACGAAGCCATCGTACGGACACGGGTACGCCGACTGCCAGAGGAGATGGGCGTTGAGCCCGGCGGCTAGTTGGCTATACGGCCGGTCGCGCGCCTGGGCACTCGCCCGAGCTTCTGCCTCGCCGGCCGGCCCCCTGGGAGACGGACCCGTCTTCGGGAGGGTGGGTGCGTCGGCCGACGGCGGCCCCGTAGGGTGGCCCCGGCAGTTTGTCCCAGCCCCACGCGACACTGGCTGCGACCTACTGCGGAGGCAACGTCACCTTGAGCAAGAGACCGTCTGGAACCCTGGAAGTCGAGTGCGCCGGGCTGGAACGCGCCTGCGACTCCCTCGCCACGACGCTGAAGGCCGCCGGCAAGGCTGAGCGGGCCCTGCATCGCGCCGCCGTCGACGGCGACCTCAACAAGATCCGGCGGCTCTCCGCCCAGCTCGCGGAGTACGCCGGCGCGCTGGAGGAAGCGACCCGCCACGTAGCGACCACGTGGACGTGGAGCGAGGCCGACGAGGAGAGGTACCTCGAACAGGGCTACGAGCAGGAGCTCATCGAGGCGGGCGCCGAGATCGGAGTGCGACTCGACCGCCTCGACGACCGGCTGACGGCGTTTCCGGCGCTGTTGAAGGTGCTCGCGGCACAGCGCGCGGTGCGCATCGACGCCAAGCGGGTCACGGCTCTGCGCTGCGGGAAGGTGCTGGAACGGGTGGTGGCGGTGCAGAAGGGCCGGCCGATGCTCTCGCCCGAGCGCTTCATCGAGCTCCTGTTCAGTGCTTACAGCAGGATCGTCGGGAAGGCGGAGCTGGAGAAGGGCGCGCGCCTGATCGACGTCTACGACCTGCTGACCATCCACCCCGAGATGCGGAAGCAGTACGACCGCAACGAGTTCACACGCGACGTCCACCTCCTCGACGGCAGCGGGGTCACCACCACCCGCGCCGGTTACCAGATCCGGTTCCCGGCGTCGACGGGCACCAAGTCGTCGGCCGGCACTCTGCAGATTGTCGACGCGAAGGGCCACGTCCATTCCTACTACGGCATCCGCTTCTTGGAGGTAGACCGATGACAGCGACTCTCGACGTACGCGAATGGCTCGACGTTGTCCGCAACGAGTACCTCGGCGACTTCATACCGTCGGGCGGAGCCGCAGTGAAGTTCTGCGTATCGTGCGACGGAACGCCGACAGGTGACCTGGCCGCGCGTATCGCCGGCTCCGCGGAGTCCGACGGCTTCTTGGTAGCCCGGCTGTCGGCTGCCGCGGTACGGATACACATGATCGACAAGGCCTTCCACGCAGTCGCGTCGCAGATGCCGTGGGCAGAGCTCGCGGCGCAGAGGCTCGCCGCGCTCGCCGAGGGCTCGTTCGTTCTGCCGTCGCCGCTGGGCCCCGGCGCGATCGATGAGCAGATTGCGCAGGCGAGCGGGAGCGACGCGCAGTACGTCCGCATGGTGCTCGACCAGAAGATCGGCGAAGAGGTCTTCAAGGACCGGGAGCTCGCACGCGACTTCCGAATCGCGATGACGTGGCTCTGCCGGGCGAGGCTCAATGGAGGCTCAGAAGGCGAGACGCAGCAGAGGTCGATCATGGAGTGGCTGACCGGCGAGGTCCCGCCATCTCGAACATGAAGCAGTACCTGATCTACACGAAGATCAATCGTACGAACGCCCGTCACCACTTCGAGTCGCTCTTCACCTGGGCCCGCCGGTGCGGCCGGCCCGGCACCGTTGTCGTGATCGACGGAGGGCGCTTGACCGAGGCGAGGCCGGAGCGTGATGGCTCCGTCGCCTACACGAAGAGCTCTCTGCTCGACGCGTACGAGGTGTTCCGCCAGTTCATCGACGGCACCGACCAGCTCAACTCCGCGCTGATCGTCGTCGTGGTCGATCAGGGCTTTCTCGACACCGAACCTGGCTCGCGTGGGCTCGGCGCCTACTCGGCACTCATGAATCGCGTATTCGACGAGGTGCACGACCGCAACTTCGCCAACCCGATGTCGTCGCTGATACGACTCGAGACGGAGGAGGCACGATGACCGGCCACGCCGGAGCCCAGGACCGCGTCTCCCTGCTACGTGCGCTGGAGGCGCTGCGCAACGGCGTGCCCAACGGCGACGCCGTCAACGCCCTCGGCTGCGCACAGCCGCAGGTGCTCGGCCGCTTCGAGGAACAGCTGGAGGAGCTGGGTGCGAATCCGCCTCCGGTGGTGACGGGCGCGCTCGTCTCCGGAGACTTCGGAGCGGGCAAGTCGCACCTGCTCGAGTACCTCGAACACATCGCCGTCAGTCGCGGATTCGTGTGCAGCCGTGTCGTCATCTCCAAGGAGACTCCGCTGCACGATCCGTCGAAGGTCGTTCAGGCGGCGCTGCGAGAGGCGCGCTTCCCCGATGGGCGCGGTTCGGTGATCCACGAGCTTGCCAGCCGCATCGACTACCGCTCACGCCAGGCCGCCGCCTTCGTCGAGTGGGCGATGAGCGCGCCGGGCCTGATCGGCGCGACCGTCCACCTTCACGAGCGCTCGCACGAGCACGAGCTGATTGCCCGGATACTCGACTTCTGGTCGGGCGAGAAGATCGGTGTGGCCGAAGTTCGAGCCGGCCTGAAGAGCGTGGGCAGCCGTGGGGCCTACGACGTGAAAGCGATCAAGATCCGTGATCTGGCCCCGTTGCGCCTCGAGTTCGCAACCCGCTTCGCCAGGGCGGTCGGCATGCGAGGGTGGGTTCTCCTCATCGACGAGCTGGAGCTCGCCGGTCGGTACACGCTTCAGCAGCGGGCGAAGTCGTACGCGGAGCTCGCGCGGTGGCTTGGCCTGGCCGAAGGGGCCGTGCCGGGCGTCGCAGTCGTCGCGACCATCACCGACGACTTCGACATCAAGGTGCTGCAGGAGAAGGACGACTTGGTGCTGGTGCCCGAGCGCCTGCGGTCGAAGGGCACGGAGGACGCCGTGCTGTTGGCCGCGCGGGCAGAGGTCGGCATGCGCGCGATCGAGCGAGACAAGATTCCCCTGATGCTGCCCAATGAGGAGACGCTGAAGGAGACGTACACGCGTCTCGAAGACATCTACTCGCGTGCCTACGGCGCAGCACCGCAGCTTGACACGACGGTCACGACGATGCGCCGGCCGATCAGGTCGTACATCCGTCGCTGGATCAACGAGTGGGACCTGCTCCGATACCGCCCCGATGCGCACCTCGACACAGAGGTCGGCGAGCTCGAGCAGCGTTACGACGAAGAGCCCGAGCTCGGACAGGGATCAGCCGAGAGCGATGGGGAGTAGTTGGGAATGTCAGGCGGGATTGGCCCCACCGTGCTCATCCGTTCTGGCCCCACCCGTAGGGGCCGCGACGCGGAGCCGGTAGCTGTTGGTGCATGCCGGCGTAGACGCGAAGGTCGTGGCGCGTCGACCACGACGCGGAAGCCCTCTAGCGGCCTGGCTCGATTCGCCTGACCGTCGTCACGCGATCAATGGACCGATCGAAGGATGCAACGGCATCAACTCCTGATCGCTCCGCGCTGGCGACGAGATAGGCATCAGCGAAGTCGAGGCGTTCGACCTCGTACATTTCGACGGCGCGAAGCAAGAGCTCCCCCGTCGACAAGACGCACCGGGTCGAACGCCAGGATCGAGCGCACCAGCTCGGCGACGAGGGACCGCTCGACCTCATAGAACGATTCGAGCACGTAGACCACTTCGGCCACTATGAGATCGGCCAGCAGGAGCTCGTCGGCTTCGGCGAGAAAGCGCGTAGCGCGCGACGCCTGATCGGGCGGATCGCCGGTGAGGTGCCGGATCAGGATGTTCGTGTCGACGAAGGCGCTCACCGACGAGACGTCATCCGGGACGCCCGCGTGCGCTTGCGTATCTCATCCCAGGCAACGCCGCGCTTGGCCGCCGGCACCGACACCGCGCCGGCCAGCTCGAGAAGATCGGGGGTACGCGCGAGGACGGCGTGCTGTCCTTGGACGCGAAAGACGACGGCGTCGCCTTCTGTGAGTCCCAGGGCGTCACGAACCGCCTTGGGGATCGTGACCTGCCCCTTCGTCGTGAGCCGCGAAGCGACTTCCATCGAGGTCTCCTTACGTTGTGAGAATAGTAAGGGTATCCCGTCGTGCAGCGGCCGGCGGGCCTGCAGGAGCGGGGGGCGCGTCGGCGTCCGGGGTGCGTCGGCCGACGGCGGCCCCGAAGGGTGTCCCCGGCAGTTTGTCCCAGCCCCACGCGACACTGGCTGCGACGGATAGCGGAGGCGCGGAGGCAACGTCACCTTGAGCAACAGACCGTCTGGAACGCCGGAAGCCGAGAGTGACGGGGAGTAGTAGAGAACGTAGGGGCGCCTAGGCGCCTCGTGACCTGAGCCGGCCGCACCAGTGGCGGTCTGCTCTGTAGGGGAGGAATGAGATGATTCGTGTCGTGTTCGGTTGGGCGATCGTGGCGGTGGCGGCTGTGGTCCTGTTGGGTATGCTTGCGGTGTTCGGGGTGCTTCTGCTGTTGATACTCGGACCCGTCCTCTTCTTCATCTTCGCCTGACCTCGACGCCGGCCGCGCGGCTGCACCGTCGCCGGGTCAAGCTTCCTTCGACGTCGCAGCGGCGTCGGCAGCGGCCGCGGCCGCGTCGGCGAGTGCGTCGAGGACCGACCGCTTGCCCCAGTCGGCGGGCACGTACGGCACGTTGCGCTTGGCGCACGTGTCCTTGAGCGGCCCGCTCGTCTTGTGCCCGATGGAATCGGTGAGGCAGACGACTACGTCGTCTGCGGACCGTAGGCCACCGGCCCAGTCGAGCGTGGGCGCCTTGTGCCTCTCGGCAGGATGCCATGTGACCTTGCTGAGGCCGCACTCGATGCGGACGGTGTCCTGCCAGTCGGCTGCCTGCCCTCCGACAATGTGCAGCCGCTTACCCGACAGCCACTCCCGCCGTCGGGCAGCGCGCAGGTCCTGCCCCGCCTCCTCGTACTGCCGGAACAACTCGGTCTCCCGAATGGTGCGCTCCAGCGCGTCCAACAGATACTTGGTGGCCGACTCGTACTCGGCGTCATGACGGGTGAGCGCGTACGCACGGGCGATCGTCGCGGCCCTCAGCGATGCATCGAGGTCTCCGAGAGCGAGCGCCTCGTGCGAAGCCTCGATCTCGAGATCGAGTCCTCGGTCGCAGACTCCCTGCTGCTCGGACCGCAGCATGTGACGCGCGGCGAGCGACGTCAACAGGCGTCGATCGCTGTCGCGCAGCTCCTCACGGGCCCGCGTGAAGGTCTTCTCGTAGTCGTCCCACTCGCCCGCTGCCGCCAAGTCGGCGAGACGCGCCTCGACGTACGGCAGTAGGTGAGCCCGGTTCGCATCGAACTGGAGCAGCAGGTCGACGACCTCCGACGGCGTGGTCCCCGGATCCTGCCAGCGCTGCATTGCGAAGTTGGATGCCGCCTCGGTGTCGACGTACGCGAGCGCCTCGACGATCTGGATGCACGACGGCTCGTCTGTGACGTGCTCGCGCGCGGCGAGCAGGAACGTGTGGCTCTTGTCGTCGCCGAGGAGCTTGTGCGGCAGCGGGTCGAGCAGCTGTCGCCACACCTCGCCGCCGGCCTTGCGAAGCGCGTCGAGCAGCTCGTTGAAGGGACCGTCGGCGGTCAGATCGATACCGGGCAGCAGTGCGGACGCGTCGAACGGCTCGCCGGCGCGGATCGACGCCACGAGCAGCATGTGATCGCCATCGGGGCTGCGATCCTCGAGCCCGTCGAGGACCTGGGTCGTCTTATCGAACTGACCGGCTGCCAGCAGGTGCGCCGCGTACTTCTCCACGAGCCCGGTGTTGCGCGGCATCCAGTCGAGGATGACGTCCTCGTAGAGCCCGATCCAGACGTCGCCGTCGAGCCGGGCATCGCGCTCGAGGCGGGCGACGAGACGAGGCAGACGCGATGCGGCCTGATCCGCGCCCGAAGGAGGTGCCGGCTCCTCCACGGCCGCCGCAGCGCGCGCCGGCTCGGCAGCGACGAGGGAGAAGACCGGGCGACTCGACTGCAGCGGCTCGGGTAGGAACCTGATCCTGACCCGACATGCTCCGGGCGCGAGCAGGCGGATCGGGATCTCCGCCGTACCGGGCACGGTGACGACCGAGTCCGGAGGTATCTCGCCGGCGCCCACCGGCCTGAAGTCGGCGATGACCCGCACCGCGTCGTCGACGATCCTCGGGCTCAACACGTCGATCACGGCGCACCGTGTCCCCGGGGACAACGTGTGTCTCGTCGTCGACCGGCGTGCCGTCTTCCAGCACGAGGTGCCGGAGCCGTGCGATGACGGTGCGGGCAAAGAACTCGTTGTTGCGCAGGTCACCGACCGCGGCGCGCCAACCGGCATCGATCTCGTCGCGCGACGCCGGTGTGCGGAGCCCGGGGTTCTCGTCTGAGAGGAGGAAGCGCTTCCCCGGCCTGTCGGCATCGGTTCGAGCTCCCCAGCGGCGTGAGAGCACGGCCCGATCGTCGGCATGCACCCACGGCCCGAGCGACACCTCGATCTCGACGTGCTCGGGCAGCGACGCGAACCGCACGACCTTGGCGAAGCGCACGGGGACGAAGTCCCTGTAGGGCGTGTCGGAGAAGGCGATGACGGTGCCGTCGCCGACAGTCACCTGAAGGCCCGTCTGCACCCACCGGTGCCCGTACCTGATGACGAAGCGATCCCCCTCGGCCGCACCGAGGATCGCGACGTTCTGCTGGTGGTACTCGGCGATCCGACTCGCCTTGAGCAGATAGAGCACAGGTGCCCCCGATGCTGTGCATGTCGACAGGAAATGATGGCACGACCCGGTTCTCCGGCCCACCGCCCTCGCCATCAGGGAAGTGGAACTCCGCCGTCTCGAACGCTCGGTGCCGCTTGTGCGCACGGGAGCCGGCTTCTAGCATCCCGCTTCAAGCCGACCTGGCCCTGACCTGGGGAGTGGCAGTTGCGAACCGAGATGCACGTCGTTCCAGCGATGGCCACCAACAGCGAACAGCGCACGGGGTCCCGGGCCGGGAGGTGGCGGCGACCGGTGGCGTTGATGGCCGTAATGGGGATCGTCGCCACGGCGTGCGGTCGTTCCGACGACGCGGCCTCAGATGACGCGACCGGTGATCGCGCCGCCACGACTACGCCGACGACGTTGCCGGCGGGCCCCGCAGCGGGCGAGTTCGGCGACCTGGGCCAGGTCTGTGGACCCGCGCCCGCCGGCACCACGCTGACCGCGAGCGACACGGGCGTCACGGCGACATCGATCCAGATCGGCACCGTGGCCGACCCCGGATACGTGGGCAGGCCCGGGATCAACCAGGAGCTGTTCGATACCGCGCAGACGTTCTCGAAGTGGTGTAACGCCGCCGGCGGGATCTTCGGACGGGAGATCGAGGTCAAAGAACGCGACGCCAAGTTCACCGAACACCAGGCGCGGATGATCGAAGCCTGCGACGAGGGTGACTTCATGCTCGTCGGCGGCCTCGGCGTCTTCGACGATCTCGGCCAGAAGGAGCGGCTCGCCTGCGGCCTCCCAAACATCGGGTTCGGCACCAACCCGCCGTCACTCGGAGCCGACCTCAGGCAGGGGCCGAGTGAGGGTTCCCTCGACACGATGGGGATCGGTGATCTCCGCTGGCTGGATGAGAAGTTCCCCGAGGCGACGCAGAAGATCGGGTTTCTGACGGGCGGCGTAGCCGTGACGCAGATCGCGGCGGCCAAGGTCAGGGAGGCGACGGACTCGCTGGGCTGGGAGGTCGTCTACGACGAGGAGTTCAATCCGGCCGGCGAGACGTCTTGGCGTGGCTTCGTCGAGGGAATGAAGTCGGCGGGGGTGCGCGGCTTCATCTGGACTGCCGACCCGTCGGCCCTCGCTTCTGTGCTCAACGCGATGGCCGAGATCGAGTTCCATCCCGACTTCATACGCGCCATCGGCAACAACTACGACAACCTGCTGCTGTCCGGAAGCCGGGTCCGCGACGAACAACACCTACATCGCGTCGTCCAACTACCCGTTCCTCGATCCGGAGCTGGCGAAGCAGAACGCCGCAACCCAGCAGTACCTGGACCTCATGGACGAGTACGTCCCGGGAGGCAAGATCGCCGATCTCGGCATCACCGCCTTCTCCGCCTGGCTGCTGTTTGCCAAGGCCGCCGGTGAGTGCGGCGCCGACCTCACCCGCGACTGCGTCTGGGCGAATGCAACTGCGACAACGGAGTGGAGCGGCGGTGGGCTCCACGCGACGCAGAATCTCGCGGGCGGGCCCTCCGCAGGGTGCTTCGTCGAGATCGAAGCCAAGGACGGTGCGTGGGTGATCTCCGACATCAGCCCCAACGACGGCGTGTTCAGCTGCGATCCGGAGAACGTGTTCAAGCTCAGCGGCGACTACGGCGAGGGCATGAAGTGCGAGAACCCTGCGTTCGCCACCGACCCGAAGCCGTCGAACTGCGCGCCCTGACCGACCGCGCGCACCCGTCCGTCGTCACTGACGTGGTGCTCGACGGCACGACCCGGGATCGGTCGTGAGCGGCACGTGGAGCGCGCCGCCCGAAGGCCGAGCGGCCGTCGAGCGCCGAGTTCGGGAGGATCTACGCTCGTGTCCCGCCCAGGAGGTGTCGAATGGCTCAGCACGAAGTCGACATGAGCATCCCGACCACGAAGGTCGTTCTGAACGCCGACGTCGTCTTCGAGGTCCGCAGCGACGGGGGAAGCTCGGTGAGCTGCGCGTGAGCAAGGGCACCATCGACTGGCGCCCGGCGAATGCCCAGAAGGCGGCGAAGCTGACGTGGGAGCAGTTCGACCGGCTGATGCAGGACCGTCGCTGACGCGCCCGAACTCGGCGCGACGAGTTCGGAGGGGGACGAGCGGGTGCTGCACGTGACGGTGCCGCTCCCGCCGACCTCCGACTGATCACGTGTTCAGGCAGGGCGATCCCGCGCGGACGCTTCACGCGTGTCCCACCCAGTGGTAGTGTGACGACGGCATTCTGAGAGGCCCGCAAGGGCCCGGCAACCTGGGACGAACACCCAAGGTGCCTTCCCGCTTCGGCGGGGATGCGGTCGGTCGGGGAGAACCCGGTCGGCAACAAAGTGTTCGACACGGTCTGCCCGTCGCCTCTTGACGGGCACGTTCGCGTCGGCATGCCGGCGCAGGCCGGTCGCATCCCCGCCGTTGGGAAAGCCCCCGCAGTGTCCGCCCCGAGACGGAGGACGACATGTGGGCGATCGGTGGCCGGACGCGCGTCGCGACGATCGAGGAGGAACCGCCCCGCTGCCTGACTCGCAGCTTGGGCATACACGGCTGGTCGCGTGTCGACCCGGTGCTCCTAGCCGCATTGGCGATCGAGGCGCCCGTCCTGCTGGTCGGGCCGCACGGCACGGCGAAGACGCTGATCGTGGAGCGCCTCGCCGCAGCGCTCGACCTCGAGCTGCGCCACTACAACGCCTCGCTCGTCAACTACGACGATCTGGTCGGCATCCCGCTCCCCCGACGACGACGGCGGCCTCCGTTTCGTAGGCACCGCCGCTGCGATCTGGGACGCGGAGTTCGCCTTCTTCGACGAGCTGACGCGCTGCCGTCCCGACCTGCAGAACAAGCTCTTCCCGATCGTGCACGAACGCAGGGTCGCCGGTGTGCGCCTCGAACGCCTCCGGCACCGCTGGGCGGCGATGAACCCCGCCGCGCCCGACGACGTCGAAGGCGCGATCGGTGACGTCTACCACGGCGCGGAGCCGCTCGACCCCGCTCTCGCCGACCGCTTCCCGTTCGTCGTCACCGTCCCGACGTGGGGGGAGCTGATGCCCGAGGACCGCCGCCGTGTCGTCTCCGGCGACGACCGGGTCGACGCCGACGCTGTTCGGCGCCTCGTCGACGAGTGCCGGTCCACACTCGCGTCGACGCAGAGCGACACCCGGGAACCCGTGGTTCGCTGGGCGGTCGCTATCGTTGATCACCTCGGCCACGCCGACATAGCCCTCAGCCCCCGACGCGCCCGCATGCTCGTGGACAGCACTCTCGCGGTGCACGCGGCACGCAGCGTCCTCGGCGGCGGCCCGGACAGCGGCGGCATCGACGTGAGCGCCGAGGTCGCACTTCGTTGCGGACTCCCCCAGACCGTCGGGGAGAAGCCGCCGTCACCGGCGGTCGTCGTGGCCGCTCACCGGCAGGCGTGGGGAATCGCGATGCTCGCCGACGATGACCCGCGCCGGTGGATATTCGAGGAGCCCGACCGGCTCGCGCGGGTCAAGCTCGGCGTCGCACTCGGTGTGGACGAGCCCGAGCTCGCCCAGCTCGTCACGCAGGCGCTCGAGGCGGAGAGGGGCGAGAGCGGGCGCGTCGCGGTCGCAACGGCGATGTTCCTCGCCCTGCGCGACTCCCACAAGCTCCGCCCATCCGTCTGGGGGACTCTCGCGACCCTGGCGTCGCGCAGCGTGACACCTCGCGAGGAGAAGGTGCGCGTCGCTCCCGGGCCGCTCATGGAGGCATGGCGCGACATCAGCAGCTACCTCTCGTGTGACCACGACCTGTACGAGCACGACGGGCGACGCGCCAGGATCGAACGCGGCTACCTGCTCGGGGGCTTCCCGGCGCTCTGGGAGTCGGAGTCGTGGCACAGCGGGTTGAAGCGCCTCACCGCAGCCCTCGACCTCCTCGAGGTGGCGACGTGAGCGCGCACGCGGCCGCCTCGGAGTCGGCGCCCCCCGCACTGCACAACATGAGCGGCAGGCCGCGGACCGAGGTCACAGTCTCCACTCCGAGCGTCGACGACGTCGTCGTCTCGTTCTCCCTCGACGGCATGGGCTCCAAGATCGGCCGGCTACAGCAACGCCGCTGGACGACAGTCGAGCGCAGGCGCGTGGCCGAGCTCGTCCTACGTCTCGACGGCGCCAAGCTTACGGCACAGCTCGACGAGGCATGGGAAGCCATGGCGCTGGACGGCGCAGCGCTGCTGTGGAGCGGCGGGCAGGAGCGCGACTGTCCCAGCTGCGCCGAGCCCCTGCTCGCCCTCAACGTCTTGTCGCGCTCCCGGGACAACCTCCTGCTGGCCGAGTCGGATCCGGTGCTGGCCAAGGCGACTCTCGCGCGTCGCCTGTTCACCGATGATCCGAGACTCACGTCGCTGGTCGTCGGCCCCGGAGGTGCCAGGTCATGAGCGAGGCCGCCCGTGACGCGATTGCCTGCACGCTGCGCGGCCGCGCGTGGCCCGAGCGGCCCGGCCCGCAGGGCCAGGAGCGGAGATCATGAGCGAGGCCGCCCGTGAGAGCGACGCCGAGCTCGCCGAGCGGGTCGCGCGTCTCTGCCCGCCGCCGGTTACGAGCTCGAAACTCTCTGCCGCCTGGCAGGCATCGGTTGGAACCGGAACGTCAGGAGCGCGCCGGTGACGTGCGGTGTGCGCACCCGCCTGCTCGTGAACCCCGACTTCGTCGCCGAGCACTGCCGGCGCGACGAGCACCTGTTCCTTCTCGTCATGCACGAGCTCTGGCACGTGCTGCTGGCACACACGAAGCTCTATGCCAGGCCGACGCGAGAGCACAACGTCGCTTTCGATGCCATCATCAACGCGGGCCTAGCGCGCCAGCACAGCGCGCCGGAGTACCTCGACTTCTTCGAGCAGCTGAACCGGCACGACGTGTTCCCGCAGCTTCTGTTGAGACCACCGGTCGGCTGGCCCGACGCGCCGCAGTACGACGTGACCGGTCCCGAGGGGACCGCGGCGATCCTCGAATCGCTCTACCCGGCGCCGAGGTGTGAGGCGGTGGAGCCGACCTACGACGAGATCCTCTCCCTGCTGCGTCGGGCTGAGCCCCCGAGAAGCCGGAAGGAAGCGGGGGATCGAACGACACTCCCGGCGCGAGTGCAGAGACCGGCGGGCAAGACGGCGCCGAGGGCGGACGCAGCAACGACGGGACCAGTCCGACCTTCCTCGGTGACCACGACGACGATGAGGCCGAGGCGCGCGACGCCGGTGCGTTGCACGACGAGGTCTTCGGCGACGTCGTGCGCCGCATCGTCGCGAACTGGCCGCCGCCGCCCTTCCCGCTCGGCGGCCGTGACGCAGGCGGGCCGATTGCGTACGCGTGGGGCAACATCCTGGAGCCCCCGGGCGCCGCGCGTAAGAGGCCTTCGCAGCGGTGCTGCGCAGATCGCTCGGGAACGCCGACGGGCCGCTGCACCGGCGCCGCCGCGCGCCCGTGGCCACCCTGTCGGGGCCGGGCGTGCTGATGAACCCGCGCGATCGGCTCGCCCCGGCGCGTCGCCTCCTCGGCGCACCGACGACGCTGTGGGCGCAGCCTTCGACGACCAGAACGCGCCTCCGCGAGCGGATCGCAACCGCGCACGTTTACGTAGACGTCTCCGGCTCGATGACCGCGCTGCTGCCGCACATCCTCGGCTTGCTGCTGCCGTACGTCGTCCGACGGGAGGCCGACGTGTACCAGTTCTCCACCGAGGTCGTGCCCCTTCCGCTCGGTGAGCTGCGAAGCGGGAAGATACGTACCACCCTCGGAACGTCGATCCCCTGCGTCCTGAACCACATGCTCGCTGCGCCTCTCCTGCGCAGGGCGCTCGTGCTGACAGACGGGTATGTGGGAGCGGCGCCCGCCGACCTCGCCGCCGACCTCGCGAGCCGCGACATCGAGCTGAACGTCGTGCTGCCGCACGAGAGCCAGTGGGCGAGCGACCTCGAGCCGATCGCCCACAGCGTCACGGTCCTGCCGCCGATCGTGCTGGGGGGCGCGAGGTGACGACAAGGCGCCACATCGCAGAGGACGTCCTCCCCGGACACCCCGACCGTCTCGCCGACGCCGTCGCGGAAGCAGTCGTCGATCATGCCGTGGGGAGAGACCGTGACGCTCTCGTGGGCGTAGAGGTCGCCGTGCACAGGCGCGTCGTCTTCGTCACGGGGCGCGTCGCGTCGAGTCCACCAGCTCCAGTTCCGTGGGGGGAGCTGGTGGACGACGTGTGCGCGTCGGCAGGGGTGGCCGCCGCTGCGCGGCCGAACCGCGTGGAGACCGACGTGGACGAAGGGCCCCTCGACGACGACGAACGTGGCATCCGACGCTTCTCCGACGACCAGAGCATCACCGTCGGCCACGCTGAGGGTAGCGAGGTGACCCACTACCTTCCGCCCGGTGTGCACGCGGCGCACACGATGCGTGCGACGTTGTCGCGCGTCAGGTGCGCGCACGACGACCGTCTCCTCGCCGACGGCAAGGTTCTCGTCCGGCTGAGCGAAGAGTGCGGGCGGTTCGTTTGGGAGCGCTGCAACGTCGCCGTGCAGCACGCGGAGGGCGTCGGCTTCGACGAGCTCCACACGCTGCTCGTTCCCGCTCTCGGAGAAGCGGCTGCCTCTCTCGACGCTGCGCTCCCCGGCTCGGCGGAGTCGTGGTCGCGCGAGATCGTGCGAATCAACGGCCTGGGTGACTTCACCTGCGGCGGTACCGACGGAGACAACGGCCTGTCGGGCAAGAAGCTCGCCGTCGACTTCTACGGCCCGATGACGCCTCTGGGCGGGGGCGCGATGTGCGGCAAGGACCCACACAAGGTCGATCGGGCCGGTGCCCTCCGTGCCCGCCAGCTCGCCGTCCGCCTGGTACGCGGCGGTGCGGTACGAACGGCGACCGTGTGGCTGACGTGGCTCCCCCGGCCTCGAGGTGCCCGACTCGATCACGGCGCACGTGGACGGCGAGGCATGGGACGAGGCGCGCATCCGCCGCGCGGTCCCGGTGCCGGACCTCTCGATCGAGGGGACCTGCTGTGACCTCGAGCTGGCGTCGGTCGGGTGGCGGGCGATCCTCGCCGGCGGGGCATTCGGAGGGACGGCACCGTGGGAGCGGTGACGCGCGCGGTGAGGTGGGCTGTGCCGCCGCGTGGAGACGGGTGTGGTGCGCGGGGGTGCGCGAGCAGGGCGACGTCGAGAAGGCAGCAGGAGACCGGACAGAGAGCAGGAGGTAGCAACGATGGCGGGCAAGAAAAGCGCGCGGAAGACGACCGCACGTGGTGCGAAGGCGAGGATGGCCGCGGCTCACGCGGCGTAAGGTCGGGCGATCGACGACGGGTTCGGCAACTGCGACATGGACGACCTCATCTGCGCAGGGCTGCGCGCCGGAGTCGAGACGCTACGCCGACCCGACGGGTACCTGAGCAAGGACGAGATGATCGACTTCCTCTATGAGTACGTCGGCGAGTGGGAGTTCAGTAGCACCGAGCGCGAGGGTGTGCGTTACGACTACGACGCTCTCTGCGACTATCTCGGTCCCGACAACCTCGGCAAGGCGTGCGAGGACGTCGACATCTCCGACATGATCCTTCTCTCCTGCGCGGACCCCGAGGCAGTGATCGAGAGCTGCATCGGCAGCGTCGAGGGGCTGGTCACGTCGAGCAACTTCGCCTCCGCCGGGATGGGAGGAGGTGACGTCTCGGGCTACAGCGCGGTGAAGCGCGGCGACTGGTTCGCGGTGTACTACGACGGCGACGGAGAGGCGGGTGAGCGCCGCTACTGGTTGGAGGAGAAGACACTGCTGAGTGACGACCCCAAGCTCGAGGCCACTGCGAAGTCGGCGAAGGAGGCGCTCGGCCTGTACGACTGGTTCGATGTGCAAGACCCCGACGACGCCTATCTCGTAGCCCTGTTCGCCGACAGAGACTTCGCGTTCAACTTGAGGGAAGCGCTCACCGTCGGCGACGAGCTCTTGAGGGGGGCGGGAGCTTCTACGAGGATCTCGCCCGGGATCTGGGGCTCGAGTCGGAGGACGAGATCGACAAGCTGCACGATCTCCTCGCGGAGCCGAGCGACGCCGGGACTCCCGAGCAGCGCATGATGGTCTGGAAGGTGTGGGAGGAGTGCCGGACCTTCTACCCCGGAAGCTGCGACTGACCCGGAGATCACATCGATGTAGTTGTCCCACATCATGATTGTCCCACCCCCTGCGATAGTCGTCTTGCGCAGCGAGGGAGTTGTCGCACTTGTTGGGGAGGGGACCCTTTGGACGCCAAGCTGCGAATCGACCACCAGATGCTCGCCGTCGAGCAGGAGCACGGTGTGCACTGCATGCTCGAGCTCCAGATGCCCGAGGCGCACGTCGACGACCGCACGCCGCTGAGCATCTCGCTCGTCATCGACCGCTCGGGCTCGATGAGCGGTGAGAAGCTCGACGTCGCAAAGGAGTGCGCCCGCTACCTGACGCGCAGGCTCTCCGGTGACGACCACCTCGCACTGATCACCTACGACGACTCGGTCGATCTCGTCGCACCGCTCGCCCCGGTCGACGCCGCCGTGCTCGAGCACGCGCTCGCCGGGATCGGAACGGGAGGCATGACGAACCTCTCCGGCGGCTGGCTGAAGGGGCTCGAGGAGATCGACCGCGCTCCCGACGACGGTGTGCGCCGGGTGCTTCTCCTCACCGATGGTCAGGCGAACGTTGGCATCGTCGACCGTGGTCAGCTCGTCTCGATCGCCCAGGGCGCCAAGGACAAGGCCGCGACGACGACCATCGGCTTCGGTGCAGACTTCGACGAGGATCTGCTCGCCGCGATCGCCGCCGCCTCCGACGGCGCGACGTACTACGCAGAGAACCCCGACGACGCCCCCGCGATCTTCGCCGAGGAGTTCGCCAACCTCGCCACGCTCGTCGCACAGAACGTGAGCGTCGAGATCAGGCCGGCCGACCCCGTCGAGCTCCTCGGAGTGCTGAACGAGTACCCGATCGCCGACGTGCCCGGTGGGCTGCAGGTTCAGCTCGGCGACGCGTACGGCTCCGAGCGGCGGCGTGTCGTGTTCCGCATGAGGATCCCCGAGGTGGCGAAGCTCGGCGTGCTGCGTGTGGCCGACGTCGTGCTGCGCTACGTCACGGTCGGTGAGAGCGTGGAGGCCAGAGAGGTGACCATCCCGATCACCGTCAACCTGGTCAGCGCCGACGAGGCGGCCGCCGCGGAGGCCGATCACGAGGTGGTCGAGGAGACCGTGCTGCTCGCGAGCGCACGGGCCCGCAAGCGGGCGCGTGACCTCGCCGACATGGGCGACATCGACGGCGCGCGGACGACGCTCGAGAGCGCGGCCCGCGAGCTGCGCGACCTGGCTCCGCATTCCGCACGGGGCGACGAGCTGGTGCGCGACGCCGAGATGCTCGACACGCACACGGTGGCCATGGCCTCCTACGGGCCGGAGGATCGCAAGCGTCTCACCAACGAGAGCTGGCGACGCGACCGCGGGCGGCCGATCTGAGGCGCGGCAGGGCGGGTGCGGGCGCCCGCCCCGCCGTGGCTAGGCGGTCGGATGCTCGGGACGGCCTCGTAGCGGCCGTTCTCCGGTGCCCGGCGCGGATTCCGCCGGGGCGGCCGCTCTCCGGTGCCCGGCGCGGACCCGCGGGCGCGTACCTCCCGGTGACAGCCGTGGATCCGCGGGCGCCTACCGACTAGTGGCCGGTGTGGCCCGAGTCCCAGCAGGCGTCGCCGGGCGAGGCCGGTCCACCGGCGAGCAGGCAGGGATGGTGGCCGACGAAGACGTCGGGGTCGTGGGTCCACCCCGGCACGATCCAAGCGTGCACCATGAAGTAGTTCTCCAGGTGCAGGTTGGTGCCGCTCGCTGAGGCGCACTGCCCGTCGGTGAGGCCCTCACCGATCACGACACGGCTCGAGTTCGAGAAGCAGAGCCGCTCGTGGACGTGCCACCAGTCGTTGTTGCCGGCGAACCCGTCCGGCGGCATCCCGTCGTCGGTCCGCACGTACCAACTCATCCCGACGAGCTTCGCGCTGCGCCCGTTGCCGCCGTACTGGAGGAACTCGGGCTTCTGCGGGTCGAAGACGTCGTCGAGATCGCTGCCGGTGAATATCGGGTCGAGCGGGTCGAACGACGGGTCGTTCCAGTCGAACGTGCCCATGAACGAGTGGTGGGTGCCCATGCCCATCGCGTAGTTGACCGCGCGGTGCATCCCGGCGTCCTCGGCGTCACCGAGCGTCGGCCACTGGAGCGCGTACTTCAGCGCCTGGTCGAAGTCGGCCGACACGGTCTTGCAGTCGTCCCACGAGAGCATGCCCTTGGTCTGGCCCTCGTAGTGGTGGCTCGCGTGCCCGCCGCCGTCGCCGGTGGAGTGGCACCACCACGGCCGGGTCGTCGGATCCTTCGACTCGTACTGGATCGCTCTCCACTCGTAGCAGCCGCTCAGCGCCAGCACCAGCACGCCGGCGCCTATGCCGCGAGCGATCCCCCTGCCCGAAGGCAACCTCGGAAACCTCATGTCTTCTCCCCCCGGAGTGTTCGGGCGGGTGCGCCCGGACCGGTCTCCAGGGTAGGTGGACTTGTCCGGCATCGCAATCGCCGCCGGCGCATCCTCACCGAAGCCTTACGTGACCATGATCTCGACGGCGTTACGACCCTGAGACCGGCGGCCCCCGTCTCGGCGACGTCTCGGCGACCGTTCTCCTGTTCGTGTCGCGTATAGCCACCGATTCGGTGGCTATACGCGACATGCTCGGGTGGGTCGTCGGGGCGGGTCGGGCGGGGGCGGGTCGGGGTGGGAGTCGAGGTGGGAGCGAGGGGGCGGGACGTCGGGGTGGGCCCTGTCGGGGCGGACGGTGCGGGGCGGTGCGGGTCGAGACGCGGCCCTGGAGCGGAACTCGCTGTCGTACCCCAGGCGTACGGTGCTCCCAGCGCTTCCCCCGCACGTGACGTCGATCGGTGCCCGCGGCGCGGGCCCGTGTGGGAGGTCGCAGGATGAACGAGGCAGAGGCGCGGTTCCTGGCTACAGCGTCGAGACAGCACGGCGTCGGATCGCGCGATCAGGCACGCCGATGCGGTATGACCGATCGGATGCTCGACGCTCGGATCGCGACCGATCGTCTCGAGGTCGTGCTCCCGGCCGTCTACCGCGTGGCGGGCTCCGTGCGCACCGGGCGCCAGCTCGCGATGGCCGCGGCGCTCTGGGCCGGGGCGCGGGCGGCCGTCTCGCATCTCACCGCCGCCCGGCTGCTCAGGCTCGAAGGCGTCGCCGCCGACAGCGTCCATGTGACCGTCGAAGGGCGGCGGCGGATCGTCGACGATCGATTGACCGTGCACCGCACGCTCGCTCTTCCTCGTATGGATAGGTGTCACGCCGACGGCATCCCCGTCACCGCTGCGGCGCGCACGATCATCGACTCCGCCGCGCTCCTCGACGGCGAGGCGCTCGAGGTCGCGTTCGAGAGCGCCCGGCGGATGGGCCTCGTCACCGTGGCGCACATCGCCCGCCGCCTCGACGACCTCGGTGCCCGCGGGCGGCCGGGCGCGGCGCGGCTGCGAGCGCTCATCGACGCCCACGCCGGGCAGTCGCCGCTCGAGTACCGGCTGGAGGTCAAGACGGCACGACTTCTGCGAGCGAGCCGGCTGCCGAACCCCGCTCCGCAGCACCGAGTGGAGGTGCCCGACGGCCGACGGTACCGGCTCGACTTCGCCTGGCCGCGCCAGTTTGTCGCCGTCGAGTGCGACGGATTCGAGGCGCACGGCTCCCGCCTCGCCTGGAAGCGGGACCGGCACCGTCTCGCTGCCCTGGAGGCCCTGGGGTGGAGGATCGTGCATCTCACCTGGGACGACGTCACCCGTCGCCCCGAGGAGTCGCTGCACAGAGTCGCTCTCGCGATCGACCCGGTCGGGCAGGCGGCGTGACGGCGGCGTGACGGCGGCGGGACTGCCGAACGTGTCGCGTCTGGCCACCGTATTGGTGGGTAGACGCGACGTGGTCGGGGAGACGGCGGTCCCGGGAAGAAACGCTGGCAACTCGATCTATAAAAGCGATATAAAGACTTCGCGGCCATGCGCTCCAGGAGGTACGTGATGACCTACGTGGACGATCGACCCGACGCCCTGCGCGAGACCGAGGGCGGATACCGCGACCGGCTGGAGTTCGACCGGGTCGCCTGGGGCTCGCACTGCGTCGACTGCTACCCGGGAGGGTGCTCGTACCGGGTCTACGTGAAGGACGACAAGGTCGTGCGCGAGGAGGTCGCCGGCCCGATGCCGGGGCACTTCGACATCGAGCGCACCACCCCCGACCACCTCCCGATGGGCTGCAACAAGGGTGCGGCCTGGAGCGCGCAGAGCGATGCCGCCGACCGCGTCCTGTACCCGCTGCGGCGCGTCGGGGAGCGGGGCAGCGGCGAGTGGGAGCGGATCTCGTGGGACGAGGCGCTCGACGAGGTCGCCGACGCCATCATCGACACGATCGAGACCGAGGGCGGTCAGGCCGTGCTCCGTGAGGGGACTCCCGAGGTCGGCGCCGGCGGGATGGCGGTCGACCGGTTCATGGGCCAGATCGGCGGGACGGTCCTCGACCTCAACGGCTCCATCAACGACTTCGCCCCCGGTCATCACCTCGTCTTCGGCAAGTTCTTCCTCTGGCAGGATGAGTCCGATCTCTTCAACTCCGACGTCCTGCTCTTCTGGCACACGAACCCCATCTACACCTGCATCCCCTTCTACCACTACATAGCCGAGGCCCGTTATCACGGATGCGAGGTCGTGCTCTTCGCCCGACGTCTCCCCGAGCCACACGCACGCCGACTACCACGTGCCGGTGAAGTGGGGGAGCGACCCGGCTATGACGCTCGCGATGTGCCAGGTCATCGTGGAGGAGGGCCTCGTCGCCGAAGACTTCGTGCGCGCGCAGACCGACCTGTCGCTCCTCATCCGCACCGACACGCAGCGGTTCCTACGCGCCCGCGACCTCCACCCTCACGGCCTCGACGACCAGTTCTTCCACCTCGATGCCGAGCGCGGCGTAGTGGAGGCGAGCCGCGAGAACCTGCTCTGCGACTACACGCCGCAGCTCGAGGGCGAGGCCGACGTCACGCTCGCCGACGGCAAGACGGTCACGGTACGGCCCCTCTACTCGCGCCTCGTCGAGCACCTCGGGCAGTACCGCCCCGAGGATGTAGAGGCGACCTGCGGAGTGAACCCCGAGACGATCCGCACGATCGCACGGAAGGTCGCCGGCGGGCGCACGCGTGTCCTCATGGGAATGGGCGCGAACAAGGCCTACCACTCCGACCTCTACCAGCGGACGATGAATCTCCTGCTCGCGCTGACGGCGAACTGGGGGCGCAACGGCTCGGGCATCAACTGCTGGGCGGCTACGCAGGTCGACGGTCAGATGATCTCCGGGATGAAGGCCGTTCCCGGCGCCGAGGGAGCGGAGCAGGTTCTCCAGACGCTCGACTCGCTCGACGCCATGACCCGGGCGACCGACCCGACCATGAGCGACGAGCTGGTCGCCGCCGAGCTGACCCGCAGCGTCGGGGCGGCGGGGCGTCAGATCGTGCCTCCGGCATTCCTGTGGTACTGGCACGCCGGCTACAAGGAGAGGTGGAACAACCCCGTCTTCAACGACCCCGCGATGAAGCGCTCGTTCGACGACTACTTCGAGGAGGCGCTGCGCGAGGGCTGGTGGGCGGGGGTCGCCCGGCCCGGGCCCGACAAGCCGCCGAGGGTGCTCATCGAGTGCGGTGGGAACATCCTCCGGCGCACACGAGGTGGACGGGCGACGATCCTCGAGCACCTCTGGCCGAAGCTGGCGAAGGTCGTCACCGTAGAGATCCGCATGTCGGCGACGGCGCTGCAGTCCGACATCGTGCTGCCGGCCGCGCAGCACTACGAGAAGGTCGGGATGGACATCCCGATCATGGGCGTGGTCATGTCGGACGCGGCCGTCGAGCCCATGGGCGAGTCGAAGCCGGAGTGGGAGATGTTCCGCGACCTCTGCCTGGCGGTCGAGCGTCGTGCTGCGGCGCGGGGCCTGACGGAGTTCGCGCATAGCGACGGGACGGCGCGGCGTTACGACGAGCTCTGGAAGAAGTTCACGCTCGACGGCGCGTTCGACACCCAGGAGCGTGTAGCCGACGAGGCGATCCGCGACGGCGCCTACGCCGGCGTCCTTCCGCCCGGCACCGACCTGGCGAAGGTGCGCGAGAACGGTGCGGTGCGCTTCACCGACTGGGGCCGTCTCTTCATGGCGAAGGGCCAGGCCGCACCCTGGCCCGACGAGGGGACGCCGTACTCGGCGCTCAGCTACCACGTCGATCGTGGCGATCCGTACCCTACGCTCACGCGGCGCGCCCAGTTCCTCATCGAGCACCCGTGGTTCGTCGAGGCCGGCGAGGAGCTACCCGTGCACAAGGACGCGCCGACGATGGGTGGCGACCTGCCGTTCCGGATGACGACCGGACACAACCGCTGGTCGATCCACGCGATGAACATGATGAACCCGCACTTGATCCAGACGCACCGTGGTGAGCCGCACGCAGTGATCAACCCCGACGACGCCGAGCGTCTCGGCATCGCCGACCACGGGAAGGTCCGGATCGTGAACGACGTCGGGTCGTTCGTCGTGCGGGCGAAGCTCTCAGGGGCGCAGCGACCGGGCGGTGTGACCGTCTACAACGGCTGGGACCCGTTCCAGTTCGAGGGTTGGAGCGCACCCAACGAGGTCGAGCCGGGGATGGTCAAGTACCTCGGCTTCGCCGGCGGGTACGGCCACCTTCGCTACAGCCCGCTGGAGTGGCAGCCGGTACCCACCGACCGCTGCATCTTCGTCGACATGGTGGCCGTCCCCGAGTAGCCGCTCCGCCGGGCGCAGCCTGCCGCCGCGGGACGCCGCCCGGTCGGCGCGTGGTCGCCGCCGCGCGCCGCCGCCCGTTCCCCGAGTTGGGTCGTTTGTGCGGTGGGGTGCGCGTTTCTGTCCCTTCTCGCTGTCGGGGCGTCGCCCGGTCGCCGAGTTGGGTCGTTTGTGCGGTGGGGGTGTGCGTTTCTGTCCCATCTCGGGATGTGGCGACGTGGGGTGTGGCGGCGTGTGGACGCGACGCGGCGGCCGGCCCACGGGCGGTTGGGCCGGCCGCCGCGTACGCACAGGTCGGACCGCAGGGCGGGCGCGGTCGGACCGTGCGGCTCAGCCCGTCAGGCCCATCACTCCCGTGACCGCGTCGGCGACGGGGCCGGCGACCGGGCCGGCGTGGGCCAGGGCGGTCGCGCACGCCTCCTGGTAGGTCGGGGCGTCGTGAGCGGGGACAGCCTGGGTCAGTGCACCCGCCAGTGGCCCGCAGGCCAGCTCCGGGTTCGACACGAGCAGCGCGAGCATCGTCGGGTCACCCGATGCGATTGCCGCGCATGCCATGGCGACGGTGGCGGGATCGACGCCCGGTGCGTCGGCGAGCGCGGCCGCGAGGCTCGAGCAACCTTCGCGCAGCGCATCGGCCACGGGCGCGGGGAGACCGCTCCCGGCGCCCGGGCCACCCCCGGCGAGGGGGCCGGGACGGCCGGGGGCGTGAGCGTCACGTGACCGTCGACGTGAACGCCGATCCCGTCCGGGTTCGCTGCGGCGTCACCGTCGACCGTGACGGCGACGCCCGGACCGGCGGGTGGCGTGGTCGTCGTAGCCGGCTCCGTGGCGGCGGCCGGGGCGCGTCGTCGCCGGGTGTGTGGCGGGCGCGTGAGTCGTTGGTGGGCGCGTGGCGGGCGGTCGCGAGCTCGGCGGCCGGTTGCCGGGCGGTCGCGAACCGGGCGACTGCGAAGCGGGTGGGCGTGTCGTGGACGGGGTCGTCGTCGGAGCGTGCTGTCCGCGGAACCTGATGACCTCGCTCACCTGGTACGCGGGGTCGCCGCTCGCCGCTGCGTCGGCGACGACGAGCGCGCACTGCGTCTCGACGTTGCACTGGCGGCGGTTCACACCGAAGCGTCGCCCCTTCGCCGGCAGCGTGTAGGCCTCGTCGATCCGGCCGTCGTCGTTGGGGACGACGATCAGGAGGTCGCCGATCTCGTCGGTTCCTGCGCAGTCGTCGCGCCCGGGTCGGGCGATCGGGTTGCCGCGGTCGTCGGTGATCCCGCAGATCGTGATTGCCGTGTACCCCGTACCCCGGGGTCTGAGGTTCTCGGCCACCACCCGAACGGTCTGGCCGTAGCGGAGGCCGGTCGCCGACGGCTCTACCCGCATCGTCGGCCCCGCCTTCCGTCCGCCGGCAGCGGCGCCGGCGGCACCGGCTCCGATCAAGGAGGCGATCGCGGCTACGGCCATCAGGCGGCGGGAGGTGAGCTTGAGCACGTCGCACTCCTGTCTTTCGGGCCGCAGCTTGCGGCGACACCACATATCCGTAGCCGGGCCCCGGTCGGACGGTGATCTCCGTCACTTTCTGTGGCGGCGGGCGCCTCCGGAGATAGACTCCTCCCGGTTTGTCGAGGCAGGATGCGTGAATGCGACCGTGGTGGGTGGCCCTATCGTGACGACCTGGAGAGCGCGCCTCTTGGGCGCAGGGGCTGCAGCGGCGGTCTCCGTGCTCGTCGCCCCCACGGCCGCCGGAGCGATCCGGCTACCACCTCTCCCTCTACCTCAGGTAGAGGCTGTCGCGGAGAGCGTGCCCGCACCCGTGTCGCTCGACCTCGATCTCAACGCCGACGCCTCGGGCATCGCTGTGGAGGTAGGCGCCGCTGCGCCGGCCGTCTCGGCCGGCGCAGGAACGGCTGTGTCAGGCGACGGAGCCGCCGCAGGCGCCCAGGCATCGGTCGGATCCGTAGCCGACCTCGACGCCGGCGCCGAGGTGAGCCCCGGCGGTGCGAGCGTCGCCGCCACCGTCGGTGCCGCCGGGCAGACCGTCCAGGCTGGGGCAACAGTCGACTCCGGAGGCGTGGAGGCGGTCGTCGGAGCGGCGGGGCGTGATCTCTACGTCGATCTCCACGCAGGCGAGGACGGCATCGGGCTCGACGTCGACACGGGGGACGGATCATTGACGATCGGTCTCGGTACGGAGCCCGCTCTCCCCGATGGTGCGAGCGCGCAGCGTGTGGCCGGCCGACCCGACGCCGGCGCGACCCTCCCGTCTTCGGTCGACAGCGGCGCCGGCGGCGCGGCCGGATCGGACCAGGCGCGTGGCAGTGGCCTCGGCCGGGCGGCAACCTCGGATCTCGGCCCGCATGCCGACCGTTTCGAGACGGCGACCTCGGATCCGGCCTCGACGCCGGTCAGGGCCACTCCCGGCCTCGACCTCGTGGCGACATGGGCGCGTGTCGAGTCGGCGGCTTCGACCGTTTGGGCTTCGGCGCTGGCATCTCTCGCTCGCCTGGGTGGAACGGTGCTCCCTGCTCTGCTGCTGCTCGTTGCCGTGGCGGCGCTGCGTCACCACTTCGGGACGCTCCTCGTCGCGCTCGCACGCGCGGCGCGGGCCGGTAGCCGGCTACCTCGCTCGGCGCCGGCTGAGAGCCGCTGCCCACACGGGAGCCGCTGCGCGCACGGGAGCCGGGGGCACCCGACCACGGTCGCCGAACGCGGGGCAGGGTGCACTGGTGCACCGAGGTACCGGTAGAAGCAGAGCACCCGACCACTTGTGCACAAGAGCACCGGTAGCGCCCGAGCGCCGAAGTGCCGGTAGCACTCGAGCAGCGGAGCGCCCGAGCACTGGTGCACCGGAGTGCCGATCAGCCGCCCGAGTCGAACCGGCCCTCGGCGACCTCGTCTCCCGGCAGATCCGGGGTGGGTCCGTCGCTCTCGAGGGTGAGCAGGAGGCCGTCGGCCGGGCCGTCGATCACGAATCCCGCCGACGACGGAGCCGAACCGAGGTCGCCGGCGGAGACGTTCGCTCCCGCGACCGTGACCCACAGCCAGTAGCGCGTGCCGGAGGTTGCGGGCGGCAGCGCGAGGTCGTAGAGGTAGCCGTCGCCGTCGGTACCCAGCACCACGCTTCCGACCGGATCGCCCGACGGGTCGTCCAAGCCGGCACGACGCGCCCCGGGTGAATCGAGGAGCACGGCGAGCTCCGACGGCGTCGGCGCGGCGACGATCTGTGCCTCACCCGCCCCGGGTTCCGGCGACGAGCGGGGCTGGAAGACCACGAGCGCGACGGCAGCGGCCACAGCGCCGGCGGCCACTAGCGGGAGGAACCGGCTGCGCGCCGAGCGCCGGTGAGCAGGATCGATCGACGGGATCGCCGGAGCGCGAACGCGTCTGGCCGCGGCGATCACCCGGTGCCCGAGCTCGGGGGGTGGCCTGACCTCCTCGAAGGGGAGGCGTGCGAGTGCCTCGCGGTACCCGTCGAGGTCGGCCGTGCCTCCCGCGACCTTCGTCTCGGCGTCGGTCGGAGCTCCCGGCTGGTCGAGGGCGCGAGCGATCGCCGCATCCTCGGCGTCGATCTCGTGGTCGTTCACGGCGTCACCTCCATGGAGCGCAGGGCCGCCCGCATCTTCTGCATCCCCTTGCGGATCCGATACTTCACCGTTCCTTCGGGCTCGTCGAGACGGATGGCTACGTCGCGGTACGAGAGCCCTTCGAAGTAGGCGAGCTCGATCGGGATGCGTTCGTTCGACGGCAGATCGCCGAGCGCCCCGCGAACCTCGCGGGCGGCGGCGAGCTCGTCGACCAGGCCGGCAGGGTCGGTCTCGGGCGCCGGAGGTGTGCGCCCGGCGTCGGCGAGGTGACGCCGGCGCATCGCCTCCTCGGAGCGGACCTTCTCGACCGCCCGGCCGTGGGTCATGGTGAGCAGGAAGGTGCGGAGGGTCCCGCGTGCCGGGTCGAATCGCTCGGGTCTCTCCCAGAGCCGGACGAAGACATCCTGGGTCACGTCCTGGGCCAGAACCTCGTCGGACAGGACACGGACGGCGAGGCCGTAGACGGCTGGCGCGTACGCCCGGTAGCTCTCGCGCAGAGCCGCCTCGTCACCTGCGACGAGGCGGTCTGCAACTCCGTGATCGGTCGTGTCGGCAGCCACAGGCTCGAGGAGTGCGACGCCTCGGTGAGAGCGCGCTTCCGGAGCGATTCTACGGGTGATCACCGTTGCGCCGAGGTGACCACGGGGCGTCGGGGGCGGCGCCACGCCTACCCCGCTCACGGGCCGCCGACCTCACCGGTAACGCAGACGGCGGGCGAGGCGTGCCGTGAGAGTCCCGAGGCCGGCGAGGAATCCACCACCAGCAGCGAGGAATCCGACATCGGAGCCCGTGAAGGGAAGCGTCGCGCCCCCGCCTGTGCCGGCGGGGTCGGAGACCTCGGCGACGGCCGTGTCGCCACCGGGGCTCTGCGGGACTGCACCGCCGCCGCCTTGGGCGCCGGTCCCGTTTCCCGCGTGACCGCTCCCATTGCCGTTGTTGCCGGTGCCGTTGTTGCCGTTGTTGCCGTGGTTCCCGTTGTTGTCGTGGTTCCCGTTGTTGCCGTGGTTGTTGTCGTTGTCGTTGTCGTTGTCGTTGTTGTCGTCGTCGTTGGTCGTCTCGTCGTCACAGGACGCAGGTCGTCCGATGCCGAGGTCGAGGCAGACGTCGGCGTTCACACCGTCGGAGCCGACTCCGAGGTCGAGATCGGTGTCGAGGTCGATGATGTCGTCCGAACCACCTCCGCCGGGAAGTCCACCGGGGATCGGCAGGCCACCGGGGAGTCCTCCAGGGAGTCCACCGGGGATCGGCAGGCCGCCGGGCAGGCCGCCGGGGATCGGCAGGCCCGTTCCGGGGTCGGGGAGACCGCCGGGGATCGGCAGGCCGCCGGGGATCGGCAGGCCCGTTCCGGGGTCGGGGAGACCGCCGGGGATCGGCAGGCCGCCGGGGATCGGCAGGCCAGAGCCCGGGTCGGGGAGACCGCCGGGGATCGGCAGGCCGCCGGGGATCGGCAGGCCAGAGCCCGGGTCGGGGAGACCGCCCGGTATCGGGAGTCCGGCTACGACGTCTTCGACGGGGATGCACGGTAGGAGCGGAAGGCACTCCGTGGCCCCGGCGGGCGCCGACCCGAGGAACCCGAGCACGATCGCTCCCGCAACCCCACCTGTTGCCAGCACGCCACGCGTTCTACCTCTGCTTGCACGGCTCATCTCCACCCCTTCTGATAGTGACTTCACGGTTACTGTCCGAGGCCGCAACCGAATCGGACGGGAATCGTCTGAGGAATGTGGCGCCGCGGCCCCAGCCCACCGCTCGCCGCTGTAGAGCCGCGACCGTGGAGCGGTCTTGCCGAGCCTCGGCGGGTCACGCCATGATCCCGGCGCATCGGAGGCGGCGGCGATGCCCATGCCCCCGATGCCGATGGCGATGGCGATGGCGATGGCGATGGCGATGGCGATGGCAACGGTCTGTGCAACGCCACGGGTCGGGAGGGGAACTTGAGCGCCAGCAGGTCAGGGGGCCCGAGACCGGTAACGGAGGCAGAGCAGCTCGACGGTGGCGAGCGCGAGCGACTGCTGCGCTCGGCGGAACGAGGGCTCCTGCTCACGCACTGGGCCCAGGACCACCCGGACCGGACAGCGATCGTCTCGCCGGCGGGGAATCGCACCTTCGCGGAGCTCGACGCGAACGCGAACCGCGTCGTGAGGGCGCTGCGCGCGCGCGGGCTGCAGGCCGGCGACTCGGTGGCGCTGATGTGCACCAACAGGCCGGAGTTCGTGGAGGTCTGGGCCGGGTGCCTGCGCGGGGGCCTCCGGATCACGCCGGTCAACTGGCACCTCACCGGCGAGGAGGCCGGCTACATCGTCGACGACTGCGAGGCGAAGGCTGTTGTCGCTGCATCGTCGCTCGCCGACGCGGCCGAGGTCGCGGTAGCAGCGGCGCCACGCGCCGAGGTGCGCATCGCGATAGGTGGCGAGATCGAGGGCTGGGAGTCGTACGAGGCAGCGGTCGCGGCCGAGTCCGGTGATGCACTCGACGACGCGAGCCTCGGCGCGACGATGCTCTACACGTCGGGGACGACCGGACGTCCGAAGGGCGTGCACCGCCAGACCGTCGCCGCGCAGTCGGCGGCCGCCGGCCGTCTCTACGGATACAGAGAGGACGACGCGCACCTCTGCACCGGGCCGATGTACCACGCTGCGCCACTTGCGTTCTCGATTGCGGTGCCGCTGAGCGCGGGCGTGACCGTCGTCGTGATGGAGCGGTGGGACCCGGCGGAGGCGCTCCGCCTCGTGCAGGAGCACGGCATCACCCACACGCACATGGTTCCGACGATGTTCCACCGGCTGCTGCAGCTGCCCGATGCAGTGCGCGCGGCCCACGACGTGTCGTCGCTGAGGCACATCCTTCACGGTGCTGCGCCCTGCCCGGTGCACGTGAAGCAGGCGCTCATCGAGTGGGTCGGCCCCGTCGTGTACGAGTACTACGCGGCGACCGAGGGGCTAGGAACGAGTGTCGACTCCGAGACGTGGCTGACGAAGCCCGGCACCGTCGGCAAGCCCGTCCCCGACGATCAGGTGCTCGTGGGAGACGAGCGCGCCGAGCGCCTCCCTCCCGGTGAGGTCGGGATCGTCTGGCTGAAGGCGCCGGCCGGGCCGGGCCGCTTCGAGTACTACAAGGACGGCGCGAAGACCGAGAGCGCCTACGAGGGCGACTACTTCACGCTGGGCGACATGGGCTATGTGGACGAAGACGGCTATCTCTTCCTGACCGACCGCAGCGCCGACCTGATAATCACGGGAGGTGTCAACGTCTACCCGGCCGAGGTCGACGCGGTGCTTCTGGAGCACCCCGCGGTGGCCGACGCCGCGGTGATCGGGATTCCGGACGACGACTGGGGAGAGACCGTGCTCGCCGTGGTCGAGCCGAAGCCCGACGCCGAGGCGGGAGATGCGCTGGCCACAGACCTGATCGAGTGGTGCCGTGGGCACCTTGCGCACTTCAAGTGCCCGCGCCGCGTCGACTTCGTCGACGTGCTCACCCGCGGCGACAACGGCAAGGTTGCCCGTCACAGGCTCCGCGCGAAGTACCGGGCAGCCGGCGCCTGACACGCTTCTGAGACTCGAGATGGGTCGTTTCTGCGGTGGGGAGTGCGCGGTTCTGTCCCATCTCGGGGTGGGGGCGCCGCCTGGATGCTGAGATGGGTCGTTTCTGCGGTGGGGGTGTGCGGTCCCGACCCATCTCGAAGCGCGGGCGCCGCCTGGATGCTGAGATGGGTCGTTTCTGCGGTGGGGGTGCGCGGTTCCGACCCATCTCGGGGTGCGGGGCGGTCGCGGCGGTGGGGAGGGAGGCTCAGCGGGGGAGGTCGGCGCCGAGGACGGCTTCGAGGCGCTGGGGAGCCGATCGTCCTCTTCGGCGCGGTAGGAGGGGGCCAGGCGGGTGTGCGCGAGCAGGTCGGCGGCGGCGATGAGCTCTGCGACGAGCGCCGGCTCGGAGGCGGTGGCTGCGCCGGCGATGACCGCGGGCTGCGAAGGAGCGTCTGCGCCGGAGGCGGCCGCTGCGGTCTCGAGGAGGGTCGCACCTGTGTGACCACCATCAGCCGGGCCAGGTACGTGCGGAAGTGCGCGGCGCCGTGTGCCGGATCGTCGATCGAGCGCGTCGAGCCGGCGAGCGCGGAGTCGAGCGCGTCGCGGGCGATCGCGGCGGCCGCAGCGCCGCCACCGGTCTGCGCGGCGTCGAGCATCGAGGTCAGGCGCTCCTCGACCACGCGCATGAGGTCGAGGCGGCGCATGTCGTTGAGGACCTGCGCGACCAGGACGTTGTGCGTGCCTTCCCACGACTCGTAGACGATCGCGTCGCGGTAGAGGCGCGGCAGGATGCTGAACTCCTCGATGGTGCCGTTGCCGCCGAACACCTCGATTCCGTCTCGCACCACGGCGGTCGCCTCGATCGACGCGTGGAACTTCCCGGCGTTGACGAAGAACCGGTGCAGCAGCACGGTGTCGTCGTCGGCGTTCCCGGAGTCGATGGCGTCCTCGAGACCGGTCAGCATCCAGGTGGCGTGCAGTGCGCCGAGCCACTCCGTCTTCATGCGCGCTACTAGGGCGCGAATCAGGGGAAGTGCGAGATCGGGTTGCCGAAGGCGGTTCGGGCGCGCGCGTAGGCGGATGCCTCGAGGTAGGCGCGACGCATGATGCCGGTGCTTCCGAGAGCGGTCGCCCACCGACTCGTGTTCAGCACGATGCTGACAGCGGTCTTGAATCCCTCCTCGACAGGCCCGATCGGCCAGGCGATCGCGCCGTCGAGGTCGATCTCGCCCGACGCGAGTCCGCGGGTGCCGAGCTTGTCCTTGAGACGGCGGATTCGGAACCCGTTCGGGTGGCCGTCGACCTCTCGTGGCATCACGAAGCAGCCGAGGCCCTTGGTGCCGGCAACACCGCCGATGGCACGCGCCGTCAACAGGAACTGGTCGGCGTCGGCGACCGAGCAGAACCACTTCTCGCCCGTTATCCGGTAGCGGCCGTCGCCGAGGGGCTCGGCCACAGAGGCGTTGGCGCCGACGTCGCTCCCGCCCTGCACCTCGGTGAGGAACTGCGAACCGCGTTCGACGGCGTCGTAGTCGCGCTCCAGAAGCGGGGGTAGGAAGCGATCGCGCACCGCATCGCTGCCGCGACGGCGCAGCGCGCGTGCGAGACCGATGGTGCAGGTGGCCGGGCACGTGTGACCCGCCTCGCCCTCGGTGGAGAGCAGGTATAGGAGAGTCGCCTGTTCGAAAGCCCGGCCGGGCGTGCCGGAGTGAGCGACGATCCCGCTCGCCCAGATGGCGCGTCCGGCGTCGTGGTACGACGGATCGAAGTGCACCGCCTCGACGGCGCGGCCGTCGGCGTCGTACCGCTGCAGCTCCGGGAGATGATCGCGGTGCTCGTATCGCTGGGCCGCCGGACCGACGACGGACACGATCTCGCGGCCGAACGCCGTCGCGTCGCGCTCGAGCGCGTCGAGCCGGGCGGTGTCGGATGCCAGCCCCAGTCGGTTGAGGAGCCGCAGCGCGGGGTCGGCCGAATAGAGGTCGGCCGGATACGACGCGCGCCAGGCGTCGAAGTCCTTGCGTGCCTGTTCGAAGTCCATCGCGGCAGTCTCGCGCGGAGCGGGAGAAAGTGGAATCAGCGGTGGCCGTCGAAGCGCCAGAGCCCGGCGGCGCGCCCGGCGTCGTAGGCGGCCCAGAGCTCCGCAGGGTGCATCGGGCGGTCGATGTCGCGGTGGCGGAGGCGCCCGCGTCGGTCGAGAGTGCCGACCCGGCCGGCCGGCCGGTACTGCGCCATCACGTTGACGTACGTGTCATTCGACACCTCGGTCGCCAGCCAGCCGAGGATCGCGGCGGCTTCCCCGCTCTGCCCCGGCATCACGAGGTGCCGCACGAGGACGCCGCGCCTGACGAGTCCGTCGGGACCGAAACGCAGGTCACCGACCTGGCGGTGCATCTCTGCGATAGCGGCGCGTGCCCGTTCGGGATAGTCGGAAGCACGGCAGAGAGCGCTCGCGGTCGCGGGCTCCCAGAACTTGAAGTCGGGCATGTAGACGTCGACCAGTCCGTCGAGGAGCTTCAGGGCCTCGACGGAGTCGTAGCCGCTGGTGTTGTAGACGATCGGGATCGAGAGCCCCATCGGCACGGCCCTCGCGATCGCCTCGACAACCTGGGGATCACGTGCTCGGGCGTCACCAGGTTGATGTTGTGGCAGCCGAGATCCTGGAGCCGCACCATCAGCGCTGCGAACTGCTCGGCGTCGTGCGGCGTGCCGACGGGGTGCTGGGAGACCTCCCAGTTCTGGCAGAACGAGCAGCGCAGGTTGCAGCCCGAGAGGAATATCGTGCCGGAGCCGTGGGTGCCGCTGAGGCAGTCTTCCTCGCCGAAGTGCGCGTAGGAACTTGCGACGAGCACGTCGCGGCCCACACCGCAGACACCGATCTCGCCCGAGAGACGGTCGACGTCGCAGTCGCGCGGGCAGGCGTTGCAGTGAGCCAGCTCTGCGTGAGCCTGCTCTACGCGTTGTGAGAGGACATTGGTGCGAGCGGCTTGCCGGTATGCCGGCTCGAAGGAGTCGAGCGTGAACCTCGGGTCGGGGGCGACGACCTCGTCGCCGAAGGGCTCGCGTTGGTGGACGCTCACTGCACGATCCCGCCGGTGGGTTGGCGGACATCGTTCGTGCCGTGGGATTGCATTCTGCTCCTCCGCTACCGCACGGCATGCCGCCGTGCCGTCTCCGTCGCCTCGGCGCGGAGGATAGGCGCCTGGCCGGCGCATTCCGGCGCGGGGTCCGCGCAGCGCCGGACAGAGAAGACCGGCGCGTGCCGGCCGGTGTCGATACCGCGTCAGACGTGCTCGACCTCGACTCGGAAGAGGCGGTCGCTCTGGATCGGCTGCCACTGCAGCTGCGAGTACGCGAGGTGGCCGTATCCGCCGGCTAGGTGGAGACCCTTGATCATGCCGGGCTCCACGAGCGTGCCGTCGCGCCAGTCGTGGAACAAGTAGGGCTCCCACGATGCATAGAGGACGACCTGCCCAGGTCGGACTCCCGGTGAGATCTTCACGCGCACGCGGTACTCGCCGAGATCGTTGAAGACGCGAACGAGGTCCTCTTCGCCGATGCCGCGCACAGCCGCGTCGTCGGGGTGCATCTGCATGACCGGGTGACCCCGGGTCGTCTCCAGCATGTAGCGGTTCGTGGTGTTGGTGGCGTGGATGCTCCAGCGCGGGTGGCCGCCGGTCACCTGCAGGGGGTAGTCACCACCCGCCTTCGGCGGTGGCTTGTGACACGGGAGCTGTTCGCCGGCCTCGATGAACCAAGGATGATCTACGTAGAACTGCGCGCGGCCGGTGAGGGTCGAATATGGCTCGGCGCTCTGAACCTGATCGCGCAGCGCAACGAATGGCCCGTCGGCTATCTCGCCGCCGCACACGCCGGCCATCGCGCGCGGAAGCTTCAGTGGACGCACCCAGCCGCGCTCGCGCAGCGACTCGATCGACGTTCCCGGGGGCAGGTTCCCCGAGAGGGCGCCGTCTCGCAGAGCCTCGTCGAGAGCTGCTTCGTCGGACTCGATTGCGCCGTCCATCGTGTATCGGGCGAGCACGTCTGCATACCGACGCGTGCCGCCGCGCGCGTCGCGGAACGTCTCCAGCCCGCGTTCCTCGGCGCGGCGCGTCACGGCCTGGGCGATGCCGAGGAATATCTGCCAGTCGGAGCGCGCCTCACCGGCGGGTTCGAGAGCCTTGTCGGAGAACATCCGCTCCCAGGAGTGGGAGTTCGCGCCGTGCAGGTTGACGTGCTCTGCCTCACATGCCGCGGGAAGCACGAGGTCGGCGTGCAGGCCGGCGCTGTTCATCCGCCAGTCGACGAGCACGACCAGGTCGAGACCGGGCCAGACGTTGCGCAGGAGCTGGCGCTGTCCACCGCGGGTGCGGCGCAGAGTGTTCGTGCCTGCCTGGATCACGACCTTCGGAGTCACGTTGGGTGCCGGCCGTACGAGACCGCCCCACCAGCCGCGCTGCTGCGCCTCGGTCAAGTACTCACTCACGGGACGCGGCCCGTCGTTCCACCCCGGCCGGTCCCACAGCTCGTTGAAGCCGGCGTGATAGCCGAGGAAGAACACCGGGGGACAGTGGTGGACGCCGAGGCACCGGCGCTCATCATCTGCAGCACGGCTTTGCCCTCGGTCATCGCCGGATCGGACGCCTTCATCGCGTCGAGGAACGCATCGACGCCTGCGAGAGCGGTCTCGGCCGACTCGATGCCGGCCGCGCCCTTCAGCAGGCCGAGGATCTCGCCGTCGGTGAGGGCGATGATGTACGTGTCGAGGCCGGAGCCGGGCTTCCCCAGTTGCCGGTGAGGCCGAGGACGAGGAGCATCGCGCTTCCATGAGATCGCCGTGGTGGTGCTTGCACGATCCGAGGCCGTTGTAGAGACGCGTGCGGCGCGCCGCGATCATCCGCGCGAGCGATCGGATCGTGTCGGGGTGCACTCCGCAGAGCGACGTGGCGCTCTCGGGTGCATAGCTCTGGAGGCGCTCGCGTAGCAGGGCGAAGGCGGTCGTGACCTCGGCACTCGAGCCGTCGACGAGATCCACCGTGCCGCCTCCGTCGAGGTCGAATGGCTCCTCGCCGTCCGGTCCGACACCCGAGAGACGGGTCGCGTCCACCGGGACCGCAGCCCCCCGGCCCAGGCGTAGAAGCGGTCGTCGCGCCCTCCCTCTTGCATGTCCGACTCGCGCAGGAAGTGGCCGTCACCCACCTTCACCAGCAGCGGCAGATCGGTCTGGGAACGCACGAAGTCGAGGTCGGCGAGGTTCTCGTCGAGGATGACCTGCGCCATTGCGAGGCCCAACGCGGCGTCGCTACCGGGCACGACCGAGACGAACTGGTCGCAGTGCATCGCCGAGGGGCTGTAATCGGGCGCGATCAGCACGACGTGCGCACCCCGGTAGCGGGCCTCGGGGAGGTAGTGGAAGTACGGGATGCGCGTGAACGCCGGGTTCGCGTTCCAGATCAGGATGACGTCGGAGTGGAACGTGTCGTCGGCCGACGAACCACCCAGGAGGGTGCCGAACGTCATCCACTGGCCGAGGTGGATGTCGGAGACCGTGGCGTTCGAGTCGAGAGCGATCGCGTCGAGGGAGTTGACGAAGCGCCCCTTCGCCAGCGACGTGAGTAGGCCTCCCTCGGCCCCTTCGTCGACCATGATCGAGTTGGGGCCCTCGGCCTCGATGGCGTCGATGACCGCGTCGGCGATCGTGTTGAAGGCGTCGTCCCAGCCGATGCGCTCCCACTCGCCCGACCCCCGCTCGCCGACGCGCCGTAGAGGGTGGTGAAGCCGGTCACCACCATCGAGCTGCGCCTGCCATGCTGCGCCCTTCTGGCAGCCGAGGGGGTTCATGTCGGGGACGCCGTCGTAGGCCGGCATGTCGCCGGAGACCTCTTCGTAGACGACGCGCCCGTCGTCGAGGTAGAGGCGGTAGGCGCAGTTGGCGATGCAGTTGCCGCAGTGAGAGGACCACGTGACGCGGTCCCATGCCCAACGAGTCGGTGTCACCCTCATGCCACTCCTTACGAGCGTCGATAGACCACACATATTGTGGTCTATCGACGCTCGTGGGGGGTGAGGGCGCGGGAGATGATGGAGCGTTGGATCTCGTTGGTGCCTTCCCAGATCTGGTAGATCTTCGCGTCGCGGTACCACTTCTCCACGGGGTGGTCCTCCATGTAGCCGTGTCCCCCGAGGATCTGCACGGCCTCCTGGGCGACCCACACGGCCACGTCGCCACCGAAGCACTTGGCCATCGACCCCTCCGCACCGTCGAGTGGGAGGCCGGCGTCGACCATCCACCCTGCTCGCCACAGCAGCAGACGTGCGGCATCGACGCGCATGGCCATGTCGGCGAGCTTGTTGCCGACCGACTGGTGCTCGATGATCGGCCGGCCCATCGACTCACGCTGCGACGCGTAGTCGAGCGCGTACTCGAACGCGGCCCGAGCGAGACCCACCGACGCAGCGGCGAACGTGAGCCGTGAGTACTGGAGGAGCAGCAGCGGGTTCGGGCCCTTCCCCTTCGAACGGTCGCGAACCGCCTCGGGCGCGACGTCGGATCTCGGCTCGCCGCCGAGCCGGTTGTCCAGTGGAACGCGGCAGCCGTCGAGAACCACCTCGGCGGTGTGCGATGCGCGCACGCCGAGCTTGCGTTCGACCTTCCCCATGCTCAGGCCGGGGTTGTCGCGCTCGACGATGAACGCAGCCATGCCCCCCAGCCCGCTCCCGGTCGGTCGACCGCGAAGACGATGTGGAGGTCGGCGATCCCGCCGTTGGTGATGAAGCACTTCGTGCCATCGAGGACGTACTCGTCGCCGTCGCGCCGGAAGGTGGTCCGCATGGCGCCGACGTCGGAGCCCCCCTGCGGCTCGGTCACGCAGAGGGCGCCCAGGCGGACGGCGTCGGGGTCGCAGAAGCGGGGGATGAAGCGACGGCGCTGCTCCTCGGTGCCGAACGCGAGGATCGGGCCGGCGGCGTAGACGGACGACCCGATCGCGGTCGCGATCCCGGCGCAGCCCCACGCGAGCTCCTCCATGACGACGAAGTTCGCCACGCCGACCAGGCCGCCGGGCACGCCGCCGCCTCCGTAGGCCTCGGGCAGGCCCCACGAGAGCAACCCGATCGCGTTCGCCTTCTCGAGGACCGGCCAGGGGATCTCCCCGCTGCGGTCGTACTCGGCCGCCACGGGCCGGATCTCGCGTCGTGCGAAATCGCGTGCGAGGTCACGCATCTCCTGCTGCTCCGCCGTGAGCGCGAGATCCACCATCCCGGGAGCCTGCCACGGTGGCGCAGGGCGCAGAAAGCCACTCAGGATCGCGGGGTCGCGCCACGGGCCGGGCGGAGCCCGCGGGAGCTATTTGCACGCCCCTTGCATTTCTCGTGATCCTGTCTAGGATTGAAAGCGATAGGCGGGTGCGCTGTGAGCGCCCGCCCGGCGGAGGTTCGAGTTGCCCGAACACGGAGAGGCGCCTCGCGCAGTCACCCGGTGGGAGGGCGTGAGCGCGCTGGCGGTCGACGTCGCGGTGCGCCCCGAGGTCGCCGCGGGCCTACTGCCCGAGGAGCTCGAGCTCGACGCGCAACCGGCGGCGACGCTCGTGGTGGCGGCGCTGCCGGCGTCGAACGCCGGCCCCGCATACCGAGAGACGGCCCTCATCTACCGCGTGATATCGGGTGGCCTCCCGAGGCGCTACTGCGCTTGGTCGGTCGTCGACAACTTCGCGGCGGTCGTGCTCGGCGCCGAGCTCTTCGGCTTCCCCGGCGGATGGGTCGCGTATCTCTCGACGTCAGTGACGACCGCGTGGCGGCGTCGCACTGGTGCTCGGGCGCGCAGGTGCTGAGCGTGCAGGCAGACCTCGGCTCCGAGGTCCCGAGCGGAGGTCCCGTCTACGGTGGAAGGAGCGTCGCGCGCGCCGAGTCGATCTTCGACACGGCGGAGCTCGTGGAGCGCCGGCCGCTCGTCGAGTCGATCGTCAACCAACGTGCGGCGCGGGTCTCGATCTCGATTGATCGCGACTGCGACGACGCAGGCCCGCTGGCGGCGCTGATCACGACCGGCGCTCTCGACGGACGGTTCGCGACCATCGACCTCGCCCTCCCGGGCCGCGCCTCCGACGCCACGCATGACGGTGTAGACCCGAGAGACGGGGCCGGCACCGACGTGACCGGCGACGGCGCCGAGCGTGCGACGCCTGTCGTCTTCACGGGCCTCGGCGCGGCGTCGATGCTGACCCCTCTGTACACGAACATCGGATAGCAGGCGTCGCGTGCTGCAGGCCCGGAGATAGGCGGGACAGCGAGCTGACCGCCGGCCCCGGGCCGGCGGAGGAGGTGCACCATGACCTACCTCGACGACCGGCCCGACGCACTGCGCGACTCCGAGGACGACTACCGGAGGCGTACCGAGTTCGACGAGGTGTTCGTCGGCTCGCACTGCGTCGACTGCTATCCGGGGTGCTGCCCGTATCACGTCTACGTGAAGGACGGAAAGGTCGTGCGCGAGGAGGTGGTGGGCGTCGCGCTCGGCGAGCACGACCCCGACCTGCCCTGGCCCGACCCGTATCCGTTCGGCTGCAACAAGGGCGCAGCCTGGAGCGCGCAGCTCGACGCCCCCGATCGACTCCTCTACCCGTTGCGTCGCGTGGGTGAGCGGGGCAGTGGCGAGTGGGAGCGAATCTCGTGGGACGACGCCCTCGACGAGGTGGCCGACGCCCTGATCGACACGCTCGAGGAGGAGGGAGGCGAGGCGATACTCAAGGAGGGGACCCCCGAGGTCGGAGCAGGGGGCTTCGCCATCGACCGCCTCCTAGGCCTGCTCGGAGCGACGATCACCGATCTGAACGGCTCTATCAACGACTTCGCTCCCGGGCACCACCTCGTCTTCGGGAAGTTCTTCCCGATAGTCGGCGAGGGCGACTCCTGGTCGTCTGACGTCATCATCTTCTGGCACCTGAACCCCGCCTACACGATCCAGGTCTTCTTCCACGGGTTCGTCGAGGCCCGCTACAACGGCGCGGAGATAGTCCTCTTCTCGCCCGACGTGAGCCCGAGCCACTCCCACGTCGACTACCACGTCCCGGTCAAGTGGGGGAGCGATCCGGCCGTGGCGCTCGCGATGTGCCAGGTGATGGTCGAGGAGGGCCTCGTAGACGAGGACTTCGTGCGGGAGCAGACCGACCTCTCGCTGCTGGTCCGCACCGACACCGACGAGTACCTGCGCGCCTCCGACATGCCGACGGGTGGGCGCCCCGATCAGTTCTTCCACCTCGATCCCGACCGCGGGCCGGTTGAGGCGAGTCGTGCGAACCTCCTGTGCGACTACACGCCGGCGCTCACGGGAACCGCGGAGGTTGCCCTAGCCGACGGAACCACCGTCACGGTCCGTCCGCTGTACGAGCGGCTGCGCGAGCACCTCGAGAGCTACACGCCGGAGAAGGTGCAGGCGATAGCGGGGACGCACCCGGAGATGCTGCGCACCCTCGCGCGGAAGATCGCACGCGGTCGCACGCGAATCGTCATGGGAATGGGCGCGAACAAGGCGTACCACTCCGATCTCTACCAGCGGACGATGAACTTGATGCTCGCGCTGAGCGGCAACTGGGGGCGGCGCGGCTCGGGCATCAACTGCTGGGCGGCCACGCAGATCGACGGGCAGATGATCGCGACCAGCAAGTCCGTCCCCGGCCCCGAGGGGGCCGAGATGGTGCTCTCCGCGATCGACGAGATGGAGGCCGCGGTAAAGGCCGAGGACCCCACGATGACCGACGAGCTCGCGTCGATCGAGATGTGGCGGTCGATGGCCTCGGGCGGGCGCCTCATGGTCCCGCCGGTCTTCTTCTGGTACTGGCACTGCGGATTCAAGGACCGGTGGAACAATCCCGTCTTCAACGACCCCGACATGAAGCGTTCGTTCGACGAGTACTTCGAGGAGGCGCTGCGCGAGGGGTGGTGGGAGACGGTCGCGCGCCCCGGACCCGACATGCCACCCCGGGTGCTGATCGAGTGCGGTGGAAACATCCTGCGGCGGACGCGCGGAGGACGCAACATCGTCCTCGACGAGCTCTGGCCCAAGCTCCGCAAGATCGTCACGATCGAGATCCGCATGTCGGCGACGGCGCTGCAGTCCGACATTGTGCTGCCCGCCGCGCAGCACTACGAGAAGGTCGGCATGCACATACCGATCCTCGCGATGATCTTCTCGGACAAGGCTGTGCAGCCCGCCGGCGAGTCGAAGCCCGAGTGGCAGATCTTCATGGAGCTCTGCAGGGCGATCGAGCGACGCGCCGCCGCGCGCGGGCTGGAGACCTTCGGGCATCGCGACGGCATCGCACGCAGGTACGACGAACTGTGGAAGCAGTTCACCCTCGATGGCGCCTACGACTCCCAGGAGCGGTTCTTCGACGAGGCGATCCGCGACGCCGCGTACGCCGGCGTCATACCGGCCGGCACCGATCTCTCCACCGTGCGCGAACAGGGCTACATGCGATTCACCAACTGGGGGCGCCTCGCAATGGCGAAGGGACAGGCGGCACCCTGGCCGGAGAAGGCCGGCGACGGGTTCTCGGTCTTCAGCAACCACATCGAGCTGGGTCACCCGTACCCGACTCTGACGCGCCGCGCCCAGTTCCTCATCGAGCATCCGTGGTTCGTGGAGGCGGGCGAGGACCTCCCCGTCCACAAGGATCCGCCGCTGATGGGAGGCGACCACCCGTATCGCATGACGACCGGCCACAACAGATGGTCGGTGCACGCGATGAACATGGCGAACCCGTGGCTCATCCAGACCCACCGCGGCGAGCCGCACGTAGTTGTCCACCCCGGCGACGCCGAGCGAGAGGGGATCGCCGACCACCAGTCGGTGCGGATCTCGAACGACGTCGGCTCGTTCGTCGTCAAGGCGAAGCTCTCGGGTTCGCAGCGGCCCGGCGGGGTGACCGTGTACAACGGGTGGGACCCGTTCATGTTCGAGGGATGGGTAGGCCCGAACGAGGTGGAGCCGGGCATGGTGAAGTACCTCGGCCTCGCTGCCGGGTACGGGCACCTCCGCTACGGGCCGCTGGAGTGGCAGCCCGTGCCCACCGACCGCTGCGTCTTCGTGTCCATCGAGCCGATACCCCAGGAGATCACGTCGTGACGAGTACCTACCCCACTCCGCAGCCGGAGAAGAGCAACTGGACGAACGCGCGCGTGCTCGCCGTCGACGTCGAGGTCGACGCCGGAGCCGCGCAGGCGTTGCTGCCACTGCCGCTCGTCGTGAGCGACCCGCCGCGCGCGACCGTCTTCTGTGCCGACTATCCGGAGGGCATCTTCGGGATCGTGTACCGCGAGGCCGCGGTGCTGATCCACTGCCGCGACGACCGGGGCCCGCGGTCCACTGCGCGTGGATCATGGTCGACGACGACACGGCTCTCATCCAGGGGCGCGAGCTCCTCGGCTTCCCGAAGAAGATGGCCGACTTCACCTGGGAGGAGAAGGGCGACACCGTCGTCGGCACCGTGACGCGCAAGGGCGTCGAGCTGATGCGGATGGAGGGGAGGATCGGACCCGACGAGCCGGACCCGACGCCACTGCTCGGGCGCAGGTTCGTCAACGCCATGGGCTCGGTGGTCGCGGGGATGCAGATCGTCGACTTCATGCCGTCGGAGACCTTCCACTCTGCAGCGAGAGCCGACGTTGCCGTGAAGCTCGCGTCGAGCATCTGGGACCCGGGGATGGGAGAGCTCGAGGCCAGCGTGATCGGTCCCGGGATGTTCGCGATCGTCGACTTCGGAGGCGGCGCCGAACCGCCCCGTGTCTCCCTGCTCGACGATGACGCCTGGGCCGTGGAGCACTTCCTCCCACGTTCCACGTGACGGGAGGCGCGGGCGTCGCCGTGAGACCCTGCATGACGGGGCGGTGCTCCCGGCGACCTCAGGGGAGGGCGACCGCCGTCACCTCGAAGAAGCCCGGCCGGTAGCCGAGGCCCACGACCTCGGCATCCGCAGGCACGTCGAAGACGAGCCAAGCCGTCGCCGACTCCCCTGGCTCGACATCGGCCGTGGAGTCCTCGCCCTCGCGGGCGATGCTGAGCGCATCGGAGGCAGCGCCGTCGGTGATCTCGAACCAGGTCTCGCCGTCGGTTGCGTCGAAGGCGGTGACGACGTCGAAGAACTGATGGAGTGCCGCGTCGGTGTCGTTGACGACCTCGTAACGGACGGCGACGAACTTCCCTGTCGCGCTCTGATCTGAGTAGCTGTCGCTCACGATCGGCGACTCGACATCCTCGGTCTCGAGGAGGTGCACAGACGCCGTCCCCGAGGTCGGTGTCTCGAACATGTCGTCGAGGGCGATCTCGATCTCCGTCGGTGCGCCGTCGAAGTCGACCGACGAGGGGTCGTCGCCGGAGTCGAAGCCCGTGTCACCGTCGCTGCCACCGTTGCCACTGCTGCCGCCGAGAGCGCCCTCGCAGTCGGTGAGGCGCCACTCGCCGGCCTCGACCTTCCAGGCGATCCAGTCTTGGCTCTCGGTGATGGTCACGTCTTCGGGGACAGTCTCGGGCAGGACCATGTCGAAGCGCGACTCGCCCTTGCCCCCTCCGATGCTGCGTGTCTCGACGTCGCCGATGAGGTCTTCGGCGTCGGCGCCCCCGGTGAAGCCGTCGACGAAGGCCATCACCAGAGCCAGTGAAGTGTCCCACTCGGCGCGCGCACCTGGTCCCTGCACTCCTGCGAGAGGTAGTCGTAGGCGCCCTCACCCCCGGAGAAGATATTCACGGCGAAGTCGCGCGTGGCGCGCTCGAGGTCGGTCGATCCGGGCGAATCCGAGCCGCCTCCGCAGCCCGCGGCGATCAGCAGGAGGGCCGCCGCCGCAGCGATCGCGGTTGTGCGTAGGTGCCTGGCCATCGTCTCTTCCCCTTCACGCCCGCGGGATACTGTCTCTCCATCGGCAGCTTCGAGACGGACCTTGCGGATAGGGCCGAGATCGTGCGCTCCACCGGGAGCGGTAGATGCGGGCACCGCGATGGGGCAGTCTCCGGGCCGGCCGTGACAGCCGGTCGGGAGAGGAACCGATGAGCGAGACCGCATTCAACGCCACGCACACCGTGCCCGCCGGTGGCCTCGACGCCCGGCCGCAGGCGGATCCCGACCTGGCGCCGGTGGCTCGGCTCGATCCCGGCCTCGAGGTGGAGGTTCTGCGCAGTTGGGGCGCGTGGGCGGAGATCGCCTGCTCCAACGGCTGGAAGGCGTGGGTCGACGCGCGTCTCCTCGCCGACCTCGCCGCTCCACCGCCGCCGGCGCCCCCACCGATGACTGCGCAGGCGCCTCCGGCGTCGTCGCCGCCGACTGCGCGTGCCTTCCCGCCGGCCTCCGCCCCTCCGGCGTTGCCGCCGCCGGGCCGGCCGCCGTCGCAGGTGCACGACACGGCGCGCAGCGCCCAGCGTCGCCCGGTGCGCCCGGTGCGCACGCGACCTCCGGGGCGAGCGCAGTACCGATGCCGGCGCTCATCGGGGCGGCGATCGCCCTCGTCGGTGCCTTACTCCCCTGGATCCGCGGTGTGGCCGGTCTCAACGCCTTCGACGTCCCGATCCAATTCCTGGTCGACTACAAGACCTCAGGCCGCAGCTCGGTCAACGTCGGCATGTTCCTCGTCGCGGCTTCGATCGCGGCCGCGGTGCTGGCGATTCAGCCCGGGAAGGAAGCCTGGATGCGTGCATGCGGGTGGGGGTGCGTGCTGCTCGGTGTAGCGCACATGGCCCAGCTCTACCGCCTCGCCGACAACTACGGAGGGATGGGGTTCCCCAAGGTGATCGGGGCGGGCGTCTACCTCACGGTCGCGGGTGGTCTCGTCGTCGCGCTCTCTCCTCGGGCGAGCCGGTGACCGCGACGCCCCCAGAGCCGCCCCAGGGCCCGCCTTCCGGTCCGCCATCGGGCCCGCCGAGCGGCCCGCCATCGGGCCCGCCGAGCGGCCCGCCATCGGGTCCGCCGAGCGGCCCGCCCACGGGCCCGCCGTCGTCCGGAGGGGCGCGCGCGGAGCGACCTCACCCACCCCGGGGCCGGCGACCGCCGCGCCGCGCCGGGCCTTGTTCGTCCCCGTCGCTCTGACGCTCGCCGGCCTCCTCCTGGCGGCTGCGGCTGTGGTCTACGTCACCGAAGACGACGACGCGCCGGAGCAGGCGGTGCAGGCCGAGCCGACGGGGGCCGCGGGCGAGATCTTCCTGGAGCCGGTCGCGAGCCGCGGCCCCGACCCGTTCACCGACGACGTCGCGTCGAGCGACGCCCCGGACCTCGAGAGCAGCGTGCCTCGACGCGCGACCACCGGCGGAGCCACCACCACCGACGGGTCCTCCCCTACGACCGCGTCCTCTGCTGTGGTCCCGAGCGTGGATGGTGGCACCGCGGGGCTGTACGGCGGCACACTCGACGACGCGGCCTGCGATCAGGTGAGGATGGTCGAGTTCCTCGAGTCTCATTCCTCGGAGGCTACGGCGTGGGCGCAGGTGCAGGGGATCGACCCGACCGCGATCCGGGAATACGTGATGGGGCTGACCCCGGTGCTCCTGCGGTCCGACACGCGCGTCACGAACCACGGGTTCAGCAACGGAGCCGCGTACCCGATCCAGTCGGTGCTGCAGGCGGGCACGGCGGTTCTGGTGGATGAGTACGGAGTGCCGCGCGCCCGGTGCCGCTGCGGCAACCCGCTGCTGCCGCCGGAGCCTGTCGCGAGCACGCCTGTGTACACGGGCACCGAGTGGCCTTCGTTCCAGCCACAGGTGGTAGTGGTGGTGGTGCCCGCACCTCAGCCGCTGCCGGAGATCGTGATCATCGACATCGAGACCGGCGACGAGATCGCCCGCCCGACGGGTACGTCGGGGCGCGACGACCGGCCGACCGGAAGGCGGGCGACCACCACTACGGGGGTCCGGACGACGTCGTCGCCGGGCACCTCGCAGCGACCGCAGGGTGTCTCCGAGCCCAACTTCGACTCGACCGCCGAGGGGGTGGCGGTGGTGTCGTCGATCTACGGTCCGGAGTACCCGGCCGACCTCGCATTCGACGGCGACCCCTCCACGTCGTGGTTCGCCGACGTCTCCGTCACCTCGGGCCGCGCCACGTTCAGGTGGACCGGTGCGCGCGACGACCTGATCACGCGCGTGCGGGTGATCGGCAACGCCGGCAACCCCGAGTTCCCGAGCGGGTCCGGATTCGCGTCGGTCGCGGTGCGCGTGCTCGATGCTTCGGGCGACGTCGTCTTCGAGGAGTCAGTCGACCTACCCGGGTCTCCTGACCCGACGATCGAGGTGTGGCCGGGCGTCGATGGCCGCAGCGTCGAGCTCCTGTTCGAGGGTGCAGAGGGTGGCGACCTCGGCGGCTTCGCGGAGCTCGAGATCGGCGTGACTCGCTGAGGCCGTTGTCACTGCCGGCCGGTGCAGCCGCCGGCCCGTGTCGCAGTCGCGGGTGTCGCAGTCGCCGGTGTCGCCGGTATCGACCTCGTGGAATCGACGGCCTCGGTTCCGACTGCACTGCCCGAGTCGCGCCTACCGGGTGGCGCTGCCTCGCCGTCGAAGCACGGCGAGGGTCGCGACGGCGATCACCAGGGCGGCGCCGCCTGCGGCGATCGGGAGCAGCGGGAGGCCGTCACCCCCGTCGTCGGTGCCGTCGTCGCTGCCGTCTCCGCCGTCGACGGGAGCATCTACCGCCGCAGCCGCGTCGACGAGACCGGAGCCCAGGCGCGGGTCGTCGTCGGCGTTCGCGGCAGTCTCGAAGAGGATCGAGGCGACACGCTCGGGCGAGCGGCCCTGCGCGAGCAGTAGCGCGGCGACACCCGAGACGAAGGGCGCGGCCATCGACGTGCCGTCGAGCTCCTCGTAGCCGCGGCTCCCCTCCGCCCAGACGGTCGTCGGATAGGTGGGCGCGGTCGACAGGATGCCGACGCCGGGCGCGACCACCGCCCGCTGGTCGCCGAAGTTGGAGAAGTCTGCCGCGGCGCCGTCCTCGTCTGCGGCACCGACCACGACGACGGGGACCGCTATGCGGTACGCGCGCCCGACACTGCCCTCGTTGCCGGATGCGGCCACGACGACCGAGCCGAGGGTCGCGGCCCGCCGGATCGCACGATTGAGCGGACCGCCCTCGAGGATCCTCGACGCGAAACCGACCTCGCCGAGCGAGAGGTTGATGACGCCGGCCCCGTGCTCGGCGGCCCAGACGATGCCGTCGGCTATGTCGGCCTCGTCGCCGGCGCCGTCGGCGTCGAGGACCCTGATCGGCATGATGCGCGCGTCGGGCGCCGCGCCGGCGATCCCCGTCGCGTTGTCGCCGGCTGCTGCGGCGATGCCGGATACGTGGGTGCCGTGGCCGTTCTCGTCGCGCGGCGAGTCGTCGTCGTCGACGAAGTCGTACCCGTCGACGATCCGGTCGCGCAGATCGGGGTGGTCGAGGTCGATGCCGGTATCCACGACGGCGATCACGACACCCTCGCCGGTGCTCCTCTCCCAGGCGTCGCGGAGGTGGAGGGCATCGACGCCCCACTGCTTGGCGAGCTTCGGGTCGTCGGGCGCGGCCGCAGCTCGCGGGGCCGCGGCCGGGAGGCCGACCGAGAGCGCGAGCAAGATCGTGGCGCCGGCGGCGAGAAGGTGGCGCGTGCGAGGGGCCGGCATCGGGTCCGATCGTAGGCAACCCGGGAGGCGGCCCCGCGCACCCTCAGTGGGTCGCGGATACGCCGCGGGGCGCGGGATCTCCCTGGGGCCGCGGGGCGCGGGCTCTCCGTGGCGCCTACGGGCCGCAGGGCCGTGGGGCCGCGGCCCCAGGCGCCCCTACTACTTCGGGGGCATTCGGAGCGCGGCGTCCATCCTGATCGTCTCGCCGTTGAGGTAGCCGTTGCGCACGATCTCCATCGCGAGCGACGCGAAGTCCTCGGGGCGACCGAGGCGCTTAGGGAACGGCACGCCTGCGGCGAGCGCCGCGCGGGCGTCGTCGGGGAGTGTGCCGAGCAGCGGAGTATCGACGAGGCCGGGCGCGATGGTGCAGACGCGAATCCCGGCGGGGGAGAGGTCGCGCGCGGTGGCCAGGGTGAGGGCCACGACCCCGCCCTTCGATGCCGCGTAGGCGGCCTGGCCGATCTGGCCGTCGAACGCGGCGACCGACGCGGTGTTGACGATCACCCGCGCTCGCCGTCGTCGAGAGGATCGGTGCGGCTCATCGCGGAGGCCGCGAGGCGCAGCACGTTGTAGGTGCCGACCAGGTTGACCTCGACCACCTTGCGGAAGGCTTCGAGGCTCGCCGGGTCGCCGCTGCGGTTGACCGTGCGCTCGGCCCAGCCGATCCCGGCACAGCTGACGGCGATCCGCAGCGGCCCCAGCTCGGCCGCGGCGGCGACCGCCGCGGTCACGTCGTCGGGCGAGGTCACGTCGGCGGGGGCGAAGAGCCCGCCGATCTCGTCGGCGACCGCCGTGCCGAGGTCGGCGTTGCGGTCTACCACGGTCACGCTGGCGCCAGCGGCCGCGAGGCTGCGGGCGACCGCCGCCCCGATACCCGACGCGCCGCCCGTCACCAATGCAGACGTTCCACTGATCTCCATGGCCGCGCAGGCTAACCCCACCCGCCCCCGCCACGAGCGTCGATAGACCACACATATTGTGGTCTATCGACGCCCCTGGTCTTGGGGTGGATGAGCGACGGTGGCGCAGCGGCCCTCTATGGTCGGGGGATGGCCGGCAGCGCAGCCCCCAAGAGGTCACGCGCCTCGTCGGGCACCGGGTACGACGCGGAGCACATACAGGTCCTCGAGGGCCTCGACCCCGTTCGGAAGCGCCCCGGGATGTACATCGGCTCGACCGGGCCGACGGGCCTCCACCATCTCGTCTGGGAGGTCGTCGACAATGCCGTCGACGAGGCCATGGCAGGTCATGCCACACGGGTCGACGTGACGCTCCTCGCCGACGGCGGGTGCATGGTCGCCGACGACGGCCGCGGGATCCCCGTCGACGAGCACCCCCGTTTAAAGGGCAAGTCTGCGGCGGAGATAGTGATGACGACCCTCCACGCCGGGGGCAAGTTCGGCGGCGGCGGGTACAAGGTCTCGGGCGGTCTACACGGCGTGGGGGTCTCGGTCGTCAACGCGCTCTCGACGCACGTCGTGCTCGAGGTCGACAGAGGCGGCACCCGCTGGCGTCAGGAGTACGCGGCCGAGCGCAAGCGCGGAGGAGGCGTACGCCCGGGTGTGCCCCAGGGCCCCCTGAAGGCGTCCGGCAAGTCGCCGCGCGGGCACACGGGGACTGCGGTGACGTTCTGGCCCGACCCCGAGGTCTTCGAAGACGTCGAGTTCCGCGCCGCAACGGTCGCCGAGCGCCTGCAGCAGATGGCGTTCCTCAACGGCGGGCTCACGATCGCGCTGCACGACGAGCGGCCGGGCCACGAGAGCGACCAGACGTTCCGGTTCGACGGCGGGATCCTCGACTTCGTCAAGCACCTCAACGCGTCGAAGGAGCCGCTCTTCAAGGATGTCGGGCACTTCGCGGCCACCGGCCCCGAGGGCGAGGTCGAGGTCGCGTGGCAGTGGAGCACCGGCTACTACGAGGGCCTGCACACCTACGCGAACGGCATCTCGACCGCAGAGGGCGGAATGCACGCCGAGGGCTTCAAGCGAGCGCTCACCCAGGCCGTCAACCGCTACGCGAAGGACCGGGGCCTGCTCAAGGCGAAGGACGCGACCTTCCAGGGCGACGACGTGCGCGAGGGCCTGACGGCGATCGTCGCGGTGCGCCTGAGCGACCCCCAGTTCGAGGGCCAGACGAAGTCGAAGCTGGGGAACACCGAGATCCGCACCCTCGTGGAGCGTTCCACCAACGAGCACTTCGGTCGCTGGCTCGAGGAGCACCCGAACCAGGCGAAGGCGATCGTCACGAAGGCCGTCGGCGCTGCCAAGGCGCGCAGCGCGGCCAAGCAGGCACGCGACCTCACCCGCCGCAAGTCGGCGCTCGACGGCGTCGGTATGCCCGACAAGCTCGCCGACTGCTCCTCGCGCAGCGCGAGCGACACCGAGCTCTTCATCGTGGAGGCAACTCGGCCGGTGGATCTGCCCGCGACGCGCGCGACCCGAAGACTCAGGCGATCCTGCCGCTTCGAGGCAAGATCCTCAATGTCGAGCGCGCCTCGATGGACAAGATCGTCGCCAACACCGAGATCCAGTCACTCGTGGCTGCGATCGGGGGTGGCATCGGGCACGACTTCGACATCTCGAAGGTGCGCTACGGGCGTGTCTGCATCCTCGCCGACGCCGACGTCGACGGCGGCCACATCCGCACCCTCCTCATCACGTTCTTCTACAGACAGATGACGGCGCTCGTCGAGGCGGGGCGTCTCTACGTCGCACAGCCGCCGCTCTACTCGGTCGAGGTCGGTGGGCAGAAGGTCTACGTCGCCGACGAGGCCGGGCGGCAGGAGATCGTCGACGCCAACCCGCGCAGAGACCTCCAGTTCGTCAGGTTCAAGGGACTCGGCGAGATGGATCCCCACGAGCTGAGGGAGACCGCCATGGATCCGGGCACCCGCAATCTCGTGCAGATCGACGTCGATCAAGCGGCGATCGCCGACGAGATCCTCTCCGTCCTCATGGGCGACGACGTCGAGGCCCGCAAGCACTTCATCCAGCAGAACGCCAAAGACGTTCGATTCGTCGACATCTGAGTCACGAGATCCTTCCTGCCTGCAGCAGCCGATGACGCGTAGTCCCCGAGGTGATGTGTAATGGCCCGCAAGAAGACGTCCAGCGCGCAGATGGTGCTCGAAGCCCCTGTCGCTACGCGCACGCTGGCCGAGGAGGTCGAGTCGGCGTTCCTCGAGTACTCGATGAGCGTCATCGTGAGCCGCGCGCTTCCCGACGTGCGCGACGGTCTCAAACCGGTGCACCGTCGGATCCTCTGGGCGATGCACGACAGCGGGTTGCGGCCGGACCGACCGTTCGTGAAGTGCGCGAGAGTCGTCGGCGACGTGATGGGGCGCTTCCACCCTCACGGTGACGCGGCGATCTACGACGCGCTGGTGCGACTTGGTCAAGACTTCTCGCTGCCGGTCCCGCTGATCGACAAGCACGGCAACTTCGGCTCGCCCGCCGATCCTCCCGCTGCCCCCGCTACACGGAGTGCCGGCTGAGCCCGGCGGCGATGGAGCTTCTCGCCGGGATCGACGAGGGAACAGTCGACCTGCAGCCGAACTACGACGCCTCCGACGAGGAGCCGACCGTTCTGCCGGCGCGATTCCCGAACCTGCTGGTCAACGGCGCCCAGGGCATCGCCGTCGGGCTCGCAACCAACATCCCGCCCCACAACCTCGGTGAGATCGTCGGCGCGACGCTGCTGCTCATCGAGAAGCCGGAGGCGACCCTCGCCCAGTTGCTGCGCAAGGTCCACGGTCCCGACTTCCCTACCGGCGCCCTCATCATGGGCGCCGAGGGCGTCGAGGAGGCATACCGCACCGGCCGGGGCTCGTTGCGGGTCAGGGCTGTCACGGAGCTCGAGGAGACACGTAGGGGCGCGGCGATCGTGGTGACGGAGATCCCGTACCAGACGAGCATCGGCGCGATCGCCGGCAAGCTCGCCGAGGCCGTAGAGGCCGGGAAGGTCGGCGGGGTGCGCGACATCCGCAACGAGTCCGGCCAGGGGAAGACGCGACTCGTGATCGAGCTCCGGGCGGGGGCCGATCCCGAGATCGTGCGAAACAACCTGTTCAAGCACACCCCCGCCCAGACGACCTTCGGCGTCAACATGGTCGCTCTCGTCGACGGCGTGCCGCGGATCGTGGGCCTGGTCGACGCGCTGCGGCACTGGATCGACCACCAGGTCTCCGTCGTCACGCGACGGACGCGCTTCCGCGTCGACAGGTCGGAGGCGCGGCTCCACATAGTCGAGGGCCTGGAGAAGGCGCTGGAGATGATCGACGCGATCATCAAGGCGATCCGTGCGTCGAAGGACCGTGGCGCCGCTCGCGACGCGCTGATGGGAGATGCCTTCGGCTTCTCCGAGACGCAGGCGAACCACATACTCGACCTGACCCTCGGGCGGCTCACCCGGCTGGGTCGCGACGAGGTCGCGGAGGAGCGCAAGGAGCTTGTGGCCGCCATCAGGTCGCTGAAGAAGATCCTCGCCGAGCGCGACGTGCTCATGGGTGTGATCAGCGACGAGCTGATCGCGGTACGCGGCCTGCTCGCGTCGCCGCGCCGCACGAAGATCGTCACCGACGACGCAGGTGTTCTCGACGTCGAGGCGCTGGTGGAGGACGAGCCGTTGGTGGTCACGGTCACTGCGCGGGGCTACGTGAGGGCCGTCTCGGCGCGCAGCCGTGGCACGAAGGTCGCCGCCCCGGCCGCCGCCGACGCCGTCGCGCAGGTGATCGATACGACGGCGCGTCAGGGGCTGCTCGTCTTCACCGATCGTGGGCGTGCCTACAGGGCGGCCTGCCACGATCTTCCGAAGGAGCGCCTGACGGCGGCGCAGAACCTCTTCCAGTTCGGCGAAGGTGAGAAGGTCGTCGCGGTGCTCGACGCGCGCCTCGCGGAGGAGCACGAGCACCTGGTCTTCGTGATGGCGCAGGGTGGTGTCAAGCGCACGGCGTTCTCGGAGTTCACCGATGCGAGCGGTCGTCGCGACGGTATCGTCGCGGCGAAGCTGGCCGAGGCGGATCGCGTCGTAGCGGTCTTCCCCGGATGGGACGACTACGACCTGCTGGTCGTCACGGCGGGCGGACAGGGCATCCGCTTCGCAGAGAACGAGGTCCGCCCGGTCGGGAGGGGCGCCGGTACCGTGCGCGGGCTCCGGCTGAAGGGGTCTGACCGGGTCGTGGGAGCGTGCGCTGTCGCGTCGGACGAGACGGTCGTGATCGCCCAGGCCGCGGGCTACGCGAAGCGTCTGCGGGCCGACGACGTGCCCGCGCAGGCCAGGGGAGGAGCCGGGCTGCGGGTCTGCCGCCTCGATCGTGGTCGTGGCGACGTGGTCTCGCTGTCGCCGGTCGCTGCCCGGGTCACGGTGCTGACCGCGGAGGGCGCCACGACCGTCGACGCCACGGCGGTGAAGCTCGCCGGGCGCGATTCAGGTGGCTCCCGGATCGACGGGTTGGAGGAGGGCGGCGGGTTCGTGAGGGTCGTCTCCGCCCCCTTCTGTCGAGGCCGCGACTGCTCTGGAGTGACGGCGCCGTGAGGGCTGCGGATCAGGGCGCCGGGTTCTCGATCGTCGCCCAATCGCGGGCCGTGAGGTAGGGGCGGAACGACTCCGCGATGTGGGAGACGTCGGCCGTGGTCTTCGGATGGCGCATCTCGTAGAGGTGTGGGAACTCGCGCCATCCCACGACGAGGTCCCAGAGCCGGAGCGCGGCGTCGCCGGTGGGAGCGGGCGTTACGACCGGGCCGAAGACGGCGTGACCGCACTCGAGGACGATCGTCGGCACGCCGAAGGCGCCGTGGAGCGACACAGCCTCCTCGTGATCGGCGCGTACCTCGTCGGCTGTGGTCGGATCGGCGAGGGCGGCGTCGACGGCGCCGGGGAACCCGATTCGAGAGACGAGCTCGCGGTGGATGTCGGGGTCGTGCGTCTTCACCCCTCGCTCGTGGAATGCCTCCCCCGCAGCCTCGTACCAGCGACCGACCGCCTCCTGGGAGTCGCGCCGGATCCAGGCGGCGACGCGCATCTGCGACCATCCGTACGACCAGGGTCGCTCCCACGGGTGCTTCTTGCCCACGACCAGGTTGATCTCCTCGAGGCTGAAGAACCTCCATGAGACCTCGAACCCGACCCGTTCGCGGACCTCCCGGAACCACTTCGACGTCTGGTAGGCCCAGGGGCACATCGGGTCGAAGAAGAACTCGATTCGTTCGCTGCTCACAGGGCGCTCCTGACTCGGCCGGCTCCCGGTCTCCACTCTGGCAGATCTGCGGAGGGGTGTGCGACGGCCGCGACCTGCTTGAATGTCCCGACCCATGGTGACGGCAGCCGAGCGCGAGCAGGGCAAACCGGGGCGGGCCCTGTCGGCTCGCCGTTCCGACGCGCTGCTGCTCGCGGCGACGGCGATCGAGACGATGGGCCACGGAGCGATCTTCGCGCTCCTCGCCGACCTCAAGTCGGAGTACGACCTCACGGCGCAGGGGATCGGCGTCATCGCTGCGACGTCGTTCTTCGCGGCGCTGATCTCACAGATCGCGATCGCCCGGTACGCGGATCGCGGCCACTCCCGCCTGATGCTGCGCCTCGGCCTCGCGATAGCCGGCATCGGGATGCTCGGCTTCGGGCTGTCGGGGGAGCTCTGGCAGCTCGTGCTGATGCGACTGCTCCTCGGCCTGGGTTCCGGTGCGTTCATGTCGGCCTCGAGGCGCGTGCTGGTGATGCGCGATCTCAGCAGAACCGGCGAGATACTCGGGCGCCTGACCGCAGTGGAGGTCGCCGGGTTCATCGCCGGTCCGCCCATCGCCGCCGTGCTCGCGAGCACCTTCGGGCTGCGCGCCCCTTTCATCGTCTTGGCCGGTGCCCTCGCCCTGACGGCGCCGGCCGTCGCGCGGATCGTCGAGCCTCCGGCCGAGATCAGCACGGAGAAGCGCACGCTGCGCGTGCTGCTCGGCAACCGCGCGGTGCTCGCCGGTGTCGCTGTGGGTGCCGCCTGGGCGCTCTCGATGGGCGTCTTCGACGCTGTCTGGGCGGTCTTCATGAAGGACCGCGGCGCTAGCACCAACTTCGTCGGCTTCTCCCTGGCGGTCTTCGCCTTCCCCCTCGTCCTGTTCTCTGCGGCGGGCGGCCGGCTCGCCGATCGTGTAGGCCCCGTTCGCGCAGCGGTCTTCTCGATGACGATCACGGTCCCGGTGATGCTGCTGTACGGGTTCACCGACAACATCTGGATCCTCTGCGTGATAGCGCTGGTGCACTCCGGGATCGACACCGTGACGATGCCCGCGGCACGGATCGCAGTCGCCCGGGCCGCGCCGCCCGAGCTTCTCGCATCGGGTCAGGGGCTCTCGGGAGGGGTCGGGGCGCTCGTCGGCGGGTTGGCCTCGCTGGCAGCGGCTCCGATCTACGACGGCGCGGGAGCACTCGCCGTATGGGGCGCGGGCGCGGGGGGCATCGGATTGCTTACGCTGCTCGCGGCGTGGTGGGGCCGGGGCTACGCTCCCGCGCCGCCCCGGCCGGCAGATCCATCGGGAGGTGGAGCACAGTGAACGAGCCGCTCATCGGTCTGCTCGACACGGTCTGGGCCTCGATCGTCGACGCATGCGAAGGCCTGACCGACGACCAGTGGGCCCTCCCCACCGACTGCCCCGGCTGGACCGTGCAGGATCAGCTCGCGCACATGATCGGGACCGAGCGGATGCTCCTCGGCGAGCAGCCGCCCGATGTCGCGGTCGACGTCAAGGGGCTTCCTCACGTCAAGAACGACATTGGCGCCTTCAACGAGATCTGGATCGAGGCGTACCGGTCTCGGCCGGGCGCCGAGGTGCTCGAAGAGTTCCGCGAGGTGACGGGGCGCAGGCTCGACCAGCTGCGCGCGATGTCGGCGGACGACTGGGGGAGGGAAGGATTCACGCCCGAGGGGCCGGGTCCGTACCGGAAGTTCATGGCGATCAGGGTCTTCGACTGCTGGATCCACGAGCAGGACATCCGCGATGCGGTCAACCGTCGCGTCGATGCCGTCGGGCCTGTGGCGGAGCTGTCGATGGCGAAGCTCGGTGAGGGAATGCCGTACGTGGTGGGCAAGAAGGCGGGCGCGCCTCAGGGTGCCTCGGTGGTCTTCGACGTCGCCGGACCGGCCGGCTTCGAGCTCTCGGTGGGTGTCGAGGGAAGGGCGAGGATCCTCGACGAATCGCCCGACGACCCCACCACCCGTTTGCGGATGGACGGCGCGACGTTCATCGGCTTGGCCTCCGGCAGGCTCGCCGCCGAACAGATCCTGGCGGAGGGACGGGTCCTCTTCGACGGTGACGAGGCCCTGGGCAGGGCCGTCGTCTCCAACATGGCCTTCACCATCTGACCCCGGGCGAGTGGGTCCTCGACGGCGCCGAGAGTGCGTCTCACCGCGATCCGGCTGCGGCAGACTCCGGTAGCGGCCTACGCCTCGGCCGGCGGCGGGATCGCTCAGCGTCCCGTCGGCTCCGGGCCGTTGTGCCCTTCCATCGGATCGCCCGGCGCAATAGCGTTGTCTCGTCAGAGTGGGCAAAGGGGGACTCGATGAGCCGGGTACGAGACTGGAACGACCTGCTGGAAGCGGCGGAGCACTTCACGGAGATCAGCCGTGAGCGCGCAGAGCAGATCGTTGACGACTTGATCGAGCAGGGACGCATCGCCGCGGAGAAGGCGGAGGCCTACGTGGACGAGATCGTCCAGCGGAGCCGTGATCGCGGCAAGGATCTGGCCGAAGTCGTCGAGCGTGAGGTGCGTTCCCAGGTCGAGTCGCTGCGGCGCGACACGCGCAAGGAGATCAGAGCGTTGGAGGCGCGCCTCGACGAGGCCATGGCGTCGGCGCGCGCGGCCGCAGGCCGCGTCAGGAAGGCCGCGGCGAAGAAGACGCCCGCAAAGAAGGCGCCGGCGAAGAAGGCCGGGGCCAAGAAGGCTGCGGCGAAGAGGGCACCGGCGAAGAAGGCCGGGGCGAAGAAGGCTGCGGCGAAGAGGGCACCGGCGAAGAAGGCCGGGGCGAAGACGGCTGCGGCGAAGAAGACAGCGGCGAAGAAGACAGCGGCGAAGAAGACAGCGAGGTCCTAGCGCGCTCTCCGTAGCGCGTCGGACCGAGCCCTCTGCTGTCGGGTGAGTAGGCCCGATCCGCGCGGTGCAGCCGTCGCGAGCTCAAGCGGCGGCTTCAGTGACCGTCGGTGCACCCCCGCGACGGTCGAGCACTTCCAGCGTCCGCTCCAGGGAGCGCGCGAGCGCGTCGCGGGTCGAGGGCGCGAGATCCGGTTGGGAGAGGGCGTCGGAGGCGACCAGGATTCGGTAGGTCGGGCGCTCGACCCAGGTGGGCACGACCTCGACCGACTCCGACGTGAAGCCGCCGTCGTCACCCTCCCGGAAGTGGAAGATCGCTATCACGCCGTCCTGGCTCTCGGCCGGACAGCAGGTGGTGTCGTACTGATTCGAGAGGAAGTTGCCGAGGCCGTACGCGACCCACTCGCCGTTGATCTGCTCGACGGGCTGCACGACGTGCGCGTGGTGGCCGATCACCAGATCCACGTCGGGTGATGCGAGCAGGGCGGCGGCGATCGCCTCCTGCGAGTCCGTAGGCTCGCTCACGAACTCCGAGCCCCAGTGCAGGCTGACGACGACGATGCGCGCGCCGGCAGCCCGTAGGGCCGAGGAGTCGGCGAGGATCTTCTCCAGGTCGATGCGCGCCACGAGCCAGGGCTGGTCGGCGGGGACGGAGTTGCCGTTGAAGTGCTCGGTGTACGCAAGGTGACCGACCTCGACGCCGCGCACGTCGTACATCGTGGGCGTCGCCGCCTCCTCTTCCGATCGTGCGGAGCCGGCGTGCCCGAGCCCCGCGACGTCGAGGTGGTCGAGGGTCGCCGTGACGCCTGCGCCACCACGGTCCAGCGAGTGGTTGGAGGCGGTCGAGCATCCGTCGTAGCCGGCGTCTGCGAGGGCCGGCGCGATCTCCCAGGGAACGCTGAACGACGGGTAGGTGGTGATGTCGGTGTCGTCGGGCGAGAGGGGGTCTCCAGGTGACACAGCGCCAGGTCCGCCTCCGACAACGTCGCGCGAACCCGGTCGAACATCGGCCGGTAGTCGTAGGCCGCCCCGCTCTCCCGCCCGTATCCGGCCGCCGCGGTGCTCACCGGGCTGTGCAGCAGGATGTCGCCGGTCACCGCGATCGAGACCTCGCGCCGCGCGGGGACCGTCGACGTAGTCGAGTGGCCCGGTGGCGACGTGGAGGAGTGGCCCGGCGGTGGCGTGGCGGAGGTGGGCGCGGGGGCATCGGCGGAGGCACCGGCGACGCTGTACGAGGATCGGTCGACGCCGGCCGGGCGCGCCGCTACGGGAAGGAGCGCGGAGGCTGCGTACCCCACCGCCGCTGCCGCCACCCACGTAGTCGGACGCATCGGATTCGACAATAACCGGCACTCCCCGGCCGTCGCGGTGACCCGCGGGGCGGAGCGGGTGCTCGCGCCGCGGCAGGGGCTGCGTAATGTAGGGAGCATGGAGGTCGTGCCGAAGCCCCCGGAGCTGCTCGCGCTGCACGACGTCACCGAGGAGCTCTTCGCGACGCTGAAGCGATGGTTCGGGGTCCCGGATCAGGTCACCCTGGATCTCACCGAGGTCGACTCGGCCGTGACCGAGATGTCCGACCCCGTGATGATCGCCGCCCTGGCGATGCGCAAGCTCCAGGCGCTGCACCTGCTCTCGACCCCCGGGGTTAGGACGAGCACCGACGTGGTCGTGACGATCGTGCAAGACCTGACCAGGGCGCTGCTGCAGGCGCCGGCGATGCGGCTGCGTCTCGCCGCGTCGCGCACCGACTGGGACGCGGCCCTCGCCGACCTCTCCGAGGAGCCCGACGGCGGTTTCGATTACGCGGGCGACGCCGACGGCGGCGACGCGCCGGCATCGACAGACGAACGCGACCCAGAGCAGGAGTACTTCCAGATGCTGCACGGTCGCCTGCACGACGCCGTACGCGCAGTGATCGAGGCGAGCGGCGGCGAGATCACTCTCCTCGAATGACGAGCGTCGATAGACCACATTACTTGTGGTCTATCGACGCTCGTGGTGGGGGGAAGGTCAGTCGAGCTCGGCGGCCTCGGCGGCGTCGCGGGTGAGGGCGCGCCCGGCGGGGAGAGCAGGGCGCCGGCGACTCCGGCGATCGTCACGCTGCCACCGACCAGGTGGGCGACGGTGATCTCCTGGTGGAGGATCGCGTACGCGAGCGCTCCCGAGATCGCCGGGCCGGCGAGCCTCATGATGGGCGGGACGTTCGCCGGCACCCAGCGCAGTGGCCATGTCATGACGAAGTGCCCGAGTGCGCCGGGACCGAGCGCCATGCAGGCGGCCATCGCGAAGTCGTGCCCGCGCGCCGAGCCGACGGGCTCGCCGCTGACCACGACGTAGCAGGTGACGGTCGATGCGGCCACCACCATGACCCCGAACAGGAACGGCACGACGTCGATGTGATCTCGAGTGTGCTTCGACCAGACGAAGAAGAGCGCGAAGAAGACGACGTTGACGAACGCCAGGAGCATCCCGATGGGGTCTCCGCCGGGTCCCGAAGACCCCGCGAGAGCGACGACTGCGGCACCGGCGATCGCCACCGCCGACCAGGCGCGGAATGGAAGCCCCGGACGCTCGCCGAACATCGGCACTGCGAGCACTCCCACGACTATCGGCGAGAGAGTCGACATCAGCGTCGTGTCGACGACCGAGGTCAGCTTCACCGCCGACATGAAGCAGAGCTGGTGGATGCCGAAGACGAATCCGGCCCGCGCGGCCCACTTCCAGCCCTCGAGGTCGGCCCGTCGCCCGGAGGTGCGCGTGTGAACGACTGTCGCCACACCGAAGACGGCTACGCCGAACCAGAGCCGCCAGAACGAGAGGACGGGCCCCGACACCTCGGCCGAGCCGACGAAGACCGGTCCCGTCGCGTATAGCACCACTCCGAGGGCGATCAGGGCGAGCGGTGACCGACGTCCGATCTCGGCGAGCCCGTTCGAGCGCGGGGAGTCGTCGAGCGCGGTCATCAGGGGGTGGAGGCTACCGGGCGCAACCCCCGGATCTGTGAGCGCCGACCTCAGTAGAGCGCCAGCAGCTCCTCCGTGTAGGCGCGGCGCCGGTCGATCGCCTTCGGTGGTCCCAGCACCTCGCACTCCGGTCCGAGGATGACGAGGAGGTGGTCCAGGCGGCGGTCGCCGGTGATGACCACCTCTACCTCGACCAGCCCATCGGGCAGCTCCGAGATCTCGCCGAGCCGATGCGGTCGTGGCAACGATGTGAGCTCGCCCCTGGGTAGCCGGAGCCGGACCGAGTGCTCGGCCGCGCTGAGGTCGAACCACTCGGGGATGGTCGGCGTGTCGACTGGTTCGAACTCCTCGTCGGACACCTCGGCGCTGATGATCCGGTCTATCCGGAAGCTGGGCGTCGTCTCCGCACCGACGGGCCGGCCACCCACGTACCAGTGCCCCCACTTAGAGAAGACGATGTGAGGCTCGATCTCCCGGTCGCTCGCCTCGGTGTGACCGTCCTTGACGTATCGGAAGCGCAGCCTCTTGTGGGCGCGCCGCGCGTGCTCGACCAGAGGCAGCCACTCGGGCCGGGCGTCGGTGACGACGACCTCTGCCGAGAGCGCGCTCCGGAGCTTCTCGAGAGCCGAATCGAGCGGCGGCACCGCTGCGGGGGCGAGCGCGCTCGCCGCCGACCCGGCGAGCAGCAGGCGGAGTGCCGCTTCGGGCTCCGGGGGGACGGAGACCAGGTCGCGGAGCCAGTGGGACTCGTCCAGCACGAGGTGCTCGTCCTCGGTGAGGAGGAACGAGCGCGTGAATCCGATCACGTCGCCCGTCGAGGTCTTGAACTCGCAGAGAACCGCGTCGGCTACGACCCGGTGAAGGGCGTCGAGATCGACGTCGAACCGCTCGGCGAACTCCGCGAGCGACACCGTCCCTCGCTCCTCGGCCGCGGCGAGGACGGCGTTGAGCACCTCGAACTGGCGGATCTTGTCGAAGCGCACGATCACGTCCTCACGATCGACGTCAGGTGCGAGCGGACGTGGTCTACCAGAGCGGGTGGTGAGAGGACCCTTGCGTGCGTGCCGAAAGAGAGCAGTCTCCACCGGAACGCGTCGTAGTGGGCGACCTCCACCTCGACGACTGCGTCGCCGTCGATGTGATCGACAACCGTGCCCCCGTACTCGCCGACGAAGCCCTGGACGTGGTCGGCGCCGAGAAGCACCCGGGCCGTGACCTTCGGATCGGGGCCCCATCTGAAGGGGTCGACCCCGCGAATCGCTTCCGGGGCGTCGAAGTCGCCGGGGACCTCGTAGGACCCGGGCGCACCCGCCGGGCTCACGTCGCTCTCGATCCTGTCTATTCGGAACTGGCGTTGCCCGCCCGACTCCTGCTCGAGGCCGGTGACGTACCAGTGCGAGGTCATCTCGCCGAGCGCGTACGCGTGGAAGGTCCGTGTGCGCCCGTGGTACACGAACGTGACCGGGATTCGCGCGCGGATCGCTTCGAAGAGCGCCAGGGTCCGATGTGGGACGGTGATGAAGATGAAGCGCCCGTACTCGTCGACTCCGCCCCCGATGTCGTCGGGGTCGGGTTCGCCGAGCCCTTGGACCTGCGCGATGGTTGCCGCGGCGATGAGAACTCGGCGCTCGTCGGAGGTGAGGAAAGGCCGGCGTAGGCGGTACCTGTCCTCGGCCGGGTCGCAGTCGGTCTCGATGCCGAAGTGCTCGGCGAGGTCGGAGAGGTCGCGGCGGAGCGCCTTGCGGTTGGCCTCGTCGCCCTCCGGATAGCCCGGCACGTCGGTGACGATCTCGGCTCTGGTCGGGGGGCTCCCGGCGCGCTCAGAAACGTAGGCAGCGAGAGCGACCACCCGCTCGACCGGCCTGGACTCCGCCCGTCTTCCCACCTGCACCTCGCCGTCGCGCGCCTGCCTGCCCCGCGAATCGTAGACGCCACCCTAGGATTGACGAGTGACGAGTGACGTCGAGGTTGCCGAGTTCACCGATCCCGGTTGCTCGTGGGCGTGGGGGAGCGAGCCGAAGATGCGTCTGCTGCGCGGCCGGTACGGAGATCGCGTGACGTGGCGCCGCGTGCTCGGTGGCCTCGTCGAGGACATGGCGGCCGCGACCGAGAGCTTCGACCCGGCCGGGTCGGTCCCGCGCTGGCGGCGCTACTGGGAGAAGGTCTCGGGGTACACGGGGGCTCCGTGGCCCGCGGGCCTCTCGCGCATGTACTCGTCGACGTTTCCGGCATGCCTGGTCGCGAAGGCGGCCGAGATGCAGGGTCCCGACGTCGCGGATCGTGTGCTGCGGCGGCTCCGTGAGGCGACCTTCTTCTTCGGGGAGCCCCCGACGACGAGGCCTCGACGAGAGCGGCGCTCGTCGGCGTCGCCGGCCTCGGACGCGGAGAGACTGATCGCGGACTCCAGGTCCTCGGAGGTGGCGGCCGCCTTCCGCTCCGACCGGGAGGAGACCCGCGACCCCGACCCGTACGTGATCGGACTCGAGGATCCGGGCGAGGGGTCCGGGCGTGCGAAGCGCGACGGCGACGGACACCGCTACGTCTTCCCGACGCTGGTGATCAGCGGCCCGGCCGGGCGAGTGGTGGTCCCTGGCTGGAAGCCCCTGGAGAGATACCTCGAGGCTCTGGAGGCGGTGGCGCCCGGGCTGACGGCGTCGCCCCGCGCCGATCTTCTTCCAGACGCATACCTCGAGCGCTGGGGGACTGCCACGAAGGCCGACTTCGAGATCGGCTGCGGCGGCGGGCGGCCCGGCGCAGCCGAGATCGTCGACCTCGGCGGCGGACGGCTGTGGTTCGCTCCCCGGGGATCGAGGAGCGAGCGAGTTGAGCGTCGGGAGTGTGGGTGGTGTTCCGACCGGGAGCACATCGCCAACCGTCTGGTGTGTCGGCGCCGGTGCGATCGGCGGGAACGTGGCCTCGCGGCTCGTGCTCGCAGGGCTCGAACCGCTCGTGGTCGACGCAGATCCGCGGCATGTCGCGCTGCTGCGCGAACCGGGGCTCGCGGTCGAGTCACCCGGCGGCGATCGGATGACGCCGATGGACGCCGTGTCGCCGGAAGCGGCACTATCACGCGAGGGGCGTTGCGATCTGTTGCTCCTGGCGGTTCGGTCGCAGGTGACCGAGTCCGCCCTGGCGCCTCTGCTGTCTCGTCTGGCACCGAACGGCGACGTCGTCTCGCTGCAGAACGGCTTGTCGTGCGAGAGGGTCGCCACGATTGCGGGAGAGCAGCGGACCATAGGTTGCGCCGTCGGCTTCGCCGCGACGTATCTCGCTCCCGGCCGAGTCAGACTCGACGCCGAGGGGCCCTTGACTATCGGCAGATTGTGGGACTCCGGCGCGACAGGCGCGACAGGCGGGACAGGCGAGGACTCGGGACTGGCGCGCAGCAGCCGTGCTGGGTGGGGTGTCGCCGACTCGTGAGAGCACCGATGTGCGCGCGGATCTCTGGTCGAAGATGCTCACGAACAGCGTGACCGTCCTCGGAGCGGTCGGCGGGTTGCTCCTCGGAGAGGTGCTCGCCGACGCTCACAGGCCTCTCGTGAGGGAGGTGCTGGTGGAGGGCGCGGCCGTGGCGGCCGCCAGCGGCGTCGATCTACCGACCGCCTTCGGTGCGCCGGCAGATCTCGTCGGCCGGCGCGCTCCGGGATGGGAGATGGCTCTGGATGGCGCGTTCGACAGAGCGGCCGAGCGGTTCGGATCGGTGAGATCGGTCACGTGGCGGGACTTCGAGCTGGGGCGCCCGACGGAGATCGAGGCCGTGACCGGGGAGATCGTCCGTCGGGCCGGCGAGCTCGGGGTCGCGGCCCCGGCCAACACGGCGGTGCTCGCGGCTCTGCGGTCGATCGAGGCAGGAGAGCAGCGCCCGGATCCGGCGCATCTCCGGGCGCTCGTGGAGGCGGTCGCGTGATCCGCCGCGCTCTCGCAGAGGACAACGACGCGCTTTGTGAGCTCCTGCTGAGGTGCCCGCAGTCGGGCGGCAGCGCCTCTCTCGCGACCGATCGGAGCCCCGACTACTACCGCCGCTCCAGCCCGTACCGGGAGTCATGGGTGCTGGCCGTAGACGGCTCGGGCGCGTCGGTCGACGCGACGGTCACGGTAGCGATGAAGCACGTCCTGGTGGCCGGCCGGAGGTCTGTCGCCGGCTACGTCTTCGACCTTGCGGTCAGGCCCGAGGCGCGGGGATGTGGTCTTGCGGGACGGCTCCTACGGCAGGCCGACGAGCTCGCATCGTCGGCGGGGGCCGATTTCCTGTACGCCCACGTGATGAGCGGTAACGAGGCCTCGCTCAGCACCTTCGCGCGCGCCGGCTACGAGCAGCACGCCGGCGTCGTCGCGAGCATCTTCGCAGCCGACCCCGAGCCCGAGCTGGAGCCGGAAGTGATGCCGAGCGGCGCGCAGCACGACTGGGAGGAGGCGGCGGAGCTGGTGGTGGGAGCGGAGAGCGGCTTCGACCTCGGAAAGGGTCTCGACGCGGAGTCCCTGCGCGACCAGTGGACGCGGCTTCCCGGATGGAACCCCGACGACGTGTGGCAGGAAGGTGGGGCGCTGCTCGGCCTGTGGGACTACTCGGCGGTTGCGCGCTACGTGCCCATCGACGCGGCCGACGCGGCCGCCGCGGACGCCGCGGGTGCCGAGGCGTCCGCCGCCGGACTCCGTGCCGGGCTCCTGCTCGGTGGGGTCGGCGAAGAGGCGGTGCTGAGTCGCCTCTTCGCACAGGCGCTCGCGCGGGCGGCGGCTCGGGGCATGCACGCAGTGTTCATGGGCTACGACGATCGGGCCGAGCCGGCGTGGTTCGGCGATCGTGCGGCCGTCGCCGAGCCGTACCGCCTGCTCGCCAAGGTGCTCCGCACCGGCCGCGCCGAGCGCCTCGGCGAGAGGCCGGTGCGGGTCGACCCGATCGACCTGTAGCCGCAGGGCGCGGCGGGCCGGGGGCTCGAGATGGGTCAGTTCGGCGGCAGGGGTGCGCGATTCCGCCCCATCTCAGAGGTGAGCGGGGACCGCGTCGCCGAGGTACGCGGCTCTCACCCGGGCGTCGCTCTGGATCGTCAGGGGTGGTCCCGCGGCGACGACGGCGCCGAGGTCGAGGACGTAGATCTCCGAGCAGACGCGCATGACCACGGCCATGTCGTGCTCGACGAGGAGGATCCCGAGTCCGTCGTCGGCGACGAGATCGGTGAGCAGGTCGCCGAGGGCGCAGCTCTCCGACTCGTCGAGGCCCGAAGACGGCTCGTCGAGGAGGAGAACGCGCGGCGCGGTCGCGAGCGCGCGGGCCAGCTCTACGAGTCGGGCGGTTCCCGTGGGGAGCGCGCCGGCAGGCTCGGAGGACAGGTCGCGGAGGCCCGTCCGATCGAGGACCTCGTCTGCGACGCGTCCGGGTGAGAACATCTCTCGTGACCAGTCGCGCCGCGCCTCGGCGGCGACCAGTACGTTGTCGCGCACCGAGAGCGAGCCGAAGATCTCGAGTCGCTGGAAGGTGCGTCCGATGCCGAGGCGTGCACGCCGAGCGGGGGAGAGCCGGGTGATGTCGCGACCCTCGAGGAGTACCGAGCCGTGCGTCGGCGACTGAAGCCCGCAGACCACGTTGAAGAGGGTCGTCTTGCCGGCGCCGTTGGGGCCGATCAGGCCAGTGATGCTCCCGGCCTCGACTTCCAGGTTCACTCCGTCGAGCGCCTGGAGGCCGCCGAAGCGGACTCCGATCTCCTCGGCTGCGAGCAGCGGCATGTCGGACACTCCTAACTCGGGGCGCGGGCCCTTCTGGGATCGGCGGTCGGAGGTCGGCGCGCCATGCGGACGGGCGAGCCGCAACCCCGCAGTGATAACACGGTCCACTATCTGAGTCACGTGCGATTTGCAGGAGATCCGTTTCGCGGCGAGGGACCGGTGCTACGTTCCGCGGCGCTGGCACGAGCATCGGGATGCTCCGATGCGGCGTACGGGAGGTCAGGCATGGACGAGATGCAGGCAGGGCCCGACACCAGGATCGGCGGCTGGGCAGGTGTGGCAGCGGCCGTCTTCCTGGGCGTGAGCTTCATGGTCGTTAAGGCGCCGCCCGATCTCGGAGCGCCCGCAGACGAGATAAAGAGGTATGCCCTCGACAACAGATCCGGGGACTGCTGCAGGTCCTGGTCTACGCCGTCGCCCTGCCGTTCTTCGTCGCGTTCATGGTCGGCATCGCACGCCGGTTCAGCGGCGCGAGCGGGGTACTCGCGGCGTCGGCTGCATTGGCGGGGTCGATCGGGATGGCGATGAGCGTGATCGGCGGCGCGGCTTTCTGGGTTCCCGCGTGGGACGAGGACATCGCGCAACAGCCGGCGCCGACGTCTTCCGCTTCGGGTGGGACATGGGCTACGTGCTGTACATGGTGGGCTTCGTCACGCTGGGAGCGGCCTTGGTCGCGTTCGGGTCGGCAGCCCTGCGGTCGGAGCGCGCCAAGGCCTGGTACTCGTGGTCGACCGTCGTTCTCGGGGTGGCTATGGCCATCAGCTCGCTGGGGATTCTGAGCTCGGGCGTGGCTACCGCAGGTCTCTTCACGTTCCTGGTGCTGATTCTCTGGACACTTGTCGGCGGGATACTGCTCATTCGGGAAGCCTGATACCGGGGGCGAGCAAAGGGGCGCGGCTACTTGTCGGGCTGAGTTCTGCTCCGTGTCGACCGCTCGCGCACCGAGCGACGCAGCACTGCGAGCGAGGGGTACCCGAGGATCGTCGTCTGGGTCCCCCAGCTGAGCGCCGACGCGTGACGGCCGTCGCTCTCCGCCATGCGGACGGCGGTCGCGGCTTCCACGAGGTGTGTGACTACGGCGGCCCCGAAGAGAGCGCGCAGCGCGCCTCTCGGTACAGCATCGGTCACATGGGTGCTCCACCATCTCCAGGCACGACCGTGGTACGCGACGAGTCCGAGCGCCGTCATACCCGAGACGACCGCGACCCACCAGCCGAGTACCGGGCGATCCACGACAACCGGTGCGTCGTGTCCGACCGGCGTGTCGGGGGTGATGGCGACGACGGGGAGCTCGCGCGTCGTCTGCGACTGGTAGTCGGTGTACCAGGGCGCCGTCTCTACCAGGCGGGCCCATGCCCGGTCGCGCTCTTCTCCCTCCAGGGGCCGTGCCGTAGCGGTGCTGGTGCGCGGTCCGACCTGCACTCGCACCTCGGGCTCCGCCAAGGCGTTCAGGTACCAGGCAGGGTGCTGATCGCTCCCGGAGTTGGACGCGACGACGACGACTCCGTCGTCGTGTGGGAAGAAGGGCAGAGGGGTCGTGCGAGGCCGACCCGTGCGGCGGCCGGTCGTCGTCAGCAGCATCATCGGCTTCGCGCGAGCCCGGGACAGGACCCGTCCTCCGGTGAGCAGGTAGGTGTCCCGTTGCAGAACGACGATTCTCCGCAGCATCCGGTCGCTGGGCGTCCAGTGGTCCGTCCAGGGCATGGTTCACTCCCGCAGATCGGCGAGGCGTGTGTCGCTCTCGTCGGGTTGTCGGCGAGACGTCGACGGTGCATACAGACCCGGCGCGCACGCGCGACAGAGCCTACGACCTCGACCGCGGCGACCGGCCGGCGGAGCAGCTCCGGCGTGGAGCGCCGCCGGTAGGCTGCACCGCCGACGGCTGCTCGAGCCGCCCGCCATCTCGCGTAACCGGAGTCCGCACCGTGGAACACCTAGCCCGTTGGTGCTACCGCCACCGCCGGTTCGTCGCGGCCGGCTGGGCACTCCTGGTCGTCCTGGCGGTCACGGCAGCCTTCCAGTACGGCGGCGAGCCGATCAACGACTTCACGGTCCCGGGCACCGACTCCCAGATGGCCGTCGATCTGCTGCGCGAGCGTTTCCCTGAGCGATCGGGCGACACCGCCAACATCGTGATCAGGGCGGAGGCCGGCGTCGGAGAAGCCGACGTTCGTGCGGCGGTGGAGTCGACCCTCTCCGATATCGGCGAGGTCGATCACGTCCGCTCTGTCAGCGATCCGTTCGATGCGGCGCTGCCGGCCGTCTCCGCCGACGGCACGATCGCCATGGCATCCGTTCAGCTCGACGTGGCCGGTGCGGATGTCCCCCCGGCCGTCGCGGGCGACTTCGACCGCATCCTCGACGGGCTGAGAGGCGAGGGCGTCGATGTCGAGGTCGGCGGCGAGGCGCTGAAGTACGCGGGCGCGCAGCACGTCGGGCGGAGCGAGATCGTGGGGTTCGTCGCTGCAGTCGTGGTGCTGCTGTTGACCTTCGCGTCTGTCGTCGCCGCGGGGCTTCCGATCCTGGTGGCGCTCTCGGCGCTCGGCGTGGGCGTCGCTCTGCTCACTCTGTCGATGAATCTCCTGGACATCCCCGACTTCGCCCCGCAGGTAGCGATGATGATCGGCCTCGGGGTCGGTGTCGACTACGCGCTGCTCATCGTCACGCGGTACCGACAGGGACTCCACGGCGGCCTGTTACCCGAGGACGCGACGGCGATCGCTCTCACCACCTCGGGACGGTCGGTGATGTTCGCGGGCACGACCGTAGTCATCTCGATGAGCGGGATGTTCCTCATGGGGATGCCGATCCTCCACGGCCTGGCGCTCGGCGCGATCGTCGCGGTGGTGCTCACGATGCTCGCGTCGATCACTCTCCTGCCGGCTGCACTCGGATTCACGGGCCGCGCCATCGACCGACTACCTGTCGGGAGGCATCGCCGGGAGACGGGTCACCGTCGAACCGGCTGGTTCCGATGGAGCCGCCTCGTCCAGCGACACCCGTGGTGGGCGCTCGCCTCCGGCGCGACGGTTCTCCTGGTCATGTCGGTGCCGGTCCTGTCGATGCGCCTGGGGTCATCCGACGACGGCACCGAGCCCCGTTCCACGAGTGCCCGGCGCGCCTACGACCTGATCGCCGACGGCTTCGGGCCAGGCGTGAACGGACCGATTGCGGTCGTCGTCGCGATCCCCTCGGAGTCGCTCGGCGATAGCACCGCGCTCGACGGTCTCGTCGATGCGCTCGCCGGGACCGACGGCGTGCTGGTGGCACTTCCTCCGGAGTTCAACGAGACGGGCGACGCCGCGATCGTGGCCGTGGTCCCGAGCACGTCGCCGCGCTCGGAGGCCACGGACCGCCTCTTCCGGGAGCTGCGCGACGACGTCGTTCCGGCGGCACTGGCGGGCACCGGGATCACGGCGCATCTCGCAGGGATCACGGCGTCCTCGATCGACGTCGCCGAGGTAGTCGGCGGGCGCCTAGGGATCTTCATCGGGTGCGTCCTGGTCCTGTCGTTCCTGCTGCTCGTCGTGGTCTTCCGCTCGATCCTCGTCCCGCTGAAGGCCGTTCTCATGAACCTGCTCTCGATAGGAGCCGCCTACGGGCTCGTGATCGCGGTGTTCCAGTGGGGATGGGGCGCGGACCTCGTCGGAATCGACCGCACCGGACCGATCCTCTCGATGGTGCCGATGTGGCTCTTCGCCGTCCTCTTCGGTCTCTCGATGGATTACGAGGTCTTCCTCGTGACCCGGATACAGGAGGAGTACCTGAGGACCGGCGACAACGGCTTGGCCGTCGCAGACGGCCTCGCAGTCACGGCGCGTGTGATCACCGCGGCTGCGACGATCATGGTGATCGTCTTCGGGTCGTTCATGCTGAACGACGACCGCGTCCTCAAGCTCTTCGGCGTCGGCCTCGCGTCGGCGATACTCCTCGACGCCATCCTGGTGAGGACGCTTCTCGTACCCGCCGCGATGGAGCTGCTCGACCGCGCGAACTGGTGGCTTCCGGGATGGCTCGACCGGATCCTTCCGCACGTGAGTGTCGAGAAGGAGAGCGAGCTGGCGCGCCACGTCCTCGAGGAGGAAGTAGTCGAGGCTCTCGGCGACCCGCCGGCGTAGCGGTGGGCTCCGACCTCGCGGAAGAGGTCAGGTGCCGGGCTTCTCGTGCGGACCGTCGGTGAGCAGCTCTTCCAGACGGGCCAGGGCCTCCACGATACGGTCGCCTTGACGGCTCTGCTCCTCCAGCGTGCGCTCGTTCTGGTCGCGCTGCTCGTGGACGAGTCGGATCAGCCAGTACCGCAGGTATCGCGCCAGTGAGAACCGGAGGTAGAGCGTCGCGCCGATGACTGCGAGAGCGATTCCGGCCAGCCCGCCCGAGACCAGGTACGGCATCTGTCGACCGACGTCGAGCGTGCCCGAGACCCCCCACCAGCCCGCGATGACGAATCCGACTCCGGCCAGCATCAGCACGCCGCCCGCAACGAGCGCGCGCGTCTCGGGCCCGTGTGTTCCAGCGACGCGTAGGGATGCAACTGCGCGATCGAGCTGATCTTCCCTGCGCTCGGCGCCGTCGCCGGCCCCTTCGAGCTCCTCTGTCGGGTCAGGCTGTGTCACTGGGTGCTCCTGGCTCGTTCGGTACTCGAGTGGATCAAGTCTGGCGTACCAGCCATCAGCGCTAGCACGTGCTGGTGCCGTGTCCGTCGGCTCCGAGGTACGCGGCCGCCAGATCTCCTGCGAGCTCGGCGGGGGTCCGGAACGCTGAACGCGACCGTGCAGCATGAGGGCCGCGTGATCAGCGACCCCCAGCACCGCGTGGGCGAACTGCTCCACCACGAGGATCGACACCCCGTCGGCCGCGATCACTGCGAGGTGACCGTAGAGCTCCTGGACGAGCAGCGGCGAGAGGCCCATCGAGAGCTCGTCGACCAGGAGCAGCGCCGGATCGGTGGCCAGAGCACGCGCGATCGCGAGCATCTGCTGCTCGCCGCCCGACAGCGTCCCGGCGAGCTGGCGGCGTCGCTCGCCGAGTCGGGGAAAACGTGCGTACGCGCTTTCCTGGACGTGCGCGAGCGACCGGCCGCGTCCAGTTAGCAGGCGGAGGTTCTCCGCGACGGTCAGATTGGGGAAGACCCCTCGCCTCTCGGGCACGGTACGTACACCGGCGCGCGCGATCGCGTCGGCAGGGGCGCCGTTCAGGTGCCGGCCCGCCACGTGGACGCAGCCGGCCGTCGGAGCGACGAGCCCGGCGGCGACCTTGAGCGTCGTGGACTTCCCCACACCGTTCGGTCCCAGCAAAGCGACGACGCTCCCCCGCGCCACGGTGAGATCGACGCCGTGGAGGACCTCGATCGAGCCGTATGCGGCGCAGACACCCATGAGTTCGAGGACGGGCGGGCGCGCATGACGGTCGTCGGCGGGAGCGGTGTCGCGGGACGCGTCTGGCGCAGGTCGACCCCCGAGGGTCTGGAGGCGGTTCAACGGACCGGCTCGGAGGTGCAGAGCGCGGGCTCGAGCCGGAAGACCTCTTCGAGCGCGTCGACCTGCTCGGGCTGCAGAGCAACGTGCGGAGGCAGGGTCGCGTCGATGGTTGCCAGCCAGTCGGTCTCGAGCTTGGAGCGTCGCGGCCTCCAACCTGCGAGCCCGCGTCCGATCTCGGCGAGTCGGATGGCGAGCCCCTCGCGATTGCGCGCGAGCGTCACCGCGACGAAGGCCGGGCCGATCGCGGCGAGCCAGTCGAGCGCTGCGATCTCCTGGGAGACGATCGTCATGGCGGCGAGCGTGAGGCCTCCCACGAGTGGTCCGCTCGCCATCTCGATCCCGCCGATCACTGCGATGAGGAGGATGCCCAGGCCGCCGACGGCCGTGAAGCTCTTCGCCGAGACGCCCACGCGCAGCGCGGCGTAGAGGGCGCCCCCCAGACCGGCCATCCCGGCAGAGAGCGCGAAGACGACGAGCTTGGTGCGCGTGAGGCTCATTCCGAGCGTTGCGCACGCCACGGGGCTGTCCTTGAGCGCGAGGAGCCGGCGGCCGAAGGACCCACGGCGCACGGCGAGCACGAACACTGCCAGCGCCCCGTAGGCGCCGGCGAGCACCACGAACCAGGCTCGATCGCTCGCGAGGGAGACGAAGGGGATGTCCGGCCGGTCGACGGTCACCGAGCTGGTCCAGAAGAGGCGGCGCTGCGGGAAGATCATGTTGTCCATGAGGACGGCGAACGCCAGCGTGGACAGAGCCAGATAGAGGCCCTGAAGACGGAGTGCGGGGAGAGCCACCAGGGCACCCACGGCGGCGGGAACGCCCACCGCCGCGACGAGGCCGATCCACGAGCCGCCGCCGCCGAACTTCGACATCATCACCGCTCCCAGCCCGGCGAAGGCGAGTGGGCAGAGCGAGACCTGCCCCGCGTACCCGGTCAGAGGGACGAGCGAGAGGCCGATCAGACCGATGGCGAGCCCCTCTCCGACGCGGGTCACGTCGCGGTTCGACAGGAAGCCCACGACCACGTAGGCACATCCGACGAGAGCCAGGGCGGCGGCGATCGACTGCCGTACCGGCGGCACCCGCTCGGCGGCGGCTCTGATGACGCGCGTGCCGTGCAGCCTGGCCTGCGGAAGTGCGAGGAGCGCGACGAAGAGCAGCAGAACGGGGATCGAGTCGTTGAGACCGGGCAGCCAGTCGGGGAGGCGATCTCCCGGGAAGACCTTGGGCAGATAGGTCGAGGCGTACGACTGCAGCAGCCCGAGCAGCATCGCTCCACCGAAGGTGAGCGAGATGCTCTGCAACCCCCCGACGACGGCGGCGGCGTATGCGTTGATGACCAGGAGGGTGAGCGGGACGACGTCGAGAGTGAGGATCGGGGCCAGCAGGATTCCTGCGAGCGACGCGAGTGACGCTCCGATCGCCCACGAGAGCATGCTCGTGTGCGCGGGGTTGGCCCCCGATAGCGACGACAGGTCGCGGTCGTCGACGACGGCGCGCATCGTGATCCCACGCTTGGTGCTCCGCAGGAGCAGACGCAGGCCCAGAGCGACTCCGACGGCGACCAGCATCGTCATGGCCTTGTGCCAGGAGACGAATACGTCGAAGACCCGGAAGCCGTGAGGCGCGAAGAACTCCTCGACGACCCTGCTCTCGGGCGGCCAGATGGTCTGGGCGAGGCCGATGCACCCGACGAGCAGGCCGACCGTCACCACGAGCATCGTCGAGAGGGAAGCCCCTTCGAGGGGTCGCACCAGGAATCGTTCGACGAGCGCTCCCGCGAGGGGCGCGAAGAAGACCAGGACTGCAATCAGCGCGAGGAGGGTCGGCCACCCGCGGTGTACGTGCAGCTCCCAGTAGAGGAATGCGGCGAGCATCCCGATGGCGCCGTGCGCGAAGTTGAAGATGCCCGACGTCGTGTACGTGAGGACGAGGCCGCTCGCCGCGACCGAGTAGCTGCCGCCGGCGACCAGGCCGAAGATCGTGAGGCGCAGAAAGGTCGTCAACGTCCGCTATCCCCCGGCCGACGGGTCGCGCACCTTCGCCGCGTAGCGCGGGTCGCAGGCGAAGCCCTCGTCGGGCCATACCCGTCGGAACTCCCCGTCTTGCACCTGGAGCATGACGATGCACTCGGCGAGGTGGTTCCTTCCCGGGTCGGTTGGGGCGTGTATGCCGTGGCCGTCCCACTCGTGAACCGTGTGCAGTTGGTCGAGCAGCCCCTCGCGCGTCAGGTCGCTGCCGAGCTCCTTCGCTGCGGTCGCGAAGAGGAGGGCGGACGACCAGGTGTGTATGCCCAGAGCGGTCGGTTCTCCGCCGGTGGTCCTGTCGACCCACTCCCCGTAGAGCTGGAGCTCGGCATTCTCGTCTGCCTCCTCCAGCGGCCACGTGCTCACTCCGACGTACGCGCCCTCTGCTGCAGGGCCGGCCTGCTCGAGGAAGTCGCTCGTATACGACTGCGGCTCGATATCGACGATCGCGATGTCCACGCCCTGGGCGCGTAGCTCCTTCACGAGCTTGACGGGCTCCTTCAGATCGGACCAGATCGTGACGTATCCGATCCCCTTCGATCGCAGCTCGTCTACGTGCGGGCCCCAGTTGAGCTCGACGAGCGGGATCGCCTTCTCCATGACGAAGTCGAACCCGGCCTGCGCGAAGGCCTCCTTCTGCATCTCGGCGCGGTTCTTGGTGGTGCCGGCGTCGGCGTAGAGGACGGCGGCGCGCTTCACCGCGTCGGGGTACTCCTCTGCGAACCAGTACGCGGGCCCGGCCTGCCACTCGGTGGCGGCGTTGGGCACGGCGTGAACCACGTTCGATGCGATGCTGTGCTGCGGTGTCGACGAGAACGACGGCAGCTCGGGGATGCCGCACTCCTCGGCCACGTCGATCATCTGATCGTCGAAGACGACCGCTCCGCCGACAACGGCGAATGCCTCCCTGCATGCATCGACTATCTGTGCACGGGGCTCGAAGAAGCCCGAGTCGCGCGTCACGAGCTCGAGCTCTCTACCGAGCACCCCGCCGAGGCTGTTGCAGTACGCGACGAAGGCCTTCACCGCGTCCTGGTTGGCCTGGAAGAGCCCCGGAGCGGGTCCGCTCAGGTCGTGGATCGTGTAGATGGTGATCGTGTCGTCTGTCACGCCGACATCGGTCGCTCCGGCGGCGTCGCCGGGCCCGCAGGGCGAGTCGCTCAGTGTCGGGTCGGTGGTACCCGGAGTGTCGCTGGTGCCCGGGGAGTCCGGCGCACTCGTGGGCGGGTTCAACCGCGATCCGGTACCGCCGGCGGTGTCGGTGCCGTCGACACGCGTTCCGCAGCCGGAGGCGACCGCGACGAGCAGGGCAAGCGACGCCGCGGCCGCGGTCCGAGGCATCACGCGTGCGTCAGGTGCTCGTGCACCATCGCTGCGACCCGCATTCCGGAGCCGCCGGCCTGGTTGGTCCCCATGCCCTCGGTGACGCGGCGCTCGACGGCAGCCATGGCCTCGGGGAAGATCTTGGTCATCGTGGCGTCCATCCGACGGTAGATCTCCTCTATCTCGGCAGCTAGGGGATCGGGCGAGCAGATCGACCCGGCGACGATGCACTGCTTGCCGGGTGGCGCCATCGACGGGTCGAGATTGCCCGGCACCGTGAGGAAGATGGTCACGTCGTCATCCCATTCGCCGCGGCGTAATCGGTCGTAGCGCTCGGTGGTGTACCAGGTGTCGTCGGCGTAGATCATGGCCATCGGGGCGTCGAGCACCTTGCGCGACAGGTAGTAGCGGATGCTCGCACAGCCCCATCCGGGCTCGAGGTCTCGGACGTACTTCACGTACTCCGCCGGGAAGTGTTCGGCGCCGGCGAGCTTCTGGACGGTCGGTTGAATCCCGACGTTGCTGATCACGGCACGGGCAGTGAAGCTGCCCTTCCTCGTGGTGATGCCGCGGACCACGCCGTCGGCGATGTCGATCGTCTGCACGGAGACCACGGTGCGCCAGGCGGGCCGAGCAGGCGAGCCCGCCGGGACCGGCGCCGACCACGATGACGTCGAAGGCTTCCCGCTCCTGGCCCTGCGGGCCGGGCCGCTCGGACCGCGCTCGGCCGCGACGGGTCTGTGCTGTGTGGTCTGGGGCGGCCGAACTCATCCGCTCTCCTCGTTGGGCCGCGCCCGGGCGCGGCCCTTCGTCACGATTCGCGTGTCTTTCTACAACCGCCGGTCACGGGGTGGCAACCACCGTCTGCGGCACCTCGATGCATCTCGGAGGCGGTCAGCCGCGCAGGACGTCGTCCTTGCCGTCGGGGAAGTACGTGTCGAGGTACCGGAGTACGCGGTCGGGGTAGGCGAACGGGAACTTCGTCTCGCTGTCGGCGCAGACGATCTGTGCGGCGATGTAGCCGGGCCCACCGATGACCATCCCTCCGGGGAACATCGAGGCGCCGCACAGGTACAGGCCCTCGACCGGCGTGCGACTCGACGAGCAGTCGGCGTTGGGGCGGTTGTTGCCCATCTGGATCGGGTTGTAGTCGCCGTGCTTGATCGAGCCACGGACCATGTTCGGCATCCGCTGCTCGATGGACTTCGGCGACTCCACGACCACCTGCATGACCGAGTCGCGGAATCCCTCCGAAGTGCGTGTCGAGCAGGTCGGTCACCTGGCGGACGAGGTCGTCGCGACGCTCCTCCCAAGGAAAGTCGTAGGGGGCGGGCATCTGGAAGAAGGAGACGTGCTCGCCCTCCTTCTGGCTCAACGCCGGGTCGAAGGCGCTCTCGCACGTGAAGTGACCCGCGATCTTGGGCAGCTCACCGCGCTCGACACCGTCGAGGAACCTCACGACGTCGTCGGAGCCCTCGAAGCCGAGGATCGTCGCGAACGGGTCCGGCATGCCGATCATCGAGTTGTCGCGGTTGTCACGCCACGTCGGCTTGCCCTTCGTCGCGAAGAAGACGGAGAGCAACGACCACTTGTCCCAGTTCCAGCCGCGCGCGGACTCGCGCAGGCCTTCGGGCGCGGCTTCGGCCGGGAGCAGGTGAAGGAACGTGGTCTGCGGGTCGAGGCTCGACAACACGGCCTTGCGTGCGTGGATCTTGCGGCCGTCCTCGAGCATGACTCCCGAGGCGCGCTCACCGTCGGTGAGTATCTGGACCACCTCGGCGTTGTCGAGGATGATGCCGCCCTGCCGCAGGATCACGCGGGCGAACGCCGACGCCAGCCTGTGCGAGCCGCCGTGGACGAACGCCTTCTGCATGCCGCGGTCGATCAGCAGCGGGACCATGAACCCCATGCCGCTCTCCGCCGGCGAGAGCCCCCACTGACATGCCATGTAGAGGAAGGTCGCCTTGACGGAGTCGCGCAGCTCGTACCGGTCGAGGATCTCCAAGGCACTCTGCTCGGAGAGGTCGAGCATGTCGCGACCGACGTCGTCACGCTGCAGCGCCTCCGTGAGGTCGACCGGAGCGTCGGGCGGCAAGTACGTCGCAGGCCCGAGGATCCTCTCGACGATCGTGCGGAACCGTGAGCCCATCGCGCCGTACACGTCGGCCTGGTCGAGCCCGAAGCGGGCGAGGGAGTCGCGTGTGTCCTCGAACGCGCGGCAGAGGTAGACGTAGTCGGAGCCCATGACGGCGCCGGTCTGCCCGAACGGCTTGTGATACCGCAGGCCGTGACCTGTGAGATCGAAGTCGTCGATCGGGGGCATGTAGTCGACCATGTAGTGATACGACGCGTGCGTGTTCGCATAGTGGTGCGGGAAGAGGATCTCCTCGGTGGCGAGACCGCCACCGATCTCGTAGCGACGTTCGAGGAGCGTCACGTCGAGCCCCGCTGCGGTGAGATACGCGGCGGCGATGAGGCCGTTCGGACCCGCGCCGATGACCACGACATCGGTCTCGGACTCCTCGGGGAACTCGGGCGGCAGCTCGAGCCCTGCGGAAGGGCTCGGCCGGTGACGCCGGAAAGCTGCCTCGCTCACTTCGTGCCCCCCTCTTCGTCGGTGATGTGCCACGGTGACGGGTACCACCAGTCGGGCGTCGACTTCTTCATCTCGGGGTAGTCCTCGATCAGGATGTGCATGAGGTTGTAGGGGACCGCGATGAGGCAGAGACCTCCGGGGTATGCGGTCTGGTGGCAGTGGTAGAGGCCGGCGATCGGTGTCCGGTAGCGCGCCATCTCGGGGAGCGGCTTGTTCGACCACCACTCGTCCTGTGAGGAGCGTGCACCCTCCCAGTTGCCTCCGACGAACGCCATGTTCCGGAACTCCGAGTCGTACGGCGTGTTCGTGGGTGTGGCGATGTACTTGTCGTCGGTCATATTGGGCGCGTACTGCCGCAGCACGGTCTTGATGTTGTCGACGATCTCGTCCTTGACCTTGTTCACCGCGTCGGGTCCGTCGCGGTGGTACTCGGGAGCCGGGACCTGGAGGTTGACGGTGATCACGTGACCCTCGGCGCCGGCCTTCTTCGCGCGCCCGCGAGTGGGGTCGTGTTGATCGTGCACGATGTACCAGATGCCTGCGTACTCGTCGGGATGCTCGGGATGCATCCTGAAGGAGTGGATGGTGCGCATCAGCTCCATCACGTTGTCGGTGTCGCAGTGGAGCGACATCCCCACGGGGTAGTCGTCGGGGCTGAACTCCTCGGGAGCGTCCTTGTATACGGGGAGCTCCTTGACGATGAGGTTCGTGACGAAGAGGCTCCCGCCCTTCAGGCTCAGATCCTCGATCCGCTGCACGAAGGTGGTGTTGACGTGGTCGCGGCTGATGAGGTCGGGGATCTGCTTGACGTGCGTGTTGAGGATCACGCCGCGGTCGGCCCAGATCGTCTTGTCGTCGAGTAGGGAGTCACCGCTGACGCGGACCCCCTTGGCCTCGCCGTCGACGATGATGACCTCCGACACCGGGCTGTTGACGACGATCCGCGCCCCGTTGGCGAGCGCACACCTGGCGAGCGAGTGGGCCAGCGAGTGCATTCCCCGACGGGGGTGGCTGCCATGTACATCATGAGCTGCGTACAAGCGAAGCCCGGGAGCGCCATCCCCTTCCAGTAGGGGTGCGGTCCGTTACCCCATGCACCGACCAGCATCCCGGCCTTCACCGGATCAGGCAGGCCGAGGCCCTCCATCATCTCCATGAACGACATGTCGATGAGCGACTCGTCCCAGAGCGGGAGGGCCTCCGAGAGCACTCCGTGCCACGGGGAGCTCGTTCTTCGGTACGCCCCACTTCTCGTCGTATGGCGGGGTCCAGTAGATGCTGCGGAAGAAGTCGATCGCAGCGGGGCGGAGAGCCTCCATGAACTCCAGATACATCTTCGCCGTGTCGCGATCGACGCCGAGCATGCGGACGTAGGTCTCCGGGTCGCGGCCGACCTCGTCGTGGAAGAAGTTGCCGCCGAAGAAGGGGCGTCCGTCGCGCGTGATGCAGCCGCCGAAGTTCTTGATGAACGACCAGCGGAGGCCGTAGCGGGCGAGGTCGAGCTGGCCGATCGCCGGCGCGGGAGCCCCGTAGAAGTAGGAGGCGTGGGGGTCGATCGAGTAACCGGGTATCGGCTCGGTGTTCTCGGCCCCGCCACCGATCTCCGGACGCGCCTCGAGCATGCAGACGCTGAATCCCCACTTCGACAGGTACGCGGCGATGCCGAGCCCGTTGGGGCCCCCGCCCACGACGACGAAGTCGTATCGCTGCTCCGATCGCCGGGCGAGGCGCTCGCCCGTGGCGGCGTCGACCGCCGGCCTCGGTGATCGGGTCTCAGTGGATGCGACTGCCATGGGCTCCTCCTCCGCAACCCGGCCCGTGGACCGTGCCGAGACTCGAGATGGACGGTGAATATGGAATGGAACGAAAATAGAACAGGTTCTAAAACCGTCCGTATTGTACGACCGAGTTCGACCGGGGGCAACAGGCCCGATAGCGCTCCTCTGCTCTGGCGGAGGGGGCTCTCTCGAAGCGCAGTACTGCGCCGGCCGGCGTTGCCCGGCCGGCGCTCCGGGGATAACGTCGCCGAGAAATAGGAACGCGTTCTTGTTCGGCCGCATCGGCGCCGACCGTGTTCTGTGAGCAGCGCAGGGGACGGCCATGGGTGCCTTCGACTCGAAGACGGTGATCGTGACGGGCGCGGGCTCGGGCATCGGCAGGGCCACGGCCGTGCGGTTCGCCGCCGGCGGCGCTCGCGTCGCGTGCCTCGACGTGAACAAGCAGGGCGTTGACGAGACCGTCGCGACGATCGGCGCCGCCGCCGGCGAGGCGATCGGCGTCGAGACCGACGTGACCGACGAGGAGTCTGTGAAGGCCGCGGTGACCGCCACGGTCGAGGCGTACGGCGGCCTCCATGTGCTGGCGAACGTCGCCGGGATCGGCGGGTTCCGTCACACTGCGGCGGAGACGCTCGACCACTGGAGCAGGGTCGTCGCCGTGAACATGACCGGCCCCTTCCTCATGAGCCGCGAGGCGCTTCCCCACCTGCTTGCGGCAGGCGGAGGCGCGATCGTCAACGTCGCTTCGACCGCCGGGATCAAGGGCGCACCCTACGCAGCCGCCTACTGCGCTTCGAAGGGCGGCGTCGTCTCGCTCACGAGGGCCCTCGCGCTCGAGTACGCGAAGAGCGGTGTGCGGGTGAACGCGATCTGCCCAGGTGGTGTGGTGACCCCGCTGATCGGAAGCTTCGTACCACCCGAGGACGGTGACGACGCGCTCATCGCCCGTCTCGTCGCACCGAACGAGGCCTTCGCGCAACCCGAGGACGTCGCCGCTGCCATCACCTTCCTCGCGTCAGACGACGCCACACACATCACCGGCGCGATCCTCACCGTCGACGACGGCCTCACCACCTGACCCCCAAAGACCCACGAGCGTCGATAGACCACAATATTTGTGGTCTATCGACGCTCGTGGGGGTGGGGGGATAGCGTGCGGCGACGTGAGCGGAGAGATGCGCGACGCAGGCGACGGCACGGCCGGCGGGATGGGCCGCGGCGGGGCCGGTGACGCGGGTGATCCAGGTGCGTTCTTCGAGTTCACGCGCGAAGAGTGGAGCCGTCTGCGCGCCGCCACGCCGCTGACGCTCGACGACAGCGATCTCGCGGAGATGCAGGGTCTCAACGAGCGCCTCGATCTCGCCGAGGTCGCCGACGTCTACCTGCCGCTGTCGCGTCTGCTGAACCTGCGTGTGTCCGCGACACGCGAGCTGCACGCGTCGACGGCGGCGTTCCTGGGAGGACTGGCTCCCCCGATCCCGTACGTGGTGGCAATCGCCGGGAGCGTCGCCGTGGGGAAGAGCACGATCGCGAGAGTCCTGCAGGCTCTTCTCTCGCGGTGGCCGAGCCATCCCCGTGTAGACCTTGTGACGACGGACGGGTTCCTGCACCCGAATGCCACGCTCGAGGCCAGGGGTCTCATGAACCGCAAGGGGTTCCCCGAGTCGTACGACGTGAAGCGCCTGATCCGCTTCCTGTCGGATGTGAAGTCGGGCGCCGAGTGCGCGAGTGCCCCCGTGTACTCGCACCTGACGTACGACATCGTCGAGGGGGCGGAGAGCGTGGTAGCCCGACCCGACATCGTGATCATCGAGGGTCTCAACGTGTTGCAGACGCCGACACCGCGGCCCGGTAGCGATCCCGCCGTCGTCGTATCGGACTTCTTCGACTTCTCGATCTACATCGACGCCGACGAGGGCGACATCCGGCAGTGGTACGTGGACAGGTTCATGACCCTGCGGGATACGGCCTTCCGCAACGAGGAATCGTTCTTCCATTACTTCACGGCGTTCTCCGAGGAAGAGGCTCGGACTTTCGGAGAGTCGATCTGGCACGACATCAACGCTGTGAACCTCCGCGAGAACATCGCTCCGTCGCAGGGCCGGGCGAATCTCGTGTTGGAGAAGGGGGTCCGATCACGCAGTCAGAAGGGTCAGGCTGCGGAGGCTCTGAGGGCCCTGTCGATCGAAGCCGACGCGAAGCGCCTAGCCGTCGCCTAGCCGCTGCGCACGCCGCGGAGACCGAACCAGGCGAGCTCTGCGATCCAGCGCGCCAGCGCGTACGGGTCGCTCTCGGCGTCGGGGTCGGCGAGCATTCTGCGGCTCGTGGCCTCGGCCATTCCCACGAGCGCGTTCGCGAGCACCCGGCGCTGCTCGGTGGGGGCCGGGACGGCTATCAGCGAGGAGATCACCTCCGCCGCGGCCTGGACGGTCCGCTCGGCGATGACCGCGAACTCGGGGTCGTTGCGCACGGAAGCGCCGAAGAGGAGTCGGAAGGCCGAGTGGTTCGAGCCGACGAATCGGAAGTAGGCGGCGAAGCCCTCCTCGACCTGCTCGCGACCGGTTGTTGCACCCTCGGTGGCGCGCCCGAGCTGCTCGAGGAGCTGCGCGCCCACGTCTTCGAGCAGCTCCGAGTAGAGAGAGCGCTTCGATGGGAAGTGCTGGTAGAGGACCGGCTTCGTGACGCCGGCCGCCACCGCGACCTCGTCCATGGATGTCGCGTGGAATCCGCGTTCGGCGAATACGTCGCGCGCGACATCGAGGAGCTGTCGGCGTCGCTGGTCGGCGGGCAGGCGCATGCGCCCGGAGGGTAACAGTTGGCCGCGGGACCGCCTCTCGTCAGCGGCTCGCCTTCAGCGGCATCTCGTAGCGGTCGGCGTGGTCGAAGTTCCGTGACCACAGCGCCTCGAGCTCTCGGCGCTCCGACTCGCCGAGAGGGAGATCGGATGCGGCCGCGAACTCGTGGATGTCGGCCACGGTATTGACGGTGGGCAGCGCGGAGACGAAGGCGGGATTGGCGAGGATGCCTGCGATGGCGGCTTGGGAGATCGACCGGCCGGTCTCGGGCCGCCAGAGGAACTCGAGCGTCTCGGCCTTCTCGAAGTTGTCGAGCATGTTGTCGCGGTTGCGGTGGGCTCTGTGGTCCTTCGGGTCGAAGACGGTGTCGGGCGTGACCTTGCCCGTCAGTGCATCGGACGCATGAGGCACGCGCGAGATCAACCCCACCTCACCGGCCTCGACGCGTTGTCGCGCCGCGAAGGTGAGCCCCGGCTCCTGCTCCAGGATGTTGAAGACGGTCTGCAGCGACGCGATGGGACGATGGTCGATCGCGGAGCTGCCCTCCTCGACCCATCCGATAGCCGGGCCGAGCGCGACTCCCAGCTCGCGGACCTTGCCGGCCGAGCGGAGTGCAACGAGCTCGGCCCAGAGGTCGTCGGCGAGGATCGGCTCGATGCGAGGGTTGTGGAGCTGATAGAGGTCGATGCGGTCGGTGCCGAGGCGGCGTAGGGATTCCTCGCACTGCTGTCGGATCGACTCCGGGCGCCAGTCGTGGGGGCGCTCGGACTGCCCCGGGAAGCGGCGCTCCGCTGCGATGTCGTAGCCGCACTTGGTGGCCAGGACGAGGTTGTCCCGCTCGGAGCGGAGGTCGGCGAGCATCGACTCGCCGAGGCCGTCGGTTCCGTACACGGGTGCTGTGTCGATGAAGGTGATGCCGGCATCGAGAGCCGCGTGAAGCATCGACTGCGGTTCGTCGGTCGGGCCCCACCAGTCGCTTGCCAGCGACCACGTCCCGAGACCGACTTCCGGAGACGACCAGGTCGCTCCGCCCGAATCTCCTGTAGCGCATCTGCACCTCCGCGCGCGGGGGCAGCCTCGTCGCAGGAGCCCCCCGGTTCCTGACAGTCCGTGCTCGACCGGACCTCCGAAGAGGCTACAGGTCGTACTCGATGACCGAGCGGGCGACCTCCCCGGCCTCCATGGCCCGGAAGGCCTCGTTCACTTCTTCCAGCCCGATGCGTCGCGAGATCAGCTCGTCGAGCTTCAGGGAACCGCTCTGGTAGAGCGAGATCAGCTGTGGGATGTCGCGGCGCACGTCGGAGGAGCCGTACCAGCAGCCACGCACCTGCTTCTCGTTGACCAGCAGCTCCATTGCGATGGGGATCTCCAGGATCTGCTCCATCTTCGGCACCCCGACGATAACGGCCTGACCACCCCGTCGGGCCATTGCGAACGCCTGCTCCGTCGTCGACTTGAGTCCGATCACCTCGAACGCGACGTCGACGCCGCGCCCCGCCGTGAGCTCGCGCACCTGGTCTGTCGCGTCACCACTCGAGGGGTTGACCACGTCGGTCGCACCGAACGCTCTGGCCATGTCGAGCTTGGCATCGAACATGTCGACAGCGATGATCCGCTCAGCGCCGGCGTGTACGGCGCCCTGGATCACGTTGAGTCCGACGCCACCACAGCCGATCACCGCCACGGAGTCACCTCTGCGGATGCTGGCGGTGTTCACCGCTGCACCGAAGCCCGTCAGGACTCCGCAGCCGATCAGGGCCGCCGAGGAGAGCGGAATGTCGGAGTCGATCTTGACCATGCTCATCTCGAGAGTGACGAGCTGCTCGGAGAACGTGCCGAGCGCCGACATCTGATTGAGGGGGCTCCCGCCACGCGAGAACCTCGGGGTCAGGTCGAGCAGCGAACCGGTGGCCATCGGAAGGAAGCCGGTCTCGCAGAGCTGAGGCTGGTCGTGCGCGCAGAAGTAGCACGCTCCGCACTGCGGTACGAACGAGAGCACGACGTGGTCGCCCTCCTTCACCGATGAGACTCCCTCGCCAACCGACTCCACGATGCCGGCGCCCTCGTGGCCGAGGACCGACGGCAGAGGAGCCAGCAGCGTTCCGTTCTGCACCGAGAGGTCGGAGTGGCAGACGCCGGAGGCGCCCATGCGGACCAGCACCTCGCCCGCCTTCGGCGCGTCCAGGTCGACGTCGACCACTTCCAAGGGCTGATCGATTCCGGGACAGACGGCGGCTCTGGGCATGTCGGGCTCTCCCTCGGTCTGGCTCAGCAGCGAACAGCCTGGCAGCGTAGACGTCTGATTGCATGCGGCCGCAGCGCGCCGCCCGGCGCGTGCGGGCACCGGAAGCAGGCGGTGGGTCAGTGCCCGCGCCCGCCACGCTCCTCCCTGGCGGCCGCCCTGAGCCCGTAGCCGAGGATGATCGGCACCGGAGCGATCACGCAGAAGGCTCCTAGGCCGACCACCGCGACCCCGATCAGCCACGGCGGGAACCCGGTGGCGACGGCGATGGCGAACGCGACGATGGAGAGAAGGAGTGCGCCGTAGCCGGCGCGCTTGGCGACCTTCACCGTCGCGGCGATCCGTGCCCGCTTTGCGGCTACGGGGTCGGGTGCCGGGTCGACTCCGTCGCTCACCACGACCACCAGCCGTGGGTCTCGAAGATCTCCGTGAGCGTCTCAGGGAGGTCGGTCAGGGAGAAGGCCGTCCTCGCACGGCGGAGGTTCGCGTCGAGTCGCGCCTCGTTCGGCTCCTCGAGGAAGCGCGCCACCTCGGCCACCTGGTCCAGGTCGAAGAACTGGAGGCCGTGAGCGGTGATCTCGGCCAGGACCGGGTAGCGAGCAGCCGCCAAGGGGCGACGTGTGACGACCGACTCGATGGTCGGGTTGCCGAACCCCTCCCAGGTCGAAGGGAAGACGACTACGTCGCAGGCGGCGTATGCGTCGGCCGCCGAGGGTGTCCGGCCGAGGGTCACGTCGACGGTTGCGCGGGCGAGGACGCGATCGAGGGTCGGCCCGTACCCGTCCTCTGCGGGACCGGAGAGCCAGTAGCGGACCATCCCGCCGGTGACACACTCGGCGAGGGCGCCGGCGAAGCGCACGCCACCGGGTACGTTCTTCCGCTCGATCGCGCGGGCGGGCTGGAAGACGACGACGTCGTCGGTGCCGAAGCCGAGTCCCGCTCTCGTCCCGGCCCGATCACCAGTCGGGACGTCGAGGTCGAATCGGTTGTAGACGGTCGCGACCCGCCCGTAGCCGCGCCCTCGAGCTCGTGCCGGGATCGGAGGTTCACGGTCACGTGCAGGGCTCCATCGGGTCGCGGCGGGAACTCCGCCTCGTACTCGGTGAGGTGCCTGCGCTGCCAGGGGAGGTCGTGATGATGGATCACGACGCGACCCGTGTGTGCATCCAGTGCGGCGGCTACGGCGCGCGACGCCGAGACGTTCAGGGGGAGCGAGCAGATGTTCTCCGCGATCACGAGGTCGGATCCCTCGAGAGCGGCTGCAACGACCGAGACGTCGATCGAGGGGCCGTCTTCGGAGTCGATGGACAGACCGGGCAGCACGGTGTCGCCCGACTCGGCCGGCCCCCCGATCTCGCCGGCGACGCGCCGAACCTCGAACCCGAGCCGGCGCAGCGCCCCCGACCACTTGGCCGCCTCGACCGACACCCCCGTCGGCGCCGCCGAGACGGTACGAGACCACGGTCGCTACGGGGGGCACGGATCGAAGATAACCGCACCCGGGTGAGATGTCCGAGGCAGGGGTGCCGCAAGCGACTGCGCCGAGATGGCTGCTACGAGCGGATGGAGACGCGTGCCAGGCGCCGATTGGTCGCGTCGAGGACGGCACGCGCGACGGCGTCGGCCTCCTGGTGGGCCCGCACGATCGCCGACCCCGAGACCACCTGCTCGTGCGGCGGGACGACGAAGACCATGGTGACCACCGCGACGTCGCGTCCACCGGCGCGCACCACCTCGGCATGCTCCGCATCGAGGCAGGCTGCCGATGGCTCGATCTGGCGGAGCGCGTCGACGGTCGCTGTGGCGACGAGTCGGTGGCGTGCGGTGCTGGCCACCGACCCTTCGGCGAACCCGACGACCTCGGCGCCGTCGTGGCTCAGGGTGACGCGCACGAGGCTCCGCAGCCCGCTGGACTCGGCGGTGATGCCGCCGATCGTGGGACGGAACAGCTGATCGGTGGGGAGCGGGTCGCCGTCGCGACCGAGCTGGACGACCGACACGACTCGCCGGTCGATCTCCACGCCGAACGAGGCGAGCGCGATCGACTGTATGTCGCGAACGATCTGCTTTGGGTGTTTACCGGGGTTCGCGAGGATATGCACCTCGGTGATCCGTCCGACCGAATCAGCCACGATGCGCGCGATCGAGACCTCGTCGAGCCTGCAGAGCTCCCGCTCGATCTCTATCAGGTAGGAGTCGTCGAGGGTCTCCCCGTTGTCAACGGTCTCGGCGTCTTCCATGGTCTCCCCGGTGGTCCGGTCGCCGCGGCGCGGGCATCGGCGACTTCGAGGGCTGTGGCAGGACCTACGGCTATGTCGGAGCCTACGACCACCGTCGGCGTCGGGCGCGGCAATCGGCGCCCGGCAAGAACCCCTTGCGCGGAGAGAGCGTAGGCGTGAGACTGGTGTGGCTGATGTGAACTCTCGTTGGCTATCGTCGCCGTCCGGAGCGGCGCCGGGAGTCCGAACCCCCGGGATCCGGCCCGCTCGGATACGGCCTACTGGGATACGGCCCGCCGGGAACGGTGCCTGCGGGCGAGTCGAGGCGAGCAGGAGGCGTGAAGACGGATAGATAGCCCATCTCCTGGGAGAGCAGACGGCAAGGCCCCGGGTCGTGACCTGACCAAACCCCGAGCGGAGCGTGCGGACCGTCGTCCATAGCGGACACGGCGGAATCGTGGAATCGCAAGGGGGATGCTCAATGAAGACGACCTATGTCCGTATCGCCGCACTCGCGACGAGCCTGATGGCACTTCTGCTAGCGGGTGGCGCCCACGTCACTCGCGGCTGAACCTGAAGAACCACGGCCCGCGGTCTTGCCGCCTCTCTCCCGAGGACGAGAACTGCCGATAAGAGAGCAGCGTGTCGAACTTCCCCCAGCAGCTGCGATGGTTCACGGCGGTCGTGCTAGGCGCGCTCGCGGTCGTTGCCGTGGCCCTCGGGTTGACCGAGCCGGCACCGGCTCTGCTGCCTCTGGCCCTCTTCGGTGCGCTCGAGATCTTCAGCGAGCACCGGGCCGTCACACTCCCGGGCGGGATGCGCGTCACGGGTGGCTTCATGCTCGAGATGGCGGCGATCGTCGTCTTTGCCGAGCAGGCGTCGTTGCTCGGCCCGCTCCTCGTAGGCGCTGCGGGAGGGCTCTACCTGCCTCATCTCAACAAGGGCAGGCGCGGATGGATACCGTTCAACTCGGCGACCATAGGGCTCGCGACGGTCGTCGCCGCGCTGACCTACCAAGGTGCACCGCAGGCGGTCACCGACACCATGCCCGCAGCGATCCTGTGGGCGATCCCCCCGACGGTCGCGTTCGTGGCGGTGAACTGGCTGCTCGTCGCGGCCTCGTTCAGGATCGAGGGCACCCGGACCGTCCGCGAGATGGTCGGTGACATCGGCCCCGCCTGGGGCCAGCAGGTCCCGTTCGCCCTGCTCGGACTCTTCCTGGGTCGCCTGTACCTCGACGTCGGCCCGGCGGTGGTGCTGCTCCTCGTCGTGCCGATTCTCGTCGCTCGCGACATGTTCGCTGCGTACCTGAGGGTCAAGGAGGCCAACGAGGCGACGGTTCACGTCCTGATCCAGGCGCTCGAGGCCAAGGACAGGTACACAGCCGGTCACGCAGAGCGTGTCGCGCGGTTCGCCCGATATGCGGGCGAGGAGATGAAGTTCATGCCCGCCCGCCTCGAGAGGCTCAGGTTCGCCGCCCTGATGCACGACATAGGAAAGCTCGTCGTCCCCAATCACCTGCTCAACAAGCCGGGCAAGCTGACGGCGGAGGAGTACGCGAGGGTGCGCGCTCACGAAGGTGTGTCGGTGCAGATGTTGGACCGCATCGACTTCCTGGCGCCGTTGGCCGCGGCGTCCGCCGGAGACCACAACGCCCTCGACGCAGAGGACGCGCACGGCCCGATCGAGCCGCACATCGTTGCCGTTGCCGACGCCTTCGACGCCATGACGTCGACGCGCTCGTACCGCAGAGCGCTCTCCCAGGAAGTCGCCTTCGCCGAGCTGCGTGACAAGTCGGGCACGCAGTTCAACACGAAGTGCGTGGAGTCCCTGATCTCGGCGATCGAGCGCCGAGGCGAGCGCTACGGGTCGGGCCACGAGGAGGTGGAGCACGACTGGGCGGTCGCGCCTCCCGACGCCGGACTGGGGTCGGCCGGGCTGGGCGACCTCGCCCATCACGAAGAGGCGACAGCCTCGTGAGGATCGGCGGGCGGCGCACCCGCATCGTTCTGGTGGCGGCCGTCGGCCTGATCGGTGGCGCCATCGCCGGGATCGCGGATGGTGGCGGTCGATCGGGCTCGCTCGTCCTTCTGGCGGCGGGCGTAGTGCTCGGAGAGATGCTCGTGCTGCGCCTCGGCGAAGGCACAGGGATCCCTCTCTCGTACGCCGTGCTGCTCGTGCTCGTCAGATCGTTCAGCCCGATGACGGCGATCGGTGTCTTCGCCGCTGCACAGGTAGCCGCACTCCTGATCGCCGCCGGACCCCGCTCGCTGAGACGTCGGCTCTACGGCGCTCTCATACGCGGTGTTGCGGCTGTCGCCGCCGTGGGCGGTTACGGCATCGCGGACTCACTGATCAGCGACGAGGAGTCGCTGGCCACCCTGTTGATCGCCCTCACGTGTGCGGCGGCGGCCGTCGTCACGGTTCACGAGGTCCTGCGAGCCGTTCTGCGGCTACCGACGACCCTCGGTGCACGCAAGAGGACCGCATGGTTGGCCATAACCTCGTCGGGGATGCTCATGGCCGTCGGGTACGGCGGAGTCCACGGCGGTACGAACGTAGGGATCTGGGGCCCCTTGCTCTTCTCGATCCCGCTGCTCGCCGCCTGGTACGCCTTCGACCGCCTCGAGTCGGCCAGCCGGACGCACCGGCAGACCATCGAGGCGCTCTCCCTGGCGCCCGAGCTCGGCGGTCTCGTCCGGGACGGGCATGCGCGACGCGTGGCCGCGACGGCGCTTCTCGTTGGGCGGGAGCTCGATGTGCCGGCCGAGCAGCTCGAGCAGATGGAGACGGCCGCGTTGCTGCACCATCTGGGTGAGGTCATCCTCGATGACCCGGCTCACCTCGGGGCTCCGCACGCCGAGGAGAAGGTCGCCGAGGTCACGGCCGGTATCCTCCGCAACATCGCGCCGCTCTCGGCGGCGGGCGACATCGTCGCCGGTGTGCAGCACACACACCACCGAGCGGGCCGCGGCCAGGTGCCCGCGCACCACGTGGCGAGCCAGGTGCTGAAGGCCGCCAGCGACTTCGACGACCTCACCGGCGGTGAGGCAGTCCGCTACGGATCGGCCATCGAGGAGCTCTACTCCGCTCCCGGCTACGTCTACGACTCCAGGATTCTCGACGCGCTAGAGCGGGTTCTCCTGAAGGGCTCTCCGGCCAACACCTGAGGGGTCGGCACGGAGTCCGTTCGCAGGGTGACGCAGCACGGCCAGCGCGAGCTCGCGGTCGCCACGGCGGGTGGGCAGGTCGTATGCCGACAGGTCGATCGCGGGCCTGACCGGTTGCGCGGGCTGCGGGGGAGTGATCGCCTCGACGTCTGCCGGTGGAGTCTCCGGCTCTTCCGGCGACGTGACGCGAACGCCGTGATGCGTCGCCGGCGCGGGGCGCCGGACCGGCCCGGTTGAGCGCCTGCGGCGCGAACGGGGGCGCCGGCTCGCGTGGAAGCTCACGTCGATGAGCCCTGCCAGCATGATCAGGTCACCGAACGACAGGACCGTCTCGGTCGGAGCGCGCAGGACGATCATGTCGCCGAGAGCCGTGAGGCGATCGCCCGGCTCCTGCGGATGGTGCTTGACCGTCGTCTCGATCCCGCCGTCGCGCGCCCAGTCGTCGGGCACCGCAACCGGCATCCCCTGATTCAAGATGATCGCCAGCGCGTTGCAGGCGACCCCGATGAGGACGATCGACATACCGCGCTTCAAGAGGTTCCCTGCGCAGAAGCCGAGGACGAGTACGTAGGACGCGACGAGCGCTCCGAAGCCGAGGTCGTGCCATCGCTCCTCGGGGATCGCGAAGACATCGAGCGCCGTCTGGATGGCGAACCCGGCCGCGAGGAGCGGGAAGACCCTCCATCCCTCGGTGAGCCGGCTGTAGCTGCCCCGCGTCAGGGCCGGCACCAGCAGTGCTGCGAGGACACCGACGAGCATCACGTCGAAGACGACGGCCATCGGGTAGACGGTACCGGCTCGGGGACTTCGCGATCGGGATCTCCCAGCCCTACCATGCCCCGGCATGACAGGGAACCCGGAAGTGCTCTACGAGGTCGATGGCGCGGTGGCGAGGGTGACGATAAACCGCCCCGAGCGCCGCAACTCGATGTCCTACGGGGTGATGCGGGGCCTCCTCGAGTCGTTGCGTGAGGCCCGGGCCGACGACTCGGTCAGGGTGCTTGTGCTCACGGGCGCCGGCGACAGGGCGTTCTGCGCCGGCGCCGACCTCACCGGAATCGCCGAGAACGCGGGCGCGGCCACCGTCCACGAGGGACGAGGAGTTCTGGCCGACGTCTTCCGAGCGATGTACGGGCTGGGCAAGCCGACGATCGCGCGGGTGCGCGGCTACGCGCTCGCGGGCGGGTTCGGCCTGGCACTCGCGTGCGACTACGTGATCGCGTCGGACGACTCCCAGTTCGGAACTCCCGAGATCAACGTCGGGCTCTGGCCGTACATGATCACAGTGCCGATACTTAGGTCGATGCCCCCGAAGAAGGCGCTCGAGCTGATGGCCACGGGTCGGCGCGTCAAGGCCGACGAGGCGGAGCGGATCGGGTTCGTGAACCGGGTCGTCCCAGCCGACGCGCTCGACGCTGCCGTCGACGACCTGACGGCGTCGTTGGTGTCGAAGTCGCCGCTGATCATGCGTTGGGGGCGGGACTCGTTCTACCGCGTGCTAGAGATGCCCGACTCCGACGACGCGCTCGCGTACCTGCAGAACATGCTGACCATCACGACCACGACCGAGGACGCCGCCGAGGGTGTCCGGGCCTTCGTCGAGAAGCGCGAGCCGGAGTGGAAGGGCCGATGATCCACTACGAGGAACGCGGACACGTCGGTCTCGTCACCATCGACCGTCAGGAGCGCCGCAACGCGCTCAGCGGTCCTCTCTGCGTCGAGCTCAGGGAGCGCGTCGCGGCGAGCTACGGCATGCGGGCGGTCGTAATCACCGGCGCCGGCTCCGCGTTCTGCGCGGGAGCCGACCTCGTCACGCGGTTCGGGCCCGATTCGGCCGCCGAGGCAGGACACGGCGGCGACACGTTCCGGCCGGCCTTCGAGAAGGTGCTCGACGCGATCGTCGACCATCCCTCCCCGGTGATCGCCGCGATCAACGGCCCCGCAATCGGCGCGGGCATGCAGCTCGCAGTCGCGTGCGACCTGCGGGTCGCCGCGCTCGGCGCGCTCTCGCGATCCCCGGCGGGAAGTTGGGGATACACCTGAGCGCGAAGAACATCTGGCGCCTGGCGCTCCTCGTCGGTCAGGGGGCGGCGCGCGACTTCCTGCTGGCGGGCCGGACGGTGACCGCCGAGGAGGCCGTGCACATGGGGCTCGTGCAGCGACTAGCAGGCGACGCCCTCGCGGAGGCGCTCGATCTCGCGGGCGAGGTCTCCGGCCTCGCTCCGCTCACGGTGCAGGGTCACAAGCGCTCTCTGAATCTCGTCGCGGCGGCGACGGCACTCGCCCCCGATGCGTTGGCAGAGATCGCCGGGCTCGAGGAGCGTGCCTTCTCCAGCGAGGATCTGCGCGAGGGGATGGCGGCGTTCGGCGACAAGCGCACCCCCAGCTTCGAGGGGCGCTAGGACAGGTCCGGTGCGGCGCGCCGCGGGTGGTCGAGGGCCCAGGGGACCTGCCTCGGGTCGCAGTTGCCGCCGGAGAGGACGATCCCGACGCGCAGGCCGTCGAGGCCCGCCAGGCGAGCGCCCGCCACGGCGACCGCCGAGCTCGGCTCGATCACCTGCTTCATCCGCTCCCACAGGACGCGCATCGCGGAGATCGTCTCGGCGTCGCCTACGGGCACGATCCGCTCGACGTGCTTCCGGATGACGTCGAAGGTCCGGGGAGAGAGCGACGTCAGGAGGCCGTCGGCGATGGTGTCGGGCGCGGTCGAGGGAATGAGCCGCCCCACCGCGAGCAACCTGGCGGCGTCGTCGGCCCCGGCAGGCTCACCGGCGATGACACGGACGGCGGGATCGAAGCCGTGAGCGGCGATCGAGGTGCCCGCGAGTAGTCCGCCTCCCCCTACGGGCACGATCACGACGTCGAGTCCCGGGACCGCCTCGAGCAGCTCGAGCGCTGCGGTGCCGGCTCCGGCTATCACCCGGTCGTCGTCGTACGGATGAACCTCGACGGCCCCGGTCTCCTCGAGCACGCGGCGCAGCGCGTTCTCGCGCGCCGCGATTGTCGGCTCACACTCCACGACACGCGCTCCGTAGCCGTCTACGGCCGCTCGCTTGGCAGCCGGGGCGTCTGCGGGCATCACGACGTGCGCCACGATGCCGCGGTCGCGCGCCGCGAGCGCGAGAGCCGCGGCGTGATTCCCCGACGAGTGCGCCGCGACACCCCTCGTCGCGAGATCATCTCCAATCGTCATGACGGCATTCGTCGCTCCGCGCAGCTTGAAGGAGCCGCTGCGTTGCAGATGCTCGGCCTTGAGGAACGCATGGAATCCGAGCCACTCGTCGAGCAGCGGTGAGGTCAGGACCGGGGTGTGGTGTACGCGGTCGCGCAGTCGCACTGCTGCGGCGCACACGTCGTCGAAGGTGGTCGGCACCGACCCGAGAGTACCGGGGGACAGGGGCCGGCACGTTGGTGTGATCGTGTCGTCGGGCAACCGTCCGTCGCCGCTGACGGAGACGCCGCGCCGGGCCCTAGTAGCCGGCGGGGAGCGTGCGCTCCAGGTACATGTAGAAGACGAAGAGCACCACCAGGAACGGGGCGACGCCGCCGAGCCAGGTCAGAGGATGGCGCCAGCGACGGAAGGCCCACCACCAGATAAGGCCCGATACGGCGGCCAGGAACCCCCAGAGCGCGGCGGGGGCCCTGCTGCCGGAGTCGCCTGCGAGGCCCGACTCGAGCGACTGCTCGTCGGGCAGTGCACCGGCGTCGGGGTCGGTGTCGTTCGAAGGTTCGGATCGCGGTCTTGGCGTCGGGCGCGTGGGCCGATCGCTGCGCTCCTCGACCATCTTCGCCTTGACGACCAGGCGCTCGCGCGCGGAGAACTCCGGGTTGCAGGTCGTGAGGGTGAGCCATGGCTCACCGGGGGTGTCGGCCACCACACTCACCTCGGTCGGTGCGACGACGAGCAGCTCGGTCACCACGTACACGTACTCGCCGACGAGGCTCTGCGTGAGGATGAAGTCACCGGCCTCGAGCTCGTCGAGGCGGTTGAAGGGCGCGCCGTAGGTTGTGCGGTGCCCGGCGATCGCCGCGTTGCCGATCTGCCCCGGCAGGGGGTGGCGGGGTAGTGGCCGGGGCCGTTCTTCAGGTCGTCGCGGTCGGTGCCCTGCACCACGATCGAGTCGATGTCGATCCTGGGAATCTGGATCTTCGCTATCGGGTCACCCCGCTCGATGGTCGGGAGCTGCAGCCCCGGGAGAGTGGTGGTGGTCGTCTCGGGGGGCGCACCCGTCGTCGTGGTCGGCTCGTCCGGCGGAGTGGTGTCGGCGGTGGTCGTCGTGGTCGCCGGGTCCGTAGGGGCGGTCGTGGAGATCTGGTCGAGGAGGTCGGCGAACTCACCTTCGAGTCGGTCCTGTGCGCGCCTGGAAGAAGCCTGTTCCCCAGAGCTGGTAGCCGACGAAGAGCAGGATCAGCAGTCCGAGTGTCACGAGCACCCGTCCTACGGCTGCGATGGTCGAGCGCATGGTGGGTCAGCCTACCGGTGTGCCCGGGCGCTTCGATCGAGGAGAACGCTCGCAGCGTGCCCGGTTCGCCGGGGGTAGCTGCACGTCCGTAGAATCGCGGGGTTCCGCACTCGGGTCCCGGAGGGCACTCTTGCCCGTCGCGTCCATTCGGTCGGCTGTCTGTCTGCTCGGCCGCTTCCCGGCGCTCGCCGGCGCCGACCTCGAGGTCGACGACGGCGAGATAGTGCTGTTGTCCGGCCCGAACGGCGCCGGCAAGTCGACGTTGCTGCGCCTAATCGCGGGGCTGGTCCCCCTGCACACCGGGTCGGCCACAGTTCTCGGTCACGACCTGGCCCGCGATCGTCGGGGGGCACGTCGCTCGTTGTCGCTCGTCGGGCACGAGACCTTCTGTTACGACGATCTGACGGTCTCGGAGAATCTGCGCTTCGCGGCGCGTTCCGCCGGAAGGAGCGCGTCGGCCGGTGACGAGTCGCTGGAGAGGTTGGGGCTGGCGCGCGTCGCCGGGGTGCAGCACAGCCGCCTCTCTGCCGGGCAGAAGCGGCGCCTCGCGCTGGCAGTTGCGTTCGCGCGTGGGCCGAGGCTGTTGCTGCTCGACGAGCCGCACGCCGGCCTCGACGCCGATGGCCGCGAGGTGCTCGACGGCATCGTCTCCGCGGCGCCCGCAGAGGGGCGGACGGTGCTCATCGCGTCGCACGAGCTCGACAGGGCAAGGGCTCTGGCGCACCGTGAGGTCGCCGTCGTCGCCGGACGGACGCGCGAGGTCGCCGCGGTGCCTCGCCGGTCGAGCGCGCCATGAGGCTCTTGCGCGAGGCCGTGCTCGTTGCGGGCAAGGATCTGCGGATAGAGGCGCGATCGCGGGTGGTGTTCGCTCAGGTCCTCCCCTTCGGGGGGATCGTCCTCGTCCTGTTCGCATTCGCGCTCGACCCCGACCGCGGCCTGCTCCCCAGGGTGGCCCCCGGCCTCTTCTGGATCGCCGTGCTGCTCGCCTCGTTGCTCGCCGTCTCACGTGCGTTCGCGATCGAGGCCGACAACGGGGCGCGCGACGGGCTCCGCCTCTCGGGTATCGACCCGGCGGCGATCTTCCTGGGCAAGACGGCGGCCGTCGTGGTCGAGCTGCTGGCGCTGGAGGTCGTGCTCGGTGCCGGAGTGGTGATCCTCTACGACGTGCGGGTGACCGGCGGCCCGGCCCTTCTCCTCGCCTCGCTGGCCGCGACCACCGGCCTGGCGGCGACCGGTAGCGTCTACGGGGTGCTGGCGGCGGGACTCCGGGCCCGTGAGACGCTCGTGCCCCTGCTCGTGCTCCCTTTCGTCGCTCCCGTGATGCTCGGCGGCACGAGGGCGTTCGAGGCCGCTCTGGGCGGTGTCACGTCGGAGGCGTGGCCATGGGTCGAGCTGCTCGGAGTCTTCGCGCTCATGGCTACGACGATCGGGGTCCTGGTGTTCGGCCCGTTGCTGGAGGAATCGTGACGTCCACCTACTCGCCCGACGGGTCCGCGCACTCGGGCGGTGCTCGCCCCGGAGCCGCGCGCGTCCCTCGCTGGTCGGTACTGGGGGCGGCGACGGTGCTGGCACTCGGTGTGCAGGCCGTACTGGCCCTGTGGGTCGCACCGGCCGACGCCAACCAGGGCGACGCCCAACGCCTGATGTACATACACGTCCCGGCGGCGTGGCTCGCCTACCTGGCGTTCACCGTGACGGCGGTCGCATCTGTTCTGTGGCTCTGGCCTCGGACCAGATCCGTGAAGTGGGATCTGGTCGCCGGCGCGTCGGCGGAGGTGGGAGTCGTCTTCACAGCTCTCACGCTCGCCCTCGGCTCGCTCTGGGGCAGGCCGGTGTGGGGGACGTGGTGGGAGTGGGACGCGAGGCTCACGACGACGGCGGTGCTGCTCTTCCTCTACCTGGGCTACCTGGCTCTGAGGCGCACCGGCGACAGTCCCGACGAGCGGGGTCGGCGGTGCGCGATCGCGGCGCTGATCGCGTTCGCCGACGTCCCTGTCGTCCACTTCTCGGTGACCTGGTGGGAGACGCTCCACCAGGAGGCCACCGTCTTCAATCCGAAGCTGGAGACGAACATCACCGGGACGATGGCCTGGACCCTGCTGTGGAGCGTGGTCGCGTTCACGATTCTGTACGTGTACCTGGTGAGGAGCCGTACCCAGCTGGCGGAGATGCAGGAGGGGCTGGAGGAGCGCGAGCTGGCGAACGCGATCGCCGAGCGGATCGAGACCGGAGAGAGCGCGGTGACCGTCTGATGGACGACAACGGTGGATACGTGATCGCCGGATTCGCGCTGACGGGCGGCGTCCTTGCCGCATACGTCGCGTGGCTCGGCGTGCGACTGCGGCGTGCCCGCCGGTCGGGTGCGGGCACGGAGCAGCCCCGTGGCTGATGTGCCGGCCGCGCCTGCGCCCACAGACCCGGGCAGTCCGCGGCGACGACTCAGGGTTCGGTGGGTCGTGGCGGCGCTCGTCTGTGTGGGCGTCATCGTGTGGATGCTCGTCGGTGGTCTCGCGAAGAACCTCGTCTACCTGAAGCCGGTGTCGGAGGCCGTCGAGGAGCGCGCCGATCTCGGTACCAGGCGCTTCCGAATGGGGGGGACCGTCGTACCCGGCTCGATAGTCGAGACCGACACCGGCGTGCGCTTCGAGCTCGTAGAGGGTGGCACGACCGCCGAGGTGGACCATTCAGGTGATCCGCCCGACCTATTCGAGGAGTGCGCGCCCGTGGTCGTCGAGGGGCACTGGGGTGCCGGCGCCTTCCTCTCGGATCGACTGCTGATCAAGCACGGCGAGGAGTACTCGCCCGAGAGCGAGAGCCTCGACGACTGCGGCGAGCACCCCGAAGGCGTCGACGGATCCGCGGCGGCAACGTCGGGGCCGCCGAGGTGAGGGTCGCGCTCGGCACTGCCGCAGTCTGGCTCGGCGCGGTGGCGAGCCTCTACGCGGTCGTGATGTTCGCCGTAGGCCTGCCGAGGCGCGACGAGCGAATGCTCCGGGCCGGCCGGCGGGGCGTCGCCCTGGCGTTCGGCGCGGCCGTAGCGGCCTTCGGTGTCATGGAGTGGGCTCTCTTCTCCCACGACTTCTCGATCGAGTACGTCGCGGGCAACGTTGCGCGCGCCACGCCGGGCCTCTACACCTTCACCGCGCTGTGGGGCGCGCTCGAGGGCTCGATCCTCCTGTGGACGCTCTTTGTCGCCGGCTACGCGGGCTGGACCGTCCACCGATTCCGCTCCCGCGCCGACGACCCGATCGTCGGATGGGCGACGCTGACAGCGATGGTCGTGGTCGCGTTCTTCTTCGTGGTCATGCTCGTCGCGGCCAACCCGTTCACGCGGATCGCAGGAGCGATCCCGCTCGACGGTGAGGGCCCGAACCCCCTTCTGCAGAACCACCCCCTGATGGCGTTCCACCCTCCGATGCTCTACCTCGGCTACGTCGGCTTCACCATCCCGTTCGCGTTCGGCATCGCCGGCCTGGTCACGGGGCGCGTGGGCGAGGAGTGGCTCTCCGACACCCGTCGGGCGACCCTGATCGCATGGGGCTTCCTCACCGGGGGTGTCATCCTCGGCGCATGGTGGTCGTACGAGGTTCTCGGCTGGGGCGGCTACTGGGCCTGGGATCCGGTCGAGAACGCGTCGCTCCTGCCGTGGATCACGGGCACCGCCTTCCTCCACTCGGTGATGGCGCGGGAGCGGCAGGGGATGCTGCGCGTGTGGAACCTCTCGCTGGTCATCGCGACGTTCTGCCTGACGATCCTGGGCACGTTCCTCACCCGGTCGGGAGTCGTCGCTTCGGTCCACGCCTTCTCGCGCTCGTCGATCGGCCCCTGGCTCCTCGGGTTCCTCGGGGTCTCTGTGCTGGTGGGCGTAGGGCTCATCGCGTGGCGCGGCGACGCGTTGCGCGGCGAGGGGCGAGTTGCGTCGCCGGCGTCGCGGGAATCGGCGTTCCTGGCCAACAACCTCGTCTTCTCCGCGTTCGCCCTCGTAGTGCTCCTCGGAACGGTGTACCCGCTGCTCGCAGAGGCACTTCAGGATCGTCAGGTGTCGGTGGGTGAGCCGTACTTCGACCGCATGACCGCGCCGCTCGGCATGGCGATCCTCTTCCTGATGGCCGTCGCGCCGCTGCTCCCCTGGCGAGGAGCTAGCGGCGAGGTGCTGAACCGCAGGCTCCTCGTGCCGGCATGGATCGGGGGCTCGACGATCGCGATCGCGGCGCTGGTCGGTGTGCGCGGAGTGGCACAGGTGCTCACGTTCGGTCTCGCCGCCTTCGCTCTCGCCGGGATCGTCGACAGGATGGTCGCCGGGGTCCGCTCTCGCCGGCGCTCCGACGGGGAGCCGCTGCTGAAGGCGATCCCCGCAACCGTGCTCGGCCGTCCCCGGCTCTACGGTGGCCTGATCGTGCACGCCGGGGTCGTGCTGATCGCCGTGGCGATCGCTGCGTCGTCGGGGTACTCGACCAAGCGCGAGGTGCGCCTGGATCGGGGCGAGTCGGCGACCGTCGCCGGTTACGCGGTCACCTATCTCGGGCGCGCCGTCGATGCCGATGCGCAGAAGACGACCATCAAGGCCGACATCAAGGTCGAGAGGGGTGGTGACGACCTCGGTGTGTACTCGCCGGCGATCTCCACCTACCCGAACTTCGCGGGCGGGATCGGTACACCGTCGGTGCGTACGGGCCTGCTGCGCGATCTGTACCTGACACTCGTCTCGTCGCCCAACGAGAGCCGCATCGCGCTGGGAGTAGCGGTCAACCCGCTCGTGCTCTGGCTCTGGGTGGGCGGTGCGGTCATGGGCCTCGGAGTGCTGGTCTCCCTGCTGCCGGCTCAGCGCGCGTCGCGACGCGCGCCGGCACCGGTGGAATCGCCGGTGGAATCGCCGGCGCGGTCGACGCTGGACTCGCCGGCCGGCGGGGCGATGGAGCCCGTCTCGTGAAGCACCCCACGCGCTGGATCGCGATCACGGCAGGCGTCGTAGCGCTCCTGCTGGGCGTCGTGTTCGTTGTGCTAGTCGGCGCCGACGACGAGTCGACCGGTGGGCGCCTGCTCGGCAAGGAGGTGCCGGTCTTCGATCTTCCCACCCTCGACGGCGCCGGCGTGAGCAGCGACGACCTCGCGGGTCGCTCGTACCTCGTGAACTTCTGGAACTCGTGGTGCGTGCCGTGTCGCCAAGAGCACCCCGCGCTGGTGGAGTTCTACGAACGGCACCGTGACGATCGTGACTTCGAGATGATCGGCATCGTGCGCGACGACACCGAGAAGGCCGCGCGCGACTACGTCGAGGATGAAGGCGTCGAATGGATCGTCGCCCTGGATCCCGAGAACCGCTCCGCGCTCGCGTTCGGCACAACGGGCCAGCCGGAGACGTTCTTCGTCGGGCCGGACGGGATCGTGACCGGTGTGCACATCGGGCCGGCCTCGGTCGCGCGCCTGGAGGAGATGCTCGCGGTGGCGCGTGGGCTCGGACAGTGACCGGAGAGGTGGTGACCGCCGCGTCCGAGGTCACGACACCGTCGGACCCCGCGCCGGGGAGCGCCTCCCGTCGGTGGCGCCTGATCGCTCCCTGGTTGGCGCTGGCGGCGCTGCTCGCGCTGTCGCTCTCGGTTGTCGCAGTCCGATCTGCCCCGGACGACTCCGCGGCGGCTCGCGCCGGCCGCCTCACCCGCGAGCTGCGGTGCCCGACCTGCCAGGGGCTCTCGGTGGCCGACAGCAACGATCCCTCGTCGGAGGCGATCCGCGCCGACGTGAGGGAGCGCATCGAGGCAGGCGAGAGCGACGGAGAGATCCGGGCCTCCTATGTCGCGCTCTACGGCGAGACGATTCTCCTCAGGCCCGAGGGCGGTGGGCTCGGAGCGATCGTCTGGGGGCTGCCGGTCGCCGTGCTCGTTGCCGGAGCCGGTGGCATCGCGTTCGCCCTCCGACGAGGACGAGCCCAGGTGCACCGACCGGGCGGGCGGCGCCGCATCATCGCGGTAGCGGTGCTTACGATCGTCGCTGCCGGGTCGGGCGCGGCGATCGCGGTCACGGCAGGAGACCGGACGCCCGGCGGTGCCGGATCAGAGGCGCGCGTGCCGAGCAGGGACGAGCGGCGCGCTCGCTGTCCGCGGCGGTCGACGCGGCTCCCGACGACTACGCAGCCCGGATCGCGTACGCACGGTTCCTCGCGAGCGACGACGAGACGTTCCGTCTGGAGGCGATCCGTCAGTTCGACGCCGCCGCTGCGATCGACCCGGCGCAGCCCGAGCCGGACGCATACGCCGGATGGCTGATCGCCCTCTCGGCCGAGTCCGCGACGCGTGGGAGCGGGCGGAGGCTCCTCCTCGACGGCGCGCACCAGCGAATAGACCGTGCGATACGCCTCGACGACGAGTACCCGGACGCCCAGGTGTTCAAGGGGCTGGTGCTCTACGACATCGAGGGCGACGCCGAGTCTGCGATCCCCTACTTCCAGCGCTACCTTCAGTTGACGCCGGAGGACGACCCGATGCGTGAGGTCGTCCTCGGGGCGCTCGCCCGTGCGGTGGAGGAGTCGCCGACGACGACGCCGTGAGCCCGGCCCGCCCGTATCCCGACCGACGAGCACCAGGAGCCCAAGTGTCTCAGCCCCCGCAATGGAGAATCGACGAGAGCAAGATCTACCGCGCGACCATCACCACCGAGCGCGGCGCGATCGTCATGGACCTCGATCCGCATCTGGCGCCGAAGTCCGTCAACAACTTCGTCGCACTGGCCCGACAGGGCTTCTACGACAACCTGACGTTCCACCGCGTGGTGCCCGACTTCGTCATCCAGGGTGGGTGCCCCGAAGGGACCGGCCGCGGCGGTCCCGCCTACCGCTTCGACGACGAGCCGGTTCTCGGTGAGTACACGCTGGGCGCGGTCGCAATGGCCAACGCCGGTCCGAACACGAACGGATCTCAGTTCTTCATCTGCACCGACGACTGCGTCCGCAAGCTCCAGAAGGCGTACAACCTCTTCGGCTACGTCGTCTCTGGAATGGACGTCGCGCTGGCGACGTCGGTCGGTGACGTGATGGGCTCGGTCGCGATCGAGGAGCGCGATCGCGCCGCATGACGCAGAGCGACGATCAGGCCGGCCGCCGCTGACAGCCCGACCAGGATGCCGACGACGGCGTTGCTCACGCCGAGCAGCTTCAGCGCCGAAGCGGTGAGCACTACGATGAGCACGGGCCGGATCACGTGGTCCGGTGCGCGTGAGGAGACCCGGGCACCCAGGTAGACGCCGGGGAGGCAGCCGACGAGCAGCGAGCCGGTGAGCCCCATCTGCAGGTCGCCGAAGAAGATGTGCCCCAGCGACGCCGCGCCGACGAGCGGGATCGCCTGCACGAGGTCTGTGCCCACCAGCTCCGCCCCGGAGATCGTCGGGTAGAGCAGCATGAGCATCACGATCATCAGGGACCCGGACCCGACCGAGGTCATCCCGACGATGAGGCCGCCGACGACGCCGATGCAGACGGTCGGCAGGGGCCTGATCGTGAGCGCGCCGGGGATCGTCGACTTGCCCCGGCTCAGCAGTCCCCGCACGACCATGGCCGTGGCGGCTACCAGGAGGACCGCTCCGAGCATCGTCTTCAGGCGATCCTGGACCTCGGTGGCACCTAGCAGGTCGAGGAGCAGGACTCCGGTGAACGCCGCGGGTATCGAGCCGACCACGAGCCAGCGCACGAGGTGGAGGTTCACCGTGCCCCGGCGGAAGTGCACACCGCCGCCGATCGGCTTCATGAAGAACGAGGCGACGAGGTCGCTCGAGATGGCGGCCAGAGGATCGATTCCGAAGAACAGGACGAGGATCGGGGTCATCAACGCCCCGCCCCCATGCCGGTGAGGCCGACCAGGAACCCGACCAGGAGGCCCGCCAGGGCTACCGGGGTGTCGAGGTTCAAGGGATCCTCCGAGGTGGGGTGGTGAGTACGGGGTGACCTCGCCCGACGTTGGCCCGACGGCACATCCGCCGTGGGTCTGCTGTCTCCGTGGGGCGACGGCTCGTGCCTGGGTTCTGCCGGGTCTGCGGGGCGACGGCGTCCGAAGCTGTCCGGCACCACCCGACGCCGCCCGACCGGAGTCAATGTCTACTAAATCGATCGAGAAAGTAGACTATAGTGTGGTGGCTGTCAAGAGCCGCGCGCCGCCGGGGGCCGGCGACCGGCAGATGGGGTCCGGCAGATCGGGGCCGGACGAATGGGGCCCGGCAGATCGGGGCCGGACGAATGGGGCCCGGCGAATGGGGGCCCGGCGAATGGGGGCCCGGCGAATGGGGGCCCGGCGAATGGGGGCCCGGCGAATGGGGGCATGGTGCGAGTCTCTGCGAAGGCCGACTACGCAGTGCGGGCCGCGGCGGAGCTCGCGGCGGCTGCCGCTGAAGGCGACGACGCGGGTCGCAGGATCAAGGCCGAGGCGCTGGCACGCGCGCAGGGGATCCCGCTCAGCTTCCTGGAGAACATCCTGCGCGAGCTCCGCCGCGCCGGGATCGTGCGGGCATACCGCGGGGCGGAGGGTGGCTACGTGCTGGCCCGCCCCCGCCGGCGAGGTGACCGTCGCCGACGTGCTGCGCGCTGTCGACGGCCCCCTCGCCGCCGTGCAGGGCACGCGGCCGGATCTGCTGGAGTACACGGGGGCGGCGGCGAGGCTCCCCGACGTGTGGGTGGCTGTGCGGGCGGCCGTGCGTGGAGTCCTGGAGCTGGTGACGCTCGCCGACCTCGCCGCGGGAGCTCTACCCGAAGCCGTCACCGCCCCCTCTCCGATCCCGGCGCCTGGCACGAGCGTCGATAGACCACACATATTGTGGTCTATCGACGCCCCTGCCTTGCGGGGGTCTAGATGGTCTGGTCGGCGTCGAGGCCGTCGGGGCAGCCACCGCCGCAGGCGATGCCCCCGTCGTCGACGACGTCATCCTCGGCGCCGGTGAACCCGAACGGCCCTACCGGACCGCGGATCTCGGGCTCGACACCGAGGCGGCTCGCCTCGGCGTCGATGAAGCACGAGGCGGCGGCGGCGACCGGTGAGTGCGGCCCGAACGGGTCGAGTCCGTGGAGCTTCTCCGCGAGGGTGTCGAGCCAGCCGCAGAGGTGATCGCGCAGGAACGATCGCATGGCGGTCGCGCAGACCTCGGCGCCGTCCGCGTTGCCGTCGCGGCGGGCCTGCGCCTCGGAGAGGGAGAGGAACGCCGCGAACTCGAGCTCGGCGACGACGTGGTCGGGGCGCTCCGCTTGCACGCGGAACCCGAACGCGCGGTAGAAGCCCGAGACGTCGGCGAGACGAGCGGTGTGCCCACCCGGCCCGAGGCGGATGTGTGAGAGCTCGTAGGGCGACACCCGGCCCTGGTCGAAGAGGCGGCTGTGGCGTCCGGCGACGGCCTCGGCGTCGAAAGGACCGAGGGACTCGAGGCGGTCGAGGTGCGCGACCGCCTCGTCGTCGCCGAGGCCCGTGAGAACCTCGCGCAGCTCGTGGAGCTCGGGTCCTTCGGCGATCGGTTCACCCTCGGGCCCGAGGAGGCGGGCGAAGAGCCCGAATGCGACCCCTCGGACCACGAGCGGCTCGGCGGGTGCGACGGCGCTCACCGCTAGCCCCGCTCCAGCCGGAGGGTGAGCAGGTCCCTGCCCGGCGACTTCCGCCCGCCGGTGTCGTTCTCTGCACCAGCCCAGACCGCCACCGCCATCGAGTAGGTGGAGCCCGGCGTCAGAGCGGTCTCCAGGTCGTCGGAGGCAGCGAGGGGCTTGGCCAGGACGACCTTCCAGCTCCCGTCGGCCCAGACTCCCTTGCCGACGGCGTCCTGCGTGGCCTGGGTCATCGCGGTACCGAAGCCCTTGGCGAGCAGCTTCTCGACGGAGGAGGTCTTCTTCGCGTTCGAGATCGGGTTCCCGACGTGATAGCCCGGGAGCCAGACGGTGCCGGGCACCTTGCCTTCGACGGCCTCGTAGCTGTCGGGTATCACGACATCGGGGCGCTCGATCGGATCACCAGGCTGTGTGATCGGCGGGTAGTAGTCGAAGGCCGTGTTCGGGAACGCGACCTCGAGGTCCTGGAAGCCCTTGTCGACGTCGAGCTGCCAGTCGGCCTTCCAGTGGAGCAGAGTCGCGGGCTCGGCCGCCGTCCCCATGATTCGCGCCCCCAGGTTCTCGGTCTTCGGAAGGAGCAGGACCGCGCACGAGTCGCGGAATCCGTCGCAGGGCACGGTGAGCTCGTTACGCTCGGTGTCGACCCACTCGATGCGGAAGGCGATGCTGGTGCCGTCGTGGAGCGACTTGACCTCGACGGTCGGAACGAAGGGCTTCGCCTTCATCGGTGCGGCCATGTTCTGGACGTCGAGTGCGATCGTCGCCGCCGAGGCCTTCGACCAGTTGGAGGAGTCGGGGTCGTCGATCGGGACCTTGTCGACCCGCTTCGCGACCACCTCGGTGACGACTTCCTTGCGCTTGGTGTCGTTGGTGAGCGCCCAGGCGCCCGCAGCGACGACGGCCGCGCCGGCCGCTCCGCCGATGAGCACCTTGCGCCGGTCGATTCTGGATGCCTCTTCGGCCGTTGGCTCGGCCTCGGGCTCCACCTTGGTGTCGGAGTCGGTCATCGCTCGCTCCTCAGGTGATGTTGTACCGGTAGGCGGAGAGCGCACCGTCGTAGGCGGGGCGCACCATCGTCGGCTCCTTGAGCGGGACCCGGGCGACCTCTTCGCCGGAGTCGTCCCACCCGATCGCCTGATCGTTCTCGATCTTGAACTTGCTGATGATCCGGTCCGAGGAGACGTTCAGGAGCAGGACCCCTAGGAGCTCCTTGTCGCCGCCCTCCATGGCGTTGCGGTAGGTCTCGATCGCCTTGGGGGCGCCGGGGCCGAACATCATCTTCAGGAACGGCTCGGAGCTCACGTGCACGGGCGGCACGTAGTAGACGTTCGGCTCGGTTCCGAACTGCGGGTACAGGGGGAGCCCGACCTTGCGGAAGTGGACCAGGAAGTCGACCGGGTTGTCCTCACGTGCCGTCTCCGGTGTTCCCACGTGGCCGAAGGTGCGGATCTTGCCGATGCAGTTGCGCATGCAGCGGGGGAGGATCCCCTGCTCCACCGCCGGGAAGCAGAACAGGCACTTCTCCGAGATGCGCGTCACGTGGTTGTAGAAGACCTTCTTGTACGGGCACGCCTCGAAGCAGACGCGGTAGCCCCTGCACCTCTCCTGGTCGACTAGGACGATGCCGTCCTCGGGCCGCTTGTAGATCGACGTGCGGGGCATCCCTGGAGGCAGGCCGGGTACGTGCAGTGGTTGCAGACGCGCGGCAGGTAGAAGAACCAGATGTCGTGCGGCATCGAGAGGTGGAACGAGTCCTCTGTCATCGTCGCGTTCGTCTCGTCCTCGCCCTTGTTCGGGTATGCGTAGTCGAGATCATTGGGAGTGAACCCGACGTGCTTCGAGCCCTGGGGCGCGGCCTCGAAGATCGTCTTGCCCGTGTACTGGTCGCCGTCCCAGGTCTGCGGGCCGAGGAGGTCGAGAGTCTTCACGTCGTAGGCGAGGGGGAACGATCCCCACGGCTTCGTCTCGACGTTGTTGAAGAGCATGTACTCCTGGCCCTTGCCCGAGGTCCAGGTGGTCTTGCACGCCAAGGTGCAGGTCTGACACGCGATGCACTTGTTGGTGTCGAATACCGATGCGGCCTGTCGCTGGGGGCGCTTCTCCTCGTACGGGTAGGCCATGTTCCGGCCCAGCTGCCAGTTGAAGACGTCGGGCATGACTCACTACCTCCCGGAGATGTAGCTGCCCTGCAGGAACTTCTGCATCGCAGCGTTCTCGCGTCCCGGACGGAAGCCTTGTGCCGCCGGGTACCACAGACCCTCACCGCTCTCGCCGCCCGGCTCGGCTCTCTCGAGCTTCACGAACGACTCCTTCGGCGCACCGACAGTGCAGTGCACATCGAGCTCGAAGCCCTTGCCGATTCCCTGACCGGCAGCGTCCTTGCGGACGAGGCTGTCCGTTTGCAGCGTGGGCCGCAGCCATGCACGGGTCACCGACTGGTGGCTGCCGTATCGGTAGCCGGCCTGGTAGTTGGTGCGTGGGTTCTTGGCGAGACCGTCTTCACGCGTCTCGTGACCCTCCACGCTTCCGTGGGTCGAGACGTAGAAGTGGAACCAGGCGCGGCCGACCCGGCGCACGATGCTCGGGTTGTACCTGACCCTCACGAGCCAGCGCGTGACGTGGTAGTCGTCGGGCTTGTCCTGCCAGCCCTTGAACGGGCGATCCGATGGATCGGCGTCGCACCAGACGTAGTCCCCGTCGTCGATCCCCTGCTCGCGGGCGTCATCGGGATTGAGGTCGATGTAGCCCTCCGACATCCAGGGCTTCCGCTTGTCGTGGCGGTAGAAGTCGCCGTACGGGCCCCAGATGATCGTGTCGGTGTCGGTGCTCGCACCCATCGAGTGGCAGGCGTGCCGGTACTTCGGCGTGATGAGGATGTGCGTGAAACCGTTCTGGATCAGAGGGTGCTCCGACGCCACGAGCGTCTCGGCGTCGCGCAGCACGTTGCGCACTTGGCGGGCCTCGGTGTCGTGGATCGAGTCCGCCTCGTCGAGGCCGTACTCCGCGATCCCGACCGGCTGGAGGAGGGGATGGGGGACGCCGAGGATGGCGTTGGGCTCGTAGACGGTTCCGTCGACGGGCTCGCGGTGCACCGGCAGGTTCTCACCGTGCTCCAGGAACTCGTCCTCGTCGCGGTAGAACTCGAGCCGCCCAGTCCGGTTGTACCAGGGCGTGTCCTCCTGGCGCTGCTCCCAACCGACGATCTTCGGGCTGGTGCGCATCATCATGTAGAAGGGCGTGCCGTCCTTCGACGACTCGTGGAGGTCGGCGAACTGGTAGCCCTTCGTTGAGTTGGATGCGTCGAAGACCCGCTGGATGTACGCGTCGACCCTGTTCTCGCCGACGAAGGCCCAGTAGTCGGCGAAGCGCCGGTCGCCGGTCGCCTCGGCGAGCTTCCCGGCGAGGGCCGCGTAGACCTCGATGTCGTCGTGCGTGTCGAAGATGCGCGGAATCGAGTCGGGGCTCACGGGCCACGCGTGCAGGAAGGGGTTGGTGACCGGCGCGAAGATGTCGGGCTGCTTCCGGTCGACCCACGAGTCGACGCCGAAGACGATGTCCGAGTACTCACACGATGCGGTCCAGAACCACTCGTTGAGGGCAATCATCTCGATCTTCGGCAGCGTGTTGATGAATACGTCGTGGGCACCCTTGGCGTTGCCGAGGAGTGAGTTGCCGTTCGAGAAGTACATGCTCTTCGTGGGCGTGGGCATGTGCGTACTGCCGGTGAAGAGCTTGTTCCCGATCCGTAGAGGGCGGTCGCCATAGTTGTAGTAGTGGGCCGACTCGCCCTTGTAGAACTTCTGCACCTTCGCCGGCTGGTCCGGGTCGAGGGTGATGTCGAAGGGGTCCTCGATCGCGTACTGGCCGAATCCGGCGAAGTTCGGGAGGCGGTAGTTGCCGGCGTACGAGCCGACGGTGCCCCGAAGTGACCGACGTTGTCGGTCAGCGCGGCCACCAGGATGATCGTGCGGTCCTTGGCGTCGTTGTTGAAGAAGTGGTTCGGTCCCATGCCCGTCACGAAGAGCGTCTTGCCCTTGTTCGCTGCGATGTCCCGGGCGAGTGCCTCGATCGCCTCGACAGGAGCCCAGGTCACCTTCGAGATCTTGTCGGGCGAGCAGGAGTCCATGACGTGCTGCTTGATCGCGTCGAAGGCCGGCCGGCAGGTGACGGTGGTTCCGTCGGCGAGGGTGACGTCGAACTCGCCTTCGAGAGCCGGGTCGATGTCGGTGGGGAACCTGTTGCCGATCTGGTCGCGTGAGATGGCCTTCGCGCTGTTGCTGTTGGTGTCCCACACCACGAAGTCGGACCACTCGTCGCGCATCTCGGCCGGGATGCGCTGACCGCTCTGGAGCGCGGCCGGCGGTGGCTTCTCCGCCGGATCGGTGATGACGGTGGTGAAGTTCGACAGAGCGGCGTTCTGGTACCCGGCGAAGGCATCTGCAGCGCGCAGGAACTTGCGCGTGTCGGTCCGGATGAGGAGGGGGAGGTCGGTGCGCGTCTTGGTCGCGGCGACGTCGTAGAGCTCCTCCTTCATGAGTACATGGGCGAGCCCGAGTGCGAGCGCACCGTCGCTTCCGGGACGGATGACGATCGCTCGGTCTGCCTTGCTCGTCGACGACTGGTACTCGGGGGCGATGGTCACGACCTTGGTGCCGTGCAGCTTCGCCTCGGTGAGCCAGTGCCCGTCGGGCATCTTCGTCGCGATCCAGTTCATGCCCCAGAGGGTCACGAGGTTCGCGTGCTCCGCGGTGTAGAGATCGAAGTCGAGGGTCTGCTGCCCCGAGACCATCGGGTGCCCCGGCGGTAGGTCGGTGTGCCACGAGTACGAGTCCCAGTGGCGGCCGCCCTTGAGCTCCTCCTTCGGCAGGCCCCGGACTTCCTCGTCGAGTAGGGCGAGCATGTTGGCCATCCGGTACATGCCGCCGATGCGGAACGGGGCGTCGAAGGGCATGCCGCCGCGGAACTTTGCCGTTAGCGTGCCGGCGCCGTGGGCTGCCTCGACCATCGCCTCGTCGTAGCCCTGCTCCTCGAGGCGCCTCTGCCCTTCGTCGCCGCTGTAGGTCTCGGCGATGTTGACGAGTGTCTTCGCCCAGATGTCCGCGGCCTCGTCCAGGGAGACCTTGAGGAACTCCTCCTTGCCGCGACCCAGGCGGTACTTCGGGTCCGGGAGGCCGTCTTCTCCCCGGGGCCAGCCGTCGTCGACCCACTGCTTGAAGCCCTTGCGGACGAAGCAGCCCTTGACGCGGCGGTCGGAGTACATGCGGCGGACGTAGGAGAGGCCGCTGATGCAGGCGCGGGGGTCCCATCGGGCCGAGGCCTTGTTTCCGTACACGTCGGTGCACTTGCTGTAGCCGAACGACGGATCCGCGTAGACGACGACGCCGTTCTTCACGTTCGCCTTCAGCAGGCAGCCGTGGGTGTCGTTCGGGCCGCACATGTAGTGGTAGGTCTCATCCGGCGTGTAGAGGTCGCGGTAGACCTTCTCCCACTCCCGGTTCGGGTACTCCGCGAGCGGGTTCGTACCCGGCTCGATCGGGGTGAGGTACTGGAAGCCGGCGAGGGCCTCGCCGAGTGCAGCACTTCCGCCGAGGATCCCGGCGAGGACCGAGGGCCCTCCCGTCAGGAACTGGCGCCTCGTGAGACCGTCAGCCATCGTCGCCTCCAGGAGAGGGTTTGTGAGACTTTTCACAAACGAAGGTGCGACGAAGCACCGTCGATTGCCCTTGGATGGCCGGCCGGTACGGATCCCGGCGGCCGTGTGCTGACCCTACTCACGGGTGGGCAGGGAGTCAGGCGTCGAAAGGGGGTTTTCAGGTTGGGCAATAGAGGAACGTATGGAAGCCCCGGAGCTGGCGTGCCGTAGGTCCCGTCCGCCGGCCGAGGCGTCCCGAACCGGGCGATGGGCGCGGAACTGCGCGGCCGCATGTTCGGTTGCAGCGGGCGGGCCGGCGCCGTTGGGCAGAAGCTCGGTAGCGGTCTCGCAACGGGCTGTCTGCATGCAAGCAGACAACTAGAATACAAGTTGCTAGTCTGTGGTCGTGCGCTACCTAGACATTGCCGAGACCCTGAGAGGTCGCCTCGCCTCGGGCGAGTACGGCGCCGGAGGCGCCCTCGAGTCCGAGGCCGACCTCGGCAGAGATCTCGGTGCCAGCCGCGTCACCATCCGCCGGGCGCTCGAGCTCCTGCGCTCCGAGGGCCTCGTCTCCAGCCGGCGCGGCTCGGGCTGGTTCGTCGCCCTCGACCCGGTGCGACAGCCGCTCGGGAGGGTCACCACCGTCGAGGCCGCGCTCGCCGCGGCGGGGGCGGTCCCGGAGAGGCGGGTCCTCGAGTTCGGCTTCGAACCTGCGACAACCGAGGTGTCGGAGTCGCTCGGGCTCCCACCGCGTGCGGAGGTGCTGCGAGTGCGACGCCTCAGCCTCGCCGACGGTGAGCCGTTCGCGATCGTGACCGTCTGGGTGCCCGCAGAGCTGGGGTCGCCCTGAGCCGTTCCGACGTGGAGGGGGCGACGTTCTACGACCTGCTGCCTCTTCGCGGCATCGATCTGGGGAGGGTGGTCCAGACGATCGGGGCCGGCCTCGCGACCGACGACGACGCGCGCCTGCTCGGTGTGGACCAGGGTGCGCCGCTGCTCGTCTGTGCGCGCGTGACCCGCGATGCGGCGGGCGCTCCGGTTCTCGTGTCGGAGCACCGGTACCCTGCGTCGCGCACCCAGTTCGAGATCGAGTTCTCCTCGGTCGCCCTCGGCGACCACCAGCGCACTCCCGATCGGCTCGACGCAGCCAGCACCGTCGAGGCGCGGTCACCCGACAAGCCGGTGCGCGGTGCCCGACGTGCCGGCCATCCCGTATCCAGTGCCAATGAGAACGGAGCAGGAAGTGAGTGAACAGGTCGGACCCGGAACCCCGATCTCGCTGGTCGAGTCGGTCTATGCGCGGTACCCCGGACGGGTGGCCGCGGCGCGTGAGCGTCTCGGCCGTCCGGTGACGTTCGCAGAGAAGATCCTCTTCGCCCACGCCGATGATCCGAGCACCCTCGGATTGGAGCGCGGGCGCGACTACGGCGACTACCGCCCCGACCGGGTTGCCATGCAGGACGCGACCGCACAGATGGCGCTCCTGCAGTTCATGCTCGCGGGGCTGCCGAGCGTCGCCGTGCCGTCGACGGTCCACTGCGACCATCTGATACAGGCGCGCTCGGGGGCGGAGGCGGATCTCGCCGCCGCGCTCGATGCGAACTCCGAGGTGTACGAGTTCCTGAGGTCGGCCTCGGCGAAGTACGGCATCGGCTTCTGGAACCCGGGATCGGGGATCATTCACCAGGTCGTCCTCGAGAGCTACGCCTTCCCGGGCGGGATGATGATCGGCACCGACTCGCATACGCCCAACGCCGGCGGACTGGGCATGGTCGCCATTGGGGTGGGCGGCGCCGATGCTGTCGACGTCATGGCCGGATGGCCGTTCAACGCGCGTGTGCCGAAGCTCATCGGCGTGCGCCTGACGGGCTCGCTGTCGGGCTGGGCGTCGCCGAAGGACGTGATCCTGAAGGTCGCGGGCATCCTCACCGTCAAGGGCGGCACCGGTGCGATCGTCGAGTACTTCGGCGAGGGCGCCGAGTCCATCTCGGCGACGGGCAAGGCGACTATCTGCAACATGGGAGCCGAGATCGGGGCGACGTGCTCCCTCTTCCCCTACGACGCCCAGTCCGCCGACTACCTGAGGGCCACAGGTCGCGGCGAGATCGCCGATCTCGCCGACCGTCACGCCGAGCACCTCAGGAACGATCCCGAGGTCGACGCCGACCCCGGCGCCTACTACGACCGCGTCGTGGAGATCGACCTCTCCGATCTCGAACCGCACCTGGTCGGGCCGCACACGCCCGATCTCGACCGGCCCATCTCGGAGGTCGCCGCAGCGGCGCGCGACGAGGGATATCCGCTCGAGATCTCGGCCGCTCTGGTGGGGTCGTGCACGAACTCGTCGTACGAGGACATCGGTCGAGCGGCGCACGTCGCGCGCAGGCCTCCGCGCACGGCATGACCGTCAGGTCGCCGCTGCTCATCACGCCGGGCTCCGAGCAGGTCCGCGCGACGATCGAACGCGACGGGCTCCTCGCCGACCTGGAGTCGATCGGCGCGACGGTGTTGGCGAACGCGTGCGGTCCCTGTATCGGCCAGTGGCAGCGCGACGACGTGGAGAAGGGGACGCCGAACACCATTGTCACGTCGTTCAACCGCAACTTCCCGGCGCGCAACGACAGCAACCCGAGCACGATGGCCTTCATCGGATCACCCGAGACGGTGGTGGCCTTCGCTCTGGCCGGCCGGCTCGATTTCGACTTCACACGCGAAGCGATCGCGGCGGCCGACGGAACCGAGGTACGCCTCGGGGCGCCCTCCGCAGAGACGCTTCCCGCCGAGGGCTTCGACCCGGGTGAGTCGGGATTCGTTGCGCCCGCCGCGGATCCGTCCACCGTCGAGGTGGTTGTGGCCCCCGGTTCCGAGCGGCTCGAGCGTCTGACGCCCTTCGCCGCGTGGGACGGGAGCGACATCACACGTCTGCGGGTGCTGCTGAAGGCGGCGGGGAAGTGCACCACCGACCACATCTCGCCCGCCGGCCGGTGGCTCCGCTACCGAGGTCACCTCACGAACATCTCCGCGAACATGTTCCTCGGTGCGAACAACGCCTTCGTGACCGACCGGCCGGGTCACGGAGTAGACGTGCGGGACGGCTCGATCGCATCGCTGCCCGACCTGGCGCGCGCCTACAAGAGCGAGGGCATCGAGTGGATCGCCGTGGGTGACGAGAACTACGGCGAGGGGTCGTCGCGGGAGCACGCGGCGATGGAGCCGAGGTACATGGGCGGCCGTGCGGTACTCGTGCGCTCGTTCGCCAGGATCCACGAGGCGAACCTCAAGAAGCAGGGCGTCCTCCCGCTGACGTTCGCCGACCCTGCCGACTACGAGAAGGTGCGGGTCGACGACTCCGTCGACGTTGTCGGCCTCGCCGACCTCGCGCCGGGGCGTGCCCTCAGCGTCGTGCTGCACCACGCCGACGGCACCGCCGACGAGCTCGTGGTCAACCACACGATGTCCGATGAGCACATCGCCTGGTTCAAGGCCGGCTCCGCCCTGAACCTGCTGGCCGCGCAGAAGCGCCACTAGCCACCGCCCGCACACCGCCCCGGCCGGAGATGGGTCGGTTGTACACACCTGTACCGCCGAAGTGACCCATCTCGTCGAGGCGCCTCGGAGATGGGTCGTTAGTGCAGACCTGTTGTGTGGAAGTGACCCATCTCGTGGGTTCCGGTGTGGGGGCGCGTCAGCGGGCGCGGAGGGCGCGCAGGCGCTCGACGATCCCGGGGAAGGCGCCGGCGAATTGGGTGACGTCGGTGTCGTCGCTGTTCCAGCCGACCGAGATGCGCAGCGAGTGGTCGGCGTCGGCGCCCATGGCGCGCAGCACGGGAGAGGGCTCCAGCATCTCGCTGGAGCACGACGATCCGGAGTGGACGGCCACGCCCTTCTGGTCGAGTGCGAGGAGGATGGGCTCCGCCTCCACTCCGTCTATGCCGAGGCAGACGATGTGGGGTAGGCGGCCGGCGGGGTCCGGGTCGCCGAGCAGGTGGACGCCGGCAACGTCTAGAGCGGCCATCAGCAGCGAAGCCGAGAGCGCCTGCTGCGCTCCGATCTCGGAGTCGATGCAGGGCGCTACCTGCTCGCAGGCTGCTCCGAACCCGACGATCGCGGCGACGTTCTCCATCCCGGCGCCCGTGCACGCTCCTGGGCGCCGCCGACCACCATGGGCGGGACCCGCAGCCCGCGCCGCACCAGGAGAGCGGCCGCACCCTTCGGCCCGCCGAGCTTGTGGGAGGTGGCGGAGCAGAGGTCGGCGCCCATCTCCGCGAACGAGATCGGCAGGTGCCCGGCGGCGGCGCAGGCGTCGACGTGCAGCAGAGGGCCATCGACAGAAGGAATCGTCTGAACGGCTCCCACCTCGTGATTGGCGAGCTGCACGGAGACGAGGACGGTATCGGCGCGCACGGCGTCGGTGACCTCGCTCGGGTCGAAGCGACCGAGGTGGTCGACCCCGACCACGGTTGTCTCGACGCCGGCGCGGTCGATCGACTCGTGGACGGCGGAGTGCTCGACCGCGGTCGTCACGACGTGACCCCTACCGCCGGCCTTCGCGAGCGCCCCCCAGACAGCGGCGTTCACCGCCTCGGTCCCACTCCCGGTGAAGACGACCTCGCGCGGTCGCGCTCCCAGGAGCGCGCCGACCTGCTCGCGTGCGTGCTCGACGGCAACCCGCGCCACGCGTCCCTCGGCGTGCAGGCGTCCGGGGTCGGCGTGGTGCTCGCGCAGGAACGGAAGCATCGCCTCGAGCGCGGCCGGGCGCAGCGGCGATGAGGAGGCGTGGTCTAGGTACGCGCGCGTCACGCGGTGCTCACACCCGTGTGACGCAGTGGTCGTCGCCTCCGGGCCGGCTCTCCTCGATCCGTGGCTGCGTCGCTCCGTAGAGGCCTTCGAGCATGCCGCGGATCATGCCCTGATCCACCGCGCAGAGCACGTGCGGGAACCGCTCGGCGGCGGCACCGAACGGGCACTGCTCCGAGATGAGCGTCAGCTTGCCCCCACGCGCCACTGCATGAGCCGCGAAGCCGTGAGCGGTCAGGGCATCGGCGACGGCGGCGACGGCGGCCTTCGCGGAGCGGTGACCCTCGCCGGGCTCCATCCGCGAGGCGAGGGCTACCCCGTAGTCGTAGCCGACCTCCTCCGCGAGGGCTGCCGCGGCGTCGCGGGGGAGGCTCTCGATCGCCCGGGCGAGGAGCGTGCCGAGCAGGTCGTCACGACGGGGCGGGAAGGCCAGCCTGGTGTCGAGCGCAACCGCCCGGTAGATCTTCGAGGGCCGGCCGGCCGATTCGAGGCGCGCGAGCTCGACGTCGAGGTAGCCGCCCGAGGCCAGCTTCTCGAGGTGGTGCCGGGCGACGTTCGGGTGCAGATCGAACTGCTCGGCTACCTCGGCCGCCTTCACGCCGGAGCCCGAGGCGCGTACGAAGAGGTAGATGCTCCTGCGCGTAGGGTCGCCGAAGGCGCTGGTGACCGCGGAGATCGCGGCCGCGAACTCGTCGGGGCTGAGGTCTGTGGCGGCCATGCGGGTATTATACCTACGTCCGTAGTGAAAATGCCCGAGGCTGCGACTGGCAGCCCCGACGGAGAGGGCACGATGACCACAGAGGCAGAGGTCCTGGAAGCACTGCGACCGGTCGAGGACCCCGAGCTGCACCGCTCGATCGTCGATCTCGACATGGTGAAGTCGATCGCTATCGCCGGCGACACGGTCGCGGTGACGGTGGCGCTCACCGTGGCGGGGTGCCCTCTGCGCGCCGAGATCGAGAGACGGGTGGCCGGAGCGGTCACCGCGCTCGACGGCGTGGAGCGCGCCGAGGTGACGCTCACCGTGATGACGGACGAGGAGCGGGCGGCGCTGGCGGCGAGCCTGCGTGGCGAGCCGGCGCACGCGCACGCGCATGACGACTCGGGAGAGGCGGCCGGGCAGAGGCCGAACCCGTTCACCGACAACCGGACGCGGGTGATCGCCATCGCGTCGGGCAAGGGGGGCGTGGGCAAGTCGTCGATCAGTGCGAACCTCGCAGTTGCACTGGCCCGGCGCGGACGCTCCGTCGCCGCCGTCGACGCCGACGTCTGGGGCTTCTCGATGCCGCGCATGCTCGGCATCGATCACCCCCGACCGTGATCGACGACGTTCTCATCCCTCCCGAGGCACACGGCGTCCGCCTCATCTCGATGGGCTTCTTCGTCAACGAGGACCAGCCGATCATCTGGCGTGGTCCGATGCTCCACAAAGCGCTCAACCAGTTCCTGACCGACGTCCACTGGGACGACCCGGAGTACCTGATCGTCGACATGCCGCCGGGCACCGGCGACATTGCGCTGTCGATGGCCCAGTTCCTGCCGCGCGCCGAGGTGATCGTCGTGACCACTCCGCAGCCCGCAGCGCAGAAGGTTGCCCAGCGCGCCGCGTACATGGCGCGCAAGGTGAACCTCCGGGTCGTCGGCGTCATCGAGAACATGTCGTGGTTCCGAGCCGACGACGGCAAGGCGTACGAGATCTTCGGGGAGGGCGGTGGCCAGGAGCTCGCCGACGACCTCGATGTCCCGCTCGTGGGAAAGGTCCCCCTGGTTCCCGCGCTGCGTGAAGGCTCCGACGAGGGCACCCCCGATCGTCGTCTCGGAGCCCGGCTCGGAGGCGGCCCAGGTCTTCGAGGCGATCGCCGAGCGCCTGGAGACCGATCTCGCGCCCAAGCGCGTCTACAGGTCGGAGCTGAAGATCGTCTGATCGGCGGCGCATCCGCGACGAACCCAGAACGTCGCGCTACCCGGCGACGTTACGCTTCGCAGATTGTCGGGTGCAGACCCAGACGAAGTATCAGAAGCGCCAGGGTTCCTGCCACGAGATCGACCACATCGACAACACGTTCGACCCGTACTAACCCCGGGGAGTGTGATGGCGATGGCATGTGCGCGCATCAACCGTGTCGGAGTCGTAGCCGTGAGCACCTTGGCGGTGGCGAGCGTCTCGGTGGGCTGCGGTTCCGACGGCGAGCCGCGTAGTTCCGCAACGGCGGTGCTCGGCGCCGAGGTTCCTGTCTCGGCCGGCGGCAGCTACGGGCCGGTCTACCGGACCTTCGCCGAGCTCCTCGCCGCATCCGAGCTGGTTGTCATCGGCGAGGTCACCTCGCAGGTGTCGCTCGGCGTCCCGGACGCGGCGGAAGACCCCAACGCGGACGAGTACTTCCGCCTCGCGGTCGGCATCGACCGGACCCTGAAGGGCGCGCCCGAGCCGACCGACGAAGTCACCATCGCCTGGGACGCGTTCGTCACCGAGATCACCGACGGCGGGACGTGGGCGAGTGGGGGCGCGGGCGAGGTCGATGCGCCTCGTATGGGACGGCATATCGATGCCCGACGTCGGGGATCGCCTGCTGCTCTTCCTCTCACCGATGGGCGCGGAAGAGAGCGCCCACTACCCCGGAGGCATCTCGCATGAAGTCGTCTCCTGGGACGGGGTCCTCTACATCGAGAACGACGGCCGCCTGTTCACCGAGATCGAAGGCGAGCGGCACTTCTCGCGCGATCTGATCGGTCAGACCGTCGGCGAGGCGGCGAAGATGCTCGAGGTCGAGGCTGATCGACCCCTGACTCCCGCGGAATGTGAGAGCTTGCGGTCTATCACCGAGAAGTTCTGGGTGGTCGCAGACCTGCGAGCGTGTCGGGCGGCGTAGGAGCTCGCGGCGGTAGGGTGCGTGCACTCGAACCGGCCCGGGATGGCGGGGATGCCTGGAAGAGCCCTGAAGGTCATATCGGTGGCGACTCTGGTGCTCCTCGGCGCGGTGGAGCCCGGCGCGGCACTGGGGGCACGTGGCCTACGCGAGGGCTCGCCGCCGCCGTCGGCGAAGCGTGCGCCGGCGGTCACTCTCACCTGCTCGCCCGCACGCTACGGACCCGCCGACGAGCCGGCTCCCGGCGTGCTGCCCGCGGAGTACGACAGGGACGGCTACAAGCTCACCAGCAGGCGCGACCCGGCTCTGCGCAGATCACCCCAGAACCACTGCGGCAGGAAGGGCGCGGCCGTCGATCTCGCGTGGGGCGTGACCAAGGGGCGCGACGACGTGCTGATCGCCGTGCTCGACTCGGGGATCCGCTGGCGCTCGGTCGGCGCGATGCAGGACCTCGCGCGCAAGGCCTACATCAACCTCGCCGAGGCCCGACCACCGTGCGCGGCGCCCGACGGCGACTGCAACGACGACGGCGTCTTCGACATCGCCGACTTCGGCGCCATCACCGACCGGAACGCAAACGGCCTCGCCGACCCCGAGGACTTGATCCTCGACCCTCTGTACAACGACGAAGTGGACGACGACGGCAACGGCTGGGTGGACGACATCTCCGGGTGGGATCTCCTCTACGCCGACAACAACCCACTCGACACGGTCGACTACGGGCACGGCACCGGAGAGGCGGAGGACTCGACGGCCGCCGAGAACGGCACGGGGGGAGTCGGAACGTGTCCGCGGTGCCGCTTCCTGCCGGTGCGCGTCTCCGACTCCTTCATCGCCGACGGTGGCCGCTTCGCCGCAGGGGTCCTCTTCGCACTCGACTCCGGCGCCGACGTAGTGCAGGAGGCGCTCGGTGCGCTGAACAACCCGCCGCAGGCGCGAGCGGCGATCGATGCCGCATACCGGCGGGGGTGGTGGTGGTCGCGTCGATGGCGGACGAAGCGTCGAAGCACCCGAACCTGCCGTCGTCGCTCGAGCACACGATGGCCGTCAACTCCATCACCGAGAAGGAGCCGGTGCTCGGCGGGCCTGTCGAGGGCTACCTGGCGCTCAACGGCTGCACGAACTTCGGTGGCCGGACATTCGTCTCGGTGCCGTCGAGCTCCTGCTCCTCGGAGGCTACGGGTCTCTCCGCGGGAATGGTCGGGCTCCTGGAGTCGATCGCGCGAGATGCGCGCGTCCCCCGCCATCCGGACCTCGACCGTGGAGGCAACCGCCTCTCGGCGAACGAGGCGATGCAGGTCGTGCGCTGGTCGGCGGACGACATCGACTTCTCCACTCCGAACGCCGTCGATCCGGCGAACAACTTCGGCACCGCGTCCGGGGGCTCTTCGACACGGTGCGGTACCCGACTACGCGCGGGTGGGACGCCGTGCACGGATACGGGCGCATCAACGCGTACGAGATCGTCCGGGCCGTACGTGATCGGCTGATCCCACCCGAGGCCGACCTGACCTGGCCGCGGTGGTTCGCGGTGCGGGGCACGCGAGGGACCATGCGCGTACGAGGCTCGGTGGCGGCGGTCAGAGCGCGTACCTACGGCTACAAGGTCGAGTGGGCCGTGGGCATGCAGCCGCCGCCGTACCCCGACCGCGACGTCTGGCACGTGGCCGGGCGGCGGCGTGGGCTGAGCGAGCCGCGCTCAGGCGTCCTGGGCCGGATCGACCTCGAGACGGTCGCGGCGGCGCTGCCTCGACGGGGCCGCGGCGTTCCCATCGATCGGGCCACGGGCCGCCCCGACGAGGAGCGGTTCGCCATACGGATTCGGGTCGTCGTCAAGGCACACGGCGGACGCGGCGACGGTCTCAGAGGTGAGTCGCAGAAGCAGGTGTTCGTGCACGACGACCCCGACCTGCGCGACGGGTACCCGTTGCGGGTCGCCGGTGCCGGAGGTCAGAGCCCTGTCTTCGCCGACATCGACGGCCTGCCCGGCGACGAGCTGATCGTCGGGACCGACGACGGGTACGTACACGCCTTCGACGGCGACGGCAGTGAGCTTCCGTCGTGGCCCGTGAGCTCCGAGGTGGCTCCCTACTGGTCGTCGGAGTCCCGTACCGCTGTAGAGGACGGGATCGCGGCGCCGAGGAGCGCGTTCCTGATCGGCGCGCCCGCGGTCGCCGATCTCGACGGCGATGGCACCACGGAGATCGTCGCCGCGGACCTCGACGGGAACGTGTGGGTCTGGGGTGCCGGCGGCGTCCGCCGTGAGGGGTTCGCGCCGACGACTCTCGACGGCCGCGTCGTCTCGGAGGCGCACGTGAACCCGCTCTACTCCGCGGACGACCCCGACGCCCACGACGAGCACAACCGCACGAAGCGGGGCATCGCCGGCGCGCCGGCACTCGGCGACCTCGACGGTGACGACCGGCTGGAGATCGTCGTCGCCGCGATGGACCGCCACGTGTACGCGTGGAACGACGACGGGACGCCCGTCGAAGGGTTTCCCGTGCTAGTCGTCGATCCGGCCAAGGTCGCGGCGATCGACTCTGCCACGCACTCGGTGACCTTCGCCGAGGGGTCAGGTGTGGACCTCGGCGGAGAGCTGCTGGCGACGCCGGCGCTGGCCGACCTGACCGGTGACGGGCGGCCCGAGATCGTCGTCGGTGCGCAGGAGCAGTACCGCGAAGAGGTCAACGCCGGTTCGGGCGAAGACGTGCTCGGGCTCCTCGAGCTCGCGGGATCCGCAGGCAACGCGCGCCTCTACGCGATCTCGTCCGACGGCACGGAGGCGGGGTACCCGGAGTCCGCCGCCGCGCACCCTCACGAGCAGTCCTACCTGCCGGGCTGGCCGTTCGCCATCCCGCAGCTCGTCCTCGACGTGCTGCCGACGATCGGCGACGGCGTCTCCGCGCAGGTGGCCATCGGAGACGTGTTCGCCGCCGACCCCGGGGTCGAGATCGTCGCGGCGTCGTCGGCGGGGCCGCTCTATGTCCTGAACGAGCTGGGCGACTCGGTCTACGGGACAGTGGGCGGCCGGGACGTACCGGCGGTCTGGTCGGCCGGGCTGTCGCGGCAGAACGCCGATGAGTTCGGAGCGCTGAGGAACTCGGACGACATAGTCGCGTCGCTCATCGGGTTCGGGGGTCCCTCGATCGGGCGGCTCGACGCCTCGAACGCGAACCCCGTCGCCCCCACGCTCGGCTTCTCGCGGCTGCTGGACCTGCTCGCGAGCGACCTTCAGCCCCCGAACGACGATCAGCTGACCGCATGGGACGGCAACACCGGTCGGCCCCTGGAGGGGTTCCCGCAGGCGACCTCGGACCTTGCGTTCTTCGTGACGCCCGCCGTGGCGGATCTCGACGGCGACGGCTCCAACGAGGCGATCGCGGGCGGCGGTCTCTACCTCGCCGATGCATTCGAGGCCGACGGGTCGAGGCCTGCCGGCTGGCCGAAGCTCACCGGCGGGTGGCTCGTCGGCACCCCCGGACTCGGCGACTCCGACGGCGACGGTGTTGCGGAGATCGCCGTCGCCCGCCGGGACGGCGTGATCATCATGTGGGAGACCGGCACCTCGGCGGCGTCTCTCACCGAGTGGCCGCGCTTCGGCCACGACTCCCGCAACACGGGCACGATCGACGGCTGAGCATCGGCGCGGGCGATCCCGCCGATCCCGCCCGGCAGCGATAGGGTTCGACGCATGGAAGTCAAGATCGGCGTCGTCCACACCATTCGGGAGCTCACGCTCGAGTTCGACGGCTCTGCTGCCGAGGTTTCGGCGGCGGTCGAGGCGGCGATGAGTGGCGCAGATCCGGTCCTGTGGCTGAGCGACGCGAAGGGCAGGCGCGTCGGGGTACCCACCGACAAGGTCGCCTACGTCGAGATCGGAAGCGACGAGGCCCTCCGCCAGGTCGGGTTCGGCCGGGCCTAGGGCCTGGCTTGGCGCCGTGTCGCCTGCCCCGCCCCTGCTAGAGAGGCGCCTGCTCTTCTTCACCGGAAAGGGCGGTGTCGGCAAGAGCACAGTTGCGGCCGCGGTCGCGCACCTGGCTGCGTCCCGCGCGAAGCGGGTGCTCCTCATCGCGGTCGACGCGAAGGGGAGCCTGACCGACCTCTTCGAGCGACCGCCGGTCGGCTTCACCCCGCGTGAGGTGCAGCCGGGAATCCTCGCGATGTCGATGGACACCGAGGCATCGCTGCGCGAGTACCTGAAGCTCAATCTCAAGGTGCCGGTGCTCGGGCGCATCGGGCCGCTGGCACGCGCGCTGGACTTCGTCGCCAACGCGGCGCCGGGTGTGAAGGAGATCCTCACGATCGGCAAGATCTGCTGGGAGGTGCGCGAGATCCTCGACGGCCGTAGCGACATCGACCTCGTTGTCGTCGATGCGGCGGCTACAGGTCACATCGTCGCCCAGCTCGGCGCTGCCGGCACCATCCGCGAGCTCGTAGACGTCGGCCCGGTGCGAGTGCAGACGGATTGGATGTCGGAGATGCTCGCGGACCCCGCGATCACGGCTGTGAACGTAGTGACGACGCCGGAGGAGATGCCTGTCGCCGAGACGATCGAGCTGGTCGCGCGCGTGCGCTCAGAGCTCGATGTCCCGCTGGGTTCAGTGATAGTCAACCGCGTGCTTCCCGAGCTGTTCACGCGCCCGACGAGGACGTCTTCGACGCGCTGCGAGAGCCGGCCGCGGTGTCAGTGCTCGAGGAGCGCGCCGGGTCGGGGCCGGCGCCGTGCTCGACGGCGCCCGGCTGGCGGTGTCGCTGCGGCGGAACAGGGCCGAGTATCTGCAGGTTCTCCTCGATACCGTCGATCTCCCGGTCCTCTACGTGCCGTATCAGTTCGTTCGGGCTCACGGGCTGCGGGTCACCAGCATGGTCGCCGAGGCGCTCGGGCAGGAGATGGGCTTCTGAGCCGGGACGCGACGCCTCCGGAGACGGCCTCGGCGAGCTTCGAGAAGCTCCTCGCCGCGAAGGAGATCGTCGTCTTCTGTGGCTCCGGCGGAGTGGGCAAGACCTCGGTCGCGGCCGCCGCCGCCGTGATGGCGACGGTCAGGCTCGGGGGCAAGGTGCTGGTGCTGACGATCGACCCCGCCCGCCGCCTGGCAACGGCCCTGGGGCTGGAGGGCCTGGGCAACGTCGAGCACCGTGTGCCATCAGAGGTGTTGGAAGACGCGGGGCTGGAGCCGCGCGGCGAGCTGTGGGCGGCGATGCTCGACACGAAGCAGTCGTGGGACGCGCTCGTGATGAGACACGCACCCGACGAGGAGGCCGCGTACCGGATTCTGGAGAATCGCCTGTATCACAACCTGACGGGCCGCTTCGTGCAGAGCCACGACTACATAGCGATGGAGCGGCTGTACGAGATTCACGCGAGCGGCAAGTACGACCTGATCGTCATCGACACGCCGCCGACCCGGAACGCGATCGACTTTCTCGAGGCACCGAAGCGGATGGCCGACTTCTTCGGTGGTCGTCTGCTGCGATGGCTCACTCTCCCTTATCGGGTGGGAGGTCGGCGAGGCACGAGAGTGCTCAACGTGGCCAGCCGTCCCTTCTACCAGCTGGCCGACCGCATTCTGGGCAGCAAGTTCCTGGAGGACATCGCGGAGTTCTTCTTGAGCTTCCAGACCATGTACGACGGGTTCATCGAGCGCGCCCGCGCGGTGGAGCACCTGCTACACGATCGCCGGACGACGTTCGCCGTTGTGACCACACTCGAGGCGGCGCCGCTGCGGGAGGCCGAGGAGTTCTGCGCGGAGCTTCGCGCACGCGACTTCCACCTGGGAGCTCTTGTGCTGAATCGCATACTCCCGGGCTACTTCCTCGCGACTGATGGCGAAGACGCCGCCGCGGCGATGTCGGTTGACTCCGATGGAATCGCACTCGCGCTCACCGCACTCGACTCGCCCGCGCTCGACGATCCCGCACGCACCTCGCGGGTTCTCAGGAACGTAGGAGAGTCGTTCCGCAACTTCGCCGTGGTCGCCAAGCGCGAGGCCGAGCTGAGCGGCGAGCTGGAGCGCGTGCCCGAGGTGATCGCCCGGGTCCCCTCCTTCGAGCAGGACATCGGCGACGTGCAAGGGCTTGTCCAGATCGGGCGTTGCCTCTTCGAGGGGCCCGACCCCGGACGCCGTTGACGGCCGGCACCGGTACGATCGATCGGTGACCATCTTCTCCGACCTCGCCCGGACGCGGACGTCGCTGACGGGCGACGATCTCGCCCACGTCCGCAGGCTCGCCGGCAGCTGGCGGCACATCGCCGATCTCGCGTTCTCCGATCTCCTGCTGCTCGCGCCGATCTCCGGCGAGGAGGCTCACCGATTCGTCGTGCTGGCGCAGGTCCGCCCGACGACGGGTCAGACGATCTACCCGACCGACATGGTCGGAACCGTTGTCGACGAGATCGAGCGACCCCTGGTCGCGAGGTGCTTCCGCCAAGGGGAGATCCTCGAGGGAGACACCCGAGCCCTCGGCGGCGGAGAGCGGATCCGACTGCAGTGCATCCCGGTGCGGCACGGCACGAACCTCGTGGCGGTGGTGACACGCGAGATGTCGACGGAGACGAGCCGCCGTCCCGGCGTGATGGAGCGGACTTACCACGCCGCCTTCTGGCGGTTCGCCCGGATGATCTCGGAGGGCTCCTTCCCCTTCGACCACGAGGCGGACGAGCCGGAGGGATCGCCGCGCGTCGGCGATGGTGTCATAGTCGTCGACGCGGAACGGAACGTCGAGTTCGCGAGTCCGAACGCCGTGTCGTGTCTCCACCGGATGGGGATTCACGCCTACGCCCCCGGAAGCAGCCTCTTCAACATCGGCTTCGATGAGGACGTAGCGCGCCACGCGATCGAGTCGCGGATGCCGGTCATCGAGGAGATCGAGCGCGGCCAGGTCTCGGTGATGCTCAGGGCGATGCCGCTCCTGGAGCACCGTGACGCGGTGGGCGCGATCATCCTCGTACGAGATGTGACAGATCTGAGGCGACGAGACCGGATGCTCCTATCCAAGGATGCGACGATCCGGGAGATCCACCACCGAGTGAAGAACAACCTCCAGACGATCGCATCGCTGCTGCGTCTTCAGGGGCGTAGGTTGCGCTCCGTCGAGGCAAGGGAAGCACTGGCCGAATCGGAGCGGCGCATCCGGTCGATCGCGATCGTGCATGAGACGCTCTCACGCGACGCCGGCGACGTCGTTCGTTTCAGCGAGATCGTTCGACCTCTGGTCAGAGTTGTCGAGGAGACCGTCTCATCGCACGATCTCGCCATCAGCTTCTCGGTCGAGGGCGACGTCGGTGATCTCCCGGGGAGGTCGCGACGCCGCTGGCGGTCGTCCTCAACGAGCTGATGCAGAACGCCGTGGATCATGCGTATCCGGGCGACGGGCGACGCGAAGGTCACGTGAGCGTCGGGCTCGCCCGCGAGGGCGACGAGGTTGTCATCGAGATCACCGACGACGGAGTGGGGCTCCCCGAGCGGTTCTCGCTGGAGGAGTCGAAGGGCCTCGGACTCTCGATCGTCCAGGCCCTGGTCGCGGGCGAGCTGGGTGGCTCGATCGAGATGCGCGACGTCGGCGGGACGATGGTGAGCGTGAGGGTCCCCGTGGCGATGCCGAGGGTCGAGCTGTAACAGGTTGTCGCTTGCTGCCGGGTCGGCGCTCAGATGGCCGCGACCCGCTCCCCGGAGAGGAACCGCCGGCGCATCTGTCGCCGTTCCTCCTCGGTGGCGCCCCCCACACTCCCGACTCCTGGTTCGTCTCGATCGCGAACTCCAGGCACCGGTCGTTGACCGGGCAGGCATCGCAGACCGACTTGGCGGCGTCGATCTGGTCGAGGGCGACCCCGGTGGTGCCGATCGGGAAGAAGAGCTCCGGGCTCGAGTCGCGGCATATGGCGTCAGATCGCCACGCCTCGGCGTCCCAGTCGTGGGTCCGTATCCAGGTCAGTGTCACGTCGTCTGCTCTTCCTCGGGTCGCGCAGCGTCGCGCTTGCGCGCCCGTTCAAGGGTCCGCCGGCCAGGGGCAGCCACGAGATCGGCAGTGCAGGCTAACCGCCGTTCGGGACCCGCACAAGGGGTCGCGGGGCCGATATCGGTGATCGGTGGGGCGCCCGGCGCGCAGCGTGCCGTGGTTCGGAAGGCGGCGGCGAGAGCGCTTAGTGTGCGCCCGTGACGTCGCGTCCTCTGATCCTGGCCCATCAGGGCTCGTGTCGTCGCGCCCCCGGAAACACCCTCGAGGCCTTCTCGTTCGCTCGGGAAGACGGCGCCGATGGCGTGGAGCTCGACGTTCGCCGCACCTCCGACGGAGTGCTCGTGCTGCATCACGACTCCGACGTCGAGGGGGTCGGTGTCCTTGCGGCTCGCAGGTTCGGCGACGTTCGATCGGCAGCGCCCGGCATACCCACGCTGGACGAGGCACTCGACGTGCTCGCAGGGATGATCGTCAACATCGAGGTCAAGTGCCTGCCCTGGGAGCCGGATGCCGACGACGAGCGCACGGTCGTCGCCGCAGTCGTCGCGGCGATCGATGCTCGGGGCATTCACGACGACGTCGTCGTCTCGTCTTTCGATCTGGATGCGGTCGATTTCGTACGCTCGCTCGACTCCCGCGTCGTGACCGGTTGGCTCACGATGGGACAAGATACGAAGACGACGCTACCGCTCGCCCGGGCGCGTGGCCACGAGTGGCTGCACCCCGACCGCGGAGTCCTCACGGCGGCCGCAGCGCCCGACGCGGTGAGGCAGGCTCGGGATCACGGCGTGAAGCTCGACGTGTGGACGGTTGACGACGAGGACCACATACGCGCGCTCGCGGGCGCCGGTGTGCACGCCGTCATCACGAACGTTCCCGAGGTCGCGCTCGCAGTCGTCTCGGGCTGACGGAGCGCACGCCCGCCGGCGAGAGGTCACGGTACGACGAGGGTCAGCGCTCTCGGCTCGTGGAGGATCTCCAGGTGGGTGGCGTCGCCGAGGTGGTCGCCGTCGACCTGCCAAGGGAACGCGCCGCTGCCCGTGATCGTCAGGCGTTGGAGACCGTCGCGGTGCACGATGCCGCCCGTCGCCGGAGGAACCTCCCCGATCCCATCGCCGACGCAGCCGCTCCGATCAGGGTGAGCGCGTCCATGCGGCGGAACGCGGTGAGCGAGAGCGGGGTGTCGAGGCCTGCCTCGGGCGCGATGTGGATCGGGCGGGATCCGAGATAGGTGTAGGGCGTGGTCTTGGAGACGACTGCGAAGTAGCAGCCGTCGATCACCTCGTCGCCATCGAGGCGGATCGAGAACCTCGGGCGCGAGCGGTCGTAGTGACGGAACCAGGTGTCGAAGGCGGCCGCTACGAAGATCGGGTGCGCCGCGAACCTCTTCAGATCACCGCGGCGCTCAACCTGCTCGATCACAGCGGCGTCGAAGCCGAAGCCCGCATGGAATAGGAAGCGGCGCCCGTCGACCGCCCCTAACCCGACCCGTAGGAACGCCTTCCTCTCGAGCGAGGCGAGGAGTGCCCCAGTGGCATCGACGGCATCCATTGGGATGCCCAGCGTGCGCGCGTAGACGTTGGTCGAGCCGCCGGGGGAGGGGCGCGAGGGCCGTGGACGTGCCCGCGAGGCCGTCGGCCGCCTCGTTGAGGGTGCCGTCTCCGGCCAGGACGGCCACCACGTCGACGCCGTCGAGGGCTGCTGCGCGGGCGAGTCGCATCGCGTGGCCGCGCCGGGAGGTGGCTGCGACCTGGACCTCGTGGTCGGCGGCGAGAGCCTTGCGGATCACGACCCGCTTGCGCGGCGTGACCGCCGACGCAGTGGTGTTGACGATCAGCAGCAGCCGCACGACTCGGAGGGTATCCGCCGCACGACGCGTGCCGCCGAGGCAGCGCGGAGAGCGAGATGGGTCGCTTCCGCGGTACTGGTGCGCGGTTCTGACCCATCTCGTGCCGGCGAGGCGGCGCGTCGGAAGGGATCAGTCGACCAGGGCGAGGAGCTCCGTGACCGCGTAGACGGCGCCGAGCGAGGCGAGGCCGGTTGCGACCACGAGACGGAGGGTGCGGTCGGCCGTCTTGATCGCGAGGTGCGCCCCCAGTCGCGCTCCGGGGATGACGCCGATCGCGAGCGGGAGGGCGAAAGCCCAGTCGATGTGGCCCAGGAGCGCGTGGGTGATCATGCCGGGGACGGCGATCACGCCGACGCACGCGAGCGAGGTGCCGATCGTCTCCTTCAGGGGGAGACGTAGCCACCCGGTGAACGCCGGGACCATCAGGAGCCCGCCGCCGATGCCGAGCAGGCCGGAGAAGACACCGGCAACCGAGCCGATCAGCACGAGGCGCCACGTCTTCTCGTGAGGGGCCGGTGAGACGCCCTCCGTGGTGTGCACCGCCATCTCCAGGTCTGCTTCGGCCAACGGGCCGTCGAGGTGGATCGATTCGGCGCGGATGCCGGTCGGCCCGTCCGAGGGAGTCGTGAGCCCTGCCCGAGCGGTACGGATCGCCGTGTAGCCCATCAGGAAGGCGATCGTCATGGTGAGTGCGTGGCCCTCACCGGGGACCACGTCGGAGAGCAGCGAACCGCCGATCGACGTCACTGCTCCGGTGAGCCCCGTCCAGAGGACCACGCGCGTGTGGAGGAGTCCGTCGCGCCTGTAGCGGAGTGCGCCGCTGATCGCCGACGGGATGATCGACGGAAGGGTGGAGCCGATCGATTGGATCGGGCTCGCGCCGAGTGCGCGGATCGAGGGGTTCGACACGACCGCGCCCCCGATACCGAAGGTCCCCGAGAGCATCCCCGTCACTACTCCCGCAAGAAGGGTGAGGACGATACGGAGCGCATCGGGCACGGCGACCGAGGCTACACGCGGTGCGCTCGATCACCGGAAGGCCCGTCGCACGGGTGACGCCGGAGCCCGCGGGGCTACTGTGGCGGCATGGCCAGCGATCTCGACCTGAGGGGTGTGTGGGTACCCCTGGTGACGCCGTTCGACGCGTCCGGCGCCGTCGACGTGCCCGCAATCGAGCGGCTCTGCGCCGCGTACCTCGCCGCAGGTGCGGCGGGCATCGTCGCACTCGGCACGACCGGCGAGTCGGCGGCGCTCGACGCGTCCGAGGGACACGCTGTCGTCGCGGCCTGCTCCCGGGTCTGCGCTTCGCGGGGCGCGCGCCTGATCGTGGGCACCGGCACCAACAGCACCCGGACGACGATCGGGGCCACCAGCGCGCTCGCAGGGGTTCCGGCGGTGTCGGGAGCACTGGTCGTGGTGCCGTACTACGTGCGCCCGCCGGAGGCCGGCATCGTCGAGCACTTCCGGACGGTGGCGGCAGAGAGCCCCGTGCCTATCGTGATCTACAACATCCCCTACCGCACGGGTAGGGGCCTCGGAGCCGCGTCGCTCCTCGAGCTTGCGTCGGTACCCAACATCGCGGGACTGAAGCAGTCGGTCGGAGGGGTCGACGCCGACACGCTCGAGGTCCTGGCACGCGCTCCGGAAGGCTTCCACGTACTCGGGGGTGAAGACCTCTTCTTGTTCCCGACTGTGCTCATGGGCGGCAGCGGTGCGATCGCCGCCGCCGCGCACCTGTGCACGGAACGGTTCGTGGCGATGGTGGAGTGCGCTCTCGCCGGCAAGGTCGACGAAGGCCGTGCGCACGCGGAGGCGCTCCTCCCCGTCGTGCAGGCCGGCTTCGCCGAGCCGAACCCCTCCGTCTTCAAGGGTGTGCTGCACGCCCAGGGCCGTATCGGCACTCCGGATCTGCGGCCGCCGATGACCAACGCGTCGCCTGCCGCGGTGGAGAGGTGCCTCGACGCTGTGGCGACGGCGGGCTGATCCGGGGCCGCGCCGACCGGGCGCGTAGGCGCATGTAGGTTGCCCGCCATGACACGTCGCTCTGCAGTCACACTGGTCGCCGCATGCGTGTGGACTCTGTACGTCTGGGTGACCCGCATCTGGATCATGGCCGGTCAGGACGAGTCGTTCGGTTTCAAGGCGGTCCACGCGACGCTCGCCGCAGTCTCCATCGGGTTCGGTCTGGCGGCGGGGTGGATCGGACTCCGAGGACTGCGCGCAGCCGGCAGGAGGGGCGCGCACGACTCCGTCTCTTGAGCCGATAGGCGGTCCGAGGCGCGGTCGGGCCGCTCCGGGATAGCAAGCACGCAACTAGTAGTTCGGTGTACCCGAATCTTCTGGTAGCGTGCGCGGCGCCGAGACGACCCCACACCGAAGGCCACCGCGTGCCCGAAGCCAATACCGCCGAGACCGTGGTAGGTGCCGGAGCGACCGGAGACGTCCCGGGGGGCGGCACGGCGACCGCCGACCGGGTTCACCGGATGCGGTGGTGGACGCTGTCGGTCCTCTGCTTCTCGCTGCTGATCACCAGCCTCGACGCCACGATCCTCAATACCGCGATCCCGCGTCTGGTGACCGAGCTGGGGGCGTCGAACAGCGAGCTCCAGTGGATCGTCGACGCGTACATCCTCGTCTTCGCCGGCCTCCTGCTCACGACGGGCAGCCTCGGAGACCGTTACGGGAGGCGCGGCGCGTTCCTCACGGGGCTGACCATCTTCGGCATTGGCTCGTTGCTCAGCACCCTCTCGACCTCGCCGGCGCAGCTGATAGCCGGACGCGCCGTCATGGGGGTCGGTGGCGCATTCGTGATGCCGGCGACCCTCTCGATCATCACCAATGTCTTCCCGGCGCACGAGCGACCTCGCGCCATAGGGGTGTGGGCTGCGGTCACGGGCATCGGCGTGGCACTCGGCCCCATCATCGGCGGCTTCCTGCTCGACCACTTCTGGTGGGGATCGACGTTCCTCGTGAACCTGCCGGTGGTGGTCATCAGCGGAGTAGCCGCGGTCTTCATCGTGCCGACGTCGTCGGATCCGTCGCGCCCGCGGCTCGACCCCCACCGGATCGGTGCTCTCGATCCTCGGGCTCACCGGACTCGTCTACGCGATCATCGAGGCGCCCGAACGCGGATGGGGCGACCCGGCGGTCGTGGCGTGGTTCGTCGCAGCGACGACGGTCCTGGTCGTGTTCGCCTTGTGGGAGCGCAGGTGTCCTCACCCGATGCTCGACATCCGGTTCTTCCGAAACCCCCGGTTCAGCGCGGCGAGCGTGAGCATCACCCTCGTGATGTTCGCTCTCCTCGGTGGCACGTTCATGTTCACGCAGTACCTGCAGCTTGTCATGGGCTACACGCCTCTCGAGGCCGGCGTGCGGATGCTCCCGCTGGCTGCGACCATGACGGTCGTCGGACCGATCAGCCCGCGCCTCGCCGAGCGCTTCGGGGCGAAGATCGTGGTGACGGCAGGCCTGCTCACCGTCTGTCTCGCCCTGGGTGTGTACATGAGTCTCGGGCCGGACAGCTCGTACGCCGACATCGCCTGGCGGGTGATGATCATGGCTACCGGTGTCGGGCTGGCGCTGCCTCCGGCGACCGAGGCGATCATGGGTGCTCTGCCCAAGGCGAAGGCAGGGGTGGGGTCGGCCGTCAACGACGCGACGCGACAAGTCGGTGGGGCGCTCGGCGTCGCCGTGATCGGCAGCGTCTTGGCGTCGGTCTACCGGCCGCGCATGGCGGGCGCGCTCCGGGGTGGAGAGGTGCCGGCGGAGCTCGCCGAGATGATCAAGGGCTCCCTCGGGGGCGCGCTCGGGGTGGCGCACCAGCTGGGTGGCGAGCAGGGAAGGCTCCTCGCCGACCTCGCTCGCGACGCATTCGTCGAAGGCATGCAACGCGGCCTGATCATCTCGCTCTTCGTCGGCCTGGCCGGCGCCGCTGTCGCGTTCCGATACCTGCCCGCACGCGGCACCGAAGAGGCAGAGGTCGAGGCGGCGTGGGCCGCGGGCCCCGACGGGAGCTCGGCAACGAGCGACGTCAGTGGCGGAGCCAGTCGGCGACGCGGTACGCGAGCTCGAGCGACTGCCGGGCATTGAGCCGCGGGTCGCAGGCGGTCTCGTAGCGGTTCTCCAGGTGCTCCCCGAGCACAGCCTCGGCGCCTCCGAGGCACTCGGTGACGTCCTCGCCCGTCAGCTCGACGTGCACTCCACCCGGCCAGACTCCGCGCTCCGGCAGACGTCGAAGAACCTCTGGATCTCCGAGAGCACGTCATCGAAGTGACGGGTCTTGTACCCGCTCTCGTGCTGGAAGGTATTGCCGTGCATCGGGTCGCAGGCCCAGACGACAGGGTGCCCGGCACGTTCGACCGCAGCCAGGAGCGGAGGGAGCCGCTCCTCCACCAACGATGCCCCCATGCGCGTCACCAGCGTCAAACGGCCGGGAGAGCGATCGGGGTCGAGGCGCTCGCAGATCGCGACGACTTCGTCGGGAGCCGCTTCGGGCCCCAGCTTCACCGCGACCGGGTTGCCGACGCCGGAGAGGAACTCGACGTGCGCGCCGTCGATCTGGCGCGTTCGCTCGCCGATCCAGAGCAGGTGAGCGGAGCAGTCGAACCAGTCGCCGGTGAGGCTGTCGCGGCGCGTCAGGGCCTCTTCGTAGCCGAGCAGCAGCGCCTCGTGAGATGTGTAGAAGTCGACCTGGTGCAGTTGCATCTCGGCGTCGAGATCGATTCCGCACGCCGCCATGAAGCGCAGCGCGCGCTCGATCTCACCGGCGACCTGCTCGTAGCGCCGACCCTCGCGGCTCGTGGCCACGAACTCCTGGTTCCACTGATGGACGCGCGACAGGTCTGCGAAACCGCCCTTTGTGAAGGCACGCAGCAGATTGAGGGTCGCGGCGGCCTGGTCGTAGCCGCGGAGCATACGCCTGGGATCGGGGCGCCGCGTCTCGGCCGAGAAGCTCAGCTCGTTGACCATGTCGCCGCGGAAGGAGGGAAGCTCGACGCCGTCGCGCCGCTCGAACGGTGCCGACCGCGGCTTGGCCATCTGTCCGGCGATGCGGCCGACCTTCACGCAGGGGACTCCGGTGCTGTACGTCAGCACGACGGACATCTGGAGTATCACCTTCAGCTTGTCGCGGATGCCGTCGGCCGAGAGGTCATCGAACGACTCGGCGCAGTCGCCGGCGTGGAGGAGGAAGCCCCTGCCCTCGGATACCTCCGCGAGTGACTCCCTGAGAGTGCGCGCCTCGCCCGCGAATACGAGGGGTGGCTTGCGGGCCAGCTCGGCGAGCGCGGCGTCGAGAGAGGCGTCGTCGGGCCAGTCGGGTTGCTGCTCGACCCTGCGCTGCCTCCACGAGGAGGGCTCCCAGGTGCCGGTCGTCGAGTCCGTCGAGCCGGTCATCAGAGGTATGCGCCGGGGTCTCGTTCGTCACCTGGCTGTGAATCGCGTCCCAGTCCGGTCCCGAGAGCGCGGTGGCGACGCATCTCCTCGAACTGATGCTGCGCGGCGACCTGCTGGGTGAAGAGGGTCGCCTGAATGCCGTGGAAGAGCCCCTCCAACCAGCCGACGAGCTGCGCCTGGGCGATGAGCAGCTCAGACTCGGTGGGGGTCTCGATCGTGAAGGGCAGTGAGACGTCGGTGAGCTCGGAGCGCAGGTCCTCGGAGAGGATCTCCTCCAGCTCGCGCCGGGACCGCTCGTGGATCTCTCGGAGCAGGCGCCGGCCGGCGTCGTCGAGGGGGGCGCGGCGCGCTTCCTCCAGGAGTGACCGGACCATTGTGGCGATGCGGATGAGCTTCGCCGGGCTCGAGACCTGCTCCCCGCCGCCCTCGGCGCCGTCGCCGAGAGCCTCGACGACCTCGGGTGTCAGCGGATCACCGCCGGGCGGCTGGCGGTCACCGTTCGTGTTGGGCGTCACGGAGGGGGTCTCGTCTGTCATATCGAAGCGCAAGGATAGGGCCTGATCGAGTGGGTGCCCCCAGCGGCCGCCTCCGGCCTCAGCTGAGTGTCTCGGCGTGTGCGTGCAGATCGTCGCGGAAGTCGGGGTGGGCGACGTCTGCAAGGGCGGCGGCGCGTTCACGCACCGTGCGCCCGCGCAGCTCGGCCACGCCGTGCTCGGTGACCACAACGTCGAGCTGATGCCGCGGGGTCGTCACGACCGCACCGGCGGGCAGGACCGAGACGATGCGGGAGACGAGCTCGCCGTCGACCGTCGAGGTCGAGGGGAGACAGAGCAGCGACCGGTCCTCGAGCTCCAGGCCCGACGCTGCAACGAAGTCCTCGTGACCGCCGATGCCGGAGAACTGCCGGCCGCTGATCGTGTCGGCTACCGCCTGCCCCCACAAGTCGATGGTGAGCGCCCCGTTGATGGAGATCATCTCGTGGTTCGCCGAGATGTTCTCGGGCGAGTTGACCACGTCGACCGGGAGGAAGCGGACCAGCTCGTTCCCGTCGAGCCACTCGTACAGCTCGGCGGTCCCGGCGGCGAAGGTGGTGATCGAGTAGCCGTCGAACGTCCCCTTGCTTCTGTTGCTGACCTTGCCGGCCTGGTGCAGGTGCATCAGCCCGGTGGTGAACATCTCCGAGTGCACTCCGTAGTCGCCTCCACTGCCTGCAGCGAGGATCTTCACCACCTGTGACGGGATGCCTCCGATGCCCGTCTGGAGAGTGCAGCCGTCGGAGGCGAACGCCGCCGCCCGCTCGGCGATCTTGCGCTCGACGTCGGTCGGCTCGGCGTCGTCCATCGTGAACACGGGACGCTCGCTCTCGACCAGGACGTCGATCTCGTCCAGGTGGAGCCGGTGCGGCCAGTCGGGCGGAAGGCCCAGAGTGCGCGGGCATGCGTCGTTGATCTCGACGACGAGGACGCGCTCGGGATCCGCGCCGCAGCGGTGCAGCTCGTCGACGGTGGCCCCCGCGTGAAGCGAGAGGCTGACGTACCCGTCTCGATCGGGCGGAGCGGCGAGAGTCGCCATCACCCGAGGGGCGAGGTCGGCGACGATCGGAGCGAATCGTCGGAAGTCGGAGGGGATGAACTGGATGTCGGCGCCCATCTCGCGCAGTAGGCGCTCTGCGGGTCCGAAGAACCCCGACAGGTGGTGGACGCCGGGCTTCAGGAAGATCGGATAGAGGTCTACGAGGAGTGCCCCGAAGATCTGCAGGTTTTCCCAGTCGTCGCGCTCCGCTAGCGCATGCATGAACGCGGAGGGCTGCCCGGGTCCGAGAGGCACGGCCAGATTGTCGACGGCGCGTACGCGAGATGCAGCCGAGTCGAGGCTCTCGGTTCTTGCGGTCATCTGTCTCCTGGGTGCACGGCGTCGACACCGGTTCTAGGTCTGGATGATGACGATTCGCTCGTCGGTCATCTCGCGCACCGCGTAGTGCGGGCCCTCCCGGGTGTTGCCACTGTCGCGTATCCCCCGTAGGGCTGCTGATCGGCGCGGAACGTCGGGACCTCATTCACGAGCACGCCGCCGAAGTCGAGGCGGCGCGCGGCGCTCAGAGCGGGGGCGAGACCGGCGGTGAAGATCGCGGCCTGCAGGCCGTAGCGGGTGTCGTTCGCGAGGCGGAAGGCGTCGTCGAGGTCTGTGTACGTCTGCACTGCGACGACGGGGCCGAACACCTCTAGTGCACACACCTTCATCTCGGGTGACACTCCGGAGAGGACCGTGGGCTGCAGCACGCCGTCTTCGCGGATGCGGCCACCCGCGCGGAGGTCGGCCCCTGCCTGCACGGCCTCCTCGACCCATGAGGCGACACGGTCGCGCTCGCCCGCGGATATGAGCGCCGAGACGTCGGTCGCCTCGTCGAGAGGGTCGCCCACCACCAGTGAGTCGACGAGCGGTACCAACTCGTCGAGGAACGGCGCCGCGATCGACTCGTGTACGTAGACGCGCTGTGTGGAGATGCACGACTGCCCGGCGTGGCTGAAGCCGGCGACCGAGATCTTCTTCGCCGCCGTGGCCCAGTCGCCGCTCGGCTCGATGATGACGGGTGCGTTGTTGCCCAGCTCGAGGCCGACCTTCTTGCGTGCTGCCTTCGCCCGGATTCCCCAGCCGACCTCTGGTGAGCCCGTGAAGGTGATCATCGCGATGTCAGGGTGCTCGACGAGTGCGTTCCCGACCGTGGTGCCGCCACCGGTCACGATGTTCAGGTGCCCGGAGGGGAGGCCCGACTCGGAGAGGATCTCGGCGAGCAGCAGCGACGACAGAGGTGTCTGGCTGGCCGGCTTCAGCACGAGCGGGCAGCCCGATGCGATCGCCGGTGCGACCTTGTGCGCGACGAGGTTCAGGGGGAAGTTGAACGGTGTGATCGCCCCGACGACACCCACGGGCACCCGTAGGGTGAACGCGAGCTTGCCCTCGCCGGCGGCGCTCGCATCCATGGGGATCATCTCACCCGTGAGGGAGCGGGCCTCGAGGGCGGAGAACGTGAAGGTTGAGACGGTGCGCTGCGCCTCGACCCTGGCCGTCTTCAGGGGTTTGGCCGCCTCCGTCGAGATCACCCGAGCAAGCTCTTCGACGCGCTCGGAGATCTTCCGAGCGGCGGTGTCGAGGATCTCGGCGCGGCGCCACGCTGGTAGCGGGCCACCGGTGAGGGCGGCGCGAGCGGCATCTACCGCGAGGTGGATCTCAGGGGTACCGGCCGCCGGGACGCGCCCGAGGAGGGTGGCGTCGTAGGGGGAGCGCACCTCGATCCAGTCGCCGGTCGTCACCTGATCGCCGCCGATCGGGAGTGTGTGGTCAACGCCGGTCAAGTCGGTCCCTCCCCGCAGGCTCGGAGCGCGCCCTCGGCAGGATTCGAACCTGCGCACACGGCTCCGGAGGCCGATGCTCTATCCCCTGAGCTACGAGGGCGGGGCGACTGATGGTATCAGCGGGTTCCGTCGCCACGGCCTCCGCCGAGCCACCGCGCCGTGCCGCCCGGGGCGCCGGGAGTGGTGCTGTGCGGGGGAGGGACGTCTTCGCGCCAAAATGCAGTCTCGCTCGCAGGGAGGCGCCCCGAAGGTGGAGCAGGCAGGAGGCAGCGCACACGCGATCGCCGACGACCTGATCGTCTGCACGCGGAACAGACCATCGGAGGTGCGCGACTGTCTGGCGACGGTGGCTGCGCAGACCCGGGTTCCGGTGAACGTCGTGGTCGTCGACTCCAGTGGCGACGACGCGACGCTGCGGGTCGTCGAGGCGCTGGTGCCGACGTGGCCGGCGTCGTCGTCGCTGCGGCACGTCCGCTCCGAGCCGGCGACAACGCGGCAGCGCAACGTGGGGATCGACGTGACGCGCGGTGTCGTCGTCCACTTCGTAGACGACGACACGCTCCTGGACCCGGGATACATCGAGGCGGTCCTCGGTCTCTTCGAAGCAGATCGGACGGAGGCGATCGCAGGGGTCGGTGGCTTCGTGACGAACCAACCGGAGCACCGTCTCACCTTCGTCGACGAGCTGCTCGGGCTCGACAGCCGGCGCGAGGGCGTGGTGCTCCCGTCGGGGCGCAACACACGGCTGTACACCGAGCCCGCGTGGCCGGTCGAGGTCGACTGGCTCGCGGGGTGCGCGATGTCGTTCCGCCGGGCGGTGTTCGACACCGTGCGACCGGACTCCCGGCGCGGAACGAACAGGAACGGCGAGGATCTCGACCTGTCGTACCGGGTTCGCCAACACTGGCCGCTCCTCATCACACCGCGGGCACGAATACTCCATCTCGAGGCGGCCGAGGGGCGCCGAACAGCCGAAGAGCTAGCCGTCGTGGAGATGATCTCGCGCTATGAGCGCGTCCTGGCGGGGACCGGCGTCTACAGCAGGCGCGCGTTCTGGATCTCGGTCTGGGGGCAGCTCGCCTGGTTCACCTTCAAGGCCGCGGTGACGCTGTCGCGATCGCGATTCGCGATCGCCCGCGCGACCCTGCGCGGGATCCGCGCGATCCGCGCGGCGAGACGCTCCGGGTTGCTGATCCTCGCGGAGCCTGCCTGAGCGACCGTCGCCCGATCGTGCTCAGAGAACGGCGGAGAGGCGGCGGTTGAGGGCGTCGAGTGCGGCGCGTGCCGCGGCCTCCAGGGGACTCGACCCCGATGCGAGTCCATAGCAGATGGTGTCGCTGCAGGAGATGGCGGCCGCGACGAGGACGGTGCCCTCTCCGCCACCGTCGAGCGGACGCGCCCAGAGCACCTGCGGAGAGACCGGGGATCCAAGGACGACGAGCGCCTCGACGGTCGCGTCGACCACCGCGGGTAGCCCGCCGCTCACGGGCGCACGGCCGATCGTCCGACGTCCGTCGAGGACGAGGTGGACCTCGACCTCGTCGGTGTCGGGGAACGAGAGGACGGCGAGAAGCCTGGCACGCCCGGACGGAGCCCCGTTCGCGATCGGTGCGCCGGCGGCGGGGACCTCGTGCTCGTCGAGCACGATCTCGTCGGTCGCGGAGGCCTCGACCTCTGTCGGGCCGGCATCGGTCTCGACGGGTGCAGGCTCGGCTTCGGCGGGTGCGACATTGGATGCAGACGAGGTCGCGGTGTCGGGCTCGTGATCGGAGGACGGCGCGGAAGGAGCGTCACGCCAACGGACCAGCTCCACGGCGACCGGTCGGTCGGAGTGGCGCGCGACTACGCGCGTGGCCTGTACCGGTAGGCCGGGAACGCGGCCGGCCGACGACACGTGCAACTGGACGAGGAGCAGGTCGTCGCGCTCGTCAAAGCCGGCGGCGCGCACCCCAGGGATGCGGCGGAGCTCGAGCTCGAGGTCGTCGAGGGTCTCGTCGGACATGTCAGCGACGCTCCTTCGCCTCGTAGAGCCGTTCGTCGGCGAGCTGGAAGAGCCTGTCGACGTCGTCGGCGTCGGTGGGGCACTGAGCGGCACCGTAGGAGAACTCAGGAGCTGCGGTGGCGAAGCCCGGGACCTGTCGGATGCGCTCGATGAGGGCAGGCACGAGGTCGGCCTCGGTGTTGGGGAGTATCAGGGCGAACTCGTCGCCTCCGATCCGCGCAGCATGGTCGCCGAAGCGCAGCGCCCTACGGAACCTCTCACCGAGGTCGCGCAGGACTGCGTCGCCTGCCATGTGACCGCTTCGGTCGTTCAGCTCCTTGAAACCGTCGAGGTCCATGATCACGAGAGTGAAGGGCCATCCGTAGCGCGTGCTGCGAGCGACCGACATCTCGAGGAGCCGGTCGAACGACCTCCTGTCGAAGAGGCTCGTGAGCGGGTCGTGCCACGCGTCGTAACGGAGTACGTCGAGGCGGAGTGACAGGACGCAGAGCGAGTAGACCAACGTGCGATCGAACGAGTGGTCGTCGAGCGCGGGTTCCGTGTACAGGCCCGGAGATGCAGCCAGCAGCACCTCGTCGTCGTCGTCGAGAGGTCGGCGGCCGGCCCGGAAGACCTGCCTACCGAGGGTCGCCTCCTCGATCACGACTGCGGCGTCGTCGAGATCGAACTGCGTGACGAGCGCGTCGAGGGCGCAGTAGATGAGAGCGATCCCCGACTCGGTCCCGGCCAGCTCGTTGGACAGCTCGGTGCTGAGGAGTGCCATTGGCCGCGCTCCGTGTTCGGTTCGCGCGCTGTTCGTGGCGTTCACCGGGAGAGCCGCCTCGGGTAGGAGTGCCGCGAGGCCCCGTCCGAGCCCTGACTGTCGCGACACTTCCATCCTCCTTCACGCACAGCGGTGCTCCCGACGTCCCACGCGACGGCCCGTGCCTCTCGAATAGGTCGTATGCCCTAGCGGGCAGATTACACGGACGCTGATCGATTCGGAAATAGGAGGAGATGCCTGGATTGTCCGGAAGGTTGCGGGCCCGCTCATTCCCGGGAACGTGCCCTGCCCGGGGCGTCCGGCCTGTCACACTCTGCGCGTGATCCGTGACGACCTGATCGACTCGCTCCGTGCCGCACTGGGCTCTGCAGGCCTGCCCGAGCCCGAAGGGGCGATCACACTCGAGGCGCCCCGCCAGAGGGAGCACGGCGACTGGGCGACGAACGTCGCCCTGAAGATCGCGAAGTCGGTGGGAGCGCCGCCGCGGGAGGTGGCCGGGCGCATCAAGGTGGCCCTAGAGGCCTCGCCGCCCGAGCACCTCGAAGCGGTGGAGATCGCCGGGCCGGGGTTCCTCAATCTCTTCCTCGCCCCGGCGTGGCTCGACGACGTGCTGCGCGAGGTGATCGAAGCAGGAGAGCGCTACGGGCGGAGCGATGTTCTCGTCGGGCAACGTGTGAACCTCGAGTTCGTCTCGGCGAACCCGACCGGACCGCTCCACGCGGGGGCGGTCGTTGGGTGGCCGTGGGCGACGCGATAGCGAACCTGTTGGCGTCGCAGGGCGCCGAGGTGCACCGCGAGTACTACCTGAACGACACCGGTGCACAGCTCGAGAAGTTCGCGGCGTCGCTCCTCGCTCGGTACATGGGCGACCCGGTTCCCGACGACGGCTACAGGGGTGAGTACGTCGTGGAGATGGCCGAGCGGATGCGGGCTGAGCTCGGGGCCGGCGTGACTGCGGAGCGGGCCGGGGAGTGGGGGTGCGGCGACATCGTGCGGCAGCTCCGAGAAGACCTCGGCCGGATCGGCGTGCACTTCGACATGTGGTTCTCCGAGAAGCTGCTGCACGAGCGCGGCGACGTCGCCGAGGTCCTCGACCTCCTCGACGCGCGTGGTGTCAGCTACGAGCGCGAGGGTGCGCGCTGGCTCCGGTCCACCGATTTCGGCGATCCGCGCGATCGGGTGCTCGTGCGCTCGGACGGCGCCACCACGTATCTCTGCAACGACCTCGCCTACCACCGCGACAAGCTCGCACGCGGATTCACGCACCTGATCGACATCTGGGGCGCCGACCACCACGGTCAGGTGAAGTCGCTACAGGCGGGGATGGAGGCGCTCGGGTACGGGCCGGGCGAGCCCGAGGTGATCCTCGGTCAGCTCGTGAAGCTGCAACGCGGAGGCGACGAGGTGCGCCTGTCCAAGCGAACGGGCGAGATGGTCGCCCTTGCCGACATCCTCGACGAGGTCGATCCCGACGTCTGCCGTATGACGTTCCTTCTGCAGGGGCTCGATACCGCCCAGACGATCGACCTCGCAGTAGTAACCGAGCAGTCGATGGAGAACCCCGTCTACTACGTGCAGTACGCGCACGCACGGATGGCCTCGATTGAACGGAGGGCTGGGGAGGCCGGTGTGACGCGCAGGCCGCTCGCCGAGATCGACCTCTCGGTCCTGGAGGACGATCGCGAGCGCGATCTCCTGCGGTCCCTCGCGCACTACCCCGACGTCGTTGCCGACGCGGCGGCGCGCAGGGCGCCGCATCAGATCGCACACTGGGTCCACGATTTCGCCGGGCGGTTTCACGGCTTCTACCGCGGCTGCCGGGTCCTCACCGACGACGCCCCCTGACGCAGGCGCGGCTATGGCTGGTCGAGGCCTGCCGGATCGGCCTGTCCGACGCCCTCGGACTCCTGGGAGTGGACGCTCCCGAGGAGATGGCCCGTCTGGGGGACGACCAGGACGGCGGAGACTGACGATCGCGGGCGTCGAGCGCGTAGCGTCGAGCGCGATGAACGCTCCGATCGATCTCGGTCTGCTCCCGCGCACTGCGCGTGTCGACGGCTCCGGCCGCGCCTCCGTCGGGGGTGCGACCTCGAGTCGCTGGCGGTCGCGCACGGCACCCCGCTCTACGTGTACGACGAGGACGATCTGCGCGCCCGCTGCCGCGAGTACGTCGACGCGTTCGGAGTCGATCGGGTCGCCTACGCGGGCAAGGCGTTCCTCTGCGTCGCGATGGCACGGCTGATCGAGGAGGAGGGCTTGAGCCTCGACATCGCGACAGGGGGCGAGCTTCACGTCGCGCTGCACGCCGGGTTCCCCCCACAGCGGCTCGTCTTCCACGGCAACAACAAGTCCGACGACGAGCTCGCCGCTGCCCTGGACGCGGGGGTCGGCCGAGTTGTCGTCGACTCGTTCGACGAGATCGACCGCCTCGACTCCCTCGTCGCCGGCGGCCGGACTGCACCGGCTGTGCTCGTCCGTGTCACGCCGGGAGTCGAGGCGCATACCCACGAGCACATCGAGACCGGGATAGAGGACTCCAAGTTCGGCCTGTCATTGGAGCGTGGCGAAGCGCTCGCCGCCGCGCGGAGGATCGCGGCCGGTGGTCGGATGCGCCTCGCCGGCATCCACTGCCACATCGGCTCGCAGGTGTTCAGCCTCGACTCCTACGCGCGGGCAGCGCGCAAGATGGCCGGCCTCGTGCACATGGTCGAGGAGACGACCGGTGCGCCGGTCGACGAGGTGAACGTCGGTGGAGGTCTCGGTGTCCGCTACGTGCGCGACGACGACCCGCCGTCGATCGCCCAATATGCGGAGGTGGTGCGCGAGAGTCTCGCATCGGCACTCGCCGCCGCCGGAGTGCGCTCCGTGCCGCGCCTGACCGTCGAGCCCGGCCGCTCCGTCGCCGGACCTCCCGGCCTGACCCTCTACACGGTCGGCACCATCAAGGAGATCCCGGGCATCCGCACATACGTCGCGGTCGACGGAGGAATGAGCGACAACCCTCGCCCGGCGCTGTACGGCGCACGATACGAGGCGTTCGTGCCTTCGAGGGTGACGGCGGAGCGCCCTCTCGTCGCGACGATCGCCGGCAAGCACTGCGAGCAGGGCGACGTGCTCGTGCGCGATGCGCACCTCCCCCGCAGATCTGGGAGTCGGTGACATCGTGGCAACACCGTGCACCGGCGCCTACGGGGCGTCGATGGCGTCGAACTACAACCGGATGCCCCGCCCGGCGGTCGTCTTCGTGCGCGACGGCGAGGCCCGGGTCGTGGTCCGCCGGGAGACTCTCGACGATCTGCTGCGCTCCGACGCCGGCTAGGGCGCCCTAGCCGCCTGACTGGGGCGTGTGGTTCGGATCGAACCGTGCAGCATGGATGACGCGCCGCCCGCACCCGCCCGCCGGGTCATCCGACTCATGGTGGTCGGCTGCGGGGGTGGCGGGGGTCGTCGGGCGGGACGAAGGGTCGTGGGCCGGTGCCGGTTACGAGAGCCCAGCCGAGCCGGTGCTTCATGTCGTGGTGCGGAACGCAGAGGTGGTCGAGCTGGTCGAGGCGGGTGACGTGGGTCTCGGCCCACGGGGTGCGGTGGTCGATCTCGACGTGGGTGCTCGCGCAGCCTTCGACGCTGCAGGTGGGTGATTGCCAGAGGAGGGCGATGCGCTGCGCTGTGGTCGGTCCGCGTCCGAGATGGGTGACGTTGGCGACGTCCTTGCCGCGCGTGATGACGAGCTCGAGGACGGCGTCGCCGAGGAGTCCGCGTGCGGTGTCGACGGGGATGGGTCCAATGCCGGCTGTCTCGCACAGCTCGTCGCCGGTGGTCGTTCCACGGGTAAGGGACTCGAGGTCGATGCGCAGCAGGGCGAGGTATCGCTCGTTGCGCGGCCGCGCGTTCCCGGGTTTGGTGCCTAGCTGCGTCTCGGGATCTGTTGCGCTGCCGGAGCGCGCGTCGTCGTCTGGGTGAAAGGGGGCTGCGGTGGCCGCTGGGTCGGCCGCGCGTTCCCTGGGGAGTCTCCGGCGAGGCCGAGCAAGGCGTCGTAGGCGTAGGCCTCGCGGGGCTCGTGTTCAGTGGTGCGACGGGCGCGGTAGAAGCCGTCGATGAGCTCGTCGAGTGCCCGTTCGATGAGCGCTCCGGTGTGTGCGGGGCCGCGGGCGCGCAGGTTCCACGCGCCTTCCGAATCTGTGAAGGTCCGGAGCTGCCGGTTGGTGTGGATGCGCCGGTAGGTGCTGTCGGGGTCGGGGTCGCCTGCGGCCTTGGCGCGCAGGGCCTCGTTGTGGAGCTCGGCGAGGCTGTTGTGCGACGCAACATCCAGGAGACGCCGCTCGGCGGCGGGGTTCACCGCGGCAGCGGCCGTGACCTCGGATGCCTGCGCGCCCGACAGGTTCCCGGCACGGACCGCTGCGCGGGTGACAGGCAAGCGCCCGAGGGCCTTGGAGGTCGCGAGCTGGTCTCGGGCGCGGCCGATGCCGGTTCCCGAGATCCGCGCGAGCTGCTCTGCGGCGGAGCGGCATCCCGAGCGCTGCCAGGTCCGGGACTGCTCCACACGTCCGGCAAGCAGAGTCTCCGCAGCAGCGGCGAGACGTTCGATGCGGTCGAAGGTCTCCCACCAACGCAGCGCCTCCGACAGGGGGACCTGGTCGGCGTCCAGTCCGGCGACGAGCCCGCCGAGATGCTCAGCGCACGAGACGACCTGCCGCAACGACGGATGCACGTTCTGCGCCGCGTGATCCGCGCGCGCCCTGGCGGAGCCCGGGAAGGTGTCGAGCTCATCGAAGGCGAGTGTCGTGAGCACGAACATATGATCGCATGGGGGTGAGACACTCACACTGAGGAACCGGCGAGCCACGCGCAGCGCTCTCGCTGCGATGCGTGCGGCAGATCGCCGTCCACTTCCGGTCACGGAGCGATCAAGGAGACTCCGTTCCGTCGGACGGGGAGCAGGCAGTCGGGTTGACGTGCGGGGGATTCGAGGTGTCGGGATCCGACGGCCCCTGAACCCGCCAGCCCGCGTGTGGAGCTTGCTCCTCTGCGACGGGGTGCGTCGGCGGCGGAGCATGATGCGCGTAACGTGTTGTGAGATCAAGGGGTTTCGCTCGGGTGGGAGGTGGCTGTGGCCATCGCAGAGAGACGAGTCGGGGGCAACCCGAGGACCGCCGACGAGCTGATCCGGTCGGCGGTAGCGGCGGTCGGGATCGTTGCGACTGTCGCGGTCCTGACGGGCGCCGCGTGGCACAACGGGATCGATGCGGTCGCGGGTGTCCTCGTCCTGGCCGCCATGCCGACCGCCCTGGCTTTCGTCGGCTACTGGGGCTTCGTTCGGGGACCGGTGCTCTCTGCCGTGGCAGGCATGGGGATGCTCACACTGCTCACCGTGTTCTACGTCGGCGGCCTGACGACCGACTCGTCTACAGCGTCGCTGGCATTCGCGTCGCTTATCCCCCTGCTATGGGCGACGTTCGGCGCCGCGGCGCTCGCGAGCCGTCTTCTCGCGTCGCGCCGTGGGCGTCCCGGGGCCGCGCGCGCGTAGCGGGAACCCCGGCCGTCCCGGCCTCCCCGGACCGCCTCTGCGGACCGCCCGCCTGCGAGATGTCACGCTCCCCCGGTATCCGTGTCCGCAGGGGGTGGCCGCGTAGGCGAGAATGGTGGGGATGGACGAGCGGCAGGACGTGGTGCGCGTAGGGATCCTCGGGTGCGGCAACGTAGGTGCGGCCCTCGTCGATCTGCTCCGATCGAATGCCGACCTGATCCGGGCGAGGGCGGGGGTCGGCGTCGAGGTCAGGAGGGTCGCGGTCCGCAACGTCGCGCGTGACCGGGGCGTCGAGCTGCCGGCGGGTGTGATCACACACGACGCCGAGGGCGTCGTGGCCGACCCCGAGGTCGACGTCGTCGTCGAGGTGATCGGTGGGATCGAGCCGGCCCGCTCGCTGATCCTCGAGGCGCTCAAGCGCGGCAAGCCGGTCGTGACGGCCAACAAGGAGCTGCTCGCGAACGTCGGTCGAGAGCTCTTCGAAGCGGCGGAGGGGTCGGGCGTCGACATGCTGTTCGAGGCCTCGGTGGCGGGCGGGATCCCGCTCATCCGCCCGCTGCGCGAGTCGTTGGCGGGCGAGAAGATCCGCCGGGTGATGGGCATCGTGAACGGCACGACCAACTTCATCCTGACGCGCATGACCGAGGAGGGCTCTGCATTTGCAGACGCTCTCGCCGAGGCCCAGAGCCTCGGGTTCGCCGAGCGTGACCCCACCGCCGACGTAGAGGGCTTCGACGCAGCGGCGAAGGCGGCGATCATCGCGTCGATCGCGTTCGGGGCTCGGGTAGTTGCCGGCGACGTCTACCGGGAGGGGATCTCCGAGATCACGGCCGACGACATCGCCGCAGCAGGCGAGCTGGGCTACGTGGTGAAGCTCCTGGCGGTCGCCGAGGAGTCGGACGGGGGGGTCGCCGTTCGGGTGCATCCGGCGATGGTTCCCTCAGATCATCCGCTCGCATCGGTCCGTGGCTCGTTCAACGCGGTCTTCATCGAGGGCGACACGGTCGGTGAGCTGATGCTCTACGGGCGCGGGGCGGGCGGCGGCCCCACGGCGGTCGCGGTGCTGGGCGACCTCATCGACGCGGTCAAGAACCTCCATGGCGGCGGGCGGGGAGCGACGATCGGGACGCTCGCCGACAAGCCGATCCGTCGGATCGACGAGGTCGAGTCGCAGTTCTACCTGTCGATGGACGCTGCCGACCGGCCCGGAGTGCTGGCGCGCATCGCCGACTGCTTCGGGCGTCATGGTGTGTCGATCCAGTCGATGCAGCAGCAGGGACGCGACGACGACGCCCGCCTCATCTTCGTGACCCACCGGGCTCGGGAGGCCGACCTGCGGGCGACCGTGCACGAGGTGCGAGACCTCGACGTGATAGTGCGGGTCGGATCGGTGCTGCGGGTGGTCGGAGGCGAGGAGTGAGCGCTTCGGGCGCCGTGAGCCGTCCACTCGGCTGGCCCGGTGTCATAGAGGCGTACCGCGAGCGGATGCCCGTCACCGACGCGACGCCGGTGGTGACGCTGCTCGAGGGCGGCACGCCCCTCGTCCCTGCACCGAAGCTCTCGGAGCGCGTCGGCGCTCGGGTGCAGCTCAAGATCGAGGGGCTCAACCCGACGGGCTCTTTCAAGGATCGCGGGATGACCTTGGCGATCTCGAAGGCGATAGAAGAGGGCGCGAAGGCCGTCGTCTGCGCGTCGACGGGCAACACGTCGGCCTCGGCGGCGGCGTACGCGGCGCGAGCCGGCCTGGTCGCGGGGGTGCTGATCCCCGAGGGCCACGTGGCCCTGGGAAAGCTCGCTCAGGCGCTCATACACGGCGCTCGGGTCGTCCAGATCCGCGGCTCGTTCGACGACGCACTCGATCTGGTCCGCATCCTCGGCGAGCGTGGCGGCGTCACGATCGTCAACTCGGTCAACCCGTACCGGATCGAGGGGCAGAAGTCGGCTGCGTTCGAGGTGTGCGACGTGCTCGGCGACGCGCCCGACGTGCACTGCATCCCCGTGGGGAACGCGGGGAACATCACCGCGTACTGGAAGGGGTACAGCGAGTATCACGGTGATGGAGTCACCTCGAGGCTCCCCCGGATGCTGGGTTGGCAGGCCGCCGGATCGGCACCCATCGTGATCGGCGAGCCGGTCCTGCACCCCGAGACGGTGGCCACGGCGATCCGCATCGGCAATCCGGCATCGTGGGAGGCGGCGGTAGCGGCGCGCACGATTCGGGGGGAGCCATCGGAGCGGTCACAGACGCCGAGATCCTCGACGCGTACCGAATGCTCGCCGCCGTCGAAGGCGTCTTCGTGGAGCCGGCCTCGGCCGCATCGATCGCCGGGCTGCTGAAGGGCGCCGAGACGGGGCTCGTCGGACGCGGCGAGACGGTCGTCTGCACCGTCACAGGCCATGGGCTCAAGGACCCGAACCGCGCGATCGCAGAGGTCGACGCAGGCTCGGCAGTCGACGCGACCGTCGACGCAGTCGTCGCGGAGCTCGGGCTGTGAGGCCCACGTGAGAGCGCGACGGCGCGTCCTGCTCGTCGGGTCGGCGCTCCTCGCGGCCGCATTGGTCACCTTCGGTCTCGTCGCGAGTGACGGCGACTCGGATGCAGGAGCAACCGACGACGACTCCCCGCTGCTCGTCGCCCCGTCGGTCACTACCGAGGCGCCTCCGCCGACCCGGCCCAGGCGGGTCGGCGCGACCACGACCCTGCCCCCTGCCCGTGCCCGAGGCGCCACCGGCCGACCCGTACGCCGACGTCCCGGTGATTCAGATCGGCCGGATCGAGATTCCGAAGATCGGGCTCGATCACCCCATCTACGAGGGGGTGACGCTCACGGTCATCGACAGTGGGCCCGGACACTGGCCCGGAACCGCCCTTCCCGGCGACCGCGGCAACACCGTCTTCCCGGGGCATCGCGTCACTCACAGCCATCCGTTCTACGATCTTGACCTGCTCGCGCCGGGCGACGAGGTCATCTTCCACATGCCCGAGGCCTCCCACACCTACAGAGTGACCGAGACGCTGATCGTCGTACCGGAAGACCTCTGGGTCGTGGACCAGACCGAGGTGCCGACGATGACGATCCTCGGGTGTCACCCGAAGCACAGCGCGCGCCAGCGAATCGTCGTCAAGGGTGATCTCGTGCGCTCGACGCCCAGCATGGCGAGCGTCGCTATCGCGCTCCACGTCGGAGACGTGCTCGGCGCGGCCTCGTGAGCACGCGACCGGTTGCACTCGTGACGGGTGCGTCTGCGGGGATCGGAGAGGCGATCGCGCGCCGGCTCGCGGCGGATGGCCACGATCTCGTCGTCGTCGCTCGCAGCGCCGACCGACTGGCAGTCCTTGCGAAGGATCTGGAGGCGGAGCACGGAGGAGATGTCGAGGTGCTCGTCGCAGACCTGACCGACGGTGAGCAGCTCGCGCGGGTGGAGGCGCGCCTCGGCGATCCGGATCGCCCGATCGACCTCCTGGTGAACAACGCCGGGTACGGGACCGTCGGCACATTCGTCGAGATGCCGGCCGACCGCGAGGAAAACGAGATCGCGCTGAACGTTGTCGCCCTGATGCGGCTGACACACGCTGCGCTCGGCCCGATGAAGGAGCGCAAGCGCGGTGCGATCCTCAACGTGTCCTCGCTGGCGGGGCAGCAGCCGACACCGGGCATGGCGACCTACGGCGCGACCAAGGCCTTCGTCACGTCGTTCACGATGGCGGTGCGCGAGGAGGTGCGGGGCAGCGGGATCAGGATCACGGTGCTCGCCCCGGGCTTCACGAACACGGAGTTCCAGGCCCGCGCCGGCGTCGACGAGATCGGGGTGCCGGGGATCCTCCTCCAGAGCCCCGACGAGGTCGCGAAGGCCGGGCTAGACGCACTGACCAAGGACAACGCGATCGTCGTGTCGGGCTGGCTCAACTGGGCCGCGGCGACCGCTACGAAGGTTGTGCCCACTAGCGTCGTGCGCAGGGTGACGTCTCTGGTCATGAAGCGCAGCAAGGTCACCTGAACCGCCCACGCTCGAACTGACCGAACCGACGGTCGCGCCGTCGAGGGTCAGGAAGGGTCGAGCCGCAGGGCGCGCCCGCTGATGTCGGCGACGTAGAGCTCGCCGCTCGAGTCCTCGCCGAACGTCGAGACCGCGCCCGCGTTGACCCCGAGGTCGCGCTCGTCGGTCAGCACGCCGTCGTCCTGCTTCACGACAATGAGGTCGCCCTGTGCGAAGTCGGCGAAGACGTACGCACCTGCGAGCTCGGGGATCGCCGTTCCCCGGTAAACGAACCCGCCTGTCACAGAGACACCGCCGTCGGCGTGCGAGTACTCGTAGATCGGATCGACCACACCGTCGGGGACACTGCCTTCGAAGTCGTGGGCGCCCTCCCTTGCGTTCCATCCGAAGTTCAGGCCCTGCTCGCCGGCCGGTGCGAAATCGATCTCCTCCCACTCGTTCTGTCCGACGTCGCCGATCCAGAGATCTCGCGTGACGCGGTCCCAGGAGAACCGCCACGGGTTTCGCAGGCCGTACATCCAGATCTCGGCGCGAGCGTCGGCGTCGCTCGCGAACGGGTTGTCGTTCGGCACGCTGTAGGGCGCGTTGCCTGAAGGCCGGGGGTCGATTCGGAGGATCTTGCCCAGCAGCGTGCCGAGATCCTGCCCGTTCCCTTCCGGGTCGCCGGCGCTTCCACCATCGCCGAGACCGATGTAGAGCATGCCGTCGGGCCCGAACGCGATGTTGCCGCCGTTGTGGTTGGCGAAGGGCTGCTCGACGCGTAGCAGCTCGCGACGCGTCGCTTTGTCGGCGGTTCCGTCTGAGCGCATCGCGAACTCCTGGACGCGCGTGTGGCCCGTCGAGATCGGTGAAGTAGACGTAGAGGAGGTCGCCACCGGGTGAGAAGCAGATCCCGAGGAGGCCCTGCTCGCCGCCCGCGGTCAGGTCGTCCGACACGTCGAGCACCGGCTCCCCGGCGTCTTCTCCGCCGAGTGTCCGGACGGTGCCGGACTGCTCGGCGACGTAGAGGGCCTCGGTGCCGGTCCGCGCAGCGAGGGCGACCGGGCTGTCGAGGCCGGCGGCGATCTCGGTCAGCTTGACCGTGACCGTCGAGAGGTCACCCGGCTCGACTGCAGAGGTGCTCGTGGCTCCGCCGGCCGGTCCGTCTTCTCCGCCGGTGGTGGGTGCCCCGGTCGTCGGAGGCCGGCGAGGCTGCGTCGGTCGCTCCGCTCCGGAGCCGTCGGAGTCGCTTCCACCACACGAGGTGGCGACGATGACCAGCACGAGAGTGACGGTCGGCAGCCGTCTGCCTGAGCGACGCATGGCCGGAGGCTAGCGGCGGCGGTGGTGGTGACGAACGACCACCTACGATCCACGACGTGAAGCACGTGGTGTTCGTCCCCGACGGCTGCGCCGACGAGCCACTGCCACAGCTCGACGGTCGGACCCCGCTGGAAGCCGCGTCGATGCCGAACCTGGCAGCGATGGCATTGCGCTCCGAGGTCGGGCTTGCGCGCGTCATCCCCGAAGGGATGGCACCTGGGAGCGACGTCGGGAACATGTCGATCCTCGGGTACGACCCGACCGTCTACCACTCCGGCCGTGCTCCTATAGAGGCCGCAGCGATGGGGATCGAGCTGGCTGCCGACGAGGTTGCATACCGCTGCAACCTGGTGACGCTCTCCGACGCCGACGAACCCGTGATGATCGACTTCGCCGCGGGTCATGTCACGAGCGATCAGGCGCGGCACATCGTGGGCGCGCTCGACGAACGTCTCGGCGGTGGGCGGAACGGGGTGCGCTTCCACGTCGGCGTGGAGTACCGGCACATCTGCGTCGCGCCGCTCGACTGGTCCGACGCTTCGTGCGTGCCGCCGCACGACCTCACCGGGAGACCCGTCGTCTGGCCGAGTGGATCTGCGGCATCCGGAGTAAGGGCGCTGATGGACGCGTCGCGGCCCGTCGTGAACGCAGCGGCGGCCGAGGTCGGCTCCGTGGCGACACAGATCTGGCTGTGGGGCCAGGGCGTGAAGCCGGAGCTGCCGTCGTTCGAGTCGAGGTTCGAGACGCCAGGGAGGCTCTCGTCGGCGGTCGACCTCGTCCGCGGGCTCGGCGTGCTCGCCGGCATCGACGTCGTCGACGTGCCCGGCGCGACCGCCGGCTTCGACAACGACTACGGGGCTCAGCGAGACGCATGCCTCGAGAGCCTGATCGATCGCGACTTCTTCCTCCTCCACGTGGAGGCCACAGACGAAGCGGGTCATCAGGGGCGGGTCGACGCCAAGGTCGACGCACTCGAGCGATGGGATCGCGAAGTGATCGGCCCGGTAGCCGCCGCACTCGACGCCGGTGGCGAGAGGTACCGCGTGCTGCTCCTACCCGACCACGCGACGCCGTGCACGTCGATGACCCACACCGCAGCGCCCGTCCCGTACCTCCTCTTCGACAGCGGCCGTTCCGGCCCGGGTGGCGTCTACTCGGAGACCGGTGTGCTGGGCTCCGACCCCGTGGAGGCGCATCTCCTGATGGGGCGGCTCCTGGCGCCGATCTGAGATCGGTCAGGTACGGGGTTCCCGCGCCGCCGTCGATCGCGGTGTATGCTTTGCACGATCCCTCGAAGCCCGTGGCGGAGCCGGCGCCCCGCACGGCCCGCGAGCGGATTCTGCCGGCGCCCTTCCGTATCTCGCAGAGCATCTCGAGGATGGATCGGTGCGGCACCTCCGATGGGTCGTCGTGAACCGGTTACGGAGCGGTGGCCCGAGGATCTGGTGATTGGCAATCCGAGAGTTCGCAATATCCCCAGGACAACCATCCCGGCGACCCGGCGTGCGCGCCGATCGCTGCGAGGAGTAGGTCATGAGTGACCAGACGTTCGAGCGCACGACGCTCGACGGCAAGGACCGAGAGCAGCTTCAGTCGATCGCGAATGCGCTCGGAGTGAAGGCGATAAGCCGGCTGCGAAAGGCCGAGCTCGTCGACGCGATAGTCGAAGCCACCCAGGGTGGAAACGGCGGCAACGGAGGCGCTGCGGGCGCCGAATCGAAGCCGCGGAAGATCCGCTCGGCGCGGACATCGGAGGTCGACCCGATAGAGGCACTCGCCGCGGAGGAGGCCGCCATAGCCGCGTCCGCGGGCGACACACCCGACGTCACTCCGATCCGAAGGCCGGGCGGCTCAGGATCGGAGCGCGGAGCGCAGGGCGCACGCTCGACTTCGGATGCCGAAGGGGAGGGCGGCAGCACCTCGGGTACCGAGAGCGGTACCGGCACATCCTCGAAGGCCGACTCAGATGTCGGCGGGGCGAAGGCGACCGACGCTCCGCGGCCGACGACCACCGAGAAGCCCACCGAGAAGCCCACCGAGAAGCCCACCGGGAAGCCCACCGACAGGACGGGCGAAGACCGAGGTGGCAGGCAGGGGCCAACGTGACGACGAGGGAACGGGGAACAAGCGCCGGCGCCGGCGTCGCGGTCGTGATCGCGACTCGGGTGGACAGGCGCCCCGCGAAGGCGGCTCACAGAGATCCGATGAGCCGCAGGGTGAACCGGTCGACGTGAGCGGACTCCTCGACCTTCGCGACGAGGGCTACGGGTTCCTGAGGTCGAGCGGCTACCTCGCCGGCCGCGACGACGCCTACGTCTCCGCCTCACAGGTACGGCGCTTCGGCCTCCGCAAAGGCGACTTCATCAAGGGCGCCACGCGACCCGCGGCGAGCAACGAGAAGTACCCGGCGCTCCTGCGCGTCGACGAGATCAACGGCATGACGCCCGACGAAGCGCGCCAGCGTCCGCGGTTCGAGGACCTGACACCGCTCTTCCCGGACGAGACGCTCCACCTCGAGCTGCGGGACGAGCCGCTGGAGATGACGGGCCGGATCGTCGACCTCATCTCACCCATAGGTAAGGGCCAGCGCGGGATGATCGTGTCGCCACCGAAAGCCGGCAAGACGACGATCATGAAGCAGATCGTCTACTCGATCGAGCGGAACAACCCCGAGTGCCACGTGATGGTGCTCCTCGTCGACGAACGACCCGAAGAGGTCACCGACATGCGGCGCCACGTGCTACGAGCCGAGGTCGTCGCGAGCACCTTCGACCGACCCTCCGACGAGCACTGTCACATCGCCGAGTTGACCATCGAGCGCGCGAAGCGGCTTGTCGAGCTGGGCACTGACGTCGTGATAATCCTCGACGGCATCACCAGGCTCGCCCGCGCGTACAACCTCGCCGCCCCTGCATCCGGCAGGATCATGTCGGGCGGTATCGACGCCGGGGCGCTCTATCCGCCGAAGCGGTTCTTCGGCGCTGCGCGCAACGTCGAGGAGGGAGGGTCGCTCACGATCATCGCGACTGCCCTCGTCGAGACGAACTCGAAGATGGACGAGCACATTTTCGAGGAGTTCAAGGGCACGGGCAACATGGAGCTGAAGCTCGACCGTCGCCTGTCGGAGCGCCGCGTCTACCCCGCGATCGATGTCGAGGCCTCGGGTACCCGGCACGAGGAGCTCCTCTTCGACCGCAGCGCGCTGCAGCAGGTGTGGAAGCTGCGCAGGGTGCTCAACGCCCTCGAGGGCGGGGCGGGACTCGAGCTGCTGATCGACAAGATCAAGACGACGAAGAGCAACGACGAGTTCCTCGCCGAGATCGCGAAGGCGCCGTCGATCTCGGGCTGATCGTTCCTGTGCCGCGCCTGCAGCCGGCAACCGCCCCCGCTGTGGTTCCGAGGGACCGCCGGGCCTAGACTGGAGTCCTGATGAAGGCCGACATCCATCCCGACTACGTCGAGTGCCGAGTCCACTGCTCGTGCGGTAACGAGTTCGTGACCCAGTCGACGCTCCCCAGCCTGCGCGTCGAGCTCTGCTCGGAGTGCCACCCCTTCTACACGGGCAAGCAGAAGCTCGTCGATACCGGCGGGCGCGTCGAGCGATTCCAGCGGCGCTACGCGAAGTCGGCGGCCGCCAAGGCCAAGAAGTAGGACGGCGCCTCGCGCGCGGCCGTCCGGGCGGGAGTGGCATTCGGCATGGCAGCCAAGCCTGAGCAGAGGTACATGGGCGGCCAGGCTGTCCTCGAGGGTGTGATGATGCGCGGCGTCACCACATGGGCGGTGGCTGTGCGCACGCCCGAGGGCGATGTCGAGGTGGTCACGCACGACGTGCCGGGATGGTCCGAGCGTTATCGAGCGGTCCCCCTGCTGCGCGGGGTCATGGGTCTCGGCGAGTCGCTCTCGCTCGGCTACAAGGCGCTGACCTGGTCGGCCAATCGTCAGGTCCCCGAGGACGAACAGGTCTCGGAGAAGGCCATGGGCTGGACGATGGGCATCGCGATGGTGATCTTCAGCGGTCTCTTCCTGGTGCTGCCCGCGATCGCCGGTAGGGGACTGCGCAACGTCATCGACTTCCTGCCGTTCCAGGCGTCCGAAGGCGTGCTGAGAATCCTGATCTTCATCGGCTACATCCTTCTCATCTCACGCATGCGAGACATCCGGAGGGTCTTCGAGTACCACGGTGCCGAGCACAAGGCGATCGCTGCCTATGAGAACGGAGTCGAGCTCACACCGCATTCGGCACAGCGCTTCTCGACGGCGCATGTCCGCTGCGGGACGAACTTCCTGCTCACGGTCATGGTGATAGCGATCCTCACCTACTCGGTCGTGCCCTCGCCGAACCTGCTGGTGATCGTCTCGTCGAGGGTTGTCCTCATCCCTGTCATCGCCGGCCTGTCGTACGAAGTGATCCGGGTCTCGGCCCGCAACATGCACAAGGCGTGGGTCAGGGCCGTGATGAGGCCGGGCCTGCTCTTACAGCGACTGACCACCCGGGAGCCGGACCTCGACCAGCTCGAGGTGGCGATCGCGTCGCTGCGCGCCGTGATGTCGGAAGAGCAGCTCGCAGAGGTCGACACCCGCGCGGCGTGATGCCCTAGGTCGCCGCAGCCGATGGGGCTGCCCTAGATTCACTCCCATGACGGCTCCCCAAGTCCTCCTCCCAGCGGGTGACGAAGCGTCGGGCCTGGCGACGATGCTCGCCGACCTGCTGCGCGACAACATGAACGACTATCCAGGTAGGGGGGAGGGTCGCTGGACTCGCCCGCGGCTCGGTGGTCATGTGCGCGGCCGACCGCGACGTCTCTGTGACGCTCTCGTTCCGTAGAGGGGGAGGTTCGCGTCACCGATGGCGCCGAGGTCGGTGCGCCCGTGGTCGCGGGGGCATGGTTGGAGATGGCGAAGCTCTGCTCGGGACAGCTCTCTCCTGTGAAGGCGGTGTCGCAGAAGCACCTGAAGGTCACGCCGAGCCCGCACGGTCTGACGGCCCTAGCGGCGGCCGGCTATGCGCTCTCGGTCCCGCCGTCGTTCTACGGTGACGAGGAGGAGGTGGCCCGGCGACGCCGACGTGCCCAGGTCACGGTGGGGGTCGCGGTCGGCGTGATCGTGGTGCTGGCGTGGTCCCGACACCGCCGGCGTGTGCGCCGCCGGCGGTAGAGGGTGATGCCGGCGAGATCTGTCCGGGCAGACCTCGGGTTCCCGTGACTCGCCCGTACGCACCTCGGTCGTGGACGTGACGCCGCCTCGTATAGCAGTCATCTCCGGTGGCCTCGGAGGTGCGCGCATCGCGCTCGCCGTCAGAGCTCTCGGACTCGACGCGTCGGCGTGCTTCGTGACCAATGTCGGTGACGACCTGACCGTCGACGGCCTTCTCGTCTGCCCCGACACAGATGCGGTCCTGTACGCGCTCGCCGGGCTCTTCGACGAGGAGCGCGGCTGGGGGATCCGGGGAGACGAGTTCCCTCAGGCCCGGCCGGGCAAGCGGAGAGATGGGTCGGCGGCTACCGCCGGCATCGACACGTCGGGCGGCTCGGCGGGGCCCGGTTCCGCTCCGGCGACACGGGACGGCGAGTCGACCAGCCGCTGGTTCAACCTCGGTGAACGCGACTACGCGCACCATGCGCGTCGCAGGGCGCTGCTCGACAGCGGCCTGGGTCTCGCCGCGGCGACGGCGCGATTGGCGACCGATCTCGGCGTCACCGCCCGCGTGATACCGGCGACCGACGACGTCGTCCGTACTCGCATCGTGACAGCGGACGGCGTGCTGGCATGGCAGGAGTGGCTCGTACGGGACGCCGCGGCGCCACGCCCGATCGCAGTCGAGTACGAGGGCGCCGAGTCGGCGGAGGCGAACCATGAGGCGCTCGCCGCGCTGAGCGATGCCGACCTGGTGCTGTTCGCGCCGTCGAGCCCGGTCGCCTCGGTCGCCCCGCTCCTCGCGATGCCCGCGTACGCGGATGCGCTGCGCAATCGAGTCCGACGACGGGCTTCCGCCGGGGGATCGAGCGCCGCTCGCCCGCCTCGCACCGTCGCGGTGAGCCCGGTCGTCGCGCCGTCCGCTCGTGTCCGAGCGCGATCGGCGACGCGCTCACGCGCGCGCAGCACTGCTGCGTTCACGCGGTCTCCTTCACACGCCTGAGGCGGTGGCCGGGTTGTATGTCGACGTCGTGGACGCCTTCGTGATCGACCCGTCCGATGCAACCGATCTCGACTCCGTCGAGGCGGCCGCGGGAGCAGGCACGACCGTGATGATCGCTCCCGGTCCGACCACGACGGTCGAGGGGCTGACGATGCTGCTGCGTGCGTTGCCGGCTTGACGCGGCCGACGGCGTCGGCCTACCCCGTCGGTCAGTAGCGGCGGGCGTCGGTCACTGGTGTCGGTCCTCGAAGTTTGCGCAGGTCGCGTCGACCCATCCGTCGAGGACGCTGTCGGCGGAGCGCACCCGCAGCCAACCGCCCGATTCCTCGAGGGCCTCGTACCAGGTGCCGGGCTGGAGGTGGCCGGCAACACGCTCGGGAGCAGTCGCGTCGCGCACTTCGGTGACGGCGTTCACGTAGCACCACCTGGGTGCCGGCGTACCGGCAGCCGTCGCGGCGGGCGCCTCGACAGTGCGCTCCTCTTCGGGCCGGGGCGGCGTGACAACGGTGTCGTCGGTGTCGGCACCCAGGGTCTGGGGAGGCGGCGCACCGCCGGTCGGGGAGTCGGGCTCCGGGCCGGAGTACGCCTCCAGCAGAGCGCGGGTCTGCCGGGCGGACCGGACTGCGTCGGAGACCGATCGACCGGTCTTGCGGAGCTCGTCTAGGGCGGCGAGCACCGCGTGGCGCGTGACGCCATCGGGGTACACGAAGACGCGGACCTCCGCTGTGCAGCCGTCGCCGCGGCCGGGCTCCACCTCCACCAGGGGGCCGCGCAGGGCAGCCACGCCGTCCAGCGTTGCGGCGAGGGTGGACTGTCCGAGGGGCTCGTCGCCGAGATGCACGGGAACGGCGAAGCAGATCGGGTCGCCTCCCGCGCCCGGCTCGATGCGGCCCTCGGCACCGCCGGAGGCGAGTGTGAGGGCGAGCGTCGATTCGCCGGGGCGCTGCGACACGTGATGCCCCGCTGCGACGCACCATTCGATGATGCGGTCCAGCTCCGTCATTGGAGAGGTCCTCTCTGTCTCCGCCGTCGGCACGCCGATACCGGGGCGCCGGCGTGCCGCCACCCGGCGAGCCTACCGACACAGCCTCGTGGCCCGTCGCGTCAGGATTTCCGACTTGAAAGGTCGGGATTGTCTCCGTACAGTTGCCCGTCCAGCACCGCCCGACGATCCGGGGAGCGACATGTCCGATTGGGGTTTCGAGACCCGCATGATCCACTCGGGGGCCCAGGCCGACCCGACCACCCACGCGCGGGCCGTTCCGATCTACCAGACGACGAGCTACGTGTTCCGCGACACAGCGCACGCGGCGGCGCTCTTCGGCCTCGAGGAGCTCGGCAACATCTACACGCGGATCATGAACCCCACCCAGGACGTCTTCGAGCAGCGCATGACTGCGCTGGAGGGCGGCGTCGGTGCGCTGGCGACCGCGAGCGGGCAGGCGGCGGAGACGCTCGTGGCGATGAACCTCTGCGAGGGTGGCGGGCACATCGTTTCCAGCGCCTCGCTGTACGGCGGTACCTACAACCTCTTCCACTACACGCTGCCGAAGTTCGGGATCGACGTCTCGTTCGTCGACAACCCCGACGACCTCGACTCCTGGCGCGCCGCAATCCGTCCGAACACGAGGGCCTTCTACGCGGAAACGATGGGCAACCCGAAGGGCGACGTCCTCGATTTCGCGGGAGTCTCCTCTATCGCGCACGAGAACGGCATCCCGCTGGTCGTCGACAACACCGTCGCCACCCCGTACCTCTGCCAGCCTCTGCGCCACGGCGCCGACATAGTCGTCCACTCCGCGACGAAGTTCATCGGCGGGCACGGAACGTCGATCGGCGGGGTGATCATCGACGGAGGGACCTTCGACTACGAGGGCAGCGGACGTTTCGCGAACTTCACCGAGCCCGACCCGAGCTACCACGGCCTGGTCTTCTCGCAGCTGCCCGAGCCGCTCTGGCCCGCGCGCTTCGTACTGAAGGCGCGTCTCCAGTACATGCGCGACATCGGAGCGGCGATATCGCCGTTCAACGCGTTTCTGATGCTGCAGGGTCTGGAGACGCTCAGTCTGCGCATGGAGCGGCACTGCTCCAACGCTCTGGCGGTCGCGACCTGGCTGGATCAGCGCGACGACGTCTCGTGGGTCAAGTACGCGGGCCTGCCGTCGAGCCCTTGGCACGCGAGGGCCAAGGAGTACCTGCCCGGCGGGGCCGGCGCGATCCTCGCGTTCGGCATCGAGGGAGGCAGCGAGTCCGGTAAGCGCTTCATCGAGGGACTGGAGCTGTTCAGCCACCTCGCGAACATCGGCGACGTGCGCAGCCTCGCCATACACCCGGCCTCGACCACGCACAGCCAGCTGTCACCGGCCGAGCAGGAGACCGCCGGAGTGACGCCGGACCTCGTGAGGCTCTGCATCGGCATCGAGACGATCGACGACGTCCTCGCCGACCTCGAAGCCGGGTTCCGCGCGGCGAAGGGATCCTGAGGGAACCGCGTGGCGTTCGAATACAACCGGGCGACAACCGGGGCCTGGCTACCGGGGATCCCCCGGACACAGGAAGTTCGCGACGGTCCACGAGGATCGGCCCTGCGCGCTGGAGCTCGGCGACCGGCTCGAGCAGATAACGATCGCGTACGAGACGTGGGGCGAGCTCGACTCGTCGGCGTCGAACGCAGTGCTCGTCATGCACGCGCTGACCGGCGACGCGCACGCCCACGGCTACGAGGGAGCCGGCCACGCGACACGCGGGTGGTGGAATCCCCTCATCGGTCCGGGCGCGCCGATCGACACCGACGAGTTCTTCGTAGTCTGCCTGAACGTCCTGGGTGGGTGCCAAGGTACGACGGGGCCGTCGTCGCTCGCCCCGGATGGTCGCCCCTATGGCAGCCGGTTCCCGTGGATCACCCCTCGCGACCAGGTGGCGGTGGAGGTGGCGCTCGCCGACAGCCTCGGAATACAGAAGTGGGCCGCCGTGATAGGTGGCTCGATGGGGGCGATGCGGGTGCTCGAGTGGGCCGTCGGCTACCCGGAGCGGGTCGGTCTGGCGGTCGTGATCGCTGTCGGGGCCTACGCGACGGCCGAGGAGATCGGCCTCTCGGCCACGCAGAACCGGGTAATCCTCGCCGACCCGCACTTCTACGACGGTGACTACTACGACAAGGAGATGGGCCCCACCGAGGGGCTGCGGATCGCGCGGGAGCTGGGGCAGATCTCGTATCGGAGCGAGCTCGAGTTCCACAGACGCTTCCACCGAAAGCCGCAGGGCGACGAGGACCCGCTCCACGGTGGCCGGTACGCGATCGAGTCCTACCTTCAGCACCACGGCGAGAAGCTGATGGACCGGTTCGACGCGAACACCTACCTGGTGCTCTCGACCGCGATGAACCACCACGACGTCGGCCGCAACCGAGGCGGCATGGCCGAGGCGCTCTCACGCATATCGGCCGATGTCGTCATCGGCGGCATCTCCACAGACCGCCTGTACCCGCTGCGCCTTCAGTACGAGCTGAGCGAGATGATCCCCCAGGCCCGTGGCGTGGAGGTGATCGCCTCGCTCGACGGCCACGACGCGTTCCTCACCGAGACCGAGGCGGTCGGCAAGCTCATCCGCCGCGCCCTGCTCGGCTGATCCCCCGCACCTCGTTCCCACCCGCCCCGCCCGCCCGCCACTCGAGATGGGTCGTTTCGGCGGTAGGGGTGCGCGGTTCTGACCCATCTCCCTCCCCGCCACTCGAGATGGGTCGTTTCGGCGGTAGGGGTGCGCGGTTCTGACCCATCTCCCTCCCCGCCACTCGAGATGGGTCGTTTCGGCGGTAGGGGTGCGCGGTTCTGACCCATCTCCCTCCCCGCCACTCGAGATGGGTCGTTTCGGCGGTAAGGGTGCGCGGTTCTGACCCATCTCGTGTGCGGGCGGGAGGGGGAGAGCGGCGGGTGCTAGGACGCGTCGACGGCGGCGTCGGAGACCGGTGCCGCTGCGCCGGCCGTGGCCCCGCCGGCCGCCTCACCGTGGACGACGATGTGACGGCGGATCTTCGGGCAGATGACCTTCGTCTCGAGATCGCATCGGGCGCAGACCCAGGTGCCCGAGTCCGGCGCCTTCCACAGTGCGGAGCTGCAGCGCTCACACCGGGCCCACCCCTCGGTGCACGCCCAGCCCTCCATGCGGTTGGTGACGACCGGGCAGCCACGTCCGCGGCACTCGGCCCACTGGGGATCGGGGCCGATGACCCGCTGCGGGCAGACGATCGCGCACTTGCCACAGTCGTTGCAGTTGAGGTGCAGGACCTCGTACGGGATAGGGGCGTCGTCGGCGACGGAGCGGCGGATCGCCCCCTTGGGGCAGGCGAAGACGCAGATGCCACAGCCGTCGCAGCCGGCCGCGATGTCGAAGCTCACCGCCGGGGCCAACTGTTCGCGCGCCGTCTGCCCGTGAGCATCGTGTCACGGTAGTCGCAGCAGGTGGGAGGGGCCGTCGCGACCCCCTTCGAGGGCCGGTTTCTGATGTTGACTACTATAGCGAGGATTTCTAGGATATAGGTCGTGGACGGTGTGTACGGCGGCGACACCGGCGCGCACCGGAGGGCTCGCTATGACGCAGACCGTCCTCGTGGTCGGGGCATCCGGTTCGGGAAAGACGACTCTGATCGAGCGCGTCGTGCCGGCGTTGAGGGCCCGCGGCCTCTCTGTGGGGACGATGAAGCACGCCCACCACGGCTTCGAGCCCGACAAGGAGGGCTCCGACTCCGCCCGCCACGCTGCGGCGGGCGCGTCGCCGGTGGTCGTGGTCGGCCCGGAGGGCTATGCGCTCCACGGCAGCGCGCCCGTGTCCGGCCGAGTGCCCGGTGTCGATGCGCTGATTCAGCGTCACTTCGCCGTCGCCGATATCGTCCTCGCCGAGGGCTTCTCCTCGGCCGGTGGCCAGAAGCTGCTCGTGCACCGACGCGGCACCACGCCGAAGCCCCTGACCCATCCCGAGGAGGTATTTCTCGCCGTGACCGACGAACCGCTCGGCTATCCGTCCGAGACCGCGCCCGACGACGTCGAGGCAGTGGCCGAGACGCTCGCCGCGATGGTCGATCAGAGCGAGGCCCCCGATGTCGTCCTGACGGTCGACGGACGTCCGATCCCCATCACCGAGTTCGTCCGCCGGACCCTGTCGGGAGCGGTGGTCGGTATGGTCGGCGAGCTGAAGGGCGTCTCCACAGACCCGCGTGAGATCACCCTGGTGATCCGGCGCGGCTGACCGAGCCGATTGAAGGGACCCAAGTGTCCGACAACGCACCCGCGACCGAGTCGCGATACCGCGATCGCTGGACCTGGGACCAGGTCACCTGGGGCACTCACTGCCTCAACTGCCTGGCGACGTGTCCGTATCGCGTCTACGTGCGCGACGGCAAGGTCGCGTTCGAAGAGCCGGGCGGGACGCTGAACGGTGTCGAGGCCGGCGTCCCCGATCTCAACCCGCTCGGCTGCCAGAAGGGCAATGCGTGGAGCGCCCAGCTCGCCAGCGACGACCGGATACTTCACCCTCTCAAGCGCGTGGGGGAACGTGGCGGAGGCCAGTGGGAGCAGATCTCCTGGGACGATGCTCTCACCGAGATCGCCGAGGGATTCCTCGACGCGATCGACCTCGAGGGTCCGGAGTCGATCGTATTCGAGGAGACCGTCGAGGGCGGGCTGCTCACGCAGGCGCCGTTCCTCCGATTCGCGGGGCTGATCGGCGCGGTGACGCTCGACGCCAACGGGCTGGTCAACGACTTCCCGACCGGGCATCACATCACGTTCGGAAAGTTCTCCTGCCTCAGCAGTGTCGACGACTCGTTCCACTCCGAGGTGCTACTCCTGTGGCACTCCAACCCTGCGTACACATCGATTCCGTACTTCCACTACATCGCCGAGGCGCGCTACAGCGGAGCGAAGGTCATCTGCATTGCGCCCGACTACAGCCAGTCGGCGGTCTTCTCCGACCTCTACGTACCGGTGCGGATCGGCAGCGATGCCGCCCTCGCTCTCGGAGTGTGCCAGGTGATCCTGGAGGAGGGCCTCGCCGACCTCGACTTCGTCCGCTCGCAGACCGACCTGCCGCTCCTGGTTCTCAAGGAGACCGGTCGGTTCCTCCGCGGGTCCGACGTGAAGCCGGGCAGTGCCGAGGACACGTTCTTCTGGTGGGACGAGTCGGATGGCCTCGTCGAGGCCCCGCGCGCCAACCTCCTTCTCGATGGCAAGAACCCTGCGCTCGAGGGCGACCACACGGTGACCCTGCACGACGGCAGCACAGCGGAGGTCACGACGGTCTTCGAGCTCCTGAAGACGCAGCTCGCCGACTACACGCCCGAGAAGGCGACCGAGTCGTGCGGCACCTCCCCGCAGATGATCCGGGAATTCGCGCACCTCATCGCCGGAAAGCGCGTCAAGATCATCGAGGGATTCAACGCGCCGAAGTTCTACCACGGCGATCTGATGGAACGAGCCATGTGTCTGGTCCTCGCTCTGACCGGCAACTGGGGGCGGCCCGGCACCGGCATCACGGGCTTGGCGCTCGCGGGTCTCGACGGCTACTTCCTCTTCCCGATGAAGACACGTCGTGGCCTAGACGAGACGAACCGTGTGCTGGAGGGCATCGACGGTGCGATCGCGATGCTCAAGGAGCAGAACCCCGACGCGAGCGACGAGATCATCGGGAACCAGCTGCTACAGATGGCCGTCGTCTCGGGCACCTCGACGCCGCCGGCCTTCTTCAACTATCACCACCTCAACTACAAGGAGTCGTGGAACAAGCCGGAGTGGTCCGACCCCGCGATGACCAGACCGTTCGGCGAGTACTTCGCCGAGGCCATTCAGCGCGGTTGGTGGGGCGGTCTCACGCGTCCCGGTGCCGACACCGATCCTCAGGTGTTCATGACGGTCGGCACGAACCCATTGCGCCGCTCGCGTGGTGGACGGAAGCGGTTCCTCGACGAGCTGTGGCCGAAGCTCGAGCTGATCATCTCGGTCGACTTCCGCATGTCGACGACCGCGCTGCACGCCGACGTAGTGCTGCCTGCCGCGATGCAGTATGAGCGGACCAACCTCCAGTACGCGATCACCAACACGTTCCACGTCGGGTTCTCCGACAAGGCCGTCGATCCTCCCGGTGAGGCGAAGACGGAGTGGGAGATCTTCCGGCTCCTCTCGGAGAAGATCCAGGAGATCGCGATCGAGCGCGGCGAGACTGAGTATCTCGACGGCCGCCGCCAGCCCCGTCACCTCGACACGCTTCTCGACACCTACACGTCGACAGGCGCGTGGGATCGTGAGGAGGACATCGTCGACGAGTGGGTGCGCGACTCCGCCGAGATGGGCACGCTCCCGCGTGGGACGTCGATCGACACGCTCAGGCAGGAGGGCAGCGTCCGGTTCACGGGTCTCGGGATGTTCGCCCCCGGGCTCTCGGTGGCGACCGACGTCAAGCCCGACAAGGTGCTGACGGCCTACAAGTGGCACGTCGACGACGGTGTGCCGTTCCCCACACTCACCAGACGCGCGCAGTTCTACATCGATCACCCGTGGTTTCTGGAGGCAGGCGAGGCGCTTCCGGTCCACAAGGACCCGCCGAAGGCCGGAGGCGACCACCCCTTCCTCGTGACGAGCGGTCACTCGCGCTGGACGATTCACTCCATCGCGATGGGCAACGAGCTCCTCCTGGGCACGCACTGCGGACGCCCGCTCGTGATCCTCAACACCCACGAGGCGGAGGAGCGCGGCATCGCCGACGGCGACGACGTGCGCGTCTTCAACGACCACGGCTCCTACATCGCGATGTGCCGCACCGCCGGCCGGGTGATGCCCCGTCAGCTGATCCTCTACAACGGGTTCGAGCCGTACATGTTCCCCGACTGGGCCGGGGCCAACGAGGTCGAGCCGGGCATGGTGAAGTGGCTTCACCTGGTGAGCCGGTACGGTCACCTGCGATATCTACCGTTCGGCTGGCAGCCCGTGCCGGCCGACCGGGCCGTGTTCGTCGACATCGAGAAGGTGGAGTCCTGATGTCCGGGATCGAGTACAGGCCGGGGTACCAGCAGGGCACGAAGCCCGCACCGCTCGACGCCCAGGAGCAGGCGCACGTCGCCCGCGCGTTCGAGGAGACGCCGTCGCTCTTCCGGCTGCTCTCGACGCTGCGCACCCGACGCATGGGCCTCGGCTACAAGAGCGAGACCGGCAAGCCCGAGACGTTCGAGTGGGCCGGCGGCAACACGGTGACTCAGCCGGAGGGACCGCTCGCGTGGGAGTCGCAGGCTCCGCCCGTGCGCCTCTCCGAGCTGGAAGAGGCGCTGCTCGCGTGGGCGGCGCTCGGCCCTAACGGCACCGTCCTCGCCGACGTGCCGGTGCAGGGAGCACTGTCGGGGCTCGTCTCGTGGGCAGGACGGACGATCCCGGCGTCGTCGAACGACCTCTCGGTCGACCTGATGATCATCAACGACGACGGCGTCTCGCTCTACCGGCCGATCTCGGAGCGCCTCGCTTCCATCGAGATCGAATCGCCCGACGACTACGCGAAGCTCCTGCACTGGTACCGCAACGACCGCGTGCTGGTCGACTCGTCGCGGCCCGACATCGGGTGGATGACGGCGCCCGAGGGTACGCACAACGTCAATGCGATGGGGGCGGGTCAGTACAACCTCAACCGGCCCGGGAGCTCCTGGTTCCTCCCCGTCGGTGACGTCGGCATCGAGTGGTTCAACATGCTGCTCGCCTCGTATGAGTTCTCCGGCTTCTACATCCAGGATCCCGACTCGGGAAAGCCTGCCGGCTGCGACGAGTGGATCCGGCCCGGCTTCCTCGAGGTCGGGTTCCCGATCCCGGTCTTCGACGAGCTCGCACTGATGCTGCACTCGTCGCAGGTCGCGTGCTCGGTACAGAACATCCGCCTGGCCTGCGAGGCGCTCGGGCTGGGTGCCTGGGCCGTCGGCTCGTACTCCGACGACATGGTCCTCGGTGCGTATCCCGAGATCGCCCGCGGTCTCGGTTTCTCGTTCCTGGAGCGCGACAACGACCGCAATCCGTCGAAGACGGTGACCTGCCTGGGTCGCCCGGGAGTGCTCGAACCGGTCGTCGTGCCGTCGGCGAAGTTCCCGACGGCGGCGGCGGCTGTCAAGTACGTGAAGGAGCTCCGCTACCAGCGGGGAGCCCAGCTCGCGCGCGAAGACAACTGGGACGAGCGCAACGCCGGCCCGTTCAAGTCCGACACCATGCGCGAGATACTCGAGCACCCGAAGTCGCACATCCCCGACTGGGTCGAGCAGGCCGCGATCCAGACGGTCGACTGGATCGTGAAGAAGTACGGGTCGTGCCCCGCCTACGTGAGCCCGGTGCGCGCCAAGTTCTCCGTTCAGGTGCACCACGTCGACCCCGACTTCTACAACCGCTACCAGACGGGAGACGGCCGCCCGTACGCCATCACGCCCGCCATCGCCGACCACTTCGCCGCCTGGCACCCGGGCGAGCCCGACCCCACAGGGAACGCGTAGATGAAGACCTACTGGTGGGGGATCAGCGCGACGTACCTCCACCTCATCTCGATGGCGTCGTACGTCGGCGGCTCCCTTGTCATGGAGTTCGTCGTCGGACCAGCACAGAAGGCGATCCCGCCGGCGCAGGCCCAGGTCATGGGGCAGAAGACGGCCGACAAGTTCCTCGTGATCGTGTGGAGCGCGCTCGGCCTCCTTCTGGTCAGCGGCATCATGCAGGCGTACTACAAGGGCACCGAAGACTTGGTGCTGACGGGGGAAGAACGCGTTCGAATCGTCGTACGGGTGGACGCAGATCCTGATGATCGCCCTGTGGTTCGTGCTGGTGATCAACGGTGCGATCATGACGTTCGTCCTCAGGCCGAAGCTCGCCGGCAAGATGAAGGCTCAGGTGGGTGCGCAGCAGGTCCAGGCCAAGCAGCAGGAGATGATCAAGGCGGCGCGCTACATCACCTGGATAACCCGCATCGACCTGGGGATCGCCCTGTTCATCCCGCTACTCGGCGCCGGTCTCCTGAAGGGCGGCGGTATCTTCACCGCAGTGGCGCTCACGGGCCTCACGGGCCTGCTCTGAGGCGTGTCGTGGACACTTCTCGCGTGGTACCTGGAGCTCCTGGCGTGGTCGGTGTACCTGGGCGGCGCGCTCGTGATGGAGCTCGTCTGGCGGCCGGCGCAGGAGCACATGCCGATGTCGCAGATCGGCGTCGCTTGTCAGATCATGGGTCGCCGCTACCGGTGGGTCGCGCTCGCGATGCTCTCTTTGATCGCCGCGACGTCGCTCACCTTGCTCCCCGGACGCTCGCCGCAGGCGTTGACGTTCTCGACGCAGCTCGGGCGGACGATAATTGCGCTCGTGATCTGCTGGGTCCTGCTCGTGGCACTCGTCGGCTCGATGGCGTTCTTCGCGCATCCTTCTCTGCACGTGAGGATGCCGAGTCATCTCGATCCCGACGGTCGCGCGCGGCGCGGGCCGAGGTAGGTCGGGCCATCCGGCGCATGGACCTGATACTGCGATCGGAGCTCGCGGTAGCGCTCGTCGCCACGCTCCTTGTGGCCTCACTGCCGCAGGGCGGAATTCTCTGACGGGGGAGCACTAGATGCCCAAGACCATCGCCATCACACCGTCGTGGTACTGGCCGGCGCGCGTGCCGCGTGTCGTCGGTGTGCCACCGTTCAGCCTCCCAGAGCTGCTCGTGGAGCGCCGCGCCCGCCGCGATCCCGACGGGCTGGCGGTCGTAGACGCCTCTGAGCGCCTCACGAACGCTCAGCTCGCCGCACGGGTCGCCGAAGCGTCGGCCACGCCCGACGCGGCTGCGATGTCGTCGCCCACCCCCTCGGTCGCGGGTGTCGTCGCGTTCCTCGGCGCCCTCGGTGCGGGGACTCCGGTGCGCTTCGATGCCGCGGGTGCCGCCGCAGTCGGCGGCGACGCGGTCTCCGATCTGCGCGGGGCCGTAGTCGGCCTTGCTGCGCGCGACGCGATCGCGTTGCACTCCCAGCGGGGCCTCCTGGCGGGTGCTCTGTCGCTCGGTTCCTTCCTGCAGGTCGGAGCGGAGCGACCGTGGCTGTCGACGTTCGGGCTCGGGTCGTGGGAGGGCATCTACGGCGTCACGACCGCGCTGGCAGCGGGCGCTCCTCTGGTCCTCGCCCCCGCCGGTGAGGGCGCGCTCGAGTACGTCGTTCGCGAGGGTGTCGGCACTGCGTTCACCGATCTCGGCTCCGCCTACCAGGCGAGCAGGGAGGCGAAGCGCGACGTGAAGGCCGTGCGTGGCGTGCTCGGCAGCCTTGTCCTGTCTACCGGGGGGATGTTCGACCCGGACCAGCGACGGCGTGTCGCGAAGATGTTCGAGTGCCCCGCTCTCACCACGTTCGGGATGCCCGAGACCGGCCCGATCTTCACGGCGCATCCGTCGTGGTACATCGACGAGGCGATCGGCATCCCCATGACCAATGCCCATGTCGTGCCCGTCGACCCGCGCTCCTTCACCCCGGTTCAGACGCTGTGGGAGCTGGTGGAGTCGGCGATGGTCACCGTCTACTCGCCGATGCTCACCGTCGGATACGAGGGCGGCGCCAACGCCGATCGCTTCCGCGACGACCGCTTCGTCACCGGCGTCATCGCGTCGTCCGATGCCAACGGCATGATCTACCTCCTCCCCGACGGCTTCTAGCCCCGGTTTGGACCTGAGCGGAGCCCTGGCGACCGCTGTCGTCCAAACAGGGTCCGGGCCCGGAGCCATGAGCTCCGCGTGGGTGAACCCGGACGTCGTGTCGAACTGGTGGGCATACCTTGTCTATGGGGACCACCACGTATCCCACAGAGGAGTACCTGACGTAGACGGAGGCGCGATGTCCGTGAGGTCGCGAGCACGAGTCGCAGCCGTCGGTTGCGCGGTTGCGGTTGGTTCCGTTGGCTGCAGCACGGCTGATGACGTGCGTCCGGTTGACGTTGGAGCAGGCGTTGACACCGACTCGGTAACGACTACCTCGGGACAGGCCCCGGTGTCGGAGGCCTCGGGCGTACTTGATGTGTCGGAGTTCTGGAGTGACGTGCTCTCTCTCTCGATCAGGAGACGACGCGACTGGCGCCTCCACCGAACGACGTCGCGGATGCTGCCGCGCGGTCGTCGCTTGTCGTGAAGGCCGACGTCACGGGCACCGAGATCGTCACGTCCACCTGGCAGCCGGATCCCGGACTCGAGACTGCAGTCGGCAAGGTCGCCCTACGCGTACGCCTGCACGTCGAGGAGGTTCTGAACGGAGCGGGGGCCGAGCCCGGCGACGTTGTGATCTGGGACATCCAAGCCTGGTGGGGCGATCCGAAGTTCCTCGATGCAGCCACGCGCGACGTAGCGGAACACGTCAAGGGCAACCCGGTCGGAGCGACCGCCGTCGTCTTCCTGGCGCAGAGCACATCAGCGGCGGCATCAGCCGATGGAGATGGTTCAGGAGCGTGGTACGCGGTCGACGGTCTGATGGTGGACGACAGCCGGCGGGTTCGTCTCGTGGCCTACGGGCCGGCTGTGGAACCCGAGGGGTACTCGGACATTGCTGAGCTGACAGCGGCGGTGAAGAGCCTCGACGACAGCGACTGACGCGGGCTCGGCGCCGCGCATCGGGCGAGGCCCCACAGCTCGCGACCCGGGGCTTGTCGGTTGCGGAGCGTCTGTCTGGTGGGTCGATCTGATCGCACTTGCCCAGCGTGTCGGCATCCAGAACCGACCGGAAGAGCGCCGACTACGCCCGAACCCGGGCCCGACGCGACCGGTCTCTACAGCGGGATCTCCATCACGATGCGTTGGGGCTCGTCGGTTCGGGTGCGGAGCATCTCGAGTCCGCCGGGTACGCCGTCGAGGTCGACGCGGTGTGAGATCGAGGCGTCGATGTCGATGACGCCGTCGGCCTGCATCTGCAGGATCTCCTCGAGGTCTTCCTTGTGCGACCCGGAAGGTGCCGATGACGGAGAGCTCCCAGAGGGAGAAGAGCGCCTGAGGTAGGTCGATCGGCGGGGGAGCCATCCCGACGCCGACGATGACGAGGCGCCCGCCGGGGATGAGGCTGCGGAATCCGATCGAGACGGTCTCGGGTACGCCCACGCACTCGATCGCCACCTCAGGTCCTCCACCGTCGCACGCGGCGCGGATCTCGGCCACCGGGTCAACCCCATCGCGCACGAGCACCGTCGTGTCGGCGCCGTTGGCAGCGGCGCGTGCGAGCGCGGTCTCCGAGCGGTCAACGGCTACGACCTGTTCGGCGCCGAGGACCTTCGCGAGCTTGACCGCCTGCGAGCCGAGGCCGCCGACGCCGACGACAACCACCTGCTCACCCGGCATGACTCGTCCCCGGCACTTCAAGCCGTGGTAAGGCGAGGCGACGCAGTCCGTCGCCACGGCGGCCGCAGCTAGAGAGACGCCGTCGGGGACGCGAACGAGAGTCGACGCCGGTACACGGATCGCCTCCGCGTACGCACCGTCGATGTGGAGGCCCGGGGCTATCAGCGCCGGGCACGCGTTCGGATGGCCCATCCGGCAAGTGCGGCATGAGCCGCACCCGGACCCGAGTGTGATCGCGACGCGGTCGCCGACCGACCAGTCGACGACGCCGTCGCCGACCGACTCGATCACGCCGGCGGGCTCGTGTCCGAGGGTGAGGGGGACGCCCCGGGAACCGGCATACCTTCGAGGAAGTGGACGTCGGAGCCGCAGATTCCACACGCCGCGACGCGCACCACGACGTCGTCCGGGCCGGCCTCGGGGCGCGGGAGGTCGTCTACGCGCAGGCCCTCGGGTGGGCCGTGCCATCGGACTGCCCGCATCGATGTCGACATTGCTACTCCGTCCTGGTAGCGGTTTCCGACAGGCGTACCGTCTCTCTCCGTTGCTGGAACGCCGAGCGTACATAGGATGACCGGACAGTCGTGCGTCTCTGGCGCAGGATCGTCCCGATGCAGAACGGCTCCGGCGCGACGACCCACGCGACAGAGGCTCAGTGGCATCGAGGAGGATCGACCGGAGGGCGCGAACGTGACAGAGCTGACCGAAGCACAGATCGAGGCCCGCGACTGGGCGCGCGAGTTCGCACGGCGGTCGATCGCACCTCGCGCCCTGTTGCTCGACAAGGACCCGGAGAGCCCGGAGCGTGGCACTCTGATCAAGGAGGCGTGTGAGGCGGGGATCATGGGCATGTCACTACCGGAGGCGTTGGGTGGCACCGGGCTCGATCCTGTGGCCGGCGCACTCGTGACAGAGGAGCTCGCGGCGGCGTGCTCAGGATGCACAGTCCTCTTCGGGGCGACGAGTCTCGGTCTCGCGCCGATCTTGGCGTCGTTCGACCCGGCGCTGCTCGAACGGTTCGTGAAGCCGCTGGTGGAGTCGTGGCTCACCGACGACCCGGAGATGGCTGCGCTCGCGGCGACCGAGCCGGAGATGGGTTCCGACTTCATCTTGGGCGACGACACAGCGCGCATGCGGACCCGTATCGAACGGCGCGACGGCGGCTACCTGATCAACGGCACAAAGATCTTCATCTCGAACGGGTCGATTGCGTCGCTCGTCACGGTCTTCGGCCGGCTCGACCCCGACAAGCCGATGCGGGAGAGCATCGTCTGCCTCGCGGTCCCGAGTGACACGCCGGGGTTCTCCGTGGGGCAGGTCTTCGACAAGATGGGCCAGAGGGCGAGCCCGGCTGCGGAGCTCGTCTTCGACGACGTCTTCGTTCCGCGGGAGAACCGCGTCGGCGCGGAAGGGGCGGGCTGGTCGATCAATCGGGTGATCATGTCGGTGAGCCGCATCCCGGTCGCTGCGATCGGCCTCGGGATCGCGAGGGCTGCCTACGAACGGGCGCTGGAGTACGCGGAGGGCCGGGTGCAGGGTGGGCGGCCGATCGTCGGTCACCAGGCGATGCAGGTAATGCTGGCCGACATGGCGATCCGCGTGGAGGCGGCGCGTGGGCTGGCGATGAACGCTGCCGAGGCGGTCGCCCGGGGTGCGCCGTCGCTGAAGCTCTCGTCGATGGCCAAGACGTTCGCCGGCGACGCAGCCGTCGCGAACGCGACCGACGCGATCCAGGTGATGGGCGGGCACGGCTACATCCACGAGTACGGCGTGGAGAAGCTGCTGCGAGACGCGAAGCTCTGCCAGATCTACGAGGGCACCAACCAGATCAACCGCTTCGAGATCATGGAGTCCATTGCCCAGGAGCGCACCACCCCCTGACCCGTCGGTGTTTTGGCGTCACTTCCTCGCGACTACCGCGAGTTTCTGACGCCAAAACACCGACGGGGGTCAGGCGCGGGCGCGGATGATGGCGCTGATGACGTCGTCGTCGCCGTCGTCGCCGACGCTGTGGCTGGTGATGAGCTCGACGTCGCTGAATCCTGCCGCGAGGAGGCCTTCGCGATACTCGTCGTCGGTGAGCGCACCGGCGATGCAGCCGGTCCACGACGCGAGGTCGGCCTTCTCGGCCTCGGTGAACGGCCGCAGCGTCACCACGTCGCTGACCGCGAACCGCCCACCGGGTCGCAGCACGCGGCGCGCCTCGCGAAAGACTGTCGGCTTGTCGGCGGAGAGGTTGATGACGCAGTTGGAGATGATCACGTCGACTGAGTCGTCGGGGAGGGGGATGTCTTCGATCTCCCCCTTTCGGAACTCGACGTTCGTCACGCCTGCCTCGGCCTGGTTCTGTCGGGCCAGCTCCAGCATCTCGTCGGTCATGTCGAGCCCGTAGACGAACCCGGTGGGGCCGACGCGCCTGGCCGAGAGCAGCACGTCGAGGCCGCCGCCCGAGCCGAGGTCGAGCACGGTGTCGCCCTCGCGCAGCTCCGCTACCGCTACGGGGTTCCCGCACCCGAGCGACGCGGTCGCCGCCCTCGCGGAAGCCTCGCCGGCCTCACCGTCGTACCGGCCCAGGCCCCAGCGGGCGTCGACCGGCCCCGGCTCTCCGCAGCAGCCGCCCGTGCTCGGTGCGACCTGCACGGAGAGCGCCGCGTTCGCGTAGCGCTGCCGGACCCGCTCCTTGATCTCGCCAGCCGGCTTGTAGGCCATCTCGGTCCTCCCTGCTGCATCCACGGCCTGCCCGTGGATATCGATGTACGTCGATGCGTATAGTAACAGACGCATCGATGAATGTCGATATATGCCCGTGGGGAGCCCTCAGGTCTGCACGGTCCCCTCGCCCAGCTCGTCGGCGATCGCCACATCGATCGAGTAGTCGATGGGCACGACGATGAGCGAGGGAACGTCGAGGTTGATCGCGACGTCCAGCCGTGCCGCGAGCTCACCGGGCGAATCGCACCGCCACGCGGGCATCCCGAAGGACTCGGCGAGCGTCACGAAGTCGGGGTTCGTGAAGTCGGTACCGAAGTTCCGGCCGAAGCGAGCCTGCTGCTTCCAGGCGATCGAGCCGAACTGGCAGTCCTCCCAGATGACGTTCACGAACGGCGTGCGCAGGCGCGTCGCGGTCTCCAGCTCCTGGCAGTTCATGAGAAACCCACCGTCGCCACTGACCGCGACTACTCGCCGCTCAGGCTGCACCAGCTTCGTCGCGATGGCCGCAGGCACGGCGAAGCCCATGCCGGCGAGACCGTTCGCGATGAGCACGGTGTTGGGCTCGTGCGCCGGAAACATGCGACCTATCCAGAGCTTGTGCAGCCCGACGTCGGAGACCAGCACGTCACGGGGACCGAGTGCCTGGCGGATCTCGAACAGCACTCGCGGTGGTTGCATCGGGAACGAGGCATCGTCGGCGGCCTGTTCGAACCGGCGCAGCACGACGTCGCGCAGGCGCGACGAGCCACCGCGGTTAGCCGACATGTCACTGCAATGGACGACGAGTCGTTCGAGGATGACGTTTAGATAACCGACGAGCTCGATGGCCGGGCTGAAGTGGGAGTCGACCTCTGCCGGAAGCGTGTCGATGCAGACGATTGCCTTGTCAGCCGAGGGATTCCACATGCGCGGCGCATGTTCGACGAGGTCGTAGCCGACGGCCACGACGACGTCCGCGGAGTCGAAGCCGGCCATTTCGTAGTCGCCTGCCTGGAGTCCGACGGCACCGAGCGTCATCGGGTCGTGGCAGTCGAGGAGGCCCTTTCCCATGAACGTCTCGGCGACCGGGATTCCGGTCGCGCGCGCGAAGGCGCGCAACGCCGGCGCGGCACCGTTGCGAACGACGCCGTTGCCGGCGAGCACGATGGGATGTCGAGCGGAGCGGATGATGTCCGCGGCGGCGGAGAGGTCGCTCTCGGGCGGCTCCGACCGCGCGGGGTCGCGGCGCGGAAGTGGTCTGGCGTCGAGGTCGGCAGACATCACGTCTTCGGGCAGCTCGAGGTGCGTCGGGCCGGGCTTCTCGCTCTCGGCGACCTTGAAGGCCTTGCGCACGGCCTCGGGGATGATCGCGGGGTCGCCGACTCGAGCGTTCCACTTGGTGACGGGCCGCAGGACGCTTACGACGTCGATGTACTGATGCGACTCCTTGTGCATCCGTTCGAGATCGGCCTGACCCGTCAGAGCCACAAGGGGGGCCCGATCCAAGAACGCGTCCGCCACCCCGGTGACCAAGTTCGTCGCCCCGGGGCCGAGCGTGCCGAGGCATACGCCGGCGCGGCCGGTGAGCCGGCCGCAGACGTCGGCCATGTACGCACCGGCCTGTTCGTGCCGAACCGGCACGAAGTTGATCGACGAGCGATCCAATGAATCGTTCAGGTCCAGCGTCTCCTCGCCGGGGATCCCGAACACGTACTCGACGCCCTCGGCCTCCAGGCACTCGACGAAGACGTCGGAGGCTCGTCGCGCGGTCATGGGCCACATTCCAGCAGATGTGGGCCGTCCGAGTTCCTCGCCTGGCCGCTGGACAGCAGCGGGGCGAAGCGTGCGTGCAGGGCGCGCCACTGGTCGGGGGTGATCGGGTACTCCTGTGGGTAGTAACGGTCGGTCGTGCGGGCGAGAGCGTCGGTGTCGGTGGCCTGACCCTGGTGGGCCGTGGCGTCCACGACGTCAACCACGAGCCTCGCGAACTCCCGCTCGGACGGCCGTTCGTCGGCGAGGAGGGCAGCGGCATCGGCAGCGTCGAGAGCGCTGTGCAACGAGGCCTGGTGGGCGCGCCACATGAGTGACTGGGCGCGGGCAGTGTCTTCGGGTCGCGCGCCGTCCCGCCCGTCATCGCCGAGAGCTCCAGGCATGCCGGCCGTCTCGCGGGCGTAGACGATCCACGGCGAGACGGAGCCGCCGCCGTCGGGTTCCAGAGCGCCGGCAGCATCGCGGTGGTCGAGCGCCTCGGTAGCGCCGAGAGCGCCGGGCGCGCCGGGAGTACCTGGACCGTCGAGCTCGCCGAGCGCGTCCAGCGCGTCGATCAGGTCGAGGGTCATTCCGCCGTTCACGACGCGCCACCACGCGGAGCCGTCACCGTCGTCGCCAATGCGTCCGCTGGAGATCTCCCACTCGACGAAGTCGGCGACCGCGCGGCCCAGGCCGAGGGGCCCGGCACCCCCACCGGGGTGCACGGTGAAGAAGCGCTCGACCGCCACGCGCCGTTCGACGGGTGAGAGCGCGAGCGCCGCGCGGAGCCGTGAACCGATCACGCGACCGTCTCCGGGGCAGACTCGATGTCGACGAAGACGCAGCGATCGAAAGGCGCCGGCTGCCACTCGGTCGGCGTGTAGGTGAGGTGCCCGTACGCGGCGACCAGGTGCAGCCACTTGACCATTCCCGGTTCGACCTCGTTCGGACCGCGCCCACCGGGGAACATGAAGCCCTCGAATCCGTTGTACACGGTCAGCGCACCCGGCCGCTGCGCGGGGCTCACCCGCGCGTGGACGCGGAACTCACCAACGTCGTTCCATACGCGCACCACGGAGTCGTCGTCGATCCCACGCGCCGTGGCATCCCCGGGGTTCAGAAGGAGGAACGGCCGGCCGCGGTGCGTCTGCAGCAGGACGGGGTTCGTCGTGTTCATGGCGTGGATCGACCATCGGTTGTGCCCGCTCGAGAGCCGGAAGGGATGCGCGCCACCCATGGGCGGCGGATCCTTGTGGGTCGGCAGATCTTCGCCCGCCTCCTGGTACCAGGGGTGGTCGAGCAGGAACTGTGCCCTGCGGGTGAGTGTGGGGTAGGGGTCCCCGTTCTCTACGTGGTTGCGCAGTGGTGAGTGCGTCTCGCCCCGCGGGAACGGCGACGCCTGCTGCTTCGCCATGCTCATGATCCCCCACTGCGTGTACGCCTCCCAGCCCTTCTCCCTCAGGGAGTCGAGCGTGGTGTCGGTGGGGAGAGACCCTGCGAAGACGGCGTCGCGGACCATCTCGTCCATCAGCGCTTCGTCACTGTCGAGCGCGCCGCCGAGGGTGTACTGTTCCCAGAGCCGGTCGTAGCGGTGCCGTACGCCGGACGAGTCGACGTACGACTCGAGCCCACGTTCCTCGGCGCGCCGGGCGAGCACCCTGCACAGCTCGGAGAGCATGTCCCACTCCGAGCGCGACTCCCCGCGTGGGGGCACGGCCGCGTCGGAGAACGAGAGAGTCATCGTCCACGGAGTAGGCATCCCGAAGCCCATCTTCTCGTAGTGCTGCGATGCCGGGAGGACGAGATCGGCGTAGAGAGCCGTCTGCGACATGCGGAAGTCGACGACGACGATCTTCTCGAGCTGCGGCCAGAGGTGCTCGAGGAGCATCGTCTGGCCGCCGCGCTGCCTTCTGAGCATGTTCCCCGCGATCTCGATGAGCACACGCGGCGGGTGATCGGGGCCGGGCGCGGCGACGGCGCCCCACCAGCCCTCGTCGACCGCCTCACGGAAGTAGTCGTCGAAGGTGCGGGTCATCGTGGGGTCGGCGAGCGCCGGATCGTTCCAGCGATCCCTGTAGCCGGCGTGCCAGTACCAGAAGAACGCCGGAGGGACCATGCCGACTCCGGTGCCCATCATCCGCCACAGCTGGACCGAGGCGAGCTCGTCGGAGAGCGTCGGATCCATCGCCTTCATCGCGCCGGTCGCCGCGTCGAGCGCAGTGAGCACCTGGTCGGCGCCTTCTACGCCGGCGACGGCCTTGCTCATCGCGACCGACTGGCCGTCGAACATGCCGGTAGACCATCCGCCGGTGCCCGCGCCCTTCTTGCCCCAGTTGCCGGTGAGCCCGAGGAGCAGGAGCATGGCGCGTGCCATCAGGTCGCCGTGGAAGTACTTCGAGAGGCCGCCCGGCGTGAGGATGCGCGATCGTCGCGACGCGACGAGCCTCGCGATCGAGCGGACCGTCTCGGGGCTCGTCCCGCAGATCGGCTCGACGGCTTCGGGTGTGAACGACTCGTCGAGCATCCGGCGTACGCGGGAGAAGAGCGGCTCGACCGTGACAGTCCGTCCGTCGGCCAGTGTGACATCGAGATCTCCGTCGAGGACGGCCTCGAAGGAGAGGCGGAGCGTTCCGGGGTCGGCCGGCACAGCGCCCAGAGCCGGATCCCACTGGAAGAAGCGGTCCTCGCGCCCGCCGTCGACGACATGCGACTCTCGCAGGTACGAGCCGGTGTCGGTTCGGACGAGCAGCGCGAGGTCGGTCTGCTCGCGCACGAACGCGAGGTCGGTGAGTCCCTCGGCGACGACGACCTGCGCCATCGCGAGAGCGAGCGCTGCGTCGGTCCCATGACGAACCGGCACGTGGTAGTCGGCGTGGGTGTGGCTCGGGCTGACGTCGGGGAGACGAGCACGACGCGGGCGCCGCGGTAGCGGGCCTCGGTGATGTAGTGGAACGACGGGATCATCGTGTAGGCGGGGTTGCCGTGCCACATGAAGATGACGTCCGAGTGGAACCAGTCGTCGACCGACGGGGTGAAGGTGAACTTCCCGAAGACCTGCTGAAAGCCGGCCCAGAAGTCGTTGATCGATCCGTCGACATCGAGCATCGTCGCGCCGAGGGTCTTCATGAAGCGCGTGGCCGGGACGACGACGCCGATCTCGGGAGAGACCTCGTGGACGACCGACGCCGGGCCCGACTCCTCGATGGCGTCGATGATGGCGTCGGCGACCTCGGCGAGAGCCTCCTCCCAGGAGATCTCCTCCCAACGCCCCTCCCCGCGCTCACCTGCGCGACGCAGGGGTGTGAGGACCCGGTCGGGCGAGTCGAGCTGGCGGCTCCAGGCGATCCCCTTCTGGCAGACCATCGGGTTCGCGTCGGGGACGCCGTCCTCCACGGTCACGAGGTTCGCTGCGGCCTCCTCGCGGACGACTTCGCCGTCCTTCACGAATGCGACGAGAGGGCAGTTCCCGGGGAAGCAGTCGACGCAGTGCGTGACGCGAGCGGTGCTGTCCCAGTCGACCCGGTAGCGGGAGCGGTAGGCCGTCTCTCCCGGTCGCTCTCCCGGTCGGGTGTCGGCTCCAGAGCTCATCTGGTCCTCCTGCCCGATCCCGGGGATGGTATTGCTAGAAAATCAGGCTAGCATTATGATGTTTCACGTGCCAGCCATGAACGGACTCGCCGACGCTGCCCTCGGGGCCGTCGGGCGCCTCGCCCGGGCGTCGGCGAGTGTCACGGCGGGCGGGTACGGGGCAGTTACTCTCGTCCGCAGCCGATCCTCGCAGAGCGAGGGAAACCCCGATCCGAGGTCGCAGTGCGCCTGTTCCTGACCAAGCGTGGGGAGTACGGGATCCGCCTGCTCCTACATCTAGCCGACAACCCCGGTCGCCGTCTCACCGCCGGTGAGCTCGCCGAGGCGTGTGACGTGCCCGCCGGCAACGTGCCGACCATCGTCAACATACTGGCGCGCTCGGGGATCCTCATGTGCAGCCCCGGCCGCGGTGGCGGATGCAGCCTCGCCAGGGGGCCCGAGACGGTGTCGATGCTCGAGATCATCGAGGCGCTGGAGGGCCAGCTCGAGATCTCCCGCTGTCTCCTCGACTCGAGGCGCTGCCACGACAAGGACCCGGAGTGCGCAGTGCACAAGGCCTGGAGCAACGGGCGTGACGCCGCAATCCGGGCGCTGTCGGAGACGACTCTTCGCGACACGCTGGAGCGGGAGCACGAGATCGCCGGGACGACCGGCACCAAGCTCCGAAGCATCGGGAGCTGAGCAGACCGACGACGGGCGGGGCCCCTTCCGGATCACGCCCGAAGGTTCCGCACGATCGTCTTGCAAAACCCTGCAAAGATTACTAGGGTAACGAGCGTTAGGCCTCTGCCCATCGGTAGGCCCTTTCGGGGCCGGAGAACGAGGGTCGGGAGCCTTGCGGGACGACAGTGCCTGAGCAGGCTAGGAGGCATCGCATGCGCGTGCAGCGAGTGAGTGGCGAGCTGGGTGATCCGGCGGCGTCGGGATGGTCGTCGGTCGAGGGTGAGAGCGTTGCCCTGACGCCGGTCCCCCTCGATGCGCAGCCCACCGAGTACATCAGGGTCAAGTGGGCCGGCCTGCCGTACGGGAACGTGAAGGAGGCGAAGGTCGCCGCCGCGAGCGACGGCTCCCGCCTCTACGTGCGGCTCGAGTGGGCCGACTCGGCTGAGAAGAACGCCGAGTTCGCCGACGCAGCCGCCGTCTACTTCCCGGCCGGGGCGGACGCCCCCGCCGGAACGATGGGGTCCGCCGACGCTTCGGCGAACCTCTGGTACTGGCAGGCGAACCTCGCCGACGCCAAGAGCTTCGTGGCCTCCGGCCCGGGCGTGTTCCGTCAGCGCGGCAGCAACGGTGTCGGCGCGTCGTCCTCGAACGAGAACGGCGGCTGGGCAGTGGTGCTGTCGGGCGACCTCGCCGACGCGAAGAGCGGCGGCAAGCTCGGGGTCGCCGTGTGGGACGGTTCGAATGAAGAGCGGGCCGGCATCGGAGCCGCGACCGCTTCGTGGGTCACCCTCGAGATCGAGTAGCGGAGGTTCGCCGTGACGCAGGTGATGCAACCGGAGACCGGCCCCCAGGGTCAGGTCGCAATGGTCATCGACCTAAACAAGTGCATGGGCTGCCAGACGTGCTCGGTGGCCTGCAAGGTGCTCTGGACCCGTGAAGAGGGTGAGGAGCACCAGTGGTGGATGACGGTCAACACCCAGCCCGGCAAGGGCGCGCCCAAGGACTGGGAGACGATGGGTGGCGGGCTGCGCGACGGCAAGCCCGTCGCAGGCCACCAGCCGACGCGCGCCGAGTTCGGTGGCGGCTGGGACTTCAACTACCAGGAAGTCTTCTACGGTGGGAAGGGCAACAAGACCCACCTCCGGCCGATCGACCCGGGTGACGGCACCACGCAGTGGGGCATGAACTGGGACGAGGACCAGGGCGGCGGCGAGTGGCCGAACGCCTACTACTTCTACCTGCCGCGGCTGTGCAACCACTGCACCCGTCCCGTCTGTGCAGAGGCGTGCCCGACCGGTGCGATGTACAAGCGCCGTGAAGACGGCATCGTCCTCCGCAACGAAGACGAGTGTCAGGGCTTCCGCTTCTGCGCCGAGGCGTGTCCGTACAAGAAGATCTACTTCAACTACGAAAAGAACATCTCGCAGCACTGCATCATGTGCTTCCCCCGCCTCGAGGAGGGTGTCGCCCCCGCGTGTGCCCGCCAGTGCCCGGGTCGCTTGATGTTCGTCGGCGAGCTCGACGACAAGACCGGCCCGATCCACAAGCTCGTGAACGAGTGGGGCGTCGCGCTTCCCCTGCACCCCGAGTACGGCACGGGCTCGAACATCTTCTACGTACCGCCGCTCGCGCCGTACAAGCTCAACGACGACATGTCGATCAACTACGAGACCCCGCGGATCCCACCGGAGTACCTGGAGTCGCTCTTCGGCCCCAAGGTCCACCAGGCCCTGGCAACGATCCAGAGCGAGCTCGACAGGGTGCGCGAAGGCGGCTCCTCGGAGATCCTCGAGACTCTGATCGTCTACAAGTGGCTCGACCTGTTCGGCCCGTTCACAGCAGATCCCGCGCAGCTCGACCGGAAGCCCGAGTCGGTGGCGGTGCGGTTCACTCAGAAGTCCGGTTAGGAGGAGCACCGTGTTCGTCTACTCGCTCTCCGGTCTCGAGCTCACCGGCGATGGCGGTGGTGCAGCCATCGAGGTCGAGGACAACGAGACGACCGCACGCACCGCCGTCTACCAGACGTTCGGTCGCATGCTCCTTCCTCTCGACGACGAGACGTGGGACATCACCAAGGATGGCGGTTGGGCGAAGGAGCTCGACTCCTCGGGCGCTCTGCTCACTTACTCCTGGGAGATCGGTGATCAGCCGGTGCCCGCCGATCGTTCCGGGGCCGAGTCGCAGTACGCGGCGATCGACTCCGCGCTCGTGTCGGGTGCGTACACGGACGACGTCGACAAGAACCGCGACGAGGTCGTGCGCTTCTACGAGTACTTCGGACTGAAGACGGCAGCCGATGCGCGTCCGATGGATCACCTGGTTACGCAGATCGACTTCATGCAGTTCCTCACGTTCAAAGAGGCCGTGTCGTCGTCGGATCGCCTGCGTGGCTCATTCCGTAGAGCCCAGCTCGACTTCCTCGACCGCCAGCTCTCACTCTGGGTCCCTCAGATGGCCGAGCGGGTGAGCGGGAGTGGCTCGGAGATGTACAGCTGGGCAGCCTCGGCCTTCGCTCGGTTCGTTGAGGCGGACCATGTCTACGCGAAGGGGTTGCTCGGCGGCTGAGCCGTGTGAGCCCACGAACGAAGTAGAGGCCCGGCCGTCCGCTGCGACGCCGGGCCTCGTCTGTTGCGGAGGTAGGAGATGAGCGACGGCTTCGCGCGCACGAACGAGGAGTCGTACCGCCAGCGCTGGACCTGGGACGGCGTCGGCTGGGGGACCCACTGCGTCGACTGCTACCCGGGCAACTGCCCGTACCGCGTGTACACGCGAGACGGGAAGGTGTGGCGCGAGGAGCCCTCGGGCGACTTCGGAACCGTCGAGGCCGGAGTGCCCGACATGAACCCGGCGGGCTGCAACAAGGGCGCCGCCTGGAGCCGGCAGCTCGAGAACCCGGACAGGCTGCGCTACCCGATGCGCCGCGTCGGCGAGCGAGGGGGCGGGGAGTGGGAGCGCATCACGTGGGACGAGGCCCTCACGATGCTCGCCGACTCGATAATCGCGACGATCGAGGAGCACGGCCCCGAGTGCGTGATGCACGAGGGCTCCCGGAGCAGACGACCGTCGTGCCGACACACCGCTTCTTCAACCAGCTCGGCGGGACCATCACGGACTTCAACGCGACTACCAACGACTTCAACGTCGGTTTGCAGGTGACGTTCGGCAAGTACGGGATCGTCTCGTCTGTCGACGACTGGTTCCACAGCGAGCTGATGCTCGTGTGGTTCATGAACCCCGCCTACACGCGCATCCCGCACTTCCACTACATCACCGAAGCGCGCTACAACGGCACCGAGGTGGTCCTGCTCGCCCCCGACTACAACGCGAGCGCGATGCATGCCGACAGGTTCATCTCGGTGGAGCCCGGCAGTGACGCAGCGCTCGCGCTGTCGATGGGGCAGGTGATCCTCGACGAGGGGCTCGCCGACCTCGACTTCGTCGCCACACAGACAGACCTGGCCCTGCTGGTGAGGACGGATACACAACGATTCCTGCGTGAGTGCGACGTCGTAGATGGCGGCAGCGACGAGCAGTTCTTCCACTGGATCAGCGGCGCGCCGGTGTTCGCCGATCGCGGATCTCTGCGGTACGGAGCCGTGCGGCCGGCGCTCGAGGGCAGCTACGCCGTGTTGCTCGCAGACGGCGAGACCGCCGAGGTGGCTCCGGCGTTGCAACTGCTGCGCGACCAGCTCGACCGGCAATACGTGCCGGAGCGTGCGAGCGAGGCGTGCGGCGTGCACCCTGACGTGATCCGGGGGCTGGCGCGCGCTACGGCTGCCAAGCGCACCAACATCCTGCTCGGCGCGGCGCCGTCGAAGTACTACCACGGAGACCTGATCGAGAGGTCGCTCTGTCTCCTGCTCGCGCTGACAGGGAACTGGGGGAAGAAGGGGAGCGGTGTGCGCGCGTGGAGCGCGGGCATGTTCGACGGTCCCGCCATCTCCATGGCCAAGGGGAGGCCCGGGGTGGAGGGCGCCGAGGACGTCATCAACGGTCTCGACATGCTAATCGGGATGGCGCAGGCCGGCGACCCGACCATGACGCGCGAGATCGCGGCGACCTCGCTCGCGCGGGTGCAGTCGAACATGGTTCCCCCGTTCTTCTTCTGGTACCACCACGCCGGGTATCGGGAGCGGTGGAACAACGCGGAGTGGGGCGACACGACGATGCGGCGCTCCTTCGACGAGTACGTCGACGAGGCACTGACATCGGGATGGTGGGAAGGGCTCTGCAGGCAGCCGGCGGATATGCCACCACGCGTGTTGATCGAGTGCGGCGGCAACATGCTCCGCCGGACGCGCGGGGGCCGTCGCACGATCCTCGAGAACGTGTGGCCGAAGCTGGACTTGATCGCGGTGATCGACTGGCGGATGAGCATCACTGCGCTGCACGCCGATCTGTTGCTGCCGGCGGCGAACTGCTACGAGAAGCTCGACTTCCACATCCCGACGCCGCACGTCATGAGGCTCGTCTTCTCGGATCGGGTGCAGGACCCCGTGGGTGAGGCACTGAGCGAGTGGGAGATATTCGCCGCGCTGGCCCGCCGACTCGGCGAGCGTGCAGCCGAGCGCGGGCTGACCGGTTACGTGGGGGGCGACGGGATGCCTCGCAGCTACGCCGACCTGTGGAACTCGTACACCCTGAACGGCTACTTCGCCGACAGCGAGAGCCTCGCCGACGAGATGGTGCGCGACTCGGTACTCGCGGGGACTCTCGCCGACGGCACCGACCTGAGCACGGTCCGGGAGAAGGGTCACCTGCCGTTTGCGTCGTGGGGGATCCTGCCGTTCGCGATGGCGCAGGCGTCGCCGTTCCCCGAGGGCGAGACGCACGTGCCGCTCCGCAACCACGTCGAAGAGTGCGAGCCGTATCCCACGCTCACGCGGCGTGCGCAGTTCTACATAGATCACCCGTGGTTCCTAGAGGCCGGCGAGGCGTTCCCCCGTCCACAAGGATGCGCCGGCGATGGGCGGCGACCACCCGCTCAAGTTCACCTCGGGTCACAACCGCTGGTCGGTTCACTCGATGAACATCGCGCACGGTGACCTGCTCCAGACCCACCGGGGCGAGCCACACGTGGTACTGAACCCCGTCGATGCCGCTGCTCGCGGGATCGAAGACAACGCGCCGGTGGAGCTCTTCAACGACGTCGGGTCGTGCGTCGTGCCGGCGAAGCTCTCCGCGTCGGTGAGGCCGGGGCAGGCGATCGTCTACAACGGATGGGAGCCCTTCCAGTTCGCGGGCTGGGCGGGTACCAACGACGTCGAACCCGGCATGGTGAAGTGGCTGCACCTCGCCGGCGGCTACGGCCACCTGACCTACGCGCCCACCGGCTGGCAGCCCGCCACCGTCGACCGCGCCACCCGCCTCGACGCCCGGAGGGCTAGGAGCGTCGATAGACCACAATATTTGTGGTCTATCGACGCTCGTGCGGTGGGGGCGGAGCAGCGTCTCGGCTACGGTCGTCGTGTGAGTGGATGGGCGTGCCCGCACGAAGACAAGGGACAGTGTCGCCTCCTCCGGCGCGCCTGCGACCCGGGGATCAAGGGCTGCGTCCTGCACGGCCGCGTCCGCTTCGCCGGCGACTCCGAGAAGAACGCGTCGCCGGAAGAGGCGGAGCGCGCCGAGCGCCGCGTCGCTAAGCGGAGCAGACCCAGCTAGCCGGCCTGACAATCCCGCGTTTTGGCGTCACTTTCTCGCGGCTACCGCGAGGTTCTGACGCCAAAACCGGGAATGTGGGTCAGAAGAGGCCGTGGCCCTTGAGGCCGAGGCGTTCCTGCAGCGTCTTGAGCTCGTCCTCGCGGCCGGGGAGCGGAGCGGGCGCGGTGAGCATCCCGTCGGCTGCGAGCTCGTCGACCACGGCCTGCGACCGCGGGAAGCCGTTGCCGTAGCCGTTGAGGTGGAAGATCTCCTCGAAGGGGCGCCGCGGACGCTGGCCGCCGGCCTCGGGGTCCTCGGCCGGATAGCCGACGGTCTGCAGGCAGAGCACCCGGCAGTGCTCGGGCATGCCGAGGTTCTGGCGGATCTGGTCGGTGTAGGGCGTGCCTAGGCAGCAGGTTCCGAGACCCTGCTCGTAGGCGACGAGGGTGGCGTGCGCGATGCCCTGGCCGCAGTCGACCTCGCCGAGGCCGGGCGACTTCAACGAGTCGAGGATCGAATTGAACATCGGGATCAGCGTCTCCTCGAGCGCCGCCCGCTTGTCGTCGCCGTATCCCAGAGCCCCGCAGTCGACCAGCTCGCGCAGACGGTCGCTCTGCTCGTCGACGGCACTCGTGTCGAGGTACCACACGATCACCACGGGAGCGAGCTTGATCTGATAACCGGCCACCGGCGCCTGCAGGGCGTCGATCACCTCCCGGGGCGCGGTCTCCTTCATGACGACGACTGCGCGGAGGCTCTGCACGTTCCCCCAGTGCGATGCAAGGCGCGCTGCCTCGAGCATCCTCTGCACCTTCTCGACCTCGACCTGTCGGCCGGGATCGAGGAACCGGATCGAACGCCGTCGCCCGATTGCTTCGCGCAGCTCCATGCTCTCTCCTCGGATACGAGACCCCGCACGATCGCCGCGGGGCAGATGCGATCTCTGGTCAGTCGAAGAGGCGCCCGGCACCGACGAGGCCGAGGATCTCGTTGCAGCCGTCCTCGATCATCGACGCACGGGCGTCTCGCATCACCTTCTCGATCGGGTACTCCTTCGTGAGACCGTTGCCACCGAAGATCTGCAGCGCGTCGCTGGCAACGTCGAAGGCGGTCTGGGTGCAGTAGGTCTTCGACGCGATCGAGTACTGGACGTTTCCCGGCGGGTTGGCGGCGTTGCCCGCAAGCACGCGGCGGGACAGGCCACGTGCGGCTTCGACGCGCGAGAACATCTTGAAGATCCGACTCTGCACGCTCTGGTGCTTGTAGATCGGCACCCCGCCCTGCACGCGCTCCTTGGCGTAGTCGATCGCCATCTCCAGCGCGGCGCGTGCGGTGCCCGCGAAGCACGCACCCATGAACGAGTTGGCGAGCGTGAGCACCGACTCGACGGTGAAGCTGTAGAAGTCGGGGGGATGATCATGTACGACGCCGGAATGCGCACATCGTCGAAGAGGATCTCACCCTGGTTGAGGGCGCGCTGCCCGATCTTGTCGAGTGGCTTGCCACGCGAGACGCCCGGCAGGTCGAGTGGCACTACTGCGACGCCGCCGTGCTGGAAGCCCTTGTCGCCGTCGATGGTGCAGAACAGTGCAGCGACGGTCGCGATCGTCCCGTTCGACACCCACGCCGACTTCTGGCCGTTCAACACGTAGTCGCCGCCGTCGAGCTTCGCGATCGTGTTGGCGCGAACCGATCCGTCGGGCCAGTGCGTCTGGTTGAACGCGAGCGAGTCGGAGCCGTGGTCGGGCTCGGTGATCGCCCAGCAGCCGATCTCCTTCTCGCCGGCGTGGACGTAGCGGTCGATCAGCTCGGGGTTCCCCGACATGGTGGCGAAGAACCTGTGGAAGTTGGCTACTCCGAGGCTCACTGCGAGGCCGGAGTCACCCCACCCCATCTCCTCGTTGATGATGCCGCCGATGATCGCAGCGGCGACGGGATCGGTCCCAGGTTCGGCCGCGCCGAGCTCATTGATGCCGAGCTGGCGGTGCTTCTCGAAGACCTCCCAGAGCGGGGAGTCGGCGGCGATGACGTCGGCGGGGTCGTCGAGCTTGTCGAGGCGCTGTCCGATGGGGCGCATCACCTCTACGGCGAAGCGGTGCATCGTGTCGCGAATCTCGACGTGCTGTTCGCTGAGGCCGGTGTAGTAGTTCAACAGCGCCATGGAGACGTGCCCCTCCTCATCGTGTTCCCCGGGTAGTCCTCGGGGTGCCCTCGTCGTGGGCGACCGACGCGGCGGGCGCGACGGACGCCGGAGAAATCCTCGCAACCGTAGCAGGGATAGCCAGGATTTCCAGGGGGTCGCGGGTGCCGTAGCCTCGCGCGAACGGACCGTCCGTGCCCGTGTGGAGGCGTCGAACGTGGGTGATCCAGAGGTGAGTGCCGGAGGCTCCCGAGAGAGCGTCGCGTACCTGGCCACGGCCGGCGGCCTGGTCGTGATGGAGCCCTCGGGGAGCGTCGTCGGGCAGGAGCACGACGGCCGCGCCGTCGTCGCGGTCGCGTCCCATGGAGACAACCTCGCAGTCGCCCTCGCCGAGGACGGAGTGCTGCGGCGAGAGGGAGATGGCTGGGCGTCGCTCGGTCTCGCGGGCGCGCACGTGTGGACGATCGCTCTCGGCGCCGGCGGCGACGTGTACGCGGGCACCGAGCCCGCCGCGCTCTGGCTCCTCGGCGCGAGCGGGCCGCGAGAGCTGTTGGGTCTGCGGGCCGTCGAGGGATACGACAAGTGGGACTCCCCGTGGGGGGCCGCCGACCTCCCGACGATCGTGGTGGACGGGTCCCGGATCATCGTCGGGATCGAGGTGGGCGGCGCGGCCGTCTCCTACGACGGGGGCGACACCTGGGAGGCGCGCAACGCCGGGCTGTACGACGACGTCCACCGCATAGTCGCCGACGGCAAGACCCTCTACGCGACGACCGGCATGGGCTGCCACCGATCGGGCGACGAAGGTCGCTCGTGGGTCTTCGAGAGCGACGGCCTGGACCGCGCCTACACCCAGGGGCTCGCGTTCACCAAAGGGGCGGTGCTCGCCACGGCGTCGTCCGGACCGCCTCCGATGTGGGAGTCGGGGGGCCGGAGGCGGCGATCTTCCGAGCCGACGCCGGTGACGACGATCTGCGCTGGGCCGTCGTGGCGGAGGGCTTCGCAGGCAACGTCGAGCGCCAGGCGCTCGCCGCGGAGGGCGACTTCGTGGTCGCGGGCACGACTGCGGGAGAGGTCCTCGTCAGCAGCGATGCCGGCCACACGTTCGAGTTGGCGGCGACGGGCCTGCCGGCGATAGCGGCGGTCGCGATCGGCGGCCAGTCGTAGGCGCAGAGCGCGTCGGATCGGCCGCGGCGGGAGCCCAGATCTCCTATGCGGTGCCGAGCGACGCCATCGCCTGCGTGAGCGGGGAGCAGAGCGTCGGATCGATCCCGACGTTCACGCACGCGGGGAGGCCCGAGTCGAGCGCCCGTTGGATCGCGGGGCGGATCTCCTCGGGTGCGTCGACGAACTCCCCGTGACCGCCGAGCGCCCGCACGACCTCGTGGTACGGGCGCACCCCCAGCTGGGTGGCGACGGTGTGGCCGTCGTGGTGCATCTCCTGACCGTGACGCGACATCCCCCAGGACCCGTCGGCGCTGACCACGGTCACGAACGGGATGTCGTGCCGGATCGCCGTGTCGTACTCCATCGCGTTCAGGCCGAAGGTGCCGTCGCCGGAGAGCAGCACGACCGGCTCGTCGGGTCGGGCGACCTTGGCCGCGATCGCGAACGGGATCCCGACGCCGAGGCAGCCGAGGTAGACGCCGGTGGTGAGGAGGCGGCCGGGGCCGAGCGCGGGGAGCCCGATGATGCCCCACGTGAGGATGTCGCCGCCGTCGGCGACGATCGTCGCGTCGGGTCCCACTACGTCACCTATTGCCAGCGCGAGCTCGAGCGGGTGCGGGAGCTTGCCGTCGTGGTTGGCGATCATCGCGTGAAGGTCGGCGCGCGACTGCGACTTCGCTGCCCGGAGCGACTCGCCCCACGCGGCACGTCCCTGCGAGACACCGCCCTCCCAGGCATCGGAGACGGCCTCGCAGAAGACCCGCACGTCGGCGCAGACGTTGAGATCGCCGGGACGGTTGCGCGCGGTCTCTGCGCCGTCGATATCGACGCGCACGACCTTCGCCGCTCCGAAGTACGCGCCGTTCAGGAGCGGATACCCGAGGCGGACGCCGAGGCAGATCACGAGGTCGGCGGAGATCGCCGACATGAACGCGCTGCCGAGCGGCACCGGCGCTCCGAACGACCAGTCGTGCGCGTCCGGGAGCAGGCCGCGGCCCGCGTTGCTGGAGAAGACGGGGGAGGCCGACGGTCTCTGCGAGGCGGCCGAGGGCGTCGGCGGAGCCCGACCAGTATGCGCCCGACCCGATCATCACGATGGGTCGCTCGGCCTGCTCGATCATCCTGACGACCTCGGCGAGGGCCCCCGCCTCCGGGCCCGGCGCAAACGGCACGACGGCGCGGGGTAGTGCGTCGGGGACGGGGACCTGCTGCGTGACGATGTCGACCGGGACGTCGAGGTAGACGGGGCCCGGGCGCCCGGTCCTCGCCTCGGTCAGCGCGATCGCTGCGTACTCGCCGGCCCTCGTCGCAGTCGAGACAGACCGTGCCCACTTGGTGATGGGGCGCGCGATGCCGACCTGGTCGAGATCCTGCAGCGGCCACGTGTCGGCCTCGCGGAGGGGGCGGGCCCCGGCGAGGCAGAGCATCGGGCTCGCCGACATGAACGCGTTCGCCAGACCGGTCACGGCGTCGGAGAAGCCGGGGCCGGCGGTCACGACACAGACCCCGGTCTCACCTGTGGCGAGCGCCCAGCCCTCGGCCATGTGTGCGGCGGCCTGCTCGTGGCGGGTGTCGACGAGGCGTATCCCCTCCGCCTCGCATCCGTAGAGGACGGGGTCTACGTGACCGCCCTGGAGGACGAACGCCGTCGTCACCCCGGACTCCGCGAGCACCTTCGCTACGAGACGGCCGGCATCGACCTGTTCCATGGCTCACCTTCCCGGACTCCCGGGCGGGCCCGGGTCGTGTCGGCACTCTCCGCGGAGCGGGCCGCGAGTGCACGGCCGTGCTCACCGCCGCGAGAATGCCTGTGATGGTGCACGCATGTCGAGACGGGGGTCGCGTGGCAGGCGACCCCGGCTCTGACAGCCGGCTCTAACTCTCGCTAATGTTGCGAGCATACCGTAGGTTTCGGACGGGTCGAGAGGGCCCGTCCGCTCCCTGACTGGAGGAAGCGACGTGGCAGCCGACGAGCGGGTCGTCATAGCCGGTGTCGGCATGACGAAGTTCGGGAAGTTCCACGACAGGGGCCTGAAGAGCCTCGCCGGGGAAGCAGTCAACGACGCGCTGAAGGATGCGAGCCTCGAGCCGTCCGACGTTCAGCTGGCGGTCGTCGGCAACGCGGTCGCCGGGCTGATCACCGGTCAGGAGTGCATCCGTGGCCAGGTCGTCCTGCGCGAGGCGGGGATCGGTGGGATCCCGATCTTCAACGTCGAGAACGCGTGTGCCTCGGCCTCGTCGGCGTTCCACCTGGCGTGGTCGCAGGTGGCTGCCGGGCGGGTCGACGTCGCCCTCGCCCTCGGCGTCGAGAAGCTCACGCACCCCGACAAGGCCGTCTCGTTCCAGGCGTTCTCCTCGGCGGTCGATGTCGAGCTGATGATGCAGCTCATGGAGTCGTTGAAGAGCGCACCCAGGCCAGAAGCCGCCGGGGGCGAGAAGAGCGGCGGTGGTGGCGGTGGCGGCAAGTCGATGTTCATGGACATCTACGCAGCGATCATCCGTGGGCACATGTCGCAGTACGGCACCACGCAGGAGACGATCGCGAAGGTTGCCGTGAAGAACCACCACCACGGTGCACTCAACCCACGAGCGCAGTACCAGGAGGAAGTGACGGTCGAGGAGGTCCTCGCTTCGCGCGAGGTCGCCTACCCGCTCACGCTGCTCATGTGCTCGCCGATCGGCGACGGGGCCGCTGCCGCCCTGATCGTCTCGCCGGAGTACGCGAAGCGCAAAGGGGATCGAGGGGCCCAAGGTCGCGGCATCTGTGATCGTCTCGGGCAACCTCCCCCGACTCCGGTGACGAGCTCGCCGAGCCGCGAGCCGCGAAGCTCGCCTACGAGATGGCGGGGCTGGGCCCCGACGACATCGACGTCGCCGAGGTCCACGACGCGACTGCCGCGGCAGAGATCCTCGCCTACGAGGACCTCGGCTTCTGCGCCCGGGGCGAGGGCGGCGGCCTCGTGGAGGAAGGGGTGACGGCGCTCGGCGGGCGGCTGCCGGTGAACACCTCCGGTGGCCTGGTCTCGAAGGGGCACCCGGTCGGGGCGACCGGCATCGCTCAGCTCTGCGAGATCTCGTGGCAGCTGCGCGGCGACGCGGGCCCGAGGCAGGTCGAGGGTGCCCGCATCGGTCTCACCCAGAACGGTGGGGGCTTCCTGGGCAACGACGCAGCGGCGCAGGCGGTCCACGTACTGCTTGCGTAGCCGACCGCGCCTTCCCGCCCCCGGCGATGGCGCAGTCACACCGAGAGCGAAGATCAGACCGGAACGCCGAGTGCGAGGAGTGCCCGCATGGCACTGGTAGATGGAACCGTCGGAGCCGAGCTCACCAAGGCTCGCGACAGCCGCGGCGACAGCCCGTTCCTGATGTACGGCGACGACGTGTACTCGTACGCCGACATCGAGGAGCGTTCGGCGCGAGCCGCGAACGGATTGCGAGATCTGGGAGTCGCGAAAGGCGACCACGTCGCCCTCATCCTGCCGAACTCGCCGGAGTTCCTGTGGGCCTGGTTCGGTGCGGCCCGCGTGGGAGCGCCGGCGGTGCCGGTGAACACAGCCCTCAAGGGCGACGGGCTGGTCCACATCGTCGACCACTCCGACTCGGAGACGCTCATAGTCCATGCCGATCTGCTCGACAGGGTCGACCCGGTGCGCGACAAGCTCCCGAAGCTGAAGCGCGTCGTCGTGATCGGCGGTGAGGCGGGTGACGACGTCGCGTGGGACGGGCTGATGAAGGCGTCGCCGGAGAGCGCCGACGACGAGTCGATCGGCGCCACCGACCTGATGCTCGTGATGTACACCTCGGGTACGACCGGTCTGCCCAAGGGTGTCGTGATCCCGCAGGCGCAGATCGTGGGTGTGCCGTTCCTCGCGGCGATGGCCGGGCTCAACTCCGACGACATCTTCTACACCTGCCTGCCGCTCTTCCACGCCAACGCCGCGCTCATCTCGATCTGGGGCGCGTTCGGGCTCGGGACGAAGGTCGCGCTCAGCCCGCGCTTCTCGGCGTCGCGCTTCTGGGACGAGATCCGTCGCTACGGCGCGACCGAGTTCAACGCGCTGGGGGCGATGATGCCGATCCTCTACAAGCAGCCGCCGAAGCCCGACGACGCCGACAACCCGTGCCGCCTCGTCGTGTCGGCGGCCTGCCCGAAGGAGATCTGGGAGGACTTCGAGCGGCGCTTCGGCGTGGAGATCGTCGAGTTCTACGGCACGGTGGAGGGCGGACTGACGATGGCGGGATCCGATGCCCCTCCCGGCTCTATTGGCAAGCCGCTGGTGATCAACGAGATGCGCGTCGTGCGCGACGACGACACCGACTGCGACCCGATGGAGGTCGGCGAGATCATCTCGCGGCCCGCCGGGGGCCCGCCCACGGTCCAGTACTACAAGAACCCCGAGGCGACGGCCGAGAAGGTCGCCGGCGGGTGGATGCGCTCCGGCGACCTCGCGTACATCGACGAGGACGGCTTCTACTGGTTCGTCGATCGCAAGAAGGACTCGATGCGCCGGCGAGGTGAGAACATCTCGTCCTTCGAGGTGGAGAAGGCGCTCAACGAGCACCCCGACGTCCTCGAGAGCGCGGTCTACGCCGTCCCCTCCGATCTCGGCGAGGACGAGGTCATGGCTGCTCTGGTGCTGCAACCCGGTAGCGCGTTCGATCCGATCTCGATCATGGAGCACGCGAACGCCACGATGGCCTACTTCATGGTCCCGAGGTACCTGCGGGTCGTCACCGAGCTCGACAAGACCGGCACGCACCGGGTGCAGAAGGCCGGCCTGCGCGCCGAGGCCATCACGCCCGACACCTGGGACCGCGAGGCCGCCGGCTACGAGGTCACCCGCTGAGCCCAGCCGCCCCCAATGCCCACCACCTCCCCGCCCGCCACCCCCAACCCTGTTTGGACCCAGGTGGTCGCTATGGCTCCGCTGAGGTCCAAACACGGATGTGAGGTGTGATGTCGTACGACGTGATCGTTGTCGGTGCGGGCTACGGGGGCGCGACGTGCGCGGCGTTGCTGGCCAAGCAAGGGCTGAGGGTCTGCGTGGTCGACAAGAACCCCCGTGCCGGCGGCAAGGCGATGACGCTGCACAAGGACGGGCACGGCTACGAGATGTGGCCGATCGTCGGGGGTCCGTCGGAGAACGGACGCTTCCAGGAGCTCGTGAAGGAGCTCGACCTCGAGGCGGAGGTAGAGCTGCTGCTGCCCGAGGAGGCCGGCGAGATCCGCTACATCAAGCCCGACGGCGACGTCTCGATCGCGCCGATGTCGGCGCGCCCGTCGGCTGACCCGATGGCCGCCATGCGCACTCCCGATCTCCTCGGCGCCACGGAGGACGAGGCCGCGGCGGCGTTGCAGGTCGCGGCGACGATCTTCTCGCTGAGTGAGGCCGAGATCGACGCGCTCGACGACGTCGGCACCTACTCGTGGCTCTGCTCCATGGGCCTCTCGGGCCCGATGCTCTCGTACCAGCTCATCGTCCTCAACCTGCTCTTCGTGGTGCCGGTCGACCGCCTGCCCGCATCCGAGACGGTCCGCACGCTGCGCGACTTCTACGGCGGCGGTGGTGGTCGGTACCACCGCGGCGGCTACGGGTTCCCGGCGGAGTCGGCGATCGACTACGTCGTGCGCAACGGGGGCGAGTTCCGACCACGGACGCGCGTGGAGCGGGTCATCGTGGAGAACGGCCGGGCCGTCGGGATCGTGGCAGGAGGGGAGGAGCTGCGGGCGCGTGCTGTCATCTCGAATGCGGGCATTCAGCCGACGGTCCTGAAGCTCGCGGGTGAGCAGGCATTCCCGCCGGACTACGTGGAGAGGGTGCGCTCGCTGGAGCCCTCGCTTGCGCTCACCGGCATCCGGTACTTCACCGACGCGCCGATCATGCGCACACCGATGGTCCTTCAGTTCTCGGACGAGTCGTGGTGGGACGAGAGCCGCTACCGCGCGTGCGAGGCCGGCGACTGGCCCGAGCACCCGATGCTCTTCATCGTGACGCCCTCGGTGCACGATCCCGATCTCGCCCCGATGCGCGGCACCAGGCGATCCTCGCCGGCACGATGTGCTCGCCGGACCCCTCGTCGCAGATGAACGAGGAGGCCGTACGCCAGGTCGATCGCGCGATGCGGCGTTGGTACCCGGAACTCGATGGGCACGTCGTACGCCGGGAGACGTACACGGCGCAGAGCGTCTCGGCCGAGAGCCGCGACGCCGTGGTGCCCGGAATGGGCGGCGAGTGCATCGGTCTGGCGCAGGTGATCGGCCAGGCCGGCAGATCGAAGCCCGATCCGCGTACGCCGCTCGGAGGTCTGTACCTGGTCGGGTGCGACGCCGGCGGCTACGGCTGCGGCACGCACCAGGCCGTCGACTCCGGTTTCAACGTCGCCGAAATGGTCCTCGCCGACCTCGACGCGTAGCGGGCGACTGCCCGCCGCCCGCCGCTTCGGGTGGCCCGTTCGGGTGCGGCACCGGGAGGGGTTGGGCGGGTCCCCCCCCCGGCGCCACGATCGGCGCGACGGTCCCGACTCACGGGTCGAGCAGCGCCTCGCAGCCTCCGCCGGCGAAGGCGAGCGACTGTGCCGCGGCGAGAGTCGCTCCGAGGCCGACCCCCCCGGTGGCGGCGTCGATCCCTCCACCGGCGTTCTCCCGTGCCGCGACCAGCCGGCGGAGGCTCTCGGGCGGGACCGATGCCTTGCCGTCGAGGATGCAGCGGGCCTCGATCACCGTCGCGGTGACCTCGAGGTCGGGTTCACTGCGGTGGATGCCGTAGAGGCCCTCCCTCGCAGTGAACCCGTCGAGGTGCTCGTCGATCGCCACTCGCAGGGAGGACGCGAAGCCGTCGTCGTCGACGACGCAGAGCGCTGCGATCGCGAGCACCGCCGCCAGATCGCGTAGATGGGGCGGAGCGGCGTCGCGCAGGAGCAGGTGAAGCTCGGCACCGCGCAGGAGGTCCAGGTGGTGCTCGGCGTAGTCGCGTACCTGGGCTGGACAGGCACCGATGGCCCGAGTGGCCCTCAGCATCAGCGGCGCAGACACGAAGTCGGTCGCAGCGCCGGCGAGGGGGTGCACGTCGTCGGCGGAGACCCGCTCGGGGGCGACTGCGACGGATACCACCAGGCGATCGTGAGGGTGCCAAGACGTAGAGCTCCACTCGACGCGCTCTGCGAGGTCGTGACGGTCGGGTCCGCCGGGGAGAAGGGCGAAGGTGTCGGCGACGGCGAGCAGGGAGAGTGCGTCGGGGTGCGCATCGTCTGGTATCGCGCCATCGGCCCAGATCGTCGCTCGGAGCATTTGGAGCATCCGATCACCGAAGATGACCCGTCGCCCGGAGCGAGACGCGAGATCGACGATCTCCAGCGCATATCGCGGATCAGGCTCCAGGGCGTCGTCTCGTGCGAGCGTCAGCATCGCATCGACTCCGTCCTCGACGAGAGCCCGATCGGCTAGGCCTGCGCCCGCGAGCACCGACGCGGCGGAGACCACGTCGAGCGCGCTCGGGTCGACTCCTCCACCTAGTGCCGCGGCCACCTCGCGGTCGACCTCGGCGCGCGACAGCGCGTAGGAAGAGCACGATCGCCCGAGCAGATCCATCAGTGCGACGCGCGCAGCGACCTCGGTCGAGTCGGTCGCACCTCTGGAGGCGCAGATCTGCGTGGTGTCGAAGTCGGCGAGTGCTGCGGATGCTTCGGCGCGCGGGCCTCCTGCGTCCCGTTCTCGGCGATGGCTGCGAGCATGCGCGCCGCCGTGAGCAGCTCCCAGACGTCGAGCCGCCGACCGACATCGAACGACTCCGCCGCGAGGAGCACGAGGCGTTCCTCGCTCCCCGCGCCGCGGTAAGGCGCACGACCGTCGTGCGTGAGTGCCCTCCAGACGACCTCGCTCACGTACACGGAGGGGATCGCCTCTTGCACGAAGCCGCCCGCGGCGTCGTCCCAGGCGTCGTCGAAGGCATCGGGCGCGGCGTCGCCGGTGGCCGCGGACGGGTTGCCGGAGGCGTAGAGGGCGATGCTCGCCATCGCGCGTTCATACGGTGAGTCGACGGCTGAGGGCCAGCCGACGGCCGGGAAGGGACTCGCGTCGTGGAGGAGGTCGGAGAAACGATCCTGGGTCCGGTCTGACCACGTTCCGCCGTCGCCGGCGAAGCGCCAGCATCCGGTGAGCGCCAACGACACCGACGCGATCGCCGCGCCCCTCACGGTGCGCTTCACGGTTCTCTGCCCGAGCCGACGCACGTCAGATCCCACCGACGGTGCGCCTGTACGTTGCCGTCACGACTCGCCACCCGCTGCCATACCGGTAGTAGCCGTTCGTGGAGACGGTGACGGCGGAGACCCACCCGGCTGTCTTCGCCTTGCAGATCTCCCCGTCGGCTCGGAAGCTGACGCGGCTTGCGCGCGGCAGTGCCTCGAGAACCGGGCTGCGACAGCTGCTGCCGGCATCGACGAAGCCGACGGCGACCCCGGTCGGTGCCATCACGCTCACCGAGAGGCCGACTCCCTCGAAGCCGGCGGTGGTCGAGATCTTCATCAGGTTCGGGTTCTGTGCCCGCCGCCCCACACGCCGCACCCACATCGAGCCGTAGATGTCCTTCACGGTCGCGCAGTCGTAGGCGAGAAGGAAGCCGCAGGCGAAGTCGCGCGTGTAGCCGGAGGTGTAGGCGGTGATCCGCGCCTCTCGCGAACCGCTGCCGCGGACGACCGTCGTGGCCGCGGATCCGAAGCGGTCTCGCGGTCGGGGCGTCTGGTCGCGAGGCGTGGCCTCGGCGGGCGCGGCGGAGAGGAGGATCGATGCTGCGATAAGGGGGCCGAGTGCTCGTCGCAAGGGGGCTCCTCTGTTCAGGGGTTGCCATCCGGGGAGACTGTGACAGAATGCATCAGATTGTGTTATCCGTCAAGGGGGTGGCTGGGCGGGTGATTCGGGGGTGAGATCGCCGGCCCACCGCCACGGCCGGACGGCGGAGCCGGCACCGGCATGGGCCCCCGGCGACGGGTGGCATGATGACGGGGTGCAGGTGACGGCGCGGGTCGACTACGCGGTCCGCGCGTTGCTGGAGCTGGCGGCCGGCGGTGTGGGGCGGCTAACACGCGACGAGCTGGCGGCAGCACAGGGGATTCCGCCGAGATACCTGGAAGCGGTGCTGCTGCAGCTGCGTCAGGCGGGCATCGTGAGCGGCCGGCGCGGATCAACGGGCGGGTACTCGCTCGGGCGCCCGGCAGACGAGATAAGCGTCGCCGAGGTGTCGCGAGCCGTCGACGGCCCCCTGGCGCTGGTGCAGGGTCAGCGGCCGGAGGATGTCGTGTACGCGGGTGCGTGCCGCCACCTACCCGACCTCTGGATCGGGCTGCGCGCCGCCGTGCGGTCGGTGATGGAGTCGGTGACGATCGCCGACCTGCTGAGCGGTGAGCTGCCGCGTGCAGTGCGCGATCTGGTCGACGATCCCGACGCGTGGCTGCCGCGCTGATTCGTCAGACGGCTGTGGCCCGGACGCGCCTCCCGTGCAGGAGGCGCAGCTCGAGTCGAGGGCGGAACGCGGCGGCCACCAGCGCCGCGGGGATGCCGAGGTAGGCGAACCAGCGACTGCCCGGCAGGTCGCGCGCGTTCGCGAGCTCTCTGCTCTGCGTGATCAGGAGCATCCCGGCGACGGCGAGCCCGAGCAGGCGTGGTGGCAGGTACCGGACGACGTATGCGGCGAGTGGCGCCGCGACGACTCCGCCGGCGAGCATCGCGGCCACGATCCCGACCTCGATCCCCTTGCCGCCGATCGAGGTGATCAAGGTCCCGACCGAGACGACGGCGACGGCGACCTCGGCGGTGTTCACGGAGCCGACCGCGTATCTCGGCGGGACCCCGCGGTGCAGCAGGAAGGGAGTGACGACGGGCCCCCATGCGCCTACGAGTCCGTTGGTGACCCCGCCCGTGACGGCAGCCACCTCGACGCCGCGCGCCTCGAATGTGGGTGCCTCGCGCGCCGCAGCCTCCGAGTCGGTCACCTGCGAGCGAGGTAGCACCTTGCTGAAGCGGACGAGGATGCGCAGGCCGACGGCCATGAGCAGGACGGCGAGGACGGGGCGGAGGTCGTCGCCGTCGACGTTGGCGAGGACCGTGGCCCCGACCACCGCGCCCACAGCACCGGGGAGGGCGAGGCGCAGGACCAGCCGGCGGTCGACGTTGCCGAAGCGCCAATGCGATGCGCCGGCCGCCAGCCCGGTCGCGATCTTCGCGAGGTTGACCGTGGCCGAGGTGGCCGCCGGGCTGATGCCGGTGCTGAGCAGGATGCTGGAGCACGTCGGTCCGAAACCCATGCCCAGCGCACCGTCGACCATCGATGCGAAGAAGCCGGCCAGGGCGACGAGGCAGAGCTCGCTCATAGTCCCTATATCCTATAGGACTACCGTAAATAAGCAACTCCTCCTGTCCCGCCCGCCCGCAGCCGCTCGGGCGGAGCGCCCTCGGTGTTGCGCGCGGGGGCGCGGGTTGCCGCGCTCCCGGCTTGGGGCCACACTTCGGGCAGAGAGTCGGTTCGTAGATCCGACGAAGTGACAGACCGCGACGCCGACGGGGGGACCATGGGCGCAGAGCGGACCGAGTGGACCGCGATCGAGCTGCTCGAGAGCGACGAGGTGGCCGAGCCGCTGCTGGCGGGTGGCGTCAGGTGCCACGGCGGCTTCGGAAGCGACGGCGGCTACCTGCCCCCGCGGACGCGCTTCAGGACGCCGGCGATCGAGGCCTGGCAGGCGCGCCACCGAGACGAGTTCCGCAGCGAGATCATCGAGGCGCCGCTCGACATGTGGCCGGAGCCGTACCCGAACCTCGCCCAGACGCGTTACCTGCTCGGCGAGGGAGTCCGCGACCCGATCGTGACCATCCTCACCCGCATAGGCACCGTCGAGGGCTTCGGTGCCCTGATCCGCCACGTCGGGTTCGGAGATCCGCAGAGGCACTTCGCAGAGAGCGTGGCAGGAACCGCCGTGGCGCACCTCGAGAACGGTCTCTTCGAGGCCCACGCGCGCGACGAGGCCGGGTGGGAGTCGGAGGCGGGGCACAAGGACATGTGGTTCGCCGCGCGCGACATCGCGTTCGAGCACCCGGTGACCGAAGACGAGACGGCGTTGATGCTCGAGAGGATGGGGATCTCTACGCCGGGGGCGCCGCCCTCGCCCGAGGCCATGTTGCAGGCCGCGTCGGAGATGCGGATCTTCGCCGACATCGACCTCTCACTCGAGATGACCATCCGTCGGATGATCTCGATCCTGTTGATCGAGGTTCAGGCCTTCCACCTCTTTGCGTGGGCCGAAGACCTCCTATCGGACGACGGTCTCGTGGCGGGCGAGGGCGCGGCGGCACGGTTGGTCGCGTGCATACGCGCCGACGAGACGCCACACGTCGAGTACCTGCGGACGGCGCTCACCGAGATGCGCGACCGCACGTTCGTGGGGGAGTCGGGTCGAGGGCACCCCGGCGACGAGGTGATCGGCCGTCTCTGGGACGACGCCGTCGCCGACTCGCTCGGACCGAGGCGGGAGCAGCAGCTGCGCACGACCGTCGCCGAGGTCGAGCACGCCCTCGCAGGGCACCGGCGACGCGACGAGATTCTCGAGGGCTTCCACGCACGCGGCACCGTGCACCCCGCCACCGCCTGACGTCCACCCCCTCTTGGTTTGGACGGAAGTGATCGCCATGGCTCCGCTGACGTGCAAACGGGGGGTGGTCGGGCCGATGAGCGTCGCGAGCGGCCGGTACCCTGACCGCCATGTTCGAACAGCTTGCCGGCCTCGAGGCGGAGCTCGAGGGTCTGGAAGCGGAGCTATCCGCGATCTATGCGAAGGGCGACCGGCACGCCTCGCGCGACGCGGGGCGACGCCACGCGGAGCTGAAGCCCGTCGTCGACGCCTACCGGGCGTGGCGGGTCACCGGCGAGGACCTCGAAGAGGCCCGGCAGATGCTCGCCGGCGAGCAGGACGCGGAGATGCGCGCGTTCCTCGAGGGCGAGATCGCGGGGCGGGAGGCGGCTCTCGCCGAGCTCGAGGCGGAGATCAGGGAGCTGCTGCTTCCGCGTGATCCCAACGAGGGACGGAACGTGATCGTCGAGATCGCCGGTGCGGAGGGCGGGGAAGAGGCGAACATCTGGGCGGGCGACCTCTTCCGCATGTACCAACGCTTCGCCGAGGCCCAGGGCCTGAAGCTCGAGACCCTCGCTGGGCAGCTGTCCGATCATGGCGGCTATCGCGACGTCACCTTCGCCGTGAAGGGCGAGGACGCCTGGCGGTGGTTCAAGTACGAGGGCGGGCCGCATCGGGTGCAGCGGGTACCGGAGACCGAGAGCCAGGGGCGGATCCACACCAGCGCGGCGACCGTCGCGGTGCTGCCGGAGGCGGAGGAGGTCGACGTCGAGATCGACCCCAACGATCTCCAGATCGATGTGTTCCGGTCGAGTGGTCCGGGAGGGCAGTCGGTGAACACGACCGACTCCGCGGTCCGAATGACGCACCGGCCGACGGGCCTGGTCGTGTCCTGCCAGGACGAGAAGAGCCAGCTCCAGAACAAGGAGAAGGCGCTGAGGATCCTGCGGGCGCGCCTGATGCAGCTGGAGCAGGAACGCCAGGACGACGCACTCTCGTCGGCGAGGCGCGACCAGGTGAAGGGTGGGGGCCGATCCGAGAAGATCCGCACCTACAACTTCAAGGAGAACAGGGTCACCGATCACCGCATCGGCCTCACGTTGTACGCACTCGACCGGGTGCTCGCCGGTGGTCTCGAGGAGATCGTGAGCGCGCTCGCAGCCGAGGAGCGTCAGCGCCAGCTCGAGGGCGAGTGAGCGCGGCGAGCACGTGGCGGCAGCTGCGCGCGGCGGTAACGGAGCGACTGTCGCTCGGAGGAATCGACGCGGCCGGTGCCGAGGCCCGCTGGCTCTGCGAGGAGGCCTCGGGATACGCGAGTGCGGAGTGGCCCGAGGTGGAGCAGCAGCGACCATCCGACAGGTCCGTCGTGCTTCTCGACTCGATGGTCACGCGCCGGCTGGCCGGCGAGCCCCTTCAGTATGTGATCGGTTCGTGGTCGTTCCGCGGCCTGGATCTCATGGTCGACCGACGTGTCCTGATCCCGCGCCCGGAGACCGAGTGGGTCGTGGAGGTCGCCCTGCAGGAGGCGGTGCGGCTCGGGCTGCGCCGCGGGCCGAACGGGGCCTTCGACGCATCGGAGCCGCGCCACTTCGCCGCAGACCTCGGAACGGGGTCCGGGGCCATCGCGCTCGCCCTCGAGGCTGAGCTGCCGGAGGCCGAGGTGTGGGCGACCGACGTCAGCGAGGATGCGCTCGCAGTGGCCCGCGCGAACCTGGCCGGGTGCGTGGCGAGGCGGGTCCGCACCGTTCAGGGCTCCTGGTTCGAGGCCCTGCCCACGAGCCTGCGCGGACGACTCGACCTCGTGGTGACGAACCCGCCCTACGTCTCGGAGCCCGAGGTCGCGGCGCTCCCACCCGTCGTCGCCGACCACGAGCCGCGCGGAGCGCTGGTGAGCGGTCCGACAGGGCTGGAGGCGCTGAACGAGATCATCTCGACCTCGGTGGGATGGCTCACCGGGGAGTCGGTGCTCGTCTGCGAGATCGCTCCGCGGCTGGCCCCCGACGTGATCGCCCTGGCCCGGTCGGTCGGGTTCGCCGAAGCGCTGGTACGAGAGGACCTCGCCGGACGCGATCGCGTGCTCGTGGCCAGGTGGAAGTCGTGACGGCCGATCACCTCTAGGCCGGACTGAAGTAGCGTTGTATCCCGGTGTAGGAGTGGGAGGACAGCAGCTAGGACTGTAGGTGGTGGGCCGCACGGGAGCGACGGGCTATCCGCCCGCGCGGACGCGAGGGAGTGGGTCGTGCAATCGCCGAGCTCGAGGAGACGTGGGGTCAGGGAACAGTTGGCGCATCTCGCAGCACCTTGGGAGTGGCGACTCGGAGCGGTGAGGCTGCTTGTCGGTGCGGCTTGGCTCTTCGCGGTCGCGAGCATCTCGAAGGCCCTATTCACGACGCCGACAGTTCAGGGAAAGGTCGTTGGCACCGCGATCACGACATTGCTGTGCGCGCTGTTCGTCCGAACAGCAATGTGGATGTGGGCGCGGTGGAAGATCGAGCACTCATCGTGTGATCGCCAGTCGCCCGTCGCCGGAGTGGACGTCGAGTAGATCTCGTCTCTCGGTTTCTCGCTGGCGGCCGCTAGGCATGAGGGAGGACAACGATGTACGCGAGACGATCGCTCTTGATTTCCCGTCGCGTGTTCTCGTACGCAGCTACGACGGCGTTCGCTTCGGTCGCCGCCGCGGGCGCGATCCTACCGACGAGCGCGGACGTCAGCGTAGCCGCGACCACCACCAGCACTGATCCAGCCAATCAGATAACCATTACACCTGCGAGCACCTCGGCTCCCCCCGGCTCTGTGTTGCCGATCTCGGGAACATGCGGAGACGGATTCGTTGCAGGAACGGCGACCGTAATGCTGATGCCGTACAACGATGATGCAGATGGGTCGCTCGGGTTGCCGATCAACGGCGCGGGCGAGTTCCGCGGTGGGCTTGTGATACCACCGAGTGAACCCATCGGCGAGAAGACGTTCGCCGTGTACTGCTACCAGCCCGGTGCTCACGTCGGCCTCGGCCTGAGGGGCGTGCCCTTCGAAATAGCGGGCGCACCGGTCGAGGGGTTGCCTGTCCGGGCTGTGCCGAACTCGGGCAGCGCTGGCACGCATGTGTCGCTCAGCGGCTCGGGTTGCATACTCGAGGGTGAGCCGCTGGCAGATGCGCGTGTCAAACTGGTGTTCGTCACGGGCGGCCCTTCCGTTGACCTCGACCTCTCGGCATCGATCGACAGCTCTGGCAACTGGGCGACGGAGTTCACGGTTCCCGCAGACGCCGCGACCGCCGAAGTCTCATATCTGACCCTCGTCTGCGATGCCCCAGACACGCGTATCGGCAACTTCAAGAGCAGGACGGTCTTCGCCGTAGAAGCCGTGTCCCCACCGACCACCGCGGAGGTGTCCCCACCGACCACCGCGGAGGTGTCCCCACCGACTACCGCGGAGGTGTCCCCACCGACTACCGCGGAGGTGTCCCCACCGACCACCGCGGTCACGGAGGAAGCTCACGTCGGGCAGACCGCACCGCGGCTCCCGGATACGCGTTGAGCGTCCCCCGGTCCGGCTGGACTTCGGCGGACACCGAGCCTGAATCGGCGAGGGACTCGGCACGCCGGCGGGCGAGAGTGTCGCCGGCGAGCGGACCTCAGCCGTCTCGTCTTCGCGGCAGCCGATGATCGTCTCGTCGAACAGGACCTCTAGGTCAGCGTGCCTCCCGGCCCGGAGATGCTCGGTGAGATCGGCCTTCCGCGGGCGCGTGGTCTGCCGGGCCGTGCAGGAAGGCGCGGTCCACCGCGACTCCAGAGGGTCTTGGAGAACGGGTAGAGGGCGATCGGGCCGAGCGCGGCGATCGGTACGAGCGTTGCCAGCAGCGGGATCACGGGGATGTCGGGCAGCGTCAGGGCCAGGAGCGTCACGAAGACGACGGCGAAGATGCCACCGACGGCGATGATGTTCATGGCCATCGCTCCGACCCAGTATCCAGGTTCCCGCTCGAAGTGGAGGCCGCAGCCGGAGCACTCCTCGACCATCACGAACCAGCGGTGGAAGAGGCGGCCCGAACCGCACCTGGGGCAGCGTCGTGTGCACCCCCTGAGGAGCATCGTGGCCCGGCCCGGCTCGGGGATCTCGTTCACGATGCGCCACGATAGGTGGCATGGACCTCGATCTCGCCACCGTCGACCACCTCCTCTCCACCACGCGCTCTGTCCGCAAGCGGCTGGACTTGTCGCGTGACGTCGGGCCCGAGGTGATCGAGGATTGCCTCCGTCTTGCAGTGCAGGCGCCTACCGGCGGGAACTCGCAGGGCTGGCGCTGGATCGTGGTCACGGACCCGGATCGGCGAGCGGCTCTCGCCGATCTGTACAGGCGCAACGCCGAGCCGTACTTCGCCGCGAGCGAGGCGGCGCGCGGCGTCGACGACACGGGGAGTCGGATACTCGACTCCGCCAGGTACCTCGCCGCGCACCTGCAGGAGGTCCCGGTGCACGTCGTTCCCTGCTGCTACGGCCGCGGCATGAGCGACGCGAACATCGCCGCCGCCGGGCTGTACGGGTCGATCTACCCCGCCGTCTGGAGCTTCCAGCTCGCGCTGCGCAGCCGTGGTCTCGGATCGGTGCTGACGACGCTGCACCTGGCGTGCGAGCGTGAGGCGGCCGAGCTCCTGGGCATCCCCGAGGGTGTCGTGCAGGTCGGGCTCCTGCCGGTCGCGTACTACACGGGGAAAGACTTCAAGCCGGCGAGCCGGCGGCCTGCCGAAGAGGTCACGTACTGGGACGCCTGGAAGCGCCCGCGCGAGTAGCGATCCACGGGAGTCGCGGGAATCCGGCGCGTGGGAGCCGCCGCGCCCGGGCGTCGGATCTCAGGTCACCAGCGAGTTGGTCGACCCGTCGTTCTCGAGGCGCACCCGACGCCCTTCCCACGGTTCCAGGGTCATGGCGTCCAACGCATCGGAGTCGCGGACGTTCGCCATCGCCCTGCGGCCGTCGTCGGTGATGCAGGTGACGATGGCCACCGAGAGAGCGCCGTCGCGCTCGGCGACCACCGACGACGCTTCTACCGTGGCGTCGCAGTCGACGAGGCCGGCGGGCTCGCGTGCCGGCAACGAGTCGATGCGTGCCTGCGTGCCGGCCTCCGCCGCGCGCCGGAATCCGTGTTGCGGGGGTGTGCTCGACCAGACGCCGGCGGAGTGCTTCGTCACGTACCAGCCGAGCCCGGTGGTGACTCCGTAGGAGCCCGGGTCGGCACGGAGCGCCTCGACCATTCGCGCGATCGCGTGGGTCACGTAGTTGTTCACCGGACCACCCGCGAAGCCGAGCCCTCCGGTGACCGTCAGGGGCCGCTCGTCGCCCCCTGGGCGACCGGGCAGGCCGAGGGCGCGCATCGCGATCTGGACCGCCGACGGGAAGCATGAGTAGAGATCGAACCTGGCGACGTCGTCAACTCCGATGCCGGCCGCATCGAGCGCGTCGCCGACGACCGCGGCGATGCCGGGGGAGTCGCAGAGAGTGTCGCGCTCCGACATGAAGAAGTGGTCGTGACCATCGGCGCCTCCGTGGAGGAACACCATACGGTCGGTGGGAACCCCCGCCGCGAGTGCTGCCTCGTACGAGCAGAGGAGCAGCGCAGCGCCCTGATCGACGTCGATGTTCGCGCACATCCTCTTCGGGTACGGGAAGCAGATCATCCGATTGTCGGCTGTGACGGTGCGGATCTCCTCGGGCGTGTACGCGCAGCGCGACCAGGCATGGGGGTTCTCGGCTGCGACAGACGCGAGCGTCGACCAGAGCTCACTGACGTGGCGCTGATGCTCGGCGACGCCGTGGCCCCACGCGTGACGCAGCGCGGTCTCGAAGAGCGGGTAGACGTGGGTCGGGGCGAGCGCCGCGTGGGCCATCTCGTAATCGGAGACGCCCTGGCGCTCGTCTCCGAACACCCAGTCGCACGGCCCATCGTCGCCCGATGACCACCCGAGGTGAACGCGCGGCTCGCGCCTGGCTCTCCACCGCGCGTACATCGACTCGGCGCCGCCGATGAGTACCACGTCGGCGTCGCCGGCCGCGATCAGAGACGCCATCTCGTTGACGAGCATCTGAGGGCTGTTTCCCCCGACTGTGGTCACCGCCGTGCGGCGCGGTCGGAACCCGAGTCGGCGCCCCAGGAGGGCGCCGGCGTCGGGGTAGGGCCAGGACGTGATCTGGACGACGGCGGCGATGTCGGTGCGGGCGAGGAGCGAGACAGACGCACACGCGTCGGCCTCGGCTGCGAGCGCCGCGGCCTCGAGCAGCTCGATCGGTGGGAGCGCCTCGTCCGGCGGCAGCCTCTGCGCGGTCTGTCCGACGCCGACCACCACCGGGCTGCGCGGGTCGATGCGCGAGTCCACAGTCACACTCCGAGTGGATGTCTGCCGGGCCGTCGGAGACTACAGGGGGCGTCGCCCGCCTCCGCAGCGAGCGGCGACGGCCACGAGGGCTCACTGGGAGCGGCACTGTCGGGGCAGATGGACCGGTAGGCGCAGCGACGGCAGGTGTCCTCGTCGGGGCGGCCGCGCCAGTCGGACTCCCACATCGCGGCGACCGCGGCACTCAGGCGTTCCTCGATCGCCTCGAGGTCGTCGGGCGTGGGCTCGAACGACTCGGGGTCTTCGTCGACATCGGGCGAGAGGTACTCGTAGCGGATGCGCAGGCGCCGACCGCGCAGATACCTGTCGTGAGCGAGGATCCAGGCCTGGAGGCACGCGCGCGGATCGTCGGCGACGCGGCTGATGAAGAGGGATCCGGTCTTGTAGTCGCGCACGTCTACGAGATCGTCGAAGCCCCAGATTGCGTCGATGCGCGCGGTCGCCATGAACATCGGAGCCGGGCGTCGGTGAAACCTCGCCACGGAGTACTCGTGGACCGATCGCGTCGCGCCGTGCGGGCACCTGAGGGCGTGGCGGCTCACAAACCCTCGATGGACATCGTCGGCGACTCCGTGCGCCTCGAGGACTCCGACCACGTGCGCGTCGTCGTGACAGGAGCCGTGCTCGTGGATGAACCGGAGGATGGCGTGGACGAGATTGCCGCGATCGGTCGACGGCGTCGCGTCGCTCTCCGGAACTCCCAGGAGGTGGCGGTCGAGGAAGAGGCGCGGGCAGTGGAGCCACGCGTCGAGAGACGACGGGCTGATGGGCACGATGTCGGGCAGCATCCGGCGTGTTGCGCGATCCGATGACGTAATCATCTGTGGGCCCCACACTCGGCGACGAAGCGGCAGTATGCGCACTCCTGTCCGGGCTGAGGCCGGGGATCGGCGACGCGCTCGACGATCACGTCGAGGCACCGCTCCAAGAGGTCACGAGCGGTGGCGAGGTCTCGCTCGGCTTCGACCGTCTCCGTCTCGACCCGTCCGGCGACGAGGTCGGCCCAGACGAGTTCGACGGGGCGGTCGCCGGCCCAAGGAGCGATCCTGAGGATGGTGAACGCGCGCGATGCCGGATCCGGCGGGCGAGCGTTTCTCCCGAGCGCGAGCGACCGCACCTCGGCGCGCCCGTCGGCGCACTCGACGACGAGTCCTACCGGGCCCGAGAGCAACGTGCCCGTCGACTCGTCGACCGTGGACCACTCGTCGACGTTCGCGGCGCGCGCCGCGACTGCGCCGAAGAGGGTGACATACCACACCGATGCGGCCGCGTAGACGGTCTGCTGCTCCGGCATGAGGTCGGTGGGCGGCGGGAAGTCGCCGGGCGTCGCCACTCGCATCTCGGCGTGTGCCTGGCGGGCGTCGGCCGTGATCCGGTTCGCCACCTCGAAGCCCGACCCCGGCGTGTGCGCTCCTCGCTTGCCGGCCCGCTCCTTCGCCAGCCTCAGGGCGCAGATCGAGTCGGTTCGTCTGAGGTGCCTCGCAGTGACGCGCGGCGGATCCTCGGGCGGCAGCGTCGGGTCCATTCGAGCGTCACGCTACGCGCCCCGGCGGGAGACGCGCGCACGGCGCGCCGCGCGTGTCACGGACTGCCCCTCGCCGGTCCGTACGATGACCGGATGCCCGAAGCGGATGCCGCCCCGCCGCAGCGCAGGAGTCGCCGCAGGTTCGTGGCGTGGCTGGTGGCGGCCACCCTCGCCGTGTGGATGGTGATCGCGCTGTCTCTGGTCGTCAGGGCCCGCAGCGAGGCCTACTCGGGGCTCGACAGGCTGGAGGAAGCTCGGGAGACGTTGACGCCGAAGGGTCTGGTCGAAGGAGATGGGATCGATCTCCTGCGCGCCGCGGAGTCCGACTTCAGGAGTGCACACGGGAGCGTCGCCTCGCCGCTGCTCACGCCGTTGAGAGTGCTTCCGGTGCTGGGTCGACAGGTGCGCGCTGTCGACGGCATGACCGACGGCGCCGCCGAGGTGATCGCCGTGGGCATCGAGGCAATCGAAGGAGCGGCTGAGGCCCTCGAGCGGGTGAACCCGACAGGCGCCGAGCGAGTAGAGGTGGTTCGCGACCTCGGGTCTGTGGCATCGCGCGCGTCGCTGCGCCTGCGCGAGGTCGACCTCGGTCCGGGAGAGGCGCTCGTCGGTCCCGTTGGGCGCGCACGCGATCGATTCGACGAGGAGCTCGACGACCTCCGCGACGCGATCGACGACATGACCCACGCGACCGACGCGTTCGCCCGCTTCCTGGAAGGTCCGAGCCGTTATCTCGTCCTGGCCGCGAACAACGCCGAGATGCGAGTCGGGTCGGGGACCTTCTTGAGTGTCGGCGTACTGGCGGTCGAGGACGGCGAGTTCGAGCTCGGCGAGATGCGCCCCACCGAGGAGTTCTCGGTGCCGGCCGGCGCCGTCCCCATCGAGGGCGATCTTGCAGATCGGTGGGGCTGGCTGGAGCCCAATCGCGAGTGGCGGAACCTGGGCGCGTCGCCGCGATTCGACACCCAGGGCGCACTCGCTGCGCGGATGTGGGAGGCGCGGACCGGCGACGAGGTCGACGGTGTCCTGGCGCTCGATCCGATAGCGCTGAAGGCACTTCTCGCAGCGACTGGCCCCGTCGAGATCGACGGTGTGCAGATCGCAGCGCGCAACGTCGTCTCGGAGATCCTGCTCGAGCAGTACAGGGGACTGATCGGCTACCCCGAGGAGCAGCCCCGCCGCGATCGCTTGAACGCCATCGCGGCGGCCGCCGTGGAGAACCTCGAGTCCGGCGAGTGGGAGGCAGTCGACCTCGTCGACGAGCTCCGGTCAGCCGTCGGGGGCGACACGTCCTGGCGTGGTCGGCGCACGAGGCGGATCAGCGCGGGTGGATCGGTGCCGGCATCGCCGGGGACCTCGAGGCGGAGTCCCTGCTCCTCGGGGTTCACAACCGGGGCGGGAACAAGCTCGACCAGTTCCTGGAGGTGCGGGCGGAGCTGACGGTCACCCCGAGGGATGAGGAGAGCGACGTCGCCGTCCTCGTGGAGATGCGGAACAACACGCCCGAAGGACTGCCCCAGTACGTAGCGGGGCCCTTCCCCCAGGCCGAAGGGGCCGCCGAGGGCCTGTACCAGGGGCTCCTCGTGGCCGAGCTCCCACATCTGGCCCGAGACCTCCACATCACCGACAACTCCGGCGAGCGGCTCGACCTGGCCGCCGCGGGCCCCGACGGGCCGGCCTGGGTGGTGGCCACATACGTCGAGGTACCGCGCGGGCAGTCACGCAGCGCAGTCGTGAGGTTCCGCCTGCCAAGGGGGAGCAGGGCCCTGGTCGTGGAGCCGTCGGCACGAGTTCCGGCCGTGACGTGGAGCTTCACGGGCAGGGAGTGGAGCGACGAGGTGGGGCATCGTGTGGAGTGGGACGAATAGGCGTCTGTCGTCGCGGAGACGCTCCCCGCGGGACGTAGTACCCTTGCCGACAGGTGTCGCGACAACTACTGTGCGTGGTGGGTCGGGGCCCGTTCAGGAGTGCAGACCAGATGGGCTCCCGGAAGCAAGGGCTCCCGGTAGCGAAGACTCCCGGCAGCGAAGAGAGGCATCATGTCCAACTCGACGAAGATCCGATCGAAGGCCCTCCGTCTCTTCGGCGTGGCGGGCGTGGTCCTGGCCACGTCGCTCCCTGGAGCGGCACTCGCCCAGGAGGTCGGGACCTACGGGAACGGCAACAACAACAGTGGTGGCAGTGAGGGTTCGCAGGGCGCCTCCGGTTCGGGAACCTCCGACGGCGGCTCGGCCCTGCCCTTCACGGGCGGCGACGTCATCGGTCTCGCGCTCATCGGTGCGGGTGCCGTAGCCGGTGGAGCGGCCCTGAGCCGCTCGGGCCGCCGGCGCATGGTGCGCGCCTGATCAGTTCGGCGACCGCACAACCTAGTGAAGCACTAGAGGCGCAGGTGCCCTGAGGGTGCCTGCGCCTCGACGCGCGGGACGCGCATCGCACGCCCTGCAGGATCAGGCGGTCTCGCTCGCCGTTCCTCCCGCCGCCGTCTGCGAGGCGGCTCCCCGACCGTTGAGCGCGAGGGACGCAGGGCTCGAGACCGCCTGCGCGGCCTCTTCGGGTTCGGAGGCGTCGTTCGAAGGCCGGAAGAGGGCGGTCGTGGTGCGCACCATCACGACGATGTCGCGCCACAGCGACCAGTGCTCGATGTACTGGTTGTCGAAGCGGGCCCGCTCGCGGAGCGAGGTCTCACCGCGGAGGCCGTGCACCTGGGCCCACCCGGTCAGGCCCACCGGTAGGCGGTGCCGGTCGCTGTAGCCGTAGACGCTGTCGTTGAACTGCTCCACGAGGTAGCCGCGCTCCGGGCGCGGTCCGACGAGGCTCATGTCGCCGTGCAGGACGTTCCAGAGCTGCGGTAGCTCGTCGATGCTCAGCCTCCGCAGGATCCTGCCGACTGCGGTCGGGTACTCCGAGTCGGAGGCGTTCCACGAGTCGTCGACGTGACCTACCGGAAGCGTGCGGAACTTGAGCACCTCGAACTCGCGCCCGTGCTGTCCGATGCGCCTCTGGCGGAAGAGGACCGGTCCCCGGGTGGTCACCTTGATGGCCACCGCGGCGACGGCCATGACGGGCGCGGCGACCACCACGCCGATCGACGCGATGACGACGTCGAGTGCTCGCTTGAAACGCCATGCGCGCGCCCTGAGGGCGGCCTGCCTGACCCGGTAGACGGGGATCCCCCAGAGGTCTTCGACGTCGGGGCCGCGCGGGGCCACGCCGATCTCGAAGAACCGCGGAACGACGTGGACCTCGACATCGTGGAGCACGGCCGTGCGCAGCACGCCGACCAGCTCCGATTCGCGTGTCGGGCCGAAGGCGATCAGGACCCGCCGGATCCGGTAGCGGGTCACCACCTCGTCGAGATGCTCGATATCTCCCAAGAGGGGATCGGGGAGGTTCGGGAACGGAGCTCCCACGAACCCGACGAGGTCGAGCCCGTACTCGGGGTGCGCCCGAATGAGCTGTGCGAGCTCGATCCCGACATGCCCGCTACCCGCGATCAAGGTGCGCTCTGCGAGCCCTCGACGACGAGCGGCCCTCAACGCCCCATAGGCGAAGGAGCGCGCGAGCACTATGGCGATCACAGAGGCGAGCGCCTGCCTCAGCAGCGTTCCTGTGCCGTCGGACGCGACCGGCGCGACCATCAGCAGAGGGATCGTCACGATGGCTGCGAGGCGAGGGGCCTCGTCGAGGGCCCCTAGGTTCATGCGGACGCGATAGGTGGAAGCTGCCGCCAGGACGAACAGGACCAGCGATAGATACAGCCATCCGAGGCGGTCCGTCGACCCGGTAACCGCCAGGGCGCCCAGAAGCGCCACGGCATCGCACGCGACGATCGTCGCCGCCGCCACTCGGTGCGGCAGGCGTCCCGAAGCGGGCGCTGCACCGTGGTCGGCTGCGGCGAAGAGGTCGGGGCCCTCGGTCGTGACGGCGCCGAGCACGGGACGCGCCGGGCGCCGGGTGTGCCGCGTCCGGGATGGCGACTCTCGTCGCCCTCTGCTCGTCGTCGATCTCACGGAGTCGGTCAATGCCGGTCCAGATGTCTCGTCAGTCAGGTCGGTCACGCACCTCGGTCACGCAGGGTGATGATTGTCTTACGCGAGGGCGGCGAGCGCAAGGCGCCCCTCTCCCCAACGCCATATCGGCGCCCGGGTAGCCCCGCGTGAGGGCCCGGACTCAGCACGTACCTCTCGGCAGAGTATCGGGGCATTCGTGTGGGAGATGCACGGTGGGGACTCGATCTGGGCGCTCCGTCCTCCGGGATCGCAGGCCGCTCCTCACAGACGGAGGGTGGAGCTTACGGGCGCAATCGGTGCCCACTGCCCGTGCGAGGCACAGAAGCAGGTCAAGAGCACCCCGGAGAGTGACGACACATCGGAAGCCCCGATACGCCACCGACGGAGATGCGCAGGATGCCCCGTACCCGCAGAGCGCTCAGGCTGCTGGCCCCCGCCCTCCTGCTGCTCGTCGCCCTCTCGGCAGAGGCCGCGGGCGCCGGGGCGACTCCGAGGTCCGTCGGGACGAAGACGGTCGGGACGCGCATCGGCTTCTCCAACGGACACGAGACGCTCTGGATCTCCGATGCCGATCTCGAGGCGGACATGGCCGGCATGGCGGCAACCGGAGCGCGGTGGCTGCGTGTCGACTTCGACTGGCCATCGGTCCAGGCCGGCGGACGCAGGAGCTGGAACTGGTCGCACATCGACAGGGTCGTGCTGGCGGCCAGGGAACGCGGGATCTCGGTGTTGGCGATGCCTGCCTACTCGCCCACGTGGGCCCGCCCGGCTGGAACGTCCGACAAGTGGGCGCCCAGCGACCCCGGCGACTACGCGCGCTTCGTGCGTCAGGCCGCACGCCGGTACCGGCCGCTCGGGGTACGGCGCTGGGAGATCTGGAACGAGCCGAACATGTCGGAGTTCTGGCAGCCCTCACCGAACGTGAGCGCCTACGCACGGCTCTTCGAAAGAGCATCACGGGCGATCCACGCGGTCGACCCCGGCGCGACGGTGATCACAGGTGGGCTCGCACCTGCGGCGAACGTCGAGCGCAGGAGCATCGCTCCACGAACGTTCGTCTTGAAGATGTACCGCCGCGGGCTGCGCCGGCACTTCGACGCCGTCGGCATTCACCCCCTACACCTTTCCGTATGCGCCGCAGTACGCCGCGGACTGGAACCCCTTCTACCGGCTGCCCGCAATCCACGGGATCATGAGCCGACACCGCGACGCGCACAAGAAGATCTGGGCGACCGAGGTCGGGTGGGGGACGGGAACCAGCAGCCGGTCGGTCGGCGACGAGACTCAGGCGACCTATGCGAGGCGACTCGTCGATGCGTGGCTGTCGTACCCGTTCGCCGCGAACCTCTTCTGGTACTCGTACAGAGATCTGGGTACGAACAGCGGCGACGTCTGGCAGAACATGGGCCTGGTCCGACGCGACTGGTCGGGCAAGCCCGCGCGCGACGTGATCTCCGAGAAGCTGCGACGCCCGATGGCCTAGGGGGCGGGTTCCGTCCGGAGCGGTCGGTGCGGTGGCGCCCAGAGTTGCGTAGAGCTGCTCCAGCATCCCGACTACCCGTGGGAGCTCGTAGGCGATGGTGGCCTCTCTCGCCGCGTCGCCGAGCGAACGGCGCAGGGCGGGGTCGTCGGCGAGCGCTGCGAGGGCCTCGTAGAGGAGAGCCGGTTCGTTGCTCTCGGGGACGATGCCGATGGTCGCGTCGAGCACCTGATCGCCGGCCGCGCTGGGAGGCGCTACGACCGGTAGGCCGCAGGCCATCGCCTCCAGGATGCTGTTCGGCAGACCCTCACGGTCCGACGGCATGACGAAGATGTCGGCTGCGTACAGATAGGGAATGACAGATGCGACCTCACCCGTGAAGGTGACGCTGTCGTCGATCCCCAGGTTCCGGACCTGCCGGCGTAGCGCATCGGTTCGGTCGTCGAGGTCGTAGCGGCCTCCACCGACAAGGAAGAGCCTCGCGCTCCCGTGGTCGGCGGCCAACCGGGCGAATGCCGCGACGAGCGCGTCGACGCGCTTGAGCGCGCGCAGGTGGCCCGTGTAGACGACTGCGACGTGGTCGGCCGCGAGATGGAGCGCGCTCCGCGCGGCTGCGCGCTCGTCGTCGGTGGGAGGGCGGAACGCAGAGGTGTCGACGGGTGTGGGGATCACGGTCACGTTGCGGCCGAGGCCGATTCCGGTCAGCTCGTCGGCGATTGCCGGCGTGAGAGCGACGTGGACGATCGGGGCGAGCGCCCGACGCCGGGCCCGGCCGAGAGTGCGGTGCAGGAGGCCTGAGGAGGGGGTCACCGAGTCGGTGGCGTCGCCGTGCCCTGCCCAGCTCATCACAGTTCGGTCGCCGAGGCCGGCCAGGACCGATGCGACGGCCAGATCCGGGTACATGAGAACGTGGACGACCTCGACATCGCGTCTGTGACGGCGCAGCCACAGGGCCGTGGACAGCACGAAGCCCTTCATGGCGGCCCCGCCTCGTCCCGAGGGGCGGAGGCGGCGGACCTCGAGTCGCCCGGAGCTCTCGGTTCGGGTCCACGAGCGCTCGAGGCGCTGAGTCAGGACCGTGACGTCGCGCCCGCGCCGGGCCATGGCGCGCGCCTGGTTGGCGGTCTGGCGCGTGGTGCCGCCGAGAGTCGGCTCGTAGTCGGGCACGGCGAAGACGACCATCTGCCTGCGGGCGTGGCGCGCAGAAGCGGTGAGGTCGGTCAGCGCGTCGAGCAGGCTGCGTTGCTGGTGCTCCAGCGTCAGGGAGGCGGCCACGATCGCTCTGCCCGCCGCGGAGCATCTCCCGCGGAGCTCGTCGTCTTCGATGAGCTCCGCGATACATCGGGCTAGCTGTACCCGATCGCCCGGTTCCACGAGGAGGCCGGCGGCGCCGAGGAACTCGGGGATACCGCCGTGGTTGGTGCCCACCACGGGCACGCCGATGCTCATCGCTTCCAGCACGCCGAGGGACACCGCCTCCGGATCTACGCTGGGACAGACGGCGATCGTCCAGTCGCGCATGGCGTCGAGGGGGCGTCGACGTGGCCCATGAAGCGGACGCGCCCGCGCAGGTCGGGCTGATCGGCGCGGGCGCGGAGCTGCGCCTCGAAGCGGTCGTCCTTGGGCAGCGTGCCACCGATCAGCTCCACGACGATGTCCTCTCGCGCGAGGCTCGCCACGGCGTCGAGGAGAACGTCCTGACCCTTCCAGGGCGTGAGGACCGCGTTGCACCCCACGACGATCGGTGGTGAGACCCGCGGTCGCGCGGGCTCGACGGGCCACGGCGTTCCGTTGCGAACCACCACGGTGCGGACCGCGCCATCGGGGAGCGATCTCGCGGCGGCTTCGGAGACGGCGATCGTGAGGTCGACCGATGGGAGTCCGAGGCGGAGGAATGCGCGCCGGTCGCGACGTACGACGACGTCGTGGATCAGCCAGGCGACCGGTGTCTCGAGGCGCGCAAGCCGGAGCGCCACGAGCGCATGGAGACTGTTGACGAGCAGCACGTCGGAGCCTCTCGCCACGCGTCGGATCCGGACCGCCGCGCGCCCGTCCGGAGGAAGACGGTGACAGCGCCGAGGAGACGAGGCCCGGAAGGAAGTCGGAGATCGGGCATGTCGTCGCGGGGTATCCCCTCGGCGCGCAGCCGCTCGGCCAGTGGTCCTTCGGGACAGGCGCACCGAACGACCCAACCCGACTCCGCCGCCGCGTGGAGCGCGCGCAGCAGTACCACCTCGGCGCCCGAGACGATCGAGTGCGGAGAGATGGCGGTCAGTCGGAGCGGCGGGTGCTCCGGGCCATGCCCGTAGTCGTCGGAGCCACCAGAGACGGCCGGGGGCGGCGGCTTCTCTGCGGTCCGGGAATCGGAGTCCGGGTTGACGGGTCGGCCCTGCATCTCGAGGCGGGCGTCGCGCGCCAGCGCCCGGAGGCCGCCCGGCCCCGCTATTGCGAAAACGTGGAGCAGCAGCAGGTAGCCGGCCGCGCCGGCGACTGCGAGCGCTGGCCACGGGAGGAGCGGGCGGAGCCCAATGAGCGCGGCTGCGAGGATCAACCCGGCCAGGGAGATGCGGGCGAGGCCGCGCCAGGGGAGCGGCCTGACGTCGGGTACACGGGCGACGCCCACGAAGAGGATTGCCAGCACGCTCACCTCTGTGATGATGGTCGCGATAGCGGATCCCCGATAGGAGTGCGAGGGGATCAGCACAAGATTCAGCCCGACGTTGATCACCACGCCCACGAGGGCGGCGGCCGGGTACAGGCGGTTCCGTCCGACGGCGACGAGGGTCGTGAACGAGAGCGATGTGAAGAAGTGGAGGACCTGGCCGAGCACCAGGAGCCGGGCCGCCCCCGCCGCAGGCGAGTAGCGCTCGCCGTACAACAGCGTGATCGCCTCGTCGGCGAAGACGGCGAACCCGATCCCCACCCCGACGCCGGCCAGGAAGAGGATCACGAGGCTGGTCTGGAACGTCTGGTGGAATCGCTGCCGATCGTGCGTCCAGGCATCGACCATCAGGGCGAGCGCGGGCGCCAGCAGTGCGATCGGGAGCGAACCGACGAGATCGGAGAACCGGTAGCCGACGCCGTACATGCCGACAGGCGTGAGTGTCGCCGACATCACCGAGAGCATGAGGACGTCGATGCGGAAATAGGCTGTCTCGAGCGCGAACCCGAGGGAGAGAGGTGCCGCCTCCTTCAGCCACGACCACCAGGTCGGGAGATCCACATGGAGGCGCACTCGTACGGAGCGCCGAAGGGACGCGGCGATCCAGACGAGTCCGACGACCGCGCTGATCACGGCCGGAAGGGAGAACCAGACGGCGGATCCGATCCCCGCGGCGGCGACGGCGAGGATGGAGACGAGCTGTGCCGCTTGACCGGCCACCTGGCTCACGGCGACGGTTCGTAGCCACATGCGCGCCTGGAAGAGGAGTATCAGGGCGTACCAGGCCGACATGAGAACGAGGACCGAGCCTGCGAGCGCCGTTGCGCGGACCACTTCTGGGTCGAAGCCCCCGATCGTCACCACGGCCATCGCAACCGCCCAACCGACCAGGCCGATCACGATCCGCAGCGCCGTGTAGCAACCGATCACGCGGCCCGCGTCCTCGTCGTCTGCTCCGGTCATGGCGGAGATGACGAGCCGGCTCATGCGGAGCTCGGAGACGAACCCCACGAGGCCCAGCAGCCCGAAGACGGTGGTGAATGCCCCGAACTCGGGCCCGCTCAGGCGGCGGGCGATCACCGCGGTCCCCGCCCATCCGAGCGCGGCCACGAGGTAGCGCGCGAATGCGAGGATCCCGGCCCCTGCGAGCAGTGACCCGGACGTCGCCGGCGCGGCTCTCCGGTCGGGGTCTGTCACGTGACCTGCCCGAGGATGCCCCCAACCGCCGACGCGAACCTGGATCGGAACTCCTCGGGTGCGTACCTCTCGGCGTGGGTACGGAGAGCGCCGGGATCGAAGAGCGAGTCGTCGAAGTGGCGGAGCAACGCCGCGAGCGTGGACACGTGTTCGTCGTCTTGCGCGACCTCGTACAGGAGACCGGTGACGCCGTCGACGACGGTGTCGAGGGCTCCCCCGGCGGCCAATGCGATGACGGGCGCGCCACACGCCTGAGCCTCGACGGGGATGATCCCGAAGTCCTCCTTGCCCGGATAGATCAGCGCCCTGCACCTCCGGTAGAGATCGCAGAGCGTGTCGTCGTCGACCCGGCCGAGGAACTCCGTGCGGGGTCCTGCGACGGCCTCGCATGCTCGACGTGCGCGTCCGTCACCGGCGACGACCAGGCGAACTCCGGCCTCACGGGCGGCCGCAACCGCGATCTCCGGCCGCTTGTAAGGAACGAGCCGGCCGGCGACCAGGAAGAAGTCGTCTCTCGCGACGCCGTGACCGGGCGAGTAGGCGCCGGTGTCCACCGGAGGCCAGACGACTGTCGAGTCGCGGCCCCACCAGCGACGGATCCTGCCGGCGACCTCGCCGGAGATGGAGATGATCCCGTCGAGGCGGGCGGCCGCGGAGCAGTCGGCGCGACGCTGGGTGGCGGCGAACATCGCCAGAGCAGCGCCCCGGCCCTGCCGCCGATCTCGTGGGAGCGCGCCTCGGGATCCCAGATCCAACGCGCAGGCGTGTAGGTGTACGAGACGACCCGGGTGCCCGTCGCGGGTCTGACCCGATTCGCGAAGGCATGGTGACTGGTGATCACCAGGTCGAACTCCCGCAGGTCGAAGTGGGACATCGCCCACGGCAGCAGCGGGAGCAGGTGGGCATACGAGTCGCCCCCGCGGTAGAGGCGTTGCAGGGGGCTGGTCCTGATGTCGGCGTCGGGGAGGATGGGGGAGGAGACGGATCGGTCGTGGAGCGCCGTGTATATCGGAGCGCTCGGGAAGATCGAGTGGATCTGCGCAACTGCCTTCTCCGAACCGGCGAGCACCGTGAACTTCTCGTGCACAATCGCCACCCGCAGCCCCGCAGATGAGGGGAACTCCGCCCTCGGCCTCTCCCGCTCGGGGCCGGCCTCGCTCGGTGTCTCCCGCTCCTGGCCCTGCGGGCCGGGCCGCTCGGGCCGCGCTCGGCCGGGTCGGGCGCTGTCGGTGCGCTCGGGGCCGGCCTCGCTCGGTGTCTCCCGCTCCTGGCCCTGCGGGCCGGGCCGCTCGGGCCGCGCTCGGCCGGGTCGGGCGCTGTCGGTGCGCTCGGGGCCGGCCTCGCTCAAGTCCGCTCGTAGCCGTACGTGTCGCGCCGGTTCAGACGCGTGCTGTTGACGACGGCCCCGACGACCGTCGCCCCGGTTCTCTCCAGTGCGGCGACCATCGTCTTGGCGGGGCGTCTGCGCGTGCTGCGCGCGTCGAGGACGATGATGGCGGCATCGCACTGGGCCGCCACCGCCAGCGCATCTGCGTAGGCGGCTCCGGGGGGCGTGTCTATGACGACGAGGTCGGCGGCGTCGAGACCGTCGAGCAGCTGCCGGAAAGCGCGGCCCCCGAGCATGCCGACGGTGTCACCGGTAGTCGCACCACTGGGGATCAGGCGCAGACCCGGCACGCTGGGAACCGCGTGGAGCGACTCGGCGATGTCTCCGCCCCGGAGCACCTCGCTCAGGCCGGGCTCGCGATTGCAGCGGAGTCGGGTGTGGAGCACCGGCCGGCGCAGGTCGGCGTCGATCAGGACGACCCGTGCGTCGACTCCCGCGGCGGCCTCGGCGAGATTCATGGAGACGAACGACTTCCCGAACCCGGATTGGGGGCTGACGACTGCGACTGTGCGCGGCCGGCCGGCGCCCTCGAGGAGCATGAGGTTGGTGCGCAGGGTGCGGAACGCCTCCACCACGTCGGGGCCGATGCCGCGTGGAACCATCGCCAGGACGGGGAGGCCCGTGAGCTCTGTCACCGCTGCGGCATCGGTCGTGCGTGCGAGGCGGTCGCTGAAGGCGCGTGCGACGACCAGGCCCTCGGCGGTGACTATGAATGCAACCAGGAAGAAGAGCGTCGCGTCGCGGCCCGGGCGCGGGGATACCGGGGTGGTGCTGGCGAGCGCCTGGGTCACCACGGAGATCCGGAAGAAGCCCTGCGACTGGACGTCGATCAGGGCTGCGTTGTTGACGGCCAGTGCCTGGTCGTATGCGGCCCACTCGGTGCTGCCCTCGGCGACCTGAGACATGGCGTCTTCGATCGCCGCGATCCGGCGCTCGATCTGATCGGCCCTCTCCTGGCGCGCTGTGGCCTGGTCTTCGTTGACCACATCGCCGAGCGCTCCGGCGACTCCGCGCGCGACGCTCTCGGCCTCCTCGGGCGAGTTGTCCGACGCCCGCACGAGGAGGAGTCCCGACGTGTCTGTGGTCACGATCGAGTAGTGGTCGAGGGTCTCCTCGTCGGAGTAGGGGAGCTGTTCCAGCTCGGCCGCTCGCCCGGCGACGGTGCTCGTCATGCCGATCTCGGCGAAGTACTCGGCCCGGAAGGCGAGCTGGTCCTGGGTGGTGGAGGTCTGTGGATCGAGCACGTCGTCGCCTGCGACGCTCAGAAGGCTCTCCGCCGTGAACACCGGATCGGCGTTGTTGCTCCACGCGTAGGTGCCGACGCCTACTACTGCGGCGACCAGGAGGATCCGCCACCAGTTCGCTACGACGACTCTCAAGTGGTCGGACAGGTCCATTGCCGGCAGAGTCTACGCGGCGTGCCCGGCGCGCCCCGCGTACCGGGGTACCCTGCCGCCCGGTGTTCGTACTGACCGCGTGGCGGCAACGACCGGCTACCAGAGTCGTCACAGTCGCTGCCGCCGTCTCGGTGGCGGGAGCGGTCGCGGTGGCGTCCGTCGGAGTGGTGACGACCGGATCGGCGGAGCCTCTCGTCGCGGCTCTCGACGGCGTCGTGGCGCGTCTCGTCGATGCGGCGCCGTTGTTGTTGCTGCTGGCGCTCGCGTGGCCGCTGGCGTTGTGGATAGCCGTCCGTCCGCAGCGAGGAATGCTGCTGCTCGTCGCGTTCGTCCCGTTCGACGGTCTCCTGAACGTGCTTCCGACACCTCCCTTCGCCGAGGGGTGGAAGGAGGCGCTGCTCATCTGGACACTGCTCTGGTCGGTGCTCGGTACTGTCGGCAAGCAGCGTGAGAGGTCGCGCTTCCCGGAGTTCGTGGGTCCCTTGGCGATCTACGTGGGGGTCGGGTTGGTGTCGGCCGTCTTCGTCGGCGGCGCGCAGGCGCTCGTGGGGCTGAAGATCGGGTACCTCTTCGCGGGGTCGCTGGTGATCCTCTGGCTCCGGCCGTTCGACGCCCGGGATCGCGACCGACTCGTCAGCATCATGATGGGCGTCGGGCTCGTCACGTCGTTGGGAGGACTGGCACAGCAGGCCCTCGGGCACGAGAGCGTGAACGCGCTCGGCTACGAGTACAACAAGACCATCCGGTTCACCGGTGGATTCATGCGCTCGTTCTCGACATTCGACCTGCCCTTCGCATTCGGCTTCTTCCTGGCCACGGTCCTCCTCGTGGGAGTCCCTGTAGCGATGTCGGAGCCGAGACGCCTTCGGAGCATCGTGTTCTTCGTCACGGCGCCCGTTATGCTGCTCGCCCTCGCGTTCACCTTCGTGCGAGCGGCCTGGCTCGTGCTCGGGATCGGCCTCGTGTACCACGCAGTTCACAGATACCGGTGGCTGCTCCTGGGCGTCCTGATCGCCGTCCTGGGCCTCGTGATGCTGCCGGGGCAGATCGCGGAGCCGGCGTTCCAGGCGGAGAGCCTCGGCGATCGTCAGGTCGGGTGGCTCGAGAACATCGGGCAGGTGACGGCCGAACCGTTCGGTAACGGGATCGGAGCGACCGGGAGCGCTGCGGAGAAGACTCGTGAGGTGACGCGACTCGATTTCGAGGTGTACCAACCCGACAACCAGTACTTCAAGGCGGTCTACGAGCTGGGTGTGGTCGGGCTGTGGGCCTTCGCCCTCACCCTCATTACGGCGTTCCTGTACCTGCGGCGAGTCGACCGGCAACTCACCGGAACCGATCGGGCTCTCGCCGACGGGGTCGCGGCGAACGTGCTCGGCGTCGGGGCGGCGTGCTGGGTTGCGACCTACTTCGAGATCTTCCCCATGGACCTCTACTTCTGGATGCTGCTGGGAGTCGTGACGACGTGCACGCGCGTATCGTCCTCAACGCGCTCGCCCTGACACCGGGCGGCAGCGGTGTGCAGACCTACATCCGCAACCTCGTTCGCGCCCTGCCGGAGTGCGTCGAGGCTGAGCTCGCGGCGGTAGTGCAGTCGGATGCCACGGGCGAGCTCCCCTCGGGTGTGGCCGCGATGGAACGGCGATCCTGTTACGGCGTCAGGCGATCTCTCGAGGGCCTGCGCTCCGTGGGCGCAGCCGACCTCGTCCACGGTCTCGACGTCGATCTGCCGTTGCGTCCCGGGGCTCCGACGGTCAGCACCGTGCACGATCTGTCGTTCCTCGACGTCCCCTGGGCGTACGGCCGTCTGCACCGCGTCGCCAAGCTCTCGACCATGCGGCGCTCCGTGCGTCGGGCCGACGCGCTCATTGCCGTCTCCGGGTTCACCGCGGATCGGATCCGGCACCACTTCCGGCGCGATGCAGAGGTGGTTCATCTTGCGCCGGCGCCGGGCTTCGCTCCCCCGGCCCCCGGTGACGTCGCTGCGGTGCGCGAGGCGTACGGGCTGCCGGCGGAGTTCGTCCTGCACGTCGGGAACCTCGAGCCGCGCAAAGACGTACCCACTCTGGCGGCGGCGTGTCGCGAGGCCGGCGTACTGCTGGTGCTCGCCGGTGGGTCGATAGCGACAGTCGACGTACCCGCCGGCGCGCGGCTGCTGGGATATGTGGACGTTGCCCGGCTGCCCGCCCTGTACGCGGCGGCCTCGGCGGTCGCCTACGTGTCGAGGTACGAGGGCTTCGGGCTGCCGCCTCTGGAGGCGATGGCCTGCGGTGCGGCGGTCGTGGCCACGAGAGTGGGCGCGCTTCCCGAGCTGGCCGAGGGGGCGGTCGAGTGGGTACCGGCGCGCGATCCCGAGGCGCAGGCCGTCGCCATCAGGTCTCTGGTGGCCGACGAGGAGCACCGGAGCGAACTGGCCGCGGCCGGCCTGGCGGCGGTGGCGCGGCTCTCCTGGACCGAGACGGCGCGGCGCACCGCCGGCGTCTACGGATCGCTCGGCATCCCATGAGCAACACAGCCGACGAGCGAGAGACGCCGATGAGCGCAGCTCCGACGAGAGCGGCGCCGACCAGAGCGGCGCCGACCAGAGCCGTGGTCGTCACCGTCGTGATCGAGACGCTCGTCGCCCTGGTGGTCGGAGCGGCGTTCCTGGGCGAGCGGGGCCTCTGGCTCGACGAGGCGTTCACCTGGTCCACGGTCGACAGGCCGTTCCCGGACCTGGTCCGGCTCCTGGTGACCCGCGAGGGGTTCCAGATCCTCCACTCGCTGCTGATGTGGCCGCTCGTTCGGATATCGAGCACCCCGGTGATGCTGCGCTCGCCGTCGGTGGTGGCCTTCGCCGCCGCCGTCCCGGCGGTGTGGCTGGCTGGGCGCCGTCTGTTCGACGACCGCGCCGGGCTCTGCGCGGGGATGCTTCTTGTCGTCAACGGTCTTGCGCTCCAATACGCGCAGGAGGCCCGCTCGTACGCACTGGCGATGATGCTCTGCGCATACGCGGCGGCGTTCCTCGCCGGGGAGGTGAACGGGCACACTCGCGGCGGGAGTCGGGCGTGGATCGTCGTGTCCGTGCTGGCCGTCTACGCGCACGGGTACGCGGTGCTCGCGATCGGAGCTCAAGCGGCGTCGGTGGCATTCCTGCCGCCCGGGCCGGCGCGGCGGCGCCTGGTGTCCGGCGCAGTCCGGATCGGTCTCCTGGCGTCGCCCGCCGCAGTGCTCCCGTTGCTCCACGCCGGTAGGGCAGACGGCGGGGCGTGGAACGACACTACGAGCCTCTCCACCGTGCGAGAGCTCGTCTGGCTCTTCGCGGGGCGCACGGCGACGGCGATACCGGTGTACGCGATCGGGGTGGGCGTCGCGCTCGTCGCGGCACTGATCGCCTGGAGCCGTCACGGGCGCTCGGAGACGGCGTGGCGATATGGAATGCCGCTGATGTGGCTGCTCCTACCGGTCGCCGTTCCTCTGGCGGTATCGCTCGTCGAACCGATCTGGCACTACCGCTACGCGCTGCCGAGCCTTGGTTCACTCGTGGTGCTCGCCGGGTACGGCCTCACTCGCCTGGAAGGGCGTCGGTTGCCGGCGGCGGTGATCGCCCTCGCCTTGGTCCTCTCGGCGCGGGTGTCCGGCAGTGGCGTGACTACGAAGGAGTACCGGGGCTAGACGCCTGGACTCACTCGGAGGAGATGGTCGTGTGGATGGCGCCCGAGGTCGAGCGAGGCGACGGGATCGTCTTCGTCACCGAGAGGGCCCGCTTCCCGTTCGAGTTCTGGGCGCGTGACACGGCGATAGTCGACGAGACGGTGCCCGTGTACCCGGCCGCGGCCTGGGGGGACTACCGGACGGGCGACCAGCCCCCGACGCAGCCGTGCCGGACGACCGGCAGACCAGTCAGACGGTCGCCGCCGGTCCCGATCGCCTCTGGGTGGTCGCGGCGCATCACGATCGCGGTGTGGCAGAGGCCTACGTGAACCGGTTGCTGCCCTCGTACGAGGTGGTGCGCCATGTCTGGTTCGCAGGTCACGAGGAGATAAGGCTCCTGGCGCGGCGCTGACAGCGCCGCTCAGGTGAGGCCGTCCGGGGGTGTCCGCAACGCCCCGAGAGGTACCCTCGCGCCACGATCGCGACATGGGAGGCAGTTCGCAGTGAGGGCTTCTGGCGATGAGAGGACCTCTTCAGTGGGATCCATCGCTCCCCGAGCGGCCACCGACCCGCTGCGCCTGCCCTCCGACCAGGACTCCACCGGGCGTTCCCTGGGCGATGAAGAGGTCGCGCTGCTCCGCGAGGTGATCGAGAGCGGAGTCCTGACGAGCACCAAGGGCGAGAAGGTCCGAGCCCTCGAGGCAAGGTTCGCCCGCGACCTCGGCTCGGCCGGAGCTGTCGCTTGCTCCTCCGGCACGGCCGCGATCCACGCCGCGGTCGCCGCGATCGACCCGGAGCCCGGAGACGAGATAGTGACCACCTCGGTGACCGACATGGGGGCCCTCACCCCCATCATCTACCAGGGCGCGATACCGGTCTTCGCCGACGTCGACCCGGTCTCCCTGAACGTCACGGCCCAGTCTGTCGAGGCGGTCCTCTCCGACCGGACCCGCGCGATAGTCGCGACCCACCTCTTCGGTCACCCATGCGACCTGGAAGGGATCGGCGAGCTCGCGCGCTCGCGCGGCGTGCCACTGATCGAGGACTGCGCTCAGGCGTACCTGGCGTCGAGCGGTGGCACGCCGGTAGGTACCGCAGGAGTGGTCGGATGCTTCAGCCTGCAGCAGGGCAAGCACATCACCACCGGTGAAGGCGGAATGGTCGTCACCTCCTCGGTGGAGCTGGCAGGCAGGATGCGCCGCTTCGTCAACAAGGCTTGGGACTACGAAGCCGAGACGACCGATCACGACTTCATCGCTCTGAACTACAGGCTCACCGAGCTGCAGGGAGCGGTGGCGCTGGCGCAGATCGAGAAGCTCGCGGCCGGCGTCGCGACGCGCATCTCGAACGCCGGTCGCCTGAGCGCCGCGCTCTCGCGCCTGCCGGGGATCTCGGTACCCGCGCCACCGCCGGGCGACGTCCACTCGTACTGGCGCTACGCCGTCCACGTCGACTCTGCCGTCATTCCCGGGGGCCCGGGCGCGCTCGCCGCAGAGCTCCGGCTCCACGGCATCGCTTCGGCCCCGCGGTACATCCAGAAGCCGGCGTTCCGCTGCGGGCTCTTCGTGAACCAGCAGACGTTCGGGAAGAGCCGATGGCCATTCACGCTCGCCCGGCCCGAAGCGGTCGACTACGACGCGTCGAGGTTCCCGGGAACCTTCGAGGCCCTCGAGCGGATCCTGGTGCTGCCGTGGAACGAGCGCTACTCCGAGAGCGACGTCGACCGGCTCGGTGAGGCGATCGCATCCGCCGTGGCGAGGCTCGCCGGGCCCGGGGCCGGGGCATGACTGCGCCGCTGAGGTACGGGCTCGTGGGCGCGGGTGGCATCGGTGCTGCGTACACGCAGGTCTTCGCGGGGCTCGAGGAGGCCCGCCTCGACGGCATCGCCGACACGGATCCAGATCGCGCGGCGTCGGCGGCGGCAGCTCTCGGCTGCGCGTCCTACCCCGACCACCTGGCATTGACAGGTGACGTCGCACTCGACGCGGTGATCGTCGCCACCCCTCCTTCGACACACATCGACATCGCACGCGACCTCGTGGATCGCGGAGTCGCCGTGCTCGTGGAGAAGCCGTTCGCGATTCATCCCGACGAGGCGCGTGAGCTGGTGGCAGAGGCCGACCGTGCGGGCGTGCAGGTGACGATGGCCTCCAAGTTCCGGTACGTCGACGACATCGTGCAAGCCCGGCGCCTCCTCGACGCCGGTCAGCTGGGCGAGCCGATTGTCTTCGAGAACTCGTTCGTATCGCGCGTCGAGATGGCCGGCCGGTGGAACTCCGACGCTGCCGTCAGCGGTGGTGGTGTCCTGATCGACAACGGCACCCACTCGGTCGACGTGGCGCGCTACCTTCTCGGCCCCGTCGTGGAGGTCGGCGCCAACGAAGGGAAGCGCGTCCAGGGTCTCGGCGTCGAGGACACGGCGCAGCTGCTCCTCAAGCATCACGACGGAGCGCTCGGCTCGGTGACGCTCTCCTGGAGCTTCGAGAGGGGGACCGACGTCTACGTCGGCGTCTACGGTACCGAGGGTGCGATCGAGATCGGGTGGAAGCACTCACGCCGCAGAGATGCCGGCAGCCGCGAGTGGATCACCTTCGGCAGTGGCTACGACAAGATCTCCGCGATGCGAGACCAGGTCGTGAACTTCTCGCATGCGCTGCTCGGGCGTGAGAGCCTGCTGATAGCTCCGACCGACGCAGTGGCTTCGGTAGACGTGATCGCCGCCGCATACCGATCCATGGACGGCCGCCATCCGGTTCCGGTGTGCGCGCAGCCTGCTGTGACGGACGGCGGCGCCTCTCCGGGCTCCCAGGTCGCGTAGCGTCGGGAGATGGATCCCAGGGTCCACCCGACCGCCGACGTCGAGACCGATGTCGAGATCGGCGAAGGAACGGCGGTCTGGGCCCGCGTCCACATCCGGTCCGGGGCCCGGGTTGGTAGCGAATGCATCATCGGCGAGAAGACGTACCTGGGGCGCGGAGTGGTCGTGGGTGATCGCGTGAAGCTGAACGCGATGGTCTACCTGCCGACGGGAGTGGTCGTGGGCGACGGCGTCATGATCGGCGCAGGATCGGTGTTCACCAACGACCGCTATCCGCGTGCGACCGACCCGGCGCTCGGGCGGCTGCGCGACTCGGATCCGGGCGACGCGACTCTCCGCACGGTCGTCGAGGAAGGGGCGAGCGTCGGTGCCGGCTGCACGGTCGGCTGCGGGATCACTATCGGCAGATGGGCGCTGGTGGGCATGGGGTCGGTCGTGACACGCTCCGTGCCCGCGTTCCACCTTGCAATCGGTGCCCCGGCCCGCTCGGTCGGGGTCGTCTGCCGCTGCGGCGAGCCTGTCCTGCGCCTCTCCACGGATGCGGTCGAGTGGAGCAGGGATCTCGATGTCTCGTGTCGGAGCTGCGGGGCCCGGTACCGGGTCCTGCGCGGTGATGTCTCCGAGCTGGATGTCGCCGAGTGAGGCTGTCATGAGCACGGTTGGGCGGCGCCGCATCGCCGTCGTTGGCGGCGGCATCCTCGGGCTGACGATCGCGCTCAGGCTCGCCGGTCCGGACAACGAGGTCACGATCATCGAGGCGGCACCCGAGCTGGGTGGGCTCGCGTCGCCGTGGGAGATCGACGGCCTGGTATGGGACCGGCACTATCACGTGACGCTGCTGTCTGACGCGCACACGCGTGGGCTCCTGCGTGAGCTCGGCCTCGAGCACGAAATGCGATGGGTCGAGACGAAGACGGGCTATTACGCGGGTGGCCGGCTCTACCCGTCGTCGAACACGATCGAGTACCTGAGGCTGCCCCTGCGGATGATCGACAAGCTCAGGATCGCGGCGACGATCATCGTCGTCTCACGACTCGATCGATGGCAGCGCCTGGAGGAGATCGGACTCGAGAAGTGGCTGCGGCGCTGGTCGGGCAGGCGTGCCCTGGAGTCGTTCTGGCGCCCACAGTTGCGCGCGAAGCTCGGCGACTCTTACAGAGAGGCCTCGGCCGCGTTCCTCTGGGCGACGGTGCAGCGACTCTACGCGGCGCGCCGCTCCGGACTGAAGAAGGAGCTCTTCGGATACGTGCCGGGCGGCTACGCGGCGATCCTCGCGCGTTGCAGTGAGGTTCTCGAGGGCCGGGGGTGGAGATCCGCGTGGACGCGCCGGTCACGCGAATCGAGTCCGGAGCCGACGGGTTGGTCGTATCGTTCGGGGACGGCGGAGCCACCGACTTCGACGACGTGGTGGTGACCGCGGTCCCCCATCGCCGCTCGCCTCTGCCCCGGGCTGACCGAGACCGAGCGTGCCCGGCTGTCTGCGGTTCGGTACCACGGCATCGTCTGCGCGTCGGTTCTGCTGCGCAGGCCGTTGGCTGGGCACTACCTGACATACATCGCGGACGAGGTGCCGTTCACGACGGTCGTCGAGATGTCTGCGTTCGTCGACCCGGCAGACCTCGGCGGACGCACCCTCGCATATCTGCCCAAGTACGTACGCTCCGACGACCCGCTGCTCGATGCAACCGACTCCGAGATCGAGGCGGCTTTCGTGCCTGCGCTGCTGCGGCTCTATCCCCACCTTGCTCCCGACGACGTGATGCACTTCAAGGTGTCCCGCGTGCGCAACGTCTTCCCGTTCCCCGAGATCGGATACTCGAAGGGGGCACCTGCGGTGCGGACCACGCAACCGGGCCTGTACCTGGTGAGCAGCGCCAACATCGTCAACGGGACGTTGAACGTGAACGAGACGGTCGCTCTCGCCGAACGGGCGGTGAGCGAGATCGTCGGTGCCGGCGTTGCCGCGACCTCCGTGGTCCCGCGGCAGGGGGAGCGGGTGTGATCTTCGGGTCGCCCACGGTGACATCGCCTGGTTCGAGGCCGATCGCGAGCCTCTCGCTGGACCTCGACAACGAGTGGTCCTATCTCAAGACGCATGGCGATTCCGGCTGGCAGGAGCTTCCGTCGTATCTCGATCTGGTGATTCCGCGGGTGCTCGCCTTCCTCGCTGCGCGCGATCTCCGCATCACCTTCTTCGTGGTAGGCCAGGACGCAGCCCTCGACTGCAACCGGGAGGCGCTGGCCTCACTCGCGACGGCCGGCCACGAGATCGCGAACCACTCGTTCAGACACGAGCCTTGGATGCACCGCTACTCCCCCCGGGAGGTCGACGAGGAGATCGGTCGGGCCGAGGACGCGATCGAGTGCGCTACCTCGGCCCGGACGGTGGGGTTCCGGGGGCCCGGATACAGCCTCTCTCCGGCGATACTCGAGGTCCTCGCAGCCCGCGGTTATCTCTACGACGCGTCGACCCTCCCCACGGTGATCGGCCCACTCGCCCGCGCCATCTACTTCCGCTCGGCGCACCTGACCGGCGCAGAGCGCGAGCAGAGAGCCGACCTCTTCGGCTCTGCGTCGGAGTGCCTCCGCCCGATCCGACCGTATCGATGGGCGGTCGGGGGGGAAGGATTGGTGGAGGTTCCGGTCACGACGCTTCCGCTGCTTCGGGTTCCGGTGCACGTGAGCTACTTGCTGGCACTCAGCAGTCGGTCGAAGGCGCTCGCGATCGGGTACCTCCGTACGGCCCTCTCTATGTGTCGCGCCATGCGCGTGCAGCCGTCGATCCTGCTCCACCCGCTCGACTTCCTCGGGGCGGACGACGTCGCGTCGCTGGCTTTCTTTCCCGGTATGGCGATGCGTGGCGAGGAGAAGATCGTCGCCGTGGGTCGGTTCCTCGACGTCCTGTGCTCGCGCTTCGACGTCCGTCCGATGCTCGACCATGCGAACGTGGCGGCGGCGTCACCGGACCTGCCGGTGGTCGTGCCGGGCCATCGGCGCCCCCGGCGAGGTCCCCGGCGCCCGACCGGAGGAGAACACGAGTGAGTGACGACGACATGACGACGATCGCGGAGAGCGGGTCGACGGGCGGGGCCGAGGGCCCCGACAGGCCGTCGATCTCCGTCATCGTTCCGGCGTTCAACGAAGCGGGTGTGATCACCGCGACGCTCACACGCCTGACCGAGTACCTGCGAGGTATCGAGGACAAGTACTCGTGGGAGATCGTCGTGGTCGACGATGGCAGCGAGGACTCCACGCGAGCGCTTGCCATGGAGTTCTCGGTCGTGCACCCTCGCGTGAGGGTGTTGCAGCATCGTCACAACTTCATGATGGGGCAGGCTCTGCGCACGGCGTTCAATGCCTGCGTGAGCGACTACCTGGTCGTCATCGACTGCGATCTCTCGTACGGACCGGAGCACATCGAGCGCCTGGTCGACGCGATCATCGCCTCACAGGCGAAGGTCGTGATCGCCTCCCCGTACATGAAGGGTGGTTCGTGCACCGGGGTGCCGCTGCTTCGCTACGCGGCGAGCAGGTGCGCGAATGCGATCCTCTCCCTCGCTGCGAGCGGTCGGATCAAGACGCTGACCGGCATGGTCCGCGCGTACGACAGGCGTTTCGTGAACGCGTTGAACCTGAAGGCGATGGGCGTCGAGGTCAACACCGAGATCATCTACAAGGCGCAGGTCCTGCGAGCGCTCGTCGAGGAGATACCCGCGCACCTCGACTGGACTGCCATTCGCGGCCTGCCGCGCAAGTCCACGGTGCGTCTGGCAAGTGGGACGATCCGCTCGCTGCTCTCGGCGTTCATCTTCCGGCCGTTCATGTTCTTCATCGTCCCCGGATTGATCCTCGCCCTGTTGGGAGCGGGCCTCGTCGTCTCGGCCTGGGCCGACGGCGTCTCCGGCGGCGACGATGCCCACGTCGCAGGGATCATCGGCATCCTCATGGGTGGGCTGCTCTGTTCGATCGGGATCTCGGCACTGCAGGCCAAGCGGTACTTCGAGGAGCTCTTCCATCTGGGCACGGCGATCCTACGAGAGGTCCGAGAGAGCCTGAGGTCGCCACCGGGCTGACTGGACGGCCGATGGGCTGAGTCTCGCCGGGGGGGCGAACATCGCCGATCGGTACACTCGCCGGGTGCGCATCGCGATCGGCGGCGACCACGCCGGATTCGAGCTGAAGAGGCATCTGGCGGGCTGGCTCGAGGAGCGCGGGCACCTCGTCGACGATCACGGGACCGACTCCGACGAGGCGGTCGACTATCCCTCGTTCTGCGCGGAGGTGGGGCGCTCCGTCGCCGCAGGGCGCGCCGACCTCGGCTTGGTGATCGGAGGGAGCGGACAGGGCGAGCAGATCGCGGCCAACAAGGTGCGCGGCGTACGTGCCGCTCTCTGCAACGACCTCTACACGGCCAGGATGGCTCGGTCGCACAACGACGCGAACGTGCTCGCGATAGGTGGGAGGATCGTCGCCGCGGCGTTGGCCGAGGAGATCCTCGCGCTCTTCCTCGAGACAGGCTTCGAGGGCGGGCGCCACCAACGGCGCATAGATCAGATCACGCGAATCGAGAGCGAGGAGCATCCATGACGAGCGCCCTGGAGATCGCGGACCCCGAGATCGCCGACGTGATTCGTCGCGAGGTCGAGCGTCAGAACACGACGATTCAGTTGATCGCATCGGAGAACTTCACCTCACTCGCCGTGATCGAGGCGCAGGGATCGGTGTTGACGAACAAGTACGCGGAGGGCTATCCGTCCAAGAGGTACTACGGCGGGAACTCCGTCGTAGATGAGGCCGAGGAGCTGGCCCGGCGGCGCGCGTGCGACCTGTTCGGCGCCGATCACGCAAATGTTCAGCCCCACTCGGGGGCGAACGCCAACATGGCGACCTATCTGGCGATCCTCGATCCAGGCGACAAGGTCATGGGGATGCGCCTCGACCAGGGCGGGCACCTGACACACGGGTCGCCCGTCAACTTCAGTGGGCGCCTGTACGACTTCGTCGCATACGGCGTCGATGCCGGAACCGAGATGCTCGACTACGAGGAGATACGCGCGACGGCGCTGCGTGAGAAGCCTCGCCTCCTCATCGCCGGTGCAACGGCGTATTCGCGAGTCATCGACTTCGAGGCGTTCCGTTCGATCGCCGACGAGTGCGGGGCGATTCTGATGGTCGGCGCGGCTCACATAGCGGGGTTGATCGCCGGGGGCGCCCATCCGTCGCCCGTGCCGTTCGCCGACGTGGTGACCCTCACCACGCACAAGACCCTGCGCGGGCCGCGAGCGGGCGCCATCCTGTGCCGTGAGGAGCTCGCGGCGGCGATCGACAAAGCGGTCTTCCCTGGGCTGCAGGGCGGTCCCCTCATGCACGCGATCGCGGCGAAGGCGGTCGCGTTCCGCGAGGCGCAGAGCGAGGCGTTCGGCCGGTATGCGTCCGACATAGTCACCAACGCGCGTGCCTTGGCGGCGGCACTGACGGCGGAGGGCTTCCGAGGTGTGTCGGGTGGCACGGACAACCACCTGATGCTCGTGGACCTGCGCCCATTCGGGGTCACAGGCAAGGTCGCTCAGGAGGCCCTCGACGCAGCAGGTGTCACCTGCAACAAGAACGCCATTCTCAACGACCCCGAGAAGCCGTTCGTGACCAGCGGCCTCCGGCTCGGTACCGCGGCTGTCACGACGGCCGGGATGGGTGCCGACGAGATGGTCGAGATCGCCGCGATGATCGGCACAGTCATGCGGAACCCCGAGGACCAAGCCGCCTGCTCGGATGTGCGAGAGCGCGCCATTCGGCTCTGCTCGAAGTTCACGCCCTACCCGGATCTCTGAGGCCGCCCGGCCGGATTGAGAGGGCGAGAGGATGAAGGGGTACGCGGTCGTCGTCGGTGTGGCGGCGGCGACGACGTTACTTCTCACCCCCTTGGTGCGCCTTCTTGCGGTGCGCTTCGGAGCGGTCGTCAGTCCATCCGCGCGCGCCACGTGCACACCCGGCCGACTCCGACGCTCGGTGGCGCCGCGATGTTCGCAGGATTCCTGGCCGCGATGGCCGTTGCGTCGCGGTTGGATCAGTTCCGCGACATCTTCAGGGACAACTCGGAGCCTCTGGGCGTCGTCGTGGCGGCGGGCGTCATGTTCCTGGTCGGGGCTCTCGACGACTTGATCGAGGTCTCCCCCGCCGGCGAAGGTCGCGGGCCAGGTCCTGAGCGCGAGCCTCCTCGCGTACTTCGGCGTGACGATGTTCTTCTTCCGAGTGCCGTTCAACTCGGATCTCGTCGTTCTCGGACCCGACTACGCGCCGCTGGTGACGGTGCTGTGGGTGGTGCTCATGGCGCAGGCCGTGAACCTCGTGGACGGACTCGACGGATTGGCCGCCGGGATCGTCGCGATCGCGGGCGGCGCGCTCTTCCTCTTCGCCGACCGTCTCTTCGACGCCGGTTTCCTGGAGGGATCGAACATCGCACCACTCGTGGCGGCCATTGCCGTCGGGGTCTGCATCGGGTTCCTGCCCTGGAACTTCAACCCGGCCAGGATCTTCATGGGCGACGCCGGAGCGCTGTTCCTCGGTCTGCTCCTGGCGGTGCCGACCATCACCATCGGTGGACGCACCGACTTCAACTTCAGCGGGAACACGTACTTCTTCTTCGCGCCGCTGCTGATCCCGTTGATCATCCTCGGCGTGCCGATGATCGACATCGCCTTCTCGTTCGTGCGGCGGATCGCGAGCCGCAACCCTTGGCACCGGGCCGATGCGGGTCACCTGCACCACAGACTGGTGCGGCTGGGTCACGGGCCGCGACGCGCAGTGATGATCCTCTGGGCATGGACCGCGCTCCTCTCCGGGGTCGCCCTGCTGCCGACCTACACGAACCGTGGCAACGCGATCGTGCCCTTCGCCCTCGGCGCCCTTGCGCTTGTCCTGGTCGTCGTATTCCACCCAGGGCGTCGCTCGTCTCGCAGCCGGCATCCGTCGCGGGCATTCGCGTCGGCCGACGACGCCGGCGAGCACCGAGAGGCCCCGGAGGCGGCGACCCGAGCAACGCTGCCGGGGTCGTCGACGTCGTGGACCTCGAATCCCGCCGGCAGCGGCGCCGGGCCTGACCCGACCCGAACGGGCCGGAACCGGTGGCCGGGGAGTTGCCCGGGCGCCCGGATCAGGCGGCGGCGACCACGATCACTCCCTCCATTCCCGCGCTCCGGTGCCCCGAGACCGAGCAGTACACGGGGTAATCGCCCGGATCGTCGATGCGGAGGCCGCCGGTCGCCGTCTCGCCTGCGGCGGCCGCGACGACGTGGCCCGGAGGCCCGTCGACGACGAAATCGTGCGTGACGTCCTCCGACGTGAGCTCGATGGCGACCTCCTCGCCGGCATCGATTCTGATCTCGCTCGGCGCGAAGCTGAACGAGGTGGCGACGACACGGATCGTGCGGGCGCCATCGGCTACCGGGTCGGGTGCCGCCGGAGCGCCCTGGTGCATGTGCTCGTGGCCCATGCCCATGCCCATGTCCATGCTCCCGCTCCCACCGCCGCCTCCGCAGGCCGTGAGCCCGGCGGTAGCCGTGAGCAGCGTCGCGGCGACGACTAGGAGCCGTACTCCGTTGGTCTTCACTGTGTCTGCCTCTCGCTCGTGGCGATGGCCGCGCGCGGGCGCGCTCGGCCGTTTGACGTCGGGCGAGGATCAGCGCCTGGAGACTCCGAGGCGCGCGGGGGAGAGGTCGGGGGGCGGTGCCGGCCCCGCAGCCGAGAGGACCGCCCCGACGCTTGCAACGGCTCCGCGGATGTGACTGCGTGCCCGCTGGGGCCGGCCTGGCCGGACGACCGATGTCAGGGCGGCTGCCGTCGTGAGGATCCACAGGCAGGCACCGAGTCCGGGGTGGAGGCCTCCGCGGTCGGGGGCCGAGTGCGCCCCCACCCGCGGGGACGGCGGGGGAGCCGTGTGGGGAGTGGTGTGCATCGCGACGGGTCGGGTGTACCCGCCGTCGGGGACACCGGTGGTCGTGAGGCCGTGCATGGCTAGGATCCCGATGCCCAGCGCCGCGAGGGCGGGCGCGACCAACAGGCGACGAGGCATGGCAGGAGTCTATGGAGCGGCCGGCCCCGGTTTGACTCGCGCTCGAGCCCGACCGTACATTGCGAAACGGTTCACAAGCGCGCTGCGGTGGCGCGCGGGGGAGCGCTGATGGTGACGAACGCGGGCTCGGATGCGGCGCGCGCCGAGGCGCGGCTCGACGAGAGCAGGAGCCTCTACGAAGGCTTCGGGAACGCCCTGGCGCTCGCCGTGGAGCTGGTCGCCGTCCCGGTCATCTTCCTGCTGACGGGTGCGTGGCTCGACAGGCGCCTCGATACCCAGCCGCTGCTCACGATCGTGCTGCTCGTCGTTGCCGTGGTCGGGATGGCGGTGCGGAGCTACTACGCCTACAAGGAGCGTATGCGCCTCGAAGAGGAGGGAAAGCCTTGGGCACGAACCCTCCCGTAGAGAAGGAGATCGCACGCGATCTCGCCCGACGAGGACTCCTCGTGGCGCCGATCATCGTGCTGGTGGCGGCGGTGGTCCGCGGATTCGGAGGTGCGACGGGCGCGGCGGTCGGGATCGCGATCGTCATAGCGAACCTGGCCTTCGCCGCGGCTGCACAGGGGTGGGCGGCGCGTCGATCGACGGCGGTGCTCGGTGGCGTGGTGCTGGGCGGCTATGTGATGCGGCTCGCGGTCGTGACGGTCGCTCTTCTCCTGCTGCGCCACGCAACCTGGCTCGACTTCCCCGCCTTCGGAGTGACCCTCGCAGTGACGCACCTCGGCCTGCTGGTCTGGGAGGCGCACTCGGTGAGCATGACGCTTGCTTACCCAGGCCTGGCGCCGGCCGGCCCGGCACACGGTGGAAAGGACTGACCTAGGTGCTCGGACTCGAATTCCCACCGATCTCGGAGCTCGTCGAGTGGAAGTCGTTCGGCCCCGGAGGCCTGAACAAGGTCGGGCTCATCTATGTCGTCTCCGCACTTCTCACTATCGCCTTCTTCATGACTGCCGTTGCGAAGGGCCGCAAGCAGCGCGTGCCGACAGGAGTGGCCGCGATCGCCGAGTCGAGCGTCGACTTCGTGCGGAACCAGATCATCATGCAGACCATGGGCACCGAGGGCATGGTCTACCTGCCGCTGCTCGCGACGATGTTCTTCTTCATCTTCTTCAGCAACATCTTCGAGATCATTCCCGGTGTTCAGTTCCCCGCCAACGCCCGTATCGCCATGCCGATAGTGCTTGCGCTGCTCGTATGGCTGATCTTCAATGTCGCGGGGATCGTCAAGCAGGGTCCGATCCAGTACTTCAAGGGGATTCTGTTCCCGCCAGGAGTGCCGAAGGCCTTGTACCTCCTCGTCACCCCTATCGAGCTGGTCTCGACCCTGCTGGTCAGACCGCTCTCGCTGTCGGTCCGTCTCTTCGCCAACATGCTGGCGGGTCACCTGATCCTCGCGACGTTCGCCGTCCTGTCCGCGGCTCTCTTCTCGGCGAGTATCAGCATCGTCGTAATGCCCTTCTCGTTCCTGCTGCTGGTCTTCCTCATGGGCTTCGAGATCCTGGTCAGCTTCCTGCAGGCATTCATCTTCACGATCCTCGCCGCCGTGTACATCGGTGGCGCCGTACACCCCGAGCACTGAACCACTACCAACAGGAGGACGCGTGTCCGCGCTTCGTCTACTCGCAGAGCAAGACCCCGGCGAGCTCGTAGAGGGGCTCACGGCCGTAGGTCGTGGCATCGTCTACGGCGGCGCTGCCATCGGCCCGGGCATTGGAATCGGCATCGTGGTGGGCAACGCCATCACTGCGATGGCCCGTCAGCCGGAGTCGGCCGGTGTGGTGCGAACCACGATGTTCCTTGGTATCGCATTCACCGAGGCGCTCGCGCTCTTCGGGTTCGTCCTCTCGTTCATCATCTCCGGCTGATCGATCGGCAAAGGAGCAACCGTGCGTATCCGACACTGCTTCGCGGGCATCGGCGTGGCCGCGCTCTCGACGGTCGCCTTCGCTGCCCCCGCGTTCGCGGCGGAGGGCGAGGGCGCCGAAGCGGAGCTCACCGAGGTTCAGGAGCACTGCATCCACCTGCTCGAAGCCGGCGGTGATCCCGAGGACTGCCACGAGGCGCCCAGCCCGATCCTCCCCGCGACCAACGAGCTGATCTGGGGCAGCGCGGCCTTCCTCGTCCTGTTCGGGTTCATGTGGAAGTTCGGACTCCCCGCAGTACGAACCATGATGCAGACTCGTGAGGAAGGCATCCGCAGTGACCTCGAGAGGGCTGAGAGCGCCAAGGGCGAGGCGGAGGACCTGCTTGTCGAGTACCGCGCTCAGCTCGCCGACGCGCGCGACGAGGCCGGCCGCATCATCGAGGAGGCGCGTGCCGCTGCCGACTCGATGCGTCGCGACCTGATCGCGCGTGCGGAGGGTGAGGCCTCCGACCTGCGCTCCCGGGCCGCAGAGGACATCAGGCTCGCCGGAAGCCGCGCCATGGCAGATCTCCAGTCGAGGGTCGCCGACCTATCGATCGAGCTTGCGGAGCGCATCGTGGAGCGCAGCCTCGACCGCGAGACACAGCTCGCCCTCGTGGAGAGCTACATCAACCAGGTCGGCAGCAAGTGAGCACGTCCGGCGGGGGTCGCGCACCGCATCGACGCGTACGCGCGGGCGATCTTCGACATAGTCGAGGCCGAGGACCTACTGGGCGAGGTCGAGGACGAGCTCTTCCGCTTCGCCCGGGTCTTCGAGGGCAACGACGAGCTGCGCACTGCGCTGAGCGATCCCGCGATCCCCGCCGAGCGGCGGCAGGCCGTCGTCGAGGAGCTGCTGGGAGGCAAGGCCTTGGCGGTATCGAGGGCGATTGCGTCCTTCGTCGTCGGCATCGGCCGGGTCAATGATCTGCCCGCGGTCGTCAATCGCCTCGTCGAGATCGCTGCCGAGTCGCGATCCCACGAGGTGGCGGAGGTGCGATCGGCGGTACCCCTCGACGACGATCAGCAGCGACGACTCGCCGCCGCGCTCGGTGAGGCGACGGGCAAGCAGGTCGAGATCAAGCTCATCGTCGATCCCAGGGTCCTGGGAGGGATCGTCGCGCGCGTGGGCGACGTGGTCATCGACGGCAGTGTCCGGCACCGTCTCGAGCAGCTGAAGGAGCAGATCTGATGGCGGAACTCACCATCAACGCCGACGAGATCGCAGGGGCGCTGAAGCGGCACATCGGCGGTTTCTCGCCGTCGCTCACGAAGGCGCAGGTCGGCCGGGTGCTGGAGGTCGGCGACGGCATCGCGCGCGTCGCCGGACTGCCGAACGCGGCGGTCAACGAGCTCCTCGAGTTCGAGGGCGGCGTCCTCGGACTCGCGCTGAACCTCGACGAGGACTCGATCGGCGCCGTCGTTCTCGGAGAGGCGAGCGACATCGAGGAGGGCATGTCGGTCACCGCCACGGACCGGATCCTCTCGGTGCCGGTCGGCGACTCCCTGCTGGGTCGTGTCGTCGACGCGCTGGGAGTGCCGATCGACGGCAAGGGGCCGGTGTCACAGGCCACGATGCGACGCATGGAGATCCAGGCTCCGGGCATTACGGGCCGCAAGCCCGTTCACGAGGCGCTGCAGACCGGAATCAAAGCTATCGACGCCATGACCCCGATAGGCAGGGGTCAGCGCGAGCTCATCATCGGCGACCGAAAGACAGGCAAGACGACGGTCGCCATCGACACGATCCTGAACCAGAAGGGTCAGGGCGTGAAGTGCATCTACGTCGCGGTCGGGCAGAAGGGCTCTACCGTCGCCCAGACTGTCGCCGTTCTCGAACGCCACGGCGCAATGGAGTACACGGTCGTGGTGAACGCTCCTGCAGCGGCCGGCGCAGTCTTCAAGTACCTCGCGCCATACGGGGGCTGCGCGATGGGCCAGCACTGGATGGAGAACGGCGAGCACGCCCTCGTCGTGTACGACGACCTGTCGAAGCAGGCAGAGGCATACCGGCAGCTCTCACTCCTGCTGCGCCGCCCCCCGGGGCGGGAGGCCTACCCCGGTGACGTCTTCTATCTGCACTCGCGCCTCCTGGAGAGAGCGGCGAAGCTCAGCGACGATCGCGGTGCCGGCTCGCTGACGGCGCTGCCCGTGATCGAGACCAAGGCGGGCGACGTCTCGGCGTACATCCCGACGAACGTCATCTCGATCACCGACGGCCAGATCTACCTGCAGGACGACCTCTTCAAGGCGGGTGTCCGCCCGGCCGTCGACGTCGGCATCTCCGTGTCGCGTGTCGGTGGCGCGGCGCAGATCAAGGCCATGAGGTCGGTCTCGGGGACGCTGAAGCTCGACCTCGCGCAGTTCCGCGAGCTCGAGGCCTTCGCCACGTTCGGTTCAGAGCTCGACGCTGTCTCGAAGGCGCAGCTCGAGAGGGGAGCGCGGCTCGTCGAGCTGTTGAAGCAGAACCTGAACTCTCCGATGCCCGTCGAGGAGCAGGTGATCTCGATCTACGCCGGCACATCGGGAGCCCTCGACGACCTGCCGGTCGACGAGGTGGGCCGCTTCGAGCGCGAGATGCTCGAGTGGTTCCGCACCCGCCACGCCGACATGCTCCTCGGGATCTCACAGACCGGGCAGATGCCCGACGGCGAGGCCCTGTCCAGGGCAGTGACCGACTTCAAGGACCAGTTCACCGCGGCGATCCGGGCTTCGACCGGAAGCGCAGACGTGACCGCCACCGACGCCGAGCGCGCCGGTGAGCCGGAGTCGCCAGAGACCCTGGAGACCGAGTAGTGGCGGGTGGTCAGGAGAGGATCCTCCGACGGCGGATCCGGAGCGTCCAGGCGACGAAGAAGATCACGCGCGCGATGGAGCTGATCGCTGCGTCGCGCATCGTCAAGGCGCAGACACGCGTCCAGGAGGCGGTCCCGTACAGCACGACGATCACCGAGGTGGCTCGCAACCTCGCGGCAGCGGGCGCGGGCGCCAACCATCCGCTCCTCGAGCCCCGGCCAGAGGTCAAGCGCGTCGCTCACATCGTCTTCACCGCAGATCGCGGCCTCTGCGGGGGCTACAACACTTCGGTCATCAGGGCGGCCGAGGCCGAGCTGCGCGCCCATGCAGAGCTCGGTAGGGAGTACGACCTGATAGCGGTCGGACGGAAGGCCGAGAGCTACTTTCGGTACCGCGACTACCGCATCGAGGCTGCATTCACGGGGTTCACCGACAGCCCCAGCTATGAGGATGCGAGGCGGATCGCGGCGGCCGTCGACGACCGCTTCCTGTCGGGAGAGGTCGATCTCGTGCAGGTCGTGTACACGCGCTTCGTCTCGGCCGGGCGACAGGAAGTCGTGGTGAGGCCGCTGATGCCCCTCGACCGAGAGGGCTTCGAAGAGAGCGGTGAGCGCCCGACCGGCGGTGCGGCGCTCTACGAGTTCGAGCCGGCGCCCGAGGCCCTGCTGGACAGGCTCCTCCGCGCTACGCGGAGGCGAGAGTGTGGGCGGCGCTCCTCAACTCGGCGGCTTCGGAGCACGCGGCGCGCCAACGGGCGATGAAGGCGGCCACGGACAACGCCGACGAGCTGATGGTTAGCTTGAGGCGCGTCATGAACCGGGCCCGCCAGGATGCCATCACCACGGAGATCATGGAGATCGTCGGAGGTGCCGAGGCGCTGCGCCAGGGTGCCGAGTCGCACGGAGACGTACTGTCGAAGGAGCCAATCTGATGACCACGACCGCGGAGCCGAAGCTGAAGGACGGGCGCGTCGTCGCGATTGCCGGTCCGGTGGTCGACGTCGAGTTCCCCCCCGACGCGCTGCCGGAGATCAACCAGGCGCTCGAGATGGATATCGAGCTCGAGGGCGAGAAGATCACGGTGACCGCCGAGGTGGCCCAGCAGATCGGTGGCGGCAGAGTGCGCGTCGTCTGCCTGAAGCCGACCGACGGACTGCGCCGCGGCTCGCCGGTGCGCAACACCGGCCGAGGCATCACGATGCCGGTCGGCACGGGTGTTCTGGGACACGTATTCAACGTGCTCGGCGAACCGCTCGACGTGACGGCCGATCAGCTCGGCGAGATCGACGACCGCTGGGAGATCCACCGCGAGTCGCCGCCCTTCGAGGACCTCGAGCCGAAGCGGGAGATGTTCGAGACGGGCATCAAGGTCATCGATCTCCTCGCGCCCTATGTCAAGGGCGGCAAGATCGGCATGTTCGGAGGGGCCGGCGTAGGCAAGACCATCGTCATCATGGAGATGATCAACCGTGTGGCCACGCAGCACGGTGGTGTCTCGGTCTTCGCGGGCGTCGGCGAGCGTACCCGTGAGGGCACCGATCTCTGGATCGAGATGCAGGACACGGGGGTCATCGAGAAGGCCGCTCTCGTCTACGGCCAGATGGACGAGCCCCCGGGCGTCAGGCTGAGGGTCGGCCTCGCGGCGCTCACGCTCGCCGAGTACTTCCGCGACGTGAAGAACCAGGACGTCCTCCTCTTCGTGGACAACATCTTCCGCTTCGTGCAGGCGGGCTCGGAGGTCTCGACACTCCTCGGACGGATGCCCTCGGCGGTGGGATACCAGCCGACGCTCGCCGACGAGATGGGTGAGCTGCAGGAGCGCATCACTTCCACGAAGGGACGGTCCATCACGTCGCTGCAGGCCGTCTACGTGCCCGCCGACGACTACACCGACCCGGCGCCGTTCACGACGTTCACCCACCTCGACGCGACCACGGAGCTGTCGCGTCAGATCGCCTCCCTGGGCATCTACCCGGCCGTCGACCCGCTCTCGTCGACCTCGACGATCCTCGCGCCGGAGATCGTGGGAGACCGGCACTACGCCGTCGCACGGCAGGTGCAGGAGGTGCTGCAGCGGTACAAGGAGCTGCAGGACATCATCGCCATCCTCGGTCTCGACGAGCTCTCCGAGGAGGACAAGGTCATCGTCGCCAGGGCTCGCAAGGTGCAGAAGTTCCTCTCGCAGCCGTTCTTCGTCGGCAAGGTCTTCACCGGCCTCGACGGCATCTACTGCCCCGTCGAGGAGACGGTCCAGTCGTTCGAGGCTCTGGTCAACGGTGACCTCGACGAGGTTCCCGAGCAGGCGTTCTTCAATGTCGGTGGCGCCGAGTCCGTGCTGGAGAAAGCGCGAACGCTCGAGGGGTCGGCGTGACGCTGACGGTCGATCTCGTATCGCCGGAGGCCGTGCTCTACGAGGGCGAGGCCGCCATGGTGGTCGCGCGCACGACCAGCGGCGGAGACATCGCGTTCCAGCAGGGGCATCAGCCCTTCCTGGGAGGGCTGGGCACCTGGCCCGTGAGGTTGATCCTCGACGACGGTGGCGAGGTGCGCTTCGCCGTTCATGGCGGCTTCGTCGAGGTCTCGGGCGACAGGGTGATCGTGCTCTCGGACGTAGCCGAGGTGGCCGAGGGGATCGACGTCGAGCGTGCGCGTGTCGCGAAGGCCGCCGCTGAGGAGGCGCTGCGCTCCGATCCCGACAACGAGATCGCGGCGGCCGCACTGGCGCGCGCGCAGGTACGGCTCGAAGTGGCCGGCGCGTCGTAGCCGTTCTCTCATGCGTCGGGAGCGCGCGGAAGCCCGGTTCTGTCCGGGATGCCGTGCGATGACGCGTCGTCCCGTCCTCCTCCTGGCAGTGCTGACTCTCGTCGCGGCGCAGGTGTCTTCCTGCTCGAGCGGCGATGGCACCACGCAGCGCCCTGCCGGTGATGCTTCCGGCACGACGGTGCCTGGGAAGAGCGACGAGGGGAAACCTCCCGCGATGCCGCGCACGCGCGACCTCTCCCCATATGCGGGCCTTGGAACATGGGTCGATGCGTACGACTACTCGCCGGCCTTCACCGAGGGCGGACTCCCTCCGGTCTCTCCGTCGTCGGTCGACGACATGGCGGCGGTCGGCGTCGAGACGCTGTTCCTGCAGGCCTCGAAAGACGACGCCCGATCACCGGGGATGCTGGTGGACGAGGGGCTCGTGGAGCGCTTCCTGGTGAGGGCCCACGAGCAGGGTGTGCGCGTGGTCGCCTGGTTCCTGCCGAGGCTCGCCGACGTCGACGCCGACGTGGCGCGCATCGAGCACCTGCTCGCATACGAGGTGGGGGGCCATCGCTTCGACGGCGTCGCGGTCGACATCGAGTGGACCGAGAGCGTGCCGGACACCGCGACGCGCAATCGCCGTCTGCTCGATCTCTCGGAGCGCGTGGCGGAGGCCGCAGAAGGAGATCCGCTGGGGGCGATCGTCTTTCCACCAGTCGCGACCGAGGTGATCAATCCGGCACTCTGGCCCGCCTTCCCCTACCGGGCGCTCGCGCCCCATTACGAGGTCTGGATGACGATGGGGTACTGGACCTTCCGGTCCGAGGAGTCGGGCTACCGGAGTGCGAGGCGCTACACCGACGAGAACATCCGAAGGCTGCGGGCAAACCTGGGCGACAGCGGGATTCCCGTGCACCCCATCGGAGGGATCGGGGATCTAGCGACACGTGACGACTACGCGGGCTTCGTCACTGCGGCGCGTGAGAACGGCGCGCTGGGTTGGTCGGTGTACGACTTCGCAACGACGTCGAGTGCGGCGTGGCCCGCGCTGAGACCACCCAGAGCCTGAGCAGCGATCAGGCGAAGCCGACCGACGGGATCTTCGCGATCTTCGACCATCGGTGTGTGGTCTCGATCTTGCGGATAGTGCCGCTCAGCGACCGCATGACGAGCGAGACGGTGCTCGCACCTTCCGCCGTGTACCGCACGCCACGCATGAGATCGCCGTCGGTGATCCCCGTGGCCGCGAAGTACGTGTCGTCGCCCGACACGAGGTCGTCGGTGAGGAGGATCCTCTCCAGGTCGTAGCCCGCTTCGAGCGCAGCGTTGCGTTCTGCGTCATCGCGGGGCCAGAGCCTCGCCTGTATCGAGCCGCCGAGCGCCTTGAGTGCGCAGGCCGCGATCACGCCTTCCGGTGTGCCTCCGACGCCGAAGAGGATGTCGCAGCCGGAACCCTCCCAGGCGACCGCGATCGCACCGGCGACGTCGCCGTCGGGAATGAGGTGCACGCGAGCACCGGCATCGCGGCATTCGCGGATGATCTCGGTGTGCCGGTCACGATCGAGAACCACGGCGGTGACGTCGCGGACATGCTTGCCGAGCGCTGCTGCGACGGCTTCCAGATTCGCCTTGACAGGGGCGCCGAGATCGACTGCGCCGGTGGCGACGGGCCCGACTGCGATCTTCTCCATGTAGACGCAGGGCCCTGGGTCGAACATCGTGCCGCGTTCGGAGACCGCGATGACGGCTATGGCATCGCCCCGGCCCAGAGAGGTGAGGGTGGTCCCGTCGATCGGGTCCACCGCGATGTCGACCTCCGGCGGGTTGCCGTCTCCGACCTGTTCCCCGTTGTAGAGCATCGGGGCCTCGTCCTTCTCACCCTCCCCGATGACGACGGTGCCGTTCATGCGGACCGTGTTCAACACCGACCGCATCGCGTCGACCGCCGCGCCGTCGGCGGAGTTCTTGTCGCCGCGGCCGACCCATCGTCCGGCGGCTAGCGCAGCTGCCTCGGTAACCCGGACGAGCTCGAGAGCGAGGCTGCGGTCGGGGGATCTCGGCTGCTCCATGTCGGCTCCTCGAGGCTTCGTGGTTCGGCGGGTTCGGGTCAGGTCGTGCGAATTTACTGTCGGAGGTCGGCTGCACGTCACTCGAGTCGACAGCACGCTGAGTGGCAGGTTGAATGGGATGGGGCGGCGCGCCCGTGGGATCATGACCATATGGGCACGGCCAGGAAACGGTGGCAAGAGGCGTTCGACACCTCGGTGATAAGGGACGCCGACTTCGAGACCATGTCGGGAGTCCCGGTGGCGCCCGTCTACGGCCCCGCTGAGGGGCTCTTCCCCGGTCAGCATCCGTACACCCGCGGCCCCTATGCCTCGATGTACAGGTCGAAGCTCTGGACGATGCGCATGTTCGCCGGCTTCGGTACGGCGACAGACACGAACAGGCGCTTCCACGACCTCCTCGCAGCCGGGGGCGACGGCCTCTCCACCGCCTTCGACCTGCCGACACTGATGGGGCGCGACTCCGACGACCCGTTCTCCCTGGGAGAGGTGGGGCGTTGCGGTGTCGCGGTCGACACGCTCGTCGATGTCGAGGACCTGTACCACGGCATCGATCTCGGCGCGGTCACCGCTTCGATGACAATCAACAGCCCGGCGGCGATCCTTCTGGCCATGTACGTCGCGGCGGCAGAGCGCAGCGGGGTAGCACGTGCACGCCTAGGTGGAACGCTGCAGAACGACATCCTGAAGGAGTACCAGGCGCAGAAGGAGTTCATCTTCCCACCGCGACCCTCGCTGCGCCTCGTGCGCGACACGATCGCGTTCTGCGCAGCGGAGATGCCGCGGTGGCATCCCATCTCGGTGTCCGGATACCACATTCGCGAGGCGGGGGCCACGGCCGCTCAGGAGCTCGCGTTCACACTCGCGAACGGCTTCGCCTATGTGGAGCTCGGCATGCAGGCCGGCCTCGAGGTAGATGCCTTCGCTCCGCGACTCTCGTTCTTCTTCAACGCGCACGTCGACTTCTTCGAGGAGATCGCCAAGTACCGGGCAGCACGTCGGATCTGGGCGCGTTGGATGGGCGAGCGCTACGGGGCGGTGGCCGAGCGGTCGATGATCCTGCGCTTCCACACCCAGACCGCAGGTGTGTCGCTCACGGCGCAGCAGCCGGAGGTGAACCTCGTGCGAACGGCCATCGAGGCACTGGCCGGGGTGCTCGGCGGTACCCAGAGCCTGCACACCAACTCATTCGACGAGACGTACGCACTTCCGACGGACAAGGCGGCACGTCTCGCACTCCGCACACAGCAGGTGATCGCGCACGAGACCCGCGTGGCGAACGTCGCTGATCCGCTCGGCGGGTCGTGGTACGTCGAGGAGCTGACCGACGAGATCGAGAGACGGGCGGAGGAGATCTTCTCGAGGCTCGACGACCTCGGCGATGGTTCGATCCTCGAGGGCTGCGTGCGCGGAGTCGAAGACGGCTGGTTCCAGGGGGCGATCGCCGACTCCGCGTACGAGGTGGAGCAGAAGCTGAACTCGGGTAGACACCTCGTCGTGGGGGTCAACGTGTGCCGCGATGGCAACGACGAGGCGCCACCGGAGACCCTGCGCATAGGCCCGGAGGTCGAGCGGGAGCAGCTCAGGCGGCTGGCGAAGGTCAGGGCCGATCGCGACTCTGCATCGGTGGGTGCAGCGCTCGACCGTGTCGGCGCCGATGCCGCAGACCCGAACCTCAATCTGATGCCTGCGCTTCTCGATGCGGTCACGGCTCACGCATCGATCGGCGAGATCGTCGGAGCGCTGTCCTCGGTCTTCGGGCGGCACATCGAGGAGCCGAGGATCTGAGCGCGCACCCGGTGGCGTCGATGGACGGTTCACTGCGGGCGGCGGCGCGGGCCGCGAAGGGGTTCATGCCCGAGGAAGAGGGCCTCGCGCTCTACGAGGCCGGCCTGGCCGGGGCGCGCTGCGGCCCACTGCTCGAGATCGGCACCTACTGCGGCAAGTCGGCCGTCTACCTCGGCGCCGCCGCGCGAGAGGCGGCGACGGTCCTCTTCACAGTCGACCACCACAGGGGCTCCGAGGAGAACCAGGCGGGTTGGGAACACCATGATCCCGCGGTGATCGACCCTAGGACGGGGAGGATGGACACGCTGCCGTTCTTCCGTCGCACGATCGAGGCGGCCGGCCTGGAGGACGTGGTCGTAGCGGTCGTCGGTCAGTCGATTCCCGTTGCGGCGGTGTGGGCGACGCCCCTCGGCCTGGTGTTCATCGACGGCGGGCACGCGGTCCACGTGGCCATGGCCGATTACGTGGGCTGGGCGAGGTTCGTCGCCCCCGGAGGCGTGCTCGCGATACACGACGTCTTCGAGGACCCCGCCGAGGGTGGTCAGGCGCCGTACCGCGTATGGGAGCGGGCCGTGGCCGAGGGCTTCGCCCCCTTGTCGCAAACGGGGGAGCCTGCGCGTCCTACGACGCGCCGCCCCCTGACCCCCACAACCCTGTTTGGACGGATCTGGTCGCTATGGCTCCGCTGAGGTCCAGACAGCGCGTCGGGCGGGGCGGTCAGGCGTCGTCGCCGATCGAGTGAGAGGCGCCGCGCTCCTCCTCGATGGCTGCGCCGGCCTCGATGAGCTCGTCGGCGGTGAGGCCGCGGGGGAGGCCTTCTCCACGGAAGAGCCCGGCGGTCGGGCCGTCACCACCCAGGGCGTTCGCTGCGAGCACCACCGCCGCGGAGTTCCAGGTCGGCTGCTCGCTCGTGTAGATCTCACCCCACTCGTCGTACCGGGCCTCCGGGAAGTTCATCCCGGTCCAGTACCCGCCGTCGTCGTGGCGGAGGAACTGCACCCAGCCGAAGAGCTCCAGCGCCTCGTCATGTGCGCCGATCGCGTCGAGCGCCATCACCAGCTCGCAGGTCTCTGCAGCGGTGACCCACGGCTGATCCGAGACACAGCGCACGCCGCGACCGGGTGCGACGAAGGTCTCCCAACCGCCGGCGACGCGTGCGTGGGCCGAAGGACCGCGCAGGGCGCCCCCGAGAATGGGGTAGTACCAGTCCATCGCCCAGCGCTGCTTGTCGAGGAACCTCTCCGGGCGGTGTGCGATGGCGATGGCCAGTGACCCCAGCGACAGCTCCCAGTCGGGACGTTCGCGGCCGAGCCGCTCGGCGGCCGCTATGGCGCACCGAAGGCTCGAGTAGATGCTGGAAGACCCGGTGATGAGTGCGCCGCGTCCCTCGGAGCGGGCGGGGTCGGCGTCCCACTCGATCTCCCCGGTCGGGTGCTGGTGATCGAGTGCGAAGTCGATCGCCCGCTCGACGACCTCGAAGTACTCGTCGAGGAAGGACGTGTCCCCGGTCGCCAGGTAGTGGTGCCAGACGCCGTTGGCCACGTAGCAGGTGACGTTCGTGTCGAGCGTCTGCTCCTTGACGTCGTCGAACTGGTAGTACGCGTGCCAGGAGCCGTCGGGGCGCTGCCGTGACCGGAGCCACTCGTAGGCCCGCTCGGCATCGCTGCGCCTGCCGCCCACATCGAGTGCCATCGCCGCCTCGACGAGGTTCCAGGGGTCCGTGTGGCCACCGGGTGTCCACGGGATGTTCCCGTTCGCGAGCTGGTGCGAAGCGATCGCATCGACGGTCGCCGCGACCTGCTCCCTAGTGATGATCCCTTCGACAGAGGGCAGCTCAGAACGCGGCACTTGACACCTTTCCGTACTTGGCCATGGCCGGTGTGACCTTCTCCGTGTAGATGACGAGGCTCTTGCCCAAGACCGGGTCGAGAGCTCGCTCGAGCCGGATGCCCCACGGCGGGTTCTTCTCGATGAGCATTGCGAGGAAGTCGTGATACTTGCGCACAGGGAGGGCATCGGGGTTGTCGAGCCCGCAGATGTTCTTCAGCCACCAGTAGGGCGAGTGGAACGCGTGCGCGTGGTGTGAGCCGCGCAGGAAGAGGCCCGCCGACTCGAGGCTCTGCTCCAGCTCGTGCTGGCGGTAGATGCGCACGTGTCCGCCGGGCGTGTCGTGATACCGCCAGTTGAGGGCCCAGCTGACTCGCTCGGGCCAGCGCGTCGGCACGGTCACAGCCAGACGGCCACCCGGGCGCAGGACCCGCACGAGCTGGCGAATCGCCCTCTCGTCGTCCCAGATGTGCTCGAGGACCTCCGAGCAGATGATGCGGTCGAACGCGGCGTCGGGGAACGGCAGGTCGAGGGCGTCGCCGTTGACCGCGCCGGCCCACGACTCGATGGTCGTCTCGGCCGACTCGATCATCGCTGCAGCGACACCGCCGACGTCCTTGAGCTCGGCGGCCGAGTAGTCGAGCGCGGTGACGCGTCCGCCTCGGCGCATGGCCTCGAAGGCGTGACGCCCGCCACCGCAGCCGAGGTCGAGGAGCCGCTCGCCGTGGGCGAGTCCGAGACGATCGAAGTCGACGGTCAGCACTACTTGCCTGCCGTCGCGTCGTGACGTCGCTTGGCGTCTGCCTCGAGCTCCAGGTAGTAGTGCTCGGCGGTGCCTTGAGCAGTGCGGCGCCAGGTGAATCGGTCGAGGACCCGACGCCGGCCGGCCTCGCCGACGCGGGCGCGCAGCGATTCGTCGGCGAGTGCGGTCAGAATCTGGGACGCCAGCGCCGACGGGTCCGCCGTCGGCACCAGGAAACCGCTCTCGCCGTGCCGGCCGACTACCTCTGGCAGGGCGCCGCCGGTGGTCGCCACCACCGGCGTGCCACAGGCCATCGCCTCGATCGCGGGGAGCGAGAACCCTTCGTAGAGCGAGGGCACCACGGCGAGCTCCGCCTCGGCATAGAGCTCGACGATCCGTTGGTCGCTCACGCCGCTGACGAACTTTATGGCGCCGGTCAGGCCGAGGCGGTCGATCAGCGCGGGCGTGGCGCTCTTGTGTCGAGTCCGACCTATGACGACCAGGTGCGCGTCCGGGCGCTCGACGCGGACCTTCGCGAGCGCCTCGATCAAGTAGTTGAGGCCCTTGAGTGGGACGTCGGCGCTCGCCGTGGTCATGAGCCGACCGGGGACCCGCGCCACGCCGGGAAGGGGCCGGAACTGCTCCTGGTCGACCCCGACGTGAACGATGTGCAGAGTCTCGGGATCTACCCCCATCTGGGCGCTGATGTCCGTCTTCGAGTTCTGCGAGACCGTCAGGTGTCGAGGCAGCTGACGAGCGACGCGCATCTGCATGTTCAAGAAGCCGTACCAGCGCTTGAGCGTGAGCTTGCGGAACGGGTTCGTCGCATGCTCGAGCTCGAGGTCGCGGTCGACGGTGATCGGGTGGTGAAGGGTGTGGATCATCGGCCAGCCGTCGCGCATCATTCCGAGAAGCCCGTTGCCGAGGCACTGGTTGTCGTGCACCAGGTCGAAGTCGCCCATGCGTTGCTGCAGCATCTGGCGGGCACGGAGAGAGAAGGTTAGGGGCTCGGGGAACCCTGCGGCGCACATGATCCCGAACTCCCGGAGGTCGGCGCCCGAGCGGAACTCGTGCGGCCACGGGACCCTAAAGGGGTTCTCGCGGCGGTAGAGATCGAGGCTGGCCACCTCGTTCAGCCGCACGGGGTCGTCGAGCTCGGGCCACGGCTGGCCGGAGTAGACCTCTACGTGATGCCCCAGGGCCGTCAGCTCGCGGGTCAGGTGGCGGCTGTACACGCCCTGGCCCCCGCAGTGAGGGTTGCCCCGGTACACCAGATAGGCGACGCGGAGGGGTCGCCGGGGCGTGGCAGGGGGCGAGGGGAAGTGGGCATGAACCGCTAAGGATGCTGTCCGGAGGGCCCCCGAGGCAAGCGCGGCGGCTGTCCGGCTCGTCCGAGCCGCCCCGCTCGGCCGCTTTCGATGCTTCCGTCCACTTCCGCCCACCCCTGACGGGCGTCGATAGACCACAATATTTGTGGTCTATCGACGCCTCTGGGTCTGGTGAGGGAATGGCGCGTATCAGTGCAGCGATGGTCGCCCGGTCTCGGGGGGTTGCCGAGTCGCGCTGGTCGCCGGGCGGGACGCACCTTGCCTGGCTCGACTCGTTCGACGGCCGCACCGACGTGTTGGTCGCCCCGGCCGACGGATCGGGGCCGGCCGTCGTGGCGACAGCCGACGTCGCCGTCACCGGCGCCGGGGTCTACGGGGGCGGCGTCTTCGCCTGGGCAGGTGACGATGCTCTCGTGGTGGCGGCCGACGACGGCCGGCTCTTGCTGCTCGACGCCGGCGGCGGCCCAGCACGAGTGCTCTCGACCGGCGGACGTGCGTTCGCGCCGGCGGTCTCTCCCGATTCGTCCCAGGTCGCGTTCTGCCTGGAGCGTAACGACTCGTGCGACATCGCCGTCGTGCGCCTCGATGGGTCGTCGTGGCCGGTCAGGGTGTCGGAAGGCGCCGACTTCTCGTGGGACCCGTGTTGGTCGCCCGACGGCCGCACTGTCGCCTGGCACGAGTGGGACCATCCGGACATGCCCTGGGACTCGTCGCGCATCGTTGCTCGCGAGATTGGGGCGGCACCCGAGGGCCCGGTGCGAGTCGTCGCCGGGGAGACGGCGTCGCCACCGGCCAGCCCAGATTCTCGCCCGGCGGTGATCTGATCGCGTTCACCAGCGACGCCGGCGGCTGGACGAACCTGTGGGTCGCGTCGCCCGACGGATCGGGTGCCCGGCCGGTGCTCACCGAGGTGTGCGAGCACGCGGAGCCGTCGTGGGGTCCGGGACAGCGGTCGTACGCGTGGTCTCCTGATGGAGCCGAGATCGCGTGGTGTCGCAACGAGGTGGGATTCGGCCGGCTCGTCATCGGCAGCCCCGGGAAGCGCTCGGCGCGCGAGGTCTCGAAGGGGTGGCACAGGTTCGTCGATTGGGGGTCGAGCGGCATCGCGGCGGTGCGATCCGGCGCGCGCACGGCGAGTCAGGTCGTCGCGATCGCCGCCTCGGGATCGGGGAGACGCACCGTGGCGCGGGGACCAGTGGGCGGCTTCGAGGCAGCCGGCCTCGTCGAACCCGGAGACCATCTCGTGGAGGTCCGGAGCAGCGACGGTGCATGGGCTGCTGTGGCGACCGCGGCCGGGCGCCGTCGAGAGCGACGGCGCATCCGGCAGCGGGGCGGAGCCGCCTCTGTACGTGCACATTCACGGCGGGCCCACGGGGCAGTCCACCGCCGACTGGAGTGCGCGCATCGCATTCTGGGTAGATCGCGGCTGGGCCGTGCTCGCGCCCAACTACCGCGGCTCGACCGGCTACGGACGCGCGTACGCGCAGGCGCTGGCTGGTTGCTGGGGCGAGGTCGACGTCGCGGATGTCGCTGCGGGCATACGTCATGCGTCGCGGCGGGGTTGGTGCGACGCGAGGCGGGTCGCCGTCGCCGGGGGAAGCGCGGGTGGCCTCACCACTCTGATGCTCTGCGCGCTCCACAGTGATCTGGTGCGTGCCGGTGTGAGCATGTTCGGAGTCGCAGATCTCTTCGACCTGGCGGCGACCACGCACCGGTTCGAGTCGCGTTACCTCGATCGGATCGTCGGAGTGCTCCCGGGAGACGCCGACCGGTACCGCGAGCGGTCGCCGGTCACCCATGCAGCGCGCGTGGAGGTGCCCGTCCTGGTGCACCAGGGAACAGACGACAAGGTCGTGCCACGCACTCAAGCCGAGGCGCTGGTCGACGCGATGCGGAGCTCCGGAGCGCCGGTCGAGTACCACGTCTACGAGGGCGAGGGGCACGGGTTCCGTAGGTCGTCGAGCATCCGGATCGAGCTGGAGCGCACGGAGGCCTTTCTCCGCAAGTGGGTGCTGCTGCGCTGAGCGAGGGTCGATCCGATGCTCTCCCGGTGACTGCGCGGGACCAGTCGTGCGGGCGTGAGGCGTCTGCGTGCCCGATCCCAAGGGGTGGCCTGCCCGGGTGAGAGAATCACCGAGTGAGAGTGGAGCGGTTCTTCGCCTTCGTAGACCTCTCAGGGTTCACTTCGTTCACCGACGTCCACGGCGACGAGGAGTCGGTGCACGTGCTCACTCAGTTCCGAGGCGCTGTCCGGCGGGTCGCGACCAACTTCGGCATCCGAATAGCCAAGTGGCTCGGCGACGGCTGCATGCTCGTGGCCGTCGACGGGGCGCAACTCGTCGCCGCCGTCGTCGAGCTCGAGGAGAACATCGACGAGCTCAGGCTGCCGCTGGCGATGCACGCAGGCATTGCCACTGGCCCGGTGATGCTGCTGGAGGGCGACGACTACACGGGCGGTCCCGTCAACTTGGCCTCGCGGCTCTGCGACGTCGCGGTGCCGCACGAGATACTCGTGACGCCGGCGGTGGCGGAGCTCGCACCCGAGGGAACGGTGTGCGAAGCGGTGGGGCCGCGCACGTTCCCCGGCATGGCGAAGCCCGTCGACGTCGTGCGCCTGCGCTGCAGCCGCGTCGACGTCTTGCCCGCGGGGGCCTAGCGGCGGGTCGGTCAGGCCGGAGCGGGCAGGTGCGCAGGCAGTCGGCCGCGAGGCGCGTGCCCCGGTGGGGGGAGTCGGCGGGTAGCCTCCGCCGATGGCCGACCTACCGCCCACCAAGACACTCCGGTTCGAGCGCGACGGCCAAGTCGGACGGTTGGTGCTCGACCGACCGGAGAAGCTCAACTCGTTCACGATGGAGATGTGGAGCGAGCTCCGCTCAGTGGGCGCCGCGCTGGTCGAGGATCGTGATCTGCGCGCGCTGATCGTCGCAGGGGAGGGTCGTGCCTTCTCGTCGGGGATCGACACGAGCGTCTTCACCGGAGGGTCGCTCGACGGAGACGTCAGCTCGCGCGCAGAGACGGGAGCCCGCCACGACGACCCCACCGTAGACGGCATCCTCCGCATCCAGGATGCCTACACATGGTTGGAGGAGGCCCCCTTCGCGACGATCGCGGCCGTCCAGGGCTACGCGCTCGGAGCCGGCCTGCAGATCGCTCTCGCCTGCGATCTCCGGATCTTCGCGCGGGGTGCGAAGGTCGGCCTGCTCGAGTTCAAGTACGGCATCATGCCCGACCTCGGAGGAACGCAGCGCCTTCCGCGGCTCGTGGGTGTCGGCAAGGCGAAGGAGATGATCTTCACTGCGGCTCGCATCGACGCCGAGGAGGCATACCGAATCGGTCTGTGCGAACGCCTTGTCGACGAGGCGGACCTCGATCAGGAGGCTGCGGCCCTTGCGGCGCTCGTCGCGGCGCAGCCCCCCTTGGCGGTTCGCGGCACGAAGCGTGCCATCGACGCATCCGGTCGACTGCCGATCCGTGAGGGACTCGTCGTCGAAGCCGAGTCGCAGGCCGAGTGCCTTCGGTCTGCCGACATGGCCGAGGCGATCACCGCGTTCGTCGAGGGGCGTTCGGCGGTCTACCGAGCCCGGTAGCGACCGGCGGCTCCGGCTCAGCGTGACCCGCCCTCGACGCCGTACCATCGGTCGAGTATGAGCAGGTATGTGGTGCGCTCCGGGCAGGGTCTCGAAGGGGTAGTCAAGGTCTCCGGCGCGACGAAGAACGCAGGGCTCAAGCAGATAGCTGCCGCGCTCCTTGCGCCGGGGGAGACGGTTCTGCGCAATCTGCCGCCGGTCGGCGACCTCGACGTCATGACCGATCTGCTCCGCTCGATTGGCGCAGTCGTGACCTGGACCGGGCCGGAAGAGCTGCGCGTGAACGCGTCGGGCGACCTGACGCCCGAGGCTCCGTACGATCTGGTCACGCGCATGCGCGCGTCGATCAACGTGCTGGGTCCGCTGCTCGCCAGGTGCGGGGAAGCGCGCGTCGCGATGCCCGGCGGGGACAACATCGGCAGTCGCAAGATCGACATGCATCTGAGTGGGCTCGAGGCGATGGGCGCGACGATCGAGGTCCGTCACGGCTTCATCGAGGCGCACGCCGACGGACTCCTCGGCGCCCGACACGTGCTCGAGTTCCCCAGCGTCGGGGCGACGGAGAACCTGCTGACCGCGTCTGTTGGCGCGAAGGGATCTACCGTCATCGAGAACGCCGCTCGGGAGCCGGAGATAACGGAGCTCGCGGCATTCCTGAATCGTATGGGCGCGCACGTGGTCGGAGCCGGTTCGTCGACGATCGAGATAGAGGGCGTCGACGAGCTCACGCCGGCCGAGAGCGAGATCATCGGCGACAGGATCGAGGCGGGCACCCTGCTGATGGCGTGCGGGATCGCGGGTGGCGAGATCGAGCTGACGGGTACGCGACTGGAGCACCTCGAGATGGTCGTGATCAAGCTCGGCGAGATGGGTATGCGGGTCTCGCCGACTCCCGACGGCCTCTGGGCCAGGGCGCCGCGCCGGCTCCGCGCGGTCGACATCGCGACTCTCCCTCACCCGGGCTTCGCGACCGACTTCATGCCGCAGGTGACGGCCGCGCTCAGCGTCGCGGAGGGGGCTGCCATCGTGACGGAGAACGTCTTCGATGGCCGCTTCCAGTTCGTCGACGAACTGGCGCGCATGGGAGCCGACGTACGAAACGAGGGCCGGCATGCAGTCGTTCGCGGCGTCGAGCGACTGTCGGGTGCGCCGGTGCGGGCGTTCGACGTGCGCGCGGGGGCGGCGCTGGTCCTGGCGGGATTGGCAGCGGAGGGGGAGACGATCGTGCACGACGGTCACCACATAGATCGTGGGTACCCCGACCTCGCAGGCACGCTCCGCACCGTGGGAGCCGATGTGGAGCGGCTGGAGAGCTGAATCTGCAGGGCGTAGCCACAGCGGTCGCCGCACCTGCGATACTTGACGAGACCGGAATCCCATCGGAGCCGCCCCGCGGCTCGGAACCACAGGAGCAAGGCCATGGCTCTCGACCTCGTCGGCATGGAGGAAGGAATCCTCGAGGCGATCGAGGCGATCCGTCCCGCTCTGCAGTCCGATGGCGGCGACATCGCATACAAGAGCGTCGACCCCGACGGCGTGGTGCACGTGAGTCTCCTGGGTGCCTGCGGCACCTGCCCGGTGTCGACCATGACCCTGAAGGCAGGCGTCGAGCGGATCATCATGGACCGTGTCCCGGGAGTGACCGAGGTAGTGGCCGACGAGTAGCGGTATCGCCCTGCCCGCCCGTTCGACGCATACTCGCCCGCCATGACCGCAGACGCTGCGTCACTCGTATCTCGCGCCTTGACCTCCGACAGGCAGGCAATCGCGAAGTTGATCTCATTGGTGGAGGCCGGAGGCGACGCCGCGCGCGAGGCCATCGCACTGCTGCACCCCGAGACCGGAGCAGCGTGGTCGGTGGGCATCACCGGAGCACCCGGTGCGGGGAAGTCGACGCTGACCGACAGGATGGTCGCCCACATCAGAGCGGCCGATGAGCGCGTCGGTGTGCTCGCCGTCGACCCGACAAGTCCCTTCAGCGGAGGAGCGATCCTCGGGGATCGTGTCCGAATGCAGGGACACGCGACCGATCCCGGGGTGTTCATCAGGTCGATGGCCACCCGAGGGCACCTTGGTGGCCTGGCTGTGGCAGTACCGCAGGCAGCGCGAGTGCTCGACGCCGCGGGCATGCCGTGGATCCTGATCGAGACGGTCGGCGTCGGGCAGGTCGAGGTGGAGATCGCAGCCCAGGCCGATACGACGATCGTGGTGGTGAACCCCGGCTGGGGCGACGCCGTGCAGGCCGCGAAGGCGGGGCTGATGGAGGTTGCCGACATCTTCGTCGTGAACAAGGCCGATCGCTCTGGCAGCGCTGAGACGGCTAGCGATCTCGAGGCGATGTTGAGCCTCGCCGGTGCCCAGTCGTGGAGGCCGCCCGTCGTACTGACCGTTGCGACCGAAGGGGCCGGCGTCGAGGAGCTGCTGGAGTCGGTCGCGCTCCACCGCGAGCACCTCGTGGGTACAGGGCTCCTGGCGGGGCGCCGCACCGAGAGGCTGCGCGACGAGATGCGCACGATCGTCGCCGAGCGTCTCTCCGAGCAAGCCGCTGCGCTGTCGGGCGGTGAGCGTTTCGAGGAGCTGCTGCGGCGGGTCGGCGATCGCGAGTGCGATCCGTTCACCGCTGTCGACGAGCTCCTCGCCCAGTGACGCGCGTCAGCACCCTGTGCGAGGCGCAGGCGTAGAGCGTCCGCGTCCCCGGTGGTGGGTGCGGCGGGGCGACGGCCGGCGTGAGGTGCGACGCGGACCGGTCGCCCGATAGCCTCGCTCTCCATGGCCGACGAGCTCGTGATCATCGAGCGGGGCAGCGACGGAGTCGCCGTTCTTCGCTTGAACCGACCCCCTATGAACCCGCTCTCCCACGCTCTCCTCGACGAGCTCGGATCTGCTGCGACAGCGGTATCGGCGGACCCGGCCGTGCGAGCAGTAGTGGTGGGGGGGTCCGAGAAGGCCTTCGCGGCGGGCGCCGACATCAATGAGTTCGAAGATCAGGAGGCGGCACGACGGGTTGGGGCGGCCTTCCGCGCCGCCTTCGACGCCGTGGCCGGCATCCCCTGTCCCGTGATCGCCGCCATCCGTGGCTACGCGCTCGGCGGTGGCCTGGAGCTCGCCATGTCGTGCGACCTGCGCGTCGCCGCAGACACAGCCCGGGTCGGCCAGCCGGAGATCCTGCTCGGGATCATTCCGGGCGCCGGTGGCACCCAGCGGCTCCCGAGGCTCGTAGGCCCCGCGCGTGCGAAGGAGCTCGTCTGGAGCGGTCGTCAGGTGCGCGCCGACGAGGCGCTCGCGATCGGATTGGTCGATCGGGTCGTCGCCTCGGACGAGGTAGAAGAGACCGCGATGCGATTGGCGGCGTCGTTCGCCGACGGGCCGGCGGCGGCGATCGCGCTCGCCAAGCGTGCGATCGACGGCGGCCTCGACGGTCCGCTGCCGGGAGGGCTCGACCTCGAGCACGAGTGCTTCGTGGAGTCGTTCGCGACCGACGACGCGCGCGCCGGGATCGCGAGCTTCCTGGAGCACGGCCCCGGCAAAGCCAAGTTCACCGGCCGCTGATCCCCAGGCACGAGCGTCGATAGACCACACATATTGTGGTCTATCGACGCTCGTGGTCTGGGGGGTGTTGGGTGAGGGAGGCGAGGCGTCGGAGGTTTCCGCGCCAGATCCTGCGCAGAATGGGCCGCGCGACGATGGCTCCGGCGGGGACCGCCCATCCACCACGGCAGCGTCAGTCGCTCGGTCCAGGTGAAGCGCGTCCTTCCGCCGCGCCGCGCTCTGAGGGTGAAGCGTCCGCTGCCCGTGACGGCTCCCCGGTGCTCTATCCCCATGGCCCGTCGCGGCTCCCACTCCGTGACCCGCATCAGGTCGCGTGTGCGCAGCGGGCCGACGCGCGTGAGGCACTCGAACTCGGTCCCGACGCCTCGGCGCCGGGAGGAGACGAACGTGATGGACTCCGCGTCCCGCATCCACTCGACATGCCGCTCGATGTTCTCGAGCAGCGCCCACACGTCACGCGGGTGGGCATCGATCGTCGTTCGCACGCGGATGCGCATCAGGCCTGAGGGAGCAGGGCGGCATCACGGAGCGGCGCCGGCGGCCACCTTGGGCGGCACGACGTTCACGAAGACCCCCGTGCTCTGCTCGAACCCGGCCACGATCGAGATGCGCGGGGCTACCCGGACGTACCAGTGGCCGCCCGGTTCGGCATCTCTCGGCGCCGTGTGGATGGTGAGGTTGTAGTCGACGTCGCCGAGAACCGCATTGACACGAGCGAGCGCCTCCCGCGACGCGCGCGCGACCGCGGCGACCTCCGTGTCGGGTGCCTGGTCGAAGCGGGCGCGCGTAGAACGGTGGGCGACGAGGATCTCGAAGGGCGACGACGACGCGGGTGGGCACCACGCCACGGCCGGGCCGTCGGCGACCGAGAGGTCGGAGGATCGGTGCACGGCGAGTGCCTCGGCGACGAGGTCGCGGCCCGCGGCGAGGAAGCGATCCTGCTCCGCGTGCACGGCCGGCGGTACGAAGTCGAGGCCCACGATCTGGGCATGCGGGTGGTCGATCGAGGACCCTGCAGCTCGTCCCTGGTTCACGAACGCCTGAGCGTGCTGCAGGCCGGAGTCGAGGAGGTGGCCGACACGGTCGCGAATCGCTGTGAAGACGTCGACAGCGCGCTCCTCGCCGAGCCGTCCGAGATGTCCGGCATGCTCTGGCGATAGGACGACCACCTCGTGCGCCCCGGCGACGCTCTCCGGCGCCCCGTCCGTCGGGTGGCCCACTATCGGGTAGAGGTTGGGTACGACCCTTACCCGCCAGCCCGGCGTGTCGGGCGCGCCTGCACCGATCCGGGCTATCTCCGGTGGAGTCATCGACTCGTTGCCCGCGCAGAAGGGGCAGGACCCGGTGCTCGCGGGAGGTGGGCGCGGAGGAACGCGGAAGGTGTCGGGACGGGCCGCTCTCTCCGGAGCGATGATCACCAGCCGTCCGCTGATCGGATCAGTACGCAGCTCCGGCACGTGCGCGACGGTACTAGCAGCGGCCGTCGCCGGAGCCGGAGCCGTCGCCGGAGCCGTCGCCGGAGTCGTCGAAGCCGAGGATGACCCCTTAGCGCGCGCCGCACTCGACCCGCGAGTCCCTATGTCGAGTGGCAGTGCGGTTGCCCAGCGCTTGCGAGCCCACGGTGCTCGCGTCGGCGGTCGGCGGGACGTAGCCTGAGAGACATGTCCGTGCGTTTCGCGATCATCGGAGGAGGACCAGCCGGCAACACGGCGGCGACGGTCGCCGCCTCGCTAGGTGCCGAGGTCACGCTCGTGGAGCGCGACCTGGTCGGTGGTGCCGCCCATCTGAGGGACTGCATCCCCTCGAAGGCGATGATTGCGACCGGCGGTGAGCTCTCCGAGCTGACCCGCGCCCGTTCGATGGGGCTTCACGCCGAGGGACGCCTCGACGTCGCCGCGCTGCGCGAGAGAGTCGCCGGCATCGAGGCGCGCCTGCAGCGGTCCGTGACGGAGCTCCTCGAATCGCAGGGAGTGCGGATCATCATGGGGACCGGCCGCCTGACCGGGGCAGACCGCCTGGTGGTCGAGACCACCGACGGTACGGAGGAGCTCGAGGCCGACGCGATCCTCCTGGCCACGGGATCGCGTCCACGAATCCCCGATTGGGCGACCATCGACGGCGAGCGGGTGCTCACGACCCGCCAGGCCTACCCGCCTCCCGAGATCCCCGAGCACCTCGTGGTCATCGGGTCGGGGGTGACCGGCGTCGAGTTCACCCACATGTTCAGTGCGCTCGGCTCCTCTGTGAGTCTCGTCGTGTCGCGCCAGCAGGTCCTGCCCTACAAGGACGCCGAGGTCGCTGCGGTGCTCGAGGCGGAGTTCCTCTCGCGCGATGTCCGCCTCCTGAAGGGCGCTCGCGCCCAGTCGATCGTGAGAGACGGGGACCGGATCAGTGTCTCCTGCGACGACGGACGGGTCGCGGCAGGGTCACATGCGCTCCTGTGCATCGGTTCGGTGCCCAACAGCGAGGGTCTCGGACTCGATGCCGCCGGGGTGCAGACGGATGAGCGCGGCTGTGTGCCCGGCGACCGGCACTGCCAGACGAATGTTCCCGGCATCTACTCGGCGGGCGACGTCTCGGGACGGCTCCCGCTCTCGTCGGTCGCAGCGATGCAGGGGCGCAAGATCGCGGAGCACGTCATGGGGCTCACAGCCCGCTCCCACCGTCACCTCGACTACGACAAGGCGGCGTCGGCGATCTTCACCGAGCCGGAGATCGCCGACGTGGGACTCGTCGAGGCAGAGGCGTTCGCCGTGGGGCGCAAGCTGAGGGTCACCAAGGTCCCGTTCTCGGCCAATCCGAAGTCGCTCATCAACGGCGATCCGCGGGGCTTTGTGAAGATCCTCTCGGACCCTGCGACAGGAGTCGTGCTCGGCGGATCGATCGTGGGCCAGAACGCAGCCGAGCTGATCAGCGTCCTGGCCGTGGCCGTCACGAACGGCCTCAAGACGGTCGACATCGTCGATTCCCTGCTGGTGCACCCGGCGCTCGCCGAGTCACTCGCCGAGGCGGCCGACTGAGGAGAGGCATTCCCGACCTCACGGTGGGAGCGCTACTCGAGCACGACCAAGGCGTCGCCGGTGCCGACGGAGTCGCCGACGGCGACGCGGACCTCGCGGACGACCCCCGAGATCTCGGCGTTGATGTGGTTCTCCATCTTCATCGCCTCCAGGACCAGCAACGCCTGGCCGACCTCGACCTCGGCCCCCACCTCTGCCAGCACCTTGACGATCGTGCCCTGCATCGGCGCAGTGACCGTGCCGCTCGTGGCCCCCCGGTAGACGAGGCCTTCGCCACCTTCGGCCTGGCGCGGGACCCCGCGCGCTGAGTCGAAGGTGCGCTAGCGCCCGCCTCGGGGAGCCACACCTTGACGGTGAAGCGCTTGCCGTCGACCTCGACCGGCACGCTGCGCTCGATGAGCGGAGGTGCACCGTCGTCGGCCGGCGTGGCCGCAACCGGAGCGGCCGCCGGGAAGAGAGCGTGGTCTACCTCGTCCTCGACCCACTTCGTCGAGTGTCGCAGCGCGGCGAAGTCGGGGTGCCCGAGCAGGGCAATGTGGGCGCCCGTGGTCGTGGCCACGCCCTCGATCTCCAACTCGCCGAGGGCGCGCAGCATCCGCGCTATCGCCCGGTCGCGGTCGGGTGCCCACACAACCAGCTTCCCAATGAGGTTGTCGTAGAACTGGGAGACGGTGTCGCCCTCGGTGTAGCCACCGTCCCAGCGGACGCCCGGGCCACCCGGCACCCGCATGCGCACGATCCGGCCGGGAGACGGCATGAACTGCCTGGCGGCGTCCTCCGCATTGATTCTGCACTCGATCGAGTGTCCGTGAGTCGAGATCTCCTCCTGCGCGACCGAGAGCGGTTGGCCGGAGGCGACACGGATCTGCTCGGCGACGAGATCGGTGGAGGTGATCTCCTCGGTCACGCAGTGCTCGACCTGCAGCCGGGTGTTCATCTCGAGGAAGTAGAAGGCGCCGTCCTGGTAGAGCATCTCTACCGTTCCGGCACCCACGTAGCCGCACGCACGTGCCACCTTCACGGCCGCCTCGCCCATGGCGGCGCGCGTCTCCTCGGGGATCCCCGGTGCCGGTGCCTCCTCGATCAGCTTCTGGTGGCGCCGCTGCGTCGAGCAGTCGCGATCGCCGAAGTAGACGGCTCCGCCTCGTGTGTCGCAGAAGACCTGGATCTCGACGTGTCGGGGGCGCGCCAGGTAGCGCTCGAGGTACGCCTCCGGCCGGCCGAAGTAGGCCTGTGCCTCGCGTGTCGCGGAGTCGAACGCCGACTGGGCGTCCTCGGGCTGGTGCACGACCTTCATGCCGCGACCGCCCCCGCCGTAGGCGGCCTTGATGGCGATCGGGTAGCCGTGCTCCTCGCCGAAGGCGAGGATCTCCCGGACGTCGCCGATCGGCACGGTCGTCCCGGGCACCGACTCTACGCCGGCCCGATCCGCCGCCAAGCGGGAGGAGATCTTGTCGCCCATGACCTCGATCGCCTCGGGCGGGGGCCCGATCCAGGTCGCCCCGGCACCGACCACCGCCCTGGCGAAGTCGGCGTTCTCGCTGAAGAACCCGTATCCGGGGTGCACGCCGTCGGCGCCGGAGCGCTCGATGGCGTCGAGGATCGCGGGCACGTTGAGGTAGCTCTCGGTCGCCGTCTGTCCGCCTATCGAGAAGGCCTCGTCGGCGTAGCGGACGTGAACGGCGTCGCGATCGAGATCGGAGTACACGGCGACGGTGGAGATCCCGAGCTCGCGGCAGGTGCGCATGACGCGCAGGGTGATCTCGCCTCGGTTCGCGATGAGGATCTTCGAAAGCACGGACAGCCCCCGATCGGGTCGGACAAGGCCCGTATCCTAAGGGCGATGCCCGATCCGACCGCCATTCCTGACGCCGACGGTCGCGACTCGGCTGCGGCTCACGTACCCGCCGCACCAGGGTCCGCGCCGTCGCCGGCCGGCACCTGGTCGGACCGTGGGCTCACCCCGCGCCTCCGCGGAACGCGCTTCGCCGAGGTTAGGTGGTTCGCCGAGATCGACTCGACGAACCGGTACCTACTGGACGAGGCGGCCGCGAGTGCCCCGGAGGGACTCGTCGCTGTGGCCGACGTTCAGACCGCGGGTAGGGGGCGGCTGGGCCGCCGGTGGGAGGCGCCATCGGGCGCGTCGTTGCTCGCCTCGGCTCTCCTGCGCCCCGACCTGCCCGCCGAGAGACTGCACCTCGTCACGGTCGCCGCCGGCGTCGCCGCTGCGAGGGCCGTCGCCGACCTGGCCGGGATCCGCGCAGGGCTGAAGTGGCCCAACGACCTCGTGATAGGCGGGCGGAAGCTCGCCGGACTGCTGGCGGAGACACCGGGCGGGCGGGCGCTCGTCGTCGGGATGGGCCTCAACGTGAAGTGGGCTGCGTTTCCCCCGAGCTCACCGAGACGGCGACGGCGTGCAACCTCGAGTCCGAGATGGAGACGACGCGAGCCGACCTCCTCGTCTCGTGGCTGACGGAGCTGGATGCGCTGCTCGCCGGCCTGACCGCCGACGGTGGCGCCGGGCTCCGCGCCGAGTACCTGGAGCGCTCAGCGACGGTCGGCATGCGCGTGAGAGTGGACTTGCATGACCGTGCCTTCGAGTGCGACGCCTCGGGGATCGACGACGACGGCCACCTGCTGGTCATCCGCGACGACGGCGCGGTCGAGACCGTATCGGCCGGCGACGTCGTCAGCCTCCGGGCCGCTGAGCGGTAGATGCCCGGCTCCGGCCGGCTGCGAGGGCACGAGCGGGTCGCTGACTATCTTTTGCGGAGCCCATAGGCCCAGCCTGCTCCCGGAATCGAAGTGCGCTTGAACAAGTCCCGGCACGTCCGCTCGCTCGACGGACTGAGAGCGTTCGCGGTCGTAATAGTGATCCTCTTCCACCTCGACGTTCCGGGGTTCGGTTTCGGCTATCTCGGCGTCGACATCTTCTTCGTCCTGTCGGGATTCCTGATCACGTCGCTCCTGATCGGCGAGAACGACCGGAGCGGGCGCATCTCGCTGGCGAACTTCTGGAGCCGGCGGATCCGCAGGCTGATGCCCGCTCTCGCGGTCCTTCTGGTCGTCACCTCGTTCGTGACTGCCGGTACGGCGACACGCTCGGAGAAGGAGACGCTGCGCAGCGATCTCCTCTCTACGACGTTCTACGTCGCCAACTGGCACTTCATCGAGGAGAGCGACTACTTCAACGACGAGGGGACCGAGTCGCCACTCGAACACACGTGGTCGCTCGCGATCGAGGAGCAGTTCTACTTCTTCTGGCCGGTCACGGTCGTGGGTCTGATGCTCCTCGGCAGGCGGAGGCCCCGTGCCCCCCTTGTCGCGACCGTGGGGCTCGCCGCCGTCTCCGCACTCCTCCTGGCGGCACACTGGGGACCCGAGGCGGTCGAGCGCGCGTACATGGGCACGGACTCGCGCGTCTTCGAGCCGCTCATAGGTGCCGCCGCCGCTCTCCTTCTCCGGCACGCGTTCTTCCGGAGCTTCGTGCTCGCGAGAGGTGCGGCGATCGAGAAGGTCGCCGTAGGGGGCATCGGACTCGCCTCCCTCGCCGTGGCTACGAGCCCGCAGAGCTACTACAGGTACGGGGCGCTGCTCGTCTCGGTCGCCACGGCTGCGCTCGTGACGGTGCTGTGGTCCCGCAGCGGAGGAGCTCTGACGCGCCTCCTGGAGCCGCGACCTGTCGTGTGGATCGGCGCTCTCTCCTACGGCATCTACCTGTGGCACTGGCCTCTCATCGTCTGGCTCGACGTCCGGGAAGCGTCCGGCGCGGCACTGCCGCTCAGAGCCATCGCCGTCGGCCTCACCATCGTCATCTCGGCCGTCTCGTACTACTTGGTGGAGCAACCGATCAGGCGCTCTCGCGCCAACCTCGTCCTGTCTCCGCGCAGGGTCGTGGCCGCGGTCCCGTTCCTTCTCGCGGGCATTGCAGTGATCGCAGTGTTCGCGACCCACAACGCCGCCCCGGACGAGAACGCACCGGTGATACTCGTTGCGGGAGACTCCGTGGCGCTGCACCTCGTCCCCTACCTGGAGCGCGAGGCGGAGGACCGCGGCTGGGTCGTCATCTCCGCTGCGAGGGGCGGCTGCGGCGTGAGCGGTGACCACATCGTCCACGACGACGGCGACACCCTCGCGAGCGGCGACAAGTGTCCGGACGAGATCAAAGCGAAGCAGGACGCGATGATCGACCAGTACGACCCGACGCTCGTGGTCCGATGGGACCGGTTCTCGCTCGCCGACTGGATCGCTCCGGACGGGCACCAGGTGCGCGCCGGTACGGCTGAGTTCTGGTCTCTGAGGCGCGAGTCGTTGGCGAGCGAGGTGAATCGCCTGGGGAGGGACGGAGCGACGGTGGCTCTCGTCGGAACCGAGCCGCTCGGCGTCGGGATAGAGACCTCGTGCGCTCCCGAGGAGTGCAACGACTGGCTGAGCCGGCTCCTGGAGCACTACGACGACCTCACGACACCATGGAACGCTCTCTTGGCCGAGTACGCCAAGGCTCACACCGGCAAGGCGGCCTTCGTCTCGATCACCGACTCGGTCTGCCGGGTCGACGAGTCGCCGTGCGACGACCGTATCGACGGCGAGCCGGCGCGTCCCGACGGCAGGCATTACGAGGGTGCCGGCGCCGAGCTCGCCGCGAGGGCGCTGCTCGACGAGCTGGAGCCGCTTCTACCGTAGGTGCGCAGCGCTGCGCCGCCGGTCGTGGATCGACTCGTGCCCGTGGGCGTCAAGGATCGAGGTCGCGTGCAACCAGAGCGCGAAACCCCGCGGCGGCGCGCAACGAGATCGCTCCCGGTGCGCCAGGCAGCGTCACCCCGTCGACCCGTGCGATCGGATGCACCTCGCGAGTGGTCGAGGAGAGGAACGCCTCGTCACAGGAGACCAGATCGTCCGGGGAGAGGTCGGTCTCCTCGACCGGTACGCCGTCATCGGTGCAGACGTCGAGGATCAGGGCACGGGTGACCCCGAGGAGGCACCCCGATGAGGCCGGTGGCGTACGCAGGACACCGCCGCGTGCCACGAAGAGGTTCGAGCCGGTCGCCTCGCAGAGGACCCCGCGGGTGTTCGGGAAGATCGCCTCGCCGGCGCCTCGCTCCTCGGCATATGCGAGCGCGCGCACGTTCTCCGCGTACGAGATTGTCTTCAAGCCGGCCACCGCTCCGCCCTCGTTCCGGCTCCACGGGACGATCACGACGTCGACGGAGTCCGACCACGGCACGAAAGGGGTGGCCACGACGAGCACCGTCGGACGCGCACCCGCACGGCTGGTGCCTGGTGGGCCCTCGCCGCCGGTGACCGTGATGCGCAGTCGCGCCTCCAGGAGATGATTCGACGAGATGACCGCATCCGCCGCGCCTCGCAGCACCTTCGGGTCTGGCACCTCGAGCCCCAGCCCGCCGGCCGACTTGGCGAGTCGAGCCAGGTGACGACTCCAGGCGAACGGGACACCTCCGTAGACGCGCAGCGTCTCGAAGACGCCGTCGCCGACTAGGAGCCCGCGGTCGAGCGGAGAGACACGCGCCGCAGCGGCGTCGATGAGGTCGCCGTTCAGCCAGATGATCACGCTCCCACACCAGACCCGGGTCCGGCCGCCGTTCGCTCTCGGATCCTCGCTCCGCTGCCGCGCGAGGCGGCATCGAGGATTCGCCGCGCCTTCAGCTCCGTCTCGCGCCACTCGGCGACCGGGTCGGAGTCGGCCACGATCCCGCCGCCGACTCCGAGATGGGTCGCGCCGCCGGTGACCGTGAAGGTGCGGATCGCCACGGCGAGGTCGCAACGTGAGCGGTCGGAGTCGATCCAGCCGACGGCCCCGCAGTAGGCGCCGCGCCGGATCGGCTCGAGGTCCTCGATCGCCTGCAGCACCCTCGGCTTCGGTGCGCCCGTCACCGATGCAGGAGGGAAGGTGGCGCGGACGAGGTCCGACAGACCGATGTCGTCGCGCAGTCGACCACGAACCGTGCTGACCAGATGGAAGAGCCCGGGGTGCGCCTCGACCTCGCAGAGCGCGTCGGTGCGCACCGACCCGTACTCGCAGACGCGTCCCAGGTCGTTGCGGGCGAGATCGACGATCATCACGTTCTCGGCCCGGTCCTTCGCGCTGGCGGCGAGGCGGGCGGCGTCGGAGCCGGTGCCCTTGATCGGTCGCGTCTCGACATCGCGACCATCCCTCGCCAGGTAGCGCTCGGGCGAGGCAGAGACGATGGAGAGGTCGACGGGGGCACCGGCGCCGAACGTGAGGAGCGCGGAGTGCGGTGCCGGGTTGTGCTTCCAGAGCGCCGTGAAGAGAGCAACCGGGTCGGCAGGTACGGCGACCGTGAGCCTCCGCGTGAGGTTGACCTGGTAGCACTCGCCGGCAGCCAGCAGGTTCAGAACTTCCTCGACCCGACGCGACCAGCCCTCCTCGTCGAGGCTGCTCCTCCATCCCGAGAGCCCGGGGAGGGGAGCGGGCTGCTCGTCGCGACCGCGTGAGAGCCAGAGGGCGCGCTCGAGGGTCTCCCGTCCGGCGCCGTTCCCCTCGACTCGGGGCGGCGCGCCGGGCTCGAGGACGAGCCGGCACGGGAACCTGGCGAAGCCCAGGTCGGGGAGGCAGAGGTCGTCGTCGGACGAGGGGACGATCCGCTCGACCGAGCGACCGAGGTCGTAGGCGAGGAACCCCGCCCAGAAGCCACCGTCACGCTCTATGGAGTCGAGTGCATCGAAGGCGGCAGGACCCGACGCGACGAGGATCTCCGACGGGGTGCAGCACACGATCGTGCGGTTGCCGTCCCGCATCACGGCGATCCCGGCGTCGGTGGGGAGGTGCGCGAGGACGCTGCAAGGGTCGACCGGCCGCTTGACCACGCTCGGAGGCTAACAACCCGGCCAGAATGGGGAGATGGACTTCGACCTGGATCCGGAACAGCAGCAGTTCCGCGGAGTCGTACGGGAGTTCGCCGAGGCCGAGATCGCCCCGTACTGCGCGCAGTGGGACCAGACCTCGGTCTTCCCCCTGGGGGCAGTGGAGAAGATGGCGGACCTCGGGCTCTTCGGCCTCGTCTTCCCGCAGGAGTACGGAGGGGCAGACGCCGGCTACCTCACGTACTGCCTGGCGCTCGAGGAGCTGGCTCGGATCGATGTCTCGACCGCGATGACCCTCGAGGCCGGCGTCAGCCTCGGTGCGACACCGTTCCTGCTCGCGGGTACCGAGGAGCAGAAGCAGGAGTACCTCGTGCCCATGGTCGAGGGTCGGGTCCTCGGCGCCTTCGGGCTCACGGAGGCATCGTCTGGCTCCGACGCGGGGAACGTTGCCACCCGTGCCCGGCTCGACTCGGGGAGTGGGTGATCGACGGGCAGAAGACGTTCATCACGAACTCCGGTACCGCGATCACCAGGTGCGTGACGATCACGGCGCGCACCGGTCCCGGCGAGATCTCGAACGTCGTGGTCGATGCGGGAACTCCCGGCTTCGAGGTGCTCCCCCATACCGCAAGATGGGGTGGCGCGCGAGCGACACCCACGAGCTCGTCTTCGACGGCTGTCGGGTACCGGAGTCGAATCTCCTGGGTGAGCGGGGCGAGGGCTTCAAGCTCTTCTTGCGCATTCTCGACTCCGGGCGCATCGCCATCGCGGCCGTGTCGGTAGGGCTGGCCCAGGCCTGCCTCGACGCCGCACTCGAGCACGCGAAGCAGCGCGAGGCTTTCGGAGGGCCGATCGGTCGGTACCAGGCAGTCGCCTTCAAGTGCGCCGACATGGCGCTCGCGATCGAGAACGCGCGGAGCCTCGTCTGGAAGGCTGCCTGCCTGCACGAGCGCGGTGAGCCCATCCGGCAGATCGGCGCGATGGCGAAGCTCTATGCCAGTGAGATCGCGGTCACGGCTACTCGTGAGGCGCTGCAGATACTCGGCGGATACGGGTACATGGACGAGTCGCCGGTGAGCCGCTACTACCGCGACGCGAAGATCCTCGAGATAGGTGAGGGGACGAGCGAGATCCAGCGCCTGGTCATTGCGCGCGGCCTGGGTCTCCCGGTCGACACCTGAGACCCCGGGACCCGAGGGGCGGGAGCGGTGATCGTCGGCACGGGCTACGCGAGATCTTCACGGTGTCTGCACGGCTCGGAGCGTCGTCGCTCATGGGTCCGTCGGTAGACTGCGCCCGCCGTGTCGTCAGAGCCCCGATCTCATTGGCGCGCCTTTCTCGGGCGATTCGCCGTAGCGCTCGCCGTGGTCTCCAGTCTGACCGCAGGCGGGATCGGCGGCGCGTACTGGGTTGCCAACGACAAGGTCGACGACATCGAGGATGCCCCGATCGAGGACGGCGTTCTCGACGCGATCACCGACAAGGGTGCGCCGGCGAACTTCCTGATCATCGGCTCGGACACGCGTGCCTTCGTCGACACGGCCGAGGACGCGGAGTCGTTCGGTGGCGCGGCCACGCAGTCGGGCCAGCGCTCCGACACGATAATGATCGCCCACGTCGACCCGGACACCGCCACCGGCCTGCTCGTCTCGTTCCCGAGGGACCTGTGGGTCGATATCCCCGGCGTCGGCGAGTCGAAGATCAACGCGGCCTTCAACGCTGGTCCATCCAAGGTGATCGAGACGATCCAGACCAACTTCGACATCCCGATCCACCACTACCTGGAGGTCGACTTCGCGGGGTTCAAAGGGGTCGTCGACGCGATCGGGAGCGTCCCCATCTTCTTCCCCACCCCTGCACGTGACGCGAAGACGGGCCTAGACGTCAAGCTCGGTGGCTGCGCGCACCTCAGCGGTGACCAGGCGTTGGCATACGTGAGGTCGCGCTACTACGAGTGGTACGACGTCGAGCAGGCGCAGTGGAGGTCGGACCCGACCTCCGACTTCGGGCGCATTCGGCGCCAGCAGTACTTCATGCGCAGCATCGCGAAGGCGGCCATCGACAAGGGCGGACGCAACCCCTTGAAGGCCTACAGGCTCCTCGACGAGGTCGTGCGGCACCTCGTGAAGGATCCGGCCCTGGGCCTGTCCGATCTACAGGCGCTGACAAATACCTTCAGCAACGTCGACCCCGCGGTCGTGGAGATGACCACCGTACCGACCGTGAGGGCGTTCCACGGGGGCGCCGACGCGCAGGATCTCGTACAGGACGAGGCAGAGGTGATCTTCGAACGGCTCCGCTCGTTCGGCCCTCCCGAGGAGGCACTCGACGAAGAGCCTCCCCCGGGTCTCGAGCCGTCGGATGTGCGGGTACGGGTCGAGAACGGGTCGGGCGTTCCCGGAGTGGCCCGCGACACCCTCGACGCCTTCGTCTCGGAGGGCTTCGCGGGGGTCGACCCACCCGCCGATGCCGACCGCCTCGACTACGGCGTCACGGAGATCAGGTACGCGCCCGGGGCGGAGGGTGAAGCGCGCCTCGTGAAGGCGTACCTCGCCGGGGCAGGGAAGCTCGTCGCTCTCGAGACTGCTCCCGAGGGCGCCGACGTGACCGTCGTCGTCGGGCAGGACTTCGACGGCGTGTGGGCACCGGGTACCGCCCCGACGACCACCGTGGCACCCACCTCGACCACGACGCTGCCCCCTAACCCGGGCACGCTCCCCGGCGTCACGACGCCGTACGATCCGTCGAGCGGCCTTCCACCGGTCGGCTGCTGAGGAGTGCCCTCTAAGATCGGGGATCGTGGCGATCAGCAGTGAACCCGAGCGGAGCGGTCGAAACCTGCCGATCAGTATCCCGTGAAGATCGCCGTCATCGGTGCCGGTTATGTCGGCCTGACCTCCGCCGCCTGCCTCGCACACCTCGGGCACGACGTCATCTGTGCCGACGTCGACGCGGAACGAGTCGCACGCCTCACGAAGGGTGAGGTCCCGATCCTGGAAGAGGGCTTCCGCGCCTCGTCGCCGAGGGGCTTGCGGCGCGCAGGCTCGTATTCGTGGTGGGTGCCGAGAACGCGGTCCGCGATGCCGAGGTCGTACTGCTCTGCGTCCCGACGCCGCAGGGAGACGACGGCTCAGCCGACCTCTCGTTCGTCGAAGACGTCTCCAGGGAGATCGCGCCGGCGCTGCGCCCCGGAGCCGTGGTGGTGAACAAGTCGACGATGCCGGTCGGATCGGCGCGGCTCGTGCAGCGGATCCTCGGGGAGAGCCGGTGCCGGGCTCGACAAGGTCACGGTCGCGTCGAACCCGGAGTTCCTGCGCGAGGGCGCGGCGGTGCGCGACTTCCTGAACCCGGATCGGATCGTTGTCGGCTGCGACGACCCGGCGGCGGCTGTGCGCGTCTCCGACATGTACCGCAGCGTCCGTGCCCCCGTGCTGGTGACCGACCCGGCCTCGGCCGAGATGATCAAGTACGCGTCGAACGCCTTCCTGGCGACGAAGATCTCGTTCATCAACGCGATCGCCAACCTGTGCGAGGAGGTCGACGCAGATGTGCGCGAGGTCGCGCTCGGCATGGGCTACGACAGCCGTATCGGCTTCGAGTTCCTGCACCCCGGGCCCGGATACGGCGGATCGTGCTTCCCGAAGGACACTGCAGCGCTTCTCCACATGGCCCGGCAGGCGGGATACGACTTCGATCTGCTCGACGGTGTGCGACGTGTCAACGTGGAACAGCATGAGCGGATAGTCGGCAAGACGCGTGCAGCGGTAGACGGCACGCTCGAAGGGGCGACGGTCGCCGTCTGGGGGCTCACGTTCAAGGCGGAGACCGACGACCTGCGCGACTCCCCTTCGCTCTACATAGCGCGCCGCCTGCTCGAGGAGGGCGCCTCGGTCCAGGCATACGATCCTGCGGCCGGCGAGCGCGCGGCGTCGGTGCTCACCGGACTCGACGTCCGCACGGACGCGTACGAGGCGTGCGAGCAGGCCGACGTCCTTGCGGTGCTCACCGAGTGGGACGAGTTCCGATGGCTCGACTTCGACCGGGTGAAGGCGGCGATGCGACGACCCGCGATAGTCGACGGCCGCAATCTGCTCGACCCGGTCGCACTCCGGCGGCGGGGCTTCACGTACGCGGGGGTCGGTCGCTGATGGCGCGGGTCGTCGTCACGGGAGGAGCCGGCTTCGTCGGATCCCACGTCTGCGATCGTCTGCTGTCGAGAGGTGACGAGGTCGTCTGCGTCGACAACTTCAGCACCGGGATGCGGAAGAACACCGCGGCACACGACACCAACCCGAGCTACGAGCTCATAGAGTCCGACGTGAGTCGCGAGCTTCCTGTGTCGGGAAGCGTCGACGCCGTGATGCACCTCGCCAGCCCCGCGAGCCCGCCCGACTACCTGCGGATGCCCCTCGAGTCGCTCGACGTCGGCTCTCTCGGGACGCGGCTCGCCCTGGATCTCGCTCTGGCTCACGGCGCCCGCTTCGTGTTGGCATCGACGAGCGAGGTCTACGGAGACCCGCTCGTGCACCCCCAGCGCGAGTCCTACTGGGGGAACGTCAACCCGGTCGGACCTCGCGCCGTCTACGACGAGGCGAAGCGCTTCGCCGAGACGCTGACCATGACGTATCACCGCCTTCACGGGCTCTCAGCCGGGATCGCGAGGATCTTCAACACCTACGGCCCGAGGCTGCGGCCGGGCGATGGCCGGGTCGTGTCCAACTTCCTCGTCCAGGCGATGGAGAACCGGCCCTTGACGGTCTACGGCGACGGCAGCCAGACCAGATCCTTCTGCTTCGTCGACGACGAGGCGCGCGGGCTTGTCTCCCTCCTCGACTCCGACCTCGTCGGCCCGGTGAACATCGGCAACCCCGACGAGTTCACGGTCCTCGAGCTGGCGAAGATCATCGTCGAGCTGACCGGTGCCGAGTCGGAGATCGTCTTCGAAGACCTGCCGGTCGACGACCCGACCCGTCGTTGCCCCGACATCGCCCGGGCGCGCGAGCTCCTCGGCTGGGAGCCTCGCGTGAACCTGCGCGAGGGCCTGGCTCTCACTCACACCTGGTACCTGGAGGAGCGCGCCCGTGGAGGAGCGTGATCCCGGCACACCGGCTCGGCGGTACCGGAAGCTCTCCGTCGTCGTGCCCGTCTACGACGAGCGGAACACGATCGTCGAGGTCCTACGGCGCATGCGCGCTGTGCGCCTTCCCGACGGCCTCGATCTGGAGATCGTGATAGTCGACGACGGCAGCACCGACGGCACGAGAGAGGTGTTGTCGCAGCTCGGCGACAGCACGGTGCGCGTCGTCTATCACGGCGAGAACAGGGGGAAGGGCGCCGCCGTGCGGACGGGCTTCGCGAACGTGACCGGCGACATGGTTCTGATACAGGACGCCGACCTCGAGTACGACCCGGAGGACTGGCCGCGTCTCATCAATCCGATGCTGAGTGGCAAGGCCGAGGTCGTCTACGGCTCGCGCTTCACCGGTGAGCGGCGGAACATGCTCTTCTTCCATTGGATGGGCAATCGCTTCCTGTCGCTGGTGACGAACGTCCTCTACAACACGACGCTCTCCGACATGGAGACGTGCTACAAGCTCTTCGACCGGCGCGTGATCGACTCGCTCACACTGAGAGCAGATCGCTTCGACATCGAACCGGAGATGACGGCGAAGGTTCTACGACGGCGTATCCGCATCTACGAGGTGCCGATCTCCTACGCCGGGCGGGAGTTCGACGAGGGGAAGAAGATCACCTGGCGTGACGGCTTCTCGGCACTCTGGACGCTGATCAAGTACCGAGTCGTGGACTAGATGGACTAGATGGACTCGATGGAGAGCACGGCGGCCGGCGACTCCGAGTCGTTGTCTGCCGATGCAGGATCGCCGAGGTCGATGCGCTGGGGCGGCGTCGTGGTCAACCACAATGCCGGTGCGCTGCTCACAGACGCGGTGAGATCCCTCCTGCTCGATGTCGGTGGGGGAGGGCCGCCCGAGGTCGTGGTGGTCGACAACGCCTCGACCGACGGCTCAGTAGAGGCGCTGCTCTCGTCCGGTGTGGACGTGCGCGTAGTGCATTCCCCGGGCAACGTCGGCTATGCGCGCGGCGCGAATCTCGGCATCGCGGCCTGCCGCGCGCCCGTCGTGGCCGTGGTGAACCCGGACGCCGAGGTCGAGATCGGCACGGCGGCCGCAGTCCTGGATCGATTCGACCGGGAGCCGGAGCTCGGAGCAGTCGGACCGAGGATCACCAACACCGACGGCACCGACTATCCGTCGGCGCGGTCGTTGCCCTCGATGGTCGACGCTGCCGGACACGGAGTCCTCGGGCTCTTCTGGCCGTCGAACCCGTTCACCCGGAGGTATCGCCAGCTCGACGCCGATCCGTCGCGGTCGCGCGACGTCGACTGGGTCTCGGGCGCCGCGGTGTGGCTGCGCCGTGCCGCCCTCGACGACGTAGGGGGTTGGGACGAGCGGTACTTCATGTACATGGAGGACGTGGATCTCTGCTGGCGGCTCCGACGCCGCGGATGGCGCGTCGCGTACGAACCGGCGGGTCGGGTGATCCATGCCCAGGGGGTGAGCACATCGCGGCGGCCGTACCGGATGATCCTCGAGCACCATCGCTCGGCTTGGCGGTTCGCGCGGCGCCGGTACACGGGCGCCAGGAGGGCCGTGCTCCCTGCAGCCGGCCTCTACCTGGCCGCACGCTGCGCGGCCGCGTGGGTCGAGCACGCGGTGAGGGCAGGCGCGGCCCGCAGCCGCACTCGCGGTAGCCTCCGGGGCGATGGGTAAGGCATCGAGGGCGAAGCGGCGTGCCGAGGCGCGCATGCCACCGCCGCGCAACCGGTCTCAGCAGTGGTGGTACGTGGCCACCGCGCTCGTGGTGATGATCGGGGTCTTTCTGATCGTGCTGACCAAGACCGACAGCGGCGGTGGGGGCAACGCTGCTGTCGACAGGCCGAGGGCCGACTTCGATCACTGGCATGCGGCCATCGGGGTCAACGTCTGCGGCGAGTGGCTCCCGAACGCCCCTGAGTTCGATCTCCGTGCAGGCACCGATGTCCCTGCGGGAATCAACACGAAGGGCGACGGCCTGATCCACATCCAGCCGGCGGCCGCCGACGAGAGTGGCGAGAACGCGACCCTGGGGCTCTTCATGGAGTTCGGCGGGTGGGAGGTCACCGCCGACTCGTTCAGCGTGTGGGGCGACGTGGCTAAGACCGCGGGCGACGAGTGCGACGGCGAGGAGGCGGAGGTCCGCTGGTCCGTCGACGGCGACGAGCAGAGCGGCGACCCGTCGGTTCACAGGTTGGGCGATCTCGAGGTGATCGCGATCGCCCTCCTCCCCGGCGGCGAGGAGATCGGCGAGCCGCCCTCTGCGGGAGCGGTCTTCACCCCCGCCGACATGGGCCAGGGGTCGGATACGACGCTTGCCGGAGAGACCACGACGACCGCCGGCGGCGACGTGACGACGCCGGGGGAGTCGACACCGCCCGGTCAGACCACTCCCGGGGCATCGACGACGATCCCAGGGGAGACACCCCCTCCGACGTCAACGGAGACCACGGCGTCCACGGAGACCACGGTGCCCGAGGTGACCTCGGGGCCGACTAGCGCGAGCACGGCCACGACCTCGGTCCCGACCGAACCGACGGCGCCGGCGGCCACGGTCGCCCCGTGAAGGCGGTTCTCCTGGTCGGCGGCGCGGGCACGCGCCTGCGACCTCTCACGCTCACGACCCCCAAGCCACTGCTACCCATCGCGAACCAGGCGTTCCTCGAGCGTCAGCTCTCGTGGCTCGCGTCTCACGGGATCGACGAGGTGATCCTCTCACTCGGTTACCTCCCCGACGTCTTCGTCGAGCACTTCCCCGGCGGCTCCTACGGCGGGATCCGTCTCCGATACGCGGTCGAGGACCATCCTCTGGGGACCGCGGGGGGAATCCGGTTCGCCTCCGAGGGCATCACCGAGCGCTTCGTGGTGTGCAACGGCGACGTGCTGACGGCATTGGACCTCACAGCGATGATCGAGTTCCACGACGCACACGGTGCAGCCGCGACGATCTACCTCTCGCGTGTCGTCGATCCTTCCGCGTTCGGTGTGGTCCCTACGCGCGCCGACGGCGAGGTGATCGGGTTCATCGAGAAGCCGCCTCCGGGCGCGGCTCCGACCGACTGGATAAACGCCGGCACCTATGTGCTCGAACCTTCGGTCCTCGATCGCATCCCTCCGCGGCTCGAGGTCTCGATCGAGCGCGAGACGTTCCCGAGAATGGTGGAGACCAGGGGCGCCCTCTACGCGTACGCCTCCGACACCTACTGGCTCGACATCGGGACCTGCGAGACATACCTCGAGGCGCACGCCGACGCTCTCGCCGGGCGACTCGGGCAGACTCCCGCACCCGGTGCGAGGGAGGTATCGCCCGGCTTGTGGACCCAGGGTGACGTCTCGATCGACTCCACCGCGCGCGTGGAGGGCACCTGCCTCGTCGGCATGGGCGCCGGCGTAGGTTCCGGGTGCGTGCTCGCCGACGCAGTCCTCGGACCGCGCGTCGAGATCGGCGAAGGTGCCCGGATCGAACGCTCGGTGCTACTGGAGGGCGCTCGGATAGGTGGCGCGTCTGTGGTCACCGACTCGGTCGTCGGTCCGGATGCGCGACTCGGCTCGCACGTGGTGGTGACCGATCAGACGATCGTCGGGGCGTCGGCCGACCTGCCGCCCCACACCAGGATCTCCGGAGGTCGGGTCCGACCGGGCCCGACTGCGGAGGCGTACCGGCCCATCGAGGTGGGAAAGGGCTGATGGCCTCCAAGGCGCTCGTGACCGGAGGAGCCGGGTTCATAGGCTCCACCCTCGTCGATCGACTCCTCGCGGAGGGGTGGCGTGTCGATGTGGTCGACGATCTCTCTACGGGGAACCTGGCGAACCTGACCGATGCCCGCAGCCAGACCGGGCGGAGGTTCTCGTTCCACCGGATGGACATCCGTTCCCCGGGGATCGTCGACCTGATAGTGCATCGGCGCCCCGACGCCGTCTTCCACCTTGCTGCCCAGGCCGATGTCCGTGTCTCGGTCGCGCGCCCCACCTTCGACGCCGAGGTCAACGTGATCGGGTCGTTGAACGTCTTCGAGGGCTGCGTCGCGGCGGGAGTGCGGAAGGTGGCCTTCGCCTCCTCCGGGGGGACCATCTACGGCACGCCGGAGACGATTCCCACGACGGAGGCGCACCCGCAGCGCCCGGAGTCTCCCTACGGCGTCGCGAAGAAGGCCGTAGGCGACTATCTGCACTACTACCGGGAGGTGCGTGGGCTCGAGTACAGCGCACTGGCGCTCGCGAACGTCTACGGGCCCCGCCAGGATCCGAGCGGTGAGGCGGGGGTCGTCTCGATCTTCGCGTCGCGTCTCCTGGCCCACGAGCGCCCGGTCATCTTCGGCGACGGCAAGCAGACACGCGACTTCGTCTACGTCGACGACGTCGTCGATGCGTTCGTGCGTGCGGCGGAGAAGGGCGGGGGCCTGCTGATGAACGTGGGCACCGGAGTCGAGACGAGCGTGCAGGCGCTCTTCGACATCATGGCGCGCCTGACGGGGTTCAAGGAGCCCGCCCGCTACGAGCCGCCGAGGGTGGGGGAGCTCGCCCGCTCGGCGATCGACCCGGGTCGTGCCGGCATACACCTCGGCTGGAAGCCGTGGACCTCGATCGAGGAGGGCCTCGCTCGCACGGTCGAGCACTTCAAGGCGGCGCGGGCCTCGTCGCGCTGAGCCGTGCCGGGTCCGCCTCTGGGGCGGGTCCGCTTCACCGGACGGCGCGAAGGGTGTCGAGGGCGATCGGCCGGCGGTCGGGGGCCCGGTAGGACGGGTCGGGGTATCCGACGAGCGCCATCGCCTGCGGCTGCCAGTCGTCCGGTAGCCCGAGAGCGTCGCGGGCGGTGTCGGGGCAGAAGACCGGCGCCGCGACCCAGCAGGCCGCGAGCCCGGCCGCGGACGCTGCGAGGAGCAGGTTCTCGAACGCGGCTCCCAGCGACAGCAGCGCCATGGACCACTCGGCCTGCCGTCGGCGCGCTCGGGGTACCGGTCGAGGCCGTCGTGCGTCAGGCATCCGAGGACAGCGGCGGGAGCTCCCTCGATCCTGCGGACCGAGGCGGCGACGAGGCCGTCGATGCGCGTCTCGTCGATACCGTCGGAGGCGAGATCGGTCCGCCATCGTTCCCCCATTTCGCGGGCGAGCGAGCGTCTGGCGGCAGGTGACTCGGCTACGGCGAACCTCCACGGCCGCGAGTGGTGAGGCGCCGGGGCCAGACACGCCGACTCCACGATGGTGTCGAGGATCGCCCGATCCACGGTTCGTTCGGAGAAGGCCCTGATCGATCGGCGGGCGGTGATGAACGACGGAACCTCGTGGTTCATCGGAACAGATCCTCCGATGCGGGTCTGATCAGCTCTCGCGCCGAGCCCTCTCTGAACCACTCCTTGCTCAGCCCGCGCACGATCGCGGCCGGCACCCCGGTCGCCTTGCCCATCACCAGCTCGGCGGCCGGCGCGATCTCGTCGGCGAGGGCGAGCTCGGTCACCTGGAGGGCGCGCCCGAGGGCGTCGGTCGTGTCACGGAGATCCACGATCGCCGCGATGCCGGACACGCCGATGGCGACGTCGGTGAGCCCGTTCCTCCACGGCCGTCCGAAGGTATCGGAGATGATCACCGCGACCTCGACGCTGCTTCGGGCGCGCAGAGCGTCGCGTATGTGCTTGGCGGAGCGGTCGGGATCGACGGGTAGCAGAGCGGCCTGGCCGGCTTCGACGTTGGAGAGGTCGACACCGGCGTTGGCGCAGACGAAGCCGTGGCTGGTCTCGCTGATGACGAGGTCGCCGCGCCGGCGCAGGATCCGGACCGACTCCGACTCGACCAGCCGCAGTCGGGCGTCCCGATCGGAGTGGTCGAGCAGCACGAGGCGCCCCTCTGCCTTGGAGACGACCTTCTGGGTGACGACAAGGCAGTCCCCGTCTGCAAGGGGTGTCCCCGAGTCGTGGGCGGCCGCGGCCACGTGCGTCGCGATCTCGTCGCCCGGCCGTATCTCGCCGACCCCGTTGATCGGGATTATGGAGAGGCCTGTCGAGGGCATGACCCAGCCCTACGCGACGGCTTCGAGTGCATTGCGGGCCAGGCCCGCCGCGACCTCCGGGCTGCGCATCAGCGTGTCGGCGACGACGGCGCGCACGCCCGCAGCCTCGACCCGGGGCGCGAGCGCCTCGTCGACGGCGTCTATGACCAGCGTCCCGCAGATCTCCGAGTAGGTGCGTGCGACGCCGGCGCAGGTCACCTCGATGCCCAGGGCGCGCATCAACCGGTCGGCGGGTCCTCTGACAGGAGCGCCCCCGACTATCGGGCTTACGCCCACGACACGCCGGCGACGGGAGGCGAGGACCTCGCGCACTCCTGGGATGGCGAGTATCGGGCCTATGGAGATGACGGGGTTCGACGGACAGATCAGGATCGTCTCAGCCGACTCGAGGGCCTCGAGGACCCCGGGTGCAGCGACCGCGACGTCGGCGCCGTCGAATCCCACGTTCAGCACGGTTGGCTCACAACGCTCACGGACGAACCACTCCTGCATCCGCAGCTCGATCGGCCTGCCCCCGCTTCCCTCCACCTCGATGCGCGTCGACACGGATTGATCGGTCATCGGAAGCAGTCGGGACCGGACCCCCCAGGCGGCTGCGATCTCGGCCGTGACCGTCGAGATGGTCGCTCCCTCGCGCAGCCGCTCGGTGCGGTAGAGGTGGGTCGCGAGGTCGCGATCGCCCAGCCTGAACCACGTCTCGGCGCCGTAGCGCTCGAGGGAGTCGAGGACGGTGTACGACTCGCCCTCGAGGCCCCAGCCCCGAACAGGGTCCGACGCGCCGGCCAGCGTGTAGACGACCGAGTCGATGTCGGGAGACACATGGAGCCCGTGGAACGTGTCGTCGTCGGCGGTGTTCACGATCGCAGTGACGTCTTCGGGCGGTACGACGCCGACGAGGCCCCTCAGGAACCTCGCCGCACCTACTCCGCCTGCCAGGGCAACCAGCACGGAACGAGCGTACCGGCGTCACGGGGCCCGGCGGCAACGAGGAGTACGCGGTGAGGCCCCCTCACGGGAGGGGGCCTCACTACGTGCTGTGGGGTCGGGGGATCAGGTCAGACGCCGGAGCCGACCGGTGCGTGCATCCTGGTGCGCAGCGGCTCGACCGCCTTCGCCACCGGCTCGGGGAGCCGATCGACCAGCGGCTCGACGCGTCTTCCCAGCTCGTCGCCGAGCAGCTGGACGCGGTCGATGGCCGCGCGGGTCTGCTCCTCCACGACTCCACGCATCTCGCGTGCCCTGGCGTCGACCGTTTCGCGTGCGACTCGGGTGCGCTCGCCGATGCGGGTTCGCACCTCGTCGGGGTCAGGCAGATCCCGGATACGGCTCTCGAGGCGAACACGGACGGCCTGCGCACGCTCATCGAGCCTCGAGGGGACTCCCTCCGACACGCGGCTGCGCATCTCGCGCGCACGCACGCCGATGCACTCGCCGGCGCTGTCGAGTCGTGCTCCGAGCTCGCGCCGACGGGTCTGCGCCTGCTGGTAGCCGAGGACACCGAGCCCTATAGAGACGTACCCGGCGTCGGTGATGACCTTGCGAACATCGATTCCCATGGATGGCCCTCCTGTTGGTGTCGCGCTCGTCGGTGTCGTGTTGGTTGTCGGCGTGTCGGTTGTCGTCGTGCTCGCAGGTGGGGTGCCGACCGGCGCCCGTGTGCTCGCGACAATAACAGATATGTTAAACAGTTGCAAGCACTGGCCGACCCCGTCGGAGAGTCCCACCGCCGCTCGCGGGGGCACGGTTGGTATCCTCGCCCGGCCCATGGAGAAGCCCGAACCGCAGCCGTCCGGCCTCGATCTCTCAGGCGTGGGCGACGCTGAGGAGCCGGCGGAGACGCCTGCCCCGCCCGTGGTGGCGGTCGTCGTGACCTCCGACGGCGAGGGACTCGAGGAGACGCTGGCCTCGCTCGCCTCCCAGGACTACCCGGCGCTGTCGATCCTCGTGCTCGACAGCGGCAGCTCAGCCGACCCGACGGCCCGGATCGCCTCGGTCGCCCCTCACGCGTACGTGCGCCGCCTCCCCGAGAACGTCGGCTTCGCGGTCGCAGCGAACGAGGCGATCGGAGCCGTCGAGGGAGCGGCGTTCCTGCTCTTCTGCCACGACGACGTCGTCGTAGAGCCCTCGGCGGTCCGGGTCATGGTCGAGGAGGCCTACCGATCGAACGCCGGCGTCGTCGGCCCGAAGATCGTCGACCGGGCAAGCCCGGAGGTCCTCCTGGAGGTCGGTCTGGCGATCGACCACTACGGCGTCGTCTTCAGCGGGATAGAGCCCGGCGAGATCGACCAGGAGCAGCACGACGCCGTGCGAGACGTCTTCTTCGTCTCGAGCGCGGCGATGCTCGTGCGCGCGATCTCTTCGCCGGGCTCGGGGGTTCGATCCCGAGACGTATCCGGGCTCCGACGACATCGATCTCTGCTGGCGCGCCCGTCTCGCGGGGGCGCGCGTCCTGGTTGCCCCAGATGCGCGCGTCCGTCACGGTCGCTCGGGAGTCGGGAGTGAACGCAGCCGCGGTCTCGTGGACGAGCGGAGACGCAACCGCAACCGGATACGCGTCCTGATCACGTCGTACTCGGGGCTCACCTTGGTGTGGGTGCTGCCGGTCGCGTTCCTGCTCAGCCTCGTCGAGGCGGTCGCGCTCGCCACTACCCGTCAGTGGGGGAGGGCGCGAGCGGCTCTCGGAGGTTGGTCGGCGAACCTGCGCGATCTGCGGAGCGTCGTCCGTTCGCGTCGCGAGACCCAGGCTCTGCGGACCGTGGGCGACGACGACGTGCGCGACCTGATGGTTCGCGGCAGCGCGCAGTGAGGACCTTCCTGACCGTCCGATTGCATGCGGGGGACCGGCTGGCCGACGTCTCGACGCGCACGAAGGTGGTGGTCGACGAGGCGAGCAGGCGCCTGACCCGACCCGAGGCCCTGAGCGGCTTGACCCTGCTGGCCGTGCTCCTCTTCGGGGCGCGCAGCCTGATCTCGGGGCACGTCCCGGCGATCGGCACGTTCGGCCGCTGGCCGGGACTCGATGGGCTTCTCAGCGCATACTGGGACCCGTGGCGCCAGTCGGGACTGGGGACCGACGCCGCGGCCCCACCCGTGCTGGCCGCGATGAGCGCTCTCGGGACGGCTCTCCTCGGCGCCACCTCTTCTGCCCGCACGGTGGTGGTCGCCGGCGCGCTGCCCTTCGGAGCGGTCGCCGCCTACAGGATGGTGCGGCGGCTGTCGCCGTCGGCCTGGCCGGCGGTCGCCGCCGCCGCCGCCTACAGCGCCAATCCTCTGCCGCGCAACGCGATCGCGCGCGGCCGTCTCGGCCCACTCGTCCTCTTCGCTCTGGCCCCGATCCTGTTCGGCGCGATCGTGCAGTTCGTGGGGGAGCGGGGCGCAGGGGGTCTCGGGTCGAGCCCCATCGGTAAGCGGCGTGCACTTCTGAGCACCGCCTTGATCACTGCGACGGCCACGGCGGTCTGGCCGCCGGCGATCGTCTTCGCACCGGCCGTAGCGGTAGCGCTGGTCCTCGCGGTACCGCTGGTGGGCGGTGCGCGCATCGCGTTGCGTGGACTGGGCATCGCGGTCGCAGGTTCTGCGCTCGCCTTCGTGCTCCTGGCGCCTTGGTCGTTCGACGTGCTCGGCGGCGATCCCGCGACCATCGGGCTGGTTCCACGGTCGCCGCTCGGCCTCGCCGACGTGCTCGGGTTCCGCACCGGCCCCGCCGGTGCCGGGTGGGCGACGTGGGGCCTGTACCTCGCGGCCGCCCTCCCCCTGCTGGTGGCCACCGGAGCGCGACTCGCCTGGGCGGGAAGGGCCTGGCTGATGGTCGCGGTATCGGTGGCGTTGGCCTGGCTCCCCGCGCGTCTGGATCCGACGTCTCCGGTGCCTGCCCACGACGGACTCCTCGTGGGTGCCGCGCTCGGGCTGGCGCTGGCGGTGGGGCTCGGTGTGGCCGCGATCGTCGACGACCTCCGTCAGTTCCTGTTCGGCTGGAGACAGGTCGCCGCCGTCATAGCGGCGTTCGGGCTCTGCCTCCCGCTTCTGGGGCTCCTACCCGACACGTTTGGCGGGCGGTACCGGATGCCGCAGCGCGACTGGGAGCAGGCGCTCGGCTGGATGGAGCAGGAACGGCGGGACGGATCGTTCCGTGTGCTCTGGTTGGGCGCTCCCGACGTCCTCCCGCTCGACTCGCGCAGCACGGCCGGCATCGGATACGGGATCACGTTCAGCGGGGTCGGAGACGTCACGGCTCTGCAGCCGTCGGAGGGCGCTGCCGACCCGGTGGTCGAAGAGGTGTTGAGGTTGCTCGCCGAGGGTAGGACCGCCCGAGCCGGGCACCTCATCGCGCCGATGGGGATCCGCTACGTGGCGCTCGTCTCGAGGGCCGGCCCGGGCAGCGGGGCGAGGGCCTCGACGGACCAGCGATTCGCGCAGGCGTTGGGAGGCCAGCTCGACCTCGCAGAGCTCGAGTCCGAGCGTGGAATGCTGCTCTACGAGAACCAGGTGTGGGCCGCTACCCGATCGATGGTTCCCGATGGTCGTTCCGATCGCGTGCCGATCGACTCCGACGACCCCGTCGCGGATGCGGCACGCACCAGGATCGACCTGGCCGAGCCGATCGGAGGTGCCCTGGGTGAGTCGAACCCGACCGGCCCGGGCCTCATGCTCTGGTCGCAGGAGTACGACGAGCGGTGGAGTGCAGAGGCAGGTGGAAGGAAGCTCGAGCACGTCCGCACCTTCGGATGGGCGAACGGCTTCATCGTGCCCGAGCGCGCCGCCATCGACCTGAGCTACGACCGTGGCCTGCTCCGACCCGCGATGCTGGCCGGCCAGGCGGCCGCCTGGGCGATCGCCTGCGTCGCGCTGTGGCGCGCTCGACGGGACGAGGCCGCCGAAGCGGCATCGGATGGAGACCCCGACGTGGGCTCGTCGCCGTGACTTCCGTCGGCAGCAGAGTGCTTCGCTTCCGGGAGCGCCTGTCGGAGGGTTCGCGCAGGGATCCGGCCGACCGGCGAGTCCGGCGCGCTCCGCTCGTGGTCGCGCTCGCGGTCATCGCGCTGTCGTCGGTGGTCGCCGGCGACCCCGAGCTGCCCCCGCCCCCCGTGGTCCCGTCGGCGACCGACGCGGTCTCGATGCCGCCCGCCGGTGCGCGTTCGAGCGCCTGGTACTGCCCGGGCGGACCCGAGTCGGAGGCCGTGGGCGTCAAGGAGGTGGTCACCGCCACGAATCTCATGGACCGTGAAGCGGTCGTCGAGGTGACGCTCTTCCCCGGTGGGCGGGCGGCGAGTGAGGAGTTCACCATTGCGGCCTACGGCACGCTGCACCTGGTCCCGGCGGACATGTCGGACGCACCTCACCCGGCCGTGATCGTCGAGCCCTTCTCGAGCGAGGTCGTCGTCGAGCAGACGTTGATCGTCGACGGCGATCTGGAGGTGGGCCCCTGCGCGACACAGCCGTCGGACCGCTGGTACTTCTCCAACGGCACGACGTTGCGCGGCACGGAGCAGTGGCTTGTGCTCTTCAATCCCTTCGGCGACGACGCGATCGTCGACGTGACCTTCTTCACCGACGATGGGCGCAAGGCGCCCCTCGACCTGGGCGGGCTGGAGGTGCCCAGGCGATCGCGGGTCGCGGTCAAGGTCCACGAGTCGGTTCGGAGGCAGGCGTTCGTGGCGACCTACGTGGATGCCCGGGTGGGGCGCGTCATCGCTCAGCAGTCGGAGATCTTCCTGCCCGACTCCGGGCGGAGAGGTGTCGCCGCGACTCTCGGGGCGGTCGCGCCATCCGAGGAGTGGTGGTTCGCGGACGGCGTTCGGAGACGAGGGCAGGCCCGCTCGATCGGGATCGCCAACCCGGGGGGCTTCGACACCGAGGTCGACGTCCAGGTGGTCGCCGACGGAGACGCTGTCATCGAGCCCGTGACGATCTCGGTTCCGCGCGACTCGGCCGTGCAGATGGTGCTGGGCGCGTGTGGCGAGAACGACCTGCCGAGCTGCGTTCGCGTTCCGATCGGGCTCACGTTCAGCATCCTGGTCAGCTCCGCTACCGGAGTGCCGTTCTTCGCGCAGAGCTCCGAGACGTTGACCGATGAGGAGGAGTCCACCGGCGCCACGACGCTGCTCGGATCGCGTGAGCCGGCCGATCGCTGGGTGTTCGCCCGATCGAGCGTTCAGAACGCCGACGGAGCGAGCTTGGCGGTCCTGAATCCCGGTGGTGACGCGGTCTCGGTCGATCTGGTCATCATCGCTCCGGGTGGTCGCGTGGAGCCTGACGAGGTCAAGAGCCTGGAGATCGCTCCCGGCGAGCGGCTCGTCGTAGACCTCCCTCGAGCTGCTCGAAGCGGCAGGGTTGGACGGAGGCGACGCGGGGGTGATCGTGACGTCGAGCGCTCCAGTTGTCGCCGAGCGCCTGGTGACGCGCGCTCTGGCCGTCACCCGGTCTATCGGGGTGCCCGACCGGGGCTGATCTCTCGCCGGTCGGAGGGCATTGCACGCCCCCACCTACGGGTACCCTCGGCGGGTGATCACCCGCGTGGCAATCGCCGCCATCCTTCTCCTGGTGGCCGGGGCCGTCGCGTGGCGGCTGGAGAGGCGTCCGAAGGGCTCCGGTGCGCTACCGGTCAGGACCGGCGACCGGGCGCACGTGCCGGCGCAGGTGGATCGGGCCGACTTCCCCCGACCGGACGCTCCGTGGCTCCTGGTCCTGTTCACCTCCGCCGAGTGCGGCGGGTGCGCGGAGATGTCGACCAAGATCGCCGTGCTGGCGACCGGCGACGTCGCGGTGTGCGAGATCGAGTACTCGCAGCGACGCGACCTCCAGGAGAAGTACTCGGTGGATGCGGTTCCGCTGTCGGTAGTGGCCGACGCGGAGGGCGTCGTCAGGGCGCACGCGTTCGGCAACGTGCCGGCGAGTGATCTGTGGGCGACCGTCGCACGGGCGCGCGAGGTGCAACAGGGTGAGCCCGGTGGTTCGAGTCGCTCGGAGGACGCCGACGGGCGCTGAGGCACCCGCTCAGTCGGACGGGGTGAACGGCGGCGGCAGCGGCTCTTCGGGATCCGCCTCGGTGACGCCGTCGGCGTGCGCAACGCGACGTGGGCCGCCCGCCTTGAAGCCCATCGCCTCGTCGACGAGACCGATGACCTCGGCACCGTCGAGCGTCTCGCGCTCGAGCAGAGCGCGAGCCACCGACTCGAGCCCGGGCCTGTGCTCGGTGAGCACCTTGCGGCACCGGTCCTCCTCGTCACGCAGGATCTGCTCGACCTCCTCGTCGATGACCCGCGCCGTCTCGTCGGAGTAGTCGCGTGTGTGCATCAGATCCTCACCGAGGAACACCGCACCCTGGGTGCCCCATGCCATCGGCCCGATCCGATCGCTCATGCCCCACTCGCGGACCATCTTGCGGGCCAGCTCGGTGCAGCCGACCAGGTCGTTGTTGGCTCCGGTCGAGAGGTGTCCGAAGACGATCTGCTCCGAGACGCGCCCACCCAGGCGGACCACCAGCGAGTCGGTTATGTACTCGCGTCGATAGATGTGACGCTCCTCGAGCGGGAGCTGCTGGGTGGTGCCCAGGGCCATGCCCGTGGGCAGGATCGTCACCTTGTGCACGGGGTCGGCGTGCTCCAGTACGTACGCGCAGGTCGCGTGGCCCGCCTCGTGGTATGCGACGACCTCCTTCTCCTCCTCGGTCAGGGCCATCGACTCGCGCTTGAGGCCCATGAGCACTCGATCTCTCGCGTCCTCGAAGTCGATCGCCTGGACCTCGGTGGCTCCGCGTCGGACCGCGAAGAGTGCGGCCTCGTTGACAAGGTTCGCCAGATCGGCGCCGCTCATCCCCGGAGTGCCGCGCGCGACGATGTCGGCGTCCACGTCATCGCCGATCCGCTTGTCGCGGAAGTGCACGCGCAGGATCTCCAGGCGCTCCGACTGGGTCGGGAGCGGCACGAGGACCTGGCGGTCGAAGCGCCCCGGGCGCAGGAGAGCAGGGTCGAGGACGTCGGGCCGGTTCGTCGCCGCCATCATGACGATGCCCTCGGTCGCCTCGAAACCGTCCATCTCGGCGAGCATCTGGTTGAGGGTCTGTTCGCGCTCGTCGTGGCCACCGCCGAGGCCGGCGCCGCGCTTCCTGCCGATCGAGTCGAGCTCGTCGACGAAGATGATCGCCGGCGCCTGCTTCTTGGCTGTCTGGAAGAGGTCGCGCACCCTCGCTGCGCCCACGCCGACGAACATCTCCATGAAGTCGGAGCCCGTGACGGAGACGAACGGGACACCGGCCTCGCCGGCGACGGCCCGGGCGATGAGCGTCTTGCCGGTTCCCGGCGGGCCCACGAGGAGGACGCCCTTGGGGATCCGAGCTCCGATCTCCTTGAAGCGGCCGGGGAACTTCAGGAAGTCGACGACCTCCTTGATCTCCTCCTTGACGGATTCGTACCCCGCGACGTCGGCGAACGTCGTCTTCGGCTTCTCGGTGCTGTAGACCTTCGCCCTGGATCGCCCGATGTTCATCACCGCGCCCATCTGCCCCTGCGCGCGCCGGCTCATCCAGACGAAGAACCCGATGATGAGCACGAACGGGAGGATGTACACGAGGATCGTCCCGAGGAGGTCGCTCGAGGGCGGCTTGTAGTTCCGCCCGACCCCGTTCTCGTTCAGGAGCTCGATGTCGGCGTCGGGGAGCCCGCCGGGCTGGCCGTCGGTGGCGAACTCGGACTTGTCGTCGACCTGCTCTCCCTCCGCGAGCTTTCCCGTGATGCGACCGTTCGACTGGTCGTACTTGATCTCGGCGACGCGGCCGTCTTCCACCGCTGCCAGGAACTCCGAGTAGTCGAGGTCGGCGCGCTCGGTCCCGCCGCCCGGAGCGGACTGCCAGGCGAGCCATCCGATCGCCAGTACGCCCACGAGGATCCAGGGTGTCCATCTGGAGCGCGTCGGGGCTTCGCTCCTGCCGGGGGCGAGGCTGACGGCCCGGAGGCTCCGGGGGACGCCACTTGTCTTCGGGGCCGGGGCTCATGCGTGCTCCAGGGTACGAGGTGGGCCTCATGGTACGGGCAGCGAGCGGGTGCGGGAGCGCGTGTGGAGCCGCCGATCGGGGTCGTGACGCCCCGGAGGCGTCGCGCGGCCGCACCGGTACGCTGAGACGATGGTCTCCGCGACGCCACCGTACGCGCCCGGGGCGCGCTCGGAGGCTAGACGGGTCCGCTGGGGGCTGCCGGACGCCGCGTGGGTGTGGGTCGCCGGGGTGGTGGGCGCCGTGCTCTTCGCGACGGTCGCCTACGCGTGGCGTGATCCGGTCGATGCCGACTCGGACCCGGTCGTCTTCGCAGTGAGCATCGCGGGCCAGTACGTGGGAATGATCACCGTCCTCGTGCTGATCTCACGCCTGAAGGGGGTTCGCAGCCTCGCCCGCGACTTCCGGGCTGCGGGTACGCCTCCGCGACTGGTGGTTGGTCCCCGTGGGATTCGGCATGCAGATCGCAGCGAACCTCGCCCTGATCCCGATCGCGGTCCTCGCCGACAAGGAGGAGGCCGCTCAGGACGTCGTGCAGCGTCTCGAGAGTGCCCGAGGCCTCGAGCTGGCCGTGATCGTGCTCTCGGCAGGACTGGTGGCGCCGCTGGTGGAGGAGCTCCTCTTCCGCGGGCTGCTGCTCAGGGCCCTGATGCGCCGGGTAGGGCCGGCCCTGGCGGTCGGGATCTCGGCGCTGGCGTTCGCCCTGGTGCACCTGCTCGACCCCGGCGCAATCGTGGTGCTGCCCGGGCTCCTGCTGGTCGGGCTCGTCACGGGCGTCCTCGCGGTGCGCAGCGGCGACCTCTCGCGCCCGATCCTCCTCCACGTCGGGTTCAACCTCTTGGTGCTGGTGGCGGCGCTCGGCGGCGGATGACACAGGCGCGAGCGCCGTCGCCGGCTCCGCCTCGGATCGAACGGCTCCGGATGTTGCACATGGCACATTGGGCGGGACTGCCGGTTCAGTGAGCGGGGCCGGCGACCGATAGGGCGGAGGAAGTCGTCGCGGCAGGGAGGCTGAGATGGCGTGCGCAGCATGCACAGGAAGTGCCGAGAACGAGGTCATCTCGATCCGGATGCGGATCGCCGAGGAGGAGATCACCTTCCGGCGCTGCGCGCGGTGTGAGGTGAACGTCTGGGAGGCCGGCGAGGGCCGCATCTCCCTCGAAGAGGTGCTCGACCTGGCCCGCGTCTCGCGCTGACGGCCCGGCGACACACCTGGGCGGAGCCGGCGGAGCCCATCTGCTCCCCGTTGAGCACCGTCGCGAGCGGGCCCGGCTGGCATGCTGTCGTCCGTGCCGCTGCTGCCGCCCGACGACGACGAGTCCGGACCGCGCCTCCCCTGGGAGCGGTGGGTCGGCATCGCGGTAGTGATTCTGGCGTGCGCCTACGTCTTCTACCAGCTCCACTGGAACCTCGTCCTGCGCGACACGACGCCCAACGGCGGCGATCTCGGCGCGCATGTGTTCTGGCCCGACTTCCTGCGCGACCACTGGTTCGGCAAGGGACGCCTCTCGGGCTGGGCCCCGTCGTGGTACGCGGGCTTCCCGGCAGGGCACTTCTACTTCCCGCTACCGGCAGTTCTGATCGCCCTCCTCGACGTCATCCTCCCCTACAACGTCGCCTTCAAGGTCGTCTCGGTGAGCGGCGCAGTAGCGCTCCCGGCGGCTGCGTATGCGTTCGCCAGGGGCCTACGGTTCCCCTGGCCCGCGCCGCCCGCCTTCGCGATCGTCGCAGTGCGGTTCCTCTTCGAGATCAGGCGCGGCGCCGTCGAGCCCGACAAGGAGTCGTGGACGATCTACGGAGGAAACCTCGCCAGCACTCTGGCCGGCGAGTTCTCCTTCACGATCGCGCTGGCGCTGGCGTTGTGGTTCCTGGCCTCGCTCGCGCGCTCCCTCGATGACGAGGGTCGGAAGTGGCTACCCGCCCTGCTGCTCGCCCTGACGGTCCTGTGTCACATAGTGGTCGGGGCGTTCGCTGTCGTCGGCGCCCTCGTCGTCTGGATGACCCGGCACCCGCATCGGACCTTCGGAGTCGCAGCCGCGATCGGGGGTGTCGGCTTCCTCCTGACGACGGTCTGGACGCTCCCACTTCTCGCAGCCCAGAGCTTCACGCAGAACATGCGCTACGAGAAGGTCGACCGGTACCTCCAGCAGCTCGACCACCCCGTCTGGGTCTGGATCCTCTGCGGCGTCGCCATCGTCGCCGCCGGCTGGTGGCGTCGCGTCCCGACGCTCGTCCTCGTCGTGCTCGCCGTCCTCTTCGCCGTCCTCTTCCGGTTCTGGCCGGAGCACCACGTCTGGAACACCCGCTACCTCCCGTTCTACTGGCTCAGCGTGATGCTCCTCGCCGCCACCGGCGTCGTCGAGATGATCCGGATGGCGGGCCTGCTCGTGGTCGGATCGGCCGACTGGACATATGCCGGCGCCCGGCCGAGCGCCGATCCCGGCCCCGATACCGGCAGTGATCCCGGCAACGGCGCCGGTGCGGACCCGGGTGATGACCCAGGGCCGGGAGCCGATCAGGGGCTCGGCGGGGCCGGCGAGCTTCGCGCGGACCGCCCCGAGCTCGCGCAGGAGATGGCGGTGGAACGGGCGCGCCGGCGTTCCACTGTCGGCGCTGTCACCATGACCGCACTCCTCCTGGTGGTCGGCGGCTGGATGGCATGGTGGGTCGACGGGCACCGGTACTTCGTGTCGGGCTGGGCGAAGTGGAACTACGAGGGGTACGAGGCCAAGGCGGCCTACCCCGAGTACCGGGAGATCATCGACACCATGGCGGCGCTACCGGCTGGCCGCGCCCTGTGGGAGCCCTCGGGCGATATCGACAAGTACGGAACGACGCTCGCCCTCGAGCTCCTCCCGTACTGGACCGACGGGCGCATCGGGTCGATGGAGGGGCTGTACTTCGAGTCGGCCGCGACGACCGACTACCACTTCCTGACGGTGAGCGAGCTCTCGATCAGCCCGTCGAATCCGGTGCGCGGGCTCGTCTACGGCACGAGCGCCGACTTCGACCGCGGGGTCGTGCACCTGCGGATGCTCGGGGTGCGCTACTACATGGCCCAGTCCGAGGAGATGAAGGCCGCCGCCGACGGGCACCGGGGCCTGAGCCTCGTTGCGGAGATCCCCGACAGCGACGGCGCGGCGCCGAGCGGCTGGAAGGTCTACGAGGTCGCGGGCGCGCAACTGGTAGAGGGCCTCGAGGTGGAGCCGATCGTGGTGAGCCCCGTAGCCGGGACCACCTCCGAGTGCTTCGACCAGCCTCCGCCCGCCGCCGGTCAGAACGACCCGCACCTCGCCGACTGGGAGTGCGCCGCGGCGCCGTGGTGGATGGACGAGAGCCTCCTGGACCGTCCCTTCGCCGCCGGGGGCCCGACTCCTGGCCCCGCGCCGCACAGGACGACATCGCCTCCGCGGAGCCCGATCCGCTCCCGCCGGTCGAGGTGACCGAGATCTCGGAGTCACCCGAGAGGGTCCGGTTCCGCGTGGACCGGGTCGGTGTCCCGGTCGTGGTGAAGGTGTCGTACTTCCCCAACTGGGAGGTATCGGGCGCGGAGGGGCCCTGGCGGCTCTCGCCGAACCTGATGGTCGTCGTGCCGACCGACGAGGAGGTGACGCTCACCTACGGGCTTACCAAGGCCGACTGGGCCGGGCGTGTCGGGACCGTCCTGGGGATCGCGGGCCTGGTGCTCCTCTTCAGGTGGGGCCCGAGAAGGCGAAACGGGGCTACCCCGGGGGCGCCGGACGTACCCGCCCCGGTGGAGAGCGGGGGCCCGGCGCTACCATGACGGGCCCGAGGCACCGCGAACCGCCGCGGCGGTCCGCCGTGCTCGGATAGCCGGAGAGGCGGGACCGTCGAGGTAGGCCGCTCGGGCGCCTACCCGCGAACCCCGACCGTTCCCGGTAGACAAGGAAGCAGCAGTGTCGCTCGACGCGATCTTCAAGGCCTACGACATCAGGGGCATCTACCCCGACGAGATCGACGAGTCGGTGGCACGGCGCCTCGGGAACGCGTTCGCGCGGTTCACGGGTGCCGCCACGATCGTCGTCGGGCGCGACATGCGCCCGTCGTCAGAGCCTCTCGCCGCGGCCTTCACCGAGGGCGCAGTGCTGACTGGGGCCGACGTGATCGACGTGGGTCTGGCATCCACCGACCTCGTGTACTTCGCGTCGGGCCGCCTCGACGCACCCGGTGCGATGTTCACTGCCAGCCACAACCCCGCGCAGTACAACGGGGTGAAGCTCTGCCGTGCCGGCGCCGCACCTGTCGGCCAGGAGACGGGCCTGGGCGCGATAAAGGACGCGGTTGCATCGGGATTGATCGAGCGGGCACAGGATCCCGGCTGCGTTCGCACACGCGACATGCTCGACGACTTCGGTGCCCATGTGAGGTCCTTCGTCGACACGTCGGCCCTCACGCCGTTGAAGGTGGTGGCCGACACGGCGAACGGCATGGGTGGATTGGTTGTCCCGAAGGTCTTCGAGGGCCTCCCCGTTCGACCTGACGGTGCTCTTCGGGGAGCTCGACGGCACCTTCCCGAACCACCCTGCCGACCCGATCCAACCCGAGAACCTCAAGGACCTGCAGCGCGCCGTCATCGACGAGCGAGCCGACATCGGCCTGGCATTCGACGGTGACGCCGACCGGGTGTTCCTCGTCGACGACGAGGGCGTGGCGGTCTCCGGATCGACCACGACTGCGATGGTCGCCCGGAGCATCCTGGAGAGACACCCGGGCGAGACGGTCGTCCACAACCTCATCTGCTCCAAGGCCGTTCCCGAGGTGATCCGGGAGGCCGGCGGCACGCCGGTGCGCACTCGCGTCGGGCACTCGTTCATCAAGCAGGTCATGGCCGACACGGGCGCGGTCTTCGGGGGGCGAGCACTCGGCGCACTACTACTTCCGTGACAACTGGCGTGCCGACTCGGGATCCATCGCCGCGCTGGTCGTGTTGGAACAGCTCTGCCGCTCGGGCCGGCCATTGTCGGAGCTCCGGCTACCGTTCGAGCGCTACTCAGCGAGCGGCGAGATCAACACCCGCGTCGACGATCCTGCAGCCGTGATCGAACGCGTCGCGTCGGCGTTCGCCGGCGAGGAGCAGGACCGCCTGGACGGGCTGACCGTCGACGCCGGCGCGTGGTGGTTCAACCTACGGCCATCAAACACCGAACCGCTGCTGCGGCTGAACCTCGAAGCCGCCGACGACGACGCCTGCGCCGCGCGCGTCTCCGAGGTGCTCGCGCTCGTGCACGGAGAAGCCTGACAAGTAGTTTCCGCCGTAGGCCCTGCGCGGTGCGCGGTGACCGACGAACACGATGAGGGAGACCCGATGGCACTTGATCCGAAGCTGCTCGAGATCCTCGCCTGTCCGGAGGACAAGGGGCCACTGCTGTACTTCGCCGACGACGACTCGTTGTACAACCCCCGCCTGAAGAGGCGCTACGCCGTTCGCGACGACATCCCGATCATGCTGATAGACGAGGCGGAGAGCGTCGACGACGCGGAGCACGAGCGACTCCTGAAGAAGGCCGCTGCCGACGGGATCGAACCGACCTTCGAGGCATGATGGCGGAGCCCGACGGTCCACCCGAGCCGCTCGACTCACTCGGCTTCGTCGATGCCGTGGCCGGGCTACCGGAGCAGCTGGCGGCGGCTCATGAAGCCGCCGGGGAGCTAGACGCTTCACAGTTGCCGGACGCCGACGAGATCGACAACATCGTGGTGCTGGGCATGGGGGGCTCGGGAGTGGCGGGCGACGTGCTGGCCGCGGTCACCGATCCGGTGCTCTCCGTGCCCGTCACGGTTCGCAAGCAGTACCACCTCCCGGGGTTCGTGGGCCCGAGGACCCTCGCCTTCGCGGTGTCGTACTCGGGTGACACGGAGGAGACGGCCGAGGCGGCGGCCTGCGCGCGCGAACGTGGCGCCCGGGTCACTGTGGTGTCCAATGGTGGCGCGCTCGCCGAGCTCGCGGAGGAGTGGGGTGTACTGCACGTCGCGTGCCCGGCCGGCTACATGCCGAGGGCGGCTCTCGGCGCACTGATCGCGCCGCTCTTCGTCGCGCTGTACCGGATGGGGCTCGCACCCGAGGCGCACGCCTGGCTCGTGAAAGCGCAGGAGCAGCTTGCGCGCCGGCGCGATCGGTGCCGCCCCGGCGTCGCCGCTCCCACCAACCCTGCGCGCGAGATCGCCCGCCGCATCGGCGGGACGATCCCGTTGGTGTACGGAGGGGCCTGCTGGGCTCGGTCGCCGCGATGCGCTGGAAAGCCGACATGAACGAGAACGCGAAGGCGCCCGCGTTCTGGAACACCTATCCGGAGCTGAACCACAACGAGATATGCGGTTGGGGCCAGCACGGCGACGTCACCCGCCAGCTGATTTCGCTCGTCGAGCTGAGGCACGGCTTCGAGCACCCGCAGGTCGCGCGCAGGTTCACGATCACGAGGGAGATCATCGAGGAGGCCGTCCACCAGGTGATCAACGTCGAAGCAGAGGGTGAGGGGCGCCTCGCGCAGCTTCTCGACCTCATGTACCTGGGTGACTGGGTCTCGTGCTACCTCGCTCTCGCCCACGAGGTCGACCCCGGGCCCATCGACGCGATCGCGACGCTCAAGGAGCGACTCGCCACCGGCTGAGGTAGGTGCCTTGCCGGGCAGTCGGGGCCGCGCACTACACTGAGGGCCAGGTCGGGCCCCGAGGGCTGTCACCCGGTGATCCGGGCCGACTCCACCGAACAGATCCGGCACATCGAGCACATCGATACGTGCCCGTTCGAAGAGGAGTCGACATGACGACCGCTGCACCCAACTCCGCCGTACACGATCTCTCGCACGACTTCAAGGTCGCAGACCTGTCGTTGGCGGTCTTCGGTCGCAAGGAGATCGACCTCGCCGAGCACGAGATGCCAGGCCTGATGGCGCTGCGTGAGAAGTACGGCGCCTCCAAGCCGCTCACCGGTGCGCGCATCACGGGATCCCTGCACATGACGATCCAGACGGCGGTATTGATCGAGACGCTCGTCGATCTCGGTGCGGAGGTCCGCTGGGCCTCCTGCAACATCTTCTCCACGCAGGACCACGCGGCAGCGGCGATTGCCGTCGGCCGCGACGGCACCCCCGAATCGCCTGCCGGCGTCCCGGTCTTCGCGTGGAAGGGGGAGACGCTGGAGGAGTACTGGTGGTGCACGGAGCAGGCGATGCGCTGGCCTGGTGGCGGCGGCCCGAACATGATTCTCGACGACGGGGGCGATGCCACTCTTCTCGTGCACCTCGGAGTCGAGTTCGAGAAGGCGGGCGCCGTGCCCGCTCCGGCCCCCGACGACGGCGACGAGTACACGATCATCCTCGGCCTGCTATCGCGGCTGCAGAAGGAAGACGACCGCCTGTGGCAAGTCATGGCTCCGGCGATAAAGGGGGTGACCGAGGAGACCACGACCGGCGTGCACCGTCTCTACCAGCGGACGACCGACGGGACTTTGCTCTTCCCGGCAATCAACGTCAACGACTCGGTGACCAAGTCGAAGTTCGACAACCTCTACGGATGCCGCCACTCGCTCATCGACGGGATCAACAGGGCGACCGATGTCATGCTCGCAGGGAAGCTGGCCGTCGTCTTGGGCTACGGCGACGTCGGAAAGGGCTGCGCGCAGTCTCTGCGGGGACAGGGCTGTCGCGTGGTCGTCACGGAGATCGATCCGATCTGCGCGCTGCAGGCGTGCATGGAGGGCTACGAGGTCGTCACGATCGACGACGTTGTGGGGTCGGCCGACATCTTCGTCACGGCGACGGGCAACCGCGACATCCTCACGGCCGGACACATGAGCCGGATGAAGCACAACGCGATCGTGGGGAACATCGGCCACTTCGACAACGAGATCGACATGGCCGGTCTGGCCAAGGTCCCGGGCATCGAGCGCGTGAATGTGAAGCCGCAGGTCGACGAGTGGGTCTTCGCCGACGGTCACTCGGTGATCGTCCTGGCGGAGGGGAGGTTGCTCAACCTCGGCTGTGCGACCGGACACCCGAGCTTCGTGATGTCGAACTCGTTCACGAATCAGGTCATGGCGCAGATCGAGCTCTTCACCCACACCGATTTCTACGAGCGTCGCGTGTACACGCTACCCAAGCACCTCGACGAGGAGGTCGCACGGCTGCACCTCGACAAGCTCGGCGCCAAGCTGACTCGGCTGACCGACCGCCAGGCCGAGTACCTGGGGATCTCGCCCGATGGTCCGTACAAGCCCGAGCACTACCGGTACTGACACGCACCCGAGACCGGGAGGTGTGAAGCGCGCCCGGCGGACCGGCCGCTAGCGTTCGCTGCCGATCGAGGAGGGTGTGATGAAGGACCTGGCGGGCGGGGTTGCAGTGGTTACGGGCGCGGCAGGGGGCATCGGCAACGCGCTGGCCCGTCGATTCGCCGAGCGCGGCATGAAGGTCGTTCTTGCCGACATCGGCGAGGAGGCGTTGGGCGAGGCGGAGGAGGTGCTGCGCGCCGGCGGCGCCGAGGTGCTCGGCGTGGTCACCGACGTCTCGGAGGCGGAGTCGGTCGAAGCGCTCGCTCGGCAGGCGGTGCAGCACTTCGGACGCGTGCACGTCGTCTGCAACAACGCCGGTGTGGGTGGAGCCGACGGCTCGCCTGCGTGGGCCCTCCCCTGACGGAGTGGGAGTGGGTGCTGGGAGTGAACTTCTACGGCGTGCTCCACGGGATGAGGTCATTCCTCCCGATGATGGTGGAGGCCGGCGAGGGACACATGGTGAACACGGCGTCGTTCGCCGGGTTGCGGCCCACCCCGACGCTCGCCCCGTACGCGGCCAGCAAGCATGCTGTTGTCGCGCTCACCGAGACGGCGTTCCACGAGCTGCGCGCGATGCAGTCGCCGGTGGGAATCTCGGTTCTCTGCCCGGCGCCCGTTGCGACGAACATCGCCGACTCGTACCGGAACCGGCCGGAGCGCTTTGGGGGAGGGGCGGTACCCGACGCAGAGCAGCAGGAGTTCGTCGACTTCCTCCGCGCAGTGCTGGCGCAGGGGTTGCCGCCGGAAGAGGTGGCCGGCTTCGTGCTCGACGCGATCGTAGAGAACCGCTTCTGGATCCTCACTCACGACGAGACCCGGCGGGTTGTGATCGAGAGGGCGGCGATCATCTCAGAAGGGCGAGATCCGGTCCCAGGGATGTGAGGATCGCCGGCGTCGACCCGGCGCGGTCGCGCCGCCTACGGTTCCCCCGAATGTGTGCTCCGGCGGATGCGTCGGTGGCACCGGGAGCCGCGGAGGAGAACAGGGTGCAGGACTTCACTGGCAAGGTCGCTGTCATCACGGGTGGCGCACACGGCATCGGGCTCGCGATGGCGCAGAGGTTCGCCCGCGACGGCATGAAGATCGTCATCGGCGACATCGAGGCGCCGAGGCTCGAGGAGGCCGAGAGGTCGCTCGCAGCGGCCGGCGCCGACGTGCGGGCGCTCGTGATGGACGTCACTGTCCCGGAGCAGATGCAGGCGCTCGCCGACCTCGCGGTCGACGCCTACGGAGGGGTCCACGTCTTCTGCAACAACGCAGGGGTGGCCGGCGGCGGGCTCGAGTGGGAGATGCCCCTGTCGACCTGGGAGTTCGTCCTCGGCGTGAACCTCTGGGGCGTGATACACGGTATTCGCACGTTCGTGCCGCTCCTCATGAAGCAGGACGCGGCGCATATCGTCAACACCGCATCTGTCGCCGGCCTCGTTGCGCCGCCTTTCATGTCTCCGTACAACGCGACCAAGCACGCCGTCGTCGCCATCTCGGAGTCGCTCTTCCACGAGCTCGCTCTCGTGGGCTCGAACGTCAAGGTTTCGGTCCTCTGCCCGGCGTGGGTCAACACCGGCATCGGCTCCAGCGAGCGGAACCGTCCGGAACACCTCCGCGAGCAGATCGCCGAGGACCAGAACGCGGCGCTCTCGGGGATCATCCAGGGGTACCTCGACGCGGGGATGTCGCCCGACGAGGTCGCCGACCATGTGGTGCGCGCGATCGTCGACGAGCGGTTCTGGATCCTCACACACCAGGGCGACGAGTGGATGGCCGCAGTCGGTGCCAGGCTCGACTCGGTCCGGGACCGGACCAATCCCGTGCCGTCCGCCCTGGGATGACCCCGGCCGGCGAACCGCTCCCTCCGACGATCGAGTGGCGGAGGGGTCGACTCCGCCTGATCGATCAGCGAGAGCTCCCGGAGAGGCTCACGTTTGTCGTCTGCTCGACGGTGGAGGACCTCTGTGAGGCGATCAGCACGCTCGCGGTGAGGGGCGCTCCCGCCCTGGGGGCCGCGGGTGCGTACGGAGTCGCCATGGCGGCCCTGGGTGCACCGGCGGTGCGGGGGGCCGCGCGAGTGCGTGCAGCGGCGCGACGCATCGTCGCGACCCGCCCCACAGCGGTCAACCTCGCATGGGGGGTGGAGCGCGCGCTCGCTGCGCTCGCGGCCGGTGGTGCGTCGGCCGCTCTCGAGGAGGCTCACCGGATCGCCGCTCACGACGTCGCGGCCAATCGCGCCCTGGGAGCCCACGGTGCAGCCCTCGTACCCGATCGGGCGCGGGTGCTCACCCACTGCAACGCGGGGTCGCTGGCGGCCGTCGGCTACGGGACTGCGCTGGGAGTGATCAGGGCGGCCGCCGAGGCCGGAAAGGCGCCGAGGGTGTGGGTCGACGAGACGCGACCGCTCCTGCAGGGGGCGCGCATCACGGCCTGGGAGCTGGACCGCCTGGGTATCGAGGCGACGCTGATCCCCGACGTCGCGGCGGGGTCACTCATGGCGGCCGGCGAGGTCGATCTGGTGGTGGTGGGAGCCGACCGGATTGCTGTCAACGGCGATGTGGCAAACAAGATCGGCACCTACGCGCTGGCAGTTCTCGCGCGGCATCACGGCATTCCGTTCTACGTCGCAGCGCCGGTGTCGACGATCGACGTCTCGACGCGCGACGGCGGGGCGATCGCCATCGAGGAGCGCGACGGGGCGGAGGTGACGAGTCTCCGCGGCGTCCGCATTGCGCCGCGCGGGTTTCGGGCCTTCAATCCCGCGTTCGACGTGACGCCCGCTCGTTTCGTCACTGCGCTGGTTACCGAGGCGGGCGTGGTGCGGCCGCCGTACCGCCGCGCCATCGCGCGGCTGGCCGGTTCGGCGGTCCGTCGGGTTGCCGAGTCGTAGGGCTGTCGGCTCGTGGGGCGCTCCGGCGCCACGATCTCCGGGCCCGGCCGCCGGGCGGGGCCGGGCGGGATGGGACGGGATGGGACGGGACGGCCGGTGTGCGGCCGGTCCCCACTGTCGCAGCGCGCGGATACGTTCGGCGCATGCATGCAGGACTGCTCGCGGATCTCGTCTCGGCTCTCCTACCGGCGCGGTGTCCCGGGTGCGGTGTGCGCGCGGAGCCCGTCTGCACGAGATGCGCGGCGGGCATGCGGCCCGCTCCTCCCGCGCCCCCGCCCGCCGGAATCGACGCCTGGGTGGCTGCTTTCGCCTATGAGGGAGTCGCACGTGAGCTGGTGGCGCGGCTGAAGTACCGCAACGCCCGGGCGGCGGTGCCATGGCTCGGCGCGATCGCGGCCGGAGTCGCGCAGCGGCGTCTCTACGTCCCGCGGGTTCTCGACGCACCCGACGTCGTCACCTGGCCTCCGACCGTCGCCGAGCGGAGGCGGGGGCGGGGGTTCGACCATGCCGAGCTCCTCGCACGGGTCGTGAGCCGACGCCTCGGACCGACCGCGGAGTCGTTGCTCCGCCGCTTGGACGGGTCGCCTCAGACCGGGAGGTCCGCTGCTGCGCGGAGGGCGGGTCCGCGCTTCGCCCCGATCGGCGCCTGCCAGGGACGGCGGGTCCTGGTCGTAGACGACGTGGCGACCACCGGGTCGACGCTCTCGTCGTGTGCGCGTGCTCTGAAGGGCGGCGGCGCCGCCTCCGTAGTCGCCGTCACCGTCGCCCGAACGCCGCTGCCCGGTCGGTGAGCGACGTGCCGTACCGCAGGGCTCCGAACGCCGAGCGGGCAGCGGAGCGGGTGACGCGGTCCACCGGGTGCACTGCCGGGGGTGATTTCGCCGACACCTATACTGCCGCCGATGAACTCACCTGATCGGAAGCCGCGGGGCCCCAGATGAGCGAGAACATGGACGTCGTGGTCGTCAGCAGGCACACCGAGACCCCCGCCGATCTGCGTGACACGGCCGAGGAGAAGGTCGCGCGCTTCACGCGATTCGCGAACGACATCAGGCGCGTCGAGGTCGACTTCGACGAGACTCACAATCAGCGTGTCGCAAAGCCCCACAGGTGCGAGATCCTCGTTCACCTGACGGGTCACCTGGTCAAGGGTCACGGGGAGGCGGCCGACCCCGCCGGGGCTCTCGACGCCGCAATCGACCGGGTGGAGCTGCAGATGAGGCGCTTGCACAGCAGGCGTGCGACGCGTCGTGGAAGCCGCCGCGACGGTGGTCCCGGCCGGGCTGCGACGCGCGATGCCGGTGCAGACGCGGCGTCGGGGGCCTTCGGGCCCGGCACCGATCGCGCGCCGTCGGACGACGACGGCGACGAAGCGATGATCGTCAAGGAGAAGCGGTTCCTCGTGAAGCCGATGTCGGCCGAAGAGGCAGCTCTGCAGATGGAGCTGCTCGGCCACGATTTCTACCTGTTCACCAGCAGCGAGAACGGGCAGGCTGCAGTCATCTACCGCCGGAACGACGGCAATCTCGGCCTCATCGAGGCGGGCCCTTGATCGTCGTACCCCGTATCGGCACGGGGGCCAGGTAGGGCGACCACAGGTCCCGGCTCACGTGTGCTGGTCGCGGCGACCACGGGCTGTCAGCTCGGAGATGGCGCGGTGACCGCTGTCCGGGAGAAGCTCCTCGAGGTCGACCGGACGCGGCCGGACGGGCATCCCCAGGTTCCCCGAAGAGCCCCCTTCACAGAGCCGGTCTCGAGGAGCGTCGCCGGTAGACTGCGGCCCTCATGGGTGTATTTCACCGGATCCTTCACGCGGGAGAGGGCCGCAGGCTCAAGGAGCTGCAGGCTCTCGTCCCCCTCGTAGCGACGCTGGAACCCGAGATGGAACGGCGATCCGACGGTGAACTGCTCGCCTTGACGGCCGAGTTCAGGCAGCGCGTCGAGAACGGCGAGGACCTCGACGGCATGCTCCCCGAGGCCTTTGCGACGGTGCGCGAAGCCGGACGTCGGGTGCTGGGGCAGCGGCACTTCGACGTCCAGGTGATGGGAGGCGCCGCGCTTCACTTCGGTTGGGTCGCCGAGATGAAGACCGGCGAGGGCAAGACGCTCTCTTCGACCCTGGCGAGCTACTTGAACGCCATCGGCGGGCGCGGGGTGCACCTCGTCACAGTGAACGAGTACCTGGCGCGACGCGACGCTGAGTGGATGGGTCGAATCCACCGCTTCCTCGGCCTCGACGTAGGGGTGGTGGTGCCCGGCAACGACTCGCAGGCCGAGAAGCGTGCGGCGTATGCGGCCGACATCACCTACGGCACCAACAACGAGTTCGGCTTCGACTACCTGCGCGACAACATGACCGGGAGCCTCGAGGACCAGGTCCAGCGTGGGCACCAGTTCGCGATCGTCGACGAGGTCGACTCGATCCTCATCGACGAGGCGCGTACGCCGCTCATCATCTCGGGGCGCGCGACCGACGCTCACGAGCTCTACCACCAGTTCGCACGCATCGCGCGTGGTCTGGCGCGCGAACGCGACTACGAGGTCGACGAGGCGAAGCGCACGGTCGTGCCGACGGAAGAGGGGATCGGCCGCGTCGAGAGGGCGCTCGAGGTCGACAACCTCTACGACGACGTCAACCAGAACTACGTGCATCAGCTCCAGGCTGCGCTCCGCGCCAAGGAGCTGTTCAAGCTCGACGACGACTACATCATCCAGGACGGTGAGGTGAAGATCGTCGACGAGTTCACCGGACGTGTCCTCGAAGGGCGACGATGGAGCGAGGGTCTCCATCAGGCGGTCGAGGCGAAGGAGGGTGTGAAGATCAAGGAGGAGAACCAGACCCTCGCCACCGTAACGATCCAGAACTACTTCCGCCTCTACGAGAAGCTCTCGGGCATGACCGGCACCGCCTACACCGAGGCGGGCGAGTTCTCGCACACCTATGACCTACAGGTAGTGCAGATCCCGACGAACCGGGCGATGGTCCGTGTCGACCAGGGTGACCTCATCTACAAGACGTCCGATGCCAAGTTCGACGCGGTCGTGGAAGATGTCGCCGAGAAGGCGACGACCGGACAGCCGGTCCTCGTCGGGACGATCTCGGTCGAGCAATCGGAGAAGCTCTCGCGCCTTCTCGACAAGCGTGGCGTCAAGCACGAGGTGCTGAACGCCAAGCAGCACGAGCGGGAAGCCAACATCATCGTCCAGGCAGGCCGGTTGGGCGCGGTGACGGTAGCCACGAACATGGCGGGCCGGGGCGTCGACATCCACTTGGGCGGGAACCCCGAGGGTCTCGCCGAGACGGAGCTGCTGCGCGAGGGCACGAGCGCAGAGGAGTCGCCGGAGCGCCTGCTGGAGCTGCGGGAGCGGTTCGACGCCGAGTGCGCGGCGGAGGGCGCGAAGGTACGTGAGCTCGGCGGCCTGTACGTGCTCGGCACGGAGCGGCACGAGAGCCGGCGCATCGACAACCAGCTTCGCGGCCGATCGGGGCGTCAGGGAGACCCGGGCGAGAGCCGCTTCTACCTGTCGCTGGAGGACGAGCTCATGCGCCTCTTCGCGACGGGGATCATGAGCCGGGTGATGGGTGCCGCTTTCCCCGACGACCTGCCGCTCGAGGCGAAGATGGTGACACGTGCCATCGAGCGTGCACAGCGCACGGTGGAGGACCGGAACTTCGAGATCCGCAAGAACGTCCTCAAGTACGACGAAGTGATGAACGAGCAGCGCAAGATCGTGTACCGGAGGCGACAGCAGATCTTCGAGGGTGGAGACCTGAGAGCGGAGGCGATCGAAGCGATCGAGCGGGCCATCCGACGGGTGGTGGAGACCTACTGCACCGGGGAGTTCGTCGAGGACTGGGATGTCGACGAGCTCTTGACCGCTGTTCGCCTCTACTTCGCGACGACCATCACCAAGGAGCAGATCGAGGCCGCCGATCGCCTCGAGGATCTCGAACCGCTCTTCGTCGCCGACGCGGTCGCGCAGTACGAAGAGAAGGAGCGGCAGGTGGGCGCCGATGCGCTGCGCCAGATCGAGCGCCGCGTGATGCTCTCGGTGATCGATCAGCACTGGCGCGAGCACCTGTACGAGATGGACTACCTGCAGGAAGGCATCAACCTGCGGGCGATGGGCCAGCGCGATCCTCTGACGGAGTGGCAGCGCGAAGGTTTCGAGATGTTCAGTGCGATGATGGAAGCGGTCGAGGACGATTTCGTCCGTTACGTGTTCCGACTTCAGGTCGTGAAGGACGAGGCACCGTCGCGGGCACCACGCAACCTCACCTACAGCGCGCCGGAGGACCCGGTGCAGGGCTCGGGTGCAATACGTCGGGCCGTGCAGAGCGGCGACGGCGAAGGGGCCGGCGGACCGACCGTCACGCCCGCGTCCGCCGCCGCGACGGCATCGGGGATGGGTGCGGTACAGCTGCCCAGGGGGCGCAGTGAGCCGGAGTCACAACAGCCCGTACACGTGGAGAAGGTGCCGGGGCGGAACGAACCGTGCTTCTGTGGCAGCGGCAAGAAGTACAAGCTCTGTCACGGCCGCTGAGCTCAGGCCTTCGCACACCGACGATGCGCGACTTCACCGAGGACCTGACCGAGATCACGAGGCGGATCGACGGTGCGCGTGCGTATCTGCGTATCGACGACATGCAACTTCGACTAGCCGCCCTCGAGGAGGAGGCGAGTCTCCCGGGGCTCTGGGACGATCCCGCCGCTGCCCGCCGCGTCACGATGGAGCTGGCGCGTGTGAAGGACGACATAGATCTGGTGCAAGGGCTGGAGGGCCGCGCTTCCGACATCGAGACGCTGGTCGAGCTGGCACTCGAGGAGGACGAGGACTCGGTCGAGGGCGAGATCACCGCCGAGGTCGCACGTCTCTCGGCCGATCTCGACACCCTCGAGCTGCGCGCGCTCTTCTCCGGAGAGCACGACGAGCGCGACGCGATCTGTGAGGTTCACTCGGGAGCCGGCGGCACAGATGCGCAGGACTGGGCCGAGATGGTGCTCAGGATGATCACTCGTTGGGCGCAGCGACGGGGGTTCGAGATCGAGCTCGACGAGCTGTCACCGGGTCAGGAGGCGGGAATCACCTCGGCTACGTTCACCGTGAAGGGGCGGTACGCCTACGGGATGATTTCGGGCGAGAAGGGAGTCCACCGCCTGATCCGCATCTCGCCGTTCGACGCCAACGCGCGGCGCCAGACCGCCTTCGCCTCCCTCGACGCGGTTCCCGCCCTGGATGTGGCCGAGGTTCCCGAGATCGAGGAGAAGGATCTGCGCATCGACACCTACAGGTCCTCCGGGGCGGGCGGCCAGCACGTGAACGTCACCGATTCTGCGGTTCGCATCACGCATCTCCCCACGGGAACCGTTGTGTCGTGCCAGAACCAGCGTTCGCAGCTGCAGAACCGGGCCAAGGCCATGGAGATCCTCGGTGCCCGCCTCGCGGCGAGGCAGCGGGAGGAGCGTCGCAAGGAGATGGAGGCGCTCTCCGGGGAGAAGCGCGACGTGGCGTTCGGCAGCCAGATCCGGACCTACACGCTCGCCCCCTATCAGCTGGTGAAGGACGAGCGGACCCGCTATGAGACGGGCAACGTCCAGGCGGTCCTCGACGGCGACATCGACGCTTTCATCGAGTCGTGGCTCCAGTGGCGACGGCAGCACGCGTCCGCCTAGGCGTGCCCGACGGCGGCCCCACGGGTTCGTCCAGGTCGGGCAGGGGTGCGACGCGCGGAAGTACCCGGCTGATACCCTCCCGAGGCCAGCCATGATCCGTTTCGAGAACGTCTCCAAGATCTACAAGGGCGGCGTAACCGCGCTCAACGACGTGTCGGTCGACATCGCCAAGGGAGAGTTCGTCTTCCTCGTTGGTCCCTCGGGGTCCGGGAAGTCGACCTTCTTGAAGCTGCTGCTGCGCGACGAGTTGGCGAGCAGCGGACGGATCGTCGTCGCCGGACGCGACATCGGCCGCCTCGGTTCATGGAAGGTGCCGCAGCTCCGCAGGAACATCGGGTGCGTGTTCCAGGACTACAAGCTCCTGCCCAGCAAGACCGTCTACGAGAACGTGGCTTTCGCGCTCGAGGTTATCGGCAGACCCCGCCACATCATCAACACGCAGGTGCCGCAGATACTCGATCTGGTCGGTCTGACGAAGAAGGCCGACAACTTCACCACCGAGCTGTCGGGGGCGAGCAGCAGAGGGTCTCGATCGCCCGGGCCTTCGTCAACCGTCCGCTCATCCTGCTGGCCGACGAGCCGACGGGGAACCTGGATCCCGCGACCACGGTCGGGATCATGCGACTCCTCGACCGGATCAACCGCTATGGAACCACGGTCGTGATGGCCACTCACGACCAGCGGATCGTCGACGCGATGCGGCGTCGGGTGCTGGAGCTCGACCGCGGTGACCTCGTCCGCGACCAGGTGCGCGGCGTCTACGGAGTGCGAGCATGACCAGGCTCCTCTACTTCGCCCGCGAGACCCTCATATCGCTCCGTCGCAACCTGCTCATGACGCTTGCCGGCATCTTGACCGTGGCGGTCTCGCTCTTCCTCTTCGGCGGCGTGATGCTGCTCTCGCGGCTGGTCGAGAACGGCACGGATCGCTGGCGACACGACGTGAAGCTCGAGATCTTCATGCACGTCGATGCGTCGAGCGGCCAGATAGCCGCAGTGGAGAAGGAGCTGACCGACTCGCCCGAGGTGAAGAAGTTCAGGTTCCTCACCAAGGCAGATGCCTACGAGGAGTTCAAGCGCATCTTCCCCGATGATCCTGCGCTGGTGAACGAGGTCGAGCCGGAGTCGTTGCCGACGTCGTTCCGTGTGGTTCCGACCGAGGCCGAGTTCACAGGCTCGATCGCGGACCGGTTCGCCGGGCGCACCGGAGTCGACGAGGTGATCACCGCGCAGGAGCAGGTCGACCGGATGCTCACTGCGACCAAGTGGATCCGCTTCACGTTCTGGGGACTCGCCGCGGTGCTGCTGGCGTCGTCGCTCTTCCTGATCGTGAACACGATCCGCTTGGCGACGTTCGCGCGCCGGCGCGAGATCGAGGTGATGAAGCTGGTGGGCGCATCCAACTGGTTCGTCCGGATCCCGTTCATGGCCGAGGGCCTGGTTCAGGGTGCCATAGGGGCTGGCCTGGCCTTCGGTCTCGTCTACGGGCTGCGCGTGATCCTCACCGACCTCGTGAAGGACGCCGACAACCTCTTCACGCACTTCTACGTCACCTCCGGTGACGCCATCGGCATCGGGCTCGTCGTGCTCCTGATCGGCGCCGGCATCGGGATGCTCGGCTCCGCCATCGGTCTCCGCCGCTTCCTGGAGGCCTGAGCCCCCAGCCCTCGGGCCGATCACCGCGTGCGGCACTGCAGCGGCCATCGCCGCGTGCCGATACGGAGGCACCCGTGTCTCGAGAGGCGCGCTGTTGTCAATGTGGCTGGTGTTGCCTACGATGAAGTTGATGTCTCCTGTAAAGATCCGCGGCCGGCGCCGAGGCCTCTCCGTCCTGTCGGCGGTCGTCGTTCTCGCGACGGTCGTCCCCGCCGGGGCGATCCTCAGGGCCAGTGCGGAGCCCGCGACCACCGCCGAGAGGATCCTCGCCCTCCAGGAGCGGCTCGGGCACGCCTCGGCCGAGGAGGCCGAGGCGATCCTCGCGCTCGAGGACACGCGAGAGAGACGGGCGGCCCTGGAGAGCGACGTCCTGGCCCTCGACGCTACGGTTCTCGAGGCTACGACGGAGCTGGACGCCGCCCGCAGAGAGAGTGACCGGCTGACGGCGCAGTACCTGGAGATCTCCAGGCGCCTCGACGAGACCGAGGCCCGGCGACGCGACGCGCGAGCACGATTCAACGAGACCGTCGCGACGCTGTACCGAACGGCCGGCGGTGCTGCAGGGTCCTACACGGCCCTCGTTCTCGACAGCACCGAGCCTCAGCGCCTCTACGCGGGGTCGCGATACCTGGCCGGGGTGAGTGGCGCGCGATGGGACGTCGTCGAGGAGCTGCGCGCGCTGCAGAAGGAGGCCGAGGCCCTCGCAGCCGAGGCCGATCGAGGTCGCGAGGAGGTCGCGGAGGCCCTTGCGGGGCTCGAGGCGGAGCGCGAGCAGCTCGAGCGGCTGCGGGCCGAACGCGCCGCCCGCCGGGACGCCGCGGCCGCGGAGCAGCTGGCGGAGGAGCGCCAGGTCGCCGAGGTCAGGACCCGCGTCGCGGAGTACGAGGCGGAGCTGGCGTCACTGCAGGCGACGTCGAGCGAGATCGGCTCGATGCTCGCGACAGCTCAGGCAGGGCAGCAGCCGGCGGCGGGCTTCGTACTCGTGCGCCCGGTACCCGGTGAGATCACGAGCGGATTCGGAGAGCGGGTGCACCCGATCCTGGGCACCGTCAGGATGCACGCCGGTGCCGACATGCATGCCGACTACGGGACACCGATCGTTGCCGGAGCAGCGGGTGAGGTCGTGTGGGCGGGCTGGCGTGACGGGTACGGCAACACCGTGATCATCGACCACGGCAATCGGTTCGCGACCCTGTATGCACACCAGTCGGTCGTGCGCGTATCCGTGGGACAGACCGTGGAAGCGGGCCAGGTGGTCGGTGAGGTCGGCTCCACAGGGCTCTCCACCGGCCCGCACCTGCACTTCGAGGTTCGGGTATTGGGAACACCCGTGGACCCTGCGCCGTACCTCTGACGCCTGTACCGACGGCGTGTCTTCTCGGGCCACGTTGACCGGCGACCCGTGCATCGTGTGGAATCCGGACCGGTGGCTGCATCTGCGGGGACCCCACTGCTACGAAGACTCGGAGTCGGCGAGGGCTCGCGCGTCGCTCTGATCCGCGCCCCGGACGGCTTCGACAAGTCCCTGCGGCCGCTGCCGACGAGGGTGAAGCTGGTGACCTCCGTGCGCGGCCCACAGGACGTCGTGCTCTTCTTCGTGACTCGCAAAGCCGAGCTGCAGCGACGATTCCCGTCACTCGCACGTGCCGTCGCCCCCTCGGGCGGTCTCTGGATCGCCTGGCCGAAGAGAACCGCGGGAGTGGCTACCGACCTGAACGAGGGCCTGGTGCGCGAGGCCGGGCTCGGCGGGGGCCTGGTCGACAACAGGGCGTGCGCGATCGACGATCTGTGGTCCGGGCTGAGGTTCGTCTACCGGCGCTCGGGCCGCGGATAGGCGCCCCCTCCGACCTCGCAGCCGCAGGGGCGCCGGGTATGGTCGTCGTGTGTGCGGTCGCTACGTGCAGACCTCGTCTCCGGCGGTCCTCGCCGAGCGGTTCCACGTGGATGAGGTGCACCTCGAAGCGTCGGAGCCCGATTACAACGTGGCGCCCCGGCGCACCTGCCCGTGGTGCTCGAGCGTGGGGGTGTGCGCTCCTCGAGAGGCAGAGGTGGGGGCTCGTCCCGTCCTGGGCCAAGGACGCCAAGATCGGTGACCGGATGATCAACGCCCGGGCCGAGACGGTCGCGTCCAAGCCGGCGTTCCGCAGCGCATTCGCGAAGCGCAGGTGCATAGTGCCGGCCGACGGCTTCTACGAGTGGCAGGTGGTGCCGGGGCGGAGGCAGAAGCAGCCGTACTTCTTCTACGGGCGCGACGGCGCTCCCCTCGCGTTCGCCGGCATGTGGGAGCTGTGGCGCGACCCCTCGGATGCCGAGGCGCCACGGATCAGCACCTTCGTCATCGTGACCACCTCGGCGAACGCGCTGGTCGCGTCCGTTCACGAACGCATGCCCGTCGTGCTGCCCGACGCGCTCTGGGACGCGTGGCTCGACTCCGACAACCACGATGCCGAAGCCCTCGAGCAGATGCTCCTGCCCGCGGCAGAGGATGTCCTGCTCCGCCACGCCGTGGGCACCGAAGTGAACCGTCCGCAGAACCACGGTGCCGGTCTGGTCGAGCCACTCGTGGCGCAGACCGGGCTGGAGTGAGGCGCGCGCCGGCAGTCGACGTCGCCTGCATTGGTAGGGTCGCCCGATGGACTTCTCGGAGCACGTAGCAGCGATCCGGATGGAGGGCGCAGCGCTGAGCCGCGCTGCGACCGCTGCGGGGCTCGACGCCGGCGTCCCCGGTTGTCCCGACTGGCAGGTGGCCGATCTCGTCGCGCACGTGGGCCGGCTGCACCGCTGGGTTACGAGCATGGTGGAGGAAAGTCCATCCGGTGGGCCGGAGCTCTTCGGCGGCATCGCCGTGCCGGCAGCCACCGAGCTGCTCGACTGGTTCGAGCACGGCGTCGAGCCACTCGCGGCCGCGCTGGAGGGTGCCGGCGCGGAGGCCGAGGTCTGGTCGTGGACCGATGACCGCACCGCCGGCTTCTGGGCGCGCCGCCAGGCGCACGAGACGGCCCTGCACCGCTGGGACGCCGAGTCGGCTGTCCCCACGGCCGGGCCCGCCGGCGGGAGTGGCGGGGAGGTACATGGACCCGTGAGCGGCTCGGCCGCACCGTTCGACGCCGATCTCGCGGTCGACGGGATCGACGAGGCGTTCGACATGCTCCCGTACAGGCCCGGTACGAGTGCTCTGAGTGGAACGGGTGAGACGATTCACCTCCACTGCACCGATGCCCACGGCGAGTGGCTATTGCGTCTCGGTGTGTCCGGCGTCGAGATCACGCGGGAGCACGCCAAGGGCGACGTAGCGGCCCGCGGCCGGGCCTCCGACCTGCTGCTGCTCGTCTACGGACGACTCCCCGCGGCGGAGGTCGAGACCTTCGGCGACGCCGGCCTTCTCGCCAAATGGCAGCGCGAAGCGCGCTTCTAGGCGAGGTCGGACAGCTCCCACGGTCGCGACGGCCGCCTCTCCGGACCGGCACGGGTGTCTCGCCGTGCTACGTCCAGGGTGGGGCCAGCGCTCGCAGCATCACTCCGACCTGGTCGGCCCCGGACGCGAAGATCGCCGGCGCGGGAGTGGTGACGCCGTTGTCGACGTAGCGCCCGAGGTGCTCGCGGATCTTCTCGGGCGCGCCCCACACCAGCAGGTCGTCGACGACCTCGTCGGGGATCGACGCTGCGGCGGCCTTCCGGTCGCCTTCCTTCCACAGCCGCCACAGGTCGGCCAGCTGCTCTCCCCCGTCCGAGCCAGTCGTGGAAGGCCGCGTAGACGGGGACCGTCAGGTACGAAGCGATGGCGCGCTTGCCGATGCCGTAGGCGAGATCGCGGTCGTCGACCGGCAGGACGAAGATGCGGGCGACGATCTCCTTGCCTGCTCCCACATGAGGTACGACCGTCTTCACGTCTTCCGCGGAGAGCCAGTTGACGATCGCGCCGTCGCCTTCTCGTCCCGCGAGGCGGAGCATCCCCGGCCTGAGTGCCGCTATCAGGATCGGTGGCTGGTGCGCCACCTTCACCCCTAGGCGGAAGCCCTTGACCGAGAAGGTCTCGTAGTCCTCCGTGACTTTCTCGCCCGAGAGGGCCGCGCGCAGGAACCTGACGGTGTCGCGCACGCGCTTGTAGGGCTCGTCGAAGGGGATTCCGTTCCACTGCTCGACGATGACGTTCGACGACGTGCCGATTCCGAAGGCGAAGCGGCCTGGCGCGGCGTCGCAGAGGCTGGCCACGTGCTGCGCGAGCAGCGCAGGGCCGCGCGTGTACGCGGGCACGATCGCGGTCCCCAGTCGGAGCCGTGGTGCCCAGACCGACGCGAGCGAGCGGCGTGAAGGCGTCGTGACCCATCGCTTCTGCAGACCAGAGATCGGTGAACCCCAGGTCGGCGGCCTCGGCGATCAGGTCGCGCTGTGCATGAAGCGGAACCCCGTCGAACGGAACGGTCACTCCCCATCGTTGCCGGAACGCTCATCTGGGGTCCTCCTCGTCGGGCGGGGGCTCGTCCTTCCAGCCGCGGATGACGATCGACTGGCTCGCCGTGCCGAGAAGGGTGCCGCACTCGGCCCAGAGGTGAACGAGGCCGTGACCGTAGCCGCCGGCGACAGAGTGCACTCGAACGTCGGCGAGCACCCACTCGGTCGGCGCATGATGTGCGACGCGCAGCGTGTTGTCGAGACTGCTGCCACCGAGCTGGCGGCCGGTCGCGCGGCGGACGCCGAACGGGACGAGGTCGCCGACCACCGCGAGCGCCGCCGGCGAAGACTCGAGGCCGTCGGGGAGCTTCACCCAGACGGAGCAGCGGCCGTCTTCGGTCAGCGTGGGCGAGTCCGTCGATGAGACCTTGTTGCGGTCCGTCGGCGATTCGGTCGTCTCGGGCCCGTCCGCGAGGCGGATCCCGAGCCTGCTCATCATCGTGCCGTCATGCCTCGGCAGGACGTCCCGCGGTGGACAGTCCTCGGGCGGCGGGACGGTTGGGCGGCGCGGCCACTGTCCCTCGATCGGGAAGGGGCGCCGGCCGAGTGCTGCGGTCACGCCGAGTATCTCCTCCGCGCCGACACGGGCGACGACGCGCACCTGCGAGGTCTGGTGGCCGCGCACCAGCTCCTCGACGTCGAGCGTGAGCACGGCTCCCGGGCGGGCGAACGAGAGGTACTGCGCTGCGGCCCACACGACGGGTCGCCCCGTCGCTCGCTCGGCCACGGCGATGCAGGCACCGAGGCCTGCGCCTCCGAAGAGCGTGCCCCGGCCCGAGACGAGCCCCTGTGCGACCGGCATCAGCCACCGGTTCGGGCGGTCGGCGGATCGCAGGTCGAAGAACGTGAACGCGTCCAAGGCCCGTCAGGCTACGGATCCCACCCCCGCCCCCGCACCTCCGCCCCCAAAGAACCAGGGGCGTCGATAGACCACAATATTTGTGGTCTATCGACGCCCCTGGTCTGGGTCGCGGCGGGTGATGGGGCCGGATGGTGTGAGCTTGGTGCCGGTGAGGATCCTCTCGGCGTTGCGCATCCGCCACGACAGGAGCCGGCCGGCGTACTCGGCGACGACTGCTGTGTACCTCGGATCGCCGGCGACGTTCTCGATCTGGGCGGGGTCGGACTCGAGATCGAAGAGGATCGGCGGCATCGCGGTGAAGTGGACGTACTTGTACCGGTCGTCGCGCACGACGTCGAGCGTGCACTCGTCCATCCGGAGGCCGAGGATCGACTCCACGAGGTCGTGCTCGGGGTCTCGGAAGTCGAACTCCCAGTGCACCTCGGTGCGCGGGCTGACGTGCGGGTCTCCCTCTAGGAGTCCTCGGAGCGTCTGCCCGTCGCACTGGAGCGGTATCTCGGCGCCCAGGAGGTCGAGGATCGTCGGCACGACATCGACGTGCTCGCTGAGATGCGAGATCGTGGTGCCTCGGGTCGCGTCTGCCGCGGGGCGGGGATCCCGCAGGATCAGCGGCACGTGGTAGGCCTCGTCGAACCATCCGAGCTTCTGCACCAACCAGTGATCGCCGAGCATCTCCCCGTGATCCGATGTGAACACGACGAGGGTGTCCTCCGCACGGCCGGACTCCTCCAGCCAGTCGAGGAGCCTTCCCACCTGATCGTCGACCTCGTTGATCATCCCGTAGTACGTGGCGCGGAGCTGCCGGAGGTCGAGTTCGTCGTCGGGCGATGCGATCTCGGGGTGCTCGATAGCGAGGGCCAGCAGTGGGTGCTGCGCGCCTTCGGCCTCTCGCGTCGGTGCCCGAACCGGATCGGGGACCGTGTCGGGGTCGTACATGTCGTGGTAGGGGGCGGTCGCCAAATAGGGCGGATGTGGTCGCAGGTATGAGATGTGCACGAACCACGGCCTGTCGTCCTCGGATTCGAGGTACTCCAGCGCGCGGTCGGTGAGAAACGCGGTCTGGGTGTGCTCGGAGCGGAATCGCGCCGGCCGCCAGGTGGCACCGCGGCTTGCTGCGGCCCCATCGGTGGCATCCGAGTCCGCAGGTGTGTCGACCCATGCCCGCCAGTCGTCGGGAATCTCGTAACCCAGGCCGGCGAGCCAGTCGAGCCATGCGCGGGGGTCGCCCTCGGGGAGGTGGCAGACCGGTTCGAAGCCGGGTAGCACGCCCTCGTAGGTGGTCAGGCGCGGGTCGTCGGGTCCAACGGTGCGCGGGTCGACGCTCGTGTCGGTGTAGCCGAAGAGGGCCGGTGAGTAGCCGAGACGGGCGGCCTCGAGGGCGACGTTCGTGTGGCGTGCGTCGAGCGGCGTCCCGTTCCCGGTGACGCGGTGGTTCATCGGGTACATCCCCGTGTACAGCGACGCCCTGCTCGGCCCGCAGGGAGCAGCCTGCGCGAAGTGACGTGCGAATCGGACTCCACCGGAGGCGAGGCGGTCGATGTGAGGGGTACGGACCACGGAGTGGCCGGCACAGCCGAGCGAGTCGGCCCGCAGCTGGTCGGCGGTCACCAGGAGCACGTTGCGGATCGGACCGCGGCCGTCGGACATCGGGCCAGTGTAAGTACCGACTCGAGTCCCGGCGCCGGTGAATCGGTGCGAGTTGCCACCGACCGTGGGCAGCACGACCCGTTCGCACGCGGAGAGCGTTGCACGCGGCTGGTTCGTTCTTCCAGCGGTCGTTACGAGGTGCCGACGCGGTGACCGAAGTGGTTGCGTAGTCGGGTGGTGGGGAGCAGAATGTTTGCATTCGGCCTGCACGAGTGCCGACAAGGGCGGACTTGGGGGTGGACCCAGGAGCGACTCGGTAGCGCGCCGGCGTGCGCGGGGAGTGAGGGGTAGCCAGTGCCTTACGGCTAGTCTCTCGCCGTTCGGTGCGCGCACGACACGCAGCATCGATATCAACATCGATAGCAGCAACATCGATAGCAGCAACATCGATCCCAGCAGCCGTGCCCGATCGGCGCAGGGAAGTTCGGAGGGGCTCCCAGGGCCGAGCCGCCCGTCGGCCCGGGAGCCCCGCCGAGATCTCACCTCTCGGGGTCTCGCCCTCTCGTAGGTAGCCTGCTCCGCGATGCGCGCGTGGGCCACATACGTGACAGGCGTGCGCGAAGCTGCCGACGCGGAGTCGGCCGCGTACAGGCGGTCGGTTACCTCGGCGACGGTAGACCGGCAGATGATCGTCGTCCTCGTCACCGTCGCGATCTGCCTGACACTCAACAACTTCCTTGCAGCGAACCGCGACGCTGCTTGGCTCGTGACGCTGCTCGACCGGATCGGCCTGAGCGGACCGTCGTCGCGTCTGGCGAGCGCGACGACGACGTCAGACCACGCCGAGCTGAACCGCCTGGTGTTCTGGGGCGCGGTGCAGGTGGCCGGTTACGTCGTGCTGCCAGTCGTGGTGATTGCGTGCGTCTTCCGCGAGCGACTGCGCGACTACGGCCTGCTGATCAGCGGGATCGGCCGGCACGTGCGCCCCTACGTCGTGCTGCTGATCTGTTCGCTTCCGGCTCTGGTCGCGGTGTCGTACACCTCGGCGTTCCAGGAGAGGTACCCGTTCCTCGATCTCGTCCCTGGTGTCGGCCTCTGGCCGGACATGTGGATGTGGTGGGGGGTGTACGCGGCGCAGTTCGTCGCCCTCGAGTTCTTCTTCCGCGGTTTCTTCCTGCACGGGCTGAAGCGCCGATTCGGGTGGGGAGCGATCTTCGTGATGGTCGTCCCCTACAACATGCTGCACTACGGCAAGCCGATGGCCGAGGCGCTGGCTGCGATAGTCGGAGGTTGCGTCCTCGGTACCCTCAGCCTCAAGACGCGCTCGATCTGGTGGGGGGCAGCGCTCCACGTCGCGATCGCGGGCTCCATGGACGTGCTGGCCCTCTGGCACAAAGGCATCGTCTTCTGAGGAGCGGTGGGTTCGGACGGCGCGGTCCGCTACTCGGTGAAGGGCTTGAGGTAGGCGGTCTGCGTGGCAATGGCGACGAGTCGTTGATCGGTGTCCCAGAGAAAGGAGGTGCCCGTGGCGTAACCACCGCTCGAATGGTCGGCTCGGGCGTCCTGCAGTATCCACGGCCCGACGGGCGGAGCAACGAAGCGGATCGCGATCTCGAGGCTGAGCACGAAGAAGTGCCCCGCGCGCGGCCCGAGTGCCTGGCCGACCGCCGAGCCGAGAATATCGCCGGGGACGCAGAGAGCCGAGAGCTCGTAGCGGCCGTCGTCGTGTCGAGGCTCGCACAGGAGCCTGTGCCAGGACAGCGCCCGTGCGGGGCCGGCCTCGAAGCCGCCGTCCCATGGCCTGTTGCCGGTCACGAACCGCCACTCGGTCTGATCGTGGTAGTTGACCTGGAACGGCGCATCCTCGGGGGGAGGAGGTGGCGGGTCGTAGGCGTCGGGATCGGCGACTCCGTCGGGGAAGCCGACGTCGGTGAAGTCGTACATGTCGCCGTGGTCCGAGGCGAAGTTGGCCTGGAGGCGGAGTGCGACCCCGTCGCTGCCCGGCACCCGCAGGTCGGAAGCGACCTGCGCTGCCGTGCGGCCGTTGCGGAGAACCGTTGCGTCGGTGACGACCGGTCCGCACGGCACCGGTGCGCAGAACAGCGCCGAGGCAGTGAGGGGGCGGAGGTCGGGTCGGCCGAGCTCGGCCTCCGCGGCCCTTAGCGCCGTCATCATCGTCACTCCGCCGAACGCGTAGCGGATCTGCCAGGCAACCGGGATCGCAGAGTGGTACCGGCCACTGACGGCGGGATCGGCGCTGAGCGAGGTGTCGGCGAGGAGGTCTGCCGCGCCGGTGGTGGCGAGCGCGCCCTGCGTCTCGGCCTCGGTCGGGTCTGTCGGGGGCATCGGGTCGGCTCCTGGGGTCCGGAGCGGGCAGTATCGCGACTCGCGTCGGCCGGGGCGAACCGATGTACCCGGGCGCATTCGACACGGAGGACAGTGATGGAAGGGCCGCGCCTCGCCCCGAAGCCGGAGTCAGAGTGGGACGACGAGACGAGAGGGCTGCTCGCGCGCAACGCCGTCGGCGAGGGGCAGGTGCTCAACATCTTCGCGACTCTCGCGCATCACCCGAAGCTGCTGAAACGGTGGATGGTCTTCGGTGCGCACGTCCTCGCCAAGAGCACCCTGCCCGCCCGGGACCGTGAGCTGCTGATCCTGCGGGCCGGCTGGAGGTGTCGCTCCGCCTACGAGTGGGGGCAGCACGTGGTCATCGCCCGCAGGACAGGGATCTCCGACGAGGAGATCGCACGCGTGGCGCTCGGCGCCGACGCCGCGGGGTGGGATCCCTTCGATGCGACGCTCCTCAGGGCCGCCGACGAGCTTCACGACGACTCCACGCTGTCGGACGCCACGTGGGACTCACTGGGGGACAGGTACGACGATCAGCAGCGGCTCGACGTGATCTTCGCGGTAGGTCAGTATCAGCTCGTATCGATGGCGCTGAACGCGCTGCGCGTCGAGCGCGACGACGGAATCGCCGACGATCCGATCGTGCCGTTTCCGACACGAGACTGACGCATGGGCCGTAGTGGCCGCGCTACGGGCCCGTGACGGCGCGGGCCGCCTCCTCGAAGTCGAGGGTCAGCCCGTAGTCGCCGTCGCTGATGTCGAATTCGAGCGCTCCGCGATCGACGTGCGTCCACGGGTTGTCCATGCGCGGGTAGTCGTGGATCGCGACCTCCTCGCCGTCCACGGTGAGGGGCTTAGACCAGCCGAACGTCACGGTGCCCTGCTGGGGTGACTCGTACACGACGTCGAAGCCCTTGGAGAGAACACCGTCGGTCCCGAGCGGCGTCACATCCACCTTCGCTCCGGTCACCGCGTCGACGAAGGCATCGAAGGTCTCCCAGTCGGCCGACCGTGCGACTTCGACGATCCACACGTTGTCGGACCCGCCAGGGGCAACGAGGTCGAAGGTATCCGTGAATCCCCTCGCTGCGAGCACCCCCGCGTCGTAGCGTTGCCAGCGAGTGTCGCGCCACGAGTACAGAGCTATGTATCCGTCGTCCCTGCGTCCGATGGTCCAGCCGTCTCTCTCGACGACCTCGTCGAAGTGCTCCCTCGGGAAGAACGCGTGCGTGTAGGGCTCGTACGCGAACTCCTCCAGTGGAGGACCCGTGGGTGACTCGAACTGGGGCGCGTAGAGGTGTATCCCGACGCGCTCCACCTGTGCCGAGCGGGGCTGGACGCCACCGGTCCAGTAGCCGTCGCCATCGGGCCACTCCAGGTTCGGCGACTCGTTCACGTCGTTGGTCGGGCCGGTCGCGAAGACGAACGCCTCGGCGTCGAGGGTCGCTTGCCACGCGTGGTACTGCATGCCGAAGTCGCCGGGCCTGTAGTCCTGCGCGGTCGAGAGCATCACCTCGGGAGATCGCCACGTGTACGTGTTGACCTCGGCCAGCAGCTCGAAAGCGATCATCCGGGCAAGCTCGAGGGCCAGCGACTTGCCCAGCTCGGGGTCTCCCCCGGTGAGGTCGCGGAGACCGGTGAAGTCCTTGAAGAGCTCCGTCTCCCAGAGGCCGTACTCGTCGGCCGTCTCGAGCGTTATCGGCACCACGGGCCATGCGGTGTGTGCCGCCATCGACCACCAGAGGGGGACGTCTTCAGGGTCGTCGTACGAGTAGCCCTCAGGAGGCGGGGTCGGCGAGTCGAGTGGCGCGAGCGGATCGAGCGCCACGCCCATGCGCTCCCGGTCGACCCCGATCTCCTCGCTGGTGGCGATGCGCCGAATCACCTCCGGGAGCCGGTACCGCGTCGCCAGTGTGAGGCCGGTGGGCCCGGCGTCGCTCCGGGATTGGTACGGGAGGTCCGTGTCGTCGAAGAGGAGCTTCTGAAAGCCGAACGTGTCGGCCATCGTGCCGTTGTACTTGTCCTTCATGTACGAGCGTCCGTGCGTCGCCCCGAACGCGCCGTTCTGCAGATGCAGCGCAACGTCGAGGAACACGAGATCGAGGCCCATTGTCGCGAGGTTGGCTATCCGCTCGTCGTCGGAGTGCTCGACGAGCATCAGCAGAGGCGAGACGTCCTTCAGGTAGTAGACGTCGGAGTGCCACTCGAAGAACCCGAAGCGCGCGCGCTGGTCGAACCACCGCATGATCAGAGGCTCGGCGTGAGCCATGTGCTCTCGGCCGGTCATGCCGGAGTTGGTGAACGTGGCGTCGGGGAACTCCTGACCGACCAGGTACTCGAGCATGTGGAAGATGAGCTGGTGGTTCTCGCTCCAGTACCACTTGTCGTCGATCACTCCAGCGGGCTGCGGCTCGGTGTACCAGTACTTGAACGACAGGAAGCGCTTCTCCATCGCCTCGACCATCTCAGGCTCGAGCTCGTCCCTATAGCCGTACCAGAGCGCCAGCAGGTACATGAGGTCGAAGTCCGTCGTGTCCTCCATCGAGTCGATCTCGGCGAACATCTCCTCGTAGGCGGCGGGCACCACTGCCGCGGTGTCCACCTCGAACGACGGTTCGCGTCGCCGCCTCTCGAGGTGCAACGAGACGTTGTTCGGACTCTCCGGCGAGAACTCCTCGGTCGCGAAGGCGAGGTAGTCGTCGGTGCGCGCATCCCAGACGTCGTCCGGCATGAGCCCGTCCGACGCCGTTCCGCCGTCACCTTCACCGCCGCCGTCACCTTCGCCATCGACGGTGGTCGTCGAACCGTCCGCGTCGTCGCCTCCACTCGAGCAGCCGACAGTGATCGAGGCGGCGACGAGGAGCGCGAGCATCGCGGTGAGGAGCTTGCGGTATCGCTGACCTCTCATCATCGGCCCCCTCGGCGCGGCTCGTAGATGGCGGTGTGGTCGATGTGCATCACCGGGTTGGCGTCGTTGGCCACTACGAGGAGGTCGAGGCTGACCAGCCGGTGCCCCTTGCGCTCGAACACGGCTGACGGCCGTCCGCGTGTCGAGATCCGGTCGCCGTCGCGCACCAACCCCAGGTGACGTACGGAGCTCTCGACGTGGATCCACGGTCCCAGAACCACGTTGGTCGCGAGGATGTAGTTGGCGGTGCGTAGGAGCCAACCCGGATGTGCGACCCCGGCGTCCAGGTAGATACCGAGCGTCTCGCGCACGTCGTCGAGGTACGAGGGGGCGTGCTCGGAGTGGAAGCCGCCTTCGAGGCTCCCCAAGGGGTCGGCAGCCAGGAGGGCTGCCGCCGACGCCGGGGGCGGCCGATCCGGCAGTGGGGCAGTCGGGTAGCGGGCCACGTCGACGGGGGATGGTGGCTCCGACGGCAGTCCGGCCGACCCGGTGGCGCAGAGATCGCCGGTCGCGTCGTGAACCGTGAGCTCGACCGTGGTGCCTGCGTCCGTCTCGGAGGTGTCGCTCATCTCGACGGTGACCCACTCGCCGTCGTATACAGGCTTGACGAAGCGCGCCTGCATCGTTCCGCGCTCGAGCCACTCGAGGCCCCAGAGCTCCGCGGGCGGGTGTGTCATGTAGGCGTAGACATCGACCCCGGGAACCAGGCCACCGCGGAAGCCGAAGTCCTTGGCTACCCCGTCGTCGTGGATGCGGTTCTCGGACTCGGTCGCGGTGTTGTAGGCGCTCACGCGGTACACGTCGGACACGGGTGGGCCTCCGGGAGAGGTCGGGGTGCCTCGGAACCTTGCACGCCCGAAGGCAGTGACGCAAGCAGCGACGCCCCAGCGGCGAACGACGGGGGTCAGAACGCGCGCACCGTGGTGACGGCCGTCGCGACCAGCCGGTCGGCCACGCGGTCCCGTACGTGCACCGGGGTGCCGGCCTTGCCATGCTTGTGGTGTGGAAGAGTCCCTCAAGGGCCGGCTGCTGGTGGCCACGCCGGGCCTGGTAGACCCCAACTTCGACCGCACGGTCGTGCTGATGATGGAGCACAGCGACGAAGGCGCCATCGGCCTGGTGCTCAACCGTCCGGGCCCGCTGCCCGTCGAGAGCCCGTTCCCCGAGTGGGCGGAGCTGGCCGCACCACCGGCAGCGATCTTCTACGGCGGCCCCGTCGTGGCCGGGACAGTCGTCACGCTTGCCCGCTCCACGGATCCGGACATGCACCCGGAGCACTGGATCCCGCTCTTCGGCGACATCGGTGTCGTGAACGTGCGCCTCGATCCCGAGGAGTCGGGGCCGGGGCTCGACGAGGTGCGGGTCTTCTCGGGCTACGCGGGCTGGGCGGCAGGCCAGCTCGAGGGAGAGATCGCCGGCGGTGGCTGGTTCGTGGTCGACGCCGACGCCGAAGACGCGTTCACGCCGGCCCCGGAAGAGCTGTGGGGGGCTGTGCTGAGGAGGCAGCGGGGACGGCTCCGCATCTTCGCGGCGTGCCCTCCCGACCCGTCGGCGAACTGAGGCGGACCCGGCAGACGCGTCGGTCAGCCCAGGAGCCGGTGGCCAACGAGCTCCTGCACGTTCGCCTCGGCCACGGCGCTCGCCGCCATGACCCCACCTCCCATGGTTCCCGCGATTCCGTGGGCTCCCATGGTGCTCGCCCCCGCTAGGAAGAGTCCTCTCACCGGTGTCGCGGGCGACGGTCGGTTGAAGAGGAACTGGTCGGGCGTGCACTCGATCCCGTACGACGTTCCCCCGGTGGACCAGGTGAACCGCTCGTGGGTGATCGGCGTCGCGGCTTCACTGAAGACGATCGAGTCGCGGAGGCCCGGCAGGGCGCGCTCGGCGACCTCGAGGATGCTCTCGCCTACCTGCGCACGGCGTTCCCGGTACTTGTCGCCGAGCCGGTACCTACCGCCACTCGCCGGGCCCGCTTCGATGCCCCAGAACTCATACGACCGGGGTGCGGCCGTCATTACCTGCATGTTGGTCTGGCCGGGACGGCAGAGCCGCGTGTTCGAGGGGTCCTTGAGACTCGAGAAGGTCATGTACGCGACAGGGTGGTCGGGCCATCGGCCGGCCTCGAGCTGGGCGTAGTAGCCGTCGACGTCGTCGTCGGAACCCACGTACACGTTCCCGTTCGACCATCCCTCGGCACCGAGATCGCGGTCGAGGATCAGGTACTCGACGAAGAGGGGGAGTGACATCGTGTATCCGCCGACCCGCTCGACCATCTCCGCCGGGAAGTGCTCCGATCCGACGAGGTCGAAGACCGTGCGCTTCAGGTCGGCGTTGGAGATCACGACCGGCGCGTGGATCTCGTCGGGGACGCCTCGCTTGCGCAGCGGCGTCGGAGGCTTGAGCTCGACGCCGCGCACCGCCCGCCGTCGACGATGATCCGCTTCACCGGCGTCTGGAGGAAGACCTCGCCGCCGTTGCGCTCGATGGCTTCCTTGAGCCCGTCGGCTATCACCTGGCCCCCGCCTGCCGGGTAGTAGGCCCCGGCGTTCACGTAGTGCATCATCAGCACGGAGTGCAGGATCACCGACACCCTGCCGGGCGGGAGGGTGTACGTACCGTTCTGGGCGCAGAGGACGCCGCGAAGACGGGGAGAGAGCTTCAGGTCGTCGAAGAGGTCGCCGAGCGTCTGGTCCTGGTACTGCATCAGGGTGTCGAAGTCGCCGCCGCCGACGAGGCCGCGATTCAGCTTCTGGGTGACGTCGAGGAACCCGTCGATGCCCTCGGCCTCGGTGGGGAAGTGCTCGAGAAGCCTCTCGCGTAGGCGTTCGACCCCCTTGGGGAACCTGAACGTCATGTCGGGGTAGACGAGGGTGTCGAAGCCGTCCGGGTCGAGCTCGAGCCACTCGATCTCGATCCCCAGGGGCTTGAGGAGGCGGTCGAACATCCCGCCGGGCTGGCAGTCACCCACATAGTGGACGCCGACGTCGAACTCGTAGCCCTTGTGCTCGAAGACAGTGGCATTGCCACCGGCGACGGAGTGGCGCTCGACGACGATGACCTTCTTGCCGATGGCCGCCAGGTAGGCGCCGGCTGTGAGTCCACCGATCCCGGAGCCGACAATGACGACGTCTGCGTCACGAACGCTGCGATCCATGGCAACCCCCTCCCGTAAGGCCCGCACAAGGGGCCTGCCTCCGGCAGAGACTGTGGATACCACAGATCGTGGTGCGCGGGCACCTGCGCCGTAGGCTTCAAGGGCTGTACCCGCACCGCGTGCCGCAGTGCTGATCGAGCGATGTTAGGGAGGACTCTTGCGAGAACCGGTGGGAGACTGGGCGACGATCGACGGCAACGAGGCTGCCGCCCGTGTCGCCTACGCCCTCTCCGAGGTGATCGCCCTCTACCCGATCACGCCGGCCTCCCCGATGGGTGAGCACTGCGACGATTGGGCGAGCGCCGGGCGCCCGAACCTCTTCGGGACGGTCCCGGAGGTCCTCGCGATGCAGTCGGAGGCGGGCGCGGCCGGGGCGTTGCACGGGGCGACGACGCGCGGCGCGCTGGCGAGCACCTTCACGGCGTCGCAGGGCCTTCTACTCATGCTGCCGAACATGTACAAGATCGCCGGCGAGCTCTCTCCGGCCGTCATCCATGTCGCTGCGCGCACGGTAGCCACCCACGCTCTCTCGATCTTCGGTGACCACAGCGACGTGATGGCCGCTCGACCTACCGGGTGGGCGATGCTGGGCTCGGGTTCTGTTCAAGAAGCCGCCGATCTGGCACTCATCTCTCACTCCGCGACGCTCGAGTCGCGGGTGCCGTTCCTGCACTTCTTCGACGGCTTCCGCACCTCCCACGAGATCTCGAAGGTCCGGCTGCCCGACGACGACGACATTGCGGCGATGATCGACGAGCGGTGGATCGCGCAGCACCGGATGCGCGCGCTCGATCCCGACAGGCCAGTGCTGCGCGGATCGGCCCAGAACCCCGACGTCTTCTTCCAGGCACGTGAGGCCGGCAATCCGTTCACGCTCGCGGTCCCGGCGATCGTCGAGGGGGCATTCGCCCGCTTCGCGGAGCGCACGGGTCGTAGATACGGCCTCGTCGACTACGTGGGTGCGCCCGACGCCGACCGGGTCGTGGTGCTGATGGGATCCGGGATCGGCGCGGCCACCGAGGCGGTCGGGGCCCTGGCCGCGGCGGGCGAGAAGGTGGGGCTGGTGCAGGTGCGCCTCTTCCGCCCATTCCCCTCCGAGGCGCTCGTCGCCGCGCTTCCCGAGTCGGTCCGCGCGGTCGCTGTGATGGATCGGACGAAGGAGCCGGGAGCGGTCGCCGACCCCCTTCACCTCGATGTCATCGCCAGCCTGGCGGAGGCCGCTGCATGCGGGCTCCGATCCATGCCACGCGTGATAGGGGGCGCTACGGGCTCTCGTCGAAGGAGTTCACGCCGGCGATGGTCAAGGCCGCCTTCGACAACCTCGCCGCTCCTACGCCACGGAACCACTTCACCGTAGGCATCTACGACGATGTCACCCACACCAGCCTCGACCACGACGACGAGTTCGACACCGATCGCTCGCAGGTGCGCGCGGTCTTCTACGGGCTCGGATCCGACGGCACGGTCGGAGCCAACAAGAGCACGGCGAAGATCGTCGGCGAGCAGACTGAGATGCACGCCCAGGCCTACTTCGTGTACGACTCCAAGAAGTCGGGATCGATGACGGTCTCCCACCTCCGATTCGATCCCGATCCGATAGCCTCGACCTACCTGATTCGCAGCGCCGGATTCGTGGCCTGCCATCAGTTCACGCTCCTCGATCGCATCGACGTCCTCCATCTCGCGGAGCCCGGTGCGACCTTCCTCCTCAACAGCCCGTACCCCGCGGACGAGACCTGGGATCGGCTGCCGTCCGAGGTTCAGCAGACGATCCTCGACCTCGGGCTGGACGTGCACGTGATCGACGCCGCCGGTGTCGCGCGAGGCGCGGGGTTGGCGGGCCAGATCAACACGGTGATGCAGACGTGCTTCTTCGCGCTGGTCGGCGTCCTTCCCATAGATGAGGCGATTGGAGCGGTGAAAGCCGCTGTCGAGAAGACCTACAGGAGGCGTGGTGTGCCGATAGTCGAGGCGAACAAGAGCGCCGTCGACGGAGCACTGGCGGCGCTTTCGAAGCTTGCGGTCCCCGACTGCGTAACGGCTACCCAAGGGAGGCGGTCGCCGGTTCCCCCGGAAGCGCCGGACTTCGTCCAACGGATCACGGCGCGCATGCTCGCCGGCGAGGGAGACCTGCTGCCGGTGAGCGCGCTCCCCGTGGACGGCACCTTCCCCGTCGGCACGGCACGGTTCGAGAAGAGGCGACTGGCGAGTGAGATCCCGATCTGGGTCCCCGACATCTGCATCGACTGCGCACGCTGCGCGCTCGTGTGCCCCCACGCCGCCATTCGGATGAAGATCTTCGAGCCCGACTCCGTCGAGGGTGCGCCGGTGGGGTTCCCGACCAAGGCGTTCCGCTCCGCCGAGCACCCTGGTCTCCGGCTCACGATCCAGGTCGCCCCCGAGGACTGCACCGGATGCGGCGTCTGCGTCGACGTCTGCCCGGCGAAGTCGAAGACGGAGGTGAAGCGCAAGGCGATCAACATGGAGCCGATCGAGGAGCACCTCGACAGTGAGAAGGAGAGGTTCGACTTCTTCGCGTCGGTGGAGCCCGTCACCCTCGGAACCCTCGATCCGTCGAGTGTGAAGGGCTCACAGGTGCGAGAGCCGCTCTTCGAGTTCTCCGGTGCGTGTGCGGGGTGCGGGGAGACGCCCTACATCAAGCTGCTGACGCAGCTCTTCGGCGACCGGGCGATCATCGCCAACGCCACGGGGTGCTCTTCCATCTACGGCGGAAACCTCCCGACCACTCCGTATGGCGCGAACAACGAAGGGCGCGGGCCGGCCTGGTCCAACTCGCTCTTCGAGGACAACGCCGAGTTCGGCCTCGGGATCAGGGTCGCGCTCGATCATCAGGCGCGTTCGGCTGCCGACCTGCTGCAGGACCTGGCACGCGCCGTGGGTGCTGATCTGGCGGCGGCGATCCTCGCTCTGGATCCGACAGTGCCGGTTGACGACGCGACGATCGCCGCTCAACGTGCCCGCGTCGCTCTGCTCGACGAGAGGCTCGCGGAGATCGTCGGCGACCCTGCTACCGACTCCGACACCCGACTTCTCGCCGAGAGGCTCGTGCCCCTGACGGGCGCACTTGTCCGCAAGAACGTATGGATAGTCGGTGGAGATGGATGGGCTTACGACATCGGCGAGGGCGGTCTGGACCACGTCCTCGGATCGGGCCGCGACGTGAACATCGTCGTACTGGATACCGAGGTGTACTCCAACACGGGCGGTCAGGCCTCGAAGGCTACGCCTCGCGGCGCCGTCGCCAAGTTCGCAGCCAGCGGGAAGAAGACCGCGAAGAAGGACTTGGGCGTGGAGGCACGCAGATACGGAGACGTGTACGTGGCGCAGGTTGCGATCGGCGCAAACGACGTGCAGACGGTGCGCGCGTTCGCGGAGGCCGAGGCGTGGCCGGGGGTGTCGCTGATCATCGCCTACTCGACGTGCATCGCGCATGGCATCGACATGAGTCGGTCGATGACTCACCAGCGAGACGCGGTGCGATCGGGCTACTGGCCACTGTGGCGGTATCGGCCCGCTGTCGGGGAGCGTGTACGGCCATTCCAGCTCGACAGCAAGGATCCGACGATGCCTGTCAGCGAGTTCGCGCTGCAGGAGGCTCGCTTCTCGATGCTCGCGCGGGTGAATCACGAGCACGCCGCCGACCTGCTCGCACTCGCGCAGGTTGACGTCGACGAGCGCTGGCGCTACTACCGGCAGCTGGCGGGCGTGGAGAGGAGCCTTCCGAGTCTTCACGACGACGGGATCACTCCTGTGGAGGGAGCCGGGCAATGAAGAGCGCTCCGGATCTGAATTCCTCGTACCTCGGCCTTGCCCTGTCCAGCCCCTTGGTGGCTTCGGCGGGCCCGATGACCCGAGGTGTGAAGACACTCGTCGAGCTCGAGGAGGCGGGCGTCGGTGCCGTAGTTCTGCCCTCTCTGTTCGAGGAGGATGTTGACCGCGACATCTCTGCCCTGCACGCGGTGCTCGAACAGGGCACTCAGGCGTTCGTCGAGGCGCAGACGTACCTGCCGGAGCTTCCCGCCTTCGAGGTCGGTGCCGAGCGGAGCCTCAGGCTCGTCGAGGAGGCGAAGTCGGCTCTCGCGATCCCCGTGATCGCGAGCGTCAACGGGAACACCACCGGAGGGTGGACCCGCTACGCCACGCAGCTCGTCGACGCGGGGGCCGACGCTCTGGAGCTGAACGTCTACATCGTCGCGGCCGACCCATCGGGTGCGCCGGGCGACGTGAGGTCTCGCTATGTCGATCTGGTCGGCGCCGTACGGGAGTCGGTGCAGGTGCCGCTGGCTGTGAAGATCGGTCCCTACTTCGACTCGACTGCACAGATGGCCGTCGCGCTCGACGATGCCGGTGCCGACGGTCTCGTCTTCTTCAACCGCTTCTATCAGCCCGACATAGACACTGAGACCCTCGAGGTCGCGCCGACGCTCGACCTCTCGACCGAGTCCGACCTCCGCCTGCCGCTCCGTTGGATCGCTATCCTCTACGGCCGGATCGGATGCTCGCTCGCGGCCTCGGGGGTGTCCACACCGGTGAGGGTGTGGTGAAAGCCGTGCTCGCCGGGGCGGATGTGGCCATGACTACGTCTGCGCTGCTGCGCCACGGCACGCGGCACGCGCGCACCCTGCTCGACGGTCTGGTCGACTGGATGGTCGAGAACGAGTACGACTCGGTCGAGCAGATGCGCGGCAGCGTGAGCAGCGGGTCTGTCCCGGACCCCGACGCCTACGAGCGCGCGAACTACCTCGAGGTCATGCAGCGCGCCACCGACCGCTATCTGCGGTGACCGGTAGGCCGCACGCGAGGGGCGGGGAATGCCGGAGCGGGGAGCCGTGTTGGGAGGATACATACCCCCTGGGGTATGGTAGAACCAATGCGCTCGCCGACAACCGGAGGTAATGCCCGATGGCCACAGTGACTCTCACCAAGGACAACTTCGAGGAGGTCGTCGCGGGCAGCGAGATCGCTCTCGTCGACTTCTGGGCGGAGTGGTGTGGGCCCTGCAAGAAGTTCGGGCCGATCTTCGAGGATGTCTCAGGGCAGCACGACGACATCGCCTTCGGCAAGATCGACACCGAGGACCAGCAGGAGCTGGCCAGGAGCTTCGGGATCATGTCGATCCCGACGCTGATGATCTTCCGCGACCAGATCGTCGTCTTCTCCCAGCCGGGAATGCTCCCGGCCGAGGCGCTCGACGACTTGATCGCTCAGGTTCGCGCCCTCGACATGGACGAGGTCCGCAGGGCGATCGCGGAGCAGGAGGAGCCCGCCTCCCGCTAGCGACGCGCTGTACGCCGCTGGCTGCGCGCGCGCGGGAGCGTGCCCGGGTGCGCGACGACGAAGGCGTGGGATCGGTCATTAGGCTCCGCTGGTGGCCGGAGGACGATCTGCGGCGTCGCCACCCGGGCGGCTGCCCCCGTGTGGATGGTGCCGCCCGTCCTGAGGCTGCGCGACATCCTCGGACGCCTGCGTCGCGGCATCGCGCCACCGTCGCTGAGGGTCATCGAGTCGGCCGAGGGATTGATCGAGGGGAAGGCGCTCTACGCGGCCGTGATGCTGCGTGTGCCGGAGGCCCTTGCCGCAGGGCCCCTGTCGACAGCAGACCTGGCCCGCGACGTGGGGGCCGACGTCGACGCCCTGGGACGGCTGATGCGCCTGCTGGCCGGCCGCGGCTACTTCGCTCGTTATCGGCGCGCGATGGCGGAACAACCCGACCTCGGATCATCTCCGTGCGGACCACCCCGAGACGCTGCGGTCGTGGATCCTGTTCACCGGATCGCCCTGGCACGGTGAGATCTGGAATCACTCGATCCATTCCTTCCGGACAGGACAGAGCGCCAGTGAGCCGGCCCTGGGGTCAGAGTTCTTCGCGTGGCTCGCGGCCAACCCGGAGCATCAGGCGGTCTTCGGCGCGGCCATGGCCGAGACCTCGCGCTACTTCGGGCCGCTGCTGGCCGAACGCCACGACTTCGCGGCCGCCTCGACCGTCTGCGACGTCGGCGGTGGGAACGGCGCTCTGCTCGCTGACATCCTGACAGCGCATCCCCACCTGCGGGGAGTGCTCCTCGACCTGCCGAGCGTCGTGGAAGGTGCGCCGGCAGTGTTGGACCGCGCCGGGATGGGCGATCGCTGCGAGATAGTCGCAGGTGACTTCTTCACCGAGGTGCCGGCCGGTTGCGACCGCTACGTGCTCAAGTCGGTTCTGCACGACTGGGACGACGAGTCGTGCGTGCGACTTCTCGGAACCATCCGTGCGGCCATGCCCGACGGCGCTCGCATACTGGTTCTCGAGGCGGTTGTTCCCGACAGCGGTGTGCCGCACCCGACGCACGCGTTCGATCTGCTGATGCTGGTCCTCACGGGCGCCGGTCGGGAGCGCACTGCGCGGGAGTGGGCCTCCCTGTTCGATCGCGCGGGACTCCGCGTCGACAAGACGCTCGACCTCGCGGTGCTGGTGGTGCAGGAGCTCGCACCACAGGAGTGACCGACGGGAGAGCGATCCGCTCGGCCGCATATCGACGTGGGTCGATGCTTGGGTAGGCTCCCGAGAGGTTTTCGAGGCGACGGAAGGCGGCCACATGGACCGGAGCGTGAGTGCGCCAGGCACCAATCGCCGACTAGTGCTGGTGAAGCGTCCTCGAGGCCCGGTGAGCGACGACTGCTTCGCGATCGACGAGGTGCCGGTCGGCGCGCCCTCGGATGGCCAGGCACTCGTCAAGACCCTCTATCTCTCGATCGATCCGACCATGCGCGGCTGGATGACGGAGGCGGGCAACTACCTGCCCGGCGTGGCGCTAGGCGACCCGGTCAGGTGCTTCGGCGTCGGCGAAGTCGTGGAGAGTCGGACGGAGTCGCTGCCGGAGGGCTCGCTCGCCTACGGGTTCACCGACTGGCAGGAGTACGCGCTGATGGGCGCCGGCGACCCGATCGCGCCCCTCTCACTCCCGGCCACGATCTCTCCGAGCGACGCGTTGAGCGTCTACGGCATCACCGGCCTGACCGCGTACTTCGGGCTCACCGACATCGGAGTCCCTGAACCGGGTCAGACTGTCGTGATCTCCGGCGCTGCAGGTGGTGTCGGCTCGATCGCCGTACAGGTCGCGAGGATCACGGGTGCGCGAGTCGTCGGTATCGCCGGCACCGACGATAAGTGCCGGTGGGTGACCGACGACCTCGGTGCCGACGCCTGCGTCAACTACAAGACCGACGACGTGAGACGGCGTCTCGGCGAGCTCTGTCCCGACGGCGTCGACGTATTCTTCGACAACGTCGGCGGGGAGACACTGGCTACGGTGCTCGACCATCTCGCGATGCGCGCCCGCGTGGTCCTCTGCGGCGCGATCTCCACCTACAACGCCACCGAGCCGGTGCCGGGTCCCAGCAATCTGGGGATCCTCGTGAGCCGGCACGCGCGCATGGAGGGATTCCTGCTCACCCACTACATGGATCGGATCTTCGAAGGGATCCTGCAGCTCGGCGAGTGGGTCGAGGCGGGGCGGATCGTGAACCGGATAGACGTCGTCGAGGGGCTCGAGAACGCGCCCGCAGCGCTGGAGCGCCTCTTCACCGGTGCGAACATCGGCAAGCAGCTCGTGAAGGTGGCCGGCGCCGGCTGAGGAAGACGGGCCTCAGCGTGGGCGGGGGCCGGCTCCGGACACGTCGGGGGCCTGGTGTGATCGGTCGGGTTCCCATTAGAGGCGTGGTGCTCTACCGTTGTAGGGCGATCCGGGCGGCGGTTCGCGGGCCGGGGTGACGAGTCGGCCGGTGGTGCGGGCGCCCGACAGACACTGTCCAGTACGACCCGCTCTACGCGGGACAGCCGAGGAAGCCCGCCGATGAGCGCTACGACGAATACCCGTGGGCACGAGCCGCCGGCCGTGAAACCGCGCTGGCGCGGCCGGCTGCACCAGATTGCGTTCTTCGTATCCATCCCTGCAGGCATGGCCCTCTTCGCCGTCGCCTCGGGTGCCGAGGCTCATGCCGTCGCCGTCGTCTTCGCCGCGAGCACGAGCGGGCTCTACGGCACCAGCGCCCTGTACCACCGCGTCCCCTGGTCGCCGGGGCGCCTGCGACTCATGCAGCGCCTCGACCACTCGATGATCTTCGTGCTCATCGCGGGCACCTACACCCCGATCACGCTCCTGGCACTGCGACCCGCGTGGGGGATCACCCTCCTGAGCCTCGCCTGGACGGGAGCGGCCATCGGGATCACTCTCAAGTTCGTCCGTATGGAGCGCCTGCGCAGCCTGAGCGGCGTCATGTACATCGGTCTCGGCTGGCTCATCGTCGTCGCGACCCCGCAGCTCCTGCAGACCCTCGGTGCGGTGCAGCTGGCGCTCATCGTCGCAGGAGGGGTTCTGTACACCGCCGGTGCGATCGTTCTTGCCTCGCGAAGGCCGGATCCCAATCCGCGCGTCTTCGGGTACCACGAGGTGTGGCACGCCTTCGTGGTGGCGGCCGGCCTCTGCCACTATGCCGCCATCTTCGGCGTGGTCCGCTAGCGCAGACACCCGGCCGACGGCGGTGAGCCCGGTGATGAGCGCACATCGCCCGCGTCTGCCCCGGAGGCGGTTGCGGTGGCCCAGAGATGGCTCTCCCTACGAGAGACGTAAGGTTGTCGTGGGCTCTCTGCTCACAGAGGCGACGGGCGGGGAGTGCTCGTTCGTCGACCTACGCGGAGAGCGGGCATGAGAGACAACAGGCGCAGAAGGCTCTCCGGCGGCACTCTCGTAGTGGTCCTTGCGCTCGCGGGCGCGTGCGGCCCGACGGATGCGGTGGGCGCGGCGGAGGAGCGACGCGCGTCGGGATCGTCCGCTTGGGCATGGGGGGCCAACGACTACGGGCAGGTGGGCGATGGCTCCACCACCGAGCGCCACACTCCGATGCGCGTCGGAAGCTCGACGAACTGGGCCGAGATCGTCGCGGGCGGCTATCACACGTGCGCGAGGCGCACCAGCGGCGCCCTCCGGTGCTGGGGGAACAACGGCGTAGGCCAGATCGGTGACGGCACCTACATCGAACGCCACACACCTCGGCGCGTCGGTCGGTCCGAGAGCTGGGCGGGCGTCGCCACCGGCTTCGGGCACGTGTGCGCGACGCGCACCAGCGGTGCGTTGTGGTGCTGGGGCAGCAACGGATCCGGGAGGCTGGGCGACGGGTCCAAGATCGACCGACCCGCGCCCACGCGCATCGGCGGCTCGACGAGCTGGGTGCAGGTGGACGGGGGTCGGAGCCATACCTGCGCGACGCGCAGCAGTGGCGCGCTGTGGTGCTGGGGAGACAACGAGTACGGCCAGCTCGGTGACGGCACGCACAGCGACCGCGATGCGCCGGTCGGCGTCGGACGCTCGACGAGCTGGGCGAGCGTCTCTGCAGGGTACGCGCACACCTGTGCGACACGCACCAGTGGCGCGCTGTGGTGCTGGGGCTACAACGAGTACGGCCAGCTGGGCGACGGCACGATGGTCGATCGCACACTTCCGACTCGCGTGGGGAACCGTACCGGTTGGACCAGCGTCTCCACAGGCGATCTCCATACGTGCGCAACACGAGCCGACGATTCGCTGTGGTGCTGGGGTCACAACGGTACGGGCCAGCTCGGCGACGGTACGAGCTCGGGGCGCAGCGTTCCGACGCGTGCCGGAGGATCGCGCAGCTGGAATGCCGTCTCGGCGGGTGGCTCGCACACCTGTGCGACGCGCCGGAGTGGTGCACTTTGGTGCTGGGGCGACAACCGCGCGGGCCGACTCGGCGACGGAACGACGATCGACAGCAACGAGCCCAGGCGTGTCGGCGACGCCACGAACTGGGTCTTTGTGTCGGCCGGAGGCGATCACACGGCCGCACTCCGCGGATGAATGACAGCACTCGCCGCGAACGGGATGGAGCGCTAGGTTGCGGTTCATGAGAAGTGGACGCATGGGAGCTCTCCTCGCAGCAGTCGTTGTGTCGGCGGTCGTTGTGTCGCCGGCCGCGGTGGCTCTCGCCGGGCCTCCCGGTGAGTCGGCCGGTCCTGGGTCGGTCACACCCGAGGCCCGGGGCGGCGACGCGTCCGGCCGACCGGGTGACCTAACGAGCGCCGGCCGGTACGAAACCGTGAAGGCGGGTGGCTCCTCGAACTGGGCGAGCGTCTCAGCGGGCGTGACGCACACGTGTGCGCTGCGGGTGAGTGGTGCTCTGTGGTGCTGGGGCGACAACGGGCAGGGTCAGTTGGGTGACGGTACGGCGACCGACCGGCTCTCGCCGACGCGCGTGGGTGGCTCGACGAGCTGGGCGAGTGTCTCCGTCGGCGCGTTGCACACCTGTGCGGTGCGGACGAGCGGTGCGTTGTGGTGTTGGGGTCACAACGCACGGGGGCAGTTGGGTGACGGTACGACGACCACCCGGTACTCGCCGAAGCGTGTAGGTGGGTCGACGAACTGGGCGGGTATCTCCGCCGGCGACGAGCACACGTGCGCGACGCGGACGAGTGGTGCTCTGTGGTGCTGGGGCGACAACGGGTCGGGTCAGGTGGGTGACGGTACGACGACCGACCGGTGGACGCCGGCGCGCGTTGGTGGATCGACGAGCTGGGCGGGTGTCTCCGCTGGCAGAAAGGGCACTTGTGCACTGCGGACGAGTGGTGCGCTGTGGTGCTGGGGCTACAACGAAGAGGGTCAGGTCGGTGACGGTACGACGATCGACCGGCTCTCGCCGACGCGCGCAGGTGGGTCGGTGAGCTGGTCGCGTGTCTCCGCGGGCGGGTATCACTCGTGTGCGTTGCGGTCTAGTGGTGCTCTGTGGTGCTGGGGTTTCAACGCGGCCGGTCAGTTGGGTGACGGTACGGCGACCGACCGGTTCTCGCCGACACGCGTGGGTGGGTCGGTGAGCTGGTCGCGTGTCTCTGGGGGTGGTGCACACTCGTGTGCGTTGCGGGCGAGTGGTGTTCTCTGGTGTTGGGGCAAGAACACCGACGGTCAGGTGGGTGATGGTTCGATGATCGATCGGTTCTCGCCGGCGCGCGTCGGTGGCTCGACGAGCTGGGCGAGTGTCTCCGGGGGCAGGTATCACACCTGTGCGTTGCGGGCGCGTGGCGCTCTGTGGTGCTGGGGCTACAACGATCAAGGTCAGTTGGGTGACGGTACGACGACCGGTCGGCTCACGCCGACGCTCGTTGGCGGCTAGACGGGTCTAGAAGCCGCCCCCAGGGGAGAGCACACGGCCGCACTCCGCCGGTGAATGACAGCGCTCGCCGCGAACGGGATGGGTCGCTACATTGCGGTTCATGAGAAGTGGACGCATGGGGGCTCTCCTCGCAGCAGTCGTTGTGTCGGCAGTTGTTGTGTCACCGGCCGTGATGGGTCTCGCGGAGCCCCTGGTGAGTCGGCCGGTTCGGCATCGTTCACGTCCGGGGCCGGGGCCAGGGGCGCCGACGCGTCCGGCCGACCGGGTGACCGCACTAGCGCCGGCCGGTACGAAACCGTGAAGGCGGGTGGCTCGATGAACTGGGCGCGTGTCAGTGCGGGCCGGTATCACTCGTGTGCGTTGCGGGCGAGTGGTGCTCTGTGGTGCTGGGGCTACAACGGGAAGGGACAGTTGGGTGACGGTACGACCACCAACCGGCCTTCGCCGACACGCGTGGGTGGCTAGACGGGTTGAGGCACCGCCTCCACACTGGTAGAACACAGCGCCGCACCCGACGGATGGCCTACAGCGTTCGTAGCGAACGGGAAGGGGCAGTGCATTGCGGTTCATGAGCGGTAGACGGATGGGGACTCTGCTCGCGACGATTGCTGCGCTTGCGATCGTCTTGGCGCCGGCCGCGGTGGGTCTCACCGAGCCTCCCAGTGATTCCGCCGGCCGAGGGTCGGTCGTGCCCGAGGCCCGCGCTGCCGACGTGTCCGGCCGGCCCGGTGACGGCACGATCGCCGATCGGTACGACCCCATGAAAGCGGGCGAGTCCAAGAGCTGGGCGGGTGTCTCTGCAGGCGGTTCTTCCATGTGTGGGTTGCGGGTGAGTGGTGCTCTGTGGTGCTGGGGCTACAACTATCAAGGTCAGTTGGGTGACGGTACGACGACCGACCGGTTGTCGCCGGTGCGCGTGGGTGGCTCGTCGAACTGGGCGGATGTCTCCGCAGGCGGAGGTCACACGTGTGGGGTGCGGACGAGTGGTGCTCTGTGGTGCTGGGGCGACAACCGCTACGGCCAGTTGGGTGACGGTACGACGACCGACCGGCACGCCCCGGTGCGCGTGGGTGGCTCGACGAACTGGGCGAGTGTGACCCCGGGCCCGAGTCACACGTGTGCACTGCGGACGGGTGGTGCTCTGTGGTGCTGGGGCTGGAACCATCGCGGTGAGGTGGGTGACGGTACGACGACCGAGCGGCACGCCCCGGTGCGCGTGGGTGGCTCGGCGAACTGGGTGATTGTCTCAGCGAGTAGTGATGTCACGTGTGGGGGTGCGGGTGAGTGGTGCTCTGTGGTGTTGGGGCTTCAACGTGTCGGGTCAGTTGGGTGACGGTACGACGACCGAGCGGCACGCCCCGGTGCGCGTGGGTGGCTCGGCGAACTGGGCGAGTGTGACCGCGGGCCCGGGTCAGACGTGTGCGCTGCGGGTGAGTGGTGCTCTGTGGTGCTGGGGCGACAACGGGTCGGGTCAGTTGGGTGACGGTACGACGACCGACCGGTTGTCGCCGACGCGCATTGGTGGCTCGGCGAACTGGGCGAGTGTCTCCATGAGCCGTGTTCACACGTGTGCGCTGCGGGTGAGTGGTGCTCTGTGGTGCTGGGGCGACAACGGGTCGGGTCAGTTGGGTGACGGTACGACGACCGACCGGTTGTCGCCGACGCGCGTTGGTGGCTCGGCGAACTGGGCGAGTGTCTCCGTGGGCAGTTCTCACACGTGTGCGCTGCGGGTGAGTGGTGCTCGGTGGTGTTGGGGCTACAACGGGTCGGGTCAGTTGGGTGACGGTACGACGACCGACCGGTTGTCGCCGACGCGCGTTGGCGGCTAGACAGGTTGAGGCACCGACTCCGCAGGGGAGAGCACACGGCCGCACCCCATGAGTGAATTGCAGCGCTCGCCGCGAACGGGATGGAGCGCTAGGTTGCGGTTCATGAGAAGTAGGCGCATGGGTACTCTCCTCGCGGCGATCGGTGCATTGGCTGTTGCTGTGTCGCCGGCCGCTGTGGGTCTCGCCGAAACTCCCGGTGATTCGGCCAGACCGGGGTCGGTCACGCCCGAGGCGCGCGGCGCCGACGCGTCCGGCCGGCTCGGTGACCGCACGAGCGCCGACCGGTACGAGTCAGTGAAGGCGGGTGGCTCGACGAGCTGGGCGAGTGTGACCGCGGGTGCGGGTCACACGTGTGCGCTGCGGGTGAGCGGTGCTCTGTGGTGTTGGGGTGACAACGACGCCGGTCAGGTGGGTGACGGTACGACGACCGACCGGTTCTCGCCGACGCGCGTTGGTGGCTCGACGAGTTGGGTGAGTGTCTCGGCGGGCGGTAATCACACGTGCGGGTTGCGGTTGAGTGGTGCTCTGTGGTGCTGGGGCTACAACAGCTCCGGTCAGTTGGGTGACGGTACGTTGACAGACCGGTTCTTGCCAAAGCGCGTTGGTGGCTCGACGAGCTGGGCGAGTGCCTCTGCCGGCGGCTATCACACGTGTGCTGTGCGCATGAGTGGTGCTCTGTGGTGCTGGGGTGACGACGATTCTGGTCAGCTGGGTGACGGTTCGACGACAGACCGGTTCTCGCCGACGCGCGTTGGTGGCTCGACGAGCTGGGCGAGCGTCTCCGCCGGCGATTACCACACGTGCGGATTGCGGACGAGTGGCGCTCTGTGGTGTTGGGGCGACAACGGAGGAGGTCAGGTGGGTGACGGTTCTACGACCGGTCGGCTCTCGCCGACCCGTGTTGGTGGCTCCGGCAACTGGGCGAGTGCCTCTGCGGGCGCCTATCACACGTGTGCGCTGCGGGCGAGTGGTGCGCTGCGGTGCTGGGGCTACAACGATTCCGGTCAGGTAGGTGACGGTACGCTGACAAACCGGTTCTCGCCGGCGCGCGTGGGTGGCTCGACGAGCTGGGCGAGCGCCTCCGCGGGCGGTAGTCACGCGTGTGCGCTGCGGGTGAGTGGTGCTCTGTGGTGCTGGGGCGACAATGATTCCGGTGAGGTGGGTGATGGTTCGACGACCGATAGGTTCTCGCCGACGCGGGTTGGTGGCTCGATGAGTTGGGCGAGTGTCTCTGCGGGCAGCTATCACGCGTGTGCTGTGCGGGTGAGTGGTGCCCTGTGGTGCTGGGGCTACAACGGGCAGGGTCAGGTTGGTGACGGGACGACGTCCGATCGGCTCTCGCCGGCGCGCGTGGGTGGCTAGGCAGGTTGAGGCGCCGCCTCCGCAGGGGAAGAGCACGCGGCCGCACTCCGACAGGTGACTGACGGCGCCTGCGGCGAACGGGATGGGGCGCTAGGTTGCGGTTCGTGAGAAGTAGGCGCATGGGTACTCTCCTCGCGGCGATCGGTGCATTGGCTGTTGCTGTGTCGCCGGCCGCTGTGGGTCTCGCCGAAACTCCCGGTGATTCGGCCAGACCGGGGTCGGTCACGCCCGAGGCGCGCGGCGCCGACGCGTCCGGCCGGCTCGGTGACCGCACGAGCGCCGACCGGTACGACTCGGCGAAAGCGGGCGGCTCCTCGAACTGGGCGGGTGTCTTCGCCGGCGATTACCACACGTGTGCGTTGCGGGCGAGTGGTGCTCTGTGGTGCTGGGGCGACAACGGCGACGGTCAGGTGGGTGACGGTACGACGACCAACCGGTCGTCGCCTACGCGCGTGGGTGGCTCGACCGGCTGGGCGAGCGTCTCGGTAGGGTTTGCACACACGTGTGCGTTGCGGGCGAGTGGTGCTCTGTGGTGCTGGGGCGACAACGGAGGGGGTCAGTTGGGTGACGGTACGACGACCGGTCGGCTCTCGCCGAAGCGCGTGGGTGGCTCCAGCAACTGGGCTGCAGTCTCTGCGGGCGGTTATCACACGTGTGCCTCGCGGACGAGTGGTGCGCTGTGGTGCTGGGGCTACAACGATTCCGGTCAGGTGGGTGACGGTTCGACGACCGACCGGCTCTTGCCGAAGCGCGTAGGTGGCTCCAGCAACTGGGCGAGTGCCTCTGCGGGCGAGTATCACACGTGTGCGTTGCGGGAGAGTGGTGCGCTGTGGTGCTGGGGCAACAACGGAGGGGGTCAGGTGGGTGACGGTACGACGACCGAACCAGTTGTCGCCGGCGCGCGTTGGTGGCTCGACGAGCTGGGCGCGCGTCTCTGCGGGCGGTTATCACACGTGTGCGTTGCGGGAGAGTGGTGCGCTGTGGTGCTGGGGCTACAACCATGCCGGTCAGGTGGGTGACGGTACGTTGACCGATCGTCTCTCGCCGAAGCGCGTGGGTGGCTCCAGCAACTGGGCGCGTGTCTCTGCGGGCGATTATCACACGTGTGCTGTGCGGACTAGGGGCGCTCTTTGGTGTTGGGGCGACAACGGAGGGGGTCAGTTGGGTGACGGTACGACGACCGGTCGGCTCTCGCCGAAGCGCGTAGGTGGCTCCAGCAACTGGGCGAGGGTCTCCGGGGGCAGGTATCACACCTGTGCTGTGCGAAATAGCGGCGCTCTGTGGTGCTGGGGCTACAACGATCAAGGTCAGTTGGGTGACGGTACGACGACGTCCCGTCTTTCGCCGAAGCGCGTGGGTGGCTAGACAGGTGGAGACGCCGCCCCGGCAAGGGGAGAGCATACGGCCGCACCCCGCGGGCAGATGACAGCGCTCGCGGCGAATGGGATGAGGCATTACATTGCGGATCATGAGCAGTAGACGCGTAGGGACAGCTCTGCGACCATCGCTGCGCTGGCGATCGCTGTATCGCCGGCCGCGGTGGCTCTCGCGGGGCCTCCCGGCGGGCCGGCCGTCCCCGGATCGGTCACGTCCGAGGCGCGCGGCGCCGACGCGTCCGGCCGGCCCGGTGTCGCCGGGGAGGAGCGGGCGCGGCCGGCCGGTCGGGCCATCTGGGCCTGGGGCGCGAACGAATTCGGCGGACTGGGTGACGGCACGACCACCGATCGGCACGACCCCACGAAGGTGGGCGGATCCACGAGATGGGCGAGTGTCTCTGCGGGCGGGTATCACACGTGTGCGTTGCGGACGAGCGGTGCGCTGTGGTGCTGGGGGTACAACGCGCAGGGACAGGTCGGCGACGGGACGACGACCGAGCGGCATTCGCCGACGCGCGTAGGTGGCTCCACGAGCTGGGCCGGTGTCTATGCAGGTGAGTCGTACACTTGCGCTACTCGCACCAGCGGAGCCCTGTGGTGCTGGGGCTACAACGAAGAGGGTCAGGTCGGTGACGGTACCACGACAGATCGGCACTCCCCCGACGCGCATCGGCAGCTCGACGCGCTGGGCTGCAGTCTCTACCGGCCGCGAACACACGTGCGCGACTCGTACCAGCGGTGCCCTGTGGTGCTGGGGCAACAACGCCTACGGCCGTCTCGGCGACGGGACCACCACCGACCGGCACGAGCCGATGCGAGTCGGCAGCTCGACGAGTTGGGCTTGGCCGTCGGCCGGCGGCTATCACACGTGCGCGACGCGCACGAGCGGTGCCCTGTGGTGCTGGGGGGCCAACGACTCCGGCCGACTGGGTGACGGTACGACGACTGACCGCTGGGTGCCGACGCGCGTGGGCGGCTCCACGAGCTGGGCCGTCCCCGCCGCCAGCCTCTACCACACGTGCGCGACGCGTAGGGGTGGAACGCTCTGGTGCTGGGGCTACAACGGACAGGGCCAGGTGGGTGACGGCACCATGACCCATCGCGAGTCGCCGCAACGAATCGGCAACTCGACCAGATGGGACGCAGTCTCAAGCAGCGGACAGCACTCCTGCGCGACTCGACGCAGCGGTGCTCTGTGGTGCTGGGGCGACAACAGTCAGGGTCAGCTCGGAGACGGAACGGTCGTAGACAGGCGCTCGCCCGTCCGCGCGGGAGCCGGCACCGATTGGTCGGGAGTGTCGGCAGGCGCCTTCCACACGGCCGCACTACGCGAGTGAGCGTGGCGCGGCGCCGGGCAACGACGCCGATCTGGCAGTGCGGGAGTCGTTGACCGTCAGGTGGTCAGGGCCAGAGCCGCTCTCCCAGACCGGACGCCCTGGCGACGGGAGTGGCGACTGCGGCCCGCAACGCCGCCTCGCCGGCGACGAGGGTGACCTGCTCACTGGCGCGGTGATGGCCGTGTAGAGAAGCTCGCGGTGAGGATCGGTGAGGGTGGCGGGGGAGGGAGACGATCACGCGCCTGAACTCCGAGCCCTGGCTCTTGTGGATCGTCATCGCCCACCATGTCTCGACATCCCCGAGCTGAGAGGTCGCGAGCTCGCGGATGCCGTCGGGGGCGGGGAAGGCCACCGCCGGTCGCCCGCCTCCGGCCACGAGGACTCCGACGTCACCGTTGTTGAGGTGGTTCAGGTAGTCGTTGCGCACGACGATGATCGGCCGGCCCACGTACCAGCGCCGTCCGATGCCGGCGTCCGGCAGCACGCGCCCGCGAGAGCCTCGATGCGGTCACTCCAAGCGGCAACGCCCAGACGGCCGAGACGGGTCGCACAGAGGACCTTCAGGTCGGAGGCGTGCCGGATGCCGGCGGAGGCGTCGCCGGCGTGAGCAGCGCGGATCGCCTCGACGGCCCCTGCGGCCGCCTCCTGCTGCAGTACGGAGATGCCTGCTGCATCGTCGCCGTCGACCCAGGTCAGCTCACCAGACCGGTCGGTGCGCAGGAGGTCGACGGCGAGGTCGGCGTCGCCGACACGCACGGCGTCGGCGAGGGCCGCTATCGGCGAGTCGGCGCCGAAGCGGTGCACTCTCTCGAGCAGCACGACGTCGTGAGCGAGCGGTCCTTCGGGCCTGGTGGGCGTAGAGGTGCCCACGATCTCGCCCAGCACGGCACCGGCCTCGACGCTTGCCAGCTGGTACGGGTCGCCCACGAGCACCACGGTCGCGTCGGGACGGACGGCGGCCAGCAGCCGGCTCATCAGCGGGAGTGAGACCATCGAGGTCTCGTCGACGATGACCAGATCGTGGGGGAGCGGGTTGGTCTGGTCGTGCCGGAAGCGGATGCCCGGAGTCGGTCCGAGAAGTCGGTGGATCGTCGTCGCCTCGGCATCGCGCAGCGCGTCGGAGACGCGCTGGTCGAGGTCCGTTGTCGCTATCTCGTCGCGCACGGCCTCGGTCATGCGGGCCGAGGCCTTCCCCGTCGGAGCGGCGAGCGCGAAGTCGAGTGTCTGCCCGCGCGCCAGTGACACTCGGAGGGCGGCTGTCAGCAGGCGCGCGATGGTGTAGGTCTTTCCGGTCCCCGGTCCGCCCGCGACCACGACGAGCCGGCTCGTCAGGGCTCGCTCCGCGGCCTCGCGTTGGCGATTGCCCCCGGAGCCGGCGCCGGGTCCGAAGAGCGGGTCGAGGAGGGAGTCGAGATCGGGGTAGTCGCCGGCGACGCCGCCCGGGGTGCCTGCTCGGCGCAGCAGGTCGTCGGCGACGTGCTGCTCATAGCGCCAGTAGCGCTCGAGGTAGAGGCGCGTGCCGTCCCACACCAGCGGTAGGACGACCGGGCCGGGCGGATCGTCGGCGACGCGCACCGCGGGGCTCGCCGCGATGCCTGCTACCCAGAGATCGGGGTCGGGCCAGGGAAGATCGTTCGGCGCCGGCGCGCGGGAGTCGTCGATGACTATCGAGTCGGCGACGGTCGCGGGGACGATGCAGACGTGACCGAGTGCCGGCGCGCGGGCCGCGAGCGCCGCGCCGAGCAGTGACTCGAAGTCGATGCCGCCGACGCCCCGCGCGATCGCGTCGGCCACGTGCACGGCCGAAGCGTCGAGGATCCCTGCATCGACGAACGGGGTGAGGACCGCGGTGTCGCGGTTCAGGAGCGGTGGCGAGATGTTCATCTCGTCAACTCACGACCGTCGAGGAGATCGCTGAGATCGATGACGAGACCCGAAGGAACCTGCCAGGCGAAGACCCCGTGGGGCGACCCGTCGGAGACCGGGGTGGCGGCACCTGCCAGACCACGCACGAAGAGGTAGGCGATGCCGCCTAGATGGACCCCGGGTTCATAGTCGGGGAGGCGCCATCTCAGGTAGCGGTGGAGGGCGACGGAGTAGAGGAGTGCCTGCATGGGGTAGTGGTGCTCGGCCATCGCGGGGGCCAGCCGGTCGGGCCGGTAGTCGATCGAGAGCGGCTCACGCCCGCGCTCCGAGAGCTTGTTGGTCTTGTAGTCGACGACGACGAACCTCGCGGGGACGCGCGGGTCGGCCGGGTCGTTGACTCGGAACACCGAGTCGATGGACCCGGTGAGGTGCCCGGCCAGCTCGACGCCGAAGGGGCCCGACGCCACCTGCTCGGCCCACGGCCGGAGCGGGTCGTCGCCGGCGAGGTGGCGGAGCGCGAGCGCTCCGACGTCTCGGTCGGTGGCATGGCGACCTCCTTCACCGAGGCGCAGCTCGAAGCTCAGCTCCGCGAGCCGGTCGCCGGGAGCGAACTCGCGCAGACGTCTGCCGGCGAACATGGGCCCCAGGGGGGTGGCGATCACGGCGTGCAGACCATCGACGAGCGTCGCCACGTCGACAGGCCAGGGGTTTCGGCGCAGCCCCTCCTCCACCCGCTCCCGCAGATCGGTGTCGAGGTCGTCCCCGGTGAAGTCGATGTGCTCGAGCACGTCGTGGACGAGGTTCCCGAACCCCGCACCACCGGGTATCGCTCCGAGCGGAAGATCGCTTGCAGCGCCGGCCGAGGCCGGCGTGCCGGGAGCGGTGCCGTCACCGGTCTCCGATCCATCCCCGGCAGGGTCGTGGCCGGCGGCCATCACGCCGGCGATGTCGCCGTGTTCGTGGTGCTCGTCGGCGGCGCCGGCGTCGCCGAGGCTCTCGTCGTCGGGGTCGAGGCTCACCGCGGGCACGCGGTCGGTGATGGCGCTGAACGACCAGCGCCGGCGAGCGCGATCCGGCGTGCGATCCAGAGTCGCGGTCTCCAGGCGATCCGGCCGCGTCGGTGATGCGTCGTCGGACCAGAGCTCGAATCGGTCGCGTGCGAGGCCGGTGACGGTGACGGCTGCGGCATCGCCGCAGCCGGCGAGCGCCTCGGTGAGGACTCCGCGGCGTCCTCGTCGAGGGGCAGGTCGATGCTCTCATTGTTGAACTTTGCGGGGTCGATCGCGCCGCCTTCGCGTGCGAAGAGCACGCGCGCCAGCCCCGTGAGCTCGCAGCTCTGCGAGTTGCTCCACCACACGAGTGTCTGGTGTCGGGCACGGGTGAGCGCCACGTACAGGAGGCGGAGCCTCCCCCGATCTCCTCTTCTCGCGCGAGCTGGGCCCGCGCATCTGCGTCGGCCTGGTTCGGCCACTTGTGGTCGTGCGCGATGTCGATCGTTCGCTTGCCGGTAGAGGGGTCCTGGTAGATGACGTCGAGCCTCTTGAAGTCGCCCCCTCTCCATAGTGAGGGGACGCAGACGATGGGGAACTCCAGGCCCTTCGCCGAGTGCACCGTCGATATCTGCACGGCCTCGGCCTCCGACTCGACGCGGCGGGCGGTGACGTCTTCGTCGGGGTCGGCCGTGGCCTGTTCGGAGAGCCGATCGAGGATGCTGAGGAGGGTGGAGGTTGTTGTGCGCTTGCCGGTGGCCCCCGCCTGGAGCAGGCCGGCGAGGTGCTCGAGGTCGGTGAGGTTGCGATCGCCGCCATCGGCTGCGAGGAGACGAGCCATGACGCCACTCTCGGCTCTGACGCGGGAGAAGAGGTCGACGGGACCATGCCTGTCGAGGGTCTCCGCCCACCGATGAAGCTGCTCCTGCAGATCGCCGAGTGCGCCTTCGTCGGCGTGGTCGAGATCGCCGGCCGACCAGCCGAAGAACCACGACATGGCGGCCGCCCTGGCGCGCGAGGGATCGGCGGGGCGTGCGAGCGCGCTCAGGAGCGTGCGCCACTGGGAGGCTGCGGGAGAGTCGAGGACGCTGTCGCCGCTTGCAACCACCGCCGGTATGCCGTGGCGGCGCAGCGCCTCCCGAATCGCCGGCATGTCGGTACGAGCCCGGACGAGCACGGCGATGTCGCCCGGACGTACACGGCGCGTCGCCTTCGCGTCGCCGGAATCGGAGTCGGAGTCGGAGTCGGTCAGCACCGCTTCGTCCAGGAGGTATCGCACCTGCAGTGCGAGATCGCGGGCGATCGCATAGCCGGCATCGGCGGCGGCGACCTGCCCGGACTTGTTCCGCGGTAGGTCGGGACCGAGGGCGAGGCGCAGGTTCAGGGCCGGCAACGGGTCTCCGGCCGCCGTCGTGAGGCGGCGGCCGGCGTGGCCGGGGGCCGGGTCGACGGGGATGAAGCCGATGTCGTCGTCGCCGAAGGTCACTCCACGTAGGAGCGACTCCAGTGCGTCGAGCAGGGCACCGTCGGACCGCCAGTTCGTACCGAGGGTCGAGGGCGACGTGCCGGGCTGCTGTGCAGCGTCGAGGTACGTGTGCACGTTGGCGCCGCGGAACGCGTAGATCGCCTGCTTCGGGTCTGCGACGAGGAGGAGGGTCGCGCCGGCATCGGGGTCGCCGAAGAGGGTGGAGAAGATGCCCCACTGCACCGGGTCGGTGTCCTGGAACTCGTCTATGAGGGCGACGGCGAACCGTTGCCGGAGCGTCGTGGCGGCCGAAGGGTCGCTGTTCACGGCGTCGCGGAGCCTGGTGAGGACGTCGTCGAAGGAGAGCGTCCCAGCCGCGAGCCGTCGCGCGGTCACCTCGCTGCAGACACGGTCCACGAGCCTGCGCAGCCGTGCCGCCGCGGGCGTCGATTCCGCCTCGTCGGCGCTCGGGACGACGCGGATGTCGGGGTTTCCCAGCACCTTGGCTACGAGCTTGCGAAGGCCGTCGTGAGAGGGGAGCTCTCCCACGGAGCTCGGGTCGGCGATCGACTCGGCGGTGAGCACGTCGGCGCACGCTGCCGAGACGACGCTGCCCGTATCGTCGAGGAGCGTCGCGTCGGGATCGCCCGGTGAGCTGGAGCCCAGGGTCCTGAGCACGGAGCTGGCGAAGCCGTGGATGGTGGTGATGTTCGCGGAGTCGAAGTCGGCCACTGCCCGCTCCAGGCGGTCGAGACGGCCGGCACGATCGGTCGCGGCGAGGGCCTTGAAGAGATCGTCGTCCGGTTGCACCTCAGGGGCGAGCCGGAGTGCGGCTGCGGCCTCGCTGAGCCGTGACCGGACGCGGTCGCGCAGCTCTGCGGTCGCCGCGCGGTGAAGGTTACGACGAGGATCTCCTCGATGGGCACCGCGGCCTCGGCCACGTAGCGGACCACGAGCCCCGCGATCGTGAACGTCTTTCCGGTGCCGGCGCTCGCCTCGATCGCGACACGACCTGTCGGTAGAGGGCCGGTGAGTGAGAAGGTCGGCGGAGTGCTCATCGGCCGGGCTCCGCACTCTCGGCGACGGCGCCCCAGAGGTAGTCGGCGAACCGCTCCGCCCGGCCGGGCCCTGATCCAGGAGGGTCGTCGTCGCGTGCGGGGATCCCCGTCAACCCGACCAGGTCGAGATGTCCGTACACCTGCTCGTTCGCCGCGTCGTAGCCGTCGCCGGCGCCCTGGTACCCCTTCCAGTCGCCTGGCTTCGCACTGCGTTGGTGCAGCTTCGGGGAGAGCGATGCGAAGAGGGGGATCGGCTCGCACATCCCGCGCCGGTAGATGTCGACCGCCACCTCCAGGCCTCCTGTGGCGCGCGCCCGGCGCTCATCGGGGGTCGCGCCGGGCACGACGAGCGTGAGAGCTTCGATCCTCTCGCCGCTGGCCTTGCGACGCACGACCAGACTGCGCCAGTGGGTCTCCGGGTCGGTGGCGACGAGGCAGAGGAGGTCGAGCCATGCGGCCAGGTGCTGCTTGGGGCTCGGCCTGCTGAAAGTGACGGTCGCGGGGCCCCTTGCCGGGGGAGCGGACCGGCACTCGATCACCCCGACGATGCGGTGGTCACCTGCGATCTCGAGGTCGATCGGGACGGGGTCGTCGCGGGACAGCTCCACGCCGAGCGCCTCGGCGTGGGCGAGCAGAGCCTCTACCGTGCCCGAGACCGCGGCGGCGGTGGCGTCCCCGAGACCCCCGGCGGGGAGTGTTCCGATGGCCCGCTCGTAGGCCGCCCAATCCTGGCTCTCGTTGCCGGCCAGCCGGGCGCGGATGAGCCGGTCGGCGACCGACCACTTCGCGAGGGGGTCGAGGTCGATGGGCAGGGCGTCGGTGAAGGTGGCGTCTTCCTCGGGCAGCCGCAGGCGGAGACGGCGCCGGAGGTAGGCGTTCACCGGGTTCCGGAAGAAGGCCCGGAGCTCGTCGAGCGCTATGTGGCGCCCGTCGTGCCAGTCCTCGGTCAGCAGGGGCCAGTCCTGCGCCATGGGGCTGCGGATCCCCCGGCCCGAGCGCGGGCGCCTTCGAGCGCGTCTGAATCGAAGCTCCAGGCGCCCGGCCCGCCGAGGGCACCCGGCGTGAAGCAGCGTGCGTCGAAGGGTTGGCGCGGGACCGAGGTGTCGATCCGGCGGTGGTAGTCGCCGAGGCTGCCCGGGGCGAGCGTGGCGACGACCACGTCGCGCAGCTCGGCGGCAGCGACGCCGTAGGGAACCTCTCGGTTGTTCCTCACGTCGTGGCCGGTCCGGGTGACGACGAGGTGCTCGCCCGCCGCGAGAACCGCCTCCAGGAGCGACTGGCGCGCCTCCGACCGGGTGTCGCCGTCGCCGAGACGCGGGGCCGTCGCTGTGAGATCGTCGCCGTCGGGGCCGGCCGATCCAGAAGCGGTAGCGGCCTCGTCGAGGCCGAGGAGGCAGACGACGCGGAAGGGGATCCAGCGCAGGGGGGTGAGCGAGCTGATGGTGATTCCGCCGCGGAAGAGATCGGGGCGCCGCGGGTCGCCCTGCAGGCGATCTGCCAGCAGCCTGCGGACGTCGGCCAGCGTGAGCTCGACGGGCGATGGCTCGTCGTCCACGATCGACAGGTCGCCGATGTCGGCGATCATGCGGCGGAGCTTCTCGAACTGCCACTCCTGCGATGCGTCGACGGCGAAGAGCTGTTCGGTCCACTCGGTCAGGGCTCCGCACCACTCCCGAGCGGTCCTCGCGCGCTTCGAGTCGGCGGTGATCGCGCTGAGGCGCATCACCGCGTCGGCGAGAAGCCCGGCAGCGGCGATGTGGTCGCCCTCCACACCCAGCGCCGCGACGCCGCCGGGAGCGAGGTCGATGCCGTCGTCGCTCACCGCCACACCCATGAGCAGACGGTCGACCGCGGCCCGCCAGCTGTTCGCGGTGTGCTCCGGGGGGAGTCCCCAAGAGGCGCGGTGCTCGGCGTCGAGCCCCCAGCGGACGTTCGCCGAGACCGCCCAGTCGCCGATAGCGGCCAGTGAGTCGTCGTCGAGCCCGAGCCGCTCGCGAACGGCGGCGAGCGAGAGAAAGTCGAGCATCTCGGGGACCGTGCACCGGCCCGAGATCAGTTCGAGGAGGGCGTCGAGCGCGGCTACCACCGGGTACGCCTGGCGGAGCGACCGGTCGGTGACGTGGTAGAGGAGGCGGGGCGTGGCGCCACTCGCCGCGTCGTCACCCGAACCGACCGACGAGCCGAACCCGGCCTCGACGAGAGGGGCGAACCGCTCGATCGCCGGGCAGAGCACGACGACGTCGTCCTCAGAGAGCCTCGGGTCGTCGGCCAGGAGGTGCAGGATCGCGTCGCGCAGCGCCTCGACCTGCCGAGCCTCGCCGTGGCACGAGTAGACCTGCACCGATCGGTCGTCGGGACGGAGGACGAAGTCGCCGGCAGGCGCCGTGTCGGCGCGCAGGTCGTGCTGGATCCGAGCCAGCAACGATGTCGCGGAGGCGCTCGATCCGCTCTCGGGGGCGTCGAGGACCCGTGGGCCCGGCATGCCGCGCTTCTCCGCGGCCGTGAGCAGGACCGTGCGCTCGCGGCACGGGCGCCCCCACGACCTCAGGAGCGGGTGGAGCACCGCGTCGTCGGACCGGTCGTCGGCGCGCAGCAGGTCGGGCTGTGGGGGTGTGGCCAGGGCCGCTTCGCGCACGCGTGCGGTCGCGGCGGGCGACGGATCGAGGAGGAAGACGTGGACGTCGCGGTGGGCCGACACTGCGGCTACGAGGTCGAGGAACGACTCACCACCGGGCAGGGTGGTGACGCCGAAGACCGAGAGGCGCGGCGGGAGGTCGAGGTCGAGCGCCCCTGCACGGAGGGCTTCGAGCAGTGCCGGGACTCGCTCCGGCGGGCTGGGCTCACCCAGGCGGGCGCGGGTGAGGCGCCAGAGGTGAGGCTGCCACGCGTCGTGGGGGCGAGAGCGCGGCCGGCGGCGTCTACGTAGTGCCCGGAGTGCCACTGCACCACGAGGTCGGGCCGGTGGATCGCGTAGCGGTCGAAGAGGTCGGCGAGGCGTCGTGCGCGCCCGAACCGGGTTGCACCCGCTGGCAGGGAGGTCAGCGGCCCTAGGAGCGGATCGTCTCCGTGTGCATGGAGCACATCGAGGACGGCCCAGACCAGGCGGTCGATCTGCCACGGGTCAGAGCTGCGGCCGTCGATCCGGGCAGCGCGATGTGCGTCGAGCACCGCGTGCCGCAGGGCGCCCGGGAAGGCGAACTCGATGTTCGCGGCGACGCCGTCTCCCGAACTGCTGTCCGAGGCCCCGAGCGTTCGGGCGAGCTCGAGCGCGAGCCAGCGATGCATGCCGAGCGTGGGGATCGCGACCCACTCCGGCGTCATCGGGTCGGGGAGCGGCTCCGCCATGACCTCGGCGAGTGCACCTGCGAGCGGCCCCACTCGGTCCGCGCTGCTGATGTGAAGCACGTGCACAGGCTAACTACCGGGTGCGACATGCACGCCGGGTGGCCGGCCCCCGGGCTCGCTGTCCGACGCGGCCGTCGGGCGCATCGGCTCCCTGTCGGTTCCGCGGCCCGACCGGTACACTGCGTCGTCTCGGAAGCAGCGGTCGGAGGAAGCGCGGTGATGGGGACGGCACGCGGACGGATTCTTCGGCGCGGCGCTCTGATGGCATTTGCAGCGTCGTCGGTGATGATGCTGCCGCCGGCTTCGGCGGCAGTGTCGGCGCAGCGCGCAGGCGACGGTGCTGTGGCCGGGGCCTCCGATCGGCTCGCGACCCGCGCGGTGCCTCCCGGATACGCCCTGTGGGCCTGGGGTTACAACGGCGGCTACCTGGGTGACGGCACCATGACCAATCGCCACACGCCGACGCGCATCGGCGGTTCCGACAGCTGGGCGAGGGTCTCGGCGGGCGGCTTCCAGACGTGCGCGACGCGTTCCGGTGGCTCACTGTGGTGCTGGGGCGACAACTCCTACGGCCAGCTCGGCGACGGCACGCTCACCGACCGCCACGTTCCGACACGCGTCGGCGGATCCACGAGCTGGCTCAAGGTGTCGTCGGGGCGCGAGCACGTCTGTGCGACGCGCACGAGCGGCGCGCTGTGGTGCTGGGGCGATAACGCGTATGGCCAGCTGGGAGACGGCACCAAGGTCGAGCGCCACGTTCCCACGCGGGTCGGCACGTCCACTGGCTGGGCCGACGTCTCCGCAGGCGACTACCACACGTGTGCGGCGCGCAAGAGCGGCGCCATCCGGTGCTGGGGCGATAACGAGGATGGCAAGCTCGGCGACGGCACGACCGTCGACAGGCTCACGCCGACGCTCGTCGGCGAATCGACGAGCTGGAGAGGCGTCTCGGCCGGCGGAACCCACACCTGCGCGAGGCGGACGAGCGGTGCGCTCTGGTGCTGGGGATACAACGGGCAGGGACAGGTCGGCGACGGCACCACGGCGTTCCGCCGGAAGAACCCGACGCGCATCGGCGGCTCCACGAGCTGGACCGGGGTCTCCGCGGGAAGCGCACATACGTGCGCGACGCGCAGCAGTGGCGCCCTCTGGTGCTGGGGAGACAACTGGAAGGGCGCGCTGGGCGACGGCACAACCGTCGATCGGCGCTCCCCGACGCGCGCCGGCAGCTCCACGAGCTGGTCGAGGGTCGCCGCCGGCTACGCGCAGACGTGCGCGACGCGCGTGAGCGGTGCGCTCTGGTGCTGGGGATTCAACTTCGGTGGCCAGATAGGCGACGGATCGACCACCGACCGGCACTCGCCTGTGCGGGTGGGAACCTCCACTCGCTGGGTGAAGGTCTCCGTCGGCGGCGGGTTCACGATGGCTCTCCGCCGGTGAGCGCTGTTCGGGCGCGCCCGGTGTGGGCCGGGGGTTGCCGTGGCAGAGTGGCGCCGGTGGCCATCTGTGGTCGGGTTTGTCGGACACGAGCTGCGGGGGTGTGGCGATGACTGGGCGGAGTATCAGAGATCACATTCGCGGGGTGCGTGTGGCGCTCGTCGCCACCTCGGTGCTCCTCACGTCGGCCGTCGCACCGGTGGGAACGGCGCTCGGGAGTGGCCGTGAAGCGGCCGAGGTCCGTGGTGCTTCGTCGGGTTCGACGCTGTGGGCGTGGGGCGACAACTTCGCCGGTCAGCACGGGAAGCGGCACGACCGTGGCCGTGCCGTTCCCCAACACCGCAGGCGGCTCGACCAAGTGGGACGACATCGCGGCGGGCGACGAGCACACGTGCGCGACGCGCACGAGCGGTGCGCTGTGGTGCTGGGGCTTCAACCGCTATGGCCAGGTCGGCGACGGCACGACTACCGACAGGCACTCGCCCACGCGTGTCGGCAACTCGACGAGCTGGAGAGGCGTCTCGACCGGCTACGACCACGCGTGTGCGACGCGGAAGAGCGGTGCGCTGTGGTGCTGGGGCAACAACGACGGCGGCAAGGTCGGCGACGGCACGACCACCGAGCGGCACTCGCCCAAGCGAATCGGCGGCTCCACGAGCTGGGCCGAGGTCGCGGCCGGCTTCTTCCACACGTGTGCTGTGCGGACGAGTGGTGCTCTGTGGTGCTGGGGGAAACGGGCAGGGGGTCTCGGCGACGGCACGACCACCGCGCGGTACTCGCCCGTCCGGATCGGCGGCTCGACGAGTTGGGTGAGCGTCCCCGCCGGTGGCTCCCATACGTGTGCGACCCGCAAGAGTGGTGCGCTGTGGTGCTGGGGCGACAACGACTCGGGTCAGGTCGGTGACGGCACCACGACGGACCGGTACTCCCCGGTGCAGGTCGGCGGCTCCACCAGCTGGGCGAGTGTGGCGGCGGGGCAGTTCCGGCACACGTGTGCGACCCGCAAGAGCGGTTCCCTGTGGTGCTGGGGTGACAACGAGGACGGCAAGGTCGGCGACGGCACGACCATCGAGCGGCACTCACCGGTGCGTGTCGGCAACTCCACGCACTGGTCCGAGGTCGATACCGGCTGGGACCACACCTGCGCGACCCGCTCGGGCGGCACCCTTTGGTGCTGGGGCGACAACGACGACGGAGAGCTGGGCGACGGCACCTACACCGAGCGGCACTCGCCCAAGAAGGTCGGCTCCTCGACCCTCTGGAACGAGGTCGCAACCGGTGACGGGTACACCGCCGCGCTGAACGGTTGAGGCTCGGCTGACAGGAGTGGATCGGGGAGTTGCCGTGGCAACGCGGTGCTGGTAGCCATCTGTGGTCGGGTTTGTCGGACACGAGACGTCGGGAGCGGCGATGGCGAGAAGCGGTAGCAGGGATCGCCTTCGCGGGGTGCGTGTGGCGCTCGTCGTCGCGTCGGCAGTGATCGTTCAGGCGCCGGGGCCAGGAGCGGTTCCCGCGTCGGCCGCGTCCGAGGCATCGTCGCCCGTGCCCGCCCGGGAGCGCAACGTCGACGCAGCAGGTGGTGTCATGGCGGAAGGCCGTGCGAAGCAGCCCGGTACACGCTGTGGGCGTGGGGCTCCAACTGGGGCGGGCAGCTCGGCAACGGCACGACGATTGACCTGACGTTCCCGGTGCGTGCCGGTGCATCCTCGAGCTGGGTCAGGGTCGCGGCCGACGGATTCCACGCTTGTGCGATCCGCAAGAGCGGAGCGCTCTGGTGCTGGGGGAACAACAACTCCGGCCAGCTCGGCGACGGTACGACGACGGAGCGGCACAGCCCCACGCGCATCGGTGGCTCCACGGCCTGGGCCGACGTCGCGACGGAGAGGAGCCGCACATGCGCGACCCGTACGAGCGGCGCTCTGTGGTGCTGGGGACGCAACGACAATGGTGGGATCGGCGACGGTACGACTACGGAACGGCACAGCCCTACGCGCATCGGTGGCTCCACGGCCTGGGTCCACGTGGCGACGGGTGGTGACCACACTTGTGCGACGCGCAAGAGCGGTGCTCTGTGGTGCTGGGGTGCCAACACGGACGGCCAACTCGGTGACGGTACGACGACGGACCGGCACTCCCCGGTGCGGATCGGCGGCTCGACCAGTTGGGTGGGCGTCTCCGCCGGTGGTTACCACACGTGTGCGACCCGCAAGAGCGGAGCGCTGTGGTGCTGGGGCTACAACGACTCGGGCCAGGTCGGTGACGGCACCACGACGGACCGGCACTCCCCCGTGCAGGTCGGCGGCTCCACCAGCTGGGCGAGTGTGGCGGCGGGGCAGTTCCGGCACACGTGTGCGACCCGCAAGAGCGGCACCCTGTGGTGCTGGGGCGACAACCAAGACGGCAAGGTCGGCGACGGCACGACCATCGAGCGGCACTCACCGGTGCGCGTCGGTGGTTCCACGCACTGGTCCGAGGTATCGACCGGTTGGGACCACACGTGCGCGACGCGCACGGGTGGCACGCTGTGGTGCTGGGGTGACAACGAGGACGGCGAGCTCGGCGACAGCACCACCACCGAGCGACACTCGCCTAAACGCGTCGAGAGCTCGACGCTGTGGAACGGCCTCGCCGCCGGAGACGGGTTCACCTTGGCACTCAACGGCTGAGGAGCAGACCGGAGCCCGCGGCACTTTCCGTCGTTCCTGGCCACACGTGCTGTGGGCAGGAGCTCAATGGTCCGGCATCGCGCCCCCGGCACGAGCCGCGCGAGCAGTTCCGGGAGCCGCGATGATGGTGCCATGACCGGCAAGTCATCTCTCGAGAAGCGCGTCCCGCAGGCGGCGAAGGACCGCTTCGCCCGCCTGGCGGAGCACAACCGGCTCGTCTACTCCCTGAAGATCCGCTGGCTGGCGAGGCGTGCCGACGTCTTCCTGGTGTCGTTCCCCAAGACCGGCCGCACGTGGCTCCGAGTGATGATGGGTCGGGCGCTTCAGCGGCACCACGGGATGAAGGGTCGGAACCTACTGCGATACACGGCGGCGCGGGTTCGTGCCCCCGGCGTGCCGCGCGTCCTCGCGACTCATGACGACTCGCCGCAGGCCAAGGCTGCGCACCAGGTCTTCGCCGCCAAGCGTGCCTACCGGCGATCACGGGTCATCTTCCTCGTGCGCGACCCGCGCGACGTGATCGTGTCGCTGTACCACCACCGCTCGAGCTGGCACCGAGGTGAGGAGATGGCCTACGACGGAACCCTAGGGGAGTTCCTCGAAGAGGAGGTCGGGGGCCTCGAGTCGCTGCTGCGCTTCTACGAGGTCTGGGATGATGCTCGCGACGTGCCGGAGGGATTCCTCCTAGTGCGCTACGAGGACCTGCACTCCGACCCGGCGCGAGCTCCGGCGCGTCCTCGACTTCGTAGGTGCCGCCGAGGTGAGCGACGAGGTGATCGCCGAGGCGGTCGAGTTCGCGGCGTTCGAGAACATGCGGCGCCTCGAGGAGAGCGGGGATCTCAAGACGAAGGCGCTGCGGGTGCGCGACCATGACGATGCCGATGCTCGCCGGGTGCGGCGTGGTCGCGTGGGTGGGCACGTCGACGAGATGACCCCCGACGACGTCGCAGGCCTCGAACGACGCCTCGCCGCAACGGGGAGCAGGTTCGGCTACGCGTGAGCGGTCCCGGGACGGCTTGGTGGTAGTCGCGAACGCCGAACATGTCGCGTCTGACCACCGATTCGGTGGCTGGACGCGACATGTTCGGCCGGCTCCGTCTGGCCCCCCGGCGCCCCTTGCACGTGGGTGGAACGCGTTCCTAGTGTTCCGATCTCGGGGAGCTTCGATGGAGCGATGATGACTGACGGAGATTTCAGGTCCAGAGCACTCGTCCCAGCCGGCGCGGGGCCCACGACGTCCCGGACCGCGCGGCTGCGGACACTCGTCGCCACTTTGGCGGTGCTGGGAATGGTGGCGACGGCGTGCGGCCGCTCCGACGACGACCCGACGGCGTCGGGCGACGACGCGACGGGCGAACCCACCGAGTCGACCGCTCCTCCGACGTCGCCGGCAGGCCCGGCTGCGGGTGAGTTCGGCGATCTCGGCCAAGTCTGTGGTCCGGCGCCCGCCGGCGCAACGCTCACCGCGAGCGATACAGGCGTCACCGAGACCTCGATCCAGGTCGGGACTATCGCGGACCCCGGGTTCGCGGGGCGACCGGGGCTCAACCAGGAGCTGTTCGACAGCGCCGAGGCGTTCACGAAGTGGTGCAACGACGCCGGAGGCATCAACGGCCGTGAGATTGATCTGAAGGAGCGCGACTCGAAGTTCACCGAGCACCAGGCCCGCATAATCGACGCCTGTGACGAGGGTGACTTCATGCTCGTCGGGGGTCTGGGTGTCATCGACGACCAGGGCCAGAGCGAGCGGCTCGCCTGCGGCCTCCCCAGCATCTCCTCGGCCACCAACCCGGCGGCAGTCGAAGCAGACCTGGCAATCATGCCGGTTCCGTCCGATCTCGGCAGCCTCTCGATCGGTGACCTGCACTGGTTGGCGGAGAAGTTCCCCGAGGCCACGCAGAAGATCGGGTTCCTGACCGCAAGCATGGCCGTGACGATCACCTCTGCAGCAAAGACCAAGGAGGCGATGGCCGCCCTGGGTTGGGAGATCGTCTACGACGAGCAGTTCAACGCTGCCGGCGAGGCGTCTTGGCGCGGCTACGTAGAAGGATTGAAGTCCGCCGGGGTGCGTGGGGTCATCTGGGGTGCAGACCCGACGAATCTGGCTGCGGTGCTCAACGCGATGGCAGAGATCGAGTACCACCCCGACTTCGTGCGTGCCGGCGGCAACAGCTACGACCCGGTGCTCATCGCCGAGGCCGGCAAAGCTGCGGACGGCACATATCTCATGGCGTCGAACTACCCGTTCCTCGATCCGGACATCGCGAAGGAGAACCTCGCAACGCAGCAGTATCTGGACATAATGGCCGAGTACAGCCCGGGCGGGAAGATCGCGAACCTCGGTGTTCAGGGATTCTCGGCGTGGCTGCTCTTCGCGAAGGCAGCCACCGCGTGCGGAGCGGACCTCACACGTGACTGTGTCTGGGAGAGCGCCGATGCGATACCCGACTGGACCGGTGGTGGCCTGCACGCACGGCAGGACCTCGCGAACGGGCGCGCCTCGCAGTGCTTCGTGGAGATCGAGGTCAAGGACGGCGAGTTCATGCTCTCCGACATCCCCACCAACGAAGGCGTGTTCAACTGCGACCCCAAGAACTCCATCGACCTCGAGGGCGATTTCGGCGAGGAGCGAAGTGTGAGAATCCCGCGTTCGCTACCGATCCGAAGCCGTCGAACTGCGCTGTCTGACCGGTCGGAGCCGTCGAGATAGCGGGAGGAACGGACAGTTGGCTCAGGTGTCGCCGAGGTAGGCGGCGTCGAGCACCTCGTCGCCCACTTCGTCGCGGGGTCCGCACCAGACGATGCGCCCGAGGCGGACGAACGCAACGGTGTCGGCGAGCATGAATGCCTCGCGGGCCTTCTCCTCGATGAGCAGCAGGGCGACGCCCAGGTCGCGCATCTCCGCGAGGGCGGCGAAGACCGCGTCGACTGCCAGCGGGGCGAGGCCGAGCGAGGGCTCATCGGCGACGAAGACGGCGGGCGGGGCGACGAGAGCGGCTGCGAGGGCGAGCATCTGCTGCTCGCCACCCGATAGGAGGCCGGCGACCTGCCGGCGACGTTCGCCGAGGATCGGGAATCGCTCGTACGCGCGCTCGCGCTCGGAGGGCCGGCGCAATCGGATGGTCAGGTTGTCGTCGACGGTCAAGCCGGGGAAGACGCCGCGTGCCTCGGGCGCCAACAGCAGGCCGCCGCGGGCGCGGACGAACGCCGGCTCACCGATCACGTCGCGTCCGTCTCGGAGGACGCGGCCCTCGCTCGGCGAGAGAAGGCCGGCCGCGACCGCTGCGAGCGTCGACTTCCCGGCCCCGTTGGCGCCGAGGAGCGCGACCGCGTGCCCGGGCGGTACGGCGAGGTCGACGCCGTGCAGCACCTCTACGTCTCCGTAGCCCGCGCGGATTCCCTCCAGGGCGAGTGCGTCCGGTGCCGCGTCCGCCTCTGCATGAGCAGGCGCCGTGACCTGCTCAGATCCCGTGGCATCGGAGAAAGGCGTGGTGACACGCCGCGACGTTCCCGGCTCCCCCGATTTCGGCGGCACGGGTGCCGGCGGAACCACGCCGCCGCGCCGCGACGCCCGTCGCTCTCGCCTCTCACGGAGGCCGCGTGCGGTCAGAGCGAGTGCACCGTCGGGCTCTCGGGCGAGCGAGATGGCGCCGAGGCCGAAGAGGATCGGAGCGGTGTGCGACGAGTCGAGTGCCAGTCGCACGTCGGTGGGGATCCACACCCACGGTGCGGTCTCCCATCGGGTGAGTGCCGAGAGCACCTCGGGGAAGAGCGCAAACACGAGGCCGGCGAGGATCGCACCGGCTGGGCGGCGCACACCGAAGGTGACGGTGACCGCGAGCCAGACGAGTCCCGCGAACGCGGGGGTGGTCGTGTTGGAGAACGGACTCATCACCGACGCGAGCATCGCCCCGCCGAAGCCGGCGATCGCCGCCGACACAGCGAAGAGAGCGAGCTTGGCGCGCACGTGGGAGATGCCTGCCGTGGAGGCCGCGACCTCCGACGAGCGCACCGCGAAGATCGCGCGGCCGGTCGCCGAGCGCTCGAGGTTGTGGATCACCCAGGAGATCGCGAGCGCGAGGATCAGGAGGAGCATCGCCATCGTGCGGTCGTCGGAGAAGTCGAACGGCCCCAGTGACGGTGCGGGTACCGACCACCCGGCAGAGCCGTTGCGCACCGAATCGACCTGGAAGACGAGCTGATCGCCGGTGAACGCGAGTGCAAGGGTGGCGAGCGCGAGTGCGAGGCCGCCGAGTCGTAGGGAGGGCAGCGCGACCACGACGCCTGCCAACGCTGCGACGGCCGCGGCCGCGAGGGCCGCGACCACGAACGAGACCCGACCGTTGTTCATCAGCACCGGCATCGTCGAGGGCCACCGGTGGTTCAGCAGCCACCCCGCGGTGAACCCCCGGCGGTCACGAACGCGGATTGCGCGAGGCTCACCATCCCGCCCATGCCGGTTACCACGACGAACGAGAGGAAGACGAGGCCGAGAGCCAGCCCTCGCGTGACGAGCCCCGCCCAGAAGTCGTCGGCGATCCACTGCTCGTAGACGACGAGCCCGACGACGGCGATCACCCAGGGAGCCGGCGTCGCCACGTGGGCAGCCCGGCGCGAGGGTCGGGCGGCGGCGCCTCCTCCGCGACGCTCCCGGCCGCCCTGCCACGCTCCGCACCACGCCATACGAGGAGGCCGAGGAGGAGCAGGAACGGGACGGCGGTGCGGAAGCCGGAGATGTCGGTGAGCACCTCGGGCGCGTAGCCCTGTACGAGGTTCTGAGTGACGCCGAGGAGCAGGCCGCCCGCGAAGACGAGTGGGATCGATCGCATCCGGCCGAAGACCGCTGCGGTGAACGATGCGAACACGAGCGCGACGTACACGAACCAGTCGAGCTGGAAGATCGGAGCGATGAGGACGCCGCCGAGGCCCGCGAGAGTCGCGCTGAGCATCCAGGAGACGGCCGACCGTCGCTGAACGTCTATGCCACGCAGGTGGGCGAGTGCGGGGCGGTCCACTGCTGCACGCGTCTCGAGGCCGAGGCGCGTGTGGCGGAGGAGGAGCCACAGGGCGAGGGCGGCTATCACCGCCCCGGCGAAGACCGCGACCTGGTTCGAGTCGAGTGTCACCCCCTCCAGCACCCGCCATGTCAGCTTCGGAGACGGGCCGAGGCCCGGAGGCCGGAAGACCTGCTCGTTCGTCGGCAGTCCCCAGTCGAGAACGTCGTTGGCCTGCTCCACGCACCAGAGCGCGAGCCCCGGCAGTGCGACGAGTAGCCCGATGGTCCCGACAGCGCGTGCCGCCTCGGGAGCGTGTGCAAGGCGTCGCAACGCGATCCGGTCGAGCACGAGGCCCAGCGCGGGAGCGAACACCCCGACCGACAGAACCGCCGAGACGGCTATCGGCAGGCCGCGACCCCCGTTCGCGACGGGCTGGTTGAGCTGGAAGAAGAAGAAGGCGGTCGAGAACGCGATAGCGCCGTGGGCGAAGTTGAAGATGCCCGACGTCTGGTAGGTGAGCACGAGGCCCGACGCGAGGACCGCGTAGATCGCGCCGGACACCCCGCCACTGAGGACGAGGCTGAGGAACTCGCTCAGGGCGTCTTCCTACAGCTCGAAGTTCTCGCCGCAGACGAGTGGGACGTCGCGCACATACGCGCCGTTCTCGACGAGTGAGAGCGCCGCACAGGGCACCGGGTATCCGTGGTTCTCGGGCCATGTCGAAGGACCGATCACCCCAGGGGCCTCCCATTCGAATCCGCCGTTGACGGTCGCGAGGAACTTCTCGACCGTTAGGTCGTCGCCGGTCGCCTCGAGTACTGAGAGGAAGAAGTCGGCAGCCCAGTAGCCGGCGGCCACCGAGAGGCTGTGCAGGGTCTCTGTTCCGTTGGCGGCGTCGTACGTGTCGACGTCTTCGATCATCTGGGCGAGCGCCGGGTTCTCGTCGGCCCACTCGTACGGCAGCATCTGGGTCAGGACGAGGTGACCGTCGAAGGCGGGGCTGCCTACGAGGCGCGGGTCGTAGAAGGGGGTGATCACGAGCCCGTCGTAGCGTGCCTGGAGCGCGTCGGACATCGAGATGGCGTTGGTGGTCGAGAGCTGGAGCATGATCATGTCGGGCGGCTCGCCGCCGTCGCTCTCGACGAGTGAGTTCACGAAGGGCGTGAAGTCGCCGACGGCAGTAGGAGGCGCCGGCACGGCACCCTCGGCGTAGACGACGTCGAAGCCGATCGCCTCCAGTGAGTTCTGCAGGAGCACGATGCCGCCGCGACCCGAGTCGTTGTCCTCGGCGAGGATCGCAATCGACTTGTCGGTGTCGCCGTCGAATCGCTGCTTGAGTGCGGTACCCATCGCGTTGCTACCGCGCTCCAGCTTGGGGTCGCTCACACAGCCCGTGATGCCGAATCCGATCTCGTTGCGACAGAAGGCGGGGTTCACTCCCCAGCCGAAGAACGGCACCTGCTCCTCGATGAGGAAGTCGACGGCGCCGATTGCGGAGCTCTGCATCGGGAGTATCGCGAAGACCTCCTCCTGGCGCACGAGCTGCTCGGCGGCGGCGAGGTTCGCCGCGCTGTCGTTGCCGTCGTCTTCCACGGCTACGAGCTCGACCGTTCGACCGTTGACACCACCTTCGCTGTTCGTGCGGTCGAGGCGGGCGGCCACGCCGGCCTCGATCCCGGAGAACTGCCCCATCCACACGATGCCGCCTACCTTCACCGATGTATCGGTGACCCCGCGTGTGGTACGAGTCGCGGGCTCTGTGGTCGTGGTGCTGCCATCGGTGGCCGCGTCGACCGTGGTTGTGGCACCCGCGCTGGTGGGGGAGTCGCTACCGGTGTCGTCATCGGTCTTGGTGCACCCGGCGGCGAGCACGAGAGTCGTTAACAGCACGACCGGGACGACGTAGCGGCGGGTGGTCCTGGCTCTCATCCTGGCCTCCGGAGTGAAGCGACGGGCACTCGAGTGCCACACCATACGGGTCTGTACGACGGTTGGCGGGAATGCCGGCGGGCCGGCATCTCAGGCCGTCGATCCGAGATAGGCGGTGCGTACGGAGGGGTCGTCCCGGACCTCTGCCGGGCTTCCCGACGTGAGCACGCTCCCCAGGTCGAGGACGACCACGCGATCGCACCGGCCGAGCACGAACCCTACGTCGTGCTCCACGAGCAGTACGGCGCAGCCCTCCGCCCGGCGTACCGTGTCGATCAGCTCGCCCAGGCGGTCCGCTTCCGCCTCGTCGAGCCCCGATGTCGGCTCGTCGAGCATCAGCACCCTGGGCGGGTCGGCGATCGCCCTGGCGAGCTCGACGAGCCTCGACACTCCGATCGGCAGCGAGCCCGCAGGTGCGTCGCGCAGCGCAGAGAGCCCGCACTGCTCGAGCACCTCGCGTGCGCGGGTGCGCCGTTCGCTCTCGCGGCGGCGCCGACCGGGTGCTCCGACCAGGTCGCCGAGGAGACCGCTTCCGCCGCCCCGCCAGTCGAGGGCGGCGACGACATTGTCCTCCACGGAGAGCCATCCGTAGGTCTGCACGCGCTGGAACGTGCGGCGCAGCCCGGCGCGGGCGCGCCGCGTCGGCGACCAACCCGTCACGTCACGGCCGGAGAGGTGCACCCTTCCGGCATCGGGCCCGGTGATACCCGAGACGACGTCGAAGAGCGTCGTCTTGCCGGCGCCGTTCGGACCGATCAGCCCGCAGAGCTCGCTGGCTTCGACGGTCAGGTCGACGCCGTCGAGCGCGGTCACGCCCCCGAAGCGGACCACCACCGAGTCGAGGTCGAGAGCGGGCGCTGCGGATCGTGTCGCCAAGGGGTTCCCTCACGAGGGTTCGGGTGCGTCACGGTGCGCCGGGTGCTTTACGGCGCGCCGGGCATCGACGCTGCACGGCACGAATGATCACACGTTCTATCTCCGCCGTCACGCGTCGAGCGTCGCCGCGGCCCAAATCCGGGCTGCCTAGTCTGCGCGGCGGATTCAAGGGATCCACGCAACGCCTCGGTGCGAGGATCAAGGTTCTGGTGCGAGTCGTCGAGGGGAGTGTGGATGTCGAGGAGGTTGTCGTCCGCGACGGAAAGAGGTCAGCCGCCTTGCTGCGAAGGGCCATGGGCCGTGCGAGATCGCCCGGGCGATCAGCTCGGCCGGAAACGATCCATGTCCTTGGCGATCTCGGCGGTGACTACCGCGTCGAGCTCGGCCTGCTCTGCGTAGTGCGGCCATCGGTCGATCGCATCAGCGACCTCCCGAATGATGCGCTTGTAGCCGGGTACGTCATGACGCTCCGCGACAGCGTGCAGGTCCGAGAGAGCGATCTCGTCGAAGCGCCCGTTGACGGACATCAAGTGCTTGGACGTCCACGGGCTGTCCGGGCGGTAGGCATGTGTGACGTCGAACGCTGGGGCAAGTTGCCAACGGCCTCGCTCGGGGAGCAGGAAGGCGAGGTTCTTGGTGTGGTCGTCGCGGTTCACGGCGCTTACGTTGAACACCATCCGCCGGTAGGCCTGAGCGATCTGGTTCGGGCTGAGCCCAAGCCTGCGTACGGTCTCCAGATACTGGTCATAGCTGTGCACACCGGTGAGATTGAAGTCGAGGTGTGCCATCGCGCAGAGCGACATGAGGTGATGTCGGCGCCCGCCGGCTTCGCGATCGAATCGACGGGTCATGAAGTGCCGTCGGGGGCCTTCGGCGAGTAGCCGGCAATCGGCCATCTCGATACCGGCGCCGGTTGCCATCAGGTAGTACGCGTACTCGATGCGCCCGTAGGGCGCGCTCTCACCTAGCCGGTCGCCGTGACCGTCGAGCCCCACGCTTCCGCTGACCCCGTCGAGCTTGATCAACCAATGCTCGAAGCCCTCCGGCATGTCGGCGTGTGCGGAGCGCACCTGCCACGTAGTCGGGTTGAACGCGAGTACGGCCTTGGCGCGCGCGCCTCCCGCGCTGGTGCCGACCGTCACCAGCTGAGCCAGTGCGTCGTGGGCAGCGTGGTGACCGGAGAGCTCGCCGGTCAGAGCTCGACGGGCAGCGACGACCAGGTCGGCAAGGACTACCGCGGTCGGCTCTTCAGTGCTTGTGTCGCGCATCGGGGGGCGGAACTCGAGGGCGCCCATCGCGCGATCAGCGGCGTATGCGAGTCGGTCGAGGGCCGTTATCCGATCCGTGGAGAGGCCTTGTTCGGCCATCCATGCGTCTACGACGGCGTTGCCGAACTTGTCGGGAAGGGCATCGGCGAGCATGGCCGGAAGGCCGAGGAAGGTCTCACGCGACAGCTCGGGAAACTCGAAGACACCAGAGCGCAACGGCATGTGCAGCGGAGCCAGCTCAATGCCGCTGGCGATCCACTCTGGCGTGTACTCGAACGCGTAGACGCTCGTCGTCGGATCGAGCGCAACGGCACCGACTCGCTCTCCCCAAGCTGAGACTTCGATGACGTCGACGGGTTGATAGCTCACGTTCTTCCCGCACGACGAGCCCGCACGCGCCGGGGTCGCTCGGAGGTCGCGCGCGCACCCCGGTCGAGCAGTGCCAGCGGCGAGAATCCCGTCACGGGCGCGAGCTGGTCGATCCAGCTGGTCGCGTCGAGGGCTCGGACCACCTTCACGAGCGTGGTGACGTTGCCACCCTTGCCACCCTCGAGGTGGCTCAGGGTGGCGACGGAGATGTCGGCGAGCTCAGCAAGCTCGGTCTGGCGCAACCCCTTGTCGATGCGGCGGGCGCGCAGGTGCCGCCCGATCTCGGCCTCCAGCTCCGATACACGCCGGCCAGGTGTTCTCATATCTAGGATTCTAGCAGTTATTGGCCGTCTGTCCATCGGTCGAATGACTCAAAATAGTGATATATCTTATTTATGTGGCATCTAGCGATAACATATAAGAAGCAATAACTCCGAGGTGGCTCCTGTGCTCAGACTCCTTTCCCGCTACGACTACCCGACCGACAAGGAAGAGCGCGGGATCCAACTCGTCTTCGAGCGGGCCGAGCTGCCCGCGGGTGAAGCCGCGGGAGCGGGTGAGCGCACCCTGGCCGGAGACCGCGACGCGCCGGTACCGCTGATCTACAGCCGGTCGACGAGGCGGCTCCGGGCGTTCACAGCTCGGCCTGCGCCAACGCGGTGAGCACCTTCTCGGCGGCGGCGCCGATGACATCGAGCTCTTCAGCGTCGATCTGGTCGATCACGAGACGGCGGACGATCGCGACGTGACGCGGCGCGGCCTCTTCGATCGCCTGTCGGCCCTCGTCGGTGAGGACGACATACGCGCCGCGCCGGTCGGAGTCGCAGGCCTCTTTGGTGACGAGCCCGCGGTTGGCCATGCGGTTGATGTGGTGGGACAAGCGGCTTCGCTCCCATCCGATCTCGTGTGCGAGCGCGAAGATCCGGAGCCGTCCGTCGGGCTGGTCGGTGAGGTTCACGAGCACGACGTAGTCCGACAGGGACAGACCCGAATCGGCCATGAGCTGACGGTTGAGCTGAGCCTCGAGGCGCGCCTGCATGAACTGCAGGGAGCGCCACGCTCTCGCTTGTCGTTCGTCGAGCCACTCGATGTCTGCCATGGGAGAGACCCTACTTGCATAAGCATGACGTGTCACCTATAGTAAATGAAGCATCACCTACTTCTGAGGAGGGCTCATGTCCACCACCGCACTTCCGAGGACCCTGACCGGGTCTTACGTGATCGATCCGACGCACAGCCGCATCGGCTTCGTCGCCCGTCACGCGATGATCACCAAGGTCCGGGGCTCGTTCAACGAGTTCGAGGGCTCCGGCTACCTCGATGCAGAGAACCCTGCCGCGTCGAAGGTCGAGCTCACCATCGAGGCTGCGAGCATCGACACCCGCAACGCCGATCGTGACGCGCACCTGCGCAGCAACGACTTCTTCGACATGGAGACCTACCCGCAGATCTCGTTCGTCTCCACGGGCGTCGAGGCCATCGACGGCGGCTACCGGGTGACCGGCGACCTCACGATCAAGGGTGTCACGAAGCCGGTAACGGTCGACTTCGAGTACACCGGCACCGCGGTCGATCCGTACGACAACACCCGGGTCGGGTTCGAGGGCAGCACGACCGTCAACCGCAAGGACTGGGGCGTGTCCTGGAACGCTCCGCTCGAGGCCGGTGGCCTGCTCGTCGGCGAGAAGGTAGTCCTCGAGTTCGAGGTCTCGGCCATCCGCAAGAGCGACGCGGCCTGAACGGCCGTCGGAGGCCCGCCACGACCGGCTACGTGGTCGTCGGCGGCCCAGCCGCCGGATCCTGTCTCACCTCACGGCTCTCGGAGGGCCCGGCCGTACCGGTCGTGCTCCCCGAGGCCGGCGTCGAGGCCGATGCAGGTCGATCGTCAACACGCGGCCGGTTGCCGGGCTCGTTGATCTGCTCGGCTTCGGCCTGTTCGGCCGATGTGGCGCTGGCGCCGTTGAGCGTGTGTCAACGGGTCGTGTTCAGTTGGGTCGTGGGCAGGAGTGGGCGTTCAGATGGCGGGATCCGCTAGCTGTACCGGGGTCTCCGCTGGGAGCGCGCGCACGCTCAGAGCGGAGGAGGCAAGGCGGCGGCCTGGGTTGCGATCGGCCCGTAGTGCTCGATCCGCCGGTGCCGGCCGAAGTCGAAGACGGTGGTCTTGTAGGAAGTGCACCGGTCGAGATCACAGCGGGCAACGGCGAGCTCGTCGTCGAGCGTCGAGCACTGCGCGACGATCTCGCCCGATGGCGCGACGATCGCGCTCTGGCCGATCATCGGGACGCCCTCCTCGTCGCCTGCCTTGGCGACGCCGACTACCCAGGTCCCGTTCTGGTATGCACCGGCCTGCATCACCAGGTGGTTGTGGAAGTTGCCGAGGAGGTCGTGCTCGGGCGCCGGCGGGTTGTGGACCGGGGTGTTGTAGCCGATCAGTACCAGTTCAACCCCTTGTAGGCCGAGCAGCCGGTAGGTCTCGGGCCACCGGCGGTCGTTGCACAGGGCCATTCCCACGATTCCGCCGAAGGCGCGGAACGCACGGAAGCCCTCGGGCCCGACATCGAAGTATCGCTTCTCGAGGTGCTGGAAGCGCCGTCGTGGCTCGTGCTCGTCATGGCCGGGCAGGTGCACCTTGCGGTACTTGCCAACGACCGACCCATCGCGTTCGACCAGGATCGACGAGTTGTAGCGAGATGCGCGGTCGCCGTCGGTCGCCAACTCGGCGTAGCCCAGGTAGAAGCCGATGCCGAGTCGGGCTGCCTCGTCGAACAGCGGCGCCGTGGCCGGGCCGGGCATCTCGGGCTCGAAGAACGAGTCGATCTCGGCCTGATCGGTCATGAACCAGCGCGGGAAGAAGGTCGTGAGCGCCAGCTCCGGGAAGACGACCAGGTCGCAGCCCATCTCGGCCGCTCGCCTCAGCAGCACCAGCATGCGCTCGACGACCTCGGCACGCGAGTGGCGACGTTGAACCGGTCCAAGCTGCGCTGCGCCGACGGTCACCCAGCGGGCCACGTTCCCTATGCCCTCTCGTCGGCGAGGGCCACGACTGTGTGGAGTAGAACGTCCGCCCCGGCGGCGAGATCGGCGTCCTCGGTGTGCTCGGCCGGGTTGTGGCTGATACCCCGGTGGCTCGGCACGAAGATCATCCCGGTCTTGCAGAGACGCGCCATCATCTGCGCGTCGTGACCCGCTCCCGAGGAGAGCCGCCGGACCGGGTGCCCGAGCCGCGTACCTGTTCTCTCCACGAGCCCCACGACCTCACTGTCGAATGCGACGGGCTCGAAGCGCGCAAGGCGCCTCCAGCCGACTCCGCATCCTTCCTCTGCGGCCAGGTCGGCCACGCGGGCGACCAGTCGGCTCTCGGCCTGGCGCAGGCGTTCCTCGTCGGTGTTCCGCAGGTCAACGGTGAGATGGACTTCGCCCGCGATCACGTTGATGATGTCGGGGTCGAACCGCATCGAGCCAACGGTCGCGACCTGGTCTCCGCCCATCTCCGCAGCGATCTCGCGCGCCGTTACGGCCACCGCCGCCGCCAGGTACCCGGCGTCGTGCCGCAGCGACATCGGGGTCGTGCCTGCGTGATTCGGCTCGCCCGTCAAGACAAGCTCCTGCCAGGAGATGCCCTGCACCCCCTCCACGGCGCCGATTGTCACGCCATGGTGCTCAAGCACGGGACCCTGCTCGATGTGGAGCTCGACGAACGCGTGCGGAGGTGGCCCGGGGCACGGAAGCGGGCCTGCATAGCCGATGCGCTCGAGCTCGTCGCCCACAGCCGCACCGTCGACTCCGAGGGTCGCCAGTGCCTCTTCTACGGGGAGTCCGCCCGCGTAGACGAGGCTGCCCATCATGTCGGGGGGGAATCGTGCCCCTTCTTCGTTGGTGAAGACGCCGACGGCTAGCGGCCGGGCGAGCTCAACGCCGCGCTCGATGACCGTGGTTAGCACTTCGAGTCCGGCGAGCACGCCGTAGTTGCCGTCGTAGCGCCCGCCGGCGCGCACCGTGTCGACGTGCGAGCCGGTCATGACCGGAGCGGTGTCGTCGGACCACGGCTGCCGGGCGACGATGTTGCCGATGCGGTCCACCCCGACTTCGAGGCCGAGGTCCCGCATCCACAGCACGACGAGGTCCCGGCCCTCGCGGTCTGCGTCGGAGAGAGCAAGACGGCTGTTTCCCCCATCGGGCCGACCGCCCACAGCGCCCAGGGCGTCGAGGCGCTCCCGCAGGCGTGCGAAGTCGATCTGCATCTCGACGCGGCTGTCAACCATCGGCGGGTCGGGCCACTTGCACCGACACTCGCGTCGCGCCGGCGCCGAACGCAGCGCGCAGCGCGTCGGCGAGAGCGGAAAGCACCTGCTTGTCGTCGCCCTCTAGTGTGGTCCCGAAGGGACCGTCGTCGACCAGTACCGCAGTCCCGGCGACGACACCGAGGGCCGCCCGACCGTGGGCGCCGCGGTCGCCGGTCACGAACGGCTCGATGGTGAACTCGGCTCTCAGCATCTCGCGTGGCCCTTCAGCGTCGCCCGGGCAGGGCGTTGAGGTAGTTGTAGACGGTGAAGCGGCTGACCCCCAGCGCGTCGGCGACGTCTTCGACCGACTTGCGCAGTGTGAAGGCCCCCATGTCGTCGAGCATGGCCACCATGCGCTGCTTCTCCTCGCGGTCGAGGTCTTCGATCGTGGAGCCCATCTCGCGCTCGGCCGCGGCGATGAGCCGGTCGAGCGCGCCGTGCAGGCCCTGCAGGTCGTGCAGGCGCACACCGATCACCACCTCACCGTCCCAGTGCAGAGGGATGTCGCCGGGTTCGATCGAACGCGCGGATACGGCCTCGGCGGCAATGGCCTCGAGGAGCGGGGCGATCGCTTCCGCCAACTGGTGGGGCACGACGCCGAGAGTACTCACGTCAGGACAGCCGCGCGCGAGTGGGCGGCGGCGAGAAGCGAGCCGGCGCTCGCGGAGGTCGGGAGAGGAACACGTTCAACAAAATGTCAATATACTGCCGGAGCGACGCCGGGGCGAGACCTGCCCCTGCTCGGCGCAGGAGGTTCGCATGGTGGCACGTCCGTCCCCCTCGGTACCCGCTACGCGACTCGCCGGCGGAGAGATCTACGTACGTCCCACAGCGCCGCCGCGCGCTCGCGTCGACGCAGACGCCCGACCGGCGGTCGAACGCCTCACGGATCCCCCGGCCTTCCACCGGCGTCTGCCGGGCTACCGGGCGACGCCGCTGCGGCGCGCGGTCGCAGCCGAGCGCCGGCTCGGCGTCGGGAGGCTCTGGGTAAAGGACGAGTCGCAACGGCTCGGCCTACCCGCTTTCAAGATGCTCGGCGTCTCGTGGGCGCTCTATCGAACGCTCAGCGAGCGTCTCGGCCAGGAGCCCGAAGGGTGGCGTGACCTCGATGACCTGGCCCGGGCATTCGCGCTGCTACGCCCGCTCTCTCTCGTGTGCGCCACCGACGGCAACCACGGACGGGCAGTAGCGCGCATGGCGCGGCTGCTCGGTCTGGAGGCGCGCGTGTTCGTGCCCGAGAACACCGTCGCCACTCGCGTCGATGCCATAGCCGCGGAAGGTGCCACGGTCACAGTCGTCGCCGGTACATACGACGAGGCCGTGAGCCGGGCGGCCGAGGAGTCCGACAGACCGGGCGCGCTCCTGGCCTCCGACACCTCCTGGCCCGGCTACGAGGAGTTCCCGCGCCGGGTCATCGAGGGCTACGCGACCATCTTTGCCGAGATCGAGGACGAGATGGCTGCCGACGGTGCGCGCGCTCCCGACGTGGTGGCGGTGCAGATCGGCGTGGGCGCGCTCGCCACGGCAGTCGTCGATTGGTACGGCGCGAGGCCGGGTGGCGCGGCCGGCATCATCGGCGTCGAGCCGACCCGCGCCGCTTGCGTGCTCGAGTCGTTGCGAGCAGGAGAGATCGTGCACCTGGAAGGTGGACAGGACTCGATCATGGCCGGCCTCAACTGCGGTACCCCGTCGCTGCTCGCCTGGCCGGTGCTCGCGGGCGGCCTGGCGGCATGCGTGGCGATCGACGACGACCGGGCCCGCGCGGCCGTCCGCCTCCTTGCTGCCGACGGCGTGGAGTCGGGCGAGAGCGGGGCAGCGGGGCTCGGAGGCCTGCTCGAGATCGTCGAGGGTCCGTTGGAGCAGCGAACCGGGCTGGGGCTCGAACCGGGCGCCAGCGTGCTGGTTATCTCGACCGAGGGTCCGACGGACCCGGCGGCCTGGGAGGCGATAGTCGGTCGGCGGCCCGCCTGCGCCTGACCCGCCAGCGGCTCGGGTCCCTCGATCCGGTTCGAGGCCCGTCGGCGGTGTTGACGGCACCGGGCGTGTCTCAGACGTCGCGGTCGCGCCGGTAGGGGATGGCGATCGCGGCCGGCGCCGCGCCGGCGCCGGCGATACCGCTCAACGCCGCGAGCGTCACCACGAAGGGCAGGGCCAGCCACAGCTGGGCCGGGAAGGACCACTCGGGGGCCGCCGCCCGCAGAGCGAAGCCGATCGTCGCCAGCGCCACGAGCGTGCCGAGAGCCCGCGGCGACGCGCGGCGCCCCGATCGGGCGAATAGCCATGCTGCGGCGACGAGGGCGACCATGCCGAAGAAGAGCCAGACTTCTGGCGGCACGTGCTCCTCGGCTTGGAGCCTGAGTTGCAGCGCGTCGGCGCCACCGAACACGAAGCACGCACCCGCTACCCCGAGCGGCCTCCATCGGCCGAAGATCACCGCGGCAAGCGCGAGGAAGCCGCGTCCGGCGCTCATGTTCTCCTGGAACAGCCCGAGCTGCACGATCGACAGGATCGAGCCCGCCAGTCCCGCCAACGCGCCGGTGACCAATACTGCCTGCCATCGCCGAACAGCGATGCTGATGCCGGCGGTGTCGGCAGCGGCGGGAACCTCGCCGACCGCGCGCAGTGCGAGCCCCCAGCTGGTTCTGTACAGCACGAACCACGTGAGTGCGACGATCAGCCAGGTGGCGTAGGTGGCGGCGGTCTGCGAGAAGAGCGCGTCACCGATGGCGGGCAGCGCCGACAGAACCGGGATCGACATCGTGCCCATCCTGTCGAGCACGATCTCGCCGCGGTCGCCGAACACCTCGCGGAACGAGAAGGTGGTCAGGCCGATGGCGAACAGGTTGAGGCCCACGCCGACGACGATCTGGTCCGAGCGCGCGGTCACGGAGAGCAGGGCCATGAGTGCGGCCAACGACGTGCCGGCGGCCGCTCCGGCGACCATGCCGAGCAGGATGTCACCGGTCCACCACTGACCCCAGTATCCGCCGAAGGCGCCCATCAGGATCATCCCCTCCAGGCCCACGTTCAAGACCCCCGGCGCGCTCGGAGTAGAGCTCGCCGATCGCCGCCAGGAGCAGCGGGGTGGTGAGAAGGACCGTCGCCGAGAGCAGCGCCCCGTCGAAGGGTCCCATCAGCCGGCCTGCGGCACGAATGGCGCGGCGGCCTCGGCCTCGACGGACGCCTCGGCGTCGACTCGCACGCTACGGCGACGCTCGAGCAGGAAGCCCGAACCGGCCACGAGCAGGATCACGAGCCCTTGGGTGATCATCACGACAGAGGAGGGTACGCCGACCCTCGCCTCCATCAGTCCGCCGCCCTGGCGCAGGAGAGCGAACAGCAGCGCGGCGGGTATGCATGCGATCGGGTGGTTCCGGGCCAGCAACGCCACCACGATGCCCTGGAACCCGAAGTTGGCCGAGAAGTTGTCGGACATGCTCGTGCTCTCACCGCCCAGGATGAGGCTGCTACCAGCCAGGCCCGCTAGCGAACCCGAGATCACGAGCGCGGCCACGGTCACCGACTTGGTGTTGATCCCGCCGTACCGGGCGGCCTCGACGTTGGCGCCGGTGAAACGCAGGCGGAACCCGAAGGTTGTGCGTTCGAGCACGAACCACACTACGAAGACGGTGAAGACCGCGAGCAGGAGGTCCCAGGAGAGCGAGGTGCGATCGAGAATCTTAGGCCAGCGCGCCCAGGGTCGATGGCCCCGGAGCGGGGGAAGGTGCCGGTCGGCTCCTGGAACGGGCCTCGCACGAGCCAGTTGACCACCTGCACGGCGATGAGGTTGAGCAGAAGCGTCGAGATGATCTCGTTGACGCCGCGCCGGGCCCACAGGAACGCCGCCACGCCTGCCCACAGGGCCCCGCCGACGAACCCGGCGAGCACCGCGAGGGGCAGGTGCAGCACGACCGGCAGCGAGTCGAACTCGAGGCCGACCAGCGTGGCGAGGCTCCCGCCGGCAAGGATCTGTCCCTCGAATCCGATGCTCACGCGGCGCGCCCGGTAGGCGACGATCCAGCCCAACGCCACCAGCATCAGAGGGATCGTCTTGCTCAGTGTTCCGGCCAGCTGAGCGCGTCCGCCGAAGGCGCCGTCCCAGAGCGCCCGCATAGCTTCGAACGGGTCGCTCCCGGAGACGGCGATCACAGCCATTGAGATCATCGCCGTCAGCGCCAGCGCTCCGAGGTTGACGGCCACGGAGAGCTGCGCATCTACGAGACGGTCCCGCCTCACCCGGCCCCCTTGTCAGTCGACCCGCCCATCAGGAGGCCGAGCTCTTCTACGTCGACCGCATGATCGTCGATCAGAGCGACGAAGCGCCCGTCGACCAAGACGGCGATGCGGTCGGAGAGCGAGAGGATCTCGTCGAGCTCCGTCGACACCAGAAGGGTGGCGCCGCCGCGCTCACGGTGCTCGAGCATGCGACGGTACACGAACTCCATCGCGCCGACGTCGAGGCCCCGGGTCGGCTGGGCGGCGATCAACAGGTCGGGCGAGCGGTACATCTCGCGTGCGACCACGACCTTCTGCTGGTTGCCGCCGGAGAGCTGCCGCAGAGTCACGTCGAGGCTCGGGGTCCGTATATCGAACTCGTCCACCAGCGTGCGGCAAAAGTCCCGCGAGGCTCGGGGCCGGGTCACGCCACGGCGACTGAACGGGGCCTTTCCGAACTCCTTGAGCATCAGGTTCTCGCTCACCGTCAGGCCCAGAGCGATGGCCATGCGATGGCGATCTTCGGGGATCACGGCACCGATGCGGTGGTAGCGCCGAGCGGTAAGCCCCGTAACGACCTCGCCGTCGTGTCGGATTGTCCCTGACGTCGCGGGGCGCACACCGGTGAGCACCTCTACGAGCTCCCGTTGCCCGTTCCCGTCGACACCGGCCACGCCGACGATCTCGCCCTGCGCGATCGAGAAGGTGAGATCGGCCAGCAACCTGCGCCCGTCGGGCGTCTCGAGGCCGAGGTCGGCGACCTCGAGCACCGGACGGCCGGCGGGGCGGGGCAGGCGCACCGCGCGCAGGACGACCTCGCGCCCCACCATCATCCGGGCCAGAGTTGCCTTGTCGACGTCGGCGGTGGCGACACTGCCCATCACCGCGCCGTCGCGCAGCACCGTGCAGCGGTCGGCGACGGCGAGCTGCTCGTCGAGCTTGTGGCTGATGAATACGATGCCCTTGCCGGCCTCCGCAAGAGACCGCATCGTCTGCTCGAGCTCGTGCCACTCCTGGGGCGTGAGCACTGCGGTCGGCTCGTCGAGCACCAGCAGTCGGGCACCTCGGTACAGGAGCTTGAGGATCTCGACCCTCTGCTGCAGCCCGACCGACAGATCGGCTATTCGCTGGTCGGGGTCGATGTGCAGGCCGTAGCGCTCGGAGAGGTCGGCGACGCGCCGCGCCACGACCCGGAGGCGTGAAAGGGGCGGTCGATCGGAGCGCAGGCCCAGGGCCACGTTCTCGGCGACCGTCATGGTCGGCACCAGCATGAAGTGCTGGTGCACCATGCCGACGCCGAGCTCCAGGGCGTGGCGAGGCGAGCGGATGCGCGCTTCGTTGCCGTCGATCTCGATGCGGCCTTCGTTGGGCTCGACGAGGCCGTAGAGGATCTTCATGAGCGTCGACTTGCCCGCGCCGTTCTCGCCCAGGAGACCGTGTATCTCACCCGCATCGACGGAGAACGTCACGTCGCGGTTGGCCATCACGCCGGGGAACCGCTTCGTCACGCCGGTCATCTGCAGGAGGGGGGTCATCCGGGCCGGGACGCTAGACCCAGCCCCTCGGCGCGTCAACACTTTGTCAATCTCGGGTCCGGGTCTTGGGTTCGGCGAAGGAGTGCGAACGGGTCCGGGGTGCCCGGAACGGGGCGTTGTGGCCGCGCCGCCGCGGGGGTCCGGGCGTCCGACGTTGCTTGACATGGATGATCGGCTGGTGAAGGCTACCGACGTTCAACGAAATGTTGAGGCGCCTGGGGTGTGCCTCGCGCCTTAGACGACGGTCCGCAGGGGGTCAGTTGGAGGTTGGGCGGCTCCTCATCAGAGGCGGAATCGTGTTCCCGCTCGACGGCACGCGCCGGGCCCTCGACCCGGGATCGGTGCTCGTTGAAGGATCCGAGATCGTGGCGGTGGGCCCGGTCGACGCGGTCGACGCCGACCCCAGGGCCGCTGGCGCCGAGGTGCACGACGCCTCCGGGCGAGCCGTCTTGCCTGGACTCCACAACTGCCACCTGCACTCCGGTCTGCTGCGGGGCACCGCTGAGTCGAAGGCCCTGTGGGAGTGGCTGCGCGACTACGTCGATCCGGCCCACAGGGCGCTCACCCCCGAGATCGCCGAGACCGCGAGCCTGCTCGCGTACACCGAGAGCCTGCTGGCGGGCACGACTTCGGTGATGGACATGTGGCGCCATATGGGTGGCTCCGCACGTGTGGCGGAGCGACTCGGCCTGCGTGCGACGCTCGTGCCGTACGTGGCCGATATGCCCGGCTACGACTACTTCGAGACGCTGGCGACGAACCGGGAGCTGCTCGAGGAGCACCACGGGCGCGCCGACGGCCGGGTGAGGGCATGGGTCGGGATAGAGCACTTGCTGTACTGCTCCGAAGAAGCCTGCCGGGGAGCGGCCGCGATGGTAGAGGAATTCGACACCGGGCTGCACACCCACTCGTCCGAGACCACGTACGAGGTCGAGCAGTCGCTCGAGCGGTTTGGTCGCCGGCCGATTGCCGAGTTCGAGCACCGCGGGATGCTGGGCCCGCGCTCGGTCGTAGCCCACTGCGTGTGGGTGGACGACGACGAGATCGAGATCCTCGCCCGTACTGGCACGGGCGTGGCCCACTGCCCCTGTTCCAACATGAAGCTCGCTTCGGGTCCGGCGCCGGTCGCCGCGCTGCGAGCGGCGGGGGTCCGGCTGGGCATCGGCAGCGATGGCGAGAAGGAGAACAACACGCTCGACCTTTTCGACGAGATGAAGTTCGCTTCCCTCCTGGAGAAGGTCACGACCCTCGACGCCACGGCCGGCGACCCGTGGGACATGCTCGAGATGGCCACCAGTGACGGGGCGCGCGTCCTCGGCCTCGACGCGGTGACCGGATCACTCGTACCGGGAAAGCGCGCCGACGTGATCACGGTCGCCCTCGATGGGTTGCACACCACGCCAGTGCTGCACGGCCGCGACTTCAACGTGGCTGCCCACCTCGTGTTCTCGTCGTCGGGACACGACGTTCGCGATGTGTGGGTCGACGGCCGCCCCCTCGTCGCCGACGGCGCGCCGGTCGGGGTGTCGGTGGCCGAGGTGCGCGCGAAGGCGCAAGCCGCTGCCGAGGAGCTCTTCGAACGCCGAGCGGCGCTCGATTCGTAGGAGGACCTGATCACACGAGCGAGATCGCGCAGGCAGGCCTGCACGACGACCGCATGGGCACCGGTCGCGAGGAAGGCGCAGCTAGCAGATGCCCGTGCGCCGGACAGTCAACCGACCTTCATGCGCAGGACAGGAAGGACAGGAAGGACACAGTCACGACACAGCGGCGACGCGACCGCCGGGACACCGGGGCCGTCGGCGCAACTACCGGGAGGAATGCATGTCAGTTAAGCGCACGATCGGCTGGAGGAGGACGCTCGCCGCCCTCTTCCCTCTGTTGCTAGTCGCCGCCGCGTGCGGTGGCGACGACGACGATGACGCGAGTGACACGACGGCGGTCACGAGCGATACGTCAGACTCGACCGGGACCACAAACGGCGATCCGTCGGGCGATCTGCCCGGCGCCGGAGTGAGCGTGGGCTTGGCCCTGCCCGGTCCACAGAACGACAAGGGCTTCAACCAGGCCCACTACAACGGGATCCTGCTCGCAGAGGAGGAGCTCGGTATCACGTCTAAGGTGCAGGAGAACGTGGCCGACCCCGATGCCCGGATAGACGCGCTGCGCAACCTGGCCGACGGCAACGAGCTTGTCATCGGCGTGGGCGCCGAGTTCGCCGAGGCCGGACTCACCATCGCCCCGCAGTTCCCCGACGTCGAGTTCATGATCATCAACGGTCAGACCGACGAAGCCGTCCCCAACCTGCACGTCTACGGCGTGCGCCAGGGCGTACCGGCCTACATCGCCGGTGTGGTGGCAGCCTCGGGGTTGATCCCCGACCTCGCGGTCGACACGGTCGGCTACGTGGGGGGCGAGGAGATCCCGCCGACGACGCAGTCTGACGACGGCATGAAGGCCGGCGTCGCCGACACCGACGACGGCATCGAGTACGTGTCGACCATCGTCGGCAACTTCAACGACGCGCCGAAGGCCAAGGAGGCGGCCGCTGCTCAGCTCGCCTCGGGTGCCGACGTGATCTTCGGCCTGGTCGATGCCGGGTTCCCCGGGGTCATCCAGGCGGCCGAGGAGGCGGGCGGCGAGGCTCACCTGTTCAGCGTGATCTTCCCGCGCTGCGACGACTACCCGAACCTCGTAGGCACGGCGTTCCTGAACTCGGACGTCCTAGTGGCCCAGATGGTCGAGGACTTCCTCAACGACGCGGTACCTGCCGAGCCGCTGTACTTCGGGGTTGAGAACCTCGACATCCAGCGGCTCGAGCTCTGTCCGTCCTTCCAGACCGAAGAGTTGACAGCTCTCGTGGACGAGACGACGGCCGGTATCGTGGATGGCTCGATCGCTCTGCCCGAAGGCGTCTGACCCCGGGAGAGATGCGTCGGGGGCCGGTGGCACTGTCGCTGCCGGCCCCCGGTCGCGCCTGCCGACGGGGGCGCGCCCCCCGTCGGCCCTGCACGACGGACCGACCGAGAAGGAAGAGCTGCATGGACGCCAGGTGCTACGTGAACGGTGAGTGGGTCGAGACCGGCCGATGGTTCGCCGTTACCGACCCGGCCACCGGTGAACAGATCGGCCGCGCAGCCGATGCAGCGCCAGCGGAGGCCACCGCGGCGGTGGAGGCCGCGCATGCTGCGTTCGACGGCTGGTCCGCCACCACTGCCAAGGAGCGGTCCGAGGCGCTGCGCGCGGTCTCGGCGGCGGTGGGCCGCGAGGCCGACCACATCGCAGACCTCATCGTCGCCGAGCAGGGCAAGCCGCTCGGTCAGGCCCGTTTCGAGGTGGCCTACGCTCGCGAGTGGCTCGACTGGTACGCCGAGGAGGCTCGTCGGGTCTACGGCGAGACAGTCCCGGCGGCCGTTGCGGGGAAGCGCCTCGTGGTGCAGCGGCGCGCTCTGGGGGTGGCCGTGGCGATCACGCCCTGGAACTTCCCGGTGGCGATGGTCGCCCGCAAGCTGGCACCGGCACTTGCGGCCGGCTGCACGATGGTCGTCAAACCGGCAGAGCAGACGCCGTTGTCGCCGACCGCGTTCGTCGAGGCGGCGGCGCGGTGCGCGCTGCCGGACGGCGTGGTCAACCTGGTGCACTCCTCCGACCCGGCCGGCATCTCCGACGCACTGCTGCTGGACGAGCGGGTGCGCAAGATCACCTTCACCGGGTCCACCGAGGTGGGCAAGATGCTGGTGAAAACCACGGCCGCGCACCTGCCGCGGCTATCGCTGGAGCTGGGGGACAGGCCCCGTTCATCGTCTTCGACGACGCAGATCTCGACGAGGCCGCGCGCGGCGTCCTGGCGTCGAAGTTCCAGGTCAACGGTCAGTCGTGCCTCTGCGCCAACAGGGTGTTCGTGCAGCGAGGAGTAGTCGACGAGTTCGTCGACCTGCTCGGGTCGCGGGTGGCCGCGCTGCGGGTCGGCCCGGGACGCGACGAAGATGTTGCGGTCGGGCCCCTGATCGACGCGGCCGGTTTCGAGAAGGTCGAACGCCACGTGGCCGACGCACTGGCGTCGGGCGCACAGGTCGTGGCGGGCGGAGCACGCCTAACCGGCGGCCCGCTTGATGCCGGCTACTTCTTCGCTCCGACGTTGCTGGCCGGTTGCACCGACGACATGCTCGTCGCGCGTGAGGAGACCTTCGGCCCGGTGGCGCCGATCCTGACCTTCACAGACGAGGACGAGGTGCTGCGGCGGGCCAACGACAGCGTCTACGGCCTGGCCGCGTACGTCTACACGCGCGACCTGGGTCGCGCCTGGCGGGTCTCCGAGGGGTTGGAGTACGGCATCGTAGGTGTCAACGATCCGATGCCTGCCTCGCCGAGCGCGCCATTCGGCGGCTTCAAGGAGTCTGGCCTCGGACGCGAGGGCGGGCACGACGGCATCGAGGCCTTCCTCGAGACCAAGCTTGTGTCGTTCGTTGCCTGAGCCCCGTCGTCCGGAGCCGCGGGCAGCCCGCAACCGGCGCCGCAGATCAGTGGTGCCGGGTCTCGCTCATGAGCTGGCGGTCCTGCTCGGCGAGGCGCATGATCCGGCGTCCCTCGACCTTCTCGACGTAGCGCACGAACCGGTACTTGTCCTCGAAGCCGTCGGTCTGGCGGGGCGCGACCCGTGATGCGCCGGGCGCGGTCTTGACGTCGATGAGACGACACCCGCCGTCGGCGAACGCAGCGTCGAGCTCGCGATCGAGGTCTTCCAGGGACTCCACCGTCGCCGTGTCGGGGACGCCGGCGGCGGCGGCCAGAGCCGCCAGGTCGGCGCGTCGGGCGGTGGCCGTCGGCCGGCGCCCGTCAGGACCCCAGCCGATCGACTCGTAGCACTCGTTGTCGACGACCATTACGGTGAGGTTCTTAGGCTGCTCCTGACCCATCACGACGAGCTGGCCGAGCTCCATGAGCAGGGAGCCGTCGCCGTCGAGGCAGACGACGCGCCGGTGCGGGAGCGCGAGAGCGAGGCCCACGGCCAGTCCGATGACGTCGCCCATCTGGCCAAGGTGCGCCGTGCGAGGGTGCTCATCGGTGATGGCAGCCCACTCGAACGACACGGCGCCGATATAGGTCGCCATCACAAGGGCGTCGCCGGGCACGCGGGCGGCGAGGTGTTCGAGCATCTCGTAACGGTCTACCGCCATCAGTCCTCCCAGACACAGTCGCCCGAGACCAGTACTGCGGCCGGGTGGAGCTGCGCCTCCGAGATGCGCTGCGCCCGCTTGATGGCCTGGCGGAGTCGACCCGTCTCGCGCACGACGAGGTATGGGACGCGAAGTGCGTCGAGCAGAGGTTCGACGACGATCCCGTGGGGGATACCCCAGTGCTCCGTCTCACCCACGTCGCCCCGGTAGGAGAGCAGCAGCGTGACCGGCACCCCGGTGCCGAGCCCGATGCGAGCGATGTACTCCGAGGCCACGCGCAGGCCCGAGTTCTCCATGATCAGCGCCGTCTTGGCGCCGCCGAGCCACGCGCCGGCGCACACCGAGAAGCCCACGCCCTCGTTGCAGACGGGTACGTAGGTGAAGTCGGGATCATTCTCGACGAGCTCGTGGAGGTTCCGTTGCCAGCCGTCGGGCAAGCCCGACACGAAGTCGATGCCTGCCTCCTTCAAGCCGGCGACCGCCGCCTGTGCCGCCTGGTCGAGCACTGCCGCTCCCTCCGACGCTGGTTCGGGAACCATACCGCGCGATTGACAAGTTGTTGAAGAAGTCCTTGATCCCGGGCGCCGTGTTCGTTAGGTTCTTCCCTGGCACGCTGGTCACGACCGTCGTGCCACCAACCGAATCAGTGTCCCGGGCTCTACACGGGTGCTGTCGCCGTTCAGGCGACCGCCGGGTGCCGGGGGCGCGCCGCGAGCCGTGTGACCGCGCAGGTGGTCTTTGCGGGGATTCGGATGGCGGATCGTCGGAGGTGGCTGGTGGACTCTCTCCTCGGAGAGCGGTCCGGGTCGGCGTTCGGTGACGGCTGGGTGCGCTCGTCGTGCATCATTTGCCTCAATCGTTGCGGGATCCTCGCGCACGTCAATGAAGACGGTGTCGTGGACAAGATCCTGGGTGACCCGGAGAATCCTCACAATCACGGGCGGACGTGCGCCAAGGGCGACTCGGGCTTCGAGGGCCTGCGCGACCCCGACCGCATCACCAAGCCGCTGCGTCGCACCAATCCCGAGCGGGGCATCGGAGTCGATCCCCGTTGGGAGGAGATCAGCTGGGAAGAGGCGCTCGACGAGATCTCCGCGAAGGTCCGCGAGACGATTGAGGACGACCCGCAGCGGCTGATGTACTCGAGCTTCGACGCGTACCACCTGCGCGGAGCGATGGTGCCGTCGTTCATCCTCGGCGCCGGCATGCCGGGCTACTCGACGTGGTCGGCCGCGATCTTCTGCGGCAACAACGTCCACGGCATCTGCTACATGAACCAGAATGCCTTCGAAGGCATCCCCGATCCGAAGTACTCGAAGTACATCATGCTGATCGGGTCGCAGTTCGGCTCCGTCGTGCACTACGACACGATGCACTCGGCGCGCGAGCTGGGTAACCGCCGCGCCGATGACGACGTGAAGATCGTGTCGATCGACCCCGTATGCGGCTCGGCCGCTTCGCGGGCCGAGGAGTGGGTGCCGATCCGCCCGGGAACAGATGCCGCTCTGATCCTCGGCATGGTCGACCAACTCGTCAACGAACTCGACATATACGACGCCCCCGTTCCTGCGCGAGTTCACGAACGCCCCCTACCTGGTGGGCGACGACGGTCTGTACGTGCGCGCCGAAGACGGAGTGCGGCCGCTGGTGTGGGACGAGACCGACAACACGGCCAAGCCCTTCGACGAGGCTCCCAGGACCGGGACGCTCACTGGAACGTACGAGGTTGCCGGCCGGGTGGTGCGTACGGCGTTTCAGACGCTCAAGGACCACGTCCGTCGCTACACGCCCGAGTACGTCGAGGAGGTGACCACCGTCCCGGCCGAGACTGTCAAGCGCCTGGCGCGCGAGTTCGGCGAGGCGGCTTGCATCGGCCAGACCATCGAGGTCGACGGTGTCGAGCTTCCGTACCGACCGGCCTCGGTCGTCTGGTACCGGGGCCTTTCGGCCCACAAGCATTCACTTCTCAACGGCTTCGCCATCATCCTGCTGCCGACCCTCATGGGCGCCATCGACGTGCCCGGCGGTCTGCTCGGCGACCCGTACTCGCTCAAGGGCAAGACGCCGACGCGCGAGTACGAGGCGCCGGCCAGCCCCGAGGGCCTGATCGCGCGAGGATTCATCGGCGGCGGCCGGGTGGGCGGCGTGTACCCGCCCCGCAAGGTCCGGGCGCCCGAGACGCCCGAGATGTTCGAGTTGTTGCCCGTGGGTCCGTACGGAGCGGTCTTCTACCTGCTCAACTCCGAGAAGGAGGAGAAGTACAACCCTCCGCCCTTCCCGCGGATGCTCATCCAGTATCACTCCAACATGATGAAAACCTCGGGCCCGCCCGACGTCATCGAGCGCTTCTTGAAGCGGATCCCCTTCATAGTGTCGATAACCCGGCGCTTCGAGGAGACGACGGAGATGGCCGACATCGTCATCCCCGACCTCCACTACCTCGAGCGTCTCGTGCCCTTCACGTTCCAGCACTACGGCGCCGGCGACTCGCCGCTGTCGTGCTACGGCGCCAAGCCGGTGGTGCCTTCGCCCTTCCCCGGGCCCAAGCCCGACGAACCGTACGTGGACGTCATGCAGGTGCTACTCGAGATCGCCGAGCGGGCGGGCTTCCTGCCGGACCTCTACGAGTCGATGAACACCGTGGCGCAGCTCAAGGGCGAGTACCGGCTCGACCCAGCCGAGAAGTACTCGTACGCCGAGATGGTCGACCGCTGGTTGAAGAACGAGTTCGGGGAAGACCACGGACTCGACTGGCATCTTGCCGACGGGCTGTGGACCGATGAGAAGTCGGTGAAGGAGAAGTACCCGCGGCCGTTCGTGGCGGCGAGGGCGCAGGTCTACTTCGAGTTCATGCACGCCGCGGGAGACGACGTGCGGCGCGTGACGAAGGAGCTCGGGATCCCGTGGGAGACCGACGACTACCAGGTGCTGCCCGACTGGAAGCCCGGACCCGCCTTCAAGCATGCGGCCCCCCATGACCTGTATCTCGTCAACATGAAGATCCCGCACCACGCGCTGTCCCACACCCACCACAACCCGATGCTCCGTTCGATCTCGGCAAGACACGACGACCTGCGTTCGATCTGGATCCACCCCGAGACCGCGAGACGCCGGGGGATCGCCGACGGCGACCGGGTGTTGGTCGAGTCGGCCGCCGGCCGCTCGCAGAGGGCGACGGCCCGGGTCACCCAACTGGTGCATCCCGACGTGGTCGCCGTCCAGGGATGCGGCGGCGGCTGGGCGAAGGGAGCAAACCCCGACGAGGTCAACTTCAACGCCCTGCTGAACCTCGACGAGGAGCACATCGACTTCCTGTCGGGCGCCCTCGACTCGGTCATCGCAGTCAATGTCGCCACGATCGAAGGAGGAAGGCGATGACTCGCTGGGGCATGGTCATCGATGTCGGCCGCTGCATCGGCTGCCAGGCGTGCACGGTGGCCTGCAAGGTCGAGAACCTCTCGCCGGTCGACGCGTGGTACGCGCCGGTCGTCGAGTACGAAGTGGGCGAGTACCCCGATGCCCGCATGTCGTACCTGCCGACGTTGTGCAACCACTGCACCGACGCGCCATGCGTCACGGCATGCCCCTCGGGAGCCCTGCGGCGACGCGACGACGGCATCGTCCTCGCCGACGAGGATCGCTGCATCGGTTCGCGGGCGTGCATGGCCGCGTGCCCCTACGGTGCGCTACACCTGTTCGAGGAAGCGTCGGGCGAGGTGCTCGGCGACGGGTCGCGCGGCCGACCGAGCCTGCTCGAGCCCTACACCGCAGCGGGGCGCATCCCGGGCACCGTCTCGAAGTGCACTTACTGCGCTCACCGCATCGACTTCGGAACGGCGAACGGTTTGATGCCGGGCGTTGACCCGCTGGCAACGCCGGTCTGCGTGGTCACCTGCCCGGCCGAGTGCCGCATCTTCGGTGACCTCGACGACCCGGACAGCCGGGTGAGCCGCTACACCGCCGAGCGCGGACCGCGTGAGGTGCTGAGACCCGATGCTCAGACTGGTGCCACCACGGCCTACGTGGGGCTCTCATGAGTGCCCCGGTGACCGCAGCTCCGCTGCCTCAGAATGTCTTCATGGACCGCTGGGTCCTGGGTCCCAAGACGCAGAGGGTCTGGGGCCTCAACCATGCGATCTGGTTCACGCTCATGGGCATCGGCGGCGGCGTCTTCCTCGTCGGGCGCGCCTTCGACGTGACGACCGAGCTCGGTCGGGTGCTGGGCCTTCCGCTTGTAGACGTGGTCAGCTTCGTGCTCATCGCCATCGGAGGCGTTGTCCTCATCGCCGATTTGGGGCGACCGCTGCAGGCCTGGCGCGCCTTCCGGAATGTGAAGGCGAGTTGGATCAGCTGGGGAGCGTGGGCCGACCTCGTCTTCCTCACCTTCGGTGGGCTGCTCATGCTCCCTGACCTCGAGATCGGCGACTCAACTCCCTTCTCGGGTCTCGGCTGGGAATCCGAAGCCGATGGCGCAGGCTCTGTGATGCTGGTGCTGGCTTCGATCGCCGCCGTGGTGGTGATGCTCTACGCTGGCGCGGTGCTCGCCCGCCCGCGCTCGATCCCGTACTGGCACTCCGTGGCCGTGCCGTTCCAGTTCCTGGCGTCCTCGCTCGCCATGGCGACAGCAACGGTGTTGGTGCTCGTGGTGCTCGACGGCGACGACGTCACATCGGGTCAGGCCGTCACGCTGGCTGTCCTGAGCGCCGCCCTGGCGGTGTCGATGCTGCTACACCTGACCACCGACAAAGAGGCGCCGGGCAAGAAGGAGAGCATCGACCGGCTCGTGCGCGGCTCATCACGCACGACCTTCCTCTTCGTCTCGCTGCTAGCCGGCACAGCTCTCCCGGCGTTGCTGGCGCTGGTGGCCGCCGCCGCCGGGGGTGCCCGCAACGCTCTGGTAGTGGTGGCGCTGCCTCTCCTGGTCGTCGGCGGGTTCCTGCTGCGCCTCGACACACTGAAGGCGGGCATCTACCCGCCGGTCACGATGCCCTCGGTCCCGGCGCGCCGGACACGGGGGTGAGCAAGGAGGCTCCGGAGGCGTCGGAGATCCCGACTGTCCCCGGTGCCGGCGGCGGCACGACGATCACGGTCGCATACTTCGGGAGTCTGCGGCGACGCATCGGGGTGCGCGAGGAGCCGGTGCACTTCGATTCGGGTCCGGTGCGAGTGCGCGACGTGCTCGAACGCCTCGTGGAGCGCCACGGCGACGAGCTGCGCGACTGGTTCTACAACCAGTTCGGGTGGCTCGACCCGCGTTGCCTGGTCTTCGTCGACGGCGACGACCTCACGGAGACTGATGGCCTCGAAGCCGACGTCACCGGCGCCCGCGAGCTGAAGCTCACGATCGCACTTCCCATGACCGGTGGCGCGACCTAGGCCCGTTGGTAGCGCGATCGTGGGGCGTCAGCACGTGACGCGCTCGACGAAGTTGGCGACGTCGGCCATGACCTCGTCGCGGTTCGTCTCGTTGACGAGTTCGTGCTTCGCTCCCGCGTAGAGCTTCTCGGTCACGTCGCGCGAGGCCATGCCCTGTACCGCCGCGAGCGACGGTCCGTACGGCACGAACGGGTCCTCGGCGCCGTGGAGGAACAAGACCGGAGCGGTCACGCGGCCGAGCTCCGAACGCATGCGATCGAGGCAGGCCACCTCGGCCTCGAGCAGCTCGCGGCGGTAGGTCCCGTGGTACACGAGGGGATCGTCGGCGTAGGTCCGGCAGACTTCGAGGTCGCGGCTCATCCCGTAGGGGTCGCTGTCCACGGCGGGCAGCTCCGGTAGTGCCAGCACCTCGCGAGCCCAGGGCCAGTCGCCGAGCACGGCACCGAGGAACACCAGTCCGGCTGCGGCGTCGGAGTTGCGCTGGGCGAAGCGTGCGCAGAGAAGGCCACCCATCGAGTGGCCGATCACGACCAGCGGCGCAGCGCCGATGTCGGGCTCGGCGCGAGCGATCTCGACAAGCGTCTCGAGGTCGTCGACCACGTGCTCGAAGTCGGCGATCAGAGCCCGCTCTCCATCGGAGAAACCGTGGCCTAGGTGATCGGGTGCGTAGACGGCCGCGTCATGTCCCACGAGGTGCTCGGCGAGGTGGGCGTAGCGTCCCCCGTGCTCGGCGTAGCCGTGCACCACCACCACGAGGCGACGAACCACTCCGGCAGGCCGCCACCAGCGATAGGCGACGCGGCCCTCCGAGCCGGCGAACGAAGACGTGCCGGACCTCATGTGGCTGTCGAAGCGCGACCCCGCACGATGTCCTGCGGCCGCACTGGTACCCGATCGAGAGCGAGGCCGGTGGCGGCCCTGATCGCCGCCACCACGGCTGGGGTCGACGACACCACCGGGGGCTCGCCCACGCCCTTGGCGCCGAAGGGCGCGCCGGGCTCGGGCTCCTCGATCAAGTCCCACACCACCTCCGGCATGTCGAGCGCGGTCGGGATCAGGTAGTCGGTGAACGAGGCGTTTCGGATCCGCCCGCCGTCCACCACGATCTCCTCCATCACCGCAAGCCCGACACCCTGGGCCACGCCGCCCTCGATCTGCCCGCCGACCGCTAGTGGATTGAGCGCCCGTCCCACGTCCTGCGCGGTGGCGATCTGAACTACCCGCACCAGACCGAGGTCGAGGTCAACGTCGACGACGGCGCGGTGGGCGGTGCCCGAGAAGGAAACGTGGGCGTCACCCTGCCCGTTCTCGTCCAGCGGCTGCGTGGGTGCGTGATGGAACTCGCGGGTCTCGTCCACGACGAGCCCAGCGGCGGCTTCGGTCATGGTCGTGTCGACGCGACCGTCGCCCGACACGACGCGGTCGTCGACCAGTACAAGCGACGCGACCTCGACGCCAGACCGAAGGGCCAGCTCGGAGATGACGCGGTCGCGTGCCGCGATGCAGGCGGCTTCGACGGCGCCACCGGACATCCACGTCTGTCGACTCGCCGAGGTAGACCCGGCAGAGCCCACCTCGACGGTGTCGGCCGGCGCTACCACGACGTCATCGATGCGCAGGACCTCGCGGGCGATCTGGCAGACCAGCGTGACGAAGCCCTGGCCTACCTCGGCGCAGGCGCAGTGCACGGTGACGACGCCGTGGTCGATGCGGCAGCGGGCCGTTGAGAAGTCGTCGAAGCCCTCGGCGTACATGAGGTTCTTGTAGCTCGCGGCAAAGCCGACGCCGCGCACAACCCGGCTCCGGTCGGCGCACCGGCCCGCCCCGCCGGGCAGTGCCAGCATCGGCGTGTGCTCGGTGAGCTCGGGCGGCAGCGGCAGCGCGGCGGTGCGGGCGATCACCTCGGCCATCGGCAACGTGCCGGTGATCCGCTGCCCTGTCGCGCATGTGTCGCCGTGCCCGAGCGCGTTGCGCAACCGCAGCTCGACTGGGTCGTGGCCGAGCGCCGCAGCGAGCTTGTCCATCTGCGCCTCGTGGCCGAAGCACGACTGCACGACGCCGAATCCGCGCATCGCCCCGCAGGGAGGGTTGTTGGTACGGACGTTCCAAGAGTCGATGACCACGTTGGGAACCCGGTAGGGGCCGACCGCGAACGATGCCGCGTTTCCCAGCACGTGGAACGACGACGACAGGTACGCGCCGCCGTCGAGCAGCAACCGGGCCTCCACCTTCACGAGCGTTCCGTCGCGGTCCGCGTGGTGGCGGTACCAGAGACGCGACGGGTGGCGGTGAACGTGACCGAAGAAGCTCTCGGCGCGGTTGTAGACCATCTTCACCGGACGACCGGCACGCAGCGCCAGCATGCAGAGGTGAACCTGGAGACTGATGTCTTCGCGGGCGCCGAAGGCGCCACCTACGCCCGACAGCGTGAGGCGCACTCTCTCCGGCTCGAGGCCGAGACAGGCCGCGACCTGGTCGCGGTCCACGTGCAGCCACTGTGTCGAGATGAACAGCTCCACTCCGTCGCCGCCGGAGTCGGGTATCGCGAGCCCTGACTCGGGGCCGAGAAAGGCCTGGTCCTGCATGCCGGTGGCGTAGCTCCCCTCGACGACGACGTCTCCGGTTGCGTCCGGGTCACCCTTGCGGATCGGCAGGTGGCGGAACAGGTTTCCGTTGGGATGGATCGGCTCGGCGGTGAGTGCCCGCTCGGGGTCCAGCAACGGTGCGAGTGGCTCGTACTCGACGACCACGCGCGACGCCGCCAGACGGGCCGCCTCCGGATGGTCGGCGGCGACGGCGGCGATAGGTTCGCCGAGGTGGCGCACCACTGCAGACGCGAAGACGGGTTGATCGTCCCCGTCCAGTCCGTAGTAGGGTGAGCCGGGCACGTCGTCGGCGGTGACGACGACGTGCACTCCCGGCGTGGCGAGGGCGCCCGAGATGTCGACCGAACAGATGCGGGCATGCACCTCCGTCGAGCGCACAGTTGCGCCCCACAGCATGCCCTCGGCATAGAGGTCGGACGAGTACGCGAACTCACCGCGCACCTTGAGGGTGCCGTCGGGTCGGGGCGCGTTCTCGCCGACGCGGCTCGCTCGTCGCAGGAGAGACAGACCGCCGTCGCGCGTGCTCACGACTCAGCCCCGCGACGCGCTGCGACCGTGTTCTCGATGGCGGCGAAGATGCGCCCGTATCCCGTGCACCGGCAGAGGTTTCCCGAGATCGCTTCGCGCACCTCGAGATCGTCGGGCTCTGGGTTCGCTTTGAGAAGGTCGTGCACCGACATGACCAGCCCTGGTGTGCAGAACCCGCACTGCACCGCACCCTCGGCGAGAAACGCGCTCTGCACGTCGGTGAGCACGCCCTGTGGACTGGCGCCCTCGACGGTGGTTATCTCGGCCCCGACCGCCGATGCCGCCAGGACGAGGCACGCGCAGACGAGCCGGCCGTCGACCAGCACCGAGCAGGAGCCGCACTCGCCCTGTTCGCAGGCGTTCTTGGAGCCCGAGAGCCCCAGCCGCTCGCGCAGCACCCAGAGGAGGCTCTCGCCCGACCATGCGGCCTCGATCCGGTGCTCGCGCCCGTTGACGCGCAGCACGTAGCCGACCTCGGGTGTCACGGCATGACTTGTCGGTTCGTCGTTCACGACGTCCTCCTCAGAGCTCGTTCGGCGAGGACCCCGATGGCATGACGCCGGTACCCGGCGGTCGATCGGTGGTCGTCGATCGGGCACGCCTCGGCGGCCACGAGGCGACCGAACTCGACGGCGAAGTCCGGATCACCAAGGCGGCCCGTCCGCCAGTCGATCTCAGCCTCGGCGCGCTGCTCGGCGGCGGACGCCCGCAACACGGTCGGGCCGACCGACCCGAGCGCGCAGCTCACCCGACGGCCGTCGAGGTCGATGACGAGGGCGAGGCTGCACACCGAGATGACCATGGAGTTGCGCGCCCCGACCTTGAGAAACTCCTGCGGTCCCCGCCGGACGGGAAGGCGCACCTCGGCTATCAGTTCGCCCGGTCTCAGGGCGCTGCGCTTGGGCCCGGTGAAGAAGTCTTCGATCGCTACCTCGTGTCGCTCTCCCTTGGATGCGACGACGACCCGGGCGTCGAGCGCGGCGAGCACCGGCAGCGTGTCGCCTGCGGGCGAGGCAGTACCCAGATTGCCACCGATGGTGCCGACGTTGCGGATCTGGGGGACCCGACCGTGCGCGCGGCCTGGGCCAGCGCCGGAGCGAGAGCTGCGAGGTCGAGGTCGCCGCCGGCGTGACTGCCGTGCTCCATTTCGCGATACGTCGTCATGGCCCCGAGGACCAGGTCGTCGCCGTCGCGCCGCCGTTGCGTCAGCTTGTCGACGCGGCGCAGAGCGCAGATCTCGCTCGGGCGACGGTGGCCGAAGTTGACCTCGACCATGAAGTCGGTGCCTCCGGCGAGGAGCTGGGTCGCCGGCCGCTCGTCGAGCAGGTCGAGCACGTCGTCGAGCTCCTCGGGAATCGTTACGCTCATGAAGCCACCTGTTGCCATCGGGTCGCGATCGCCCGGTGACGATCGAGCATCTCGGACACGTGCGGGTGCGTCGGTTCGCCGTCGGCGACGACGAGCCTGCCGTTGACGACGGTGTGGCGTGCCGCGACCGGTCCGCAGCGCAGCCACGCCTCGAGCGGGTCGCTCAACGCCCCGGCGAACTGGACGCCCTCGAGTGGCCAGACAACCAGGTCGGCGCAGGCGCCGGGAGCGAGCACGCCGATCTCACCGTCGCGCCCCAGGCAGGTCGCTCCCGCGCGAGTGGCCATCTCCAGCGCATCACGGGCCCGCATCGACGACGCTCCATTGCGGAGCCGGCCGACCAGAAGTGCGTTGCGGGCCTCCATCCACAGCGAGGCGCAGTCGGTCGAGGCCGAGCCGTCGCACCCCAGACCCACCGGCACCCCGGCGGCGCGCAGCTCGCCCACCGGCGAGAGCCCGGCACCGATGAGCATGTTGGAGCTGGGACAGTGCGCCACTCCCGTACCCCATGCACCGAGCCTCGAGATCTCGCCGTCGTCGGGGCACACCATGTGCGCCACCCACGCCCGGTCGCTACCCCACCCGCACTCCTCGAAGTGCTCGATCGGTCTACGTCCGAAGTGCTCGAGGCAGTACGCGTCCTCCTCGGCGGTCTCCGCGAGGTGGGTGTGGAGTCGCACGTCGAGGCGCTCCGCCAACTCGGCCGTCGCTCGCATCAGTTGCGGAGTGACGGAGAACGGCGAGCAGGGTGCGAGCGCCACCTGCACCATGGCGCCGGGGGAGCGGTCGTGGTGCATGGCGACCAGTCGCTCCGAGTCGGCGAGGATCTCGTCGTCGTCCTGCACCACCGAGTTGGGTGGCAGGCCGCCGTCCTTCGCGGACAGGCTCATCGAGCCGCGTGTCGCGTGGAATCGCAGGCCCACCTCGCCGGCCGCGCGGATCTCGGCTGTAATCAGGTCGCCGGCACCGCGTGGGTGCACGTAAAGGTGATCCATGGTGGTGGTGCATCCGCCCAGCGCGAGCTCTACACACCCGATCCAGGTCGACACATGTGCGGCCTCCTCGTCGAGTCGGGTCCAGATCGGATACAGCGTCTGCAGCCATTGGAAGAGATCGCCGTCGAGCGCGGGAGCGAACGCGCGCGTGAGGTTCTGGTAGATGTGGTGGTGGGTGTTGATCAGGCCCGGGGTGACCAGGCAGCCGTGCGCATCGATCACCTGGGTCGCCTCGGGCTCTTCACCCGGAAGGCCAACCGCGGCGACCGCGCCGCCGTGTGCGGCCACCCAGCCCCTGGAGATCTCGCGCCGTTGGTCATCCATCGTGACCAGCAGATCGGCGCTTCGCACCAGCAGGTCGACCGGGCCCGCCGCGGCGAGGCCGTCCGGCGCGCTCACCCGGCGTCCCCGCCCGTCGCGGTCGCGAACGCGTCGATCATCGCCTCTACGTCGTCTCCGAGCGGGTAGAGCACCGCGCAGGTCGCCCCAGCAGCGAGGTACTCGTCCACCTTGGCGCGGCACTCGTCAGGTGTTCCCGAAGCTGTGATCATCTGCACCACCTCGTCGGGCACGAGCCGTGCTGCGGCCTCGATCTGCTCGTGCGAGGCGGGCCACGTGAGCACGGATCCGATCTCTTCGACGAGCGCGGAAGGCACCCCCGAGGCCTTCATGATGTGCGGCTGCTGGCCTAGGTACTGCGTGACGAGCAAGCGTGCCGCGTCGAGAGCCCGGTCGCGGTCGTCGTCGAGCGAGCAGACCACTAGCTGCGGACGGTCGAGGTCTTCGGCGTGGCGGCCGGCGCGTAGCGCGCCGCTCTCGAGATGCTCCATTGCCTGCTCGTTGTATCGGGGCGAGACCAGGTAGTTGAGCAGCGCGCCGTCGGCGATCTCACCGGTGAGCTCCATCATCTTCATTCCCGTGGCTCCGATGTAGATGGGGACGTCCTTGGGCCGGCGCTCCTGGTGCACGTAGTCGAGCTCAACACCGTCGAGGTTCACGAACTCGCCGCGGTAGGTGACGGTCTCGTCGGCGAGCAGCGCCCGAACGACTTCCACGGTCTCGCGCATCGCCCGCAGCGGCCTTAACCGGTCGATGCCAACCTTGGCGGCCAGCGGGTCCCACCACGCGCCGATGCCGAGGATGACCCGACCGGGCGCGAGGTCGTCGAGAGTCGCAAAGGTGGAGGCGAGGAGCGCGACGTTGCGTGTCCAGTTGTTGATCACGCCCGAGCCGACACGGATGCGCTGCGTGTGGGAGAGGTAGGCGGCCATGGGCACCGTCGCCTCGCGCACGAGGCGGCTCTCGGCCTGCCAGACGGCGGCAAAGCCGCGTTCCTCTGCGTACGCCGCGTAGCGGATCCCCTCGCGAATCGGGTGGGCGTCTTGAAGGTAGAGGGCGACTCGTTCGTTCACAGGCGTTGCCACAGGCGGATTGCCTCCTCCCGGGCGCGGGCCCGGATCTCGTGCACGTCGACGCGTGTCGGGCGCCCATTCGCGAGCACGACCTCACCGTCGACGCGCACCTCGACCGGGCCGACTCCGGGGGTGTACGCGAGGTGCCATGGATCCATCGGTTCGTACAACCAAACGACCTCGTCCTCGGCGGCCTCGGGTACGAGGTCGCGGCCGTGCTCGAGCCAGGCCCACGCGATGTCGGGGGGTCGCGGTCACGTCGTCTTCGCGCAGGCGCGCGTATGCGAAGCGGAACTCCTCGAGCATGTCGGCCCCGATGCCGTCGGTACCGAGCACGACCCGGTTAGGTCGGCGTGCCGGTCGCGCGTAGCCGACCGCGTTGTTCATGTTGGAGCGGGGGTTGTGGGCGATGGTGCCGGGCAGGTCACGGTCGAGGTGCACCGCGTGGGCGAGGAGCCAGTCGGGCGTCGCGTGGGGCTCCAGGCGGGCGCCGGCGTCGGCGTCGGTCCGGTCCTCGGCCACGTGAACGTGCACGCCGACGCCGTGGTCGCGTGCGAGCCCGGCGACGGCGTCGAGCGACTCGTCGGAAAGCGTCAGGCAGGCGTGCGCGCCGACCAGACCCCGCCCGCCCTCCGACAGGTAGCGGGCGTTCTCCTCCAGGCCCCGGCGGGCGCCGTCGGGTCCGTGCCTATCGGTGACCTCGTAGGCGCAGACAGCACGCACACCCACCTCTGCGCAGGCGTCTGCGATGACACTCAGAGAGCCTTCGACGGCGTTGGGCGAGGAGTGGTGATCGATGATCGCGGTGGTGCCTCGCTCGAGCGCCTCGACCGCGCCGAGCAGCGCAGACCACCGGACCATCTCGAGGTCGAGCGCGGCGTCGAGGCGCCACCACACCGACTCGAGTATCTCGGTGAACCGGGTTGGGGTCCGCGACGGGGCGGGCATGCCGCGCGCCAGCGTCGAGTAGAGGTGGTGGTGACCGCACACCAGTCCCGGGGTCATCGCACCGCTCACGGCCGGGCGACCGCCCGGACCGGGGCAAGGGGAAGCTTCGTGCGCCAGCGGCCGTCGAAAGCCCACAGCGCGGCGGCGACCGCTCCCGCCGTCGGCACCAGGCCGATCTCGCCCACACCCTTGATCCCGTACGGCGCCCTCGGTTGGGGAACCTCCACGAGGATCACGTCCACCTCGGGCATGTCCTTGGCCCGCAGGATCCCGAGGCTGCGCAGTGTCATATTGGTGGGACGGCCCTGCTCGTCGCAGGGGAACTCCTCGGACAGCGCGTAACCGAGGCCCATGTGCACGGCGCCCTGCACCTGGCCCTCGCAGAGGTCGGGGTTGACGGCCCGGCCGACGTCGTGGGCGGCCACGACCCGCTCGATTCGACCGCTGGTCGCGTCGCAGATCACGACCTGCGCCGCGTATCCGAAAGCCGAGTGGAGGATCGGCGCCTCTACACCGTCCTCCATCGCGTTGGTCCAGTCGACCCGGTACTCGCCCTCGTAGTCGACCCCGGTGCGGCAGCCGTCTGCGCGCGCCTCGCGGCAGGCCGCGGCGATCGCGCCGGCGCTCATCAGCGTCCCGCGCGAACCGGTTGTCTGGCCGGCTCCGAGCTCGCGGGTCGTGTCGACCACGACCCTGATCCGGCCGGCTTCCACGCCGAGCTCCTCCACCGCCACCTGTATCGCGACGGTGTGCACACCCTGGCCCATCTCGGTCCAGCAGTGCCTCACCTCGACGGTGCCGTCGGGCTCGAAGCGCACGACCGCCCGGGCCGTCTCCAGAAAACCGTTGCCCAGCCCCGAGTTCTTGAGTGCTAGTCCCAGGCCCACAGCTTTGCCCGCGGCGCGGGCGCCCTCGTAAGCGTCGCGTACGGCTTCGAGACAGGCGCGCGCCCCGCGGCAGCCCTCGTCCATCGGTTGCCCGGGACCCCACAGCGCGCCGGGCTCGATCACGTTGCGTTCGCGCATCTCCCATCCGCTGATGCCCAGCGCCTCGGCGAGCCGGTCCATCACACCCTCGGTGGCGAACTGCGCCTGATTGGCGCCGAAGCCTCTGAACGCCCCGCAGACGCTGTTGTTGGTGCGAACGGCCAGTGCCTCGACGTCCATCGAGGGCCAGGAGTAGGGGCCGCCCATGTGGCCCGCAGCCCGCTCCAGCACCTTCATCCCGACCGAGGCGTACGGCCCGGAATCGCCCAGGAGGCGCGCCCGCAGACCGGTGAGGAGGCCTCTCTTGTCGCAGCCGGCCCAGACCTCGACGCGGATTGGGTGCCGCTTGGCGTGCATGAGGAACGACTCCTCGCGGGAGAGCGTGCACTTGACGGGCCTGCCCAGCAGGTGAGCGGCCAGGGCGGTCTGGCCCTGGTTGCTCATGTCTTCCTTGCCGCCGAACGCCCCGCCGTTGGAGACCTGCTCGACCTCGACGGTTGACTTGGGGACGTCGATGATCGAGGCGATCTGGTCGCGGTCGTCCCAGACGCCCTGCCCGCCGGAGTACACCTTCAGCGTCCCGTCGGGACGAGGCACGGCCAGGGTCGACTCGGGCTCCAGGAACGCGTGCTCGACCCGCTGGGTCTTGAAGATGTCGTGGACGATGTGGGCCGACGCGGCGAGCGCGCCGTCCACGTCGCCGCGCGTGTATGCGGAGCGCGACAGCAGATTGCCCTCGATGCCCCAGACGGCGTCGTCGGCATCGAGGGCGGTCTCTGCGTCGGTCACCGGAGGGAGCGGCCGGTACTCGACCTCGACCAGGCCGGCGCCGCGCCGCGCAGTCTCGCGATCGTCGGCGACGACGATCGCGAGCACGTCGCCCAGGTAGGAGGTGCGACCACCCTCGGGGATGAAGACCGGCCAGTCGCGATGGATGATCCCGACGCGCAACTCGCCGGGCACGTCGGCTGCGCAGTACACCGCGTGCACGCCGCCGAGTGCCAGGGCCGCAGTGGTGTCGATGCGCACGACGTCGGCCCGGGCGTGGTCGGTCAGGCGCAGCGCTCCGTGAAGGATGCCTTCGATGCGTATGTCGTCGACGTAGTCCTTCGTACCGAGCGCGAGGTTGATGGCCTGGTAGCGCGAGCCGCGCGTGCCGATGGGGCCCACTGTCTTCGGCTCGACGACCTTACCTGCGGCGATGTCCTCTATCGCGTCGAGGATCTTCGTGTAGCCGGTGCATCGACAGAGGTGCCCGCCGAGATGGCGGGCGGCCTTGTCTCGGTCGAGGTCGGCGCCGTCGGCGTCGATCAGCGCCCTGGCCCGGATCATGATCCCTGGCGTGCAGAAACCGCACTGGAGTGCACCGTGGGCGGCGAAGGTGCGAGCGAAGAGGGCGCGCTCGTCGGGATCGAGGCCTTCGAGCGTCACGACCTCGGCCCCGGCGACCTTCTCGATCGACGTCTGGCAAGCGACGCGCGCCTTGCCGTCGATCAGCACCGTGCAGCAGCCGCACTGCCCGGCCGGTGAGCAGCCGTCCTTCGGAGAGGTGATGTCGAGCTCGTCGCGCAGTGCAGCGAGCAGGTGCGGGTGGTTGGAGCGCACCTTGACGGCTCGACCGTTGCAGGCGAACTCTGTGGTGGGCTGCACCCCCACAGCGTGGTGGGGATTCAACAAAATGTCAACTGCCTGTCGTTGATGGCGCGGAGCTGCCGCCGGCCGGACGACCGGCGCCGGTGAAGAGCAGCACGACCCGTGCTCCGGGCGGTGGTCGGCGGCCGAGCCCGAGGTCGGTGAGCAGGCCGGCGAGGCCGGCCGTCCCAGTGGCGTCGGCGTCGATGCCCGTCGCATGAGCGAGGTCTTCGGCCGCGAGCACGACTCTCTCGGGTGCGACCACGGGATAGCCGCCGCTCAGCAGCATGGCCCGCACGACGGCCAACCAGTCGTAGGTCTCGTCGTCGAGGATGCCGCCCGCAGCGCTCGCCGGTTCGTTCTCCCACGGCCACATGTACTCGGCGCGCCGGAGCGCCGCCTCACCCAGTGCGGCCTCGATCGCAGCGCGAGCTCCCGGGCCTGGGACGGCGCGCACCTGCGGCCCCGTCGAAGCGCTCGGGACCGCCGCGCGAGTAGACCGTTGCGCCGAGGTCGGCGGCTACCCGGCGATACGCCCGGGCCAGCGGCGCCGCACCCTCGGTCTGCACGGCGACGAACCGGGGCAGTCGGGGGTGCGACCGAGGCACCCCAGTGCAGCGGCGTCCTCGAAGCCGGCGGCGAGGCCCGCTGCCATGGCCCCGCCGCCGACCTGTACGTACAGACATACGTCACGCCCGAGGGCAGCACCTCCGGGGGCGTCGACGGCCGGGATCGGCGCTGCTGCGCCTGCGCCGAGCTGGGCAGCGCGAAGGCCGTCGACTATCTCGTAGGCGAGCGTGCGACCGCCGTCGACGGTCAAACCGTTCTCGGGGCCCTGACACGAGAATGGCAGCGCCCCGGCCGCGACGGCGGCACGAAACCGCCTGACGCACGGGTCGCCTGGTGGGTCACCGGGCACGCGCGGGCACTCGACGACCTCGGCCCCGAGTGCGTCGAGGCGGCCTAGCACGAACTCGTTCGCGGTCGGCGGAACGAACACCGAAAGCGGCCAGCGTGCGGCCCGGGCAACCACGGCCGCCGCGAGCGCGGCATTGCCGCAACTGGCTATGGCGAGGCGCGGGGGCCACCGGTCGAGAGCGCCGAACCGGCCGGCGAGCGTGATCTGGAGCGCAAGGCCGAAGAGATGGCGCCCCTTATGCGATCCCGATACGTTGTCGGTCTCGTCCTTCACGAGCGTCGTCGCCGGCTCCAGCGCCAGCCGGGCGTCGAGGTCGGGAGCGAAGCCGAACGGCGTGAGCCTGAAGCCGTGACCGTCGACGGCGGCTACGGCGTCGTCGAGGTCGCGCACGAGGGTCACGTAGTCGGAGTCGCTCAGGCCGCGGCGACGTGCGAATCCGTATGGGTGCAGCATCTCGCGGTAGCGCACGAAGGGCTGCTCCTCGGGGTCGTCGTCGGCGGGCCAGGCCGGCGCGTCGGGGCCGTCGACCACCGGCTTGCGGACGAGGACGTGGTCGCCGGGCGATCCGGCACGGGGGCACCGGAACGGCAGCAGCTCGTCGGCATCGACCTCGGCTCCGCAGCCCGAACAGCGCAGGATCGAGCCGGCCGGGCGTACCACGAGCTCAGTGATCGAGGCCGATGCGCGCGTTCATGTCGACGATCAGCTCGTCCCAGTCGCCTAGGAGCGGCCGCAGGCCGCGCCAGAACTCCCTGCTCACGTCGGGCAACGAAGAGGTCGAGTGGGGTGCCCTGCTGCTCGACCCACGTGAAATAGCCGAGGTTGAAGATCCTCCGTCGCTCACGCTCGGTGCACTCTATGAGGTCCTCGGTGCCCAGGCCCAGGACGTGGCGGGCGAACACCTCGCGTGCTGCCGCATCGTCGAACCCGTCGGAGAAGCGCTGCTGCAGCGTCTGTTCTCGCTCGGACGCGTAGAGCGGCGCGGCGTCGGTGGCCACGGTGATCACCAGGTCTTCGGGCCCAAGGCGCAGGTACCGGGCGGTGCGTGCCGCTGCCAGGAGGTTGCAGATGCCCGACGGCCCGAAGTCGTCGAGGTGGGCGATCACCTCGTCGGAAGCGCCGCGCTCCGACAGCATGGATCGCCCGGCATCCGACTGGAGCAACACATTCAGGTCGTCGGTGGCGCGATCGGAGATGGCCGTGACCAGATCCATGTTCATCACGTTGTGGATCAGCGGGATGTGCTTGTCGGCGATGCCCTGGATGTTGTGGTCGCCGAAGCCGTTCTCGAGCATCGTCGGGCACTCCAGCGCTTCGACGCCGACGATGCGTGCGCCGTGGCTCTCCTTCAGCCGATCGCCGGCACCGATGGTGCCCGCAGATCCCGAGGCAGACACGAAGGCCGCCACTCGTCCGCCGATTCCGCGCCCGATCAGGTGGTCGGCGACACGCTCACAAGCGGTACCGGTGATCGCGTAGTGCGCCAGGTGGTTGCCGAACTCGCAGAACTGATTGAGGACGACATTGTCCGGGTCCGCTTCGAGGCGGGCGCACTCGTCGTAGATCTCCTTCACGTTGGCCTCGGAGCCGGGCGTGCGAATGATGTCGGCCGGATCGGTCACCCAGCGTTCGAGCCACTCGAAGCGCTCGCGACTCATGCCCTCGGGCAGAACTGCCACGCCACGGCAGCCCATGATGCGTGAGATCGCCACACCGCCGCGGGCGTAGTTGCCGGTCGAGGGCCATACGGCCCGGTGGCGGGTGGGGTCGAACTGGCCGGTCACCAGGCGTGGCACCAGGCACGAGTAGGCCGCGAGCACCTTGTGCGCACCGATCATGGGGAAGCGGTCGCCGAGCAGCACGACCACGGGGGCCTCGACGCCGGTGATCTCGGGACCCAAGACGACGTGCTCTGGTACGTCGAGCGGGCCGGCACCGCCCGGGCCGTTGTGCCAGTGGACCCTCAAGAGGTTGGCGGCATGGGGGGCATCGTGGTCGATGCCTGCGAGCCGGAGCGCGGCGATGGGCCGACATCGTCGCCGGGTCGCGTAGCTCGGCGAAGGTGGGCAGGACGACGTCGAGGTCGCGCAGGCGCTCCGTCGCCCTGTCGCGCGCGGCAGCGTCGACCACCTCGCGTTCGAGACCCAGCCGCCGTACTACGGATTGGTCGAGAGCGAAATCGAACTCCGTGGCCATCGAGCCGCCAGTGTTGTCGATGGGCGTCGGCGCGCCAACCCGGTCCGGCTGGCGACCCTCGTGCGCCCCGCGACTCGACTTCGGAGACGACTTCACGGGCGCGCTCGACGGCTGAGGGGGCGCTGACCGTGACGTTGTCGGGAGCGACCGTTTGGCGAGACTGTCAGCGACGCCGGAGATGGAGCGTGCCCTCGAGCGTCGCGGAGATCAGCGAGGGCCCGACTGCCCTCAACATGACGGTCACGAACGAGTGGGGCGCGCTGGTCGCGAACGTCTGGCAGCTCTGGGCCGGCCCGCGGAAGCTCGAGGCGTGGTCAAGCCCGCCCACCTACCCGGCGACCGTCATCGAGCACGACTTGGAGCCGGGCGCTCGTGGCGTCGTGCGGCGCATTCTCGCCGCGACGACCGTGCCTCTCACGGGGAACAAGATAGCGGGGCTGTCCGGCGGCGCCGCCTGCCAGTCCGGCGTGCGCAAGGCGATCGCGCCGCTCGTGGAGTCGGGCCTGGTCACCTGCGCGCTTGCCGGCACCGCGACCCTCTACGTGCTCAATCGAGACCAGGTCGCTGCGGCAGTCGTGCTCGCTGCCGCCGGTGCACGTGACGAGCTCCTCGCCCGCGTGGCCGCAGCAGTGCGGTCATGGCGTGTCCGGCCGGTGGCGGTGTGGGTCTTCGGATCGGCCGCACGAGGACAGGTGACTCCGTCGAGTGGCGCGGACGTCCTGGCTATTCGGCCGGATGCTGTACCAGAAGACGACAACCGCTGGGAGACCCAGACGTTCGCGCTCGCCGAGAGCGTCCTGCTTTGGTCGGAAAACGCGTGCCGGATGCTCCAGTACTCCGAGGTGGAGTTCTCGAAGCTCGTCGCAACCGGCGATCGGCTGGTGAGGGCGTTGAGCGAGGATGCGGTCGTGGTCGCGGGACGCTCCCTCCGGCATATGGCGAAGGTGCTGGAATGAGCGCGCTGGAGGATGCGCGCGATCTGGCCGAGGCGGAGGACCTCCTCGAAGCGGCGGAGGTCTCCCTCGATGCCGCGCTATTCAACGCAGCAGCATCGGATGCCGTTGTCTCCGCGATCGACACATAGGATGACATCTGCCTGAAGCTCACCGGTGAGACCATGAAGTCCGACGAGCGCAACGCGGCTCCGGCCGAGCGACGCCGGTCCGGGCCGGCCGAGTGCCATGTCCGAAGTGCCGTATTAATTCCGCTAACAGGGTCGGCGTTATCTCGCCAAGACCAATTTCTCGCTACCCCAGTAGTACGGCTGGATGAGTTTGCCTTGCGCTTTCGAGGTGTAGGTGGTGGTGCGTTGCGTGCAGCATCTGGGGGCTGTGGCGGCTTCGGGCGGGGCGGCGATTATTGGTAGGTCGTTCGCGGCGGCGACCGCGACGGTGCCGGTGAAGCGTTGAAGTGCCTCTTGACGGGACGCCTGGGCGAACCTAGGGTCGGCGAACCGGACGCAAACGCACTCGGTTCTAGGGCGCTTGAGGTCGAAAGTAGTTAGCTCCCATGGCCTCTGGCGAGGCCGCTCTCGGCGTATGAGAATCGGGGTGGCTGGCCGGGCCGAGGTCGTCAGTTTCTATGGCGTTCGGAGCCCGTCGTTAGCTTGATCCCGGGGGTCTCGGGCGCTCCGTCCTGTTGCTTCGAGCACGTACCTCAGTCTCTTCCGGCGAGGCCCCCATCCGGCTGGCCACACCGTTGCCGAGCGGAAGGAGCCCGTGATGCAGGTACTTGTCGAGCGGTGCGCGTTCTTGGATGTGCACCGCGACTCGGTGGTGGCGTGCGCCCGCATGCCCGATGGTGGCGGCGGCCGCCGCGAGGAGGTCGCCGAGTTCGGCACGACCGTCTCTCAGCTGTTGGTGCTGTCGGACTGGCTCGTCGAACGGGAGGTGACGCTGGTGGGGATGGAAGCCACCGGCGTGTACTGGAAGCCGGTGCACTGGGTGCTCGAAGACGCGATCGGCGAGGTATGGGTGATCAACGCTCGCCACATGCGCAACGTGCCGGGCCGCAAGACCGACGTTGCCGACGCCCAGTGGGGCGCCCAGCTGTTGGAGCACGGCCTGGTCCGCCCGTCATTCATTCCGCCGCGCCCAACTCGCGAGCAACGGGATCTGACCCGTTACCGCAAGTCCGTGATCGAAGAACGCGGCCGGGAAGTGCAACGGCTCCACAAGATCCTCGAGGATGCCGGGGTGAAGTTGTCGTCGGTCGCGTCTCACGTGCTGACCAAGTCCGGGCGGGAGATGCTCCGACGCGCTCATCGCAGGCCAACGCGATCCCGAGATGCTCGCGGATCTCGCCAAAGGCAGGCTGCGCAAGAAGATCCCCGAGCTCCAAGACGCTCTCGCCGGACGGTTCAACGATCACCACGCCCTCATGTGTGGAGCGATGCTGGCCCGTATCGACCACGCGGACACCACCATCGCCGCGCTGACCGAACGGATCGAGGCGCTGCTGGACCCTCACCAGGCGGCGGTGACGTTGTTGGTGACGATCCCGGGGGTGTCCCAGCGCACCGCCCAGGTGATCCTCGCTGAGATCGGCACCGACATGTCCCGCTTCCCCCACCGCCGGGCATCTCGCGTCGTGGGCCGGCATGTGCCCCGGCAACAACGAGTCCGCCGGCAAGCACGGCTCAGGCCACACCCGACACGGCTCCAAATGGCTCCGTGAACCGCCCTGGGTCTCATGGAGGCTCGGGTTATTGGATTCCAACCGTCTCGCTGGTGGTCGTGGGGGCAGCGTAGAACGCGTGCTCGAACTCTGCTGGGGGTACGTCATCGCAGTGGCTGTGGAGCCGGTCGTGGTTGAACCAGTGCACCCACGAGAGTGTCGCGAGCTCGAGCTCGTCGACGTCGTCCCAGCCGTTCGTGTCGGGCCCGTAGACGCACTCCGGTCTTGTAGAGCCCGTTGGTGGTCTCGGCCAGCGCGTTGTCGTAACTGTCCGCGACGGTGCCGATACTCGGGCGTGCGCCGATCTCATCGAGACGTTCGGTGAAGCGCACCGACGTGAATTGCGATCCGGCGTCGTAATGGGTGACTAGGCCGACGAGTCGGCGAGCACCTCTTGAGTGGCGTTCCTTCTCGAGCGCGTCGAGGACCATCTCGTTCTTCATGTTCGCGGCGACGCGCCAGCCGACGATCCGGCGGGAGAACGCATCGACGATGAAGCACACGTACGCCATCCCGGATCGGGGCGGCACGTAGGTGAGGTCGGTTACCCACAAGGCGTCGGGACGATCCGCTGTGAAGTCCCGGTTCACCAGGTCCGGAGCCCGCACGGCGTCGGGATCCTGACGGGTCGTGAAGACCTTCTTGCGGCGCCTCGACACGCCCTCGATCGCCAGTTCCCGCATGAGGCGAGCGACCTGGTCTCGGCCGATGTCGTGCCCGGCACGCCGGGCTGCCTTCCAGAGCTTGTGCGCCCCGTAGACCTTGCGGTTCGCGACCCACAGCACCATGAGCAACTGCATCATCACCGCGTCGCGCACGCTGCGCTGCGACGGCGGGCGGGACTTCGCCGAGTAGTACGTGCTCGGAGCCATCTCCAAGGTGCGGCAGATGGGCTCGACTCCGAACTCGTCGCGGTGCGCGTCGATATAGCGCACCATCACCTCTGCGGGCGGTCGAGCTCCGCCGCGAAGAAAGCCGACGCCGACTTCAAGATCGCATTCGCGCGACGCAGCTCCTTGTTCTCCTGCTCGAGCGCCTTGATCCGGCCGGCCTCCTCAGTCGTCGTACCCGGCCGTGCGCCGTGATCGACCTCGTGCTGCTTCACCCACGACCGCAACGACTCGACCCCGACGTCCAGCTGCTCGGCGACACGCTTCACGCTCCCATGCCGCTCACCCGTCTCCGCCCGGAGCTGGAGCACCATCCGAACCGCGCGCTCCTTCAACTCGGGCGAGTACCGCCTCTGCGTTGGCTTGCCCTGTGATCCCATGACTCCATCCTCGCTTCCAAGGTATGGAGCCTCCGCGGATCCCAGGGCGGCTCATATCTCGGCGGATACGTCAGTTCAGTCGTGGAGGGTGAGACCTTCGACGCTCGCCCAAGCGCCGAGGTGCTCGCAGAACTGCAGACCGTGCCTGAGCACATGTCCGAACACGTCGATACGGTGACGATCGGATACTGGAGAGCTGAGCCGGCGATCGTGACTTTGTCGAAGAGCTATGAGCTTCGTCGAATCGATCAAATTGCCGCGATGGAAGAGGCTTCGGCATGGGTGACGGCGGTGGATCTCGCGCCAGGCGGCGGAGCGCATGCGCTGATCGAGTCAGGCGGCCCAGGCCTCGAAGAGCATTTCGGGTCACGCCTGGCCGTCTCGTCTGCCTCAGCGAGCGGTGGATTGCAGGTCTCCATCCTCGCGGAGGCCCTCGGCGAATCGGGCCCCTCTGGAATGACACAGGCGAACGGTGAGCCGGCGGTGGCCTGGACGGTTGATGGCCAAGGCCTCGCCCGCCTGTTTGTATCCAACGCGCAGGGAGGGTGGGAAGACCGATCTGCGTCACTCCCTCCCTGGGCAGGTGGTGTACGCAGAGGTCACTGAAGAGGGAATCGCATTGCTGCACCGCGGGCCGGACAGCTTGCTCACCCTCTACCTCTCGGAGGCTTCGTCGTGGAAATCGGCTGACGGCGCCGCGACTCTGGCTGCGGCTGAGGTTGTCCCAATCAAAGGAACGACCGATGCGCTTCTCATCGCCGACGGCTCGGCACAGGTGATGTCGCTGAGGAGTGTGCTGAACACGGGAGCGGAGGCGACGGCATGAGCTGTCAAAACGCTGATCCAATCTTCATGACATGGATCGGAACAACTCCCTGGGGTCTTCGGCACAGGACCGGTTACTACTTGGGGGTTGGGGTCCACGGGTCTGAACCGCACTCCGAGGAGTTCAACGAGACGTTCTGGTGGCGCACCACCGAGTGGGCGCAGAACACGGCGACCTATGTCGAGGACTACTGGGGCAAGGTATTCAACTGGTTCGGCGACATCGGCATCACTGCATGCAACCCGGGTGCAGCTCATCAACAGGGCCGCGCCTTTGATGGTTCTTCGCGTTTCAGCGGGGTGTGACGCTGGCGAGTAGGTCCCAGTTCGGCTTGCCGGCGTAGAGCAGGACCCGGACGCGGTAGTTGCGGAAGTTCGTGAAGCCGAACGCGACGCGCTTGATCCGCTTGATGAGGTTGTTCGCCGTTATCTGGAGCGCGGACAGGGAATGCCTTGTTCGCCAGGGCCTGCACGTCGTGGACATGTTGCCGACGAGGTCAGTTTGGCCCGTCGACGCGTTGTTGTCCGAGGCGCTGGGCGAGCAGTTCCCGGAGTTGTTGGTTCTCGGCCTTGAGGCGTTGGATCTCGTCGAGGGTGGCCTCGAGGCGTCGGTGCTGTGAGTCGGTGGAGGCTCGCTGGGCTGAAGGGACTGTCGGGGCTGGGGTGGCTCGCAGGCGGTTGATCTCGGCGCGTAGGTCGGGTTGGCGGTAGAGCCATGATCGTGACACTCCTGATCGTTGGGAGACGCTGGCGAACGTGATGGTCTCGCCGGCGGTGTCGAGCTGTCGGATCGCGCCGATGGCGCGTAGCCGGGTGTCTTGAACGCGCCGCTCGGTGGCGACGGCGAGGGCGGTGTTCTCGGTGGTGCTCATGGGGAGTCTCCGATGGCATCGAGGGCGTCGATGAGTTGATCGAGGTTGTCGTGGACCTGGCGGTGGTTCGCGGCGAGCCGGAACTGGCCGTCGGCTTCGGCGGTGGCGATCAGGATCCGGGTCTCATCGCGTTGGTGGCGGTGGACGTCGAGGAACGCCGGGGTGGTCTGGAAGTCGGGGCAGGTGAGGCAGGCGTTGGGGGTGCGGGCAGTTCTGTTGTGGTGGTCGCCCGCAGTAGCCGTTGGGCAGGCTGGCCTGCACTCTGGTCATGTTGTGCTTGGTCCACTCGGCGTCGGCGGTGATACCGGCGGGGTCGTAGACGATGCGGTCGCCGGCGAGGTTGACGCGTTGGCGGCAGTACTCGTCGAAGGCTTGGCGGACGGTGGTGTCGTGCAAGGTGGCGTAGCGGGCGGTCATCTGCGGGGAGGCGTGTCCGAGGAGGCGTTGGATGACGTGTTGGGGGACGCCCTGGTTGATCAACCGTGTGCCGAGCGTGTGACGGAACTGGTGAGCGGTGACGCGCACGTGCTGGCCGGTCTCGTCGTGCACGTCGATGTCGTCTTGCCAGCGGGCGAGACGGGCCCGCAGCGTCGCGTAGCTGAACGGGTGTGTCCCGTCGGGGTTGGAGTGCGGAGCGGGGAACAGCACCGGCGGTCCGGCGGGCCAACGTCGGCGGAGGTCTGCTTGCTGGGCGCGGATCGCGTCGGCGGCGGTGGCGCTGAGGGGAACGAGTTGTTCGGCGGCCATCTTGGCGTTGAAGTAGCGCAGACACGGCCATCCGGCTGAGTCGTCGATGATCGGGTTGAACGGCAACGCGCAGGCGTCGTTGGCGCGCAGCCCGGTCTCCATGATCACGACGATCAGCGCTCGGGTGGTGGCGTCGGGTAGGACGGCGAGGCGATCGGGGTCTTCGAGCTGGCCCATCACGAACTCGGAGATGAAACGCGGCAGCGGCCGGGGACGGCTCGGCAGGTCGTCGTGGTAGAGAGCGGCTGTTGATGACAGTGCGGGCAGCCACCGGTGGCGACGGCTCGTGTCGAGGAAACCTCGTAGGCAGGTGATGTAGGTGCTCGAGGTGTGCGCTGCCAGGTGGGAAGCGGTGATCCAGACGAGGTAGGCCTCGAGCGCGTCGCGGGTGATCGCACGCTCATCGGTGGCGTCGGGGTCACGTCCGGCGAGGAACCGGCTGAACCACAGCATCGCTCGGGCGTCGACGTGCACGGTGCCGAACGTCTTGCCGGATCCGAGCCGCAGCCGAGCCCATCGTTTGACAGCGGTGCGCAGCCACGGCTGAGCGATGGTGTCGAAGCGGGTCTGGGTCGCTGAACGCGTCACGTGGATCCCGAGGCGGGCAGCCACCCAGATGTCGCTGGCGTATTCGGCTTCGACATCGATGCCGCCCAAGTCAGTGAGACGCTGATGGGCGTAGCGGACGAGCGCGACCGTGCGGGTCGGGTCCTTCCAGCGTTTGGCTCGCACGGCGTCGAGCCATGGCTCGACCGGCCGGTCGAGCAGCGACCGGGCGCCGCTGTCAACGTAGAGGGCGGCGAGATGACGGATAGTCGAGGGCAGGACCCGAACGCCGCGTTCGTCATGGCGGCACTGCAAGACGTAGCCGACCTCCAGACGCGCTCGTTGGTCGAGCGCGGACAGATCGAACGCGTCGACCCTCTCGGAACCGGCGCGCACGGCGATCGGGCCGGTGGTGTCCCGGAAGTGTTCGACCTCGGGTTTGCCGTGTTTGGTCCAGCGTTGATGGTGAGCCGCGCACAGCTGGCGCGCCCACGACGTCCGCTCGCAGCCGCCGACGCCGCAGCGACCCCGTCCGAACACCGGGTTGTCGGCGTCGACCCGAACGATGTGGCCGGCGAACTCGGGACGGACTGCCGCGACCAACAACGCCCCCATCTGGTCGCCGTCGGGATCGGGAACCGAGACGACGCTCAACATGAGGCCGGCACCCATGCGCCGGCTCGGACCAGTTCAGCGCGCAGATCCTCAACGTCGAGGTGCACGTAAGCGTCGCTGGTCGTGGTCACCGACCGGTGAGTCAACAACTTGAGACGATCTCGATCGCCACACCGCCACGGATCAGCTCTGTCGCTCGGCTATGGCGCAGCATGTGTGCGCTGAACTCGATGCCCGTGCGGGCCCGCAGTCGGCCGACGAGCTTGACGACTGCCTGATAGCGCAACGGGCGACCCACCGGTGCCGACCACAAGTTGACGAACACGTAGTCCGAATCGAGGGCGCCGTACTCGGTGTGCATGTAGTCGCTGTAGAGCCGAACCAGCGGCGCCGACACCGGCACACTCACCGGCGACGTGCACTTGGCTCGGGCGCCGTTGGCGTTGTCGCCTCGCGGCACGATCATCACCGTCCGTTCGCGGCTCACGAAGTCGCTGTGACGCAACCCGAGGGGCTTGACCGATCCGCATCCCCGTCTCGGCCAACAACGCGAACAGGAACCGGTCCCGCAGACGATCACACGCTGCCAAGATCTGAGCGATCTCCTCGACGCTCAACGTCACGGGCAGGCGGCGATCAACACGTAACCTCACCGGCCGGGCAGCGACCGGCCGGCCCTGCGACACGTGATGCAAGAACGGCTTGTAGGAACCCCGCGACACCCGCCGCCACGCCACCAGATCCGCCGCCAACCCCACCCCAGAACGGGCGTGGAAGTCATAGAACCCGAACAGGGCGGCCAGATGCCGGTTCACCGTCGCCGCGCTCCGCACCGCCGCGGTGTCATCGAGCACGATCACGTTGTCCGCCGGCGCCCGCAGCCACGCCACGAACCGAGACACATCCTCGATGCCCGCTGCGTCCCACGCGAGATCGTGCCGCTCGAGGAACTCGAACCACAACCGCAACCCGTGGGCGTAGGCGCGCACCGTGTTCGGAGACCGTTCGATCCCGGCCAGATGCCCCAGATAGCGCTCGACCGGCACGACAGGAATCCAGTCGTCACCAACCACTGTCCACGACTCGCCGCCCGTCACGGGCATCACCACGCTGCACCCTCACCGTCACCTCCGCTGGTCGACCAGCGAGGTGCGGGCCAAGGACGACGATGTCTACCTCCACGCCGCCCGCCACATCGGGGACCTCAACGACACGCTCCAGAGAACGCGTTCCCCAACGGCCTCAACTGCCTCGTCGACGACGTCAACGACACTCCGACGAGCGCTCCTGATAATCGCCGCTTCGGTCGGCCCGTTGCTCACGTGAGCGCGATGCCACGCCGCGATCTGATCCTTCCAGCGCAGAAGGGTCCGGCCAAGTGAGCGGACTTCAATCGGGCATGACGGGTCCTGGAGATCGTGGCCGAGCCTGTCGACGAACTCGCCTGCGAGCTCGGGATCGTGATGCTCATAGATGCTTCGTACAACCTCCTTCGCGTGCCACGCAGTGCGCACCTCGCCATGGGGGTCACCGGCGTCGAGAAGCCCGAGCAGCTTCGTGCGACCGTGTTCGTCGAGACGTTCATCGGCGCGGGTCAACAACCGCCGGCAGCGGTAGAGCGGGTCGTCCTTGCGGCAACGATGGCCGCACGTCTCGTTCTGCACTCGACGGCGGCACTCATCGAGCTTCTGGTTCGCGAGCTTGACGACATGGAATGGATCTGCGACCTGGATCGCGTCGGGGGTCATCGTGTCGAACACAGCCCTGTACGGCCCCGACAGATCGAGCGTCGCGTACGCGATGTTCGCCAGCCACGCATCACTGCGTGTGGCGAGCCACCGGCACGGTTCTGCGCCGCTGCGGCCCGGAACGACATCGAGCAGCACGCCGGCGCGTACATCGACGATCGACGTCGACCAGTGCTGCCGGCCGAACTCGCCGAGCCGTGCGAACAGGGTCTCATCCAACCCGAGTGCGGTTGGCTCGCCGATCCGGTCGGGGTCGTCATCGACGAGTGCCTCGCCGTATGCCCTCACCGCGTCGTTGACGGTATGCCAGGCACACTCGAGCTCGCCGGCGATCTCGTTCACAGTGCGGCCGTGCTCACCGACCTGGCGGGTCACCCACCGGCCCGCACGATCCGTCATCGCGGAGCGTGCCACCGCTATCCGAACGTCCACTCCTGTCCACGACCGAACCGGACACGACCCGTTGACACACGCCCAACGGTGCTTGCGCCACACCAGCCGGACAGACCTACCGAAGCAGGGCAGATCAACGAGCTCGACAACCGGCCGGTCCTTGACCTGCGCCGGCCACCCGCACCGTGCGCACGCGGGACGCGGACCGCGGATCTCGATCACGACCCTCAACACGCCGCCCGACTCGTCGATCACCCCGAGCACGTTCACGTCAGGCAGACCTACCAACAGCTCGCAGATGCGCGTAGGGTCAACTTCCACAGGGGCTCTCCCCGGATCCGAAGGCGTAAGACACCCTCAGATTCGCAGAGCCCCTGTACCGCCTACGGACCTACCCGACCCCGCTCAAACGCGAAGAGCCCCTTTGATCTCACCGCTGTATACGTCACCGACGTCTTCGGAGATCAGCTACAAGCGCGGGCACCGCTACCTGACGGTGGTCGTCGATCATGACACGGGCCGGCTCGTGTGGGCCTCGGTCGGCCGGGACGAGGCCACCCTCGCGACGTTCTTCGAGCTGGTCGGCGCCGAGCGATGCGCGTTGATCACCCATGTCAGCGCCGACGCGGCGACATGGATCGCCAACGCGGTCAGAACCCACTGCCCCAACGCCATCCTGTGCGCTGACGCGTTCCACGTGGTCGCGTGGGCCACCGACGCCCTCGACGAGGTCCGCCGCGCCGCGTGGAACGACGCCCGGGCCGTTGCTCGCGGCGAAGGCCACCGACCAAGCGGCCGCCCCCGTCGTGACGCTCCACCCCGCCCAGGCCACGACCGGGCCCGCGCCTTGCAACAGTCCCGCTACGCGCTCTGGAAGAACCCCGAGAACCTCACCGACCACCAAGCCGCCAAACTCGCCTGGATCGCCAAGACCGACCCACGGCTGCACCGCGCCTACCTGCTCAAAGAAGGTCTACGTACCGTGTTCCAGCTCAAGGGTCACGCCGGCAAGGACGCGCTCGACCGATGGCTCACCTGGGCGTGCCGCTGCCGGATCCCCGCGTTCGTGAAGCTTCAACAAGCCATCCGGCGTCACCGCGCCGAGATCGACGCAGCCCTCGACAGCGAGCTCTCCAACGCTCTCATCGAGTCGACCAACACCAAGATCCGGCTCCTCACCCGCATCGCCTTCGGGTTCAAGAACCCCGCCGCCCTAATCGCCCTCGCCATGCTCGCCCTCGGCGGTCACCGGCCCGCCCTACCCGGCCGGAACTAACCCACAAACATGTCAGGAGAGCCACTTAGGTCTCGAAATCGTGGAGGTGGCGGGAGTCGAACCCGCGTCTTCCAGGCTCTCAGTGGGGCTTCTCCGAGCGCAGCCGGTGATTGATCTCGGTCCGCTGTCGGGCATCGGCACCCGGCGGCGGACCCAGCCTCGCTGTGATGTCCCGGTGGGCCACGGGGCCCGTCCCACCGGTTAGCCGCTCGAGATGGCGCCCTGTCCCGACCGAGCGGCTGGGTCGGATCGGACGCGCTGCTAGTCAGTGACTAGGCAGCGAGTGCGAGGTTGTCCTCGGCAAGTATCTATGGTCCCGGCTCTTTAACGACGTTCCGGGGACGTCGGCTCGCTTCACCCACCTCGATTCCCAGAATCGAAGCCACGCACCCCCATGTCAATGTGTCGCTTCCGGCCGGGGCAGGTGCGAAGGTGCCCCGATTCGGTCCCCATATCGTACAACCCGGCGAGGACATCGATTCCCGCAGCCCCCACATCCAGCCGCGATCGGCTCGGCAGGGCGGCACGCAGGGGATCAGGGCGGCTTCAGCCGCCCTTCACCAGGGCGTACCAGACCCGCTCCGCGACGCTCACGACCTCCTCGCCGAGGCGGGAGTAGCGCCGGTACAGCTCTCGGCGGCCAATCACCTCGCGCAGCTCCGCCTGATCGAGCAGGTCCGACATCGCCTTTCGGTAGATCCGCTCCATCTCGCGCTCGCGCCGGATGGCGGCGTCGGCGGCGGCCGTCGCCTCGTCGGCGTCGCGGAGCAGAGCAGCCAGAGCGTCGCGCAGGTGCTCGACGGCCCCGGCGAGCTCCGCTGCCATCGCAGCCATCGGCGCGTCGGGTTGCATCTGCATGACCTCCGACTCGCGCACCGCGTTCTTCGCACCGTTGAGGACGGCGTCGAGCCGCTCCGAGAGCGCGTACAGGTCCTCGGCGTCGATCGGGGTGCTGAACGCCTCCCGAAGCGCGCGGTGGAGCTCGCGGCGCGCGTCGTCGGCTTGGTGCTCGCAGTCGCGCACCGTCTGGGCCCCGGCCTCGTCGCCCGACGACCAGGCTGCGAACGCGTCGAGTCCGTGGATCGTGATGTCGGCCTGGCGCAGCAGGAGACCGATCACGTCGGGGCTGTCGGGTAGGAACCAGTGCTTCACACCAACCACCTCCAGACGGGGACCGCGGCTGCGCCGAGAGCGGCGCTCGCGGGCAACGTCACCAACCAGCCGAGCCCCATCTCGCGAACCACGGCCCACCGTACGTGCCGCCAACGCTGCCCCGCTCCCACCCCCACCACCGACGACGCGACCACGTGGGTCGTGCTCACCGGCGCCCCGATCGCCGCGCTCGTGAGCACGACAGCCGCCGAGCCGCTCTGGCTCACGAGGCCGTCGAGCGGACGGAGCCGGTATATGCCACCGCCGACCGTCCGCACGATCCGCCATCCTCCGAGGCTGGTGCCGAACGTCAGGGTGATCGCCGCCGCGAGCTTCACCCACACGGGTACGGAGAAGGTGTCGAGCCGGCCGTCTGCGACCAGGAGAAGGGTGATCACGCCCATCGTCTTCTGGGCGTCGTTCGCCCCGTTGCTGAACGCCAGAGCCGACGCCGTGAACCACTCCGCGCGGAGTACGGAGCGCCGCATCGCCACCGAGGCTCGACGTGTCGCACGCCTTGCAGCGCGCGCACCCAGGAGGCCGGCCCCGAAGCCGAGGAGCGGCGAGACCGCGAGCGCGGCGAGTACTCCGAGCACCCCGGCAGGACGGAGCCCTTCGACGCCGCCCCAGTGGACTGCTCCTCCGCCCGCCTCGACCATCGCAGCGCCGACGAGCCCGCCCACGAGCGCGTGGCTCGAGCTCGACGGCAGACCGCGCCACCAGGTGAGCAGGTTCCACGCGAGCGCGCCGGTCAGGGCCGCCCCGACGCTCGTGATGGCGGTAGTCCCGTCGAGCGTCACCAGGCCGCCGACCGTGTCGGCCACCGCAGTGCCCGCGAGGAAGGGCCCGAGCATGTAGAAGACCGAGACGAGCAGGATCGCCGCCGCCGGCCTCGCGGCGCGGGTGGCGACCAGGGCCGCCACCGAGTTCGCCGAATCATGGAAGCCGTTCGTGAGGTCGAACGCGAGTGCGACCGCTACGGCGAGGGCGAGGCCGCTCACGCGGCCACCATGCCACACCCCTCACAGGGTGCAGCGGTGCAGCGGCCCACCCCGAGGTGACCTGGGGAGCCCGCGGGCTCGCCCTCCTCCACCGGGTATGCCGGATATAGGCATAACAAGGCATACGAGCCGTTAATACGATTTCGAGAGCGCACGGTGACCACGGAGAGTCGTCAGATCTACGACCAGGACGAGGTCATAGCCCAGAATGGCTCAAGAGTGCGCGCTCTGAGTGTCGAAGAACCCTCTGATGAGCGACCCAGAGATCACCCGTGAAGACTCCCCGCGTCGCGCCGGCCGCATCCTGTACGCGGAGGACGAGCCCGGAATGCGGACCCTCTTCGAGATGAACCTCGGCGCCGAGGGCTTCGACGTGCACATCGTCGAGGACGGTGACGCCGCGGTCGTGGCAGCGCACGAGCTCATGCCCGACCTCATCGTCCTCGACATCATGATGCCGGGGCGAGACGGCTACACGGTCCTGCGCGAGTTGAAGGGCGACCCGCAGACCCAGCACATCCCGGTGGTCCTGCTCACCGCGAAGGCGACCGACGAGGACGTCTGGGAAGGCTGGCAGTCGGGCGCCGACTACTACATCACCAAGCCGTTCAACGTTGAGGAGTTCGTGCACTTCTTCGACTACTTCTTCTCGGGAGCCGCCGCGTGAACCGCCCGTCGCTCCGCCGGACAGCGGCGGCAATCGCACTGCTCCTCCCGGGGCTGATCGCAGCGCCGGCCGCCGCGCGCATGAGCGGTGGCGCAGACCAGGCCGTGATCGTCGAGGCATCCGACTCGGGGGCCGCCGCTGCTGCGGTGGCGGCCGCGGGCGGACGCGTCGACGCAGATCTCGGCCTCGTCGGCGGCGTCGCCGCGACGGTCGATGCGCGTGCGCTCGCGATGCTCTCGGCCGACCCGGACCTCCGGGTGACACCCGACATGGTGCTCGAGGCGACCGGCAGCGACTTCGATCCCGCCTCCCACGACCTCCAGCTCTCGGCGCTCGACCCTGCCGACGGGTGGTCGGCCGACGCCGGAGCCGGTGTCGGGGTGGCGCTGATCGACACCGGCGTCGCCGAGGCCCCCGACCTGGCGGGCCGCGTGATCCGCGGCCCCGACCTGTCGGGTGAGGGCGACGGCGTAGACCGGTACGGGCACGGCACGTTCATGGCAGGTCTCATCGCTGGTGACGGCAGCGCGAGCGCAGGCGACGCTGTGCCGCACACCGGCGTCGCTCCCGGAGCCAGCGTCGTCTCGGTGAAGGTCGCAGGCGCCGACGGTCGCACGACCCTGTCGAAGCTCATCGCCGGAATCGGTTGGGCGATAGTCAACCGCGACGCGTACGAGATCCGGGTCATGAGCCTCTCGTTCGGCGTCGACACCAACCTGCCCTACATGGCGAACCCGCTCTCGGGTGCCGTAGAGGCGGCCTGGGCGTCGGGGATCGCGGTCGTCGGAGCCGCCGGCAACGAGGGCGACGGCGTCGTCACCTCGCCGGGGAGCGACCCGTGGATCGTCACCGTCGGGGCCTCCGACACGAACGGCACGCCCGACGTCGCAGACGACGCCGTCCCCGAGTTCTCGGGGCGCGAGGACTTCCGTCGCTACTCGAAGCCCGACGTCGTGGCCCCCGGCGTCTCCGTGATCTCGCTACGGGCGCCCGGGTCGACGATCGACACCGAGCACCCGGAGGGCCGCATCGGCGACGCGTACTTCCGGGGGAGCGGCACATCGATGGCCGCCGCGCTGGTGGCCGGCGGGCTCGCGACGCTCGTGCAGCTGCACCCCGAGGCCACGCCCGACGATCTGAAGGGCGCGCTGATAGACGGCGGGGTCTCGATCGAGGATGGCTCCGCGTTGGCGGTCAGCCTTGATGGTGCCGACCAGGCAGAGCCCCGGCGCGACTGGTGGCAGCGTCAACCGATCGCGTTCGGCGGCCTCGGGCGTGGCCTGAGAGACCGGATGCCGTGGGCGGCCACCCGGTGGAGTGCGACGCGGTGGAACGCGACCCGGTGGAGTGCGACTCGGTGGAACGCGACCCGTTGGAACGCGACCCGCTGGAGCGACCAGGAGTGGGCGGCGACGCGGTGGAGCGCGACCCGTTGGAACGCGACCCGCTGGAGTGATCAGGAGTGGGCCGCCACCCGTTGGAACGCGACTCGCTGGAACGCGACTCGCTGGAGCGCGACCCGTTGGAGCGCGACTCGGTGGAGTGACGAGGAGTGGGCCGCCACCCGTTGGAGTGCAACCCGTTGGAGTGCGACACGGTGGAACGCGACCAGGTGGAGCGACGAGGAGTGGGCGGCGACACGCTGGACCGACGAGATGTGGGAGGCAACCCGTTGGAGCTCGGCGTCGTGGAACGCTGCAGACTGGGGGTAGCTGGAGCGGCGCGTCGCCGTAGCCCGCTAGGGGAGCGTCGGGAGCCGGATCGGGCTCCTGGTCGCGTTCGAGGCCGCCTTGGCAGTCGGCTTCGCTCGCCTCAGCATCGGGGCGGGCTCCACGCTCGGCGATGCGCGCACCATCGCGATCCTCGCGGTGGCGTTCGCGCTGGGTGGGTCGTTCACCATGCGGCTCGAGTTCCGTCGCCACAAGTGCACGTTCACGTTGATCGAGACCATCCTCCCGGTCGCCTTCTTCCTGGTAGGTCCAGTGGGCGCGGGGGTCGCCGCGGCGGTCGGTGAGGCCGTCGCACTTCTCGCCGAGCGGACCACCGGTCTGAAGCTGCTCTTCAACGTGACCAACCGGCTCGCTGCGGTCACGATCGCAGGCGTCGCCTTCCAGGCGCTCGGTCGCACCGACTTCGGCGACGCGCTCGCATGGGCCGCCGCCATCGCCTGCGTGCTCTGCTTCTCGCTCATCGACGTCGCTGCGACCGCGATGGTGCTGTCGATCGTCGAGCGCGCGACCTTCTACGACGTGCTCGTCCGTTCCGTGCCCACAGCGGCTCTGATGACCTTTGCCGCGGCGCCGCTGGGCCCGATCGCCTATCAGCTCTACCGGCAGAACCCCGTGCTGCCACTCCTCCTCGTACCTCTCGTAGGCGCCGTCGCTCTCAACTCGCGTCACGCCGCCGCCCAGCGCGACGAGCACCTGCGCTTCGAGCGGCTCTACGAGGCGTCGGCCCGCACCTCCCGGCTATCGGGATTCGAGGAGGCTCTCGGTCTCCTTGCCGGCGAGGCTCGCAGTCTCTGCACCGGGCTGGCGGCGGTGTGCTGCTCGACGGATACGAGCGGCACCTGGGTGGGATCGCTCGTAGACGATCACGGGACGCGCCCCGCACCTCCGGAGCTGGTCGCCGAGCTCGTCAGAAGTGCGGGGCGGACGGGGGACTGCGAGCTCGCGCTCGGCGGCAACGCAGAACCTGGAGGACCCGACACGCTCACGAGAGCGATTCCCGACGCGCAGAGCCTCCTGGCCGCAGCGTCGCGTCCGGACGCGGCCGGACCGCTCGTCGTCGCCGTGTGGAGGCAGGGGGAAGCACGACGGGAGCTCGGCCGGCAGGGTCGAGACGCTCGCGGCATTCGCGGGCCAGGCCTCTCTCACCTCGGCGAACGCCCGCCTCTACGAGGAGCGCGAGCAGGCGTTGGCCCGTCAGGTCGACCTGAACCAGCAGAAGGGCGACTTCGTCGCTGCAGTCTCCCACGAGCTCCGAACGCCGCTTGCCGTGATGCTCGGCGGATGGGCACCATCACGCGCCTGGAGGGCAGGCTCGACGACGAGAAGCGCCATGCGCTGCTGGAGACCGCTTCGGAGCAGGGGGACCGCCTGCAGAGGTTGATCAACGAGCTCCTCGTCGTTGCCTCCACGGAGCACGACACCGTTGCGATCAACCATCGTCCCGTCGCTGTGGCGCAGCTCCTCGAGCAGGTGGTGCGCGACACCTCGCGCCTGACCGATGGGCGCGCAACGGCGTCTGTGGGTGTGGGGATCGAGACCGTGGTCACCGACCCGGTCAAGCTCCAGCAGATCCTCTCGAACCTGGTGGAGAACGCCGGCAAGTACGCCCCGGACGGGCCGATCGAGGTCCGCGCGTCGCGCTCCGGCGCCGAGATCCTCTTCACCATCGACGACCAGGGCCCCGGGATCCCGGCGGAGGACCGCGAGAGGGTCTTCCAGCGCTTCGTGCAGCTCGACCAGTCGTCCACCCGGAGACAGGGGGGACGGGCCTCGGGCTCTACCTCTGCCGGCAGCTCGCAGGTCTCCTCGGTGGCCGCTTGGTGCTGACCGAGGCACCCGGCGGGGGTGCAGGTTCACGCTCTCGATGCCCGCGGTCGAAGCCGCGCCCGAGCCCACCGAGGAGGCTGGTGTGCGTGCGCGTCCGGAGGGGGTTCCGGCCGGTGTGCGTGCGCGTCCGGATGGTGTGCCGGCCGGTGTGCGTGCGCGTCCGGATGGTGTGCCGGCCGGTGTGCGTGCGCGTCCTGAGGGTGTGCCGTCGGGAGGCGGACCCGTCAGCGGTGCGACTCCTTGAGCGCCCGCTCCGTCTCGCGTTGTGCGTCGCGGGTGGCGATCGCCTGACGCTTGTCGTACTTGCGCTTCCCGGTGGCCACCGCAATCTCGACCTTCGCACGACCGTCGCTGAAGTAGACGCGCAGCGGCACGAGCGTGACCCCCTTCTCGGCGGTGGCCTTCTCGATCTCATCGATCTGGCGCCGGTGGAGCAGCAGCTTGCGTGGCCTCACCGGGTCGAGATCGTCGCGCGAGAAGGCGTACGGCGACACGTGCATCCCGTGGAGCCAGACCTCGCCGGAGTCGACGCGCGCGTAGGAGTCCTGAAGGTTCGCGCGCCCGTCGCGGATCGACTTCACCTCGGCACCGTGAAGGACCACGCCGCACTCGAAGGTGTCGCCCAGCGTGTAGTCGTGTCGCGCGCGGCGGTTGGTGATGACGGTCTTGTCACCTCGTCCGGGCATGGGCGCACGGTACCGCGCCGCAGGCCCCACGATTCTCTCGCTACCGTCGCGCCCGGGGTCGCACTAGGGTCCGCGGACCGCCCGTCGGGGTGGCTGCCGAGGCGGGAGGGGTGGCTCGTGACACTGCGGTTGGCGCTCGTCGGCGGTCCGATGTACGACGGGCTCTACGAGATGCTCTCCGGACGCGACGTCGAGGTGGTAGTCCACTCCGACCACCCGAGCCTCAACCGGGCCGTCGCCGCCCTTCTGGCTCGTGGAGAGCGGATCGACGTCCTCTCGACCCACTCGAAGTACGCGCCGTCCCAGGCGGAGTGGCTCAGGCCGCTCGACCACGTGGTCGAGCCCGCGGTGCTGAGGCCGCTCTCGCCGCGTGCGGTCGAGCTCTGCCGCTTCCGGGGCCCGCTGCTCTCGGTCCCTCGGAACGTCGACGTTCGGGTCCTCTGGGCGAACCGCGACATGTGCGGCGCCGAACCGGTGCCCGCAACCTGGGTGCAGATGCTCGACTCACCGCTCGTCTTCGGCCTCCCCGGTCGCGAGTCGGGCCTCTTCGGCACCTTCTTCGAGGTCGTGACGACGCTGGGCGGTCGGCTCTTCGACGACGCTCTCCGTCCCACGCTGTGCACCGATGAGGCGCGCAGAGCGGTGGAGATGCTCGTCTCCATCGCGCCAGGGCGCCCTCGTCACAGCCCGACTGGCACTACGACGACGTCGACGCGGCGCTCGGCGACGGCCGGGTCGCCGTCGCGGCGGCGTGGCCGGGCGCTACTGGCGCGCTTCGCGGGTCCCGCGTCGGAGGATCGCTCGAGCCACACCCCTATCTAGGTGGTCCCGATGGCGTCGTGTCGTATGCGGGGTGCCACTCCTGGGCGATCCCGACCACGTGTGGCGACATCGACGGAGCTCGGGCACTGCTCGTGGATCTCGCGTCTGCGGAGGCGAACCAGCTGGAGGCCGCGAGCGGCGCGGTCTGCGCCCACGCGGAGGTCCTCGCCGCGCAGGAACCGGTCGACGAGGTCGACGCCCGCCGGCTGGAGATCACCCGGGCCACGATCGCCAGCGGGATGATCACGTACCCTCCGCTTCCGAGGTTCCCCGATATCGAGGACGCCGGCTGGCTGGCGCTACACCGGGCTCTGCTCGGTGAGATCGATCCGGGTGAGGCGACCGATCAGATGCAGGCTGTGGCCGAGGAGGCCCTTGGATGACACCCGACGTGACAGGCCCCCCGGCCGATGGCGAGACACGCCGGTACCCGGAGCCGCGGTGGTTCGCGGAGAAGCGGTTCGGCATGTTCGTCCACGCGAACATAGCGACGGTCCCGGCGTTCTCGCCGGTGCACGAGTACGCCGACTGGTACTGGTCGCACCTGGAGCCGCGCGCCGACGTCGCCCTCCACCCGACGTCGCCGCTCCCCGAGGTGATGGCCTGGCACGCGGAGCACTGGCCGGGCTACTCCTTCGACGACTTCATCCCGCACCTGACCTTCGAGCGCTTCGACGCCGGCGAGTACGCGGGGCTCGCCTCTGCGGCGGGGATGGGCTACGTGGTGATGGTCACGAAGCACCACGACGGCTTCTGCTGGTGGGACACCGCCCTGACCGACAGGAGCTCGGTGCGCCAGGGTCCGCACCGAGACGTGGTCGGGGAGCTCGCGACGGCCGTGCGCGCGGCGGGCCTCGTATACGGCACCTACTACTCGCTCCTCGACTGGGCGCACCCGAGCTACCCGGACCCCGAAGGCTACGTAGACGCGTTCATGCGGCCCCAGATCGCCGAGCTCGTCGAGCGGTATCAGCCGGCGGTGCTCTGGGGCGACGGTCACTGGGGGCACTCGGCCGCGCACTGGCGCTCCGACCGGATAGTCGACGACTATTTCGCCGCCGCGCAGCGACTCGGCATCGACGCTGCCGTCAACGACCGCTTCTTCGCGTCGCATGCCGACTTCCGCACCTACGAGTACGAGATCCCCGAGAAGACGCCTGACGGCCCCTGGGAGCTCTGCCGCGGAATGGGGCACTCGTTCTGCTTCAACCAGGTCGAGGAGGACGACGATTACCTCAGCGCGCCGCAGGTGGTCGCGATGCTCACCGAGGTGGTCGCGAAGGGCGGCAACCTGCTGCTCAACATCGGTCCGAAGGTCGACGGCACAATCCCCGACATCCAGGCGCGCGTGCTGCGTGAGGCAGGGGAGTGGGTGACGTCGCACGCCGACGCGATCGACGGCAGCCGCCCGTTCGGAGTGCCGGGGTCGGGGCGCACCTGGTACACGGTCACGCCCGGCGCCGCGAGCGGTGGGGCTACGAGGGTCAACGCGATCGACCTCGACTCGAACGAGGCAGCCGTCTTCTCGGGGCTCGGGCTCGCATCGGGCAGGGTGACGGCGGTGACGGGCGACGATGGGCGCGCGGTCGAGTTCCGCCAGAGCGACGAGGGCCTCCATCTGCTCGCCCCCGGGCCGCTCCCGTCACTCGGCGCGGTGTACCGCGTGGACCTCCTGCCGGAGGGCGGACCCGTCGTCGTGAGTGAGGGGCGGACCGGCGGGAGAGTGACGCGCAACGGAGAGCAGAGCGCGTCGATAGGCGCCGCGCTCGATGGCGCCCGACCAGGTGACGTCGTCGAGGTCGGCGCGGGCACCTACGACGCCGGCACCGAGGTCTTCCCACTCAGCGTCCCCGAGGGTGTGACACTGCGCGCCGCTCCCGGAGTCGCCCCCGAAGAAGCGGTCCTCGACGCCGGAGGTGGGGTGGTCGTGCGCATGGTCGGCTCCGGCGCGACGCTCTCCGGCCTCACCGTCACCGGAGGTTCGCCGGGGTACTTCCTCTTCCCTCCGACCTGCATCGTGGCGAGCGGACCCGACTCCCTGACCGTGACCGGTTGCCGGGTGCAGTCGATCGCGATCAGCGGCGGCGAGGGCCACGTGATCTCGGCGAACTCGGTCGACCTCGGCAACATCGGGCTCATGGGCACCAGCGGCGTCGAGGTGACCGGCAACCGGCAGCAGGGGCTGCGCTGGGGCGCGGGGATCGACGTGGCAGGCGGCGACGGCCACGTAGTGGAGGGAAACGATTGCCGCGACGACCTCTGCGCCATCCGCGTCTCGCGCACCTCCGGGGCGCGGATCGAGGGAACCGCTACGAGACGCGCTGGTTCGGCATCCACGTCCAGCACTCGTCGGATGCCGTGGTCCGGGGCAACGAGGCGCGCCGCACCATGCGCGGGATCGGCGTCGAGGGCGGCAGCGGAACCACCGTCGAGGGCAACACGGCGTTCCGCTGCGACACCGGCGCCCTGATCGAGCGTGGGGCCACCGGCACGCGCGTCTCGGGCAACCGCTTCGAGCGGTGCCGTATCGGCGTTCTCACCTGGGACGACGAGGCGACGGTGGTCGCCGGGAACGAGATCGTCGCCCGCGCGAACGGTGCGTGGTCACGAACGTCGCGCTCGAGACCGACTACCCCGAAGACGGCGGCGACGTCTACCGAGTGAGCTGGGAAGGCACGACCTCTTGACGCGGATCACCGGGTACAGCACGCGAGACGTGAGGGCACCCACCTCGCGGACGCTCGCCGGCTCCGACGCAGTCCACGGCGACCCCGACTACTCGGCTGCGTACGTAGTGCTGGTGACCGATCATGTCGACGGGTACTCCGGCCACGGCATGACCTTCACGATCGGCAGGGGGACCGAGGTCGTCTGCGCGGCGATCGACGCCCTGGCCCCGCACGTCGTAGGTCGCGACCTCGACGAGATCACCGGCGACTTCGCCACGTTCCACCGCCGGCTCACCAACGACAGCCAGCTGCGGTGGCTCGGGCCCGAGAAGGGCGTCGTGCACCTGGCGACCGCCGCGATCGTCAACGCGGTGTGGGACCTGTGGGCCAAGGTCGAAGGCGTGCCCGTCTGGAAGCTCGTAGCCGACCTGACTCCCGAGCACTTCGTGTCATTGGTCGACTTCCGCTACCTGACCGACTTGATCACGCCCGACGAGGCGCTCGACCTCCTGCGCGCCGCGGCACCGGGAAGGGTGGCTCGCGAGGGTGCGATGCGCGAAGTCGGCTACCCCGCCTACATCACGTCGGCGGGCTGGCTCGGGTACCCGGAGGAGAAGGTGCGCCGCCTCTGCGGAGAGGGCGATCGACGCCGGCTGGACGAGCTTCAAGACCAAGGTCGGCATCGACGTGGCGGGTGACGTGCGCCGCTGCGAGGTCATGCGCGAGGAGATCGGCTGGGAGCGCGATCTCATGGCCGACGCGAACCAGGTCTGGGACGTTCCGGAGGCGATCGACTGGATGCGCCACCTGGCGCCCTACAGGCTGCGCTGGATCGAGGAGCCCACCAGCCCCGACGACGTGCTCGGCCACGCCGCCATCCGCAGCGCCGTCGCCCCGGTAGGGGTGGCGACCGGGGAGCACGCGCCGAACAAGGTCGTGTTCAAGCAGCTGCTCGCGGTCGGCGCGATCGACTACTGCCAGGTGGATGCCTGCAGGCTCGGCGGTCTCAACGAGGTGCTCGCGGTGCTGCTGATGGCGGCGAAGCTCGGAGTGCCGGTCTGCCCCCACGCGGGCGGGCTGGGGCTCTGCGAGTACGTGCAGCACATCTCCCTCATCGACCATGTCGCGCTCGGCTCCCCGCTCGACGATCGGACGACCGAGTTCGCCGACCACCTCCACGAGCACTTCCTCGACCCCGTGCGGGTGCGCCAGGGCCGCTACCTGGTGCCGGAGGCTCCGGGCTACTCGATAGAGATGCTCCCGGAGTCGCTCGACGCGCTCGAGTTCCCCGGAGGCTCGGTGTGGACGGCCGGAGGGGGCTCGTAGTGCCGGACCCCGTGGAGCGAGTCGCTCTCGGCCGCACCGAGCTGCGGGTCACGCGTCTGGGCCTCGGCGGCGCGCCGCTCGGCAGCATGTTCCGGTCGGTCGCCGACGCCGACGCCCGCGACACCATCGACACGGCGTGGGACCTCGGGGTACGCGCCTTCGACACGGCTCCGCTGTACGGCCACGGCCTCTCGGAGCGGAGGTTCGGCGCCGCGCTGCGCGACCGGCCGCGTCGGGAGTACGTGCTCGCCACGAAGGTCGGGCGGCTGCTCGTCCCCGGCCGCGACGACGACTCGATCTTCGCCGATGCGCCGCCGCTGCGACCGGTCTTCGACTTCTCGCACGACGGAGTGCTCCGCTCGCTCGCTGAGAGCCTCGACCGCCTGGGCCTAGACCGCGTCGACGTCGTCCACGTCCACGACCCCGACGATCACGGACCCGAAGCGCTCGCCGGCGCGTTCCCGGCTCTGCGCCGGCTCCGGGACGAAGGGGCGGTCGGGGCCGTCGGCGCGGGCATGAACCAGACGGGGCTGCTCACCCGATTCGTGCGCGAGGCGGGCGTCGACTGCGTGCTCCTCGCCGGTCGCTACACACTGCTGGAGCAGGGTGCGCTCGACGACCTGCTCCCCGCATGCACCGACGAGGGCGTCGCAGTCGTCGCCGGCGGCGTGTTCAACAGCGGACTCCTCGCCGACCCGCACGCGGGCGCAACGTACGACTACGCGCCGGCGTCCGGCGGCGCTGGTCGCGCGCGCAGGTCGGATCGGCGCAGTCTGCGCGCGGCACGGGGTGCCGCTGCGCGCGGCGGCACTGCAATTCCCCGCTGCGCATCCCGCCGTTGCGACGGTGCTCACCGGGGCGCGGACCGCAGCCGAGATCGAAGAGAACGCGGCCGACTTCTCGGTGCCGATCCCGCCGGCGCTCTGGGACGACCTCCGTACCGAGCGCCTCCTGCGGGAGGACGCGCCGACCCCCTGAACGTCATGCATGTCGAGGCCGGCGCGACGGCTAGGGCTCCAGCACCACCTTGATCGCGCCCGCCGCCCGGTCGGCTGCCACCCGGAAGGCATCGGCGGCGTCGTCGAGCGGGAACCTGTGGGTGATCACCGCCGAGGGGATCTCCGGGTGGCGCGCCAGGATCTGCGCGGCGGTGTCGAACTCGCGGTCGCCGTGGCAGTGGCCGTAGACGATCGCCGGGACCAGCGTCACCTCCTTGAGCTGGGCCGCCATGAACGAGATCGAGACGGGGCGCCACGAGGTCGAGACGAGAGCGATCGTGCCTCCACGGTCGCAGAGGTCGGACGCCTGGGCGAAGGCGGTCGCCGAACCCGCCGCCTCGAAGACGACGTCGTACGCGCCTCCCGGCCCGAGGCTCGCGCCGAGTGCCTCCGCAGCGGCATACTGCGCCGGATGGCGCGCCGCGATCGCGACATCGCAGCCGAAGTCGCGCGCGATCGCCGCACAGAGCAGCCCGATCGACCCGGCGCCGATCACGGCGACCCGCTGGCCCCCGCGGAGCCCTGCGCGGTTCGCCGCATGGAGGGCGACGGCCAGAGGCTCCACGAGGCTGGCGTCGCGGACGTCGAGGCCGTCAGGGAGCGGGACCACCGTGTCCTCCCGCACGACCATCGTGTCCGCCATTCCACCGTCGCTCGCCAGGCCGTACATGTGGGCCATGGCGGTGCGGCACTGCGCCGTCTCGCCGGCCAGGCAGCGATCGCACGTGCCGCAGTACTCGAGCGGGAGGACCGCGACAGGCGTGCCGTCGTCGGTGACGCCGCTCACCTCGTGGCCGAGGGTGAGGGGAGCGCCCCGAGAGCAACCAGCTCGAGATCGGTGCCACAGATGCTCGCCGAGGCGACGTTCACCCTGACGCCTTCGCGGTCGGGGACAGGGACCTCGACGACCGCTATGCCGCTCTCGGTGTTGCGTACCGCTCTCATGGGTGCATTCTGTCGCGGCGGCCGGAGGCCGGCGATGGTCCGGTAGTGTGCCGACCGCTTCCAGAGGCGCCCCAGGGGGACCGATATGCGCAAGTCCGGCTCGATCCTCGGCAATGCGGTGCTGCGCCGAGAGGACCCGGAGATCCTGCTCGGCGAGGCCCGCTACTTCGACGACCTGCGCGTCGACAGCCTGACTCACCTCGTCTTCGTGCGCTCGACCGTCGCGCACGCGCTGATCGAGAGCATCGAGACGGGTGAGGCCGGGGCGATGCCCGGGGTGGTCGGCGTGTTCACGGCTGACGACCTCGCACTCCCCCGACGTCCAGGGGTTCATGATGATCCCCGAGGAGATGAACCGGCCGCCCCTCGCTCGCGACCGGGTGCGATTCGTCGGCGACATCGTCGCCGCCGTGGTCGCCGAGACGCGTGCGCAGGCGGTCGACGCCGCCGAGCAGGTGCTGGTCGACTACGACCCGCTGCCCGCCGTGGCCGACGCCGAGGCCGCGCTCGCCGAGGACGCGCCGATCCTCTTCCCGGAGCACGGGTCGAACGCCGCTCTCACGCTGCGCGCACACGAAGACGACACCGTCTTCGACGGTGCCGACGTGATCGTGTCGGGCAGGTTCCGGAACCAGCGCCTCGCCGGCGTGCCCATGGAGGGGAACGGGATCGTGGCGGTCCCCGGTGAGCCGCAGGGAGGGATCACCCTCTGGGTGCCGACGCAGGGCCCACACGCGGTGCGCGACGCGCTCGCCCCGGCCATCGGGCTCGGCGCGGCGCTGGTGCGGGTGGTCGCACCCGCGGTCGGCGGCGGGTTCGGACCGAAGGCCGCCGTCTACGTCGAGTACATGATCGCCGCCAAGGCCGCTCTGGACCTCGGTCGTCCGGTGAAGTGGACCGAGACACGCTCGGAGAACATGGTCGCGATGGTGCAGGGGCGCGGCCAGGTGCAGGAGATGGAGCTGGGGCTGAAGCGCGACGGCACCATCGTCGGGCTGCGCGGGAACATCGTCAGTGACGGTGGTGCCTACCCGATCCTCGGCGCCGTGATGATGTTCATGACGCGCACCATGTCGTCGGGCGTGTACCGGATACCGAAGATCGTGATCGGAGGCCGGGCCGCGGCGACGAACACCACTCCGACAGCCGCCTACCGGGGAGCGGGCCGGCCCGAGGCGGCGAGCCTCATCGAGCGGATCATCGACTTGGGAGCCGCGGAGCTCGGCCTCGATCCCGTAGAGATCCGTCGCCGCAACTTCATCCCGCCCGACGAGTTCCCGTTCACGACCGCCGGCGGTGCGACCTACGACGTCGGCGAGTACGAGAAGGCACTCGATGCGGCGCTGGATGCGGCCGGGTACGACGCCCTGCGTGCCGAGCAGGCTGAGCGCCGAGGCCGCGGCGACACGAAGCTGATGGGGATCGGTGTCTCCTGCTACGTGGAGATCACTGCGCCGGGCATCTTCAAGGAGTTCGGCGCCCTCGAGGTCGCCACCGACGGTGGTGTCACCGTGAGGGTGGGGACCAGCGCCACGGGCAGGGGCACGAGACCGCGTTCGCAATGCTGGTCAGTGATCTCCTCGGGGTGCCGATGGAGTCGGTGCGCGTGGTGCAGTCCGACACCGCTGCGGTGCCGACCGGGTCGGGCACGATGGGCTCGCGCTCACTGCAGATCGGAGGCTCCGCGATCGTCGAGGCGGGGAAGGTGGTCCTGGAGAAGGGCAGGCAGCTCGCGGCGCATCTCCTGGAGGCGAGCGTCGCGGATGTCGTTGTCGGCGACGGCGGCCTCCACGTGGCGGGAGTCCCCGCGAGCACGCTGTCGTGGGCCGACCTCGCGGTTGCGGCCGGCGACGACGAGCGACGCCCCGCCGGCATGGAACCGGGTCTCGCCTACGAGCACGACTGGGATCAGGGCGCCTCCTCGTTCCCGTTCGGCGCACACGTCGCCGTCGTCGAGATCGACTCCGAGACCGGGGCCGTCACGCTGAGGCGGCACATCGCGGTCGACGACTGCGGAAGGGTCCTCAACCCCCTCCTAGTGGCCGGCCAGCAGCACGGCGGAGTCGCGCAGGGCGCGGCGCAGGCCCTCTTCGAGGAGGTGCGCTGGGACGACGACGGCAACCCGATCACGTCGAACCTGATGGACTACAAGATCCCCTCCGCCGCCGAGCTGCCCTCGTTCGAGGTCTCCAACACCGAGACGGCAACTCCGCTCAACCCGCTCGGCGCCAAGGGGATCGGCGAGTCCGGCACCATCGGCGCGACTCCGGCCGTGCAGAACGCCGTCGTCGACGCGCTCGCTCACCTCGGCGTGCGGCACCTCGACATGCCGGCGACGCCGGAGAGGGTCTGGAGGGCGATCCAAGAGGCGCCGGGGGCGTGAGCGGAGCACAGGGGGGCGCACCCGACGTCGGGTCCGACGCGGCGCCCGATGATTCGGCGGGGCCACCGCTGCGGTTGACCGCTCGGCAACGCGACGAGATCGTCGCGCACTGCCGCGCAGCCGTCGTCGAGCTGTGGGGCGAGAGGTTCCTCGCCGAGGCGTGCGGACTGCTGAGTGGGCCGATGGTCGACGGGGATGCGACGGGTGTCGTGTCCGCCGTCCACCCGTGCCGGAACACGGAGGAGTCGGCGCGCCTCTACACGGTCGAGCCGCGGGATCTGCTCGGAGCGGTGCGCGAGCCGAGGCCCGCGGCGACGAGATCGTGGGTGTGTGGCACTCGCACACGCACACGGAGGCGTATCCGTCGCTGACCGACGTCCGGCAGGCGGCTGACCCCGGATGGTTCTACGCGATCGTGTCGCTGCGCGACGAGGTGCCTGTGCTGCGCGCGTTCCGCATCCGCTCGGGGGAGATATCCGAGGTGCCGGTAGTGGTAGAGACGGACGGCTGAGGCCGGGGCCACCGGGTGAGGCGGTAGCCACCGGGTGCCGTGGATGCAGTGGGCGAGTACCTCGCCCTGGGGCAGGGGTTGTAGCCTGTTCCGGCCGGCGAGTGCAGGAGATCCGAGTTGCCAGTCGAGGTCCGACTTCCCACAGTGCTGAGGGCCCACGCCGATGGTCAGGCGTCGATAACGGCCGACGGCGCGACGGTGGGCGAGGTCTTCACAGCCCTCATCGCGGCGTATCCCGCGTTCAGGGAGAACCTCCTCGGCGACGACGGCGATCTCCACAGGTTCGTGAACGTCTACGTCAACGACGACGACATCCGATACCTGCAGCAGCTCGACACGAAGGTCGACGACGGCGACGTCCTCTCGATCCTCCCCGCCGTGGCGGGCGGCTAGGGCGAAGGCCGCCGGGCCGAGGCCCGCCATGACCAGACACGAGTCGATACTCGACCTGATCGGGAACACGCCGCTCGTCGGTGTGCACGCTCTCTCGCCGAATCCGGCGGTGCGCATCTACGCGAAGCTGGAGGGACAGAACCCCGGTGGCTCGTCGAAGGACAGGATCGCTCTCGAGATGGTCGAGATGGGCGAGGCCGACGGCGTGCTCACCCCGGGCGCGGCGATCCTCGAGCCGTCGTCGGGCAACACGGGCATCGGACTGGCGCTGGTGGCGCGCAGCCGCGGGTACTCCCTGCGGGTCGTGATGCCCGAGAACGTCTCGGTCGAGCGGCGCCAGCTACTCGAGATATTCGGTGCGGAGGTGACGCTCTCGCCCGGCGACGAGGGCAGTAACGGGGCGATCCGCCTCGCAGAGAAGATCGCGACCGACGAGCCCGGGTACGTGATGCTGTTCCAGTACGGCAACCCGGCGAACCCGCTCGCTCACTACAAGGGCACCGGCCCCGAGATCTCGCGCGACTGCCCGGAGATCGACGTCTTCGTCGCGGGGCTCGGGACGAGTGGCACTCTCATGGGCGCCGGCCGGTACCTGAAGGAGCAGAACCCCGACCTGAAGGTGATCGCCGTCGAGCCTCCGGCGGGAGAGCTGGTGCAGGGGCTGCGCAACCTCGACGACGGCTTCGTGCCGCCGATCTTCGATCCGGGTGTGCTCGACCGGCGGCTCATCGTCCGGCCGCGCGAGTCGATCGTGGGTACGCGCCGCCTGCTCGAGGAGTGCGGGGTCTTTGCCGGGATCTCGTCCGGTGCGGCTGCCGTGGGAGCCATCAAGGCAGCGGCGACGATCGAGTCGGGGACGATCGTGGTCCTGCTTCCCGACGGCGGCTGGAAGTACCTGTCGTCGGGCGCCTGGACCGACGACCTCGATGTCGTCGAGGAGCGCGCCGGCCGGATCAACTACTGGTGATGGTGCAGCCTTCGCGGCGCGAGATCATTCGCGCGGCTCGCATCCTGCGCGACGGGGGTCTGGTCGCGTTCCCCACGGAGACCGTCTACGGGCTCGGTGCCGACGCCTCCCACGAGCGCGCGGTACGCCGCCTGTTCACGGTGAAGCGGCGGCCGCTCGATCATCCGGTGATCGTGCACATCGGCCGGCCCGGCGACCTCGACCTGTGGGCCGCCGAGGTGCCCGAGGCGGCGCGCTCCCTGGGGGAGTCGTTCTGGCCCGGACCGCTCACGCTCGTGCTTCGGCGGCGACCGGGGAGAGTGCCCGACGCCGTGACGGGCGGGCGTGAGACGGTCGGGCTCCGAGTGCCGGCCCACCCGGTAGCGTCGGCGCTCCTGGCCGAGCACGGCGGAGGGTTGGCGGCTCCGTCGGCGAACCGATTCGGGAGGGTGAGCCCCACCTGCGCGGCCGACGTCGCCGCCGACCTCGGCGACGACGTCGACCTGATCCTCGACGGTGGTCCGTGCGGCGTCGGAGTCGAGTCCACCATCGTCGACTGCAGCGGCGCCGCGCCCCTGATGTTGAGGCTGGGCGGGGTCACGGAGGACGATCTCGCTGCGGTCCTCGGCGAGGTGCCCGAGCGACTCACACAGGGCCAGATCGCAGCACCCGGCACACGTCGCTCCCACTACTCCCCGCAGGCGCGAGTCGTCGTCTGTGCCGAGGACGAGGTGCTCGACCTGGCGGCGGCCCTGGTGGCGGGCGGGGAGGCGGTCGGGCTGCTCGCGCCCGCGCCGCCGGCGGCGTTGCCCGCGACGGTGGTGCTGCTCGGCCCACCCGCAGATGCGCGCGACTATGCGCACGTTCTCTACGCGCGCCTGCGCGAGGCCGACCTCGAAGGCCTCGACGTGCTCCTGGCGGTGCCTCCCCCGAGGAGGGGATCGGCGCCGCCGTCGCTGACCGCCTCCGCCGGGCCGCAGCCCGGTAGCGTCTCGTACGCGATGAACCGCGCTCAGCACGGAGACGCAGCCACCGACGGCTCACCCGTCGCCGCCGGCCCCCCGAACCCGGGCACCGACGACCACCGGCCGATCGGCGTCTTCGACAGCGGCCTGGGCGGGCTGACGGTGGCGAGGGCCCTCCTCGACCTGCTCCCCGACGAGCACCTCCTGTACTTCGGCGACACGGGGCGCTTCCCCTACGGCTCGAAACCCCCGGAAGTCGTCCTGAAGTTCGCGCTCGAGATCACCGATCTTCTCTTGGAGCAGGACGTAAAGATGATCGTCGTGGCGTGCAACAGCGCAGCGGCCGCTGCGCTCGAACATCTCCGGGAGCGGATCGACATCCCCGTCGTCGGGGTGATCGAGCCAGGCATCCGCGCCGCCCGCACCGCGACGAGGACAGGGAGGGTCGGGGTCATCGGCACGGTCGGCACGATCAGGTCAGGCTCCTACCAGCGCGCAGCGGCGGCTCTCGACGGCGAGATCGCGCTGACCTGCGCCGCGTGCCCCGGTTTCGTCGAGTTCGTCGAGGCCGGAGACGTCGAGTCGGAGCAGGTCCACATCCTCGCGGAGCGCCTCCTCGCCCCCGTGATCGAGGCAGAGGTCGACACGCTCGTCCTCGGCTGCACTCACTACCCCCTGCTGGCGCCACGATCGGCGACGTGATGGGCCCCGAGGTCGTCCTCGTATCGAGCGCCGACGAGACGGCCTTCGAGGTGCGGGCCTCCCTCGACGGCGAGCACCGCCGCCCCGGGCCTGACGACGCCCAGCCCTCCCGGCGGTTCATGACCAGTGGGAGCGTCGAGAGGTTCCGAATGCTCGGCGGCAGGTTCCTGGGGCCCGAGGTGGTCGACGTGGAGGCATGGGAGTGGTGACGCCCCGGCCGGCGCGTGACGATGCAGGTCGCGACCCGGGGGCCGTAGAGAACGACTCTGCCGCTGCGAGCGGCGGTGGTCTGCGCATGACGGTGCTGGGATGCTCCGGCTCCTACGGGGCCCCGTGGGGTGGGGCATGCAGCGGCTACCTCGTGCGAGCCGGCGACGCAACGCTCTGGGTCGACTGCGGCAACGGGTCGTTCGCCAACCTTCAGCAGCACGTGCCCCCACAAGACCTCACCGCGGTGGTGATCACCCACGGTCACCCCGATCACTGCGTCGACCTCTACGGCCTGCACGTTCTCTACCAGTACGGGCTGGAGCGCTCGGGCCTCCCCGTGTACGCCCCCGAAGGCGTCGAGAGGCACCTGGAGAGGCTCGTCGGCTCCTGGGGCGACACCTTCGAGTGGCACGGTGTCGGCGACGGCGACCGCGTGAGCATCGGCGATGCCGCCCTGCGGTTCTCGACGACGGATCATCCGCCCCCGACTCTCGCGGTCGAGATCGCCTACGCCGGCAAGCGGCTCGTGTACACGTCGGACACGGGACCGGGCTGGTCGGCAGAGGTCTTCGGGCCGGGCCCGGATCTGCTGCTCTGCGAGGCCACCTACCAGCACGACGACGTACGCAGCCCGATGCACCTCTCGGCGCGTCAGGCGGGCGAGATGGCCCGATCGGTCGGTGCCCGCCACCTGATGCTCACACACCTGTGGCCCGGCCTCGACCCGGTAGCCTCCGTGGAGGAGGGCTCCGATGCCTTCGGCCGCGCGGTGGTGCTCGCTGCACCCCACGTGACGACGTACATCTGAGCCGGTGGGCCACCTGCCCGCCGGTAGCGCGACCAGCACTCCTGCCGGCACCCCAACCAGCGAGGATCACCAGTGACGCTACGCGCATCGGGCCGCGAGACCGACGAGCTCAGGCAGGTCGTGTTCACACGCGACTTCACGGAGATGGCGATGGGGTCCGTCCTCGTGGAGTTCGGCCGTACCCGCGTGCTCTGCACGGCGTCTGTCGAGGATCGCGTGCCACCGTGGCTCCGCGGCACGGGTCGTGGCTGGGTGACCGCCGAGTACTCGATGCTGCCCGGCTCGAGCCCCGAGCGCGTAGGCCGTGAGGCGGCGAAGGGGCGGCCGTCGGGGAGGACGCAGGAGATCCAGCGGCTGATCGGCCGGTCGCTGCGCGCGGTGACCGACCTCACGGCGATGGCCGAGGTCCAGGTGATCGTCGACTGCGACGTGCTGCAGGCCGACGGCGGCACGCGCACCGCGTCGATCTGCGGAGGATGGATCGCCCTCCACGATGCCTGCTCCCGACTCGTCTCCAAGGGGCTCATTGGCGCTCACCCGGTCAGGGAGGCCTGCGCCGCGATCTCCGTCGGAGTAATCGATGCCGTGCCGATGCTCGACCTCGAGTACTCCGAGGACGTACGCGCCGAGGTCGACATGAACGTCGTGATGACGGCCTCGGGCCGCTTCGTGGAGGTGCAGGGGACCGCCGAGGGCCAGGCGTTCACCCGGGGCGAGCTCGACTCGCTGATCGCGCTCGCCGAGGTCGGGATCACCGAGATCGTGGTAGCGCAGATCGAGATGATCGCGGAGCCGCCGGTGGCGCGCCGGTGACCGGCGCGTTCGTGCTCGCCACCGGCAACGCCGACAAGGCGCGTGAGATCGTCGAGATCCTCGGCCGTGGAGCGCAGGAGACGCTTGAGATCGCCCCGCTCGATGTCTGCGAGGGAGCCGCTGCATACATGGTGGCCCCCGCTGCGCTGATGGCCGATGTGGTGGCCGCGCTGCCGGAGCTTGGTGAGCCACCGGATGTCGAGGAGACCGGTGCGACGATCGAGGAGAACGCGCGCATCAAGGCCGCCGGATGGTGCATGGCGTTCGGACTCCCGGCAATCGCCGACGACACCGGACTCGACGTCGACGCGCTGGGCGGCGAGCCGGGAGTCCGCTCCGCCCGGTACGCGGGTGAGGGCGCGAGCTACGCCGAGAACGTGGCGAAGCTCGTCGCCGAGATGGAGGGCGTCGAGCCGGAAGGCCGGACGTGCCGCTTCGCGACCGTCGCGCTGGCGTACTTCCCCGACGGGCACGAGGTGGTCTCGCTCGGCACCGTCGAGGGTGTCGTCGCAGACGAGCCGCGCGGAGAGCAGGGGTTCGGCTACGACCCTGTGTTCGTGCCGGTGGGTGGCGACGGGCGTACCTTCGCGCAGATGAGCCCTGCCGAGAAACACGCGATCTCGCATCGTGGTCGGGCGTTCCGCGCACTCGCCGCATCGCTCGGCAACGGGATCGGAACGGGAGGCTGAGGTGGCCGTAGTCGACATCGCCGGCTTCGTCGCCGACTTGAAGGACCACGCGGTCGAGCACGGCTTCCACGTTCACGACGAGCGTCACTTCGTCGAGTCGTACTCCCTCCGCCAGACCTGGGAGGTAGATGTTCACCCGGAGGAGGGGTGCGAGGGCCCGGTCGACCTCTACCTGTCTCTGGAGGTTGACCCGCGCGTGCTCCTCGGATTCGAGGACGCAGTGATGCAGCTGCCCGACGACGAGGAGCCCGGCGACGCCTACCACTTCCCGTTGAACTTCACGTGGGCGCTTCCACCGCTGCCCCACGGCCCCGATCTGCTCGTGCTCGCCACCGAGCTCGCAGGGATCGGGGGTCCCGATCTGCCGCTGGAGGTCTCGGCGACCGACTCGTACCCGTCTGCGACCGACGCTCCCGAGCGGACGCTGCGGATCGTCGCGCACCAGCAGGCGTCGCTGCTCAAGATCCGCCAGGGTGAGGAGATCCCCTGCGAGACGCTGGAGCGGTGCCTGTCGGTGAGCCGCTACCTGTTGTCGCGCGCTCCCGACTGGCTCGGATAGGACGGTGCCGGGAGCCGGCGTGTCGCGTCGGCCACAATGGGTTGATGCCGATGCGGACGGAGTGCAAGCACTACGAGAGCCGGACGTACCCGTCGGGCGACACGGTGCGCAAGTGCCGGCTCGACATCGCGCCCGAGGCGCCGTGGCGCTGCCCCGCCGACTGCCCCAAGTTCGAGATGCGCCGCGCCGATGCCGGCTGGGACTACGGGAGCCTCCGCCAGGCGATGGCCCCCGTGTCGGAGGAACCCGCTGATCTCGGGGGAGACGTCGCGGCCCTCCTCAACGAGGCCGAGGACATCGTGAACGCCGCCGGACGCGAGATCGTCGGGGAGCAGACCGCGGCTGAGGAGCGGCGCACCCGCAGGAAGCGGCTCCGCAGGCGTCGTCGCTGAGCACGCGCACCGCTCCGCTGGGGACCCCCGCACCACGGCCCGCGGGACGACTGGCCCTGCCGCCGCGCATCATTCCACGATGCCGGCGAGCAGAGCCTCCACGATGTCGGCGCGGTACTCGATCTGCGGGCCACCCTCGCCCTTGGTGATCTCGAGGCTGGGGCAGAAGACGCCGTCGCCGCCGGGGGTGAAGAAGTGGGGCGACCCGACTACGCCGCGACTCTGCCCGTCGGCCCAATCGGAGCGGACGGCCGCGTCGGCAGCGTCGGGTGAGGGTGGATCGATACCGAACCGTGTAGCCACGTCGTCGAGCACGCTCGGGTCGGAGATGTCGCGCCCATGTTCGAAGAGCGTGTCGCGCAGAGCGAAGCTCACCGCCTCGCCGGTCTCGTCGTCCGTCTCGTAGGCGGCCGCGGCGAGGCCGAGGGCCGGGATCGACGACGTGGGAAGTACCTCCGGATCGAACCCGGCGAAGAGGTCGGGCGCGATGCCGCGCCGCAGAGCCGTGACCTGGCGTTCGACGGCGTCGGGGTCGATCGGGCGGTCGTTCACCCACTCCAGCGGCCAGGCCCGCACACGCAAGACGAAGTCGAGCCGGCGGGCCGAGCGCAGCTCGGCCAGATGGCTGAGCCCGTAGTGGGTGAAGGCGCAGGAGACGTCGGCGAAGACCTCGATCGTGGTCACGCTGCAGACGGTACCGACCGCGGCCTCGCCGGGCCGAGCCGGGCCGGGCCGGGTCGAGCCGAGTCCTCAGGATCCGTCCGGTGGGGCCGCGTCGCAGTTAGTGGTCACGGCCAGCTCCCAGGTGCCGCCGCCGCGCCGCTTCACGCCGTAGGTGGCGGAGTCGGCCTCCCGAAGCAGCGCGTCACCCGCGGCGCTGCCGTCGGCGATGGCGATCCCCACGCTCGCCCCGATGGTCACCTCGGTCCCCGACACCGGGATGCCTGCCTCGAGGGCTTCGCGGATCCGCTCCGCTATCCCTATGGCGTCGGCGATCCCAGCGATGTCGGGGCAGATGACGACGAACTCGTCGCCGCCGAAGCGCGCCGGCGTGTCCACCTCGCGCACCGCGGAGCGGAGCCGGCGTGCGACTGCGATCAATACGTCGTCGCCGGCTGCGTGACCCAGCGAGTCGTTCACGAGCTTGAACCCGTCGAGGTCTACGAAGAGGACGCCGACCTGCCGCGAGCTGCGGCGAGCCGCGGCGAGAGCCTGGTCGAGCCGGTCGAAGAGGAGCGGGCGCGTGGGTAGTCCCGTGAGGTGGTCGTGTACCGCCTCGTGAGCGAGCCGCTTCTCTAGCTCCTTCTGCGCCGTCACGTCGATTGCCTGCGACAGGTAGTACTCGGGATCGCCCTCGTCGTCGCGAACCACCGTGATCGCCAATCGCGCCCAGACCGCGTGTCCGTCGCGGTGCAGGTACTGCTTCTCGAGCTCGTAGGTGTCGTTCCCACGCGCCGCCGCCTCTTCGTGGCTGCTCACCACGCGGTCGACGTAGTCGGGGTGGGTGACCGCTGCGAACGACGATCCGAGCAGCTCGGCCTCCGCGTGGCCCAGCATCTCGCAGAGCGCGGCGTTCACCCGGGCGTAGTTGCCCTGGAGATCCAGGATGGCCATGCCGACCGCAGCGTGCTCGAAGGAGTCGACGAGGCGCTTCTGCGCGTGCTCCAGTGCCGCAGTCATCCGGACCCGCTCGGTTATGTCCCGGACGTTGACGACGACGCCGCGCACCTCCTCGTCGTCGAGGAGGTTGTTCGACACGACCTCGATGTCGATCCATCTGCCATCGGCGTGGAGTACGCGCAGTGCGGTCGGTTCGTGGGGGCCGCCCTCCTCGATGCGCATCTTCAGGCGCCGAGCTACCGCCTCGAGGTCGTCTGGGTGAACCAGGTCGAGTGCGTTCGTGCCGACGAGGTCGGTGTCGGATCGACCGAGGATCCTCAGCGACGATGGGCTGACGTAGGAGATCGTCGCGGCAGCGTCGATGACGATGATCATGTCGGACGAGTTCTGTACGACGGTCCGGAACCGCTGCTCACTGCGCCGGAGGTCGTCCTCCGCACGCTTCTGATCCGTGAGGTCGCGGGCGCTGACGAGCACCCCTTCGACGTCGGGATCGTCGAGGAAGCTCCTCGCGCGCAGCTCAAGGTGCCGGTAGCCACCGTCGACCGTGCGTGTCCGGACCACGAGCGACTCGTGTTCGAGGCCACCCGACATGACCAGCGCGAGCGCCTCGGCAGTCGCCTCGACGTCGTCGGGGTGCAGCAGGTCGAGGGTGCTCTTCCCGAGCGGGCGGTCCTGCGCGTATCCGAGGACCTCCCCGGCTCTGGGACTCATGTAGATGGGGTTGCCGGCGGCATCGACGATGAAGAGGATGTCGGAGGAGTGCTCGACCAACGTCTGGGCCCGACGGAGGCGCTGCCTCGCGCGCCGTCGGACGGCCGCGCGTGCCTCTGACTCATCGGTGTCCGGCGCTCGTTCGTCGCCGCTGCTCTCGGGCTGGCTCAAGTCCCCGTCCTGTGTGCGTCGGCCGTGCTCCTACGCCTCACGGTCTCTATTCGTCGCGCGCGGGGCAAGGGGTGAGCGGAAACTGCCGGAACTTCGTCTCGGAGCCGGATTCCGGGCGGCGGAACGGGGGCGGAGGCCCGGTTGGGGCCGGCCGTGGCCTCAGATCCAGCCGAGGACGGTCCCGAAGACGAGGAGCCCGGCAACGACCATGGATGCCATCGTGGCCACGACCTTCACCTGCCGCCGCCGGTCCTCCATGTCGAAGACCCAGGCGGCGACCAGGAAGAACCACCCGTATCCGAAGAGGACGATGAGGACGACGAACGGTGTGTTCCACCACCAGTAGTCCCAGTGGAAGTACCCGGTCTTGTTGAGCAGCACCTCGACGATGACGGCGAAGCACGAGAACGCCAGGACCATGAACCATCGGTTCGGCATCCCGAGGATCTTCAGGCTCCGGTTCTTGGGCAGCGACTTCACGAAGATCACTCCGGCGACCAGGAACATGAAGCTGATCTCTATCGTGAGCCCGATCAGGATCAGGTACGAGGTCTCGCCGGTGGTCGTCCAGATCGCCGACCGGTCGGTGAAGTGGAGGACCAGGCCGTTGATGATCTCGTTGATCCAGTCGGCGCACCACAGCGCGATGCCGGCCAGGACGGCCGACCAGTTCTCGCGCTCGACCTCGTTCGCGTAGACGTACATCACGAACGAGATGAGGGTGACCGTGTACCACTTGAACTGGCTGGGGTCGCGCAGCAGCTCCAGCGCTTCCTTGCTGAACTCGGTCAATCCGGCGAAGGGCGCGATCGCGTGCACTCAGGCTCCTCGTGGGCTTCCTGTCAGATTCCGCTCGACAGGAACCCGTTGGTCACCTCGTAGAGGAGTCCGGCGATGCACGCCTCGTCGATCGCCATGGTCTCGCGGTCATCGTCGTCGGGAACAAGGCGGTCGATCATGGACTCTGCCAGCCCTACGTGAGCGACCTCGTCGGCGAGTATCTCCTCCAGCGTCTCGCGCGTCGAGGAGTCCGCCCAGAGAAGATACGAGTTGTAGGCGATGCCCGACCAGGCGTCGACGATGCTGAGGTATGCGAGGCGTGTCGGGAGACTGCACGAGGTCGCGTACGAGTCCCAGAGCCGGAAGTGCTCGGACAGGGCGGGCATCCCGCACGGATCGGCGTAGCGGCGCGCGACCTCCGAGTCGCCTACGAGCGCGCGCATCCGATCAGTCCACAGCACGGCATGCCGCGACTCCTCGGCGGCGACGTCGCAGTAGGCGGAGAGGACCTCGGGCTCGGTGGTGTCGCGCATCCACTCGCGCAGCGTCGCGACGGTGTGGTGCTCGGACGCCCTGAAGGCGGCGAAGAGCCGAGCCAGGTCGTCGTGGTCGCGATGCTCGGAGAAGAAGATGTCGCAACGGTCGATCAGCTGCCCGGCCCGGTCGGGCCCGAGCGCGCGTAGGAACCGGCTGCCTTCGAAGAGCGGCGTCTCGAAATCCATGACCCCTCCAGGGCTCATCTCACTGTCGTGGGCGTTGTGGTGTGTGGTCGTGACGGGCGGATGTGAACTGGTCTCTGGCTCAGGCGTGATCGGGGTGCAGGCCGCGTAGCAGTGCCTGCACCATCTGTCGTACGAGGTCGGCGTGATCGACTCCTACGAGGCTGCTCGGCGCGTCGCGCGTGGGGATCACGATCACGCCGGTGAGAGCGGACCACATGCCCACCGCCGCCGACCAGGGATCGCTCAGCGCGAGCGACTTTTCCTCGACGCCCTGGCGCAGGAGGCCGACCAGGAGCTCGAGCGACGCGAAGCCGAGGAGCTCAGTCTCCTCGGCCACCTCGGGTGTGACCCTGCCCGCGTAGTCGGGGTGGGGGACGAGGAAGAGGTAGCGGAACGCGCCGGGCCGCTCCACGGAGAACGCGTAGTAGGCGTCGGCGATCCTCTGGATCCGCTCGAGAGCAGTACCGCGGCCGTCGACCACCGAGGCCCGTAGCGTCTCGTGCAGCTCGTGAAGTGCACGGGATAGCACGGCGAAGGCGATGTCGTCCTTGCTGTCGAACGACAGGTAGAGGGTGCCCTTCGCGATGTCGCACTCGCGTGCGATGTCGTCCATGGTCGTGGCCTCGAGCCCGCGGACCGTGAAGAGCCGCTGCGCCGCGTCGAGAATCGCCTCGCGACGCTCCGCCTTGCGGCGCTCCCGGCGGTCGGTGCCCGCATCGGAGGTGTCGGGAGCGTCGGTTCTGACCATCGGTCAAATCCTGACTCACGGTCAGAGGCCGTGGCAAGGATGTGTGCCAGACGTCACACGGGGCGTCGTGGGTGGAGGTCGTGGGCGGATGTCGTTGCCGGCCCGGTGCGCGCCGCCGCGGGGCGCCGGGCCGGTGCCGGTTCGTGCCGCGGTCAGTCGAGGTCGGGGAGCCGTTGCCGGCCCGGTGCGAGCCGCAACGGGGGCGCTGGGCCTGTGCCGGTTCGCGCCGCGGTCAGTCGTGGCTGGGGAGCCGGAACGTGGGCGCCAACTCCTCGGTGATCCAGCGGCCCGTGTACTCGGCGCCGGTCTCGCTGAAGTGGCCCGTCTGGTCGAGCAGCACGACGCGCCGGCCGTCGGGCAGCCTGCCCAGGTTCCTGATCGGCCCGTTGGGGCAGACCTCGGCATGGAGGTCGAGGTACACGGCTCGGGTCGGGTTCCTCCACGCCGCCCGTCGAGCGGTCGCGTTCAGGGTCCGCTCGAAGTCGGTCTGCGTGCCGCCGTCGCAGGCCGCGTACCCGACCCAGTAGACGATCGCGCCCTTGCTCGTGAGCCGGCGGAAGGCGTCGTCGATGATGCGCTCGTACCAACGCCACCACGGGCCGCTCGGCGGGGTGAGCACGCGGGAGCCGACCCGCCGGCCCTGCCAGTCCCACGTCCCGAGCATCAGCACGACGGCGTCGGGGTCGTAGGTGGCGATCTCGTCGGTGAGCATCGACGGGGCGTAGAAGGAGAATGCCTGGCAGAAGGGATTCGGGGGCGACGGCTCCCACGAGGCGGTCAGCCCGTAGCACCAACGACCCCTGCGGATCGCCTCCGCCCGCCGCGTGGCGCGCAGCCCGGTGTCGAGCCCGTCCTGCAGGGCGACTGCGAGCGAGTCGCCGGTGATCAGCACCTCGAGAGGGCGTGCCTTCGTGGCGAACCTGCGCCCCGCCGGCCTCGGGTGGACCGCGGCGTCGAGGGCGAAGACCGCCCCGTCGGAGGCCGCGAGCCAGTACGAGAGGCCGTCGCGCGAGGCGCCCATGCCCCTTACCGGCGCCGACGCCCGCCCGAGGCGCTGCCGTGGAAGCGGGCGTCGCCGTAGGTGAAGATGCCGCCGTCGGAGGCTGCGAGCCAGTAGCCGTTGCCGGTTGGGGTGGGGGCGATGGCGACGATGGGGCTGTGTAGGGCGATGTTGCCGGCGCTGCCGTGGAAGCGGGCGTCGCCGTAGGTGAAGATGCCGCCGTCGGAGGCTGCGAGCCAGTAGCCGTTGCCGGTTGGGGTGGGGGCGATGGCGACGATGGGGCTGTGTAGGGCGATGTTGCCGGCGCTGCCGTGGAAGCGGGCGTCGCCGTAGGTGAAGATGCCGCCGTCGGAGGCTGCGAGCCAGTAGCCGTTGCCGGTTGGGGTGGGGGCGATGGCGACGATGGGGTTGCGTAGGGCGATGTTGCCGGCGCTGCCGTGGAAGCGGGCGTCGCCGTAGGTGAAGATGCCGCCGTCGGAGGCTGCGAGCCAGTAGCCGTTGCCGGTTGGGGTGGGGGCGATGGCGACGATGGGGTTGCGTAGGGCGATGTTGCCGGCGCTGCCGTGGAAGCGGGCGTCGCCGTAGGTGAAGATGCCGCCGTCGGAGGCTGCGAGCCAGTAGCCGTTGCCGGTTGGGGTGGGGGCGATGGCGACGATGGGCGACTGCAGGTCGAGGCCGGCGGCGCTCCCGAAGTAGCCCGCACGCATCTCTGCGGATGCAGGGGCAGCGGCCGCGCACCGAGGCCGCGACGACGAGGCCGGCCAGTACCGACGTTGGAACCCGTCTCGACCTCCGCAGCCCGTCTCGCATCCCGTCTCCCGGCAGCAAGGTACCAGCGCCGGGGATCGATCTGGGGGAGTCGGCGGAGCGCGCCGGGTGGGTCGCCGGGCCGCCGGTGCCGGCGGGCAAGTCGTGCTTTCGTGCCGTCGGGCCGTTCATGTCGCGTCTGGCCACTGTTTCGGTGGTCAGGCGCGACATGGTCGGCGATCCGCACGTTGCCGGGGGTGTGAAGGGGTGCGAGCGGCGGCCGCGTGATTCCGGAGGCGGCTCCGACGTACGCTCACATTGTGGACGGACCGGGAGTTGACCGGCCCCGCGGCACCGGGAGGACAGTCCTGGTGGTTGCGGTCTCCGTGGTCTCCGTGCTCCTGGTCTGCGCCGCCGCGGCTGTTGCTCTCGGCATCTTCTTCCTCGGCGTTGCTCTGAACGACCTGGAAGAGGGGTTGGACGGCATCAATCTCCGCCTGCAAGCCACGCAGGAGGAGCTCGCGACAGCAGCGACGACGGTGCCACCGAGCCCGGCGGCTTGCAGGGCATATCGCTCGATCGTCGCGACGGGCGAGGCGACCGCCCGAACGACCTTCGACTGGGATGTTGCCGAGCGTGATTTCGACCGCTACAAGGTGCTCAACCGGCGAAACCTCGCGGCCTTCGATCGTGACCTCCATCGTGCAATCGGTTACGCGCAGGACCCGCTGCGAGCTCACCTCGTCAGAGCGAGGCAGTCTGTGACCGACGGGATGGCGGCACTTCGCGCGGCGCACGAGATCTCCGGACTACGACGCGGTCTCGTTTGCCGCGGATGGATGGGTGGAGCTTGTGATAGCCGACGACCTCCTTGGCGAGGCCTGCGGGGGCAAGCTCGCTCCTTGGCGAGGCCTGCGGGGGCAAGCTCGCCCCTCGGCTGATAGCACCTGAGATCGCCCCGCCCCAATAGCCGTTCGCCGCCGCACGAGGAGGTGCGGGCAGCAGTCGTCGGCTCGCCGGCAGCCGTCCGGATCCCAGGCGGTCCGGCGGTGGTCGAGACATCGCGTCAGGTGCGTCGCGGCGGGTCTCTCGTGTGTCGCTGGTACCGCCTGTCGCGGACTCGGTCCGGGCCCGAGCCATCCGGGGATCGACCGGATGGCGACGTGCAGTCCTGCGCGGAGCTCGGCCTCGACGGGTCAGCGGTCGGGCGGCGCTTCCGGCATGTCGGCGATCTCCGAGGTCTCCGAGGTCTCCGAGGCTGCGGACTCAGGACGCGCCTGGACCCAGTGCCTGCGGAAGATCCACCAGGTCGCCAGTGTGAGATAGGCGAGTGGGATGGCACCGGAAGCGCCGTTCTGCCGTTCGGCCCGGCGGGAGAGGAACTCCCCGGTGACGCCCGGGGCGGAGACTCGGAACAGCTCGTACGCGGCGGAGGCTCCGGCGAACAGGAAGATGAGAACCGTCGTGAAGCAGACCGTCTGGAGGTAGGCCCGGTCGACGCGCCAGGCGGCGCTGCCTGCGAATCCGGGCTCGTCGAGCATCTCGCGGCGACGTCTCAGGTGGAAGCCGAGGACCCCGGCAGCGAGCGCGGCCACCAGACCCGCGCGCACCGAGTCGCGGGCAACGGCGTTGCCGCGGCTGGGACAGAGCATCTCTTCGGACTCGAAGCCCATCGTGTCGAACTCGAAGCTGCTACCGGGTTCGAGGCCTGGGAAGACGGTGGTGCTCTCGCCGATCGGGAAGGCCGAGCAGTCGTCATCGACGATGAGGCCGGAGAGCGACGCGACTAGGGCGAAGGAAGCGAACAGCAGCGCGAACAGGGCGACGAACGAGGCCGCTGCAATGTAGACGGCGTGACCCCGACGGCCGGACGGGTCGGGATCGCCGCGGCCGGAGGCAAGGATTATGACGGCGAGCAGGAGCACTCCGAGCCCGACCACGGAGGAGAGCATCGCCAGAATCGTGAACCCGCCGAAGAACATCGTCTCACCGATCCCCATCGTCGCCTCACCCCAAGCAGGCGGAACAGCACCGAACAATAGCGGCCTCGGGCCGTCGGCCCGTTCATGTCGCGTCTACCCACCGATTCGGTGGCCAGACGCGACATGGTCGCCGATCCGGGCCGATCGTGGGGTGTGAGAGGGTGCGAGCGGAGGGACTCGAACCCTCAATTGCGTTTCCGAGAGATCGGGTATTTTCGATGAAAGCCCAGGTCAGAGGCTATCCGGCAGTGTCCGCGAGAGGCCGCGAGAAGCCGTAATTCCGCGTCAAACTTGTGTCAGCGTGTTTTTTTGGTGTCACGAGGAGCGCCGATCACGAGCTCGGTCCGGGGCCCGCTTCGGCCGGGAGATCGCTCGGGTTGGCGACGTGCATGCCGTGGCGGCCGGCCGCGGTGGCGAGGTCTTGATCGGCGGTTGCGAAGACGTGCGCGCCGGCGAGCAGCGCCGCGGCGAGGTGGACCGCGTCGTAGCCGCGCAGGCGGTCGTGCTCGCTCAGGTCGGCGGCGTCGGCGACGAGCTCGGTGGTGATCTCGACGATCGCCAGCTGGGCCCAGAGATCCTCTAGGTCTGCCTTCGTTCGGCGATGTTGCGCGGCGGAGAGTCGGCCTCCTCGCTTCGCTGCTGCCAGGGCCGATCGCGCCTCGACGTAGAGGAGGCGGGCGGCGACGAGGCCGTCGGCCTCGTCCCAGATGCGACCCGCGTGATCGGAGCCGGGTTCTTCGACTAGGAGCTTGATCACCATCGACGTGTCGACGTAGGTGATCATCGCCGTTGTTCGGCCACCAGGTCACTCACCGAGCCGCCGGCGTTCGCTCGTCGCGCCGGTCGGTGTCGGGCGCGGGTCGTGGGAGCCCGGACCAGGCCGGCTTCCACGAGACGCGCCAGGTTGCTAGTGGCATCGTCGATGGCGGTGAGGCGTGCGACGGGGTGCCCGCGATCGGTGACGATGACGTCTTCGCCGTCGCGGACCTGGTCGAGGTAGCGGCTGAGGTTGTTCTTCAGCTCGCGCACGCCCACTTCGACGCCGCGGCCGGTAGTAGCTACTGACATGCTGTCATTGTAGCTACATTGACGCGAACGCGTCAACGGGCTCGTTCTGTCCGACCGCCTGCGGAAACGGCCCGGGCCTGCCTGCGGGCCGCTCATGCGGAGCGGCGACGGGTGTGCGAGATCACTGTCGCGGGTGCAGGCGCCCACGGTGACCGCAAGGCGTCCTCGCGCAGCTCGTCGAGGCGGTCGGTGACCTGCTCGTGCAGCGTCGGCCACGCGTGCCCGTAGACGTTCATCGTGGTGGAGATGTCGGCGTGGCCGAGACGCTCCATGACGAGCCGTGGGTGCGCGCCGGCCGCGATCATGAGCGCGGCTGCGCTGTGCCGCAGGTCGTAGAAGCGCACCCCGAGCGGCAAGCTCGATCGGCCCAATGCGGGGATCATCACCCGGCGCCGCCAGTTGTCGGTGTTCAGAGGTCCGCCGGTCGGGGAGCGGAACACATAGCCGTCGGGTGAGATCGCGGAACCCGAGTGACTCGTGAGCGCTCCGAGGTAGCGCGTGGCGTCGTCGACCAGAAAGGCGGGGAGCGCGACGGTGCGCCGCGCGAAGGTCTTCGTGGGGCCGGGAACGACCTTGCCGGCGACCGTGGTGAGGGTCTCGATCACCTCGACGCGGCGCGTGAGCAGGTCGAGGCGGCGGAGTCGCAGCCCGGCGACTTCGGCCGGCCGGAGCCCCGTGTATGCCGTGAAACGCACCAGGAATCCGTACGGCGGGGCGATCGCGTCGGCCAGCGCCTCGATCTGGGTTGCGGTGAGGAACGTCGGCTCCTCTACCTGGCCCCGAGGTAGGCGGAGCCCCTGAGCCGGGTTGTCGCGGATCGCTCGACCTTCGATTGCCTCGTCGAGGATCGACTTCACGATCGCAACCCGATTCCGCACCGTTCGTGGCGCGGCGCCCGCCTCGAGCTGCTCCACCGCCCACGCCTTTACGTCCGCGCGGTCGATGTCACCGACGCGGCGTGGGCCGAATCGCGGAATCACGTAGGCGTCGAGGATCCGCCGAGACGTCGAGCGCGTGCTCGCCCGGAACCGATCGGCGTTGAGCTTCCACCACGTCTCCGCCCACTGGTCGAACCGCGCTCGGCGCAGCGCCGGATCGGTGTACTCGCCGCGGACCATGTCGGTGCCGACCGTGTCGAGGTGTCGCTGCGCGTCGATCTTGCGATCAAAGCACTTCGAACGGTGCTGCCCGTCGAGGTCACGCCAGCGGGCGCGCCATCGCGTGTCACGGACCGGCCGCCCGTCGGGGGATCGTTTCGTCGGGTCGATCGAGCTCATGACGCCTCCTCGGATTCAAGGGGCGGGCGAGCTCGGGGAAGTGCCACGCACAATGCGAGGCGAGTGCCCACTCCCACTGCGCCGAGCACGGTAGCCCGGCGTGCCGGGACCGGTCCGCGGCGATCGGCGTAGAAGCGCAGGTGCGGCCAGTGAGTCACCGGAGCCTCACGCGGGCGGGGTGCGGTGGGCGTCGATCCAGTCGTCGATATGGGTCGGGTCGAAGCGCAGGAGATGGCCCCACTTGACGTAGGGGATTCGGTGCTCGAACACGAGTCGTCGGACGTGGCGCACGGAGACGCCGAGCCGTTCGGCGACCTGTGAGATGTCGAGCAGTCGTGGCCGGCTCGTACCGGGCTGCGTGCTGTTGGCGGTCTTTGTGGTTCCCATGACCATGGAGAAGCGCGACCGACCGCCGAAACGCGACTCGGTACTTGATGTTGTGACGCGCGCGCCGTCTGCAACGCGCTTATCTGGAACATGCACACTCCGACAACCGACCCCGACGACCCGGCTGACCGCCCTCAACGCGAGTGCGCGGATCCCACTTTGAATGACGGGCACAGACTTGCCGGTTTCGCTAGCGGAACCGGCGGAAGCACTGGTAGCACGAGCAGGCCGGTGGAGATCGACGCGCTCGTCCTGCTGCGGGCGGCGCTCGCGGAGCTGTGCCCGCCGGCACCGTCGCCGAGCGCGAACCCGGCCGAGTTCGCAGCGTGGGCCGCAGATCTACGCGTGCGGCGGCAGCGGGCCCTGGAGCTCGAGGAGGCTGCGCTGGGCGTCTTCGACGAGCAGCTGAGGGCCGGCTCGGCGCGGCGGCGAATCGAGGCGCGTGTGCGGCGCGTAGAACGCTCCCTCGATGGTGAGCGACGTCGCGTTGAGGGGACGCTGTATGCACAGCAGCGTCACCGTGGCGCTCCGGTCCGGGTGGTGGTGCATGCCGAGGCGTGGACGATCGTGTCGGCGGATGCGATCCGTCGGCGCCGCTCGGTCGGCGACACGCTCGGTGCCCTGTTGACCAGAGTCGTTGAGGTTGGCGTCGCGCAGTTCGTGGAGGCCGATCAACGCGGTGCTGGTACCTCAACGGACGACCTGCGGGCGCTGCAGGTCCGGCCCGTGCTCGACGCCGAGGTGTGGAGCACGTTCCGGAGCGAGGTCCGACGCCTCGGCATCCGCGTCGCACGAGCCGTCGGGCTCGTCATCGAGCAAGAGGCCCGCCGGCTCGGCTGGCGCTGAGCACACACGGCGATCACAGGACCCAGGGGTCGGGTCGCGTTGGCGGCACCTACGCCGCTCCGTCGCCGAACCAAGCTCGCCGGCGGCCAGCGTGCCGCTGGGGTCTGCATCACATCCCCAGATCCGCCGGTTGAACCTCACCGCGAACATCAACGCGATCCTCAATGTGGCAGGTCAGAGCACGTGCCGATCCGGTGGGGGCTCGAGTCGCCGACGGCCGGCCGTCGGGCTGTCGTTGAGGGTGGCCGGTTGCACCGTTGAGGGTCAGTGCCAGGCGACGTTCGGTGCACACGGGTCGGTTGATGGGAGTCCATGCGCGCGCTGTTCGGTGTCGAAGGCGCCGGGATGTGCCGCGATGCAGTCTGCGGGTGCTGTGTTACGAGGCACGCACCCGTCCGACGCGGTTGTCGAGGCTCGCGTGTCCTGGCGCAGTGAGCGCGATCAGGGCATCGTGAGCGCGTGGGAACCCAAGGCCGTCGTGTCGGCGTCCTATTGCCGATGCCCCGATTTCGCGTTGGATTCCTGGCCGTGGCACTTGGCCTCGGAGCCTGCTCAACGTCCAGCAAGTCCTCGGACCGTGCCGAAGTGAACCGCACCACGACGACATCGACAGACTCCTCTTCACACAACGGCTCGCCCGATCGAGTTGTCGTGCACGGAACACTGCAAATGGTTGGAGGCCCTAGACCGCTCCGATCGCCCGTTGGCGGCACGGTGACAGCGGTTGCCCCATCGGGCCAGCGTTTCAATGTCCCCGTCGGCTCCGACGGCAAGTTCTCATTCCGTCTTGCTCCAGGCGTCTATGAGTTCGTCGGACACAGCCCGGGTTACCAGTACGGAGAAGGCGAGTGCTACGCCAACGGTCCGGTCACTGTTGCTGGCCCGAAGCCTGACTCCCCCACCCGCTCACAGGAGCGTAGGGGTGTACTGCCAAAGGGGGTAGCCGTTCTCGATCGGTCCACCATTCATTCGTTGCGCTAGATGCCGGCTGCGAGATGCAGTTGCTGAACGCCGACGTGGCTGCGGTACTTGTGATCGGCAGCGGTCTGGCGGCATCGTTCAGGCTCGCGCGTCTGGCTCGATGAGGAATACGGCGCGAGCGCGGCATGTCGGTGCCGAAGCCTCGTCCGGACCTCCGAAACGAGCGCTAGGCGACCTCCGCCCGTGGGGCGATTCGCCAGAGGGGATTCGCTACCTCGGCCCTCCGACGCCGAACAGATGCTCAAGACGTGCGCGCCGGCAGGGGGTTTGTCGGGCGCGGGCGGTACGCGCTGGCTTCCTGGCACTGGCGGACGGGGGCTTCGATGAGCCGGCCACCGGGATGTGCGTCGAGACTGGGGCGTCTGATTCAGCGCACGTCGGGGGCGAGCCCGTCGGTCAGGTAGAGGTGCCACACCTGTGCCTTGTGCTCCCAGAGGTCTCGGTCGATCGCGTAGAAGATCCGGTCCCAGTAGCGGCCGTCGTAGTAGCTGAACTCGCGCAGTCGGCCCTCCTCCGTGATCACGCCCAGGCCGTCGCCGATCAGATCCGCGTTGTACTCGGGCAGGTCCACGTAGAGCTTGCGTAACGTCCACCGTTGGAACAGGTACTCAACGAAGTGGAACATGCCCAGGAACATCTCGCCGCCGTCGCGCGACGCTCCGAAGCGCTGGAACGCCAGGAAGCAGACGCCGTGCTCGGGCATGTGGTCGTAGGCGATCACCACGCCGTGTGCGCTCCGCGTCGCCTTGTCCTCCACGACGAGCTGCACCAACACGCCCCGAAACGCCAGCTCCGGAGAACTGTCCCGGCGACGGGAACGGGCCCCGGAACCGCCACCGGAACGCCGAACGCGGCGACTGCGACGCCTCGTACATCGCCCCGATGTCGCCCGAACGCACCGGCCGCAACCACACCGGGCTCTCGCGATCGGCATCCTCGGGAGGCGAGCGCACATCGCGGGTGATCTCGGTCCCCTCACGCCGACGCGCCACCACTCGTACGCCTCCCCCAACGTCTCGCAGCTCTCGAGTGCTTGGCGGGACAGACCCGCGCCGTCTTGACGATGAACGTCTTCACCAGCACCGCCGACGCGCCCGAACCGACCAGGTCGGCCAACGGCGTCTCGTAGCCGAGCGACTCCACGGGCGACCCCGCCACCTCGGCCAGATTCCCGACGAACACCTCCCACGACAGGCCGCCCGCGTCGACCTCGTCAGCGTCGGACCTACGCGGCTCCGGCCGCGTGCCGCTCGTCACTCCGCGGGGGCCAGCGCCGAACCGTCGTCGGGCGGCACCGGCGGCTTGTCGGGAGTGGACCCCGCCAGAGCCGGCGGCGTCCCGAGCTTCACGACCGCGAACCCGTCTATCTCTACGCCCAGAGAACCAAGAACCTGGCGCGCGTCGTCCGTGAGGACGAGCTCTTCGCCGGTGAGCAGCGGGAACGCGGTCGTCCCCTGGACGCCCAGCAGCGCAGATGCATAGACCGGCGTGAAGACCGGATCGTCGCTCGCGCGCCCAGCGAACTCGTCTCTAATCGCGTCTCCCATCTCAATGGGCACGATCATCTCGCGCAGGAAGAACGCGATCTGGTCCTGCGCGCCGTCGATCGTACGAGCGACGTCATCCAGCGGCACTGCCGACGATCGGTTCTGCTGTACGAGGATCTGGCCCGAGGCACCGAGTAGCTCGGCACCCTCGACCAGCCGCGTCGGCTCGATCACCAGCAGCATTCTTGGATCTAGGATGTCGGTGCCGTCGTCGTACTTCCCCTGGACGAAGGTCATGCCGGCGCGCACGTCCACGATCGTGCCAACCCCCACGACGTCGGAATCTTCGAGGCTCCCGGACCAGCTCGTCAGCGGGATGTAGCTGGCAGACGTGTGCCGCTGGATCGTGTTCGCCAGCGCGACGAGCGACCCGTCACCGCCACTTCCCCCACCGCCGCCACACGCAGCGCTCATGGCCAGCAGGAGTGAGACGAGACCGTACGCGATCTTCCTCATCGCTCCCCTCCTCCCTGGCCCGCTGTCATGGCCAGCGGTCGTTGTTGACGTGGTTCACGTGGTGCGGCGAGTACTCGAGGAGGCTCAGGTTCCCCATGCAGTCGTTCGAGGCGTGGGTGAGTCCCACTGAGTGCCCTAGCTCCTGACACGCGACCGACTTCCAGAGGTCGATGCTGCCACCGTCGTCACGGCTCAGCGTGTCGAAGTTCAGGCGAACGATCCCCTTCTCGCACGTGCCGTTCTGATTGAAGTCCTCGCAGGTGTAGGACCCGTAGTACGCTGGATTTGTCTCACGAACCCAGATCGCGTCGGTGTTCTGCGAGCAGTTCCCCATGTACGTGTCGTACATCGTCGTCTGGTTATCGAGGTTCACTGCCGCGTAGGGAGGCGGCGTCCCGCGCGTCCTGCCAGGTGAAGGTGTTGCCGTAGCACCAGGTGTGTTCGGAGTTGTCCGGCCGGTATCCCGAATCCGGTGGGCCCGCCGCGTAGGAATCGGCAGCGACAGGAACCGGGATTCCGAAACCCACCAGGCCCGTCGCCGTCGCGGCGAGCGCTCTGGTCGACCGTGAGAGTTGTCGTCGCACGCTCATTGGCGCACTCCTCGATCGTGACGACGCGACGGTCACACGGCGCATCCCCATCACCGTCGGCGCCCGGAATGTACCCCCCGCGGAGGAATGTCAAGCCCTCGTCCGCCGTCCCCTCTACGACGACTCGACGACCGCCGAAGTTCCCCTGTTCGTGCGCGTGATAGCTCCGCTGACGTCGTCGCCCCTTCGAGTGGTGTAACCGGCCGGCAAGGACACAAGGATTGGCTCGCCCCACCGACGCGCAAGCCCGATGCTCCACGCCCCTGCACTCTGCGAGGTGCAGGGTTCGCGTTGTCGTTGAGCGGCCTGTGAGCGCGGGGCGCCCCTCTGCACAGCGCGCTGCACAGAACCTCGATCCAACCCACGCGCCCGCGGGCGCGTGGGTTGGATCGAGGTTCTGTGCCACCCTGACGATTCCACGCCGCGTCGTCGGTTCAGAGGTCGGGAGTCGCACACGAGTCGCGCGCCGCAAAACGCGCTGTCAAGAGCGCTGTCAAGAGCTGTCAAGAGCGCTGTCGCGCGCGGCTCTCGTGTCGCGATGTGTCAGGAATGTGTCACGGGGGCGATCCGGAGCAGCGCCGCACGGCCCTGACCTGGGGCTTTACCCCTAGATCACTCGTGCGAGCGGAGGGACTCGAACCCTCAAGCCCTTGCGGGCACCGGGACCTAAACCCGACGCGTCTGCCAGTTCCGCCACGCTCGCGCGTCGCAAGTCTCGCGCGGCGGCCACGGTCGCCCGTGTGGACCGATGGTGCCGTCTGTAGTTACCGTGCCACCGACTAGCAGGAGGTCCGATGGCCAAGCAGATACCCATAGTCGACTACCTGGTGATCGGCGACGGAGAGCCTCACCTGGAGGCGTGGGAGTCGGTCGATTCCGGCGCCCTCTACCTCGACCGGCGCAACGCCGACGCCAAGAGCGGCGGGACCGAGTTCCGCCGCCGCAGGCTCGAGAGCACCGGGACCGTGAGGTCGTTCACGATCGTGCACCGCGGGGTGCCCGGGGTTCCGGTGCCTTACGTGTCGGCACTCGTCGATCTCGACGGCGGCGGCGTGGTCAAGTCGAACCTGACCGGGTGCGATCCGACGCCCGAGGCGGTGTCGCTGGGCATGAAGGTCAAGATGACCACGTTCGTGGCCGGCACCGACGACGACGGCACCGAGGCCGTCGCATTCGCGTTCGAGCCCGCATGACGGGCGCTTCGACAGGAACCGGTGTGGAGTCGACCGCGGTGCGGCCGGCCGCCGGTCTGGGATCTGTACGAGAGAGAGGTGCGCGACATGGGTGACGCGGTCTGGGTGCTGGGCGCGAACATGACGAAGTTCGGGCGTTATCCCGGGATGGACTCGATCGATCTCGCATCGCAGGCGGCGCTCGCCGCGCTCGCCGACGGTGGTGTGACCATCCACGACATGGGCGTGATGGCGGCTGGGACGCTCAACGAGGTTGCCTCGGGGCCCGGTCAGCGCCTGCAGAAGCAGATCGGCCAGACCGGCATCCCCGTCTACAACGTGGCGAACGCCTGCGCCACCGGTGCCACCGCGCTGCGCACCGTCTATCTGACCATCAAGGCCGGCGAGGCCGACATGGGGCTCGCCGTCGGCTGGGAGAAGATGGGCAAGATGGGCCTCCTCGGCGCAGGTGGCAAGGGAGACCGCGACCGCAAGGTCTACGAGCCGTCGGGGCGCTACGGATCGGTGATGCAGGTCGAGGGGATCCTCGGCACCGGCCTCATGCCCGGCGTGTTCGCGCAGGCGGGGATGGAGTACGCGTACGAGCACGGCGGCGTGGGCTTCGAGCAGTTCGCGAAGGTCGCCGAGAAGAACCACGAGCACTCCACGCTCAACCCGCTGGCGCAGTACCAGAAGGCGTTCACGCTCGATCAGGTGATGGGCGCCGAGATGATGTCGTACCCGAACACGGTGCTCATGTGCTGCCCGACGGGCGACGGCGCCGCGGCCGCGGTGCTGGTCTCCGAGGAGAAGCTGAAGACACTGTCCGACGAGCAGCGCAGGCGCGCCGTCCGCGTCTCTGCCTCCGTGCTCACGTCGGACCCCTGGACGGAGCGCGACCAGGTTCAGCCCGACGTCAACACGTTGACGCGTGAAGCGGCCGACAAGGCCTACGAGATCTCGGGCGTCGATCCGCAGGACCTCGACCTCGTGGAGCTGCACGACTGCTTCGCGACCGCCGAGCTCGTCCACTACGACAACCTGCGCCTCTGCGCTCCCGGAGAGGCGGGCAGGTTCATCGACGAGCGGGGTCCGTGGCGCGACGGCACGATCCCGGTCAACGTGTCGGGGGGCCTCATCTCGAAGGGACACCCGCTCGGGGCCACCGGCATCGCAAACGTGTACGAGGTGACGACCCACCTGCGCGGCGAGGCCGGCGACCGCCAGGTTCCCGACGCGAAGGTCGGCCTCACGCACGTCATCGGCCTCGGCTCCGCCTGCGGCATCCACGTCCTGGAGAAGGCAACGATCTAGAAGGCAGCGATCCAGAGGTGCGGAACAGGGGCGGTGTCCCGAAGTGCCGTACGGACGTGCGGGCACTCGGGTAGCGTGCCCATGGAACGAGACGCGAGGGGGAGACATGCTCACCGAGGGGACGACCGCACCCGACTTCACGGTGCCCGATCACGATGGCGCGCCGACGACGCTCTCGGACTTCAGGGGGCGCTGGGCTCTGCTCTGGTGGTACCCCAAGGCCGACACCCCTGGTTGAACGATTCAAGGCCAGGGCCTGCGTGATCAGGCCCGTGAATTCGAGGCGATGGGATGCGAGATCCTCGGGATCTCCTTCGACACGCCCGAGGAGAACCGCGCGTTCCGCGAGAAGTTCGACTTCCCCTACCGGCTGCTCGCCGACCACGACGAGCAGGTGGGCGTCGCCTACGGGGTCCGCGACCCGGGCACCGACAAGGTGAACTTCGCGAAACGCATCTCGTACCTGATCGACCCCGAGGGCGTCATCCGTCGTGTCTACGAGGTGTCCGACACCGCCGCGCACGCCGCGACAGTCCTCGCCGACCTCCACGAGCTGCAGCACGACGGTTAGCTCCCGAGTGGGTCGCGTCAGATCGCGGTCCAGCCACCGTCCACGGATAGCACCTGTCCTGTGACGAAGCTGCTCGCGGGGCTCGCCAGGTACAGCAGCGCGCCGTCGAGCTCATGCTCTGCACCGCCGCGGCCCATGGGAGTGCGCTGACGCAGCCAGCGCTCCGAGCGCTCGTCGCCGAACATCCGGCCCTCGGTCATCTCGGTCGGAAACCAGCCGGGCGCGATCGCGTTGACGCGAACGCCCTTGCGAGCCCACTGTGCAGCAAGCTCACGGGTCAGGTTCGCCAGGCCGCCCTTCGAGGCGGCGTATGCCGCGTCGGGTATCTGGCCGACTCCGACCACACCCCAGAGTGAAGCGATGTTGACGATCGAGCCGCCGTGACCGGAGTCGATCATCACCCGTGCGGCTTCCCGCGCCGTCTCGAAGGGCGCGACGAGGTTGACCTCCACGGTCGTTCGGAACTGCTCGGTCGTCTCGTCGAGAGCGGGCGTCGTCGAGCTCATGCCGGCGTTGTTCACCAGCACGTCGATCCGTCCGTACCGCTCGACGGCCGAAGCGACGAGAGCGGCCGGCTCACCGGGCACCGAGAGATCGCAGCGGAGGGGGTGGGCATCGGTGAGCTCGGCGGCCAGCGCCTCCAGGCGCTCGGTGCGACGTGCGGCGAGCACCAGGCGCGCTCCGGCGCCGTCGAGCACGCGGGCGAAGCGTGCACCGAGCCCTGAGCTGGCGCCGGTCACGACTGCGACCCTGCCGTCGAGGCGGAACGGGGAGAGCGGGTCGAGGGTCACGGCGGCGCAGTCTACGGTGCAGCCTCCGGGCGCCCTGCGCCCGATGACACCGCTCGGGTTACCGGTCCGGCGCTGCGCGGGTCATCGGTCTGGTTCTTCACCCGGAGGACGCCCGCCGAAGACGTTGCTCGGGTGACCCGACCGATGGTGGTCGTTGCGCGTAGCGTCGGTGCCACGAGAGTGCAGCGGCGGACGACTCGGGGGAGACATGGCCGGCGAGATCACACCCATGGAGATCGCGGTACCCGACGCGGTGCTGTCCGACCTGAGCGACAGGCTCGCCCGGACCAGATGGCCGGAGGAGATCCCGGGATCGGGTTGGGGCTACGGCACCGATCTCGCCTATCTGCGCGACCTCTGCGAGTACTGGCGGACCCGTTTCGACTGGCGCGCCCAGGAGGAGCGGTTCAACCGCTACGAGAACGCGCTCACCGAGATCGACGGCCAGACCGTCCACTACATCCACGCCCGCTCGCCCGAACCGTCGGCGCTCCCGCTGGTGATCACCCACGGATGGCCCGGTTCGGTCTCGGAGTTCCTCGACGTGATCGGGCCGCTCTCGGACCCCGCCGCCCACGGCGGCGACCCTGCCGACGCGTTCCATGTCGTCTGCCCGTCGATCCCCGGCTACGGATGGTCTGGGCCCACTCGGGAGGCCGGGTGGGACGTGCGCAGGGTCGCGCAGGCCTGGAAGACACTGATGGGGCGTCTCGGCTACAGCCGGTACGGCGCGCAGGGCGGCGACTGGGGCGCGATGATCTCGGGCCAGCTGGCGCTCCTCGACTCCGACCACATGGCCGGCCTGCACGTCAACATGCCGATCGGCTGGCCGCCGGCGGAGGGCGGCGACGACCTGACCGAGCAGGAGCAGGCCGACATGGCCGACCTCGGTGCCTTCATGGCCGAGGGCACCGCGTACCAGCAGATACAGGGGAAGAACCCGCAGACGCTCGGCTACGGGCTCACCGACTCGCCGGCGGGACTCGCCGGATGGATCGTCGAGAAGCTCCACGCCTGGACCGACCACGACGGCGATCTTGAAGACGCACTGACCCGCGACCAGATCCTCACGAACCTGACCGTGTACTGGGTCACCGGCACCATCAGCTCCTCGGTGCGCCTCTACTGCGAGTCGCAGCGCGCCGGCAGGTTCCCCCGATGGGGGAGCGCGTCGAGGTGCCCACCGCCGCTGCAGTCTTCCCGAAGGAGATCCTGCGGATGCCGCGTTCGTGGATCGAGGCGGCGTACAACGTCGTGCGCTACACGCGCTTCGACCGAGGCGGGCACTTCGCCGCGATGGAGGAGCCAGACCTCCTGATCGGCGACCTGAGGGCGTTCTGCCGCGACCTGCGCTGAGCGCAGGCGCCTACATCGGTCGCCAGATCATCAACGCGAGCATGGCGATCAGCGCGATGTCGAGGACCATGCTCGTGATGCCCTGCTTCTTGCCGAGCGCCTCAATCTGAACGACCTGCGGCGGCGGCCCGCCCGCGGGCGGGCCTGCCTGCTCCATCTCGGCTAGGACTGACATGGTTCTCTCACCCTTCGCACTTCCCGTGTGAGTCCGATCCGCCGCGGCTCGGCCGATGCTTCTGAGCCTCGTCGAGACGGCGGAGGATCACCTGCGCCGGGTCGGGCCGCGCTCATGCTGCGAGAGTCGCGGCGAGCTCCGCGAGGAGCTCGCCGGGACGGCGGGTGACCTTGTCCCACGTGGCGAAGACGATCTTGTAGCCGCAGCGGCCCGGCACGCTCCACTTCTCGTTGTCGTGCTCGTAGTCGGAGGGGTCGTCGTGCCAGCGACGGCCGTTGACCTCGAGGATCGTGCGTGCCTGCTCGAAGGCGAAGTCGAAGAGGTAGGTGCGGCCGTTCCATGCGAGGGGGAGCTCACGCGAGTAGTCGCCGAAGCCGTTGGAGGAGAGGAGGCGTCGTGTCTTGACCTCCAGCGTCGACCTGGAGGCGTGTGCCGGATCGAGCTCACCAAGGAGTGAACGGGCTTGCGCCACGCCGCGATGGCCCGGCTGTGCGAAGCGATCGAGGTACGCATGGAGGGCCGGGACGGAGGTGAGCCGCCGGCGTCGGGCGTCTTCGCACGCGACCTCGAAGGCCTCGCCATCCAGAAGGTGTGCGAGGTGCACGAGCGTCGCCTCGATCCCGGTGACGCGGACACCGCGATGTCTGCGCAGCATGAGTGGCCGGAGCTCCGAGACACGGCGCACGGCGACCTCTGCACTGCGCCGGCGACACCGCCGCGGCACGACGATCTCCGGCATGCCTGCCCGAACCCCCTCCAGGCCGTAGCAGGCTCCGGCCGAGCGTCCGTCGGCGGCCGCCTCGCCGCCGGCCCAGAGCAGAGCAGCGTGCAGCCGCTGCGCGTCCGACGGCGTCACGGCGGTCATCCGGTAGGTGTCGGGCAGCTCGCGCGCGATGACGTCGGCCACGCAGAGAGCGCGCAGTTGCTTGCGTGTCACGCCTAGCTGCACCGCCGCGGAGCCCCGGAAGACGCCGAGCGTCGGCCGGCTGAGGCGCGAGAGCGCCGCGACCGGCGCACCTTGTGCCATCCAATGCCCCCTGAGGGAACTCACGGGCGCAATGTGCGCCCATCCGATGAGTCAGGGGGAAGACCGTCGACTGGTACGCCCCCGGGACTCGAACCCGGAACCCGCAGATTAAGAGTCTGCTGCTCTAGCCAGTTGAGCTAGGGGCGCTCGCTACTCGCGCGTCGCGGGCGCGGAAGCGAGCGTCATCGTAGCCGACTGCGCTCGCGACGCCCTCGGGCAACGTGGGACGTCGGGCCTGCCGTGTCGAGCGCGCCGTATCGGACGATAGGGCGGGAAGTGGGGTGCGCCGTGCGACGGGGTAGCGAGGGCGTCCGGGCGCAGTGGGGTGCTACGGGCGACGGGATAGCGCGTGCCGGGCGGGGCGGGGGAGTGTCGCGTAGCGTTGCGCGAGACCGAGGGGGCACCATGGACGTTCTCGTAAGCGGCTCGCATGGGTTGGTCGGATCGGCACTCGCGACGGCGCTCGCCTCCGACGGGCACCGGATGGTGCGCCTCGTTAGGGGTGGGTCCACCGGCGGCGACCTCGTGGCATGGGACCCCCAAGCCGCGACGATCGACGCGGCGGCCCTGGAGGGCGTCGACGCCGCCGTGCACCTCGCGGGGGAGGGGATCGGCGAGCGGCGTTGGAGCCCCGAGCAGAAGGCCCGGATACTCGAGAGCCGCACGGCCGGCACGTCGCTCCTCGCGGGCGCTCTGGCGGGCCTCGCGCGACCGCCGCGTGTCCTGGTGTCGGCGTCGGCGGTCGGCTACTACGGCAGCCGAGGTGACGAGGTCCTCGACGAGCGCAGCACGCCGGGTGAGGGCTTCCTGTCGGAGGTGTGTCGCGCGTGGGAGGCGGCTGCGGCCCCCGCCGCGGAGGCGGGGATCCGCACGGTCCTGCTCCGCAGTGGAGTGGTCCTCAGCCCTGTAGGAGGCGCCCTGCGCAGGATGCTGCTGCCGTTCCGGTTGGGCCTGGGCGGACGGCAGGGGTCGGGGCGTCAGTGGATGCCGTGGATCTCCCTGGCCGACGAGGTCGGCGCGATCGTCCACGCCCTCGGTAGCGGAGACCTCTCGGGACCGGTCAACGCCGTCGCCCCGAACCCGGTGCGCAACTCGGAGTTCGCGCGGACCCTGGGCAAGGTCCTGCACCGGCCCACGATCCTGCGCACGCCGCTGCTACCGCTGAAGCTCCGCTTCGGAGCGGAGCTGGTCGACGAGCTCTTGATGGCGAGCCAGCGCGTCGCACCGATGCAGTTGCAGGAGAGCGGCTACGTCTTCGAGCACCCGACCGTCGAGGCTGCGCTGCGCGACCTCCTGGGTCGGTAGCGCTGGGGGTGGTAGCGAGGCTGAGGCTGCTACCGCCTTCGAGGGTGACTGAGGGGTCTCGAACCCCCGGCCTTCGGGTCCACAACCCGACGCTCTAACCACCTGAGCTACAGTCACCAGGCGCCCGTCGCCGGGCCGGTGAACATGCTACCGGACGGTCTCCCCGCTACCCGACCCGCTTTCCACCGGCACATCACCCTGTTTGGACCCACGTGGTCGCCAGGGCTCCGCTGAGGTCCAAACAAGGGGTTCGGTGGGCGGATGGGGCAGCATGGTGCAATGAGTGCAGATCCCTCCGACCCGGCGCGCACGTCGCTCGGCACGCGCATCGACCTCGACGACGTTGCGAAGCGCTATCGCATCGGCGACGTGACGGTGACCGCGCTCGAGGATGTCAGCCTCCATGTCGACGAGGAGGCATTCGTGGTCATCCTCGGGCCGTCGGGTAGCGGCAAGACGACTCTCCTCAACATGATCGGCGCCCTCGACACGCCCAGCGAGGGGCGAGTACGCATCGACGACCGCGACATCACCGGTGCATCGCGTGCGGAGAGGTTCGCGGTGCGGCGCGAGACGGTGAGCTTCGTCTTCCAGTCGTTCAACCTCTTCCCCGGTCTCACCGCTCTGGAGAACGTCCAGTTCGGAGCGGAGGTGTCGGGGCGGCCCGACGCCCCGACTGTCGCCCGGGAGACGCTCGCGAAGGTCGGCCTCGCGGAGCGCGTCGACCACTTCCCACATCAGCTCTCCGGTGGTGAGCAGCAGCGCGTGGCGATCGCGCGCTCTCGCCACGGGCAACCCGATCCTCCTCGCCGACGAGCCGACGGGAGAGCTCGACTTCCGCACGGGCGTGCAGATCCTCGAGCTGCTTCGCGTGCAGGCCGAGGAGGGCAAGACGGTGCTGGTCGTGACCCACAACCGTGAGATCTCGCGCGTCGCCGACCGCGTGATCGAGCTATCGAGCGGACACGTGGTCTCTGACGGCCCACCTACCGGTGGCCGTGCCCGCATAGACGACCTGCGCTGGTAGGCGGACATGGCGAGGTCGTCCCTCCGGCTCTGGCTCCGCTGGTCCAGGCGCGACCTGCGCCGGCGGTGGGTGCTCGTGAGCGCGATCGCGTTCATCATCGCGATCGGCACGGGGGTCTTCTCCGCACTGGGCAGCACCGCCGAGTGGCGACGGCAGTCGAACGACGCGTCGTACGGCCTGCTGCGGATGCACGATCTGCGCGTCGCCCTGAGCACCGGAAGCTACGTGGACGCAGGCGCGCTCGCGGCCGTCGCTCGCTCCACGGGGGGAGACGCGTCGGTGGTCGCGACCGCCGAGCGCCTGACGGTACCCACCCAGGTCGACGCGTCGACGGCGGAGCAGACGATCCTCGTGCCCGGCAGGATCGTCGGTCTCGATCTCGCCGGAGGCGTCGAGGTGAATCGCCCGTGGGTCGAGGAGGGGGCCGCTCCCGACGGCACCGGCGCCGGCCCCGAAGCGCTCCTGGAGCAGAAGTTCGCCGGCCACTACGACCTGCCCGAGAGCGGGACGGTGCGCATCGCAGGCGATCGGGAGGTCACCTACACCGGCCTCGGCACGACGCCCGAGTACTTCATGGTCACCGACTCGGCCGCGGGACTCTTCGCCGAGGCGAACTTCGCGGTGCTCTTCATGCCCATCGACGATGCGCAGGAGCTAGCCGGTCACGCGGGGAAGGTGAACGACCTGGTCGTGCGCCTCGCCCCCGGTGCCGACCTCGACGCGGCGAAGGAGACGCTTGCGCAGCAGTTCGCCGAGGATCTGCCCGACGTGGGGGTGACGCTCACGACCCGCGACGAGGACCCCGTCTACCGCGTCCTCTACGAGGACATCGAGAACGACCAGAAGGTGTGGAACCTCTTCGCCGTCCTCATACTCATGGCGGCGGCGTTCGCCTCGTTCAACCTCATCAGCCGGATCGTGGATGCGGAGCGGCGCGAGATCGGTGTCGGCATGGCGCTCGGGGCGCCGCCCAGGCTGCTCGCGGTACGTCCGATGCTCGTCGGGGTGCAGGTCGCGCTGATCGGAGTCGTCGCCGGGATCGGGGTCGGGTTCGTCGTGATGAGCGGGATGCGTTCCCTCTTCGTCTCGGCGCTGCCGCTGCCGGTGTGGAAGACGCCGATACAGCTCGACAAGTTCGCTGTGGCGACGGCGCTGGGGCTGGCGCTCCCGATCATCGCGACCGTGATCCCGGTCTGGCGCGCGGTTCGAGTGGAGCCGGTCGACGCGATCCGAACGGGGCCGGGTGCGGAGCGCCGGCGAGCGCGGGGGTCGCCCCGTGGCTGGCCCATGTCTCGCTGCCGGGCGGTGTGGTCAGGCAGATGCCGTACCGCAACACCCTGCGCGCGCCCCGCCGAACACTGCTGACCGTGCTGGGCATCGCGATGGCGATCAGCGCGCTCGTCGTGGTGCTCGGGGCGCTCGACTCCTGGTTGGGGACGGTGAACGAGAGCAGTGATGAGCAGACCCACACAGCCGGCGACCGACTGCTGGTAGACCTCGACGGCTTCTATCCCGTGGACTCCGACGTGGTCCGCGACATAGAGGGCGCGGGCGCTGTCGCCGCCGCCGATGTGGGTCTACGCCTGATCGGGCAGCTGAAGTCGGGTGGTGAGGAGATCGACGTCATCCCGCAGGTGATCGATTTCGACCGGGCGATGTGGGTGCCCACGCTCATCGATCCCGTGGAAGGCGACGTCGCGGCCGGGGTCGTCATCTCCGTGAAGGCGGCGAGTGATCTCGGAGTGCGGCCGGGCGACCGGGTCACTCTGCGGCATCCGCAGCGCACCGGGGAGCTCGCGTACGCGATGGTCGATTCCGAGATGGAGGTGGCGGCCCTGCACCCCGACCCGATGCGGTTCGCCACTTATCTCGACGCCGGGAGCGCCAGCCTCTTCGGCCTCGAGGGGATCACCAACTTCCTCCAGGTGAGCCCTGCCCCGGGGGCCGGCGACGAGGAGGTGAAGCGGGCCCTCTTCGGCCGCGCGGGAGTCGCATCGGTGCAGCCGGTCGCCGAGATGCGACGGCTGATCGAGGATCGCCTCGAGCAGTACGTGGGCGTGCTCCGTCTTCTCCAGGGGATGGTGCTCGCGCTCGCGCTCCTGATCGCGTTCAACTCGGCGAGCATCAGCGTCGACGAGCGGGCGCGGGAGCAGGCGACGATGTTCGCGTTCGGCGTGCCGGTCAGGAGGGTGCTCGGTGTCGTGACGACCGAGAGCATCATCACGGGAGTGCTGGGCACGGCGGTGGGCATCGGCCTCGGCTATGCGGTCCTCGACTGGATGATGACGTCGTTGCTCGCCGAGACTCTCCCGGAGCTCGGGGTGCGAGCGATCATCAACGGCGGGACTCTCACGACGATCGTCGTCCTCTCGATCGCAACCGTCGCCCTCGCTCCTGTGTTCACGCTACGCCGACTGAGGCGCATGGACGTGCCGAGCACCCTGAGGGTGCTGGAGTAGACGTCGAGTCGTTCGTGGCCGTGTCGCCAGTGTCGGCGATCTCGCCGATTTGGCCGACCGGCGTGGCCGGCGTGGCCGGCGTGGCCGGCGTGGCCGGCGTGGCCGGCGTGGCCGGCGCAGCCCACTTCAGATGCGGCAGACGTAGTAGTCGAACCCCTCGTGCCACGGCGGCGTGTGGCGGATCACGTCTCCGAAGCCGGCCTCGGCGAGGAGGTCCAGCGCCTGTGGCCCGGCCCAGGCCTCGCCGAGCCCCTCTCCGCCGAGGCCGAGTGAGACGGGCATGCAGTGCATCGTCGAGATGGTGTACGCGAGCGGGGCGTAGGGGAGATCGATGTTGTCGCCGAGGTGGCACGAGTACCCAGCGTCGGCGCAGAGGTAGACGCCTCCGGGGCGGAGCGAGCGAGCGATGCCCGCCAGCACGCGGCGCGGGAACGCTTGATCGTGGATCGAGGAGAACGTAGTGGCGAAGTCGAAGGCCGAGTCGTGTCCGAGGTCGGCGGTGTCGCGCTGCTCGAAGGTCGTGTTCGTGAGCCCCAGTGCCTGTGACTCCGCGCGCGCGGCGTCGATCGCCGTGTCGAGCAGGTCGTAGCCGACGAAGGCGCTCCGCGGGAACCTCGCTGCCATCACGTTGATCGCATGGCCGGACCCGCAGCCGACGTCGAGCACGTCGATGCCGCGCTCGAGTCGGTCGACGACTCCTTCGACCAGCGGGAGGATGGCCGGTATCAGCGCCAGGTCGAAGAGCATCCGGCTCTGCTCCGACATGGTGCGGACGAAGGCCGGGTAGTCGGAGTACTCGGTCCCTCCACCGTGGCGGAAGCACTCGACGATGCGATCGTCCACCGCCGCGAGCATCGCCACGATTGGCGCGAGAGCGGCCGCGTTTCTCGGTCCGGCACGGGTCGTCAGAACGTCGGCGTATGCGCTGGGCAGGACGAACGTATCGGTGGTCGGATCGTGTTCGACGATGCCGCCGCAGGCCATCGCCCCGAGCCACTCGCGCACATAGCGCTCGTTCAGCCCCGCTGCGGTGGCGATCCCCGCCGCCGACGACGGAGGCATGCCGTCGAGAGCGTCGAAGAGGCCGGTCCGGTGGCCGATGCCGACCAGCAGGACGAGGAACCCGTCGTTGATCAGCCGCAGCATGCGGTCGGTGGGCGCCTCGCGGCGCTGTTCCGGGGCCGGATCTGGGCAGGTCATCGGGCGCGCCCGGGAGGACTCGAACCTCCGACCTTCGGATTAGAAGTCCGCCGCTCTATCCGGACTGAGCTACGGGCGCGTGCCTCCAGGCTACGGCACCGGCGCGGCGTGGAAGCGGCCTCGCCGCGGTCTGTCCGCGGTCGACCCGGTGGGCGGCGACCCGCGTCGGGGAGGCGCCGGAGCGCCGGTACCCTGATAGGCATGACACTCACGATCGATCCAGACAGCACCCTCGGTACGCTCGTCAACGAGGTCCCGGCCCGTGCCGGCGTCTTCGAGGAGTACGGCATCGACTTCTGCTGTGGCGGAAGCCGGACCCTGCGGGCGGCCTCGGAGGCTGCAGGTGTCTCGCTGCCCGCCGTGGTCCAGGCGCTCGAAGAGGCGGGCTCGGTGGGCGCCGGCGCCGCCGCCGAACCGCAGGTGGCGCAGAGCGGCTGGGCTGCGATGGAGATCGGTGCGCTCGCCGGTCACATCATCGACGTTCACCACACGTACTTGAAGCGGGCCTTCCCACGGATCGCCGAGCTCGCCGACAAGGTCGTCAACGCGCACGGCGAGAACCACCCGGAGGTGCTCGAGGTGCGCTCCGTCTTCACCCATCTCCGCGAGGAGCTGGAGGAGCACCTTCAGCGCGAGGAGCGGGCGCTCTTCCCTTGGATCCAGCAGCTCGCGGCGGCGGTGACGGTCGAAGACATCGGCGTCGCCGGTGTGGAGGGACCGATCTCGTGCATGTACAGCGAGCACGACGACGCCGCGGTTGCGCTGGGCACGCTGCGCTCGCTCACCCGCGACTTCTCGCCGCCGGCCGACGCCTGCCCCACGTTCATTGCCTTCTACGGCGCCCTGCGCGAGATGGAGGCCGACATCCACCTCCACATCCACAAGGAGAACAACCTCCTGTTCGGGAAGGTGCTGGCCCGCGAGCAGCGTCTCGTGGACGCCGCCGAGGCCGCCGGCACCCCCAGCCTCCAGACCTAGTTCCTGGTTTTGGCGTCAGAACCTCGCGTATACCGCGAGAAAGTGACGCCAAAACGGGGCTCTAGGGGGTGCGTGACGCGGTGGTGATCGCGGCGAGGACGTCGGGTGCGAGCTCCATGCGGCAGACGACCAGGTCGGGGAGCCAGGGGTTCGGCTGGTTGTAGCGGAGCGGTGAGCCGTCGAGGCGCGACGCGTGGCAGCCGGCTGCGACGGCGACGCCCACCGGCGCGGCCGAGTCCCACTCGTACTGACCGCCGCCGTGAACGTAGACGTCGGCCTCGCCCCGCACGACTGCGGTCGCCTTCGCGCCCGCCGATCCCATCTCCACGAGATCGCCGCCGAGCAGGCCGGCGACGGCCTGCGCGAGGGCGGGCGGCCGGGTTCGACTCACGACCACCCGGGGCCGAGCGGGCATCGGCGGTGGCGGTGGAGGTGCCGGGTCGGTGGAGAGGGTGATGCCCGCGCCGGGAAGGGCCACAGCCGACGCGACGACCTCGTGGGCGACGACGAGTGCCACGTGCACCGCCCAGTCGGAGCGCGGCGGCTCGCCGAACTCGCGGGTCCCGTCGAGCGGATCGATGATCCACACGCGCTCGGCGTCCAGGCGCGCCGGGTCGTCGGCCGCCTCCTCCGGAGAAGACCGCGTCGCGCGGGCGCGCCGCCGCGAGCGCGGCTGCCAGGTACTCGTGCGACTCGCGGTCGCCGGCGTCCTTCGCCTCGGCGGGGGTGCACTCGCCCCGTTGTATGCGCTCGCGCACCTCCAGGAGCCTGACGCCCGCCTCGGTGGCGAGGCGGGCGGCGAGGGTGGCGTCGTCGGAGCCGGAGCCGGAGCCGGAGCCGGAGCCGGGGTCTGAGCCGGGGGCCTGTCGCACGACTGGGCAGCCTACGCGCGCCGAGTTGACCGGCCTCGACAGTATTTCTAGACTTGCCTAGAAATACTCCGCCCGCCCGCCCGCCGGCCGGACTCGCCGGACAGGCCGACCTTCGAAAGAGGAGACAGATGCCCGTTCTCGACCTACGTGAGCTGCCGCCGCCGCAGCGCCATCCCCTGGTGTACGAGCACCTCAACTCGCTCACCTCGGGCGAGGAGCTGGAGCTCGTCAACGACCACAAGCCGTCGCCGCTGAGATACGAGATGGAGGCCACCCGCCCCGGCGAGTTCACGTGGGAGGACGGCGACGACGGGCCCGAGGTGTGGAGCGCACGGATCCGCTGCACGGCTCGCATAGTCGACGCCCGCCCGACGATCGCCGAGGGCAAGGAGCCGTTCGACGAGATCATGGCCGCCGCGGCCGAGGTGGAGCCCGGCGGAGTCCTCGTGATCTTCGCCCCTTCGAGCCCGTCCCGCTCGAGGGAGTCCTCGGCGACCAGGGCTTCGAGCACGAGGTGATCGAGCTGGCAGACGGCGACTTCCGAGTCGCCTTCAGGCGGACGGGATGATCGACACGCCCGGCAAGGCGTCGACATCGATCTCGGTGGCGGCCCCGCGCGTGGCCCCGGTCCGACGCCACGCCCCGCCCCCCGGGGCGCCGGGCCGGATGCTGGGTGGTGCCGGTAACACCCCTTCCGACCGCACCGCCGCCCACGGTCCCGTTCACGTTCCTCGCCGCGGGCGGAGTCGGCCTGGTCGGATTCGGGATCGCTCTGGCTCTCGGGGCGAACCACGCCGTCGAGGACCCACGCCTGCCGGGTGTGGTCGCCGCGGTGCACGTCGGGCTCCTGACGTTCGCCTCCACCGCGGTCCTCGGCGCGGTCCACCAGTTCGGGCCGGTGGTGGGCGTGCGCGCACTCCGCTCGGTCGTCGCAGCGCGCGTGACGGCCGCGCTCTGGGTCCTCGGGGCGTGGATGCTGCCGAACGGCTTCGCGCACGGCCCGGGTGGACGGTCGCGGCAGGCGGCTCGCTCCTCTTCACCGCGGTCTTGCTCACCGCTTGGAACGTCTCGGCCCCTCTCCTCCCGAACGCGGCCGCGGAGTGGCGGTGGAGGGGCTGCGCTACTCGATGATCCTGCTGGTGGCTACGGCGTCGTTCGGAATCGTCTCGCGTTCGACCGCGAGGCGGGATGGTTTCCGCTCCTCACACACCGCGTGCTCGCCACGCGCACCTGGGTCTCCTCGGCTGGCTCGGGCTCACCTACGTGGCCGTCGCCGAGAAGCTCTGGCCGATGTTCCTGCTCTCGCACCGGCCGAGGGCACGCAGCGGTGCGTGGTCCGTGAGGCTCCTCGCTGTGGGAGCCGTCACGCTCACCACCGGGATCCTGTTCGCGTCCCGGGGAGTGGGGCTGGTGGGCGGTGCGATCTCGGTCGCCGGGGTAGTCGCGCACCTGGTCTCGCTCGTCGGGGTCGTCCGGCACCGCAGGCGCCGGCTCGAGCTGCTGCACGCCTTCGTGCTCACCGCCGCCGCCGCGCTCGTCCTCGCCGTGGTGCTCGGCACGGCCGGCGCGCTCGCCGACGTCTCGACAACCGTGCGCGTCAGGCTTGTCTCGGCGGAGGTGGCTGCGATCTTCGCGTGGATCTCGCTCGCGATCGTCGGTCACGCGCACAAGATCGTGCCCTTCATCTCGTGGGGCCTGATCCGCAACCTCGGCATCTCCAACAAGGCCGACGGCCGGCCGGTCCTCTTCTCGGACCTGTACGACGATCGGCTCGCCCGGGCGACGTACGCGAGCGCTGCGGTAGGTGCGGCGCTGGTCATCGGTGGGCTGCTCTCCGGCACGGCACCTCTCGTCGCAGCCGGCGCGATTCTCTACTCGTTGTGCGGGGTGATCGCGCTCGTCAACCTCGGACTCGGTCCCGGCCGCGCCGTGCGCACGATCGTCGCGGGCCTCGAGGCAGCAGCCGCCGATGCGCCGGCGGGCAGTGTTGCGACGGCGGCGCCGCAGGCGTCGAAGTGCACTTCACGTTCACGGATCGATCGAACGATCCCGTAAGGGGGCAACCACCATGACCGCAGAACCGAATCAGATCATCGAGCGTGCGCGTGCCGCACTGCGCGGCGTATACGACCCGGAGATCGGGATCGATATCGTCGCGCTCGGTCTCGTCTACGACGTACGCCTCGAGGGATCGAGGCTCGAGGTCGACATGACGCTCACGACAGACGGGTGCCCCGTCGCGGAGAGCTTGCCGAACGAAGCAGCGGACGCTGTGGCGGGCGCGCTGAGCGACGTAGACCTGGAGGTCGCCGTCCGCCTCGTCTGGGACCCGCCGTGGTCCCCGAGATGATCGACCGCGAGGCAGCCGCCGCTGCGGGCCTCCGGTTGCACTGAGCGACTGCGACGGCGGTGAGCGAACCGATCGAACCCGGAGTCGCCAGGCTCCTCGCCGACCCGACACGGGCGCGCATCCTCGCCCACGTGCTGGAGGCGCCCGGGCCCGTCACCGTCGCGGAGCTCACTGACCTCTGCGGGTGCACCCACAACGCGGTCCGGCAGCACCTGCGGAAGCTGAAGGACGGCGGCCTGGTGGATGAGGAGGTCGAGGCGCGTGACCGCCCCGGGCGGCCGCGTCTCCAGTACCGGCCCGGACCGGAAGCGGCGGGGATGGGTCCGGGGCCGAGCCCGTCGGAGCGGCTCTCGATCCTCCTGCTCGACATGCTGCGCACCGGGCGCGACGCGCGGGAGGCCGGGCGCATCGCTGGGCGCGAGGAGGCCGAGGCCGCGCGGATGCGGGGGGGCTCCGGCGGACTCGAGCTCCTCGAGGCCGTCGCCCGTCACGAAGGGTTCAACCCCGTGCGGCGCGATCACGCAGGGCACGTCGACCTGGTCCTGCAGCGTTGCCCGTTCTCGGCAGCGGCCACCGTGGATCCCCAGACCGTCTGCACGTTGCACCTCGGCCTCGCCGAGGGGGTGGCCGCCGAGAGCGGCATCTCGATCCGAGACCTCGTGGCGAACGACCCGCAGGGCGCCGGATGCCACCTCGAGGTGGTCGAAGGCGCCGGCTCTCCCGAGACCGACCGCTCGGGCGGCTCAGACCCCCGGCCGGAGCACCGGCGCTGAGCAGTCCGCGGCCTCGGCGCCGGCCTACGGCGACGAGGGTCGTTCAACGCCCTACGCCTGGCGGGGTCCCTCGCCGAGCGCGAGGGTGTCGAGGTGGAGGTGCACCTGTTCGGCGACGCCGTCGGGTGCTGCGGTACCTGCCTCGACGCGCGGGAGCAAGGGCGACGACAAGGGGAGGCGTCATGGCTTCGAACACGGTCGCAGTGGTAGGTGGGGGCATCGGCGGGGTCGTCGCCGCCCGGCGGCTCCGGCAGAGGCTCGCCGCCGAGGATCGGGTCGTCCTGGTGGAGCGCAACACCTCGTTGGTGTTCCAGCCGTCGCTCCTCTGGGTGATGTCAGGTGCCAGGCAGCCTTCGCAGCTGAGGCGCGACGTGCGGCGACTCCGGCGTCGAGGCATCGAGGTCGTCGAGGCCGAGGCAGTCGAGATCGACACCGACCGCCAGGTCGTGGAGACGGCCGCGGGGCCGCTGAGCGCAGACCGCATCGTCCTCGCGGTCGGCGCCGAGCTGGCGCCGGAGTCGCTACCCGGCTTCGAGGCGGCGGCGCTCGATCTGTACACGCTCGACGGGGTGGTCGCCGCACGCGGCGTGCTCGAGCACGTCGAGAGCGGGCGCATCGTGGTTCTCGTCTCCTCGATGCCCTACAAGTGCCCGGCGGCACCCTACGAGGCGGCGTTCCTCGCCGACGCGGCGCTCCGCCGCCGAGGGGTCCGCGACCGCGTGCAGGTAGACGTCGTCACGCCGGAGCCGTTCCCGATGCCGACGGCGGGACCGGTGCTCGGTGAGGCACTGCGCGGCATGCTCGAGGCGCGTGGCATCGGGTTCCACCCGCTGTCCGCGGTCGAGGCGGTGGATGCGGAGTCCCACCACCTGATAGCGGCATCGGGCGACACACGGCCGTTCGACGTCCTCCTCGGAGTACCGCCGCACCGCGCACCCGAGATCGCTCGCAGGAGCGGCCTAGCGGCGGAGAGCGGCTACGTGCCGGTCGACCCGACGACCCTCGCAGCGGGACCTGAAGGCATCTACGCGATCGGTGGCGCGACGTCCGTCCCGATAGCCGGCGGCAAGTTCCTCCCGAAGGCGGGCGTCTTCGCGGAGAAGGAGGCAGAGGTCGTGGCCGCGCGATTGCAGCCGACCTCGCCGGCAGGTGGTCGACCGAGACCTTCGACGGCAAGGGAGCGTGCTTCGTCGAGCTCGGGGGCGGATCCGCCGCCTACGCGACCGGCGACTTCTACGCGGGTGACGCGCCGCAGATCGAGATGAAGCGGCCCGGGCGCCACTGGCACCTGGCGAAGGTCGCGTTCGAGCAGTACTGGCTCCGCCGATTCATGGGCTGAAGCGCTCAGGCCGGCCCGATCACCTCGACGGAGTCGGTGATCGCGTCGAGGTACTCGAGATCGACGGCGACCCCCAGGCCCGGCGCGGTCGGCACCGAGAGCATCCCCTCGTGCAGGACGAACGGCTCCGTGATGTCGCGGTCGAAGTAGCGATCCGACGCCGAGGTATCGCCGGGGAGGGTGAAGCCGGGCAGTGCAGCTAGTGCGACGTTGGCGGCGCGGCCGATCCCGGTCTCGAGCATCCCGCCGCACCACACGGGGACGCGGCGCTCGACGCAGACGTCGTGGGCGCGCCGTGCCTCCAGATAGCCGCCGACACGCCCGGCCTTGATGTTGATGATCGAGCACGCACCGATCGCGATTGCGTACTCGGCCGAGCGGGCCGAGACAATCGACTCGTCGAGGCAGATCGGCGTCTTCACCACCTTCGCGAGCTCCGCATGACCGGGTATGTCGTCCTCGGCGAGAGGTTGCTCGATCAGCAGCAGACCCAAGTCGTCGAGGAGCGCCAGGTGCGGAGCGTCGGCGAGGGTGTACGCGGTGTTCGCGTCTACCTGGAGCAGCAGGTCGTCGCCGAACCGCTCGCGCACCGCGCGCAGCGGCGCGACGTCCCAGCCGGGCTCGATCTTCAGCTTCACCCGCTTGTAACCGGCAGCCAGGTAGCCGGCCACCTGGTCGAGCATCTCGGGGATCGTGGGGAAGATGCCGACGGAGACCCCGCAATCGACGGCCTCGCGCACGGCCCCGAGGTGGGCGCCGAACGACACGCCGGCGGCGCGCAGCTCCGCGTCGAGGACCGCCATCTCGAGTGCCGCCTTCGCCATCTGATGGCCCTTTACAGGGGCCAACGCACCAGCGACGCCGGCGGCCGCGAGATCACCGACTGCGAAGAGCCGGGGTAGAAGGTGCTCACGCGCAACCAGCTGCGCACCGTCTACGTGCTCCGATGAGTAGAGCGGCTCCGATCCCGCTACGCACTCGCCCCAGCCCTGCGCGTCGGGAGTGGTGACGCGCACGAGGAGGACGTCCCGTTCTGTCTCGACGCCGAAGGAGGTGCGGAAGGGGGTCACGAGCGGTAGGCGGATCCGCCTCAGCTCGACGTCGATCAGCTCCATGCGCTCATCCGCTCATCCGCTCATCCGCTCATTCGCTCATTCGCTCATTCGCTCATTCGCTCATCCGCTCACCCGTTCATCCCGTTCGAGCACGTACCAGCCACTGCGTGTGATCCCGGTCGCCACGAACCCGCCGGCGAACGCGCCGCCGAGCGCATCGCGCCGCTGCCCGCCACTCGCGCGCGAGCGCCGGCTCCTCGATGCGCATCCGAGTCATCTCGGCGGGAACCCGTGCGAGAAGGACTCCGCCCGACGGCGGCGACGCGATGGGACGGCCACCGCTGCCCTCGTCGAGGATCACCGAGGCACCACTCGCTGCGAGCGACTCGATATCGGGCTCGATCTCCGACCCCGCGGCGGCACGGGTCGCGCGAGCGTCGGTGAGGCTCCAGCAGACCGCGAACCTGTCCGACTCGTCGCCGGCGTTGGTCGCGTCGGTCATGGCTCCGTACAGGTCGACGTGATACCGGTCGGCGAACGCGCCGAGCTTGCACAGGTTGAAGAACGCGTTGCGGCGCAGCAGCGGGTCGAACGTCCAGCGGACGGTCGCGATCCCTCGCTCCAGAGCCCACGCCCTCTGGTGCAGCTTGAGCGCGTAGCCGATGCTCCGACCTTGGAGACCCGGGTCCACGCCGGTGATGTGCGAGTGAAGGTGCTCGCCTTCGGCGTCGCGCCCGAACCACGCGACAGACGCGCCGACGACGTGGTCGGGATCGCCGGCGTGGTCGGCCTCGTAGGCGCAGAGAACCTGCTCGCCCGAGAGAGCGAAGGCCCTAACCATGTGCGCGTCGATCACCGGGTGCTCGGGGGGTTCCCCAGATCCTCGTCAGCAGCGCGCATGCCGCCTCTATGACAGGAATGTCCTGCGTCTCTGCGATTGCGACCCGGGAGCGCACCGCCGCCGCGGTGGCATCGCCGGCGGCGGTGGCCGCGAGAGACGCGCAGTCGGAGGCGGCACCGGGAGTCATCGCCCCTACGCTACGCCGCGGGTCGTTTCGACCGCTGCGGGCGGACTACGCAATCATCTGAGCACCGGAAGCGGAAGAGGAGCACTCATGGGTCGCAAGGTCTTCGTCGTCGGCGTCGGGATGACCAAGTTCGAGAAGCCCGGAGCCCGCCAGTGGGACTACCCCGACATGGCGCGCGAGGCCGGTCAGGCAGCCCTGGCCGACGCCGGGATCGACTACGGGCTGATCGAGCAGGCCGCCGTCGGCTACTGCTACGGCGACTCCACCTGCGGCCAGCGCGGCCTCTACGAGCTGGGCCTATCCGGGATCCCCGCTGTGAACGTCAACAACAACTGCTCGACGGGCTCCAGCGCCCTGTACCTCATGAAGAAGATGGTCGAGGGGGGGATCGCCGACTGCGCCCTCGCTCTCGGGTTCGAGAAGATGGAGAAGGGCTCGCTGGGGATCAAGTACGAAGACCGGACGATGCCCCTCGACAAGCACTTTACGGTGATGGTCGAGAAGCGCGGCTTCGCCCCGGCACCCGGGGCGCCGCAGATGTTCGGCAACGCCGGTCGCGAGTACATGGAGCGCTACGGCGTGAAGGCGGAGTCGTTCGCCCGCATCGCCGAGAAGAACCACCGTCACTCGGCGAACAACCCCTACTCGCAGTTCCGCGACGTGTACACGCTCGAGGAGATCCTCGCGGCGAAGATGGTCCACGAGCCGCTCACGAAGCTGCAGTGCTGCCCCACCTCCGACGGCGGAGGTGCTGCGATTCTCGCCAGCGAGGATTTCGTCCGTGCACACGGGCTCGAGGAGAAGGCCGTCGAGATCGTCGGCCAGGCGATGACCACCGACTACGAGAGCAGCTTCGACTCCGGCTCCGACATGAAGCTCGTCGGCTTCGACATGACGGCCGCCGCTGCCCGCCAGGTGTACGAGGAGTCGGGGTACGGGCCCGAGGACGTCGACGTGGTCGAGCTGCACGACTGCTTCTCCGCGAACGAGATGATCACCTACGAGGGCCTCGGCCTCTGCGGAGAGGGGGGTGCAGGCGAGCTGATCGACTCGGGAGCGGTCACCTACGGGGGCGACTGGGTCGTGAACCCGTCCGGCGGGCTGATCTCCAAGGGGCATCCGCTCGGTGCCACCGGTCTCGCACAGTGCTCCGAGCTCACGTGGCAGATGCGTGGCGACGCCGATGCGAGGCAGGTCGACGGGGCGAAGCTGGCGCTTCAGCACAACCTCGGTCTCGGCGGTGCCTGCGTCGTCACCATGTACCGCAAGGCCGACTTCTCCTGAACCCCCGAGCCCGCGGATGCGGGGAGAGGGCGGCGCGCGCGAGCCTGGGGCGGTGACCACGCCGATCCCTCGCGAGTCGATGGCGGTGACAGAGAGGCTCGCGTACCTGAACCATGCAGGCGTCGCGCCGTTGTCGCGCCCCGGGTTCGCTGCGATGCTCGCCTCGGCCGAGGAGGCTGCCCACCTCGGGTCGCTCTCGGTGGACGCCGCAGACGAACGACGCGAAGAGATCCGCGCTGCATCCGCCGCGTTGATGGGGGTACCGGTCGACGGGGTGGCATTCGTCAAGAACACGACCGAGGCGCTCGGGTTCGTAGCCAACGGCCTCGAGTGGTCGCCGGGCGATCGCGTGCTCGTGCCGGCGCACGAGTTCCCATCGACGATCTACCCGTGGCTTGCACTCGCCGACAGGGGAGTGGTCGTCGAGCCACTCGCGCCCGCCAACGAGGCGGGGGAGGTCCCGATCGAGGTGTACGAGGCGGCGTTCGCCGAAGGGCCCGTACGCCTTGTCGCCACCTCATGGGTGCAGTTCGGGCGCGGCTGGCGGACGGATCTGGCCGCGCTCGGGAGCCTCTGCCGCGAACACTCGGCGCTCCTCTGCGCAGACGTGATCCAGGGGCTCGGTGTGATCCCGGCGGATCTCGGGGCGTGGGGCGTCGACTTCGCGATGGCCGACGCGCACAAGTGGCTGCTCGGTCCGGAGGGTGCGGGCCTCCTCTACGTCGCTCCCGACCGCATCGACTCGCTGCGGGTGCTGGAGCCCGGCTGGAACTCGGTGGTGCACCGCAAGGACTGGGAGAACCGCGAGTGGGTGCCCGACCCGACCGCCCGGCGGTTCGAGGGCGGGACGATGACCTCCGCCGCCTTCGCTGCCATGGGGGCGTCGATCGACCTGCTGGTCGGCGCGGGCATCGAGCGGGTGTGGTCGCACGTCGACGCGTGGTGCGGCAACCTCGCGTCGGCGGTTGCGGAGCGCGGCCTGCCCGTGTGGTCGGCGAGGACGGGCGCCGGCCGGTCCGGGATCGTCACCTTCGGGACGGCAGACGCCGACCCCGCCACGGTCGCTTCGCAGCTAGTCACCGTCGGTGTCGTCTGCTCGCCGCGCGGAGGCGGGATCCGTGTCGCGCCGCACGGCTACAACGACGAGGCCGACCTCGAGCACTTCCTCCGCGCTCTCGACACGGCCCTGCGCTCCTGAGCCGCGATTCCCCGAGCGTCTGTCTCAGGAGGCCTCGTTCAACCGGATGACCGAGAACGTCGCGCCCTGCGGGTCCTCCAACACGGCGAAGCGTCCGACGGGGATGTCCGTGGCCGGCACGCACTCCTTCCCCCCGAGGGCGGCGCACTTGGCGACGGTCGCGTCGCAGTCCTCTACCGCGAAGTAGACCATCCAGTGCGGCGGAGCATCGCCCCACTCCTCGGTCATGCGGATCATCCCGCCGATCGGTCGCTCCCCGAGGTGGAACTCGGTGTAGGGCATGGCGTCGCTCGCCGACGCGCGGGCCTCCCACCCGAAGATGGTCCCGTAGAAGCGCGTGGCGCCGTCGGTGTCGCGCGTGTTCAGCTCGTTCCAGCACTGCGTCCCCGGCTCGTTGACGATGCCCGCGCCCTTGTGGTTGCGCGCCTCCCATACGGCGAAGGCCGCGCCGCCGGGGTCCATCGCGAAGGCCATGCGACCTGCGTCGACGATGTCGGTCGGCTTCATGAGGACGGTGCCGCCGGCCTTCTCGATCTGCTCGGCTGCCGCGTCGACGTCGTCGACCGTCACGTAGGTGTTCCACATGGGTGGCGCGCCCGAAGCGGCGGCCTCCGGCTGCTGCTGGGCAATCCCGGCGACGTAGGCACCGTTGAGCCGGGCCATCCGGTAGTCGCCGGCGTCCTGCTGCTCGGCGGGCGCCACGTCCCACCCGAAGAGGGCGGAGTAGAAGCTGCTCGCGGCTTCGACGTCGGTGCTGGGTAGGTCTACCCACGACGGAGTGCCGTGAGGGAAGGAGGTCTGCGCTGGCATGTCGGTCCTGCCTCTCTCGCCGAGTGTCCACTCGAATGTGACACGGCCAGCCTTCCAGTCCGATCGGAGGAAGTCCGCGCGCCCTCCTGGCGGCCGGCCCAGGCGCTCCTGAGCCACCGGGCCCCCGGTAGAGTCCGCCGACGGGAGAGGGAGGCACCGTGTCGAGGATCGTCGTACTGGGCGGGTGTGGTGGCATCGGGAGCATCGCAGTGCGTGCGCTGGCGATCACCGACGACTACGACGAGATAGTCGTCGCAGACCAGCGCGCCGACGCGGCCGGCGAAGCGGCCCGTGCGCTTGCGGGCGAGGTGGGACGCGAGGGCCTGAGCGGCGCGGGGTTCGATGCTGCTTCGACGGAGAGCGTCGAAGGCGTCATCACCGGCGCCGACGCAGTGCTCAACTGCGTCGGCCCCTTCTACCGCTTCGGTCCGCCGCTCCTCGAGGCAGCGATAGCCGCCGGCGCCGACTACGTCGACGTCTGCGACGACCTCGACGCGACAGTCCGCCAGCTGGACCTCGACGAGCGCGCCCGCGCGGCGGGGGTGACCGCGTTGATCGGCATGGGCAACTCACCGGGCCTTGCCAACGTCTTCGCCCGGCTCTGCGCCGACGATCTCCTCGACGAGATCGAGTCGGTCGACATCATGCACATCCACGGCGGCGAGCCGGACGAGGGCGCGGGAGTCCTGAAGCACCGGATCCACGCGATGACCAACGACGTCCCGCTCTTCGTCGACGGCGAGATGATCCAGGTGCGGATGCTCGAGGAGAGCGGCAGGCGGTTCGTGCAGGAGACCGAGTTCCGCGACGTCGGCACCTACCCGGCCTACCCCTACCCCCACCCCGAGACGATCACGCTTCCCCGCTACATGCCGGGGCTGCGTCGGGCCACGAACCTCGGCGTCGTGTTCCCCTCACCTACTTCGGCCTCACGATGGACCTGGTGCGCGTTGGGCTCGGCGCCGAGGAACCTCTCGAGCTCGACGGGCACTCCATCGCCCCGATCGACGTGGCCGTCGCGCTGATCCGGGCCGAGCGTCCACGGCTCCTCCGCGAGGCGGGAGTCACCGGCCCCGGGGGCTGTCTCAAGGTCGTCGTCGGCGGCACGAAGGACGGCGCTCCGCACACATATGTCTGCTCCGTCTCCTCCACCACGGAAGGCGCGGGCGAGGGGACCGGGATCCCTGCCGCCCTGGGTGCGATCCTGCTGCGGCGTGGGCGCGTCGCCGGGCCCGGTGTCCTGCCGCCGGAGGCAGCCGTCGTCCCCTCGGAGATGCTCGCCCTCGCCCCTGACGTCGTGAAGGGGTTCCCGTCGCTCGGCGGAGGGCTGCCGTTCCACCTGGAGCACGTCGGCCCCGACGGAGCGAGCGAGGAGATCCCCTTCGCGTTCTGAGGGCGCACTCGGGCGTTGCCGTACAGTCCCGGGGTCAGGCTCCGCTCCAGCAGGAGGCGCCCCGTGCCCGGACCCGCGTCCGCACCCGAGAAGACCGTCCGCATCGAGGTAGAGGAGGGCGTGGGCTCGATCGTTCTCTGCCGCGCCGCCGAGTACAACACGATCACGCCACAGCTGCGCGACGAGCTGGCGACGGCGGTCGACGCCCTCGACGCCGATCCCGCGGCGCGGTGATCCTCCTGCGCGCCGAAGGTCCGGCGTTCTGCGCCGGCTACGGCCTCGACTGGTCGACGGCTGCTCAGGCGGCGCAGACGGCGCGGCCCGCAGGTGAGCCGGCGCGCGTCTGGGACTCCGTGGCCGACTACCGCGGGATGAGCACGTTCGTGAGCGCCTACATGAAGCTCTGGTACGCCGCCAAGCCGACGATCGCGGCCGTCCAGGGTTGGTGCATCGGCGGCGGCACCGACATGGTGCTCTGCACTGACATGATCATCGCCGCGGAGGGGGCGAAGCTCGGGTACCCGCCTTCGCGCGTCTGGGGGACCCCTACGACCGCGATGTGGGTGTACCGAATGGGGCTCGAGCGGGCGAAGCGCTATCTGCTCACGGGCGACGAGATCTCCGCGCCCGAGGCCGCCCGGATCGGGCTCGTGCTCGAGTGCGTCGCCGACGACGATCTGCTGGAGCATGCGACGTCGTTCGCCCGGAGGATGGCGCAGGTCCCCACCAACCAGCTCGTGATGCTGAAGCTGCTCTGCAACCAGACCGCCGAGAACATGGGCCTGGCGTCGAGCCGGACGCTGGGCACCCTCTTCGACGGGGTGGCGCGCCACACCCAGGAAGGCCTCGACTTCGTCGGTCGCGCGACCGAGGTCGGCTTCCGCCAGGCAGTGCGCGAGCGCGACGACCCCTTCGGCGACTACGGCTCCCGCCCGAAGGGCTGACTCCGCACCCGCAGACGGACGGGGACTGGAGTGGGCCCAGTAGTGGGCGCAGCAGTGGGCTATAATATGCCCATGCGACTGCACATAAGCGTCGACGACGACCTGGTGGCGCGGCTCGACGAGCGCGTCGGAGCGCGGGGCAGGAGCGCGTTCATCGCCGCGGCGCTCGCGCATGCTCTCGAACAAGAGCACCGGTGGGAGCTGATCGAGGCAGCGGTCGGTTCGATACCCGACAGCGGGCACGAGTGGGACGTCGATGCGGCCGGCTGGGTCAGGTCGGGACGGCGGGCGGACGCGCGTCGGGTCGGTTGATGGCGGCGGTCCTCCTCGACACGACCGTTCTGATCGACATCCTGAGGGGACGGACCGGAGCGGTCGAACGATTGCGGGGCCTGCGCGGCAGCGGCGACACCCCATACGTCTGCGCGGTCAACGTGGAAGAGGTGGTTCGGGGCCTGCGTCCCGGGGAGGAGGAACGTGCCGCCACTCTGCTCGGCGGCCTCTGGATCGCGCCGCTCGGCCTGGAGGAAGGTCGTCGGGCCGGTGCGTGGAGGCGCGACGCCGCGCGCCGGGGACGCACGATCACCCAGGCCGACTGCCTCGTGGCGGCGGCCGCCTTCGGTCTGGGTGCGCGGCTCGCGACCGGCAATCCGAAGGACTTCACCATGGCCGGTGTAGCTGTGGAGCACTGGCCGGTGGGCGAGTAGCGGGGATCGACCGAGGCCGTCCCGCGTCCGTCGTGCTAGGTCACCGGAGGCATCCGCTTCCTGTAGGCGAAGAAGACCCGACCGATCCGCGCACCAGCGCGTGCATACGGCGCGATCGGCCCGACCCAGCCGATCTCCGCCGTCCGGCGCCCGCCCTCGCGCATCCTGTGCAGCCCTCCGAGCAGGAGCGAGACGCCCGCTCCGCGACCCAGCAGGTCGGGTCGGACCGCGACCGGGCCGAGGAGACCGGGATGGTTCACGTCCCACGCGCAGAACCCCGTGAGCCCGTCGGCGTCGCGGGCGATCAGCAGCGTCCCCTGGTCGAGGGCGCGCAGCGACTCGGGTCCCCAGTGGGGCCAGTGTGCACCGAGCCACGTAGCGACCTCTTCGCGATCTGCGGCGCCGGCGAGGAGCGTCCCCCCTGGGTCCGGCGGCACCGCCGCCAGGTCGACGTCCATGTTGAAGTTCGCCTCTTCGCGCGAGTAGCGGAGCCGTTCGAGGAGGTACAGGAGTCCGACCTCGGTCGTGTCCACTCCCGGAAAGAGGTGGAAGGGCGCGTCGGTGCCGACGGTGATCGACGCCACACCGCTGAGGTCGTGCTCCGCGGCCGCCATCAGGGAGCGCCCGTGACCCCGGCCGCGATGCGCGGGGTCGACGACGATGAGGCGGACGAATCCCTGGGTCGGGTCGAAAGGACCACGACCGGTTGCGACGACACCCACCTCGGGGTCGCCGCGCACGACCGAGGGCTGCTCGGGGCTGAAGAGCGTCTTGGCGATCTCCTCCGCTCCGGGCGGGCTCCCGATGGAGCGCGCGCAGAGATCCGCGATGGCACCACTCGCGTCGGGCCCGAGCACCGGCCACTCACCCGACGGCGTCACGGCGCGACGTGTGTCGGGGCACTCGGCATCGGAGTCGTCGATCGTCGCACGTGTCTACGCACCGGGGCGGGGCTCCTTCGGTAGACCGAGCACGCGCTCGCCGACGATGTTGCGCTGGATCTCGGCCGTCCCGCCCCAGATCGTGTGCGCCCTGGTGCCGAGGAACGTCGCGGTCCACCGATCGAGCGAGTAACCGTCGCCGGTGAGCAGGGAGTCGGGTCCGACGATGCTCATCGCGTGCTCACCGAGCCTGCGCTGATACTCCGACCAGAACATCTTGCTCATCGAGGCCCCGGGTCCCGGGTCGCGGTTGGCGGCTATCGCGGAGAGCAGCCGCAGCCCCTGGAAGCGCATGATCTCCACATGGCAGTACGCCCACGCGAGCTGCTGGCGGACCACCGGGTCGGTGCTCCTGCCGCGCGCCCGGGCCTCCTTGGCGAGAGCCCACATCTCGCGGGCGAACTGCACGTGTTGGGTCGATGCACCGCCGCCGCGTTCGTTGCCCAGGGTCGTCATCGCGACCCGCCACCCGTTGTCGATGTCGCCGATCACGTTGAAGAGAGGTGCGCGGGCGTCGTCGAGGAACGTCTCGGCGAAGTGGGAATCGCCGGTCATCTGTCGGATCGGCCGGAACTCGACGCCGTTGCCCGACCCGTCGTCGCGGTGCAGTGGGACCAGCACGTAGGAGATGCCGCGGTGCTTAGGGGCGTCGGGATCGGTGCGGCAGAGGCAGAAGACCGTGGTTGCGTGGTGGTACCACGACGTCCAGACCTTCTGGCCGTTCAGGACGATGTCGTCGCCGTCGACGAGGCCGCGGGTCTGCACGTTCGCGAGGTCGGAGCCGGCGCCGGGCTCGCTGAAGCCCTGGCAGTAGCGGTCCTCGCCGGAGATGATCCGTGGCAGGAAGTGCGCCTTCTGCTCATCGGTGCCGTGCACGATGATCGCCGGGCCGACCAGTGCCTCACCCATCCCACGGGTCACGCGTGGTGCGCCCGCACGAGCGAACTCCTCGTTCATGACGGCGACCTCGATCCCCGAGAGGCCGCGTCCGCCGTGCTCCGGCGGCCAGGAGACGCAGATGTATCCGGCCGCCCTGAGCCTCTCGCCCCACTCCCAGTACGGAGAGCCCGGGCCCGGACCGTAGGTCTCCCGCTCGGTGTCTTCGAGGGGCTCGGGCCTGTTCGCCGCGAGCCACTCCCGGATCTCGGACCGGAACCTGCGCGCGGCGGGACCGAGGTCGAGGTCGGCGGCGACCGTAGGGCCGCGCTCGGCTGCGGCCGGCATCAACGTACCGCGTCGGGCAGGTCTGCAGTCTTGGAGAGCTTCCACTCGGGTTCGCGCTTCTCGAGGAATGCCATGACTCCCTCGGCCGCGTCGGCCTGCCGGCCGGTCCACGCGAAGAGGTCCGCCTGGAGCCTGCCTGCCTCCGCCTGGTCGCTCTCCCGCAGGAACCGGTAGGCGAGCTTCTTCGTGATCGCCACCGACACCGGCGCCGTGTTCGTGGCAATGTCGTGCGCCGCCTCCATCGCCACCTCGAGAACCTCGTCGCGCGGTGCTGCGCGTGAGACGAGCCCCCACTCCGCCGCCTCGGCGCCGCTGAAGATGCGACCGGTGAGCAGCAGGTCGAGCCCCCGGGCGAAGCCGATCATTCGCGGGACGGTCCAGAGGATGTCGGCGTCGGGCATGATGCCGCGCCGGTTGAAGACGAACCCGAGCTTCGCATCTTCGGCCGCGTACCTGAGGTCGAATGTGATGGGCATCGTCAGGCCTGCTCCCACGGCCGCGCCGTTGATCGCTGCGATTACGGGGGTCGCGAGGTCGTGAGGCGGAGTCCGAGGTGACGGATACAGCGAGTACCACTCCTTGGGCGTCCCGACCGTGCTCTTGTCGGTCCCGGCGAACGTGTCGCCACCGCCACCGAGGTCGGCGCCGGCGCAGAACGCGCGCCCGGAGCCCGTCACGACGATCGCGCGGATCGCATCGTCGTTGTCGAGACGGTGGAACGCGTGGTGCATCTCGGCGTCCATCCGCCAGTTCCACGCGTTCAGGCGGTCGGGACGGTTGAGGGTGATCTTCGCGACCGGACCGTCGACGTCGAGGAGGATCGTTGCGTAGTCCACACCTGCGTCGGTCATGTCGCCTCCGTCTCGCATCGCTGCGGTCCCGTGGTCCCGCTCCGACAAGGCCGCTCGTACTCTCCCCGACGCCCCTCGGGGCCGTCAAGGCGGTCGCGTGCAGGGTTCGATCAAGGCTGTCCGGTGCGTGGCGTCGGATGCGGATCCGCCCGTGCTGTCAGGGATCTCGGTCCCCTCCATCCGTCGAGTTCGATCCCATCACACCGGGTCGATTACCAAACGGATCACGAAATCGAGCGTCGGGCCGCCGCTCCGCTCTCGGCGACTTACCGGAGCCTGGTCCACATGGTCGCGCCTAATCAGCTCGGCGGCGGCGGAATCAGTGAATCGCGAAGAGCGGGCACGTCGCGACTGACGGCCGCCCACATCACCTCGCGATCCACGTCGAAGTAGCCATGCGCCAGGATGTTTCGCATTCCGACGAGGTCGCGCCAGGCCACCTCCGGATGCGCTCTCTTGAATCCGTCGGATAGTCGAGGCGCAGCCTCGCCGATGATCTCGAGCCATCGCTGAGCCGCAGCTTGAACAAGTGGATCGGACTCGAAGCGCTGCTGGTCCACCCCAACGTGCTCGATGATCTGGTCGCAAGTCTCGACAATGTCGAGAACACGAGCTTCGTCGTCCCTCACAGCGCAACCGCTTCGGCGAGCACCCGGTCACGCACGCGCGGCTTGAGACCCGCCTCGGTCACCACGTCGACCTCGACCCCGAGTAGCTCGGAGAGGTCCATCAACAGTCCACCGAGATCGAACAAGCTGCGGCCCGGCTGCAGGTCGACGAGAAGATCGAGATCACTCGAAGGCGTCGCCTCGCCGCGGGCGACCGAGCCGAACACGCGCAGATTGCTGGCCCCTCGACGGGCAGAGACCTCAGCGAGCTGCGCGCTACGGCGCCGAAGCCCCGCCAGCGTCAGTCCCTCTCTTGGGGAGGACGACATGGGTCCATCATGGCACTTCACGTCTGGATCTCCGGCCCAAGAGGCACCGATGAGCGCTGACGGCACAGACCTTGAGCCCGGAGGTCCAGTACTTCTCCGCCCCACGGATTTGCGGATCCGTGGTCGAAGGACGCATCACGTCTGCGCTCGCTGGTCACTGGACGCCCTGGTCCTCCGTCGGGCGTCACTGAGCGCCATCGCGTGTCCGCACGTGGATACGGATTCGCGATGGGGACGGATCACCGCGTCTTCCTCGCTCGCGGTCGCCGTTCGTCAAGTGCCGCCCAGTGGCGGCCTGTGCTCTCGAAGCCCGTCCAGCTCAGGACCGACATGGTTCACGGCTGGCGACTGCTACCGCCGCATCGCACGCACGGCTGCGCGGGCCGGCGCGACGTCCTCGGCGAACGTGATGCCCACCCATCTCGAGGTCGTCGGAAGGACCGTCACCTCGATCTGCCCGCGCTCGATCAGCGTTCCGACGGCGTCGGGTAGCACGATCTCCTCGGAGTCGTCCGGGTGGTCGGCCATGAACGAGTCGACTAGGGGCGCCAGGAGGTCGAAGACCGACGGATCGAATCCCCACAGGTTCATCGAGACGAGCGAATCCGGGGAGAGCTCACCCGTATCGGAGACGATGCGCCCGTCGACAGCCCGCACCCCCGTGCGCTCCCGAATCCGCGCGAGCCTGCCGTCGGCGGTCACGTGGACGGTCGCGCGTGAGACGCCCCCACCGGCCGAGAGCGTGTCGCCGATCGAGTACGCGACGAGCGCAGCGTGCCCCGGGCCCGAGTCGGGTCCACGGAGGTGCTCGCCGAGTTGGGTGAGAGCCGCGGCGCCGTAGAGGTCGTCGGCGTTCACCACAGCGAAGGGGGCGGCGACGGCATCTCGGCAGGCGACGATCGCGTGGGCAGTCCCCCATGGTGTCGCGCGCGGGGGACCGAAGCAGTCCTGGTGAACCGCGACGTAGTCGCGGTCGCCGCAGTGCTGCCGGACGTGTGCGAGGACCGCGTCCTCGATCTCGCGGCGGACCACGAGGACGACCCGCCCGAACCCGGCCGCCGCGGCGTCGTCGAGCGAGTACGCGAGGAGGCTCTCTCCTCTTGGGCCCACCGGGGCGATCTGCTTCAACCCGCCGAAGCGCCTGCCGAGGCCCGCTGCCATGACGACGATCGTGGGCTCTACTGCGCCCGTCGTGCTCATCGGCTCCCCGCCGCAGTGCGCCCTGTCCAGTGCATCGGCGGCGACTCTACGCCGACGGCCCGTCGGGAGGAGTCGTGGGGCTGCGATACTCGCGCCCGGCCGCGCCGTGCGCCGCATGCCGCGATACCGAGCCCCCTGCCCTCAGGTGTGATGACGTGCCCCTGCACACTCTCGTAGAGACCTGGGACGCCGACCTACGCGGTGGTGACCCGCTCGAGTTCCCGGGCTACGCGGAACAGGTAGCGCACCTCGACGGCCGCGAGTCTGTCGTTACAGGGCGCACGGAGCACTACGCGATCATCGAGGGCTGCTTCGAGGTGCTCGGCGGCTCGATGGGGGCTGTCCACGGCGAGCGCGTGGTGCGCGCGTACCGGAGGGCCACCGAGGCCCGCCTGCCGATGGTCGTGGTCACCGCGAGCGGGGGCGCCCGGATGCAGGAGGGGATGCTCTCGCTGATCCAGATGGCCCGTACCTCGGCCGCAGCGGCCAATCACGCCGGGAGCGGACTGCTCTCGCTCGCCATCCACCGGTCTCCGACGACCGGAGGGGTCTTCGCCTCGTACGGATCGCTCTGCGACGTGCGTGCCGCGGAACCCGGAGCCACGATCGGGTTCGCCGGTCCACGCGTCGTGGAGCGCACACTCGGGCACGCCCTCCCGGCCGGGTCGCACCGTGCCGAGCGCGCATACGAGGTGGGGCTCGTCGACGCACTCGTCGCGCGCGACGACCAGGTTGCCTGGGTCGACGCGGCGCTCGGTGTGAGATCGGTACCGCTGGAGCTACCGCCGGGCCGCGTCAGAAGGCGGCGCAGGCGCGTGCGCGACCTGCTCAGGCTGCGCGGTCGCCGGCACCCCTGGGAGTCGGTCCGCCGTGCCCGGGAGACGGGGCGACCGAGCGGGATCGACTGGGCCGCCCGGCTCTGCGAGTCGTGGACCGACCTCCATGGCCCCGACCCGACGCTGCGCGCCGGCCTGGCGACCTTCGCCGGTTCCCGCCTCGTCGTGGTCGCGAACGACCGGTACGCGGCCGACGGGCGTCCCACGCCCGAGGGCTTCCGTCTCGCCAGGCGTGCAGTAGCCCTCGCAGGCCGTCTCGGGCTACCCGTGCTCGCGTTCGTCGACACGCCCGGTGCGCACCCGGGCTCGCACTCCGAGGAAGGCGGGATCGCGGGTGCCATCGCGCGCACGTTCGCGTCGATGGAGGCACTACCGACGGCGAGCGTGAGCGTCTGCGTCGGAGAGGGCGGCAGCGGCGGCGCGCTCGCGCTTGCAGCCGCCGACCGCCTTCTGGTTCAGCGCGACGCGATCTTCTCGGTGATCGCACCCGAGGGGGCGGCGGCGATCCTCGGGCACGCCGAGCGCGAGGTCCCCGACCTCGCCGCGCGCCTGCGGATCACCAGTGGCGACCTCCTCGACCTCGGCATCGCCGACGCGGTCGTCCCCGAAGACGCCGACGGCCTGCGATCCGCGATCTCAGAGGCGCTCGCCGCGGCGCAACCCGGCGATCGCCGGCGTCGCTTCGATGACGCCACTGCCCGCTGGCTGCAGGGCTGAGACCTGCCGACTCGACGCGGCGGCTCAACCGGCCGCCATCTCGGCCATCCGTGTGAACCGCTCGATAACGTCGGCCGGCTCGTGCGACGGGTCGAGCTCCTCGTAGATCGTGTCGACGTTCACCGCGATCCGCTCCGACTCGCCCCAGTCGGCGAACTCGCCCAGGTCGATGTCGCGGGCGGCGTCGTAGGAGGTCATCCCTGCCGCGTGCCGCTCGCGCGCCTCGCGCAGGATGTGCTCCAGGTAGCTCCTGACCGACTCGACGCCCTGCTTGTCGGTGACGGGCCCGTGGCCGGGGACGACCGTCTCGACGTCGAGGCCGAGGATGAGGTCGCACGCGGCGATCCAGTTGCCGACCGGGCCCGCCCACACGATCGGGGTGCCGCCGATGAAGAGGATGTCGCCGGTGAAGACGGCCCTTGCGTCGGGCACGTGGGCGATCGTGTCGCCGGCCGTGTGCGCGGGGCCCACCTCGATCAGGTCGACGGGTCGCCCACCGACGTCGAGGCGGAGGCGTCCGGTGAAGGTGCTCGTGGGGGGTGCGATCTCGATCCCCTCGAATGCGAAGTCGCCGAATATCCTCCGCAGGTACGGCGTGAGCACGTCGCCGAGATCGGTTGTCAGGAACATGTGCATCATCGCCGGCGTGACGGCCGCCATCTCCGCTGCCGTCTCCCGCGGCGCGATGATCTCGGTCCCGGCCATCAGCGCGTTGCCGTAGCAGTGGTCGCCGTTCGCGTGGGTGTTCACGAGCGTGGCGACAGGTGCCGCCGCGACGATCGGTGCCATCGTGTCGAGCATCTCCTGCGTCAGCCGGAGATCGAAAAGGGTGTCGACCAGCAGCGAGACGCCGTCACCGGTCACCAGGCCGGCGTTGCTGTAGCCCCAACCGCCATCGGGCTGCAGGTATGCGTGCAGCCCGTCGCCGATCTCGTGGAGTCCCTTCGTGAAAGCGACCACCGCAGCTCCTCTCCCGGGGCGCGAACGCTAACCGCGCCGGGCGTACGGCTGCATCGGCCGGGGGCCGCCGGTCCTCTGGTGATCCCGCGTGGACCGCGTGTTGAACACCACGAAGATCGAGCGATGCGTGCCCCGAACGCGCCCGAGGCCTACCCGGACGAGGCCGGTCAGGTGCGGGGACCGGCTGCCGCGTCGACGTCGCCCTGGTGGTGCAGGTACTCGTGCGCCAGCCAGACGAGAGCCTCGCCGACGGTCCCGACCCCCCAGTCGCCGTGGAGGAACTGCGTACCGTGGTCGAGGTCTCGTGAGAGCTCCACCAGGGTCGCGGTGCACGTTGACAGGGCCCACAGGGCCGACACGGTCGGCATGCCGCGGTAGTTGCGGGCGGCGGCGAGCTCGTCGGGGTCCCAGCCGGCGAGCAGCGTCCCGGGCTCCGAGCCGAGCACCACCCACCTCTCCGACCAACCGCGCCAGATCGGCGAGGTGCCAGACGTAGCTGGTCGCGTTCCACGAGTCGTCGGAGGTGACCGTGCCGTCGCGCCCTTCGAGGAGCTCCGCGTAGCGGGAGGGCGCTCCGCGATCGCCGTGAGCGCGTCGGCCGGGAGCATGGACCAGTCGAATCCGCAACCGGGGCAGGTGCCGATGCCGGCGTCGCGGTAGAGCCACGACTTCGCGCCGGCCAGGAATCCCGGGCTCTCCATGCTCAGATGATCCCTCACTTGATGAGGGGGTCGCGCGGCAGGCCGAGGATCCTCTCTCCGATCTGGTTCCGCTTGATCTCCGAGGTTCCCCCGGCGATCGACATGCCCCGGTGCATCAGCACGAGCATGTTGCTCATCAGGCCGGGGCCGTCCATGTACACCGAGTCGGGCCCGTTGAGCTCGGTGATGATCGCGGCGGCCTCGTGGCCGATCTCCGACAGCACCAGCTTGGTCATCGCGCCCTCGGGCCCGGGCTCGCCGCCCGCGACCGCCCGGTGAGCGGAGCGCAGGTTGAGCAGCCCGATCGCCTGGAGCTCGGCGACGTAGCGGCCCATCCTGGCGGCGCCGCCGTCGAGCCGCTCCGGGTGCGCATCGAGGAGATCGACGAGGTTGTCGGCGGGGACCGTCATGCCGCCGCCGCCCCCCGCCGATGCTGACGCTCTCGTTGCCGAGCGTGGCGCGCGGACGGTCCAACCGCCGTCGATCGGGCCGACCACGTCGTCGTCGGAGACGAACACGTCGTTGAAGAAGACCTCGTTGAACTCCGAGTTGCCGGTCGTCATCTTGAGCGGCCTGACCTCGACGCCTTCGGCGTGCATGTCGATCGCCATCATCGTGATGCCCTCGTGCTTGGGCACGTCGGGGTTGGTGCGCACGGTCGCGAAACCCATGCCCGCGACATGGGCGCCCGACGTCCACACCTTCTGGCCGTTCACGAGCCAGCCGCCCTCGGTGCGGGTGGCACGCGTCTTGATCCCGGCGGCGTCGGAACCGGCGTCGGGCTCGCTGAAGAGCTGGCACCAGATGACGTCCTGGCGCAGCGCGGGAAGGACCCAGCGGTCCTTCTGGTCCTGAGTCGCGTACTGGACGATCGTGAGGATGTTCCAGGCGGTGATGCCGTACTGCGGGCGGCGGACGCCCGCGGCCTTGAACTCCTCCTCGACCACGAGCTGCTCGACGGCCCCCGCGTCACGTCCGTAGGGCCTGGGCCAGTGGGGCATCACGTATCCGGTCTCGATGAGCCGGGCGAGCTGCTCCTCGGCCTCGAGCCCCTTGATCTCCTCTGCGAACGAGCGCACCTCGGCGCGGATCTTGTCGGCCTCGGGCGGTAGCTCGACGGCCTTGGCGCGCTTCACCTTGCGTCGCGTCAGGTCGGTGAGCTCCTCTGCAGCGCGCACCGAGTCGATGTAGTTGAGGAGCGTGGTGGCGCGGCGCATGTAGAGGTGGGCGTCGGACTCCCAGGTGATCGCGATGCCCCCGTGCACCTGTGTGTTGAGGTTGGCGCACAGGTCGGCAGCCGGCGCCGCGAGCGTGGCAGCCACAGCCGCGGCGTAGGTGAGCTGGTCGCCTCCGGTGGCCGAGGCCCGGGCCGCGTCCCACACGGCGCCGGTCGCCAACTCGGTGGCGACGGCCATGTTGGCGCAGTGGTGCTTGACGCCCTGGAACATGGCGATCGGCCGGCCGAACTGCTGGCGCTCCTTCGCGTACTCGGCGGCGAGGCGCGTGCACTCGGCCGATATCCCGACCGCCTCGGCGGACAGGATCACCCGGGCGAGGTCGGTCAGCGTCCGCCGGGCGCCGGTCAGGACCGTGGCCGCGGCGCCGTCGAGCTTCAGGCGCGCGGAGCGGCGGCTCGGGTCGAGAGCGGCCGGGACCTCCACCTGCACGCCGTCGCCCCGCTCCACCACGACCACGTCGTCGCCGGCGGGAACGACGAAGATCCGCGCGAGCGCCCCTCCGAGCACAGTGGGTGCCTCGCCCGTCGCCTTGCCGCCCTTGACCTCGACCGAGGAGTCGATCGCGACCCCCGCGAGGGTGGAGCCGTCGGCGAGGCCGGGAACGTGCTGCTTCTTGGTGCCGTCGTCGGCCGCGGCCACCAGCACCGCGCTCGCGATGACCGTCGGCACGAACGGCCCGGGGGCCACCGTCCGGCCGAGCTGCTCGACCACGACGACGAGCTCCTCCAGCCCGAAGCCCGACCCGCCGAGCTCCTCCGGCAAGTGGAGCCCGAGCCAGCCGAGACCCACGATCTCGTTCCACAGGTCGCCGAGCGTCTCTTCGGGGGCCTCCAGCAGCGCACGGTTCGCTCCGCGGGCGTCGCGCCGGTCCAGGAAGTCGGCGGCCGTCTCGGCCAGGGTCAGGTGGTCCTCTGAGATGGCGATCGGCATCGATGTCCTCCTGTGCGCGGCGGACCGACTGGCCCGCCGTCACGGCAACGTACGCGGTGAGAGCTGCTGGCGTCGCCTCGTGCCGCCGGACGTGGTCCAGCGGCCGAGCGCTTCCCGGGGGACTCTACGGTCTCCCGCCCCCGGAGGCCCGGCCGGGCACCTGAGCCGCCTGGGCCGGCGGCGGTGACCTCGGTTACGAGAACACCCTTGAACCCTGATGCGGGTGCGGGCCGTCGCCGATGTCTCGAGGCATCACAGGCCGGGAGCATGGTCCAGTCGAACCCGCAACCGGGGCAGGTGCCGCTGCCGGCGTCGCCGCAAAGCCACGCCTTCGCGCCGGTTGGCCCGGCCCGTGCCGCTCTGTGCCGCGGTCGCCGTCACGCCCTCTCGGTACGCTCCTCGATGAGGAGCCGATCTGCTTCATGTGAGGCGCACGCTCCGGATCGCAGCGCCCCTGCGCCGCCTGGGTAGCCCGTCAACGGGAGAAGACCATGAGCAGGTGTCGCACCGTCGTGATCACTGACGCGCTGATTCCGGGTCTCGCGGTACGCCTCGCGAGCCTTATCGAAACTGCTGATGCCGCTCCGCGGTTCGCCACGGCCGAAGGTGCCCCGAAACGGCGCCGACGATCGTGTTCCAAGCGGGCCGTACTAGTATGTCTAGCGAGATAGACGAATGAGCGCACGCGAGATCCTGCGCCTGGTCGAGAAGCTCGGCTGCGAACGGCTCCGCCAGCGCGGGTCGCATGTGATCGTTCGTTGCCCGGGGAGGTTGCCAGACCGTGATTCCGATCCACCGAGGGCAGGACCTCCCGCTCGGCACGCTTCGTAGCATCGAGCGCACGTTGGCGCCGTGCCTCGGAGAAGGATGGCTGCGATGACGAGGACGAAGAGCTACGTGGCGGTGTACGAGCGCGATCCCGATAGCGACGCGTGGCTCGTTCACATCAAGGGCATCGACGGCTGTCACACCTATGGTCGCAGCCTCCGCCAAGCCGAGGACCGCATCCGAGAGGCGCTCGCCCTCTGGCTCGACCGGGATTCCGACGGCCTGGTGATCGCGCCCGAATGGCCGAAGGACCTCGTGGAGATCGCGTCCGCGGTCTCGCAAGCCCGATGCGTCGCCGAAGCGACCGCGCGAGAGGCCGGCGCAGCGACGGTCAAGGCGGCGAAGAAGCTCGACCGCATGGGCCTCAGCCGCCGGGACGCCGCTGACATCCTCGGCGTCTCCCACCAGAGAGTCCAGCAGTTGCTGGCGGGTTGAGGCTTGGGGTCGATCGCGAACCGGGGGCGGAGGGTGTCACGCCCGACCACCGGTCAGGTCTGAATCGCGTGGCGCGACGAGCACGTTCACGTTGGAGCGGGTGACGGGGATCGAACCCGCATTACCAGCTTGGAAGGCTGGGACTCTGCCATTGAGCTACACCCGCGAAGCGCGAAAGGCTATCCGCACAACGTTGACCGACCCGGGTGAGGATCGACCCGGGGACTGCGTCGGGGAGGGGGGACTCGAACCCCCGACCTCCAGCTCCCAAAGCTGGAGCGCTACCACTGCGCCACTCCCCGGTGAACCCCCCAACGGTAGTGGGCGCGATCTTCGCGCCGGATCGGGTTGGGAGTCGTGCCGGTGCCGGGTCCGCGGGACGAGACGTTGCGCGGTCCCTTCCCGGTGGCCGCCCGATCGGCCGGAGGCACCGGGTGCCCGACCGCTGAGATCGGAGGGACCGTCTGCCGGCGGAATCGTTGTTGTCACACTCCTCCTATATCATGCGAATATGAGTTCGATATATGCCTCGATCATGCCCCCGGCCGGCTGGTCCGGCACCGCTCCGGCCCGTACCGCGCAGGCCGGCACCCAGGGCCGTGGGCCGGGGGTGGGGAGCGGGGCCGAGGCCGGGACGGAGACCGAGGTGAACCCAGGGCCGGGGGCCGCGGCAGACGAGATGCAGAGCTCGCGTCAATTCGGGGCATGCCTGCCGTGGATAGACCGGCTCGAGAGGGTGGCGACCGAGGTGCTGGAGGAGTCGACGGGGCGGTCGGCGGTGCCGGGCGGCGTCTCGGGTGAGGATCTCGTGCGTCTGCGCCGGGTCGTGAACAGGCTCGAGGCGGCGTTCAGCAATGCTGTCAGGCGGTTCGACATCGACAACGAGTGGGCCGGCGAGGGGGCCACGTCGGCCGCCGCGTGGCTCCGGGCGCACTGCCGGCTCTCCGCTGCCGAGTCGCACCGCCGGATCAAGGTCGGCCGGGCGCTGGAGCGCATGCCGGCGACGCTGCGAGCGTTCGAGGCGGGCGAGATCTCCTACTCGCACGCACGCGTGCTGGCGAGCGAGGTCGACGAGCGGACCGAGGAGGCGTTCCGAGACGTCGAGGAGTCGCTGGTGCACGTCGCGAGGCAGTGCTCGCCGGCCGAGCTCCGCGGAGTGGTCGAGTACTGGCGGACGTACCTCGACGACGACAAGGGGGCCGCCGCCGCAGAGGAGCGGTACCAGCAGAGGCGCCTCCACGTCTCGGCGACCTTCGAAGGCATGGTCGCGATCGACGGGCTCCTCGACCCCGAGGGCGGTGAGATCGTTCTCACCGCCCTGCAGGGGCTCGTCGACGCAGGACGCGAGACCGAGCGCGCCTCGCCGCACGAGCAGCGCCGCACCGCGCCCCAGCGGCGCGCCGACGCCCTGGTCGAGGCATGCCGGGCGCTCCTCGACGGCCGGGTGCCTGTCACGCGCGGCGGGGAGCGCCCGCACATCACCGTCGTGGTGAGCCTGGAGGCTCTCGCCGCCCGCACCACGCCGGCGTCTTCATTTGGTGCCGGGTCGGCCGGCCTCGGGTCGTCCGTCGGATCGGTCGGCGCGACCGAGCTGGCGTCGCTTGTCGGATCGGTCGGCGCGGCCAGATTGGAGGACGCTGTCGGCGCTACCGGACTGGCGGACGCGATCGGCACGTCGGGCCCGCACGGGCTGCTCGGATCGTGGGACCTGATCGAGGCGCTGCGTACGGGTCGCTGCGAGGCAGCCCATCTGGGGCCGGTGAGCGCGGAGACAGTCCGTCGCTGGGCCTGCGACGCGTCGATCAGCAGAGTCATCACGGGAACGCGTGGCGAGCCGCTCGAGGCGGGGCGGCAGCGGCGCACGGTCACCGGAGCGCAGCGCAGGGCCCTCGTGGTGCGCGACGCGGGCTGTCGGTTCCCGGGCTGCGACCGCCAGCCGGCGTGGTGCGCGCCGCACCACCTAGTCCACTGGGCCGACGGCGGGCCGACCGACCTCGACAACCTGCTCCTCCTCTGTCACCGTCACCACCGGCTCGTGCACGAGGGGCGGTGGGAGATCGGGATCGACAGCGAAGGGCAGGTCCGGGCTCAGGCGCCCGTGGCGAAGGCGCGGGGCCCGGGCGGTGCCGTCGCCGCTTGAGCGCGGAGGGAACCGCGGGCTCAGGTGCCGGCGGCGAGGGCCTTGCGCAGGTAGGCGATGTCGTCGCGGGTGCGCTCGTAGACGGGCTGTGCGGTGGAGAAGTCCTCGAGGGAGATCCACCCGTCGTAACCGACGTCGCGTAGGGAGCGCAGCAGGGAGGGCACGTCGACGATGCCCGCGGTCAGTGGGGCGAATGCGGGCGCCCACTGCGTGCTGCCGTCGGGGCGGGCGCCCAATGGCGACCACGTCGCGTTCTTGATGTGCACGTGCGCCAGGTACGGGCCGAGCACCTCGAGCGACATCCGGTACCGCTCGTGCCCCTCGAAGACCATGTTCCCGGCGTCGTGGATCACCCCGACGTGGGCGGGGTCGAGGCCGTGGAGGAACGACGCGGCCGCGCTCGCCGACGGGATGATCGTGTCCATGTGCAGCTCCAGAAGTGCGCGCACCCCATGGTTGGCGGCGAGCATCGCGACCGTGTCCCACTGGCGGCGGGCGGCGTCGCGCTCGGGGAGGTAGGGGGCAGATCCGTCGTACCCGGGGAGCGTCACCCGGATGCTGGGCGCGCCGAGAGCGACCGCGGCGCGCATCGCATGCTCGACGGCCTCAGGGTCGGAGCACGCGACATACGTGCCTAGGTTCGGCATCGCGAGCCCGTGCCCCTCGACCAGCGCGCGCACGCGCGGCGCGTCGTCGACGAGCGTCGAGAGCGGCAGGGTGCACCTGTTGCCGAACCAGAAGGACGGCTCGCCGTCCCAAGGGCCCTGGTCGACGACCCGCCACTCGACTCCGTCGAAGCCGAGTGAGGAGAGCGCCTCTACTGCATCCTCTGGCGTGTACTCGGGGAGACCGGCGGTGAAAGCCGCGATCTTCACAGCGAGGTCTCCGGATGACGGGGCAGCGCCGAGCCCGGTCCTATTCGTTCTCGACGAGAGCGGCGAGCGCGTCGCGCGCCGAGATCATCCCGAAGTGCACGCCGTCCTCGACGACGGGCAGATGCCGCACCTCGGCGTCGAGCATCGCGAGTGTCGCTGCGAGGAGGTCGTCCTTCGGCGCGATCGTCACCAGCTCCTCGGCCATCACGTCGGAGACCCGGGTCTGGTCGGGGTCGGAGCCGTCGGCGATCGCCACCACGATGTCGCGCTCCGAGACGAGTCCCTCGGCGTGGCTCGGGCCGCGCACGAGGGCGGCGCCGATCTCGTTCTCGGTCAGGAGCAGGGCTAGCTGCCTCAGGGTCATGTCGGACGGTGCGTAGACCGCCGGCCGGTGCACGAGTGAGTGCACCTTCACAGAGTGGGCGTCCACTGGTCCTCCTTGTCGGTGCTCCGAGGCTGCCCTGCGGGGCGTGATGAGAGTAGGGCCGAGGGTCCCGCGAGATCGAGTCGCTCCGCTCCCTTTCGGGATGGGCGGATCAGGGCCCGACCTGTTGCCGACTCAGCCGAAGGCCTTGCGGATCCGCTCGATGAGGTCGTCGCACTCGTCGTCAGTGATGGTCAGCGGAGGGAGGAACTGCAGCACCGACGTGTCGTTGTTGGCGAAGACGGTGAAGACCCCCGCGTCGTAGGTCGCCTTCGCGGCCGAGAGGCCGTCGCCATCCCTGGGGAACTTGAGGCCCATCATCAGGCCGCGGCGCCGCAGCGTGAACGGGAGGTCGGCGAACGCGGCGGCCAGGCGGTCGCTCAGCGACTCGACGCGCTCCAGGAAGCCCGAGGCCTCGATGACGTCGAGCACCGCGAGAGCCGCGGCGCAGCCGGGCTCGGCGCCGCCGAAGGTGGAGATGTGCACGAACGGGTTGTCGTCGTAGACGCGGTGCACCTCTTCTGTCATCAGCGTCGCGGTGATCGGGTACACGCTCCCGGAGAGGCCCTTGCCGGTCACGACGATGTCGGGCGCGAGGCCGTCGTGCTGATAGCACCACACGCGCCCGGTGCGACCGAGGCCCGTCTGCACCTCGTCTGCGATGAAGAGCGCGCCGCGGTCGTGGCAGAGGCGTTGCACCCCGGCGAGATAGCCGTCGGACGCGATCGGCATGCCGAGAGTCGCGGGGATCGGCTCCAGGATCACCGCGGCGGTGGAGTCGTCTACCGCGGCGTCCATTGCAGCGAGGTCGTCGAACGGGACCTGCGCGAAGCCCGGCAGGTTGGGCCCGAACGGGTCGCGGTACTGCGCGTCGCCGGTCGCGAGCGCGAGGCCGGTGTGCCCGTGGTAGCCGCCGACGACCGAGACGATCTTCCGACGGCCGGTGGCGGCCCACGCCGACTTGATGGCTACGTCGATCGCCTCGCCCCCGCTCACGCCGAGAACAACGCTCGGCAGGTGATCGGCGGTCGTCGCGGCGAGGCGGGTGGAGAGGCGGGCACGCCAGCCCGACACCAGGTGGTGATTGCCGACGTCGATGGTCTCGATCGCGTCGCGCACGGCGGCGACGACCGCAGGGTGACGGTGTCCGAGGTTGAAGACGCCGCCATTGCAGTGACAGTTGATCCACGAGCGCTCCGGGTCGTACGCGTCGTGGAAGCGGATCCCCCTCTCGCTCGCCCATAACGACGTCGAGGCCGAAGGCCTGCATCGCCTCCACCTTGCCGCGCGACACATGGGCCGCGAAGTCGGCCATCGTGGTCTCGCGCGAGGGGTATGGCTGGCGAGGCGTGGTCATGGGGCGAGGTTACCGCCGGAGGCGTGCTCCTCGACCGTGAGGCCGACCTCCTGGCCGAACGAGATCTCGAGGTTGTTGCCGTCGGGGTCCTCGATGAATGCCCAGTAGCCGACGGGGTAGCCGGAGTCGGTCGGGCCCTGCACTGCACGCTGCTCGGAGCGCGCCAGCGCGACGAGGCGGTCGACCTCGTCGCGGCTCTCCACGCCGACGCCGAGATGCGCCCATCCGGTGAGAGCGCCGTCCGCCTCCGGCGCTGTGATGAAGACCAGGACGAACGGGCGCGTCAGATCACTCAACCAAGCGACGCCGCGATTGCTCGGAGGGTCGGCGCGGCGGTGGACGACGCGCATCGACGCGAACCGCTCGTAGAAGTCGATGCTGCGGTCGAGGTCGTTGACCGGCAGTGCGACGTGGGTCGCGCCGACGTCGTTGGTGGCGCTGCGTGTCGGATCGGACATCAGGGGTGAGCCTAATCACAGGCCGGTGCGGCGGGCCCCGCCAGGGTGACCGTAGCGTCGGGAGGCCCGGGTACACTCCGACTCCCTTATGGAGACAACCGTAGAAGCCCTCGATGGCAACAAGGTCCGCCTGCACGTGGCCGTCCCCGCGGCGGAGTTCGAGAAGGCCATCGACGCCGCCTTCCGCAAGCTCGCGGGAGAGGTGAAGATCCCGGGCTTCCGTCCGGGCAAGGCGCCACGCCGCCTGCTCGAGGCGCGATTCGGTGCTGAGGCCGCTCGCGTGCAGGCCCTCCAGGATGCCCTTCCCGACTACTACGGGGCGGCGGTCACGGAGAACGACGTAGACGTGATCGCACCGCCGGAGATCGAGATAACCGCCGGGCAGGAGTCGGGCGACGTCGAGTTCGATGCCGTCGTCGAGGTCCGCCCTGTGGTGAGGCTGGTCGGCTACGACTCGCTGCGCGTCGAGCTGCCATGGGCCCCCGTCGACGACGAGGCGGTCGACTCCCAGATCGACTCGCTCCGCGAGCGCTTCTCGGAGCTGGTCGATTCCGAGGCCCCCCTCACCGACGGCGACTTCGCGACGATCGACATCCATGGATCGATAGACGGAGAGGAGGTGGAGGGGCTCGTGGCAACCGAGTTCCTCTACCGCGTCGGTTCGGGGATCGTCGTCCCCGGCCTCGACGCTCAGATCCGCGGCACCCGCCCGGGTGCGATCCTCGAGTTCGCGGAGGAGCTTCCGGAGCGATTCGCCGAGCGCGCCGGGCAGGCAGTCACCTTCCGGGTGCTCGTCAAGGATGCGAAGCAGCGCCGGTTACCCGACCTCACCGACGAGTGGGTCGCGGAGTCGAGCGAGCTCGAGACGGTCGAGGAGATGCGTGCCGACGTGACACGCCGCCTCGACGTGGTATCCCGAGTCCAGGCCCAGATGGCGCTGCGGGAGCGCGTCCTCGAGGCTGTGGCCGACCTCGTCCCGATCGAGGCCCCCGAGGCCCTCGTCCGTCAGGAGACCGAGCGGCGTCTCCACGACCTCCTGCACCGGCTCGCCGATCAGGAGATGACGATCGACCAGTACCTCGCCGCGAGCGGCCGGCAGGAGCAGGACCTGATCAACGAGGTCCAGAGCGGGGCCGGCCGGGCGGTCCTGGCAGACCTCGCCCTGAGGGCGGTCGTGGCCCAGGAGGAGATCGAGGCCACCGATGCCGACCTCGACGCGGAGGTCTTCAAGCTGGCAGAGCGCATGCAGGAGAAGCCCGATCGCGTCCGGCGCGACTTGGAGAAGCGGGGGTCCTGGAGGCGGTACGCTCTGATATCGCCCGAGGAAAGGCCCTGGAGCTCCTGATCAGCGGGGCCGAGGTCGTCGACGAGTCAGGCGAGCCAATCGATCTCACGCTTCCCGAGATGCCCGGCACCGACGACAGCAGCTCCGAAGGCGACAGCTCCGACAGCAGCTCCGAAAGCTCCGACAGCGAGGAAAGGCCCGAGGCGTGAGCCAGACACAGAACCTCTACATGCCCTACGTGACCGAGGAGACGCCTAGAGGTCGCGAGACCCGCGACATCTTCTCCCGGCTCCTGAAGGACCGGATCATCTTCCTCGGCATGCCGATCGACGACACCGTCGCGAACCTCATGATCGCCCAGCTCCTCCACCTGGAGTCAGAGGATCCCGACAAGGACGTGATGATGTACATCAACTCGCCTGGCGGCGAGATCACGGGGCTCTTCGCGATCTACGACACCATGCAGTACATCAAGTGCGACGTGCAGACGATCTGCGTCGGCCAGGCCGCCTCCGCGGCGGCGGTCCTCCTCTCGGCGGGCACTCCCGGCAAGCGCTACATCCTCCCGCACGCCCGGGTGCTCATCCATCAGCCTCACGGTGGCGCGGCCGGTCAGGCGGTCGACATCGAGATCCAGGCGAAGGAGATCATCCGCATGCGGCAGCTCCTCGACGAGCTGCTCGCACACAACACCGGTCAGACGATCGAGAAGGTCGCCAACGACACCGACCGCGACTTCATCATGAGCGGCTACGAGGCCAAGGACTACGGCATCGTCGACGAGGTGATCAGCAACCGCGAGCTCGCTGCCGTTCCACCCGCCGAGGGAACCAACTAGCCGTACTACGAGGGGAGAGGCGCCGTGGCGAAGTTCGGTGAGGGTGGCGACCTGCTGAAGTGCTCCTTCTGCGGGAAGAGCCAGAAGCAGGTCAAGAAGCTGATCGCGGGACCGGGCGTCTACATCTGCGACGAGTGCATCGACCTCTGCAACGAGATCATCGAGGAGGAGCTCTCACAGACGAGTGAGGTCCGCTTCGACGAGCTCCCCAAGCCGCGCGAGATCTTCGACTACGTCTCCGACTACGTGATCGGTCAGGAGCAGGCGAAGAAGATCCTCTCGGTCGCCGTGTACAACCACTACAAGCGGGTTCAGGCCGGCGCATACGGCGACCCCGACGTCGAGCTGCAGAAGTCGAACATCCTGCTCATAGGTCCGACCGGGTGTGGCAAGACGCTGCTCGCGCAGACCCTCGCTCGGATGCTGAAGGTCCCCTTCGCCATTGCCGACGCAACCGCGCTCACGGAGGCCGGCTACGTGGGCGAGGATGTCGAGAACATCCTCCTGAAGCTGATCCAGGCCGCCGACTACGACGTCAAGAAGGCCGAGACCGGGATCATCTACATCGACGAGATCGACAAGATCGCGCGCAAGGCCGAGAACCCTTCGATCACGCGTGACGTCTCGGGCGAGGGCGTCCAGCAGGCCTTGCTCAAGATCCTCGAGGGCACCACCGCGCCGGTTCCCCCGCAGGGTGGGCGGAAGCACCCGCATCAGGAGTTCATCCAGATCGACACGACGAACGTCCTGTTCATCTGCGGCGGAGCATTCGCCGGGATCGACAAGATCATCGAGTCCCGTGCCGGTAATCGGGGTGTCGGCTTCGGTGCCGACATCCGACGCTCCAACGAGAAGGACCTCGGTGCGATCCTCTCCGGCGTGCTGCCCGAGGATCTCCTCAAGTTCGGCCTGATCCCCGAGTTCGTCGGACGCCTTCCGGTGATCGGTGCGGTGAACAGCCTCGACAAGGAGGCGCTGGTGCGCATCCTCATGGAGCCGAAGAACGCTCTCTCGAAGCAGTTCGAGAAGTTCTTCCACTTCGACGACGTCGATCTCGTCTTCACCGACGACGCAATGGACGCCATCGCCGAGGAGGCGCTGAAGCGCGGCACCGGGGCCCGTGGGCTTCGGGCGATCCTCGAAGAGGTGCTTCTCGAGGTCATGTACGAGCTGCCGTCGCGCACCGATGTCACGAAGTGCGTCGTCGATCGTGAGACGGTTCTTCGGAAGGTGGCGCCCACGCTGGTGACCGAGGACGAGAACCGGCGGAGCGCGTAAGAGCCCGCTGACCGCGATCAGCCCGGGCGCGCCGACCAGCGTCCGTCGGAGTGTGCCGCTCTGAGCCGTAGCCCGAACGTCTCCGACAGCACTTCGTCGGTGACGACCTCGCCGATGGCTCCGGAGGCGACGATCCGACCGCCGCGCAGCGCGAGAGCGTGGGTGAAGCCAGGTGGGATCTCCTCGAGGTGGTGCGTGACGAGCACCACCGGCGGCGCGAGGTCGTCGGTGGCGACGCGCGTGAGGTCGGCGACGAGCTGCTCGCGGCCACCTACGTCGAGGCCGGCCGTCGGTTCGTCGAGCAGGACGAGCTCCGGATCCCTGACGAGAGTGCGGGCGAGCAGCACGCGCTGTCGCTCGCCCGAGGAGAGGGTCGCGGCCGTGATCCGCCAGTGGCGCGCAGCCGAATCGCGCAAGGAGACCGAGTGCGCGGACGCGGTCGTCGTCTGTGTATGTGTGCCACCAGGGGGCCAGCGCTGCGTGGATCCCCGTCATCACGACCTCGACCGCCGTCATGCGCGGCTCGAGGGCCGCTGCGAGGGCCGCTCCGGCGAAGCCGATGCGTGAGCGCACCTCGCGGACGTCGCAGCGCCCCAGGGTCTCGCCGACCACCTCGACGGAGCCGCTCGACGGGTGCAGCCTCAGCGCCGCGACTCGGAGCAGTGTCGTCTTGCCTGCTCCGTTGGGTCCCAGCACGACCCAGCGCTGGTGGGCCTCGACCCGCCACGTGACCGAGTCGAGGACAGCCGTGCCGCCCATGAGGAGGGACACGTCCGTGAGGCCGAGCCCGGCCGTGCGGGCTGGGATGCCGTCTGCCGTCAGCAGGAGGGCCCGTTCTCGTCGGGCCTGACGATCGGGTCGCGGGGAGGCACGGGAGCGGGAGCGGGCGCCGGGTAACCGGCGACAACGCCGAAGTCCTGCGTTACCCAGAGCGTGCCGTTGACGCACGCTGCGCCGACTCCGACCGACGTCAGCTCGGGCACCAGGATGTCGGCCCTGTGCGGGTCGGAGCTCATGAAGGCGACATGGGTGGAGCCTGAGTCGCGGTAGATGCCGTTGCCCGTGTAGATGTTCTCGCGCAGCGCGGTGAACCGGCCGGCCACGAGAGGAGTGCCGAAGAGCCCCTGCAGGTTCTGGTGGTACATGCGGCCCTCGGTGGCCATGCGCCGGGCCCAGCCGGCGGCCAGGTCGGCGAGGACCGGATCCCATGTGAGAGTCCGGAGGCCGCGGGCGGCGCGCTCGTCGTTGATGCGGTAGAAGAGGTCCCGGGCCACGGATGCCTCGGGGGAGAGGGCGGCGAGGTTCGGGTCGGTCTTGAACCCGGCTGCCCGGGTGGCCGTGAGCACGGCGCCGTCGGCCGTCACCATCCAGTATCCGCCGCGAGGCGACGCAGCCATCGACGCGATGGTCCCGGTTGCAGGCTGCCCCGCTGCCGACCCGTAGAAGCGGGCGTCGCCGAAGGCGAAGATCCCGCCGTCCGACGCGATCATCCAGTACCCGCTGCCGGCACGGGTGGATGCCATTGCGACTATGGGGCTGACGAGCGCGATGCCGCCGGTGCTGCCGTGGAAGCGGGCGTCGCCGAACGCGAAGATCCCGCCGTCGGAGGCGACGAGCCAGTAGCCGTTGCCGGTGCGGGTGGATGCCATGGCGACGATGGGACGGTTGAGCGCGATGCCGCCGGTGCTGCCGTGGAAGCGGGCGTCGCCGAACGCGAAGATCCCGCCGTCGGAGGCGACGAGCCAGTAGCCGTTGCCGGTGCGGGTGGATGCCATCCCGACGATGGGACGGTTGATGGGGGTTCCGCCGGTGCTGCCGTGGAAGCGGGCGTCGCCGAACGCGAAGATCCCGCCGTCGGAGGCGACGAGCCAGTAGCCGTTGCCGGTGCGGGTGGATGCCATCCCGACGATGGGACGGTTGAGGAGGGTTCCGCCGGTGCTGCCGTGGAAGCGGGCGTCGCCGAACGCGAAGATCCCGCCGTCGGAGGCGACGAGCCAGTAGCCGCGCCCGGTCGGCGTCGCGGCCATCCCTACGATCGGACGATCCAGCTGGGAGCCGGCCACCGATCCGAGGTAGCGGGCGTCCTGGGCGGCGGCAGGTACAGCGGCCATCGCTCCGACGGCCATGGAGATCGCAGCGAGCAACGCGGCGGCGCGCCTCGCGTGAACCGAGATGCGCGGCGCTCTGGCGCGCTCTTCGCGCCGGGTCTGCGTGGGAACCCGTGCCGCTCGCACTAGTAGTCCATCCTCATCGGTGGTGTCTCGATCTGTTCGCAGGGAGGGTCGCTCCTAGACTCCCCGGCCATGGTGGCCCACATACCGGAGAAGCCCGGACTCGAAGGGCTGGAGGATCGCTGGTCGGCCCGGTGGGATGCCGATGGCACCTACCGGTTCGACCGATCGCAGCCGCGCGAGCACGTCTACTCCATCGACACTCCTCCGCCGACCGTTAGCGGTTCACTCCATGTGGGCCACGTGCTCTCGTACACGCACACCGACACCATCGCCCGCTTCCAGCGGATGCGTGGCCGAGAGGTCTTCTACCCGATGGGGTGGGACGACAACGGACTTCCTACCGAGCGTCGAGTCCAGAACTACTACGGGGTCAGGTGCGAGCCGCACCTGCATTACGACGCCACGCTACGCGCGCCCGAGAAGCCGGGCAAGGTGCAGATCGCGGTTAGCCGGCCCAACTTCGTGGAGCTCTGCGAGGAGCTGACCGCTCAGGACGAGCAGGTATTCGAGGCGCTCTTTCGCAGACTGGGACTATCTGTCGACTGGACCCACAACTACACGACGATCAGTGACCGCGCCCGGCGGGCCGCGCAGAGAGCGTTCCTCCGTCAGATCACGCGCGGTGAGGTCTACCAGGCGGAGGCCCCGACCCTCTGGGACGTCGACTTCCGCACGGCGGTCGCCCAGGCGGAGCTCGAGGACCGCGAGGTGGGCGGCGCCTACCACCGGCTCCGGTTCCATCGGGCAGACGGCTCCGGCGACGTGATCGTGGAGACGACCCGCCCGGAGCTCCTCGCCGCGTGCGTCGCCGTGGTCGCCCACCCCGACGACGATCGCTACCGGTCTCTCTTCGGCGGCGAGCTCGTGACACCTCTGTACGGCGTACGCGTCCCTGTGGTCGCCCATGCCCTGGCGGACCCCGAGAAGGGCTCCGGGATCGCGATGGTCTGCACCTTCGGCGACCTCACCGACGTCATCTGGTGGCGCGAGCTGCAGCTGGCGACGCGCGGGATCATCGAACCCGACGGCCGCCTGAGGTCGGAGGCGCCCGAGGAGGTGTCGGAGACAGCCGCGGGGCAGGAGGCGTACCAGGAGATCGCCGGCCTGACCGTCAAGCGGGCACAGGCCCGGGTGGTGGAGCAGCTGAGGACGAGCGGCGAGCTCGACGGTGAGCCGGCGCAGATCACTCACCCGGTGAAGTTCTACGAGAAGGGCGATCGTCCCCTCGAGATCGTCACGACACGTCAGTGGTACATACGGAACGGCGGGCGCGACGCCGACCTGCGCGCTGCTCTCGTCTCGCGCGGCCGCGAGCTCACCTGGCATCCGGAGTACATGCGCTCGCGCTACGAGTCCTGGGTGGAGGGGCTGAACGGCGACTGGCTGATCAGCAGGCAGCGGTACTTCGGGGTTCCCTTCCCGCTCTGGTACCCGCTCGACGCCGACGGCAGCCCGGGATACGACGCGCCGATCACGCCGAGCGAAGACGACCTGCCCGTCGACCCGTCGAGTGACGTGCCGGCCGGCTACGAGGAAGCACAACGCGATCGACCGGGTGGCTTCGCGGCGGACCCCGACGTTATGGACACGTGGGCTACGTCCTCGCTGACGCCCCAGATAGCCGGCGGGTGGGTGGACGACCCGGACCTCTTCGATCGCGTCTTCCCGATGGATCTCCGCCCGCAGGCTCACGACATCATCCGCACCTGGCTCTTCTCCACCGTGGTGCGCGCCCACCAGGAGCACGGTTCGCTGCCTTGGAGCGACGCCGCGATCTCTGGGTGGGTGCTCGACCCCGATCGCAAGAAGATGTCGAAGTCGAAGGGCAACGTCGTCACGCCGATCGACGTTCTGGAGCGGTACGGCTCCGACGCGGTCCGCTACTGGGCGGCCAGTGGACGACCCGGCACCGACACGGCATTCGACGAGGCCCAGGTCAAGATCGGTCGCAAGCTAGCGATCAAGATCCTCAACGCGTCGAAGTTCGTGCTCGGCATCGCAGGCGACGCCGGCGACGACCTCGGTCTGGTGTCGCACCCGTTGGATCGCGCCGTGCTTCGCGAGATGTCCGATCTCGTCACCGACGCGACGCGGGCATTCGACTCGTACGACTACGCGCGGGCGTTGGAGCGCGTGGAGCGCGTCTTCTGGCACTTCTGCGATGACTACCTGGAGCTGGTCAAGAGCAGGGCCTACGCGGGGGCCGGCGATGCCGGGTTCACCTCGGCTGCGGTGACACTGCGCACGGCGCTCTCGGTGCTGCTTCGCCTCTTCGCGCCGCACGTTCCGTTCGTCACCGAAGAGGCGTGGTCGTGGTGGCGCGAAGGTTCGATCCACCGCGCGCGCTGGCCGGAGGCATCGGAGCTCGCGCTCGCCGGTCCGGAGGCCGACCCGCTCGTATACGAGGTCGCTTCAGAGGTGCTCGGCGCAGTACGCAAGGAGAAGTCGGCGCAGAAGCGCTCGCTCGCCACTCCGGCGACCCGAGTGCTGGTGCGTGACACGGCGGAGAGGCTGGCCGCTCTTGCCGCGGCCGAGCGCGATGTCTGCGCGGCGGGGAAGATCCTGAGTCTCGAGTGCGTCGCCGACACGGAGCTCTCCGTGACGGTCGAGCTCGTCGCTCCGGACACCGAGGCACCCTGAGACGGTGGAAGATCCCGATGCACGCGCCTGGCTCGACTCGCACGTCAACCTCGAGACCGGTATCGGCGTGCCGACCAGCGTGGATCGACGGTCATCGGCACCGACGCTCGACCGCATCGACAGCCTCCTCACGCTCCTGGGCTCACCTCAGCGTGAGCTCGCGGCGGTTCACGTAACCGGCACGAACGGCAAGACCTCGGCGACGCGGATGTGTGCCGCGCTGCTGGATGCCCTCGGCCTGAAGACGGGTTCGTACACGAGCCCGCACCTCGAGCGCGTGAACGAGCGGATGGAGCTCTGCGGCGAGGCCGTGGCCGACGACGTCTTCGACGACCTCCTCGCATCGGTGCGAACGGCCGAGCAGGCGATGGAGGGCCGGCCGTCGTACTTCGAGGTGGTGACAGCGGCGGCACTCAGGTGGTTCGCCGACGAGGCAGTCGAAGCCGCAGTGGTGGAGGTGGGGGTGGTGGCACCTGGGACGCGACGAATCTCGTGGACGGTCGCGTCGCAGTGGTGACGAACGTGAGCATCGACCACGTCGACTACCTGGGGCCGACGCGCGATCAGATCGCGGCGGAGAAGGCGGGGATCATCAAGCCCGGCACGGCATTGGTTCTCGGCGAGACGGACGACGACGTCGCGGCGCTATTCCTCGACCGTGGTGCAGCATCCGTGGTCAGGCGAGGGGTCGACTTCGGCGTGCGCGGCGGCACCCTGGCGCACGGCGGTCGCGTCGTCGACCTCTACACGCCGGGCGCGCAGTATCCGGGAGTATTCCTGCCGCTGCACGGGGCACACCAGGGAGACAACGCGGCCGTGGCGCTCGCCGCGGCGGAGGCGTTCATCGGACGGCCACTCGATCCCGGAGTCGTGGCCGAGGCCTTCGCCTCGGTGAGCTCTCCCGGGAGGCTGGAAGTGGTCGGTCGCAGCCCGCTGGTGCTCCTCGACGGGGCGCACAACGTCGCCGGCGCGGAGGCTCTGCGCGCGGCACTCGACGAGGAGTTCGCACCCAGGCCGCTCACGCTCGTCGTCGGGCTGCTTCGCGAGAAGGATCCGCGCGAGATGCTCACGGCGCTCGGTGCAGGCGACGCGACGTTGATCATCTGCTGCAGGCCACCGAGCCCGCGTGCGCTGGATCCGGAGAGGATCGCGAGCGCTGCGGCGGATCTCGGCGTTCCCGAGGACCGGATCGAGGTCGTCGACTCCGTCGCCGACGGGATTGCCGCGGCGATGCTGGGGACGATGGACGACGGCCAGATCGTCGTCGCCGGATCGCTCTACGCGGTGGGTGCTGCACGCTCGTTCCTTGTGAAGCACTGATCCACGGGTGCGTGGAGCGTGCGGGGGCGTAGGCTCGCCAGTCCGCGCGCTCCGGTTGATGGCGATCGGCGAGTCTCGAAGGGGCTGGGCATGGGAGACCTGCGAGTCGGCGTCATCGGTGCGAACGGGATCGGCCAGGCGCACCTCTTCGCGGTACCCGCGGTAGACCACGAGACCCTCACCGCCGTCTGCGACTTGGACCAGGAGGTCCTCACCAAGGCCGCCGACGACCACGGAGTCGCCGCGTTCCCGAGGGCCGAGGACCTCTTCGCGTCCGGCGCGGTAGACGCTGTCGTGATCGCCACGCCCCCGGGACTCACGCGTCGCTGATTCGGGGTGCCCTCGCTGCCGGTCTGCACGTCTACTGCGAGAAGCCCTTCGTTCCCACGGCCGAGGAGGGCTGGGCGCTGGGCAGCGAGGCAGCGGCGATGGGACGTGTGCTGCATGTGGGCCACCAGTACCGGTACCACCGCGGCTACGCAGAGGCGCGGCGGGGAATCGAGGCGGGGGAGATCGGACAGGTCTTCCGCGCCGACGTGACGGCGACGACCTGGTTCCGCGCGCAGCGCTACTTCGAGGCGAGTCCCTGGAGATCCACCTGGAAGATGTCGGGCGGTGGAGTGCTGCTGAGCCAGGCGTGTCACCAGGTGGACGCGTATCTGGCGGTGATGGGCTCGCCGGCGCGGGTGACCGCCCGCGCGTTCCGCGCACGCCACGTTGCGGAAGTGGAGGACGAGATCATCATTCTCTGCGAGTGGGACTCCGGAGCGCGCGGCGTGGTCGTTGCATCGCTGAACGACCCTGTGGGCGCAGATCGCATAGAGTGGCACGGCGAGCTCGGGTCGATCGCCGCGGAGGGCTACGAGCTCCGGCGGGCGCGCCTCGAGACGCCGGCGCAGGTCCTGAGCGACTCCAGCAAAGAGGAGTTCCCCGAGCTCGACGTCGAGTGGGCGCCGATCGACGTGCTGAGGACTCCGTCCGAGTGGTTCGACATGATCCTCGACTCGCACCGCGACTTCGCGTCGGCCGCACTCGAGGGACGACCGTCCTCGTGCGATGCGACCGAGGCGACCCGCGTCATCGAGTTCGCGAACGCCGCCTACCTCTCAGCCGTGCGCGGCGAGCCGGTTCAGGTCGCCAAGGCCGCCGGCCGCTACGCAGCCGTCTACCGGCAGCTCTGTGACGGCACAACTGCAATCTCCGAGATGGGAGCGCGTCCATGATCGCATCCGAACAGGCCAACACGGGGCCCGAGGTCCTGGTAGACGACCACAGGTTCATGCTCCGCGGCACAGACTTCTCACCCGACTGCGTGACGCTCGCGTACCACGTCCGCGGAGCGACACGGCGCCCGTACCTCTCGACGCTCGTCGGACCGTCGGGGCGCAACATGCTGGAGTGCGCCCCACCGGACCATGCCCATCACCTCGGGCTCTGGTGGGGGCACGGCGACGTCAACGGCGTCGACTTCTACTTGGAGCTCGAACGCGAAGACATGGATCACGGGCGGGTCGAGCACGTCGCCTTCGACGAGATCGTCGACGACGACCCGTGGTTCGGATTCGACGAGACGCTCGAATGGCGCGATCCCGACGGCGTGACGCTCATCGATGAGCGGCGCATACTCCTGGCCCACTACGCGGATGAGCACTGGTACACGGTCGATCTCGACAGCACCTACAGCGCGCGCATCGACCTGAAGTTCGGCGACACCAAGGAGTCGGTGATGCCGGGCCTGCGCGTCGCAGAGGTGCTCACCACGAACGGTGGTGGGACGATGGTGAACTCAGAGGGAGGCTCCGGCGAGCAGGAGTGCTTCGGGAAGCCGGCCGGTTGGATCGATCGCTGTGGGGATCGTCGCGGCGTGTGGCACAAGGCCTACACGGAGGGCATCGCGGTCTTCGACCATCCGGCGAACCCCCACCCGGCTACCTGGTTCGCACGCGACTACGGACCGCTCTCGCCGTTCCCCGGTCACCATTTCCTGGGAGGCGGAAGCCTGGCCGCGGGGGAGAGCATGCGGCTCCGTCACCGGATCCTCGTTCACGAAGGTGGCGCGGCGGAGGCCGACGTCGCCGGTCAGTACGCGCGCTACATAGAGGAGAGCGCAGTAGTCGGAGAGGAGGCCTGATGCCCAGGGCGGAGAGCGTCGAGGTCATAGCCGCCGGCGCGAGCGCGAGCGTGCGGCACCTCGCCGACCAGACCGAGTTCCGGTCTACGTGCGGTTTCCGACGCGACCTCACGCTCTCGGTGCCGGGCGAACCGCTCTGGTTCCACTACCTGAGGATCCGAGACGCGCGCAGGCACTCGCACCGCCGGACCACCGAGTACTACTTCGTGGTCGACGGCGAGGGGCACATCGAGCTCGACGACGATCGCGTGGCGATCGCCAAGGGTGATCTCGTCGTGATCCCACCAGGGACCAGGCACGATGCAATTCCCGAAGAGGGCAGGGAGCTGCACGTCCTCATAATCGCCGTGCCGGATCCCGAGGATGAACGCCCCGACGAGGACTACTACGACTGAGGGCTCGGTTTCGGGGGTCGGAAGGCTACCCGAGTAGCCTGAACCGCCCATGAGCGACAACAGGACCCTCGTGCTCTGCAAGCCCGACGCCGTCGAGCGCCGCCTCGTCGGTGAGATCGTCGGGAGGTTGGAGCGCAAGCAGCTCCGCATCGTCGCGCTGGAACTGCGGCACCTCGACTCCGACACGGCGAAGCGCCACTACGCAGAGCACGACGGCAAGCCCTTCTTCGGGGAGCTGGTCGAGTTCATCACGCGCGGGCCGCTCGTCGCCATGGTCGTCGAGGGAACCGAGGCCTGGAAGGTCGTCAGGACGCTGATGGGTGCCACGAACCCGAGGGATGCCGCCCCTGGCACCATCCGCGGCGACCTGGCCATCGAGATGGGCGAGAACCTCGTCCACGGGAGCGACAGCCCGGAGTCGGCGGCGCGCGAGATCGCACTTTTCTTCCCCGGGTTCGCTTGAGCCGCGCCCGTGGCGCGGCGGAGCGGTCACCCATCGTGAATGGCGAATACGTGTCCGCGTCGCCCAGGGACGCGGCATGACCGGCTCTCCGCGCCCAAGGTGGCGCGATGGCGGCCGTGACCGTAGCCTTGTACGACTCGGCTCGCCTCCAAGGAGGCACGCGGTGAGCGAACCCTGGTACTCGTCCGTGATGGGCCGCGACATGGCGGTCGATCTGGGAACGGCGAACACCCTTGTCTACGTGCGCGGTCGCGGCGTCGTGCTCGACGAGCCCTCCGTGGTCGCCGTCAACGCGCGCGACGGCCGCCCGCTGGCGGTCGGCACCGAGGCGAAGCGGATGATCGGTCGCACTCCGGGGCACATACAGGCGATCCGGCCGCTCAAGGACGGCGTGATCGCCGACTTCGACGTCTGCGAGAAGATGCTCAGGTACTTCATCCAGCGCGTGCACCAGCGCCGGTGGGCGAAGCCGCGGATGGTCATCTGCGTGCCGTCGGGGATCACCGGGGTCGAGCAGCGGGCCGTCCAGGAGGCGGCGGAGTACGCCGGTGCCCGCAAGCCTGCGTACATCATCGAGGAGCCGATGGCTGCGGCCATCGGCGCGGGGCTTCCGGTTCACGAACCCGCGGGAAACATGATCGTCGACATCGGGGGCGGTACGACCGAGGTCGCGGTCATCTCGCTCGGCGGGATCGTGGCGAGCGAGTCGATACGCATCGCGGGTGACGAGCTCGACGAGGCGATCGTCCACTATGTCAAGAAGGAGTACTCGCTGGCGCTCGGTGAGCGGACGTCCGAGGAGATCAAGATCGCGCTCGGTAGCGCGTACCCCCTCGAGGAGGAGCTCTACGCCGAGATCCGCGGGCGCGACCTCGTCACCGGTCTGCCGAAGACCGTCGTCGTGTCGACCATGGAGATACGTGAGGCGATCGAGGAGCCGGTCGCCGCGATCTGCGACGCGGTGAAGGTCACACTCGACAAGACCCCGCCCGAGCTGGCTGCCGACATCATGGGGAAGGGGATTGTCGTGACCGGTGGCGGAGCGCTGCTGCACGGCCTCGAGGAGCGGCTGCACTCCGAGACGGGGATGCCGATCCACATCGCCGACAACCCCCTCTACTCGGTCGTGAACGGCTCGGGTCAATGCCTGGAGGAGTTCGACGCGCTGAAGCAGGTGCTCATCTCCTCTCAGCACTCGTAGCGTCGGTCGTAGTAGACCGGGCGGATGGTCGTCTATCGCCGCGGGGGCAGGCGCCGCTACGTGCTGGTGCTGCTGCTCCTGACCGCGATCACACTCATCACGCTCGACAAGCGCAGTGGTGACTCCGGGCCGCTGGGGGCCGTGGGCCGGGCCGCGCACGAGGTCGTCTCGCCGGTGGCGAAGGCCGTGAACGCCGTGACGGACCCGGTGGGCGACTGGTTCGAGGGCGTGACTTCGGCCGGTTCCCTCAAGCGCGACAACGACCGCCTGCGCGCGGAGCTGGCCGATGCGGAGTCGAGGGCGCGCCGTGGCGACGCCGCGCTGCAGGAGAACCGCCGCTACAAGGAGCTCCTGGAGCTGGAGATCCCGGAGGACTCCGAGGCGGTTGCGGCGAACGTGGTGCTCGGCCCCGCGGGGAACTACGAGTCGACGATCATCATCGACAAGGGCAGTGATGCCGGTGTCGGCGAGGGATGCCGGTCGTCGCCGCCGAGGGGCTCGTCGGGCGCGTCATCGAGGTCTGGTCGAGTGGCGCGAAGGTGCTCCTCCTGACGGACTCGCGCTCGGGCGTGAGCGTCCGCATGGTGCGACCGCGCCTCACGGGCCAGGCCCACGGTCGAGCCGGCCGGTCGACTCTGGTGCTCGATCTGGTCGAACCGATCAAGGGAACCCCCGCCGCCCGCTGCGACCAGCACGACCACGATCAGCACGACCACGACCAGCAACCCGGTGCCCCTCGAGACGGACTCGACCGCCACAACCGCTGCCGAGGCGGATCCGGCGGCCACGACGACCACGATGACGACCGCCGTGATCGCAGACGAGGGCTTCGACGTGGTCGTCGGTGACGACGCGGTCACGTCGGGGCTCGAGGGCAGTGTCTTCCCGCCGGGGTTCCTGGTGGGCGAGGTCGTCACGGTCGAGTCCGAACCCGGGGACGACGCTGCACCGGGTGATCTTGAGGCCGTTCGTCGACTTCTCGCGACTCGAGATCGTGCGCGTCCTGCGGTGGACACCGTCGGCGGCTGCTCCGGAAGGCGGTTGAGGTGGGGCGCGGCACGCGACTCGCGCTTCTCGTCTCGGCGACGATCGTGCTCCAGGGCGGGGTCTTCCCCGGCCTGCGGGTCTTCGGAACGGTGCCCGACCTCGCCCTACTGGTGGCCGCCGCGGTGGCCTACATGGAAGGCCCCGACACCGCCGCCGTGATCGGCTTCGTCGCCGGCCTCGGCACCGACCTCTTCCTGGAGACCCCCCTGGGTCTAACGGCGATCTCCTGTGCCCTCACGGGCTACGCGCTCGGCGTCCTGCAGACCGGCCTCCTGAGGTCGCCGCGGTGGGTCGCGCCCCTCCTGGGCGCCGCTGCGGGGCTCGGGGGTGGACTCGTCTTTGCCGCGGGTGGGGTCGTTACCGGCTCGGAGGTGCTCGCCTCCTGGAGGACCCTCGACGTGATCCTGCGAGCGACCCTCTACGACGCCCTGCTGGCCCCTCTGGTCTTTCTCGCCGTGGGGCGTCTCCTGCGAGAGGAGCGTGAGCCTGCGGCCGCCTGGCGCGTCAGGTAGGCCGCGGCGCCGCAGGGCAAGCCGGTGTGCGACCTGCCCCCGGCTCGGCAAGGATGGTGGCTCCGCCGCGCCGATTCGGGGCGCGCACGCGCCCGGAGCAGAATGACCGATACGAGCCGCATCAGGGTGAGCATCGTGGGCGTCGTCGTCGTTGCGCTCTTCAGCACCCTCGTAGGGCGACTCTGGTTCCTGCAGGTCGGCTCCGGCACGGTCTACGTGGAGGCGGCGAGGGAGAACAGCGTCCGGGTCGTCCAGACCGAGACCCCGCGCGGCCGCATCCTCGACCGCAACGGCGAGGTGCTCGTGGAGAACCGGATCGCGTGGGCCGTGACCGTCTCGCGCGACCTCGACGAAGAGAGCCTCGACGGAGTGATCGGCAGCCTCTCCGAGCTGCTGGCGATCGACGTGGACATCCTCCGTGAGCGCTATGACGATCCCAGAGGGTCGCGCCTCGCGCCGGCGGTGCTGGCCGTCGAGGCCGAGGTGCCCGACCGAGCGCGCGTGGTGTTGCAGGAGCAGGGGGAGAGCTACCCGGGTGTGAGCGTGGTGCCCCTCAACCTGCGCCACTACCCCCACTCGACGCTCGCCGCGCACGTACTCGGCTACGTCGGCGAGATCAACGAAGACGAGATGGCGGAGCACAAGGGCGACGACTACGTGCTCGGCGACACGATCGGTCGGGCCGGCGTCGAGGCTGCCTACGAAGCCGACCTGCGCGGAGTGCCGCAGAGCGTCACGGTCGAGGTCGACCCGGCGGGGAACGTCGTCGGGGACCCGTTGGAGAAGGCGCCCGGAGAGCCCGGGCACGACGTGGTGCTCACCATAGACGAGCAGGTTCAGAGGGTCGCCGAGGAGTCGCTGGTCTCGGCGATCCTCCAGGCGCGCGAGGTCCAGAACACCGATTACGAGGCCGGCTTCGCCACCTTCGCCGCACCCGCCGGGGCCGTGGTCGTGATCGACGTCGACACCGGCGGCGTCGTCGCCATGGCCTCGTTCCCCACCTACGATCCGGCCGAGTTCATCGGCGGCATCTCCGAGGCGCGGTATCAGGAGCTGACCGAGGACGAGTCGCTCTTCCAGCCGCTCCTGAACCGGGTGACGCAGGGGACCTACGCGCCGGGATCGACGTTCAAGCTCGTGACAGCCCTGACCGCGATGGAGTACGGGTACCGCGGACCCGACGACTGGTTCAACGACACCGGATCGATAACCGTCGAGGAGACGACCTACAACAACGCCGGTGGGCGCGCGTACGGGAGTGTCGATCTGCGCCGCGCCCTCACCGTGTCGAGCGACGCCTACTTCTTCGAGCTGGGCAGGCAGTTCTGGAGGACGTGGAGGTTCGAGGACGAGGCGCGGGGGCTCGCGATGCAGACCGTCGCCGGGCAGCTCGGGTTCGGGGCTCCGAGCGGGTTCGAGCTGGTAGAGGCGGAGGGCCGGATCCCCGATCCCGAGTGGAAGCACGACTTCGCGCGGGTGCTGTACGACGACCCGCAGAAGATCAGCGAGAACGAGATCTGGTACCCGGGAGATCAGATCAACATGTCGGTTGGGCAGGGCGACGTGCTGGTGACGCCGCTCCAGCTGGCCAATGCCTACGCGGCGCTCGCGAACGGAGGGGTCCTGCGGGAGCCACGGCTGTCGGTTGAGGTGCGCGACTCCGACGGTGACACGGTGCGCCGGACCCGTTCGAAGCGGATCCGTCGAGTCGCGATGGACCCGTACCGCCGCCAGGCGATCATCGACGGGATGGTCGGCGCGGTGGCGGATCCGAGCGGTACGGCGTACGGCGCGTTCGCGGGCTTCCCGCTCGGCCTGATCCCGATAGCCGGCAAGACCGGCACGGCCCAGATCGGCACGTCGGACGACACGAAGGGCGACACCTCGCTCTTCGCTGCGGTCTTCCCCGCGAATGCGCCGAAGTACGTCGCGGTCGCCGTGGTCCAGGAGGCTGGGTTCGGGTCGCGCGTCGCGGCTCCGATCGTGCGGCGCGTCATCGAGGCGCTCTACGACCTGCCGATCAGTCCCGTCGTGGTGCCGCACGGCGAGGCGAGCGACTGATGGTCGGCGTCGCACTGCCATCGGCAGCGGCCAGGCCCCCGGCCTCCGCGACGGCCCCTCTGCGCCACGTCGACTGGGGCCTGCTGGCGCTGCCGGTGGGCATCTCGGCACTCGGGCTGCTCATGGTCTACTCGTCGACGCGCACGCGCCTCGCCGGGCAGGGGCTCAGCGAGCTGTACTACGTGCAGCGACAGGGAGCAGCGGTGGTCATCGGCATCGCCGCCATGTTGGCGGTGATGCTCGTCGACTACCGCCGGCTCCGCGACATGTTCCCGCTGCTCTACGTAGCCGTGCTGCCGATGCTCGTAGGTGTCCTAGCCCTGGGGGCGACGCGCAAGGGCACGCAGGCCTGGTTCCAGATCGGACCCCTGCAGTTCCAGCCCTCCGAGCTTGCCAAGGTGGTGCTCGTCGTCGCGCTGGCCGGCTACTGCCACTCGCACCGCGGAGATCTCGACGTCTGGCGGTTCGCGATCGCGATCGGACTCGCGGGGCTGCCGATCGTGCTGGTCCTGCGCCAACCCGATCTCGGGACGGCCATCGTGCTGATGATCTGCGTGGGCACGGTGCTGGTCGTCGCGGGTGCGCGCGGGCGGCACCTCGCCGTGATGGTGCTCCTCGCCGTCACTCTCGTGGGTGGCGCGGTGAGCTCCGACGTCTTCGCGGACTACCAGATCGACCGGTTGACGTCGTTCCTCGACCAGTCGACGGTCGACACCCGGACGGCGTCGGACGCCGAGTACAACCTCGCCCAGTCGAAGACCGCCATCGGAGCCGGTGGGCTCACGGGTGCGGGCCTCTTCGAGGGCACGCAGACCAAGCTCTCGTACGTGCCCGAGCAGCACACCGACTTCATCTTCACCGTCGTCGGCGAGGAGCTGGGCTTCTTGGGCGGGTCGCTCCTGCTGGCGCTCTTCGCCGCGCTCGTATGGCGCATATGGCGGATCGCACTGCTCGCCGCCGATCTCTTCGGCACGCTCCTCTGCGTCGGGATGCTGGCGATGTTCACGTTCCAGGTGTTCGAGAACGTCGGCATGACCATGGGGATCATGCCGATCACCGGCATCCCCCTACCCTTCATGAGCTACGGCGGGTCGGCGACGATCGCGTCGTTCATCGCGGTCGGACTCGTCTCCAACGTGCACATGCGACGCTTCAGCTGACGGAGGCCGCGGCGAGGCCGACCTCGCCGGTGCCCACCGGGCCCGACGCTGCGGCGCGGAGGCGCATGAACGCGACGACGGCCAGCGCGTAGAACGCGAAGGCGATCGCCTGCACCGTGCGGAAACCGAGCGCCATCGAGAGGATCGTCGTCAGGACGGACCCGATGACCGAGCAGAAGCCGTTGACCGCCCAGGACCAGGCCACGTATGCCTCGCTGTCACCGCCGAGGTGTGAGACCTGGGTCAGGCCGAGCGGCATGAAGACGCCGAGGCAGAGACCGAGCGGGATCAGGACGAGCACTGCTACCACGACCCTGATCGCCAGTGCCTGCGCCTGGAGGCTGTCGGTGATGTCGTCGAGGGCGAACCTGTAGAACAGGGTCAGGATCGCCAGCAGCGCGAGAAGGGCCCGGAGCGCGGCTGCGGGGTTGTCGGCGAACCGCCTGCTGGCCAGCGCGCCCACCCCGGTGGAGACGAGGATCGCGGCGAGCGTGACCGTCAGCGAGTAGGTCGGGTAGCCGAGGAATCGGACGAGGCGCTGGATCATGGTTATCTCGAAGAACATGAAGCCGAGTCCGAGCGCGGCGAAGTACGCGCCGGAGACGGCCTTCGCCCGGAACTCACGCCACTGGCGCCTGATGGCCAGGAACGGCAGGAGGAGGAATACGGCGGCGAACGCCACCGCGACGCCGAGGAGCAGGACGAGGACCCGTTCACCGATCGAGTCCTCCGGGTCGTGGGCCTCGATCGGCCTGAAGAAGTCGCGCAGGACGGTGCGGAACTTGGTGAAGTGCCAGAAGAAGGGGGCGTCGTCGGAGATCGACGCGATCTGGCGTGAGTGGCCGGCGACGATCGCGTCGACCTCGGCGGCGCTCCCGGAGGCGAGGCTCGCGACGAGGCGGGTCCCCTTCTCGGGGCCAGGCGCACCGCCCGGCACGTGCGCGATCCCGACGTCGTCGAGCTTCGGCACTGCGTCCTCGAAGGCGGCTATCTCCTCCTTGGTGAAGGCAGTGCGCTTGACCATGATGGTCGCGAGGTCGCCGGAGCTCCCGCTGCGGTAGACCGCGACGAGGAGGTGGTCGCCGGCATCCTCGACGCCGATCTCCCGGAGCGCGTTGCGGGCGGTCACCACGTACCGGGCTGTCCTGTTCGGCTGCTCGTCGAAGGCCAGCTCGCCGAACTGCACGACCATCACTCCGTCGTCGGTCAGGTGCTCGAGGCTCTCCTGGATCATCTCCGAGGTGTACAGGTAGCTCTCCGAGAGCACGAAGGCCCCCGACGACGCGGCGTTGTTCGCCGCATAGCTGTCGGGTGCGACGTACCAGATGAGGTCGTAGGAGTCGTCGCTGCGGGCGAGGTAGGTGCGCCCGTCGCCCTGGTGCAGGTCGACCTCGGGGCGCTCGGGGAGGTGACCGGTCCAGTCGGCGAAGTGGTCGGTGAGGAGCGAGACGGTCACCGGATTCAGCTCGACCGCCTCGATGTGCGGCGCGTCGAAGTGGAGCGAGGCGAGGATCTCGTTGCCCCCCGCGGAGCCGATGATCAGCTCGCGCTCCGGGGGCTCGCCGAGGACCGCGAAGGGCAGGGCCCGGGGATCGGCGTCGTAGCGCGTGAGCGCCGCGGCGTCGCCGTCGAAGGCGTGCATCGCTGAGCCGAACGTCCCGTCGTGGACCAGTAGGGCCGAGTCACCGAAGATCGCGGCCTGCATCACGTCGACCCTGAAGACCGGCCCCCACTCCGAGTAGGAGGCGTCCTTCGCGGGGTCGATCTTCGATGCCTCCGGCCGCACGCGCGGGATGAGATCGGAGTCGACGACAGCGGCTCCGAGCAGCAGAACCGCCACGGCCGCCGAGACGCCGAGCAGGGAGAGCTTTCGCGGAGCGGCCCAGAGGCCGAGCCCGGCGCAGACGAGGGCGGCGAGGGCTATCACCGAGGGAGGACCGAGGCGCGAGATGAGTGGGATCGCCACAACGCAGGCGAGGCCGGCGGCCCCGAGGTCGGCGGCGTAGAGGCGGCCGATCCGGTCGCAGGGCGCGGCCGAGGATCGTCGAGATGATGACGCCGATCGCGACGAACGTCGAGAAGAGGGCGAGGCAGATGACAGCGAGCGCCACGGTGTTCTTCACCGAGGACAGCGTGCCGTAGTCCCAGATCCTGACCGTGTCTACGGGCATGCGCGCGACCACGGCGTAGCCGGCGGCGATGCTGATCGCCCCCAGAGTCGAGCAGGCGGCGACGATCTGCCTCGTGGTCGCCCGCTTGATCGGCGGCCAGATGGCCACGGCGATGCCGCCCGACCCTATGCCGAGGAGGGCGAGACCGATGACGAGGTACGTGTAGTAGTACCAGAGCTTGAACGAGACGATGCGGGTGTACCCGACCTCGAGCAGCAGGCCGGCGAGGCTCACCAGCGCGATGCCGACGAGCTCGATCCTGCGCTCGGCGCCGCCGTCGGCGTGCGTCTCCATCTGGCTCCTCGCGGGTCCCGGCCGACTAGGCGGGCGGAGCGTACCGAGGCCCGGTGGGGCGACGCACCCCGGGCGGCAGAGGGCCTCCGGCAGGGTCGCCGGGGCGCGGGCCACCACGCACCGGGGTAACCACGGGGAGTGGGAGCGGGGGCGCTCTGCGCGTGAACGGGCGGATGGCCGGTGCGCCTGTACACTCCAGGGCGACATGTCCAACCTGTGGCCGCGGATTGAACCGCTCCTGGCCAAGGTGGAGAAGCCCGCTCGCTACATCGGAATGGAGCGGGGCGCCGTCCGGCCGGATCACCGACCCGACGAAGTGTCCTGGCTCCTCGTCTACCCCGACACCTACGAGATCGGCCTCCCCAACCAGGGGCTCCAGATCCTCTACGAGATCCTGAACGAGCGCGACGACGCCTCGGCCGAGCGCGCCTACGCGCCCTGGATCGATCTGGAGGCCTCGATGCGGGCCACGGGCCTGCCGCTCTTCTCGGTCGACACCCACCGTGCCGCAGGCGACTTCGACATCCTCGGCTTCAACGTCCTCGCCGAGCTGGTGGCGACGAACGTCGTCAACCTCATCGACCTGGCCGGGCTCCCGGTGCGCGCCGAGCACCGTGGCCCCGAGCACCCGCTGGTGATCATGGGCGGGCACTGCGCGTACAACCCCGAACCGCTGGCCGACTTTTTCGACGCGGTGGTGCTCGGAGACGGTGAGGAGGCTGTGGGGGAGGTGACGGCGGTCGTGGGCGCGTGGAAGCGCCCCGCGGCGACGGGGGAGACGGCTCCGGCTCAGGGGCACGCGAGGCCGTGCTGCGCGACCTCGCTGCGATAGAGGGCGTCTACGTCCCGTCGATGTACGACGTCGAGTACGACGGCCCGGTGATACGGGAGGTCCGACCGAGTTACCCGGATGTCCCCGAGGTCGTCGAGAAGCGGACCATCGAGGACCTGGCCGAGTGGCCCTACCCGAAGAGCCAGCTGGTGCCGCTCGTCGAGGTGGTGCACGACCGCCTCAACGTAGAGGTCTTCCGCGGTTGCACCCGCGGGTGCCGCTTCTGCCAGGCCGGGATGATCACCCGACCGGTGCGGGAGCGCCCGGAGGAGCAGGTGCGCACCATGGTCCGCTCGGGCCTGCAGCGCACCGGTTACGACGAGGTGGCCCTCACATCGCTCTCGACGGCCGATTTCTCGGGCATCGAGGGCGTCGTGGCCGGAATGGTCAACGACCAGGAGGGCACGGGCTCGGTGAGCCTCTCCCTCCCGTCGCTGCGCGTGGATGCATTCACCGTCGGCCTGGCGAGTGAGATCCAGAAGGTCCGCCGCACCGGCCTCACCTTCGCCCCCGAGGCGGGGTCGTGGCGCCTCAGGCAGGTGATCAACAAGCAGATCACCGAGGAGGACCTCTTCGCCGCCGTCGACGCCGCCTACTCGCAGGGTTGGCGGCGGATGAAGCTCTACTTCCTCATCGGCCTGCCCACGGAGACCGACGACGACCTGCGGGCGATCGCCGAGCACCTGCGCAGAGTCGTCGAGATCGGGCGGAGTCACAACAAGCAGGCGACGTGCACGGCGTCGGTCGGGGGTTCGTGCCGAAGGCCCATACACCGTTCCAATGGTTCGGCCAGAACTCCGTCGATGTGCTGCGGCGGAAGATCGACCTGCTCCGTGGTGAGCTGCGCGGCAACCGGGCCGCCCAGCTCAAGTGGCACGATCCCGAGGCGTCGTTCGCCGAGGGGATCACCAGCAGGGGCGACAGGCGGCTCGGCCGGGTGATCGAGCGTGTGTGGCGCGAGGGAGGGACGTTCCAGGAGTGGAGCGAGCACTTCGACCTCTCCCGCTGGCTCGACGCGATGGCCGCAGAGGGCCTCGATCCCGACTGGTACGTCACCCGCCACCGTGAGTACGACGAGCCCCTGCCCTGGGACCACCTGAGTGCGGGACTCCACCGCGACTTCCTGTGGACCGACTTCCAGGACGCCCTGGCAGAGCACGGCCTCCCCGATTGCAGGTGGACGCCGTGCTACGACTGCGGGGTGTGCACGGGATTCGGGATCGAGCACGTCGTGGCTTCCCCCACCCCGCCCGCGGGCGGGAGCCAGGGAACGGGCCAGGACCTGTCGCGAGGTGGCGAAGTGCCCGAACCGCCGGCGCCTGCGGCCACGACGATGTCGGCGGTTCTCTGATGCGCGGCGGAGCGGCGTGCCCGGTCAGGTTGCGCTTCTCGAAGCGTGGCAAGGTCCGGTGGATCTCCCACCGCGATCTCGCACGCGCCTTCGAGAGGGCACTGCGCGTCGAGAGGCTTCCGCTCGCGTTCAGCGAGGGATTCAGCCCGCACCCGAAGGTGAGCTTCGGCCTGGCCCTACCGGTGGGTGCGGAGAGCGAAGCCGAGTACCTCGACATGGAGCTCCTGCGGGAGGTGGACCTGGCGACCCTGCCGGGGCGGCTCACGCCGGCGCTCCCCGACGGGGTCGATGTCGTCGCCGCAGTCCCGCTCGCCGAGCGGGCCCCCGCATTGCAGGAGGCGGTCACGGCGGTCGTCTGGAGGGTGGAGGTTCTCGGCTCCGACGCCGGACCCCCGCTCTCCCCGGAGGCCTTCGCCGCTCTCGCCGGCGAAGCGCTCGTCAGCCCCACCCTGGAGACAGCCAGACGCCGCAAGGGGCGTGAGGTCGTCGACGACGTCCGTCCGGTGATACGCCGGATCGATGTCGTCGGGCCGAGCGCCAGAGGTGTCCGGTGCGAGATGGAGATGTCAACGCAACCGCGTGGAGCGAAGCCCGGCGAGGTCCTCGCCGCGATCGCGGCGGCTACCGGTTCCTCCGGTGGCCCCGATGGTCGCTGCGTCCTCGCAGAGGGCGACGTTCTGCGCACCCACCAATGGATCGAGCGCGAGGGCGCGCGGTGTGAACCGCTCGACGCCGACCCGCGCGTGCGCGTGCCGGAGGCGCGCGCATCATGAGAACCACGAGAGAAGGAACAGATGTCCGAGCACGACAGCATGAGCACCGGCGTCGCGCCGGTGTCCACGACAGCCCCGTCGACCGGGGCCCCGACCAGCGAGCAGGAGCCGGCGCCTCAGGGGCGTAGCGGCTCCGGTGACAGCGCAGACGACAGTGCAGGTGGCAGCGCCGGTGATGGCGCTACACCGCGACCGGCAGGCAGCGGAGCGCCCCGCAAGAGGCGCCGCGGCTCCCGGGGCGGGAGGAACCGGAAGAGGCCTGCCGCGGCTCGTGCGCAGACCCGCGCAGAGGACTGGACCGACCCGGCCGCCGACCGCGGCCTGACTGCGGAGGACCTCGCCGACCAGGCCAGGGAAGACGCGGGGCTGTCCGAAGACCGCGACGGTGAGTCCCCCGTGCCCTCGCCGGCGAAGCCGAGGGTCGGCGATGCGCGGCCGGCGCCGCCGGCACCGAAGCCGAGCATCGGTGACTCCCGTCCCGCTGCGAACCGAGAGGGTGCCGGAGAGGGAGGCGGAGACGCTGGGACTGGAGAGCCCGGTACCGCGCCGAAGCGGCGCCGGCGCCGGCGCGGCGGTCGCGGCCGCGGCCGCGGGACAGGCGGCGGAACGGGCAACAGCGGCAACGGAGGCAGCGGGACGGGCGGCAGCGCGCCGGGTAACGGCGCCGGATCGACCCAGCGACGCTCATCCGCCGCGACGGCCGAGCGGCCGAAGCCGGGCTTCGTGGAGGGATCGCTCGACGTCGAGGACATCGACGGCACAGCGATCCTCGACTCGCTCGACAAAGAGACCCTGCAGCGGCGCCGCGGGAGGCTACGCAAGGGGCGGCCTGCCGGGCGCTACCTGATGGTCGTCCACGTCAACCCCGAAGGTCCGACGCAGATCGCGGTCCTGGAGGGCCGCAGCCTGGTCGAGCACTACGTCTCGCAGCCCGAGGACGACACGATGTCGATCGACGGGAACATCTACGTGGGCCGCGTCCAGAACGTGCTCCCCGGGATGGAGGCTGCGTTCATCGACATCAGCACCCCCAAGAACGGCGTGCTGTACCGCGGCGACGTCGCGTACGACGACTCCGACGTCGAGGGCAAGGAGCGCCCCAGGATCGAGAGGATGCTCCGCAACGGCCAGTCGGTGATCGTCCAGGTGACGAAGAACCCGATAGGTCACAAGGGGGCGCGACTCACCCAGGAGGTCAGCCTCGCGGGGCGCTTCGTCGTGATGGTCCCCGGGCAGCCCGGGACCTATGGGATCTCGAAGCGCCTACCCGACGACGAGCGCCGCCGGCTCCGCAAGATCCTCGACGGGCTGAGGCCACCCGACGCGGGCCTGATCGTGCGCACCGCCGCCGAGGGCGCCACCTACGAGGAGCTCGAGCTCGACATGCGCCGCCTGAAGGCGCAGTGGACGCAGATCTCCGACCTCGCGAAGACCTCGAAGGCAGCGCGGCTCCTCTACAAGGAGCCGCCGCTCGTGCAGCGCGTCATCCGTGAGGAGTTCACGAAGGAGTACCGCGGTGTCGTCATCGACGATGCGGCGCTCTACGAGGAGGTTCGCGCCTACGTCGATGCCGTCGCTCCCGAGCTCGCCGAGCGGGTCGAGCTCTTCGACCCGGTGGAGGAGAACCTCTCGATCTTCGAGCGGTTCCACGTGCACGAGCAGCTCCACAAGGCCCTCGAGCGCAAGGTCTGGCTGCCGTCCGGTGGATCGTTGGTGATCGAGCGCACCGAGGCGCTCACGGTCGTCGACGTGAACACCGGCAAGAACGTCGGACGGTCGAACCTCGAGGAGACCGTGACCAAGAACAACATCGAGGCCGCCGAGGCCGTTGCTCGGGAGCTGAGGCTGCGCGACATCGGCGGGATCATCGTGATCGACTTCATCGATATGGAGAGCAAGCGGAACCGGGAAGACGTCGAGCGGGCGCTCCGTGACGCGCTGTCGCGAGACAAGACACGCACCCAGATCTTCCCGATCTCCGAGCTCGGCCTGGTCGAGATGACCCGCAAGCGGGTCTCGGAGGGGCTCGTCGAGGCGTTCTCCGACACCTGTGAGACCTGCGGGGGCCGAGGTTTCGTGCTCGACGGCTCGATGCTCGAGTGAGCGCCCCGGAGCAGGGAGAAGGCAGCGCCGTTGCCGGGATGCGAGGAGCCGGGCCGTCGGGGATAGAATCGTCCGGTTCCAGCATCGGTGTTCGAGGGGTCTGACGCGGCCATGTACGCAGTTATCGAGACGGGTGGCAAGCAGTACCGGGTCGCCGAGGGCGATCGGGTCGACGTCGAGCGCGTCCGGGGCGATGAGCTCGAGCTCACGCCCGTGATGCTCGTCGACGGTGACGACGTGATCGCGACCCGCGCGGCGCTCTCCGGCGCGAAGGTCACTGCACGCGTCGTGGGCGACGCCAGCGGACCCAAGATCCGTGGGTTCACCTACAAGTCGAAGGTCAACCAGCGGAAGCGCTGGGGGCACCGGCAGCACTACTCGACGATCGAGATCACCTCGATCACCAAGGGCTGAGGTCGGAGATGTCGAAGAAGAAGGGCGCGGCGTCGTCCCGCAACGGTCGTGACTCGAACGCTCAGCGCCTCGGAGTGAAGAGGTACAGCGGCGAGGTGGTGACCTCGGGGACGATCATCGTCAGGCAGCGTGGCACCAGGTTCCACCCCCGGATTCAACGTGGGTCGCGGCGGCGACGACACCCTCTTCGCCACATCCGACGGCGTGGTCCGCTTCGGGAGCCGGCGCGGCCGCCGGCTCGTCGACGTCGTCCTCGGCGCCGAGTAGCGCCCGAGCACTCGACACACTCCTCCGACACAACTCTCCGACGCATCTCTACGGCAGGTCTTCGACGCGTCCTGGAACCGCTCCTCCCGTCCGCGTGCGGGCCCTCGATCTGTCAGGGGGAGTCGAGGGCCTCGGGGAGCGGGTCTCCGTGCAGCACCGTGAGGCTCGTCGTCGCGCGGGTCAGGGTCACGTAGAGGAGTCGCAGCCCGGGCGCGTCGGGCGTCACCAGGCGCGAAGGCTCGACGACGACGACGTGGTCGAACTCGAGCCCCTTCGCCGTCGTTGCATCGAGCACCGAGACGGGCGCGTCGAGGGCCTCGGGGAGGTCTGCGGTGGCACCCAGGTCGGTGAGCGCCCCGACCACCTCGGCGTGCATCTCGGCCGGTGCGATGACGGCGACGGTGCCGCCCTCGTGGAGGACACCGCGCGTTGCGTCGGCGACGGTGTGGGCGAAGGCCGGCTCCTCGTAGGAGACGAAGCGCGGCGTCCGCCCCGTCGCGCGGACGGAGGTGGAGGGCTCGACGGTGGGGGCCGCCACGGCGAGGAGGCGGGTCGCGACCCCCATGATCTCGGCCGGCGTCCGGTAGTTCATCGAGAGGACGGCGAAGCGTGGGACATGGTGCGACGGCAGGTGCGCCAGCACGCTCTCCCAGGATGCGACAGCGCCGGGCCTGCTCGCCTGGCCGGGGTCTCCCACGAGGGTCATGGAGCCCGACGGGCACCTCCGCGCGAGCATCCGCCACTGCATGGCCGTGAGGTCCTGCGCCTCGTCGACCATGACGTGGCCGAAAGTCCGGGGTTCGGAGTCGTGGGCGCCGGAATCGGAGTCGTCGAAGCGCTCCGCGAGGAGCGCAGCGGTGGTGTGCGAACCGAGCCCCAGCTCGTCGACGACCCGCTCCGCGAAGTCGACCGACTCGTCGTCGGGTCCCGTCCGGCGTCGCCTGCGCGGCAATGCATCCTCCGCCGGGCCCAGGAGGGAGTCGGCCTCGTCGATCAGGCCGACGTCGGCCTCGGTCCACGGCGCGCTCGCGAGGTCGCCCGTCCGCGGCCGGTACAGCAGACGGATCTCGGCGTCGTCGAGGGCTCCGGCCGCCGCGGAGCGCAGGAGAGCGGGGAAGCCGAGTAGGTCGCGCATCAGCTCGGCCCCGGTGAGGACCGGCCACATCCGTTCCAGGGCTTCGCGCACCTCGGGACGGGAACGGAGGCGTGAGCGCAGGTCGGCGATGAAGTCGTCGGGTGGCCGCTCGCCGCGGGCGAGCGCCGAGGCGACGAGGGGTGAGGGGCCCTCCTGGCGCCAGGCCGTCGCGCCGGAGCGAGGGTCGGGTCCACGCCGGTCGAGCCTGTCGGACTCGTAGGCGTGCACGGCGGCCCTCTCGAGCTCGCCGACCAGGTGGTCGAGGAGTCGGCGGACGACATACGGGCGCCGCTCGTTGTGCGTTCCGTGCCTCCGCCGCGCCGCCTGCACGATGCGTGCCGTGGCCTCGCGGGTGATCCGCGGCGCCATGCCGTCGATGGGCACGGCGATCTCGCGGGGTAGCGCGCGCTGGCGGTCGGCTACCGCCTTCGCGATGACACCGGCCATGCGGGCGCTCCCCTTCACCGCGGCCGCCTCGAAGCTCTCCGTCGAGCGGAAGCGGAGCCCGGGCTTCAGCCCGGCGACGGTGGAGAGCTGGACGTCCTGCTCACCGAGCGACGGGAGCACCTGCTCGATGTAGCGGAGGAAGACCGGGCTCGGGCCGACGAGCAGGACGCCCGACGAGGAGAGCCGTCGACGATACGTGTAGAGGAGGTACGCGGCTCGGTGGAGAGCCACCGCCGTCTTGCCCGTCCCGGGCCCTCCGGAGACAACGAGTATCCCGGGGAGGTCGGCCCTGATGGCCTCGTCCTGCTCGGCCTGGATCGTTGCGACGATGTCGCCCATCCGCCCGGTGCGGTGCCGCTCGAGCGCGAGGAGGAGGGCGCCTTCGCCGGCCACGGCGTAGCCGGCGGTCCGTGTCGCGTCGTGGTCGAAGACCTCGTCGTCGAGGTGGGTTATCTCTCGGCCACCCCTGGTGATGAAGTGCCGCCTGCGGACGACACCCATCGGCTCGACGGCGGTCGCCCGGTAGAACGGTTCGGCGATCGGCGCTCGCCAGTCGACCACGAGCGGGGTCCGCTCCTCGTCGTCTACGGAGAGGCGCCCTACGTACCAGGGGGGCGTCGCTGTGCATGTCGAGACGACCGAAGCAGAGCGGTGAGTCACCGATGTCGAGGTCCATCAGCCGGCGCTCGGTGATGTCGAAGGCGATGTCACGCTCGAGGCGCGCCTGGTGCGTCCCGCCCGCCCCGACCTCCGAGTAGGCGTCGCGGACCCGTCGCGCGGAGCGCCGCATCTCGTCGAGGTGGGAGTACGACGCGTCGAGGTGCGCCTGCTCGGTGGCGATCTCCGATGCGAGCGAGGGCTCGTGGTGGGTCGGTTCGGACACGCGCTGCTTCCGGTTCGGGGAACCGAACATCCTATCTGCCGCGCCCGGACCCGTATCCTTGGGGAATGTCCCAGTTCGCCGACGAGGCCCAGCTCTGTGCGCGCGGCGGCGACGGAGGCGCGGGCTGCGTCTCGTTCCGCCGCGAGGCTCACGTGCCCAAGGGCGGCCCAGACGGCGGCGACGGGGGCAGCGGAGGCGACGTCTGGCTCCGCGCCGATCGCAACGTCGCGTCACTGCTCTCCCTGCGCGACCACCCTCACCGCAAGGCGGAGTCCGGCACTCACGGCTCGGGCAACAAGCGTCACGGCCGCTCGGGTCACGATCTCGTCGTCGCGGTGCCCGAGGGGACCCTCGTGCGGAGCCCCGACGGTGAGGTCGCCGCCGACCTCGTCAACCACGGCGACAAGTGGCTGGCGGCCCGTGGTGGCCGCGGGGGCCGCGGGAACGCGCCTTCCTCTCCAACGCCCGCCGAGCGCCGAGCTTCGCCGAGCAGGGCGAGTACGGCGAGGAGAACTGGCTGGCTCTCGAGATCCAGCTCCTCGCCGATGCCGCTCTCGTCGGCTTCCCAACGCGGGCAAGTCGACCCTCATCTCTGCGGTCAGCGCTGCGAGACCGAAGATCGCCGACTATCCGTTCACGACGCTGGAGCCGAACCTGGGGGTCGTCCGATTCCACGAGCACGAGCTGGTCCTCGCCGACATCCCGGGTCTCATCGAGGGTGCCTCCGAGGGGCGGGGCCTGGGGCACAAGTTCCTGCGCCATGTCGAGCGGGCCCGTGTCCTCGTGATACTCGTCGACCTCGCTCCCGGCGACGGCAGGTCTCCCGCGGAGCAGGGAGGCGGTCCTCCTCGACGAGCTGGGCAGGTACCGGCCGGAGCTGCTCGAGAGGCCGCGCCTGGTCGTCGGCTCGAAGGCGGACGCCGCCGAGAAGGACTTCCAGGGAATGCGCATCTCCGCCGTCACCCGGGCCGGCCTCGATCGGTTCCTGGGGGAGCTGGCGACGATGGTCGAGGCGGCCCGGGCCGCCGAGGGGGATCGCGGGGCGTTTCAGGTGCTGCGACCCGCCGAGGAAGGGTTCTCCGTCGTCCAGGACGACGACGGGGCCTGGCGGGTCCGGGGACGGGCCGCGGAGCGGGCGGTCGCGCTCGCCGACCTCACCAACCCGGAGGCGATCGCATACGTGCAGGAGCGCCTGCGGCGCCTCGGGGTCGAGCGAGCCCTGACGCGTGCCGGTGCCGCCGACGGCGACGTCGTGCGCATCGGTGGGGTCGAGCTCGATTACGAGGAGGGGCTGCGTTGAGCTCCCGGCCCGGGGCGGGGCTCACCGCGATCGTCAAGATCGGGACGTCGTCGATCACACACGACGACGGCAGCCTCGACGACGCTGCACTGCTGAAGCTCTGCGCCGACCTCGACTCGGCGAGACAGGCGGGACACACGGTCGTACTGGTGCTCTCCGGGGCGATCGCGGCCGGCATGCCGGCGCTCGGCCTGACCGAGCGCCCGACCGACCTCGGCAAGCTGCAGGCGATCTCGGCGGTCGGGCAGCCGCGGCTGCTCGAGAGGGTCGGCGCGATGCTCGGGTCGTACGGGATCGTCGCCGGCCAGGTCCTCCTGACCCCATACGACTTCGTCCACCGCAGCCAGTATCTGCACGCGCGTGAGACCTTCGGGCGCCTCTTCGATCTGGGCGTGCTCCCCGTCGTGAACGAGAACGACGCCGTAGCCGACGACGAGATCAGGTACGGCGACAACGACAGGCTCGCCGCGCTCGTCTCACACCTGCTCGGCGCCGACCTGCTGCTCATGCTCACCGACACGGCGGGATTCTTCACCGCCGACCCGCGCCTCGACTCGGCGGCGTCGCTGATCGAGGAGATCGTCGAGGTCGATGATGCGCTCGAGGCCGTGGCCGGCGGCACGGGGAGCGGGCGCGGCAGTGGGGGGATGGCCAGCAAGCTCGCGGCGGCGAAGATCGCCGCGTGGTCGGGGGTGCGTGCGGTGATCGCGGCGGCCTCGTCGGAGGGTGTCGTGCTCGACGCAATCGAGGGACGGCCGGTGGGGACGTCGGTCCAGCCCCGTACGCAGCGGCTGGCGAGCCGGAAGCTGTGGATAGCGTTCGCCAGGGGGTCGTCGGGGCGGATCGTGGTCGACGAGGGCGCGCGCCGTGCGCTCGTCTCGGACGGGCGGTCGCTGCTGCCGGCGGGAGTGCGCGCCGTCGAGGGCGCCTTCGAGGCCGAGGAGGCCGTGGAGATCGTCGGGTCCGACGGCCGTCCGTTCGCGAAGGGCCTGAGCCGCTACTCGGCGGCGGCGCTGCGCGAAGTGGCCGGCCGCAGGACGGGGGACCTCCCCGAGGGTGCGCCCGGCCAGGCCGTCCACCGCGACGACCTCGTCGTCCTCCCCTGACAGCCGGGGTTTTGGCGTCACTTCCTCGCGGTATGCGCGAGTTTCTGACGCCAAAACGGGAGGACTTGACCGGTTGGTCAAGTAGTAGGCTGGGCTGATGCCGGTCATCGAGCTCGGCCGACGCGCCAAGGCGGCGAGCCGGGTGCTCGCCTCTGCTCCCACCGCACTCAAGGACGCCGCGCTCCTCCGCGCCGCCGACCTGCTGCTCGAGCGCGCCCCCGGGATCGGGACGGCCAACGAGGCCGACCTCGCCGAGGCCGCCGCCGGCGGGATGGCGGCCGGGCCCCTCGACCGGCTCAGGCTGAGCCCCGCGCGGTTGGCCGGGATGGCCGAGGGCCTTCGGACGGTGGCCGCCCTTCCCGACCCGGTCGGGGAGGTGCTCGACGGCTGGAAGCGGCCGAACGGCCTCCTCATCGAGCGGGTGAGGGTGCCCCTCGGCGTGGTGGCGATCATCTACGAGAACCGTCCCAACGTCACCAGCGACTCCGCCGGTCTCTGCGTGAAGGCCGGGAACGCGGCGCTCCTGCGTGGGTCGGGGACGGCGCTGCGCTCCAACCTCGTGGTCGCCGGCATCCTGCGCGACGCGCTGGGCGAACAGGGGCTCCCCGAGGACGCCGTGATCCTCGTCGACGATCCGTCGCACGAGACGGCGGTAGAGGTCATGCGCCTCACCGATCACGTCGACTGCCTCATTCCGCGCGGCGGTCCGGCTCTGATCAAGTCGATCCGCGACAACGCGACCGTGCCGGTGATCATCGACGGCGACGGCAACTGCCACGTCTACGTCGATGAGTCCGCCGACCTCGACGAGGCGCTCACGATCGTCGTGAACGCGAAGACCCAGCGCCCCAGCGTCTGCAACGCCGCGGAGTCCCTCGTCGTCCACGAGGCCGTCGCCGATGCCTTCGTGCCCCGGGTCGCCGATGTGCTCGGCGGCCAGGGAGTGGAGCTGGTCGGCGACGCCGCGGCGCGCAGCCGGTCGGCGAGCATCGGCGCAGCCGCCGACGACGACTTCGCTCGCGAGTTTCTCGACCTGAAGATGAGCGTCGCGGTCGTAGCCGACCTCGACGCCGCGATCGCACACGTGAACCGGTTCGGCACGGGTCACACCGAGGCGATACTCACGCGCGACCTCGACGCCGCGAGACGGTTCGTGTCGGAGGTCGATGCGGCCGCCGTCACCGTGAACGCGTCGACGCGCTTCACCGACGGCGCCGAGTTCGGGTTCGGAGCCGAGATCGGCATCTCTACGCAGAAGCTCCACGCGCGCGGCCCGATGGGACTTCGCGAGCTGACGACGTACAAGTACTTGGTGTGGGGAGACGGGCAGGTGCGCGGGTAATGGCAGAGCGTTTCGAGTCGGTCGACGACGTCGTCGACCGACTCAGAGGTTTCGACTACCTCTCCGACAAGATGATCGCGGGCGTCGTCTTCCTGGCCGACCGGCTGGAGAAGCCCGTCCTCGTCGAGGGGCCGGCCGGCGTAGGCAAGACCGAGCTGGCGAAGGCGGTCGCAGCGGTCACCGGCAGCAGGCTGATCCGGCTCCAGTGCTACGAGGGACTCGACGAGAGCAAGGCTCTCTACGAGTGGAACTACAAGAAGCAGCTGCTGCGGATCCAGGCCGACAGGGAGCACGAGAGCGACTGGGAGACGGTCGAGGCCGACATCTTCTCGGAGCAGTTCCTCCTGACCCGTCCTCTCCTGGAGGCGATCCGCGCCGAGGACCCGATCGTGCTCCTGATCGACGAGGTCGATCGGGTCGAGATAGAGACAGAAGCGCTGCTGCTCGAGGTGCTCTCCGACTTCCAGGTCTCGATTCCGGAGCTCGGCACGATCGTCGGAAACCAGAGGCCGCTCGTCTTCCTGACGTCGAACAACACCCGCGACCTCTCGGAGGCACTGAAGCGAAGGTGTCTGTACCTCCACATCGACTACCCGGACCTCGAGCGAGAGAAGGAGATCGTCCGGGTTCGTGTACCGGAGATCGACGCCGAGCTCGCCGAGCAGGTCGCGAAGGTCGTCACCTCGATCCGCCGGCTCGATCTGAAGAAGGCGCCCTCGATCTCGGAGACGATCGACTGGGCGCGCACACTGATCTACCTCGGTCGGAACGATCTCGACCCCGAGACGATCGGCGAGACGCTGAACGTGCTGCTCAAGTACCAGTCCGACGTCGCGAAGGCGCGCAAGGAGCTGGGAGTTGACGGCCTCACCTCGCCTCTCGCAGGGGCCAAGCGCGGCTGAGGTGGGGTCATCCACTGGTGGAAGCTCGACCAGGTCATGCGCGGCGCCGATGTCGTCCCGCGCGCCTTCGGGCCGAGTGACGTGACGGTCGTGAGCACTGAGCCCGCGATGCTCGACATCTTCCAGGGGTTCGTGCACGAGCTCCGGGCCGCGGGACTCCCGGTCTCGATGACCGAGAACCTCGACGCGATGACCGCCGTCGAGCACGTCCCGTTCGAAGACCGAGAAGCCCTCAAGTCGGCGCTCGCCGCGACCCTCGTGAAGCGTCACGGGCACTGGAAGGTCTTCGACACCGTCTTCGACGTGTACTTCTCGTTCTTGAGCCGCGGGGTCGACGGCGGTGGCGCGGATGGCACCGCGCCGGAAGGCGACGACGACGAGCTCGCCCAGCAGCTGATGCAGGCTGCGATGCAGGGGGGCGGGGCCATGGGGGAGGTCTCGAACGAGGACCTCGCCCGGATGCTCCTCGACGCCCTGATGAACATGGACCGCGACGTGCTCCGCGCGATCGCAGGCGCGGCCGTGACCCGCTTCGCCGGGATGGAGCCCGGCCGCCCCGTCGGCGGTGCGTACTACCTCTACCGGACTCTGAGGCAGCTCGACTCCGAGGGACTGGTCGCGAAGATGATGGCGCAGGCGCGCGAGAAGGGGGAGGTCGGCGAGCGCGATCTCGACGAGCGCCTTGCCCGTGAGGAGTTCGAGTCGCGCCTCAAGGCGTTGAAGGAGATCATCGAGGCGGAGATCAGACGTCGCCTGGTTGCGGACCGTGGAGTCGAGGCGATGGCGCGCACGCTGCGCAAGCCTCTGCCCGAAGACGTCGACTTCATGCATGCGTCGCGTGAGGAGATGCAGTCGCTGCAGAAGGCGATCTACCCGCTGACGCGTGCCCTGGCAGCCCGCCTCGCCCAGCGCCGGAGGCGACGCAATCGCGGGCATCTCGACTTCCGCGCGACGGTCAGGCACTCGCTGTCCTACGGAGGCGTGCCCGCGGAGCCGAAGTTCAAGCACCCGAAGCCTTCCAAGCCGGAGATAATGGTCATCGCCGACATCTCGGGTTCGGTGGCGAGCTTCGCGCCTTCACTCTCCAGTTCGTGTACGCGATGGCGAGCGAGTTCTCCAAGGTTCGGTCATGGGTCTTCATCGACGGCATCGACGAGGTCACCCAGTTCTTCCAGGAGGCGGACGAGATCGGCGAGGCGATCCAACGCGTGAACACCGAGGCCGACGTCGTGTGGGTCGACGGCCACTCCGACTACGGTCACGCACTCGAGGTTTGGCACGACCGCCACATCCACGAGGTGACGCACAAGTCGTCGATCATCATCCTCGGCGACGCGCGCAACAACTACCACGCGTCGCAGGCGTGGACGCTCGCGGAGATGAGGAAGCGGGCGCGGCGCGTGTTCTGGCTGGATCCCGAGCCGCGCAGCTACTGGGACACGGGCGACTCGATCGTCTCGGAGTACGCGCGCTACTGCGATGCTGCTCACGAGTGTCGGAACCTCCGTCAGCTGCAGCGTTTCGTCGCGTCCGTAGTGGATCTCCAGTGACGCCGGCATCCGGCGGCGACCGGGGCTTCGAGACTCTCAGGGTCGACGTAACCGGCCGCATCGGGTACGTCACGCTCTGCCGTCCGCAGAAGCTCAACCCACTCGGCCGTCTCACGCTTCGGGAACTCGTCGCCGCCGCGAGCCTCCTCGATGCGGAACGTGCGGTGACGGTAGTGATCGTCAGGGGGGAGGGGAGGGCCTTCTCCTCGGGATTCGATCTCGGCGACTTCGCGGCGCCACCGGAGGAGGGCGAGTCGCTCACCGACGTGGCCGACCTCGGGCGCGTGATGGCGGAGGCCGTCGGCGGGATGAGGGCCGTGACGATCGCCTCGATCCAGGGGCACTGCGTCGGCGGCGGACTGGTCCTGGCCGCCGCATGCGACATCCGGGTCGCCTCCGACGACGCCCGCTTCTCGATTCCCGAGGTGGATCTCGGCATCCCGCTGGCCTGGGGCGGCATCCCGCGGCTCGTGCGGGAGCTCGGGCCCGCCGTGACGATGGACCTGGTTCTCACCTGCCGCGGCTTCGACGCCGCGGAGGCCCACTCGATCAGATTCGTGAACAGGGTCGTGCCGAACGACCGTCTGAGTCAGGAGACCGAGGCGCTGGCCGAGCTGCTGTCGCAGAAGTCGCCGCTCGTAATGCGACAGACGAAGCAGCAGGTGCACGCGGCGACCGAGGCGCTGCTCTCGACAGCGGGCGCTACAGCCGACGCGTTCGCCCTCGGCGCGGCGGCGGCCGACGCGGAGTCGCGTGCTGCAGCGGCCCGTTACCTGGAGGCGCGAGCGAAGCGCAGCTGAGCCCACGACGCCGCCGAAGGCGGCGGATGCAGCCTCATGGCCCTGCAGCGGAGATGCGCTCCATCGTCCAGAGAGGCGGCCCGTTCTTCAATGGCCGCAGCTCCTGCAGCGTCACGAAGTGGTGCTTGGCGTACCACGCGAGGTTCCGCGTCGTGCCTGTCTCGAGGTACGCGTGCAGGCCGAGGGCGTCGCAGCGCTCGAGGACGGGTGCCAGGAGCCGCGACGCCGCGCCCCTACCCTGATACCTCGGATCGGTGCCGAGCAGGGACAGGTACCACTGCGGCCGGTCGGGGTGGAGCCGCTCCACGATCGAGAATGCGCGCACGAATCTCGGCCCGGCGCGCAGCGCGGCAGGGAGCGCGCGCAGGCCGGGCGTCATCGCCGCGGAGATGACGCCGATCTGTCGTCGTATGGACATGGGCCATGCCTCGGGCGGAATCCAGACCGCGGTCGCCACGGGCAGGTCACCGTCGAAGGCCGCGAGCACCTCGCCGTTGACCAGCCCGTCGCGGATCTGGGCTGCGAAGGTCGACGCGAGAACCCTCGGGCGTTGAACCGGGTCGGGGAGGAGGAACCTGGTCAGGGGATCGTCGTCGAAGGCGCGTGCGAGCGCCTCGGCCGCAGGTCGCGCGTGCGCGGCCTGAAGGTGTGAGACGGTGAGATCGGTCATCTGCTGCGGAGCCTACCGACCTCACCCGCGGCGTCGCGAGGACGGCCGGCACCGGCGAGGTCGCCGCTGCGCCGATAATGGAGGTATCGACGCCACCGATGCCACCGATGCCACCGATGCCAGGCCGGATCCGGAGTCGGGGTCGCAGCACCCCGATCCGTCTCGTCTCGGCTGGGACGACCGTCTGCAACGGGAGCTGTCGCGCTTCCGAGAGGAGTCACCGACGGTAGTGCCCGGCCGCGTATCACGAGTCGACCGCGGCCTGGTCACGGTGATGACCGCCTCGGGCACGGTACGCCTCCCGCTCGCGCCGGCGCTGCGCAAGCGGCGGCAGGATGTCGAGCAACGCGTCGCTGTCGGCGACTGGGTGGCCACCGACGCCGGGGCGGTGGTCGCGGTCCTTCCGCGTCACTCGGCATTCATACGCGGTGACCCGGAACGACCCGAGCGCGTAAAGGTGGTGGCGGCGAATCTCGACACCGTCTTCGTGGTCCACTCGTTGACGAAGCCGCTGAACCGAAGGCGTCTGGAACGCGAGCTGATGCTCGTCAGGGGCGGCGGGGCAGAGCCGGTCCTCGTTCTGACCAAGCTCGACCTGCATCCCGACTCCACGGAGCACCTGGAGGTGGCCGCAGGAATAGCGCCCGATGTCGCGGTGCACGCGGTCAGCAGCACGACGGGAGAGGGCCTGGAGGCGGTTCGGGCGCACGCCGGCGCGTCGCGTAGCGTCGCGCTGATCGGCGCCTCGGGGGTAGGCAAGTCCACGATCGTCAACGCTCTACTCGGGCGCGAGGTTCTCTCCACTGCGGAGGTCCGCGAGTCCGACCAGAGGGGCCGGCACACGACGACGGCGCGACAGCTCGTGGTGCTCCCCGGCGGAGGCGTTCTCATCGACACGCCCGGCCTGAGGTCACTGGCGCTGCCACCGGTCGCCGGCACGGCGACCGGCCCGGCAGCGGACCCACTCGGGGAGTCGTTCGACGACGTCGAAGCGGTCGCGAGCGGGTGCCGGTTCTCCGACTGCCGGCACTCCGGGGAGCCGGGGTGCGAGGTGGCGGCTGCGGTCTCGTCCGGGCGCCTGCGGGGCGACCGGGTGGCGGCCTACCAGTCGCTCGAGAACGAGCTGGCGGCCGGCGACTCGCCTAGGCCTCGGGGAGACGGGCGGCGAGGAGGTCGGTGATCCGGGCGAGTGCCAGGAGCTGGCGGACCTCGCGCACTCGGAAAGGTCGTCCGGCCCGCGATGCAACGAGAGTTGCGTCGATACCAGGAATGACGGCGGATGCGGCGTCAGGGACGGCCGGCAGCTCGGGCTTCTCCGGCACGCCGGTCCCTGATCGGGCGACGAGCCGACCGGAGCGCACCACGGCCGTCCAGTCCGCTTCGAACTCGGCTCGTAGGTCGTCGGCGAGCTCCTGGAGCAGCGCCGCGCGGTCGGGGGCCGTGCAGAGCCGCTCGGCCGACACCAGCGCGTCGGTCCGTGCGTCGGGGAACTCGCGCACCTCGCGGCACTCCTCGACGCTCGCCCCGTCGACCTGCTCGATCTCGCGAACCAGGAGCACCTCGAGGTCGCCCCGTGGAAGCACGATCGCGAACTCGTCGACCGCCGCGGCCTCGGTGCGCTCGAGCACGTCGAGTCCGACGATGTCGGCGCCGAGCGCTCCTATCCGAGACGCCACGAGACCGAGCGCGCCGGGCCTGTCGGGGATCCACACCCGCACAACCAGATGGATCTCGGCATCGGTCTCGCTTCTCTGCGGCTGCTGCACGCCGGACAGGGTACGGCCTCCGCGGAGCGCGCGGCGTGCGCTGGAGGGCACCGCCGACATGATCCGGCGCCGGCAGTCGCTCACCGTTGCATCCCGTACACTTCGCGAGTGGACTCCGAAGCCGCGAGATCCTCCGGGGCACCTACCGCGGAGAGGCTGGGTCTGCTGGGCGGGACGTTCGATCCCGTGCATGTGGGTCACCTGGTTGCCGCACGGACCGTCCTCGAGGTGCTTCACCTCGAAAGGGTGCTTCTCGTCGTCGCCGGGGATCCTTGGCAGAAGTCGGGGCGAGTTCACGCAGCGGCCCGCGACAGGTTGGAGATGGTGGAGGCGGCCGTCGCGGGAGTGCCGGGGCTGGAGGCGAGCAGCATCGAGGTCACTCGTGCCGGGCCCTCGTACACCGCCGACACACTCGCCGAGCTCTCGTCGCCCGGGCGTGACCTCTTCCTGATAGTCGGGAGTGACGTCGCGGCGCGACTCGACACGTGGGTACGGGTCGAGGAGGTGAAGCGGCTCGCGACTCTCGTGATGGTCGAGCGTGCGGGCGACGATCCGGCAGGAGCAGATCTTGCCGGATGGAGAGTCGAACGCGTCGCCATGCCGAGGATCGACGTGTCCTCGACGGAAATACGAAGGCGCGTCGCCGATGGGCTCCGTGTCGATTTCGAGGTGCCGGCCGGCGCGGTCCGCATCATCGAAGACAGGTGTCTCTACACTCGCCGCGATGACGAGGGGTCGTGACCGTCGGCGACGCGAGCGACGCGATCTCCGCTACCAGGCATGGGTCGTGTCGCTCGCACTGCTCGCTGGTATCGCTGCGGGCATCGCAGGCGAGCCGCGAGTCACGTCGGCAGGAACGGTGGACACGCTCGACGTCTCTCCGGACACGCCCACGACCACGGGCTCGGCACGCGGCCCCGACGCCGGCGAGGCAGACAGGGCGCCCCGGCCGCGCACGCTGCTGCTCGGCCACGTCGGCGACGACGGGCATCTCGATTTGCTCGTCGCTCTTGCGGTCGCCGAGGGGCACGACCAGGGAGCGGTGCTGCTCATCCCGACGGCGACACTCGTCGAGGTTCCGTCGCTGGAGACCCAGGCGCTGGTCGACGTCGTGCGCATGGGCTCGCTCGGGGGTCCCGACCTCCTGCAGACGTCGGTCGAGAATGCACTCGGGACCGGCTTCGACGACCTGCTCCTGACCGACGACAAAGGGCTGATCGCGCTCACTGCTCCTGCGGGAACCATGACGGTCGACTTCGGGCGCGCCTTTCGGATCGACGACGACGCCGGGACCCTCGCCTTCACCTCGGGCATTCAGGAGATCGATGCCGCGACGGCAGTGCGTCTGCTGATTGCCGGCGGAAGCCGGGGGAGCTCGATCACCTCGTGACGATTCAGGCGGTGATGCAGGGCTGGATGGCCGCGATCCGCGAGGAAGAGACCGCCGCCGCGACGCTCGCCGCCGCGCGAGGGGCGCGTACTCTCGTGCTCGCGTCCAGCGCTGTACTGCGCTACGACACGCTGCCCGTCGTGAGCGTCGCTTCCGGAGGAGAGGAGCGCTTCGTCGTCAGGCGCGACGATGCGCGGTCGCTGTTCGAGCGGACCATGCCCTGGGCGCTCCTCGGAGACGAGCCGCGCCCGCGCGTGGAGATCCTCAACGGGACCGGCGAGGTCGGTGTGACCCAGTCGGTCGCGAAGGCCGTGGTGAGGGAGGGCGTTGAGGTGACGCTCACCGGCAACCTGCCCGGGTTCGGCGCGGATACCACGCAGGTGCTGTACTACCGCGACGAGGGGGCCGCCACGGCGGAGGCACTCGCCGCGGCCCTCGGTATCGGTGTCGTCGTGAAGGCCCCGAGGCCGGTCGACGTGATCGACGTGACCATCGTCGTGGGCGCCGACCTCGCCACAGGCCAGGACCGGGATCAGGGCCCGGATCAAGAGTAGGAGACGAGACGGACGCCAGCGACCGCGCCCGCATCGCCGCAGCCGCGGCCGATGCCAAGAAGGGCAACGACATCGTGATCCTCGACGTCGGTGACATCCTCGGGATCGCCGACATGTTCGTGGTGGCGAGCGCGCCGAACACGCGACAGGTCCGTACCATCATCGAGGAGATAGAGGAGCGCCTGCGCGAGTCCGACGGCGCGAAACCACGGGCGACCGAGGGGCGCGACGACGCGACGTGGGTGCTTCTCGACTACGGCGATGTGGTCGTCCACGTCTTCCTCGAGGAGACGAGGCAGTTCTACGGGCTGGAGCGCCTCTGGGCCGACGCGCCGAGGGTCGCGTGGGAGGGCGAGACCGCCGCGTCGTAGTGAAGGCGAGCCAGGCGACTAGCGCTTGATCCTCAGCATCTTCCGGGTCGTACAGCGGTCGGAGCGACGCGATCGCCGGATACCGCCTGTCGGCGATCTCGACCTCCCAATCACCACCGTCGATGTAGTCGTGGTCGATGGACTCGCCGGCCTCGATCATCGCGAGTCCGACCGCACCGCCGAGTGTGTGACCGTAGGACGCGGCCCTGATGTACCCGACCGGCAGACCGTCGCGATGGACCACCTCGGCGTGGAACATCAATGGCTCGGGATCCTGAACCAGGATCTGCGCGAGCCTGCGCGTAGGCGGGCCCCCTGCTCGCTCCGCGAGCACCGCGTCGCGCCCGATGAAGCCGCCTGGCTTGTCGAGGTCGACCGCGAACCCGAGTCCTGCCTCTAGAACGGAGTCGGTGTTGTCGATGTCGTGGCCGTAGTCGCGATATCCCTTCTCCATCCGGAGGCTCGCCAGAGCCTTCAGCCCCGCGTGGCGCAGGCCGGTCTCGGCGCCCGCGGCGACGATGAGCTCGTACACGTGAGCGGCCTGCTCGACAGGTACGTACAGCTCGTAGCCGAGCTCCCCGAGGTACGTGATGCGTATGCAGAGAGCTCGCGCGTAGCCGATGTCGATCTCACGCGCCGCGCGGTAGGGAAACGCCTCATTGGACATCTCGGCTGAGGTGACGAACTGCACGAGGTCGCGCGCTCGAGGGCCCTGGACGTTGATCTGCGCGTAGGCCGAGGTCATGTCGACGACGAATGCACTGGACCCGTCGGGCGTGTGGCGGCGCATCCAGGTCTCGACGTGGCGGTGCGCGGTGTCCGAGGCCACGACCCAGAACGTGTCGTCGTCGAGCTTGGTCACCGTGAGGTCGGCCTCCACAGTGCCGCCCTCGTTGAGCCACTGCGTGTACGTGATGACCCCGGGCTCCCCGTCGACCTGGTTCGCCGAGACCCGGTTCAGCATCCGCGCAGCGTCGCTTCCCTTCACGAAGAACTTCGACATGAACGACATGTCCATCAGCACGACGCTCTCGCGCGCCGCGCGGTGCTCTGCCGCCCAGTAGTCGAACCAGTGTTGGCGCCCCCAGGAGAGGCGCTCCGTGCCGGCCGCGATGACTGATGGTGCGTACCAGTCGGCCCCCTCCCAGCCGCTGACGTCCCTGAAGTGGGCGCCGCGCTCGGCGAGGTGGCGGTGCAGCGCGGAGTGCTTCGCTCCGCGGGCCGTCTGCATCGAGCGCGTCGGATAGTGGCACTGGTACACCATCCCGAGGGACTCGACCGTCCGAGTGCGCAGGTACTCGGGGTTCGCCTGGTACGGGTGCAGCCGATCGATGTTGAATCCCGTCACGTCGACATCGGGGCGGCCGTCCGTGATCCAGTGGGCCAGGACTCGGCCCAGTCCGCCGCCTGTGAGGATCCCGATCGAGTTGAGCCCGGCCGCAACGAAGTAATTGCGGAGCTCCGGCGCCTCTCCCACGATCGGCTGCAGATCCGGTGTGAAGCTCTCGGGGCCGCAGAAGAACTTCCGCACCCCGGCCTCCCGGGAGATCGGGACTCGCTGCATCGCCGTCTCGACGTAGGGGCCCATGCGGTCCCAGTCGGGATGGATCTCTCCGAACGAGAAGCTCTCGGGGACGCGGTCGACCATCCAGGGCGCGCAGACCGGTTCGAAGAGCCCGATCATCAGCCCACCGACCTCTTCGCGGTAGTACCCGTGCGACGCCGGGTCCTCCAGCACGGGGAGCGACCCCGAGAGGCCGGGAATCTGCTCCGTGATGAGGTAGTAGTGCTCGGCCGCCTGGAGCGGGACGGTGACGCCGGCCTTCGCCGCGAGCTGGCGCCCCCACATCCCTGCACAGTTCACGACATACTCGGCCTCGATGATGCCGTGCGCGGTCGTCACACCCGTTACGGTGCCGCTGCGCTGCGTGAACCCGGTGACCGGCATGCCTTCGACTACCTGCACTCCCTGCTGCCGGGCGCCCTTCGCCAACGACATCGTGACGTCTACGGGGTTGACCCGGCCGTCCTGTGGCACGTAGAAGCCGGCGAGGATGTCGTCGGTGCGGGCGAGCGGGAAGAGGTCGTGAACCTCCGCCGCCGAGATCTCGTGCACCTCGACTCCGCAGTACCTGTTGAAGGCCGAGACGCGCCGGTACTCCTCGAGGCGGTCGGTGTCGGTGGCGATCTCGATGAACCCGACGGGGTTGAACCCCGTGGCGAGTCCCGTCTCCTCCTCGAGCCGCGCGTAGAGGTCGCGCGTGTACTTGCGCATCTCCGTGGAGGTCTCGGAGGTGGATCCGAACGTGACCATCAAACCGGCGGCGTGCCACGTCGTGCCCGAGGTGATTCGATCGCGCTCCAGTAGGACGACATCCGTCCATCCAGCGTGAGCGAGGTGGTAGGCGACGGAGCACCCGATGACTCCGCCACCGATCACGACGACGCGTGCGCGCTGGGGCAGTGCCGGCTCTGGCATGGGCGCAGCCTACGCATGCGCGAGGGCGCCGATCCGAGATCGTCGCCTCGTAGGCTGCCGTCCGATGTCGGCGCCGATGGATCGGAAGCTGCGGAGCTCGTGGGAGGGCGCGCTGGCGGGGGAGGCGACCCTGCCAGCTCTCCGCTCTACGTCTTCGGGCCGTTCTTCGCTCTTCTCACCACCGCCGGCGTCGCCGCCGTCGCATACGGCGCTGCGATCTGGCTCGCCGTCGCGACGATCATCGTGGTTTCGCTTCTCTACCGCCTGGTGATGCAGTGGATCGTCGACGGAAGCGGTGGAACCGGACTCAGCGAGGAAGAGCTCGGACCGTGGGCCGCGAAGCTGAGCGCCGCGATCACGTGTATCGAGTACACGCTCACCATCCTGGTCTCGATCGCTGCGCTGGTCACCTTCGTCGCCGACCGCGTCGATCTGGGGGAGCGTGGCTCGGTGTAGACCCGCGGACCTGGCTGGCCGTCGCGGTGGTCGTCACATGTGGAGCGCTCGTGAACCGTGGGCCCCGGGTCGTGTCCTTCGTCTTCGGTCCGGCCACCGCCGGCGTCCTCGTTCTTCTGTGGGTGATGATGATCGCGACGGTCGCCCGGCGCGGCTTCCATCTCGCCCCCTCAGGTTCGAGGCGTTCCGGGGCGACACGATCCGTCTGACTCTCGGCGGGTTCGTGCGGATCCTCGCGTTGATGACAGGGATCGAGGTCTTCGCGAACCTCGTGGCGTCGTACTCGGGCAGCGCCGTCGTCCGGAGTCGAAAGGCATTCCGGAGCCTGATGATCATCATGGGCAGCACCGCATTGACGATGGTGATCGTCGCACCGGCGGTCTTCGACCTCTCGGACCCGACCGACGAGAAGGTCTCGGTCTTCACCCAGACGATGGACGCGCTCCTTCCACGGCCGCTCGCACTCGCGGGTACCGGGGTCGGGATCCTCGTGCTCCTCTCTGCGGCCGCGGCGAGCGCCCTCGGCATCCAGAGCCTCTTCCACGGCCTCTCGGTCCGGCACTATGCGCCGGCGGCGTTCAGGCACCACAACTCCGTCGGTGTCGCGACGCGGCCTGTGTGGGCGCAGGTCGTCGTCGTCGTCGGGTGCTTCGTCGTGCTCCGGAACGCGCGAAGCCACCTACCTCGCGGTCTATGCGGCCGGCGTGTTCGTGCTCCTCTCCATGACGAGCTGGGCGGCGGTACTGCGCCTGGTGCGGCATCGTCGGGTTCGTGGCACGGTCTCGACCCGGAACCTCGTGGCGGTCGTGGCGGCGGCGCTCTTCACCACGACCGCAACGATCGTCCTCTTCGTCGAGCGGTTCACCGACGGCGTGTGGATCTACTTCGTGCTGGTGCCCCTGGTGGCGGGGACCTTCGACGTGATCCGCCGCGTCCGCGGCGATCCGGGAGCGCCGGCCGAGCGGATGGGTCGGCTTCTCGCGCGGTGGCAGGGCGACGAGGTTCCCGCGCTGATGACCGAGTCGCTCGAGTCGGATGTGCCGGTCGAGCACGTGGTCGAGCGCCTGCGCAACGGCGGAGCGACGATCGAGGCGCCCGCGGGGGGCGGGTCGCGACGGTCCTCCATCTCGCGCCGCGTCGCGCGGGTGGCGGGCGATGGCGGATGACGGTGCCTCTCGACGGTTCGGCTCACGCAGAACGGGCCCTGCGGTACGCGATCCAGTTCGAGCGGATCGTCCCTGTCGAGTTGATGCTCCTGCATGTCGCAGAGAGTGAAGTGATCGCTCCGGCCGAGGCGTACCTCGAGGCGATGGCGGCGGCGGTCCGCCCGCACGTGAGGTCGGTCTCGATCCACGTGGAGCAGGGGGAGCCTGCCAGCGCGATCGTCGCCCACGCCGAGCTGCACGAGGTGGTGCTGGTCGTCATGAGCGCGCACGGGCACACGGGAATCCGGCGTGTCATCCTGGGGAGCGTGACGCGTGAGGTCATCTCCGTCCGGAGTGTGGCAGTGCTCGCCGTCGTCTAGAGCGCTGCGCGCCCGAGTGCGGCCCGTAGCAGGGGAGAGCCGATGAGCACCGACTGGACCGAGGCAGACATCCCCGACATGGCGGGGCGTACCGTGCTGATCACGGGGGCGAACAGCGGCATCGGGTTCGAGGCCGCGCGCACTCGTCGGGCACGGCGCCACAGTGGTCCTCGGCTGCAGGAGTCGTACCAAGGCCGAGGATGCCGTCGCACGAATTGCGACAACCGGCTCGCGCGGGTCGACCGAGATCCTCGAGATCGACCTGGCAGACCTGGACTCCGTGCAGGCCGCGGCCGGCGAGCTCGCCGAGCGTCACGATCGTCTCGACCGGCTTGTGAACAACGCGGGGCTCATGGCCACTCCGCGGCAGCGCACGGCTCAGGGATTCGAGATGCAGCTCGGGGTGAACCACCTGGGGCACTTCGCTCTGACGGGGCATCTGCTGCCGCTCCTCCTCCGATCCGGACCCGCGAGGGTCGTCTCGGTCAGCAGCCAGGGGCACCGGCCGGGGCGGATCAACTTCGACGACCTGAACAGCGAGTCGAAGTACTCGCCGTGGCGCGCGTACTTCCAGAGCAAGCTCGCGAACCTGCTCTTCATCCGGGAGCTGCAGCGGCGACTCGGTGACGCCGGGGCCGAGGTGATCGCGGTCGCGGCGCACCCGGGTGCCTCCAGGACGCCCCTCGGGCACGAGAACCCCGGGGGGATCCTGAACAACGTGATACACGGCATCCGGCCCCTGACCGAGAAGCTCTTCACCCAGAGCGCCGCTATGGGGGGCGCTGCCGACGCTGCGTGCAGCCACCGACCCGGAGGTCGCCGGAGGCGACTACTACGGCCCCGACGGCCTCGGCGAGCAGAGGGGCCATCCCGTGAAGACCGGCGTGAGCAAGAGGGCTCAGGACGACGCGGTGGCCCGGCGTCTCTGGGCCGTCTCGGAGTCGCTCACCGGCGTCACCTACGACGCGCTCGACCGGCCCGGATCACGATAGGTCCGCTGTCGCTGTCGCTGTCGCTGTCGCTGTCGCTGTCGCTGTCGCTGTCGCTGCCGCTATCGATGTCGATGTGAGGAGAGCGCCGTGCGGCTACGGTCCGGACCGTGGTGGGCATGCGCACGTCGAGTGACTCGTCTCGGGTGCGTGACGACGGAATCGAGACGCTCGCGAGCCATGGACGCATTCCGATCGCGTTCATGGTCGAGCGCACGCTGGACGTCGTCCTGATCGACGCCGGGCTCGGCGGCGTGCATCTCCGGGAGCGGCGGGTTCCGGCCCCTTGGGTGAAGGACTACGACGCACTCGACGGCGAGGGCCCGAGCCGGTGGGCCACCCGGTTCGACATCTCGCGCTGGGGGCTGCTCGGCGCATACGAGGATGCGGAGCGCGTCGGCGGTGTCGTTATCGCGTGGGGCTCTCCGGATGTCCGGCTTCTCGCTGACCGCGCGGACCTGGCATTCGTGTGGGACCTCCGTGTCCGGCCGGACCATCGACGAAAGGGGATCGGTTCGGAGCTCCTGTGGGCGGCCTACGACTGGGCTGCAGAACGTGGATGCCGGGAGATCGGGGTGGAGACGCAGAACGTCAACGTGCCGGCGTGCCGGCTCTACGCCCGGGAGGGTTTCCATCTCACCCGGATCGACCGCTCCGCCTACCCCGACCTCCCGGAGGAGACCCAGCTCCTCTGGCGCCGCGCACTCTGACCGAACGGGAGCGGACGACCGCTCCAGATCGGCGCATCGAGCTCTGAGGCCTGACACCGGCCGCTGGTCGCGTGGCGCAGGCGCCGCCTAGAGGATCCGCCGGCCGGCGAAGGAGTCGATCCCGAGCTCCGACCTGAGCTCCGCGGAGGGTTCGACGCTGAACTCGTCGAGGGGCGTGCCGGTCGCGTCCGCGATGCGGGTCATCATCTGGAAGTTCGCGCAGACGGCTGCCGCATCGACCATCGCGTCGCTGCCACAGGATGCGGCGACCCGGTTGCGTGCGATCGCGATCAGGTCGGCGTCGCCTGAGTGGATCGCGTCGACGAACGCTGCGAGCTCGGCTCCGTGGGTGATGCCGCCGTCCCCGTCGCCCTTGTCGGCAACCCGGCTGATGTCGACGTCCTGGCCTGTCTCGAGGCTGCTCAGACCGAGCAGCAGGCTATGCGACGACGTTCAGTAGAAGCACTCGTTGAGGATCGACGTGCGGGCGGCGATCAGCTCGATCTGAAGGCGGTCGAGCGTGCCTCGCGACCAGGTGAGGTCGCCGATGAGCGCCTCCGCCGGGAGGTACTGCGCCTCGGAGAGGTTGCGGCGCGTCTCGTTGCCCGAAGCGACCGCGCTCAGCGCCTGCAGGACGCTCACGCCTCCCGGAACGGTCGGGACCCAGTGGGTGCTCGCTACGGCGCCGGCTACGAGCTCGCGCGTCGGCTCTCCGGGGACGGGATCGGGCAGCGGATACACAGGGAGACCCAGGGCAGTGGTGAAGGTGTCGAGAGCGGCCGCCGTCGCGACTACTGCGACGAGCTCCACGTAGGCCTCGGGGGAGAGACCGCGGGCGACGAGCGCGTCGTAGACGTCACGCGTGAAGGTGCCGGCGTGGTTGGCGATGCGCCAGATGGCATCGACCGCCGGAGCCGAGAGCAGATGGTCATCGGGCACGAGGCCCTCGGCAGACGGTGAGACCCAGGGCGGCAGCGGATCCGCGGCGCGTGCGCGCCTGAGCTCCGCCACGATCGCGAGTCGCTCCGCACCGGTCCACCAGGTGCCCGGCTCGCCCCACTCCGCGACGACCGCCGCGTGCGCCTCGGCCAGATCGGCGCGGATCGACGGCGTGGTCACGCGGCTCACAGTACCCGGCACCGGGTCGAGCGGTTCATGTCGCGTTTAGCCACCGAATCGGTGGCTGGACGCGACATGGTCGGTGATCCCCACGGCGCTGGAGGTGTGCACAGATCACACGGTGGAGCTGATGGGACTCGAACCCACGACCTCTTGCATGCCATGCAAGCGCTCTAGCCAACTGAGCTACAGCCCCGAGGGACCCCTCACGATAGCAGCGGCGCGCCGTGGCGCCGATGCCGAGGACGACGTCGGAGTCCCGTATTGGGACGGGCGCCGAGAGGGCAGACGGTACGCTCGGCGCCGTGAACGAGAGAGCCGACGACGCCCCGCCGCACCGCTACGACGCCGCTCTGGCCGGAGAGATCGAGCGGCGCTGGCAGGACCGCTGGGAGGTGGAGAAGACCTTCCACACGCCGAACCCGACGGGCCTCCTGAGTGAGGGCGCGGAGAGCGTCGCCGGCAGGCCGAAGCTCTTCGTGCTCGACATGTTCCCTTACCCGTCGGGCGTGGGCCTCCACGTGGGCCATCCGCTCGGCTTCATCGGAACCGATGTCTACGCGCGGTTCCAGCGCATGAGTGGCTACAACGTGCTGCACGCGATGGGCTACGACGCCTTCGGCCTCCCCGCGGAGCAGTACGCGGTGCAGACGGGCCGGCACCCTAGAGAGACCACCGAGGCGAACATCGCAACCATGCGCCGTCAGCTCCGCGCTCTCGGGCTGGGGCACGATCCCCGCCGCGGCATCGCGACGACCGACACCGGCTACTACCGCTGGACGCAGTGGATCTTCCTGCAGATCTTCGACTCGTGGTACGACGACGAGGTGGGTCGGGCGCGTCCCATTCGTGAGCTCGTGGAGCTGCTCGACTCGGGCGACCGCACGCCCGGCGACGCGAGGGCGTGGCGGGCGATGACCCCCGGCGAGCAGCGCGAACACATCGACTCGCAGCGGCTCGCATACCTCGACGAGGCGCCCGTCAACTGGTGCCCCGGCCTCGGCACGGTGCTGGCGAACGAGGAGGTCACCTCCGAGGGGCGCAGCGAGCGCGGGAACTTCCCCGTGTTCAAGAGGCCACTGAAGCAGTGGATGCTCCGCATCACCGCGTACGCCGACCGCCTCCTCGACGACCTCGACCTGCTCGACTGGACCGACTCGATCAAGCAGATGCAGCGCAACTGGATCGGCCGGAGCCACGGGGCGGAGGTGGCGTTCCCGGTGCACGGGCACGACGGCGTCGAGATCTCCGTCTTCACCACCAGGCCCGACACCCTCTTCGGTGCGACCTACATGGTGCTCGCACCCGAGCACCCGCTGGTCGACGTCGTCACGGCGAACGAGTGGCCCGACGACTCGGTCGCCTGGGACTGGAACGACGGGGCGCTCGCATCGTGGCGTGGCGTCTTCGGCGCCACGGGGACGCCGTCGGAGGCCGTTGCCCGCTACCGGGAGTTCACCGCCCAGAAGTCGGAGCTCGAGCGACAATCCGAGGGGCGCGAGAAGTCGGGAGTGTTCACGGGCGCGTTCGCCGTCAACCCGACCACCGGCACCAGGATCCCGGTCTTCATCGCCGACTACGTGCTCATGGGGTACGGCACCGGGGCGATCATGGCCGTCCCCGCACACGACCACCGCGACTTCGAGTTCGCCACCGAGTTCGACCTCCCGATCGTCGGCGTCGTGCGGCCGCCGGCGCACTGGTTCGACGATCGAGGGCTGCCGACCGGGGTGCCCGCGTCGCAGTGGCCCGAGGCGTTCGTCGGCGAGGGTGAGGCGATGGCCTCGGCGAACGACACCGTGAGCCTCGACGGCCTCGGCACCGCCGAGGCGAAGCGCGTAATCGGCGAGTGGCTCGAGAGCACCGATCAGGGGCGGCCGACGATCACCTACAAGCTGCGCGACTGGCTCTTCAGCAGGCAGCGCTACTGGGGCGAGCCGTTCCCGATCGCCTACGACGAGAGCGACCGGCCGGTTGCCGTGCCGGAGGCGATGCTCCCCCGTCGAGCTCCCCCGACATCGTCGACTTCGAGCCCAGGGTCTCCGACGACCCGGAGGCCCTGCCCGAGCCGCCGCTCGCGAGAGCGGAGCAATGGGTCATAGCCGACCTCGACCTGGGCGACGGCCCGAAGACCTACCGCCGCGAGACGAACACGATGCCCCAGTGGGCCGGGTCGTGCTGGTACTACCTGCGCTACCTCGACCCCACGAACGAGGACGCGATGGTCGACCCCGCCGTCGAGCGCCACTGGGCCGCGGGCACCCGTGGCGACGGCTCGCAGGCGGCCGGCCTCGTCGACCTGTACGTGGGCGGTGTCGAGCACGCCGTGCTGCACCTCCTCTACGCGCGCTTCTGGCACAAGGTGCTCCACGACCTCGGACACGTCACCAACCCGGAACCCTTCCAGCGCCTCTACAACCAGGGGTACATCCTGGCGGCCGCGTACACCGACGAGCGCGGCACGTACGTCGAGGCAGACGAGGTCGAGGAGCGCGACGGCGGCTTCTACTTCGAGGGCAGGCCGGTCACGCGGGAGTTCGGGAAGATGGGCAAGAGCCTGAAGAACGCCGTCGCGCCGGACGACATCTGCCGTGAGTACGGGGCCGACACGCTGCGCCTCTACGAGATGTTCATGGGGCCCCTAGACGCATCCCGACCGTGGAACACGTCGGACATCGTCGGCGTGCACCGGTTCCTCCAGCGGCTGTGGCGGAACGTCGTCAGCGAGGAGACCGGCGCCGCGCGCGCGACCGACCAACCCCCGACCGAAGAGACGTTGCGAGCGCTGAACCGCACGATCGACACCGTGCGCTCCGACATGGCCGCACTCCGGTTCAACACGGCGGTGGCCCGACTCTTCGAGCTCAACAACCACGTGACCCAGGTAGTCGGCGAGAACGGTGCGGTTCCGAGATCGGTCGTGGAGCCGCTGGTGCTGATGGTCGCGCCGCTGGCGCCCCACATCGCCGAGGAGCTCTGGTCGCTGCTGGGTCACGACACGACGCTCGCATTCGAGGAGTTCCCCGAGGCCGACCCCGCCTACCTCGTCGCCGACGAGATCGAGATCCCGGTGCAGGTGAACGGCAAGGTGCGCGCGCGTGTGATGGTGCCGGTCGGTGCCGACGAGGCCGCGCACGAGGCCGCGGCTCGCACCGACGAGAAGGTGGCGGCCCTCCTCGACGGCAAGACGCTGCGCAAGGCGGTGATCGTGCCGGGCCGCATGGTCAACTTCGTCGTCGCCTGACGGCGCCGGCTGCACATAGATGGCCAACCACGCGATCGCGCGGTAGCGTCACGGCAGCTTCCTCCGTCACTTCCTCCTGAGCACTGCCCGCGCGCGCCCGGAGGACGAGATGCCCGACGGATACCCGTCATCGCCGATGCTGCCCCCGCGCCCCGGTCTGCCCGACGGCCGTCTGGCAGATCTGGGCGACCGTCTCAGAGCACTGCGCGGTGATCCGAGGCTGGGCGCCGTGGCGGTGGTGGCGGTGGCCCTCGCCGCCGGCGCGTTCTGGTTCCGCTCGGCGACTGCCACCCCGACCGGGCAGGGCACGTCGGAGCAGGAGACGGCCGAGACGACGACCTCGGCGGTCGAGGTCGCGAGCGCGAGTGCCCCCGGGCCGACGACGCAGACGGCCCCGATCGCGGTCGTGGTCCACGTCGCCGGCGCGGTGAGGAGACCGGGAGTGGCGACCCTCCCCACAGGGTCGCGGGTGGTCGACGCCATCGACGCCGCCGGCGGCGGACTCCGCGACGCGGATCTCGACCGGCTGAACCTGGCCGCACCGCTCGTCGACGGCGAGAAGGTCCTCGTGGCCCGTGTCGGCGACCCGCCCACGCCGGTGAGCATGACCGCGAGCGGCGGGTCGGGCACGGGGACCGCGACCGAGCCTTCAGCCCCGCTCGACCTCAACGCGGCGACGCAGGCGGAGCTGGAGGAGCTGCCGGGGATCGGGCCGACCCTCGCGGCGGCGATCATCGACGAGCGCGACCGGCGCGGCGGCTTCACCGACGTCGCCCAGCTGCAGCAGGTCTCGGGGATAGGCGAGAGCCGCTACGCGCAGATCCGCGACCTGGTGGCCGTGTGAGAGCGCCGCCGAGCGCGCGACTCGAGGTCGGGCCGCTGGTCGCGGCGGCCGGTCTGCTGGTGGGGCTGGTGCTCGGGGAGCGCGCAGGACCGGGCCCCGCCCGCTCATCTCTTCTCGCCGGGTCGGTGGCGCTCGTCACCGCCTGGCTGCTCACGGGGCGCGCCCGCGTGCCGGTCGCGGCCCTCGCCATGGCGCTGCTCGGGGCCGCGAGCATGCAGAGCGCACTCGCCGGCCTCTCCGGGCACGCACTCGTCGCAGACGTGAGCCGAGGATCCGACGTCTGGGTCCGCGGCACGCTGGCCACCGATCCGCAGGGCCCGCGGTTCGCCGCAGACGCGCTCGTGCGCATCGACGATTTCTCCCCCGAAGCCGGTCGGGGTGGTATCCCGATCGACTCGGGGTGGCGCGAAGTCGACCGCACGGTGCTGGCGCGGGCATCGGGCGACGAGGCCGGCCGACTGCGCGTGCTCGCCGCGGGCGACCGGGTGGTGCTCCGCGGCCGCCTCGGCCCGTTGGAGGGATTCGACTCGCGGCGCAGATGGCAGCACGGCGTCGCCCTGCTGAGCCGTGCCGAGGTGCATGCCTTCGCGGCGCCGCGGGGAGGGGTTCTCGCCGTCGCGAACCGGCTCCGTTCCGCTGTGCTGCGCGGCAGCGCGTCGTTGGCGGCGACCGACCGTGCCCTCATAGCCGGCTTCCTGCTCGGCGACACGCGCGAGATCCCCCGAGAGGTCGCCGACGAGTTCCGGGCCTCGGGGCTGTCACACCTGCTGGCGGTCTCGGGCGCGAACGTGGCCTTCGCACTCGCGGTGGTCCGGCCCGCCCTGAACAGATTCGGGATAGGGATGCGGTTCTTCGGCGGTCTCGCCGTCGTCGTCCTCTTCGCCGCCATGACGCGCTTCGAGCCGTCGGTCATGCGCGCCTCGGCGATGGCGGCGGTCTCGCTCTTCGCCGGCTTCGTCGGACGGCCTGCGAGTGCTGTCCGCCTCCTCGCGATCGCGGTCGTCGCGCTGATGCTCGCCGACCCCTTCCTGATCCACTCCGTCGCCTTCGCCCTGTCGTGCGGAGCCTGCGTGGGGATCGCTCTCCTCGCGTCACCTCTCGCCGACCGACTGCCCGGCCCCCGCTGGCTGAGAGAGCCGTTCGCCGTCACCGTCGCCGCCCAGGCCGGAGTCACCCCGGTGCTGCTGCCGGTGTTCGGGTCGCTGCCGGCGGTGTCGCCCCTGGCGAACCTCCTCGCCGTGCCCGTCGCCGACTTCCTCGGTGTCTTCGGGCTGCCCGCGGGGGTGCTCGGAGGCCTCCTCGGCGACGCCGTGCCCGGGCTGCGCGCAGCGCTGAACGTCCCCGCGGCGGCATCGGTGAGGTGGATTGGCACCGTCGCCCGCGTGTCCGCGCGCGTGCCGCTGGAGATCGACGGGCGGACGCTCGCCTTCGCGGCCCCTCTCGCCGCAGCGTGGGCGCTGTCCCGGGCGGCGAGGAGGGCGCGGAGGGCTCCGGGTAGCCTCCCCGATGATGCCGGTGACGCCCCACCCGAGGATCCGCCTGGGAGATGAGGGCTACGACGTGCGGACCAGGGCGCTGGTCATGGGGATCCTCAACCGCACTCCCGACTCCTTCTACGACCGCGGTGCCACGTGGGACCTCGACTCGTTCCTGCGGATTGCGGAGAGGCACGTCGCCGACGGCGCAGACCTCCTCGACGTCGGGGGAGTGAAGGCCGGACCCGGCCCCGACGTGAGCGAGGCCGAGGAGCTCGATCGGGTCGTGCCGGCCGTCGAGGCACTGCGCGCCAGGTTCGACATCCCGCTCTCGGCCGACACCTGGCGGGCGCGGGTGCTCGACGCAGTCTGCTCGGCGGGCGCGGTCGTCGGGAACGACATCAGCGGGTTCGCGGACCCCGACTATCTCGCGGTGGCGGCGCGGCACGGAGCATCGGTGGTCGCCACTCACATCCGGCTGGAGCCTCGCGTCCCCGACCCCGAGCCGCGCTACGACGACCTCGTCGCCGATGTCGTCGCGTTCCTCCTCGACCGCGCCGGCCGGGCGGCGGAGGCGGGCATCGCCGTCGAGCAGACGATCCTCGACGCCGGTCTCGACCTGGGCAAGACGCCGGCGCAGAGCGCGGTCCTCCTGCGCGAGAGCGCGGCGCTGGCGAGCCTCGGCTACCCGTTGCTGCTCTCGGCGTCGAACAAGCGGTTCTTCGGCGAACTGCTCGGCCGCGGCGTCGAAGACCGTCGCACCGAGTCGCTCGCCGCCGCCGGGTACGGCGTCGTCAACGGGTGCCGGATCGTGCGCGTGCACGACGTCGTGGGGACCGTCCGGGTCTGCAGGACGGTCGAGGCACTCCTGGAGGAGGAGCTGGCCGCGGCGGTCGACCCGGGAAGACCTGCCTGTTCGAGCGAGGTGGGCCGGCTGTGAGCGACGAGGAGCGCCCCCAGACGTACCTGGTGAAGGCCGACGACCCGATCCTGCGGGACCGCGAGGTCGAGCGACTCGTGTCGGACCTGCTCGAGGGCGAGGATCGTCTCCTCGCGTTGGAGGACCTGACCATCCCCGGGCGGGCGCGCGCGACGGGCGACGAGGGCGCCGGCGGTGACGCCGACGAGGTCGTGGAGACGCCGGTGATGAGGGCCGTGTTCAACGCACTGCAGAGCCCGCCGTTCATGACAGGTCGCAGGATCGTGGTCGTGCGCGACGTCGGGAACGTCGTCTCCCAGTACGCGAGCACGCTCGCCGAGCACGTGAAGGATCCGGTCGGCGGCGTGTACCTCGTTCTGGTGTCGGGCGGCGGGAGGATACCCGCGGCGATCGACAAGGCGGTCAAGGCCGCCGGTGTGCCCACTGTCGGCCCCGCGAGCGAGTCCACGGCCGACGTCCTCGCCGCCGCGCTGCGAGCCGCGAAGCTGAAGCTCACGGGACCGACATCGGCGCGGGTGGTCGAGCACCTCGGCGGTGACGCCGGACGGGTCCCGGAGCTCGTCGAGCTGCTGCACTCGACCTACGGAGATCGCGCGACCCTCGACCTCGCCGACGTGGAGCCGTACCTGGGAGAGGTGGGAACGGTCGCGTGGTGGGACCTCGCCAACTCGATCGATCGAGGCGACGTGCCGGGCGCGCTCGAGGTGCTTCACCGGCTGCTGCGCGCCACGAGTGCGAAGCAGCCGAAGCTCGTGCACCCCCTGCAGGTGATGGCGACGCTGGTCTCCCACTACCAGCGGCTGCTCCGCCTCGACGACCCGGCCATCGCGACGAAGGAGCAGGCCGCCGCGGCCGTCGGCGGGAGCCCGGGGGCCGCCCGTCACAGGCTCGACGCGTCGCGGCGCCTCGGGACGGCGGGGCTGCGTGAGGCGTTCGACCTCCTGTCAGCCGCCGACCTCGATCTGCGAGGCCGGACCGGCGCGCCGGAGGAGACGGTGCTCGAGGTGCTGGTCGCCCGGTTGGCCGCGCTCAGCAGGCGTCACGCCCCGGCGGCCCGCTCGCGGCGCTAGGAGCCGGCGGAGGCCTTGGCGGCCCGCTTCATGATGCGCGAGATCCGGACGCGAGGCCTGGTTCTTGTGGACGATCCCCTTGGAGCCGGCCTTGGCGATCCGCTTCTGGGCGAGCTTCAGCGTCTCGGCGGCGTCGTCGGACCCGGTGGCGATAGCGTCGTCGGCCTGCTTCACGCGTGTCTTGAGCTCCGAGCGTACGGTCTTGTTCCGCACGCGGCGCTTCTCGTTGGTGATGTTCCGCTTCTTCTGGGACTTGATGTTCGCCATGGGCGCGCGCAGCTCCGAGCCGTTCGGGGACCGGTGAACAGTATCAGTCACGTGGGCCCGGGTCATGTCCGGCCCCTGGGCCCTGGGGCGCCTGCGGGGCCTATCGGGCGCCGTGGCGGGGGCGTTCGTCGCCGCGCCTCGGCGGCGCGAGAGAATGGGCGCTCCGCGCAGACCGGAACGAGGCGACTCAACGCGTGACCCCGCTAGAGCGAATCCGCAACATCGCGATCATCGCCCACATCGACCACGGCAAGTCGACTCTGGCCGACCGCCTCCTCGAGTTGACGGGTGCCGTCGATCCGCGCGACATGAGGGCCCAGTACCTCGACTCGATGGACCTCGAACGCGAGCGTGGGATCACGATCAAGGCGCAGAACGTCCGCCTCGACTACCGCGGCCACTCGATCCACCTCATCGACACGCCCGGTCACGTCGACTTCGGCTACGAGGTGTCGCGCAGTCTCGCCGCATGTGAAGGCGTAGTGCTCCTCGTCGACTCGTCCCAGGGGATAGAGGCGCAGACCCTCGCCAACTGCTACCTGGCCCTCGAGCACGACCTCGCGATAGTCCCGGTGCTCAACAAGATCGATCTTCCTGCCGCGGAGCCGGAGAAGCGGGCAGAGGAGATCGAACGCGTCCTGGGCCTCCCCCGCATCGGAGACGCTGCGCATCTCGGCGAAGACGGGTGAAGGTGTGGCGGGGGTGCTCGACGCCGTCATCGATCGAGTGCCGCCTCCCTCGGGCGACCCCGACGCGCCGTTGCAGGCGCTGATCTTCGACTCCTACTACGACCCATACCGCGGAGTGGTGAGCGCGGTGCGCGTCTTCAACGGCGTGATGAGCAGCGGGAGCAGGCTGCAGTTCTTGCAGGCGAGAGCGCCACACGACGCCGAGGAGATCGGCGTGCGCCTGCCCGTGCCGACACCTGTGGCCGAGCTGGGCCCGGGTGAGGTCGGCTACCTGATCGCCGGCATCAAGGACGTCGGCCAGGCTCGCGTCGGCGAGACCGTGACTCTGCCGTCGAAGCCGGGCGCAGTCCTCGCCGGCTATCGCGACCCCAAGCCGATGGTCTTCTGTGGTCTCTACCCCGTGGAGGGCGACGAGTACCCCGAGCTGCGCGAGGCCCTCGAGCGACTCCGCCTCAACGACTCGTCGTTCACATACGAGCCGGAGACCTCGGGCGCGCTGGGGTTCGGGTTCCGCTGCGGCTTCCTGGGTCTGCTGCACATGGAGATCATCCGCGAGCGGCTCGAGAGGGAGTACGGCCTCTCACTCGTGGCGACCGCGCCGAACGTCGAGTATCGGGTGCAGACGGGCGACGGTCGCGTGGAGGTCGTCGACAACCCTCGACCATGCCGCCGGCAACGGATGTGGAGGGCATCGAGGAGCCCTATGTGAAGGTCACGATCCTCACCCCCGCCGAATACGTCGGGACGCTGATGGAGCTAGCGCAGCAGCGGCGCGGCGAGATGCAGATGCTGGAGTACCTGTCGGAGGACCGCGTCGAGCTCGTCTACACGATCCCCCTCGCGGAGATCGTGATGGACTTCTTCGACCAGATGAAGTCGCGGACGCGCGGGTACGCATCGCTCGACTACGAGCCGGTGGGATACCGCGTCTCGAACCTCGCGAAGGTCGACGTGCTGCTCAACGGCGTCGCCGTCGATGCGTTCTCGGCGATCATCCACCGCGACAAGGCGTACGACTACGGGCGCAGGATGACGGTGAAGCTCCGGGAGCTGATCCCTCGGCAGCTCTTCGACGTGCCGATCCAGGCAGCGATCGGCGGGCGGATCATCGCCCGCGAGACGGTGAAGGCGCGCCGCAAGGACGTGATCGCGAAGTGCTACGGCGGCGACATCAGCCGGAAGCGGAAGCTCCTGGAGCGCCAGAAGGAAGGCAAGAAGCGGATGAAGCAGATAGGGCGTGTCGAGGTGCCCCAGGAGGCCTTCGTCGCGGCGCTACGGCTCGAGGAGTAGCGCGCGCGGAAGGTTCCGGCTCAGTGCGCCGGGTCGGGGTCGCGCGGGAGGCCGAGGACGCGTTCGCCGATGATGTTGCGCTGGACCTCGCTGGTGCCGCCCCCCACGGTGAGCGCGGCCGAGTAGAGGAACCCGTAGGCCCACAGCCCCGCCGCGTCGCCGTAGGGCCCGTGGTCGGCGAGCATGCCGTGGCTCCCGGCGAGATCCATGGCGGCGTGCATGACGTTCCTGCCGTGCTTGTCCGAGATGGCCTTGCGGACGGATGCCTCGGGACCCGGCTCCATCCCACGCACCCGCGCCGACACCGTGCGGAGGCGGATGAGGCGGAGGATCTCGGCCTCCACGTAGAGACCGGCCAGTCGCTGGCGTAGAGAGCGGTCACCGGTGCCGCCATGGGACCGGACCAGGTCGAGGACGTCGTGAGCGGTGGGGCCCCGGCCCCACAGGGCGCCATCACCCGACAGGGAGACGCGCTCGTTGCCGAGCGTCACCTTCGCCAGCCGCCATCCGTCGTTCTCGTTGCCGACGACGTTCGCCGCGGGGACCCGGACGTCTTCGAAGAAGACCTCGTTGAACTCGTGCGTCCCCGTCATCTGCACCAGGGGTCTGACAGCTATGCCGGCCGTCTGCATGTCTACGACGAAGTAGGTGATCCCCTTCTGCGGCGCGCTGTCGGGGTTGGTCCGGGCGAGGAGGATGCCCCAGCGCGACACGTGCGCGAGCGTCGTCCAGACCTTCTGACCGTTGACCGCGTACTCGTCGCCGTCGCGGACGGCGCTGGTGCGCAGCGAAGCGAGGTCGCTGCCCGCCTCGGGCTCACTGAAGAGCTGGCACCAGATCTCGGAGCCGTCGAGGATCCCGGGGAGCCATCGTTGCTGCTGCTCCTCAGATCCGGCCACGAGGAGGGTGGGCCCGGCCCACCCGGCGCCGATCGGGTTCAGGGGGCGCGGCACCGCCGACTCGCGCAGCACCTCGTCGATCGCCAGCTGCTCGACCGCCCCGGCGCCGAGGCCCCATGGACGAGGCCAGTGAGGCGCCGCGTACCCGGAGCGGGCGAAGCGGTCGTTCCAATCCGAGGGGAAGACGCCGCCGGGCGCGTTCTCATCGATGAACGCTCGTGTCGCCGCCATGGCGGCCTCGGCCTCGGGGGCCACTCGAAGTCCACCCCGTCACGCTAATCGAGGCACGCGCGACGATGGCGGCGTGTCGTTCGGCATCTACGTGCACGTCCCGTTCTGTGCGGTGCGTTGCGACTACTGCGATTTCGCGACGTTCGACGACCGTGCCCACTTGATCGATTCCTACGTCGACGCGTGCGTGTCGGACCTCCGGCGGTACTCGGGAGCGGTGCCGGCGGCGACCAGCGTGTTCTTCGGCGGAGGCACGCCGTCGCTGCTTCTGCCCGAGCAGGTCGACGCGATCCTCGCAGCCGCGCGCCGTACCGCCGGCGCGGAGGTGACCCTGGAGGCGAACCCCGACTCCGTCGACGCGGAGAGCCTCGCCGGATACCGCGCAGCGGGAGTGACGCGTCTCTCTCTGGGTGTCCAGTCGACGAGGCCCGCGGTGCTCGCCGCGCTGGGCCGCACCCACCGTCCCGAGCACGTGCGTGACGCCGTCGTCGCGGCGCGCGGAGCCGGGATCGAGGAGATCAGCGTCGACCTCATCTACGGCGCGTCGGGTGAGACGCCCCACGACTGGCGCTCGACCCTCGACGACGTGCTCGACCTGGGAGTGGATCACGTGAGCGCGTACTCCCTGACCGTGGAGAAGGGGACCCCGCTTGCCCGCCGAGTGGCTGCCGGCGACGTGGACGCTCCCGACGAGGATCGACAGGCCGACGCGTACGTCGCAGCCGACAGCGTGCTGAGCGCCGCGGGCATGGAGTGGTACGAGATCTCGAGCTGGGCACGACCGGGGCACGAGTGCCGGCAGAACCGCCTGTACTGGGAGCAGGGCGACTACCTGGGCATCGGGGCCGCGGCGCACGGTCACACAGCCGGCCGGCGGTGGTGGAACGTCCGCACCCCCGAGAGCTACATCGATCGCGTCCACCTCGGCGAGTCACCGGAGGCGGGGTCGGAGACGCTCGACGGTGCGGCCCGGGCAGAGGAGGCGCTCACGCTCTCCCTGCGGACCCGGGCCGGCGCCTCGGTCGCCGACAGGGCCGAGGTCGTCGTTGCGGAGCTGGTGGCCGCGGCGCTGCTCGAGAGGGTCGGTGAGAGGGTGGTCCTGACGCTCCGTGGGCGGCTCCTGGCCAGCGACCTGACGGCGCGTCTCTCGTTGGCCGGCGCAGCCTCGGGAGGCCGGTAGCGCCCCGCGGCGCCGGTATCGGCTGGCACTCGGTAGCATTGAGTGCCAACGCCCCAGCCGTCTCCTCCCAGCTCCGGCCGGGCGGCCGGCCCGTGGCGCGGCCCGTGCCGCGCCCCGCTGTGGGGCCTCTCAGAGAGCAGCCGAGACAGAGTGCCCGAGACCGTCAGCGCGAACCCATGAGCGCCGAGACCCGCAAGCCGGTCATCGACGAGCGCAAGGCGGCGGTCCTGCGCGCGATCGTCGAGGAGTACGTCGCCACCGCCCAGCCGGTGGGCTCGCAGACGATCGCCCAAGGCCGCGAGCTCGGGGTCTCCGCGGCGACGGTGCGCAACGACATGGGCGTGCTGGAGCGCGAGGGCTTCATCGCACAGCCGCACACCTCGGCCGGGAGGGTTCCGACCGACCTGGGCTACCGCTACTACGTCGATCACTTCGCGTCCGGTGGTCTCCTCACACCGCCCGAACGACGCGAGATCTCGAGCCTCTTCCACACCACCGGTCAGGCCATCGAGGAGCTGCTGCACGACACGAGCCAGCTCCTCGCCCGCCTCACGGACCACGCCGCGGTGGTGGTGGGGCCGCAGATGGAGGCCGTCAGGGTGCGCTCGGCGCAGGTGGTGATGATCCAGCCGCGCACGCTCCTCGTCGTCGTCGTCCTGTCGAACGGAGCGGTCGAGAAGGAGACGCTCAACTTGGGTGAAGACGTCGCCGACTCCGTGGTCGACGACGCGAGCGCGCGGCTGGGCCTCCTGCTCACGGGGCGCGTGCTCGCGGAGATCGAGGTGCCCGAGCAGGACGAGGCGGCGCCGCCGGATCCCGCTGCCGAGATCGTCTCCGACGCCTGCCGCGCCCTGAGCAGACGTGCCGGCGCGGGTGAGCCGCTCTTCGTGGGTGGTGTCAGCCACATCGCAGCTGAACAGGAGGCGTTCCCCACGGCTGCCACTCCGGCGCGCCTACTGGATCTGCTCGAGCAGCACGCGGTCGTGATATCGGTGGTGCGGGAGCTGCTCGGCCCGGGGCTCACGGTCCGGATCGGCACGGAGCACGAACGTGACGACCTGCGCGAGTGCTCTCTGGTGCTCGCCCCATACCTCGTCGAGGGTGAACCGGCGGGGAGCGTCGGGCTGCTCGGCCCCACGCGGATGGACTACCGCAGGGCGCATGCCGCCGTCACGGCGGTGTCGCGCATGCTCGGGCGGCGGCTGACCTCCTGATCGGCGCTGCGACCACGATGGCAAGCACACACGGAGAAAGATGACGACTGACTACTACGAGCTGCTCGGGGTCTCACCGAGCGCGACCGAGGACGAGATCAAGAGGGCCTACCGGAAGCTCGCGCGAGAGCACCATCCCGACGCGAACGCCGGCGACCCCGCGGCGGAGGCTCGCTTCAAGGAGATCGGGACGGCGTACGAGACCCTTTCGCGACCCCGAGCGCCGCCGCCGGTACGACCACTTCGGTCCGAATGGAGGAGCCGGCGCGGGTCCGCAGGCACAGGGGTTCGGGCTGAACGACATCTTCGAGGCCTTCTTCGGGGGCGAGGGCTTCTCCCGGGGCGGCGGGCAGGGGCGCGCCGGCCCCGCGCGGGGCCCCGATGCCGAGACGCTGCTCCATCTCGATCTGCGCGAGGCCGTCTTCGGCGTGACCAAGACCCTCGACCTCGAGATGCCGGTCGCCTGCGAGTCGTGCGGCGCGACGGGGTGTGCACCGGGAACCCATGCGGAGAGGTGTGCCCACTGCGAGGGGAGAGGTGAGGTGCGCCAGGTCCGCAGGTCGGTTCTGGGGCAGGTGATGACGTCCGCTCCCTGCCCGGAGTGCCGTGGGCGCGGCACCGTAGTGCCCGACCCGTGCCCCGACTGCCGCGGCGAGGGGAGGGTGGTGGAGGAACGCCACCTCGAGGTCGAGGTGCCCGGAGGCATCGACGACGGGCAGCGTCTCCGGCTCGGTGGTCGTGGCCCGGCCGGACCCTTCGGCGGCCCGCCCGGCGACCTGTACGTGGCAGTCAGCGTCGCGCCGCACCCGGGCCTGGAGCGTCGCGGCGACGACCTTCTCCACGTTCGACGCGTCGCGATGACGCAGGTCGCGCTGGGAGCGCGCCTCGAGGTCGAGACGCTCGACGGCACCGAGGAGCTCGTCATTCCTGCGGGGACGCAGCCGGGCCGGGTGTTCAGGCTCCGCGGACAGGGAGTGCCGTCGCTGCGGACGGGGCGGCGAGGCGACCTCCTCGTGGAGATCGTCGTGGAGATCCCGACGAAGCTCTCGACGGAGGAGGCGGAGCTGCTGTCCAGGCTCGCCGCCCTGCGCGGAGAGGACGTCACCGACCCCGCCGACCGTGGCCTCCTGTCGCGGATCCGCTCCGCGTTCCAGTAGTGGCCGGGTGACGGTACCGGGCCCACCCCCGGACTGGGCGGCGGCGGCAGCGGCCGTCGCGCACGTCTTCTGCGGAGGTCTCTCCGACACTCTGGAGATCGCCGGTGCCGACGGGCACCACCTGTCGAGGGTGAGGCGCCTCCGCACCGGGGAGGCGGTCACGGCCGCCGACGGCGCAGGGCGGTGGAGGAGCTATGAAGTCGCGCAGGTAGATCAGGGCCGGCTCACTCTCCACGCGACCAGCGGTCCGAGGGTGGAGCCGGTGCTTACGCCGCAGGTCGTGGTCGCGCTGGCGCTGACGAAAGGCGGTCTCGACGACGTCGCGGCCCGCCTCACGGAGCTGGGCGTGGCGGGGATAGAGCCGTACAGGGCGAGGCGATCGGTGGTCAGGTGGGACGACGCGCGTGCTGCGCGTGCGGTGGAACGGTTGCGTACGGTCACGAGGGCGGCGGCGATGCAGTGCCGCAGGGCACGACTGCCCGAGGTGCGAGCGGTGACCGCTCTGGAGGCTCTCTGCGACCGACCCGGTCTCGTACTCGCAGACCGCACCGGCGTCACTCCGGGTACCGTCCCGCTGCCGCCGACCGGAGTGGAGTGGACGATTGTCGTCGGGCCCGAGGGGGGCCTCGACGAGTCGGAGCAGATGCTCCTCGGGGAGGCCACGCGTGTCGCCGTCGGCCCGCACGTTCTGAGGGCCGAGACAGCCCCGGTGGCGGTGGCCTCCGCCCTGGTGGCGAGAGGGACGGTTGGCGACCAATGTGGTTCGTGACAGGCTTCGTGAGTGCCCGACCACGGATGGTGGTGCCTCTGTGAGGCATGACTTTCACGCAGCGTGCTGCTAATCTCCGGCCGCGGTGGTTCACGGGGCCGGGCCGAGAAGGGGTCGGGGTGGCTGCAAACGGTACGCATGTAGGCGAGCGCCTCAGGGCGATACGCCGCCAAAAGGGACTCTCACTGCACGACGTAGAGGCGAGGTCCGACCTCGAGTTCAAGGCCTCGGTCCTGGGAGCATACGAACGCGGCGAGCGGGCCATCTCGGTGCCCCGCCTGATCAGGCTCTCCCAGATCTACGAGGTCCCGTCCGACCAGCTTCTGCCACGCGACGGCGACGCCGAGATCAGCCTCGTGGAGAGCGGCACATCCGGGATCGACATCGACGCCGGATACACGATCGACCTCGTGCGGCTGCACGATCTCGACGACCCCGACGCCCTCATCCTGAGCCGCTACGCGACCACCATCCAGCTCGAGCGACAAGACTTCAACGGTCGGCTCCTCACCATTCGCAGGAGCGACCTCAGGGTTCTGGCGGCATGCATGGGGCGGACGATCGACGACCTCGGCGTCCGCTTCGACCAGCTCGGGCTGCGCGCAGCCGGCGCCTGATCCCATCCCGAGCCGGCGCTACGCTGGACTCACCTTGCCCTCAGCCGCGTCAACCCAGGTGAAGATCCTCGTCCCCGGCAACCATCTGATGGTGGGCCTGCTCGGCCAGCGCGACGAGTTGCTGCGCATCGTCGAGGAGGAGTTCCCCGTCTCGATACTCGTGCGCGGCAACGAGATCACCGTCACCGGCGACGACGCCGATGCGCAGCGGGTCGGCCGTCTCTTCGAGGAGCTCGTGGTCCTGCTCGAGCAGGGGCACGCCATCGATCCCGAGGGCCTCGGGCGTTCGATAGAGATGATGAAGGCCGATCAGCGGCCGAGCGAGGTGCTCGGCCTGGAAGTCGTGCGGGGCCGCAAGTCGGTGAGGCCGAAGACGGCAGGTCAGAAGCGGTATGTGGATGCGGTCCGCTCTCACACCGTCACCTTCGTGATCGGCCCGGCCGGCACCGGCAAGAGCTACCTCGCGGTCGCCCTCGCGGTTCAGGCGCTGCAGGCGAAGGAAGCTCACCGGATCATCCTCACACGTCCGGCCGTGGAGGCCGGGGAGCGCCTCGGCTTCCTGCCCGGTGACCTGCTCGCGAAGGTCGATCCCTATCTGCGGCCGCTCTACGACGCGCTCTACGACATGCTCGCGCCCGAGGTCGTGGCACGGCTCATGGAGAGGGGAACGATAGAGGTGGCTCCGCTGGCCTACATGCGCGGCCGCACCCTCAACGACTCCTTCATAATCCTCGACGAGGCACAGAACACCACGCCGGAGCAGATGAAGATGTTCCTCACGCGACTCGGCTTCGGCTCGCGGATGGTCGTCACCGGCGACGTCACACAGATAGATCTCCCGGAGGGACGCCTCCGATCGGGGCTGCTGCGCGTGCGCGACGTCCTCGTGGGCGTCGCGGACCTCGAGTTCGTGGAGCTCGGTTCGAGCGACGTGGTTCGGCACCGGATAGTGCAGGACATAGTCGACGCCTACGAGCGGAGCGAGAGCGAGCAGTCGTGACCGATCCTCCGACGATCGTGTTCGCCGCCGACGAGCAGCACGACGTGCCGATCGATCTCCAGCGGTGGACGCGCCTCGCCGGATTCGTGCTCGCGGCGGAGGGCGTGCGGGTGCCCATGGAGTCGGAGCTCTCGCTCATCTTCGTGGACGAGGCGTCGATAGCAGAGCTGAACCGGCGCTTCCTCGACGGCTCGGGGCCGACCGACGTCCTCGCCTTCCCGATGGACGAGCAGGACGACGACCCGCGCCCGCGATCCCGCTTCCCCGACCAGGGAGGGCGGGGTCCCGGCGTGCCGAGCGAACAGGGTGGGCCCCCCGTTCTCCTCGGTGACGTCGTTGTGTGCCCCGCCGTCGCGAAGCGGCAGGCCGACGAGCGCGGCATTCAGGTCGAGGCCGAGGTCGCTCTGCTTGTGGTGCACGGCATCCTCCATCTGCTCGACTACGACCATGCGGAGCCCGCGGAGACAGTGGCCATGGAGAGCCGGCAGCAGGAGCTGCTGAGGGAGTTCAGCTCGCACGAGGACGGGGGCTGAGCCATGGCTTCGGGTCCGGGTGCAGCGTCTGGTGAGCACGGGTGGAGTCGGGTGACCTCACGATGAACGGTGGTGACTGGGCGGCAATCGTCGCGATCTTCGTGCTGTTGCTCGTCTCGGTGGTGATCGCCGTCGCCGAGACCGCATTCCTGAGGATGAACCGCATCCGCGCTCTCGCATGGGAGGACGAGGGACGCAAGGGGGCGGCGCGTCTCGCGCTGATGCTCGAACGGCCCGAGCGCACCATCAACGTCGTGAAGCTCGTGGCCCTGGCCGCGCAGACGATCTCGGCGCAGCTCATCGGAGTGCTCGCGACGAACTTCTTCGGAGGCTGGGGCCTGCTGATCGGCATCGTCGTCAACGTCGTCGGCTTCTTCGTGCTCGCGGAGGCCGTCCCGTCGACCTACGCGGTGCAGCAGACCGACCGGGCTGCCACGAGGGTCGCGCCGCTCCTGTGGGTGCTCACCGAGTTCGCGCCGCTCCGGTACCTGGCGCGCGGACTCATCGGTCTCGCGAACGTCATCGTTAAGGGCGAGGGGCTGAAGCAGGGGCCGTTCGTCACCGAGGCCGAGATTCGCGCGATGGCCGACCTCGCCGCCGGCGAGCAGGAGATCGAGCGTGAGGAACGGGAGCTGATCCACTCGATCTTCGAGTTCGGCGACAAGATCGTGCGAGAAGTCATGGTCCCGCGGCCCGACATGGTCTCCGTAGCGGCCGATGCACCCGTCGACGACGCGATCGGGATCGCAATCGAGGCGGGCCGTTCCCGACTCCCCGCCTATGAGGACTCGACCGACAACATCGTGGGGATCGTCTTCCTCAAGGACCTGGTGGGCCTACGCGCTTCCGGGCAGGGTGGGACTGCTGTCAGGGGCAGCGCGCGAAGGGCGGTCTTCGTCCCAGAGTCGAAGCGTGTCGCGGAGCTGCTACGCGACATGCAGCGCGACAAGTTCCACATGGCCATAGTCGTCGACGAGTATGGCGGTACCGCCGGGATCGTCACGCTCGAGGATCTGCTAGAGGAGATCGTCGGGGAGATCAACGATGAATACGACGTCGACGAGCCCCAGGTGGAGCACCTCGCGGGCGGCGCCCTGAGAGTGCCGGGGCGCACGTCGATCGACGACGTGAACGAGGAGATCGAGGCAGACCTGCCCGACGAGGAGTGGGACACGGTGGGTGGCCTGATGCTCAGCATCCTCGGACACGTACCCGTGGAAGGTGAGCGGGTCTCCTTCTCGAGCATGGAGTTCTGCGCCGAGCGGATGCAGGGTCACCGGATCGTCTCGGTCCTGATCCGTCCTCTCGCCACCGAGGAGATCCCTTCGGGTGACGGTCGTCTCGAAGTTCCCGAAGGTGAGTGAGACAGCGCCTTCGTCGGGGTTCCGATCCGGGTTCGCCACGCTCGTCGGCAGGCCAAACGTGGGCAAGTCGACGCTGGTCAACCGCTTGGTCGGGACGAAGGTCGCGATCGTCTCGGACCGACCCCAGACGACTCGCAACGAGATACGGGGTGTCCTGCACACGCCGGGCGCACAGGTCGTCTTCCTCGACACGCCCGGGATCCACAGACCGCGCACGCCGCTCGGCGAGCGCTCGAACCAGAGGGCCACTGCGACCTTCGATCAGGTCGACGTCGTGTGCTTCCTGGTGGAGGCGGACGCACCTATCGGCAAGGGCGACCGGTTCATCGCCGAGATGCTCGCAGCGGTGTCGACCCCGAAGATCCTGGTGGTCAACAAGATCGACGTCGCCGGAAGGCAGGAGATACTCGAGCATCTCGTCGTCGGCCCCGACCTTGGTGACTTCGACGCGTACGTGCCCGTCTCCGGTCTGACCGGCGAGGGAGCGGACTCGCTCGTCGCCGAGATCGTCGCTCGTCTGCCCGAGGGGCCCCGCTTCTACCCCGAGGGGGTCGTCACGGATCAGCCCGAGACGTTCCTCGCGGCCGAGCTCGTGCGCGAAGCTCCTCGCGGTGACGCACGACGAGCTGCCCCACTCGATCACGGTCGGGGTGGAGGAGATCGAGGAGCGCGAGACGCCCGACGGCCCGCTGCTCGCGATCCGCGCAGTGATCCGTGTGGAGCGCGACTCGCAGAAGGGGATCGTCATCGGGAAGCACGGAGCGATCCTGAAGGAGGCGGGCACCAAGGCGCGCGTGGAGCTCGAGGCATTGCTGGGAGCGCGCGTGCACCTGGAGACCCATGTGAAGGTGGACCCGCACTGGCAGAGGCGGCCACGCTCGCTCGATCGCCTCGGCTTCTGACGCGGAGGAGGATCCGGGTGCAGAGATGTTGCCGCGCCGGGTACTCACCGTTATAGAGTGCCGCCCTAGTCGAACAACAGTCGTTCCCCTCGCTCACGGGGGGCAGGGAAGGGCTATGAAGGATCGCACCATGAGTCGCGGACGCGCGTCGAGGGCTGCCATAGTCGCCGGGCTTTCTCTCGTCGTAGCGGCGTGCGGGGACAACGGGGCGGAATTCGACCAGAACACGCTCGATCCCCGCGGCGAAGCCGCCCGGAAGATTGACGACCTGTTCACGCCGTTCGCCGTTATCGCGATCGTCGTCGGAGTGCTGGTCGTGGTCGCCGTGATCTACGCGGCGGTTCGCTTCAGGGCTCGCGCGGGGCATCCCGACAACCCGAAGCAGGTGCACGGGCACGCCGGGCTCGAGATCGGCTGGACGATCGCGCCCGCGGTGATCCTCGTGTTCATGGCAGTCCCCACGGTCAGGCTCGTCTTCGACTTGGCCGAGAAGCCCAAGGGCGACATCGTCGAGATAACGGTCACGGGCAAGCAGTGGTGGTGGGAGTACGAGTACTCGGGCGACGGGTTCAGGACGGCGAACGAGATGCACATCCCCGTCGGAAGGCCGGTCTACCTGACGCTCGAGTCCGATGACGTCATCCACTCGTTCTGGGTGCCCAACCTCGCCGGTAAGAAGGACGTCGTTCCCGGGAGGACGCATCACCTGACTATCGAGGCCGACGAACCGGGCGAGTTCCTCGGCCAGTGCGCGGAGTACTGCGGGCTCTCGCACGCCAACATGCGCCTGAGGGTGATCGCCGAGCCCGAGAGCGAGTACAGGGCCTGGGTCGAGAACCAGAAGGTGCCGCTGCAGGGTGAGGCGCTCACGTTCGCGTCCGACCCTTCCGGGCCCATCGCACGGTATGGCTGCACCGCGTGCCATTCGCTCGACGGCGTGCCCAACGCCACCGCCCGGATCGGGCCGAACCTCACCCACCTCGCCTCGCGCTCCACGTTCGCCGGGGGAACCTTCGACCTGACCGACGAGGCCCTGCGCAAGTGGATACGTGACGCTCCCGGTCAGAAGCCGATGCAACCCGACAAGAACGTCGGCATGCCGTCGTTCAAGGACTCGATGACCGACGCCGACCTCGACGCTCTCGTCGCGTATCTGTTGGAGAGGCAGTGAGGATCCCCACAGTCTCAGAGCCCGCTTCCCGGGGAGCCGTCAGATGACCGCAGCCGATCTCCGAATGCCGGTCCCGGCTCGTCGCAGGCTGCTCGCGCGACCGACCGCGACCACGGGCTTCTCGAGCTGGCTCACCACCGTCGATCACAAGAAGATCGGGATTCTCTACATCGGCACTGCGATCGTCTTCCTGCTCACCGGTGGCATCGAGGCTCTGCTCATCCGCATTCAGCTCGCAGGGCCCAACGGGACTTTCCTGACGGCCGACGCCTACAACCAGCTCTTCACCATGCACGGGACGACGATGGTCTTCCTCGTCGGGATGCCGCTCGCCGCCGGATTCGGCAACTACCTCGTGCCCCTGATGATCGGGGCACGCGACGTCGCGTTCCCACGGCTCAACATGTTCGGCTTCTGGGCCTTCCTCGGGGGCGGGCTCTTCCTCTACTCGAGCTTCGTGCTCGGCGGGGCGCCTGACGGCGGGTGGTTCGGGTACGCCCCGTTGACGAGCACGCCGCTGGCGCGGGGCTTCCTCCCCGGCCGCGGCCCCGATTTCTGGGCGATCGGTCTCATCCTCCTCGGAATCGGTTCCATAACGGCGGCCCTGAACTTCATCGTCACCATCCTCAACCTGCGCGCCCCCGGGATGACGCTCATGCGCATGCCCGTCTTCGTGTGGATGACCCTGGTGATCGCTTTCCTCACGGTCTTCGCACTGCCGATCGTCACTGCTGCGCTGATCCAGGTGTTCATGGACCGGCAGTTCGCGACGAACTTCTACAACTCGGCGGCGGGCGGCGACCCGCTCCTGTACCAGCACCTCTTCTGGCTGTTCGGGCACCCGGAGGTGTACATCCTCATCCTTCCGGGGATGGGAATCGTCTCCGAGCTGCTGCCCGTGCACGCTCGCAAGCCGCTCTTCGGCTACTCGATCGTGGTCTTCTCGGGGATCGCGATCGGCTTCCTGGGCTGGGGAGTATGGGCGCACCACATGTTCGCGTCGGGGCTCGGTCCGGTGGCGACCTCGGCGTTCGGGCTCACGACGATGCTCATCGCCATACCGACCGGCGTGAAGATCTTCAACTGGCTCGGCACGATCTGGGGTGGTTCGATCCGCCTGAACACGGCGATGCTCTGCGCCCTCGGGTTCATCGGCCAGTTCACGCTCGGCGGTCTGTCCGGCGTGACTCACGCGATAGTGCCGGCCGACACGCAGCAGACCGACACGTACTACATCGTCGCCCACTTCCACTACGTGCTCTTCGGCGGTCTCGTCTTCGCGATCTTCGGGGGTTCTACCACTGGTGGCCGAAGGCGTTCGGTCGGATGCTCGACGAGCGGCTCGGCAAGATCCAGTTCTGGACGCTGGCAGTGGGCTTCAATCTCACCTTCTTCCCGATGCACATCCTCGGCCTGCAGGGGCAGCCGCGCCGTACGTACACCTACAACGAGGGCATGGGTTGGGACTTCATGAACATGCTCGTCACCGTGGGTGCGTTCATCATCTCGGCAGCGGCGCTCGTATTCCTGGCAAACGTCGTGCTCACGTGGCGCCGCGGTGAGCAGGCCCCCGACGACCCATGGGATGCCCGAACGATCGAGTGGATGACCCCGTCGCCGCCGCCCGCGTACAACTTCGCGGAGATCCCCACCGTCACCCAGGTCGACGAGTGGTGGCACCGCAAGTACGAGGAGGACGCCGAAGGTAGGCCCGCCCTGCGGGTCGACGCACCGCCGATCGATGCTCCGGCTGCCGATCCGGAGTCGATCCACATGCCCTCGCCCTCCTACTGGCCGTTGGTGCTCGCCCTGGGCATGCCGGCGCTGGGATACGGCCTCGTGTTCAAGAGCTGGTGGACTCTCGCCGCCGGCGTCGCGGTGATGCTCTTCGGGATGTACGGATGGGCATTCGAAGCGCCCACGGAGGAGCACGGATGACGCAGGCAACGACCGCCCACGTTCAGACCGGCCGTCCGCATGGGGGTACCGGAGTCTCGAACGTCAAGTTGGGTATTTGGGTCTTCCTGTCGTCGGAGGCGCTCTTCTTCGGCGCCTTCATCTCGACCTACCTGCTCTACCGCGGCCGCGACACGGTCGGACCCCTACCGGACGACGTCTTCGACATCCCCTTCACGTCGGTGACCTCCTTCATCCTGCTGATGAGCTCGATGACGATGGTCCTCGCTCTCGGTGCGATCCAGAGGGGCGACGACCGGCGGTTCAGGATCTGGATCGGAGCGACGGCGCTCTTCGGACTCACCTTCATCGCCGGTCAGGTCTACGAGTTCACCAGCTTCTACAGGGAGGGCCTCTCGCTCGGCTCCAACCTGTTCTCGTCGTCGTTCTACACACTCACGGGCATCCACGGCGCCCACGTGACCATCGGCATAGTGTGGCTGCTCACCCTCGCGGGCCGCTCTGCACAAGGGCGCCTCTCGCAGGAGCAGAGCGAGTCGGTCGAGGTAGCGGGGCTCTACTGGCACTTCGTCGACGTCGTGTGGATCGTGCTCTTCACCGTCATCTACCTGGTGCCCAGGCACTGAGCGCCGTGCGCCCCATCTCATCGACCCCGAGGCAGCCATGACCGATGCCAGCGCCCATGTCGTTGCATCCGGAGTGATCGACGACGGGCACGCCGCAGCGCCCCACGTGAGCCCCCGACGATACGTGATGATCGCCGTGGTGCTCGCGGCCGTGACGGCCGTCGAGGTCGCGATGTCGTATGCCGATGGAGTCGACACGGATCTCGTCATCGTCATGATGATCGTTCTGGCGGCGGTGAAGTTCCTCCTCGTGGCCTCGTGGTTCATGCACCTGAAGTTCGACAGCCCCGTCTATCGGCGCCTCTTCATCGTGGGCTCGACGATGGCCGTGATCCTCTACTTCGTGGTGCTCCTCACGTTCTCGGTCTTCTCCGAGTAGCCCGTTGGGTAGGGCGGCTTTCCCGGGCTGGAGCCCGCACCCCGACGTCTGGCTGCTGGTCGGCCTACTGGGTGCCGCCTACGCCACCGCCCTGGCCCGACTGGGGCCGAAGCGGGTTCTGCCAGGGGCGCCCACCGCGACCGGGCTCGAGGTCGCGTGCTTCTCCGCCGGGCTCCTGGCGCTCCTCGTCGCCTCCGACTGGCCGGTGCACGACGTAGGCGAGGGATACCTGTACACGGCCCACATGGTCCAGCACCTCACCTACACGCTTGTAGCGGCCCCACTGCTGCTCATGGGTACGCCGGCATGGTTGGCGCGTGAAGTCCTCTCCCCGCCGGGGGCGCTCGCCCTGGTGCGGCGCCTGGCCCGGTTCCTGCCGGCGACGATCGTGTTCAACGCGGTGATCGTCTTCATCCACATCCCGTCCGTGGTCGATCGCTCCCTGCACTCGGGGCTCTTCCACTTCGGAATTCACACGCTCGTCGTCGTCTCGGCTCTGGTCGTCTGGCTGCCGGTGCTCAGCCCACTCCCGGAAGTGCCGCGATTCGCCCCTCCGCTCGCGATGCTCTTCCTGTTCATGCAGTCGATGCTCCCGACCGTCCCCGCCTCGTTTCTTACCTTCGGGGATCACCCCTGTATCGTTTCTACGAGCAGGTACCCCGCCTCTGGGGCATCTCGGCGCTCGACGACATGAGGATCGCCGGGCTGATAATGAAGATCGCCGGAGGCATGGTCCTGTGGACCGTCATCGCTATCGTGTTCTTCCGCTGGTACAGCCAAGAAGAGGGCGCCGGGCCGCGGCGGGTGGCCCCACACGCAGACCGTGAACCGATCCGGATGGGGTTGACCGAGCCATGACGACCGAGACACAGGAACCCGAGACCACCGAGGTCGCTGCAGGCGACGCCGGGGGCGAGGAGGCCGCGGCCGAGTCCACCCGGCCGGGGGCGTTCGACAGGTACGTCGTACCGCTCCTCATGCCGGTAGCGATCGGCGCGACAGTCCTCTTCTGGGTATTGAACCTCTCGCGCATCCTGCTGGCGGCCGAGGGCACCGGCGCCGTCATCGCCGGGATCGTCATCACCGTCGTCATCCTCGGAGGAGCGGCGACCCTCGCTGCGGCCCCGCGGCTGAAGTCCTCGTCCGCGTCGCTGATGATGTCGGGCGCCCTCGTCGTCGTCCTCATCGCCGGCCTCGTCACCATCGGAGCAGCAGAGGAGGACAAGGCGGAAGGCGAGGTCAGCCTCGGCGAGCCCATCGCCACCGTCGCGGTCGAGTCGGGCAACCTCTACTTCAAGCCTGAAGAGCTCGGTCCCGTCCCGCCCGGCGTCATCCAGATCGATGTCGACAACGTCGCCGGCGGCCACACCATCCGCTTCGAGGATCCGCTGGTCGAGGTCGAGAAGAACATCGACATGCCGACTCCGGGAGCGGTCACGGGCAAGGCCAAGTTCGCCACTCCTGGCACCTACGTGTTCTTCTGCGACATCCCCGGCCATCGCGCCGCGGGCATGGAGGGCATCTTCACCGTCGAGGAGGGTGCGACGCCTCCGGAGGCGGGCGCCGAGGCCACACCCACCAGCGCCGCCTGACCGGCTCACTGCGGGCCCGGTGATGCCCACTAGGTTGAGTCACGTGCGCCCTCAGGAGCCTCCCCCCGACGTCAGATCCGAACCGGATCGCGACCACGCCCCGAACCATGTCGCGATAGTGATGGATGGCAACGGTCGTTGGGCACAGCGCCGCGGCCTCAAGCGCACCGACGGCCATGCCGCCGGGGAGGAGGCGCTCTTCGACACGGTCGAGGGTGCCCTCGAGATCGGATTGAAGTGGCTCACCGTCTACGCGTTCTCCACAGAGAACTGGCGGCGACCGCTCGACGAGGTCCGCTACCTGATGTCGTTCAACGAGAGACTCCTCCTCGATCGTCGGGATGAGCTGCACGCGAGTGGCGTCCGAGTCCGGTTCATCGGCCGGCGCGGCGGCCGCGTGCCGGCACGGGTCCGCCGGCGGATCGAGGAGACCGAGGAGCTCACCCGTCGCAACCGAGTGCTGACCCTCACGTTCGCGTTCAACTACGGGGGCCGCGCCGAGCTGGCCGACGCGGCGAAGTCCATCGCCCGTGACGTCCGAGACGGCCGGCTCGATCCGGAGAAGGTCGATGAGCGGGTCCTCGCTCGGCACCTGTACGCCCCCGACATGCCGGACCCGGATCTACTCGTCCGCACGTCGGGGGAGTACCGCATCTCCAACTACCTGCTGTGGGAGCTCGCGTATGCAGAGCTCGTATTCACCGAGGTGCTGTGGCCCGACTTCCGCAGGAGCGACCTCTTCGACGCCATCGACGAGTTCCGGCGTCGTGAGCGGCGCTTCGGCGCCGTCTGAGGTCGCCCTCGGGATCGCTGTCAAACGCCTTACACTCCTCGGGTGAGCCTCTACGTCGACGAGGGCATCGTGCTACGCACGATCAAGCTCGGTGAGGCCGACCGGATCGTGACGATCCTCACGCAGGGCGCGGGCAAGGTGAGGGCCGTCGCGAAGGGCGTGCGCAAGACGACCAGCAAGTTCGGCGCGCGCCTCGAGCCGACGAGTCGCGTCGCCGTCCAGTGCTATCGCGGACGCGACCTCGACGTGGTCACCCAGGTCGAGACGCTCGACTCGAACCGCGCTCTGCGCGAGGACTACACGCTGCTCACGCACGCCGTGCCCATGCTCGAGGCTGTGGACCAGCTCGCGCCCGAGAGGGAGCCGAACCCGGTTCTCTACCGGATGCTCTCAGGCGCTCTGCGCACCCTCGCCGAACGCCGCGCGCCGCTGGTCGCGCCGGCCTTCTTCTGGAAGGTGCTCTCGGCCGAGGGATTCCGCCCGATTCTCGACTCCTGTGCCAGATGCGGCGCAGATGCCTCCACAGGTGCGGAGCTCGTGGCGATCGACCTCGAGGAGGGTGGGACCCTCTGCGGACCTTGCGCCCGGGCCGGTGGGATGCGCGTCTCGCCGGACGCGCTGGCACTGCTGCGGAGGGTCATCGGCGGGGGACTGAACGCCGCGCTCGCGGAGCCGGCGTGCCGCGCCGTCGACGAGCTGGAGCACCTCGGCGTCGCCGCACTGGAGCATCACCTGGAACGCCGTCTCCGCAGCGCGGCCCTCCTCTGAGACCGGAGCTCCGACGACGATCACTCGGGGGACGCCGAGGAGCCCGACTAGCCTGCGAGCCATGGCTCGTCCCGACCTCATGGATCGTGTCGTCAACCTCACGAAGAGGCGCGGCCTCGTCTTCCCGTCGTCCGAGATCTACGGCGGCTTCCGCTCCACGTGGGACTACGGGCCCCTGGGGGTGCTTCTCAAGCGCAACGTCAAGGACGCCTGGTGGCGTTCGATGGTCCAGGTCCGTGATGACGTGGTGGGTATCGACTCCGCCATCCTCATGGCACCGCGGGTCTGGGAGGCGAGCGGGCACCTGTCCACGTTCACCGATCCGCTCGTCGATTGTCGTAGCTGCAAGGAGCGCTTCCGCGCGGATCACCTCCCCGAATCGGGAGCGTGCCCCAACTGCGGGAAGAAGGACACCTTCACCGAGGCTCGCCACTTCAACTTGATGTTCAAGACCTTCGTCGGCCCGGTTGAGGACGACGCCTCGGTCGCGTACCTGAGGCCCGAGACAGCACAGGGCATCTTCGTCAACTTCAAGAACGTGCAGACCGCGACGCGTCGGAAGCCGCCTTTCGGCATCGCGCAGGTCGGCAAGTCGTTCCGGAACGAGATAACACCCGGCAACTTCACGTACCGGACGCGGGAGTTCGAGCAGATGGAGATGGAGTTCTTCGTACCGCCGGGCGACGGCTCGCAGTGGTTCGAGTACTGGGTGGCCGAGAGGTTCAGCTGGTACGTCGACCACGGGATCCCGGAGGCGATGCTGCGTATCCGGCCGCACGACCCAGAAGAGCTCTCGCACTACTCGGCGGGCACGTCGGACATCGAGTTCGAGTACCCGTGGGGTTGGGGCGAGCTCGAGGGCATCGCCAACAGGACCGACTACGACCTGAAGCAGCACGCGGAGTTCTCCGGCGAGGATCTCACCTACTTCGACCAGGAGTCCGACACCCACTACATCCCCCATGTGATCGAGCCTGCGGCCGGTGCCGACCGGGCGACCCTCGCCTTCCTGCTCGCCGCGTACAGCGAAGAGGAGGTGAAGGGGGAGAAGCGGATAGTGCTCCGCCTCGACAAGCGCCTGGCGCCGACGAAGGTCGCTGTTCTCCCGCTGTCGCGCAAGGAGACGTTGGCGCCTCTCTCCTCGCGGGTCGCCGACCTGTTGCGCACGCATCTCCAGATAGATGTCGACGACGCCGGCTCCATCGGCAGGAGGTACCGACGCCAGGACGAGGTCGGGACCCCGTACTGCGTCACCGTCGACTTCGACTCCCTCGACGACGATGCGGTCACGGTCCGTGAGCGCGACGCGATGACCCAGGAGCGTGTGCCGATCTCCGGACTGCTCGCGTACATGCAGGACCAGCTCGGGTCGTAGGCTGACGCTCCCGTGGACGACTACTACCGCATCCTCGACGTCGCACCCGACGCACCGCGCGAGGAGATCCGGGAGTCCTACAAGGCGCGTCGAGCCGATCTGGAGGCACGCGGCACCGACGAGTCCCGCCCCGAGGTCGCGCGGCTGAATCGGGCCTGGAACGTGTTGTCCGACCCGACTCAGCGGGAGAGGTACGACTCCCGGCTCGCAGGGGCGCGCGCCGAGGACGAGGCCGGAACGGAAGCGGATGCAGGCCGGTCGTCGGGGGATGCCCCAGCCGAGGTGGCGACGGAGCGGCCCCGACGTCGTCGCTTCCTCGAGCCGCGCGACCGTAGCGCTGCTCCCGCGGGCCCGACCATCGAGATCCCGGCCGGGACGAGCCTCAGCGACTCCCGCTCGCGACTCTCGGCCATGGGAATCGACTTCGCGATCCTGCTGGCGATCTTCGTGGTGGTGCTCTTCTACGCGGCACCGGCTCTCCAGGAGCAGCGCTACCCGGATCAGTTCGACCGGCTCGACGTGCTCGACGGCGAGCTCGATGCCGCCAACGAGGTCGCCGACGCGGCCGGCGAGGCAGCGGACGCTGCGGAGGAGTCGGCCGACGCTGCCGAGACGGCGGGCGCGGACGACGCGGCTGCCAAGGCCGAGGCCGCGAAGGCGGCGCGCGCGGAGGCCGACGCGGCCGACACCGACGTCGAGCGGGTCGAGGACCAGATCTTCGACGTCCAGGAAGAGCTGAGAGGCTACGCCTTCCTGCTCCAGGAGGCAGCGTTCCTGCTCGCTCTCGCGTACCTCGTCGTGCCGAGCGCGAGATCGGGCCAGACCCTCGGGAAGCGCCTCCGCGGAGTGCGTGCCGTCCGGACGACGGGTGAGCCCCTGGGTTGGTCGGGCTCGCTGCTGCGCTACGGGGTGATCATCTTCGCCCTCAACGCCCTCTGGTTCATGGCGGGACCGCTGGCAGTCGCCCTCGTCCTCTTCGCAGTCCTCGGCTGGATGCGCAACGCGAACCAGCAGGGAATGCACGATCGGATCGCCAAGACGCTCGTCGTCGCTGCCGACTGACCCGCGCATCGGCGGGAAGCTCCGAGGTCGGAGCGGGTCCCGTCTCCGGGTAGGCTCACAGGCTCATGCAGATCGTGGAGGCGGGTCGATGAAGTACGTCCATGCGTTCGAGGAGGGCTCCAAGGAGCAGAAGTACCTGCTCGGCGGCAAGGGGGCGAATCTCGCCGAGATGACGAACCTCGGCCTCCCCGTTCCCCCCGGCTTCACCTGCACCACCGACGCCTGCAAGGCCTACATGGCGGGCTCGGACACCCTCCCCGAAGGGCTCATGGACGAGGTGGCGGCAGCGCTCTCCGCACTGGAGGGCAAGATGGGCAAGCGCCTCGGCGACGACAGCGATCCGCTGCTCGTGTCGGTCCGATCGGGTGCGGCGTTCTCGATGCCGGGGATGATGGACACCGTTCTCAACCTCGGCATGAACGATCACTCCGTGCAGGGCCTCGCGAAGCAGACCGGCAACGAGCGGTTCGCCTACGACTCGTACCGCAGGTTCGTGCAGATGTTCGGCAAGATCGTCCTCGATGTGCCGGGTGATGCGTTCGAAGATGCGCTCCACGATCTCGTAGAAGAGCGAGGCCTATCGGTAGACACGCAGCTCTCTGCCGACGATCTGCGCAGCCTGGTAGGCACGTTCAAGGAGATCGTCAGAGACGAGTCGGGCGTGGAGTTCCCCGACGATCCGCACACCCAGCTCGGCCATGCGATCGAGGCGGTCTTCAAGTCGTGGAACGGCCGCCGTGCGCGTGACTACCGCAGGATGGAGGGATCCCCGACGATCTGGGCACCGCGGTGAACGTGCAGACGATGGTCTTCGGGAACAAGGGCGACGACAGCGGAACGGGGGTGGCGTTCACGAGAAACCCCTCGACGGGAGAGAAGGCGCCGTACGGCGACTTCCTCGTCAACGCCCAGGGCGAGGACGTGGTGGCCGGCATACGCATCACCGAGCACCTCGACGCGATGGGGAACGAATTCCCCGATTGCCACCGGCAGCTCTACGAGGTGATGCAGCAGCTCGAGAACCACTATCGCGACATGTGCGACATCGAGTTCACGATCGAGCAGGGTCGGCTTTTCATCCTCCAGACGCGGGTCGGAAAGCGCACCGCTGCTGCGGCACTGCGCATGGCCGTCGAGATGGTGCAGGAGGGACTGATCGAGAGGCGAGAAGCCGTACTGCGGGTCCAGCCGGCTCAGCTCGACCAGATGCTTCACCCGCAGTTCGACCCGACGGCCGTCTACACGGTCCTGGCGACGGGTCTCAACGCCTCGCCCGGAGCAGCGGTCGGTCGCGTCTACTTCACCGCCGACGACGCGGTGCATCACCACGATCTCGGCGAGAGCGTCATCCTCGTGCGACCCGGAGACCTCCCCGACGACTTGCACGGCATGATCTCCGCTGAAGGGATCCTCACCAGCCGCGGTGGCCTCGTGAGCCACGCCGCCGTCGTCGCCCGCGGCATGGGGAAGCCGGCCATCTGTGGAGCCGAGGCCGTCAAGATCGATCTCGCGGCGCAGAGGTTCTCCGTCGGCGATACCACCGTGCACAACGGCGAGGTCATCTCGATCAACGGCTCGAACGGCGAGATCGTCGTCGGCGCGGTGCCAGTCGTCACGCCCGAGCCGAGCGGCGAGTTCGACACTCTTCTCGCTTGGGCAGACGAGTTCCGCACCCTGGGAATCCGCACCAACGCCGATCTCCCCGAGGATGCGGCGCGCGCCCTGCATTTCGGTGCGGCGGGGATAGGCCTCTGCCGAACCGAGCACATGTTCCTCGGCGATCGCCTGCCGATCGTGCAGCGGATGATCCTCGCAACCGATGCTGCCGAGGAGGCGGAGGCCCTCGAGGCGCTGGGCGTGCTCCAGAAGTCCGACTTCATCGAGATTCTCGCCGCCATGGACGGCCTCCCTGTCACGGTGAGGCTCCTCGATCCGCCCCTTCACGAGTTCCTTCCCGATGTCGAGTCGCTCGTGGTCGCAGACGCGAAGGGGGAGCTCGACGACGAGGGCCGGATCGTCCTTGCGGCCGCGCGCTCCTGGCAGGAGGCGAACCCGATGCTCGGTACCCGCGGGTGCCGCCTGGGGATCATCAAGCCCGGCCTGTACCGGATGCAGGCGAAGGCCTTGATCGAGGCCGCCGTCGACCGCAAGAAGGCCGGAGGCGACCCCGCGTAGAGGTCATGATCCCGCTCACTGTCGATCGTACGGAGATGGCGCTGCTCGACGGCTGGGTGCGCGAGGAAGCGGAGAAGGTCTTCGCGGCAACCGGCGAGCGCGTCGAGTACCTGGTGGGCACGATGGTCGAGACGCCACGCGCCGCACTGGTCGCGGACGAGATCGCCGAGGTCGCGGAGTTCTTCTCCTTCGGCACCAACGACCTGACCCAGATGACGTTCCGGGTTCAGCCGCGACGATGTCGAGGGGCGCTTCATGCCCCAGTACCTCGCGCTGAACCTGCTCCCGGCGAATCCCTTCGAGACGATCGACGCTCACGGTATGGGCAAGCTCGTCCGGATGGCCGTCGAGGAGGGTCGCCGAACCAGGCCCGACATCAAGCTGGGGATCTGCGGCGAGCACGGCGGCGATCCCGCCTCCGTCCACTTCTGCCACCAGATCGGGCTCGACTACGTGTCATGCTCTCCCTTCAGGGTCCCGCTGGCCCGCCTCGCCGCCGCCCACGCCGCGCTCGAGGAGGCCGGGCCCGCCACGACCGCCTGAACCCTGTTTGGACGGATCTGGTCGCCATAGCGCCGCTGAGGTCCAAACAGGGGTCTGGGTAGGGTGGCGCACCACGGTCGTATCCTGAAGGCATGAGCGCTCCGACCCACGCCCTAGGCACCGTTGATCTCGCGGGCATCCGCTGGGCACACGACGGCGTCGATGCCCGCGTCGGCGGCACGATCCTCGGGCGTGAGGATCGCGAGGCGGCCCTCGGAGCAAGCCTCGCCCCCGGCGGACCCGCCCGACGGGTGCGGGCAACAGGGCTGTGGCCGAGGACGCCGATCCGTACCGGCTCTGCTTCGAGCGCGACCTGGATCGCGTGAAGCACTCGCGTCCCTGGCGGAGGCTGGCGGGGAAGTGCCAGGTCTTCATCGCCCCGGAAGACGATCACCTGCGAACGCGCCTGACCCATGCCGTCGAGGTGGCGCAGGTCGCTGTGGGCATCGCTCGCGCGGCGAACCTCTGCCTCTCCCTCACCGAGGCCATCGCGCTGGCCCACGACTGCGGACACGGCCCTGCAGGGCACGCATCGGAGGAGGCCTTCTCGCCCTTCGTGCCCGGCGGGTACGACCACGCCGTCTACGGCGCCGACGTGACGCTCGTGCCCCTCAACCTCTGCTTGGAGACGCTCGACGGTGTGCGCAACCACTCGTGGCGCCGACCGCCACCGGCGACGCCGGAGGGTGAGGTCGTGGCGTGGGCCGATCGCATCGCCTACGTCTGCCACGACTTCGAGGACGCGGTGCGCGCGGGGATCCTCGTCCCCGACGACCTCCCGGAGCAGGTGCGCGGGGTCGTCGGCGCCCGCCGTTCGGAGCAGATCGGGAACTTCGTGCTCGCCGTGCTCGAGGGGATCGACCGGACCGGGAGGGTTGGAATGGCCGAGCCCGCGGCCGCTGCCCTCCAGGCGTTTCGCGACTTCAACTTCGAGCGGATCTACCTCCGTCCCGCGTCGCGCCGCCAGGCCGAGCGGGCGATCGGGCTCCTGCGCGGGCTCGTCGAGTACTTCTCCGACGTCCCGACTCGAATCCCGACGGGGAGCAGTGGTGCGCGCCCCGCAGTCGAGGCCGGGTCGGAGGAGGCGGCGCTCGTCGCCGTGCATTACGTGAGCGGCATGACCGATCGATTCGCTCTCGGTCTCGGCGTGGAGCTGCTCGGATGGCGTCCCGACGACCTGCCGCGCGGGGTCTGAGCCGCACAGCGGCCTTCTCGCCCGGCCCCGCCTAAGGTAGGCCCGAGATGGGCATCCTCGACGAAGACGTCGCCCGCGTTCGCGAGGCCACCGATCTCGTCGCGCTCGCCGGTGAGCACCTCGCGCTCAAGCGCATCGGGCGCAGGTACACGGGTCTCTGCCCGTTCCATACCGAGAAGTCGCCGTCGTTCACCATCAACCCCGAGCTGGGCGTCTACTACTGCTTCGGCTGCCAGGCGCGCGGCGACGCGATCACGTTCATCCGGGAGGTCGAGCACCTCGATTTCGTCGAGGCGGTCGAGCGGCTCTCGGCCCGCGCGGGCATAACCCTGCGCTACGACGACGCGTCGTTCTCGAAGGAGCGCGCCCGCAAGCAGCGCCTGCACGAGGCGGTCACCGAGTCGATCGGCTTCTACCATCGTCTCCTGCTCGACGACGACGAGGCCGGGGGAGCGCGCAGGTACCTGCGCGGCCGTGGCTTCGACGGTGACGCGGTGAGGAAGTTCTCCCTCGGCTTCGCTCCCGACTCCTACGACCGGCTGAGCGTGCATCTACAGCAGAGCAAGTTCTCGCGCGACGACATCGTCGCCGCCGGACTCGCGTTCGTGAACAAGTCGAACCGATTGCAGGACTCGTTTCGCGCTCGTCTCATGTTCCCCATCTGGGACGGCCGAGGCGAAGCAGTCGGATTCGGCGGTCGGACCCTCACCGACCAGGGCCCGAAGTACAAGAATTCCGCGGAGACCCCGATCTATCACAAGAGTCGCCTGCTCTACGGCCTGAACTGGGCGAAGGGAGAGATCGTCGCGAGGGGCGAGGTCGTTCTCTGCGAGGGGTACACCGACGTCATGGCGTTTCACCTGGCGGGAGTGCCGAACGCGGTCGCGACCTGTGGCACGGCGCTCGCAGACGACCACTTCGCGATTCTCAAGAACCTTGCCCGCAAGATCACCCTCGCCTACGACGCCGACGCTGCCGGGCAGGCCGCTGCTGAACGCTGCTACACGTGGGAGCAGCGCTTCGAGGTGCAGTTCCAGGTCGCCGATCTGTCGAAGGGTCGCGACCCGGCCGACGTCTGGAAGGACGATCCGGCGGAGCTGGCGCGGGCGGTGGGAGACGCCACGCCGTTCCTCGAGTTCCGCATCGACCGCCTGCTCGACGCGGCCGACATCGTGGGCCTCGAAGGGCGGGCGCGTGCTGCGGAGCAGGCCGCCGCCCTGATAGGGGAGCATCCGAGTGATCTCGTGCGTGACCAGTACGTCATGAGCCTCGCCGGCCGGCTCGACATCGACGCCGACAGGCTTCGATCCGCCGTGGCACGGTCCCGTGCAGGTGAGCGGCAGACGCTGAGAGAGCGAGACCCGGAAGACGGGCGCAGCGGAACGGGGCCGGCGCCTGGGCAGGCCGTCGACCGGCGTGAGCTCGACGCGCTCCGCTGGGCGATCCACGCTCCGGAGATCGTCGGGTCCCGGATCGACGCAGCGATGTTCGCCGATCCACTGGCGCGGACAGCCTTCGAGGCCCTGGCAGGTGCCGACGAGTTCCTGGACGCCATCGGCGGTTCGGCGCCGGAAGTTGCCGCGTTGATCGAGCGCCTGGCGGTTGAGGATCCCGAGGCCAGCGGGGAGGACCAGGAGACGCTGGTGCGCCACGTGGTTGTCAATCTTGTCGATGCGTCAAGCCGGAGGCTGCTCGAGTCGATGCTCAGGACCGGTGACGAACGCAGCCCCGCGCTCAAGGCTCTGATCGACGTGCTCGTCAGCGAACGCGACGCCGGAGACTGGAAGGCGGCCGAAGTTGCCGCTGAGCAGTTGGTAGGATGGCAGACCGACGTGGCGGAGTGGCGGTGACGATGGACGACGCGGTCGAACCAGCCGAACCAGTCGAACCGGCTCAACCCGTCGAAGCGGCTGATGTGGTGACGGCGATCCTCGCCAGTCTGAAGGACCGCGGCTTCATCACCACCGGCGAGATCTTCGCTGCCTTCCACGACCTGGAACCGGAGACCGACGAGCTCCGTCAGCTGTACGAGGCGATCGAGTCGAGGGGCGTGAAGATCCTCGACGAGATCGCGCAGGAGCTCGAGCTCGAAGACCGGCGCCGCGAGGGGCCACCGGGGTCGGAGCCGGACGAACCCGCCGGTCGCCGGCAGCCGAAGGAGCACCGACCTGCGTCCACGTCGCGGCCGGGCGCGGCTGCCGCACGCCGAGTCGCCGCGGCGGAGGAAGAGATCAAGAGTCGATCCGGAGGCCGGCATGCCGCCGGCGACGGCGGATCCTTCGATCCCGTCCGCATGTACCTGAAGGAGATCGGCAAGGTCCCCCTGCTGAACGCCGCGCAGGAGGTGATGCTCGCGAAGCGCATCGAGGCCGGGCTGCTCGCGCTGACGAAGCTCGACGAGGGCGGCACGGTGCTGGGCGAGCACGAGGGAGCCGGCCTCCACGGGGTCGCACGCGACGGCGACATCGCCAAGCGGCAGCTCACCGAGGCGAATCTGAGGCTCGTCGTCTCGATCGCCAAGAGGTACGTGGGGCGCGGGATGGCACTGCTCGACCTGATACAGGAAGGGAACCTAGGCCTCATCCGTGCAGTGGAGAAGTTCGACTACACGAAGGGCTTCAAGTTCTCCACCTACGCCACGTGGTGGATCCGACAGGCGATCACGCGTGCGATTGCCGACCAAGCCCGGACGATCCGCATCCCGGTGCACATGGTCGAGACGATGAACAAGGTGCTGCGCGTGCAGCGGCAGATGCACCAGGAGCTCGGCAGGGAGCCCTCGGTCGACGAGGTCGCCGCCAAGGTGGAGCTCACAGCGGACCGGGTGCGCGAGATACAACGGATTGCACAGGAGCCGGTCTCTCTCGAGACGCCGGTGGGGGAGGAGGACGACAGCCTCCTCGGCGACTTCGTCGAGGACCCGAGCGCAATCGCTCCTTCGGCCGCAGCCGCGCGACGCCTCCTCGGTGAGGCGATCGAGGAGGCTCTGCAGGAGCTCAACGAGCGGGAGCAGCAGGTCGTGCGCCTTCGGTTCGGGCTCGACGACGGGCGCATCCGCACCCTCGAGGAGGTCGGCAAGGAGTTCGGCGTCACACGGGAGCGGATCCGCCAGATCGAGTCGAAGACGCTCGCGAAGCTGCGCCACCCGACACGGTCGCAACGCCTGCGCGACTACCTCGAGGAGTCGTAGCGCCGGGCGGAGGCAGGGCTCCGCCCGCTGGTAACCTGCTCCACTGGCCCCGGGCGATCCGGGACCGTTCCGGGGTAGCTCAACCGGCAGAGCGAGCGGCTGTTAACCGCTAGGTTGAGAGTTCGAGTCTCTCCCCCGGAGCCACGTAGGCGCTGTACAACATCTGGCCGGGGGGGCCCTTCCGCGTCGAGCGCCCCGTCTACGCTCTTGGCCTCCGGGCCCGTAGCTCAGTGGTCAGAGCAGGGGACTCATAATCCTCCGGTCGTGGGTTCGATCCCCACCGGGCCCACGCGCAGCGACCACATTGCGCCCGTGAGTTCCCTCAGGGGCATCGGGGGGCGCAAGGTCCGCTCATCGCCGGTTCGCTTGTCGTGGCGGCGCCGGCGCGGCCTAGTCTGAAACAAGTTTCAATTCCGATGCTAGTGAGGCGCCGGTGCCCGACAAGAGGTGCACGCTCGACGACGTCGTCGGCGAGCTGCGTGACGGGATGACCGTAGGGATAGGGGGCTGGGGGTCGCGCCGGAAGCCGATGGCGCTGGTGCGGGCGATCCTCCGGTCGCCCGTGCGCGACCTCACCGTCGTCTCCTACGGTGGCGCCGACGTTGGCCTGCTCTGCCGGGCGGGAGGGTGCGCAGGGTGATCTATGCGTTCGTCTCGCTCGACTCCATCCCGCTGGAGCCCCACTTCCGGGCCGCCCGCCAGTCGGGCGCGGTGGAGACGACCGAGATCGACGAAGGAATGATGCTGCTGGGTCTGCAGGCAGCGGCGTGGCGGGTGCCGTTCCTGCCGACTCGTGCCGGCCTCGGTTCAGACATACTGCGACTCGACCCCGATCTGCGGACGGTCCGATCGCCGTACTCCGACGGCGAGGAGCTCGTAGCCGTACCAGCCCTCTCTCTCGATGTCGCGCTGGTCCACGTGAACCGGGGCGACGCCGGAGGCACAGGTCAGATCCTCGGTGTCGATCCGTACTTCGACGACCTCTTCTGCCTCGCAGCGAAGAAGCGGTTCATGTCGGTCGAGCGGATGGTCGAGACCGACGACCTGCTACAGGAGGGGCCCGTGCAGTCGCTGCGGATCAACCGGCTGATGGTCGACGGCGTGGTGGAGGCACCGGGCGGGGCGCACTTCACCGCATGCCTCCCCGACTACGACCGCGACGAGCCGTTCCAGCGGGAGTACGCGGCGAGCGCGAAGTCCGACGAGGCGTGGGACGCGTTCCGAGCCCGCTACCTCGATGTGGACGAGGCCGAGTACCAGCACCTGGCGAGGGGAGCGTGAGCCCCCGCTCGGGTCCGCCGACGCGCGCCGAGGTCTGCGCAGTCGCCTGTGCCGAGGCGTGGCGCGGTGACGGCGAGGTGCTCGCGAATCCGATAGGCACGATCCCGACGATCGGGAGCCGTCTGGCGAAGGCGACCTTCGAGCCCGACCTGGTGATGACCGACGGTGAGGCGTTGCTCATCGAGAACATCGTGCCCGTCGGCGTGCCCGACGCGCCGAAGGTCGTCTCGGGCTGGAACCCATACCGCTCGATGTTCGACGTCGTCTGGAACGGGCCCCGCCACGTGATGATGGGCGCGACCCAGGTCGATGTCTACGGGAACCAGAACATCGCCTTCATCGGTCCGGCCGACCGACCCAGGACACAGCTGCTCGGTTTCCGCGGCTCGCCGGGCAACACGATCAACAACACGACTTCGTACTGGGTCCCGAACCACTCACCGAAGGTCTTCGTGGAGCGCGTAGATGCAGTGTGCGGGATCGGCTACGACCGCGCCTCCGAGCTGGGCGAGGTGGCCGCCAGGTTCCACCGGCTCGCCCGGGTCGTGACCAACCTCGCGGTTCTCGACTTCGATACCCCCGACCACAGCATGCGGCTCGCCTCGGTTCATCCCGGCGTCGCCGTCACCGACGTGGTGGGCGCGACCGGCTTCGAGCTGGCACTGCCGGACGAGGTGCCTGTGTCGCGGCTCCCCACCGACGAGGAGCTGCGGATGATCCGCGAGGAGATCGATCCCCCTCGGCCTCGGCGAGCAGGAGGTCCCCTCGTGACCCACCCGGTGCTCCGGACGCGGGCCTGCGAGCTCTTCGGGATCGAGCACCCGATAGTGCAGACCGGGATGGGATGGGTCGCCGGTGCCCGGCTGACCTCCGCGACGAGCGCGGCCGGCGGTCTCGGGATCCTCGCCTCGGCGACGATGACCTTCGACGATCTGCAGCAAGCGATCCGGGAGGTGAAGGAGCGCACCGACCGACCCTTCGGCGTCAACCTCCGATCCGACACCGACGATGTCGTGGAGCGGATCGACCTGCTCGGGCGGGAGAAGGTTCGCGTCGGGTCGTTCGCCCTCGCGCCCCGCCCCGAGCTGGTCAAGCGCCTCCAGGGTCACGGGGTTCTCGTTATGCCCTCGATCGGCGCCCGACGGCACGCAGAGAAGGTCGCGGAGTGGGGGTCGACGCAGTGCTCGTGCAGGGAGGCGAGGGAGGCGGACACACAGGTGCGGTCCCGACCTCGATTCTGCTGCCTCAGGTGGTGGATACCGTCGACATCCCGGTGATCGCTGCCGGCGGCTTCTTCGACGGCCGGGGCCTGGTCGCTGCTCTGGCCTACGGCGCGAGCGGAATAGCGATGGGTACACGCTTCCTGCTCACCGCCGAGAGCACGGTGCCTCAGGCCGTGAAGGACGTGTACCTGGGGGAAGGCGGTGACCGACACGGTCGTGACGAAGCAGGTCGACGGAGTGCCGCATCGCGTCCTGACGACTGACTTCGTCGAGCGACTGGAGCGCACCGGCGGCCTCGCGAGCGTGCCGCGCGCAGTGCGGAACGCCCTCGCCTTCCGGAAGCTCACGGGAACGTCACTGCGCGCGCTGCTGCGCGAGGGGCGGGGTCTGCGCAAGACGCAGGAGCTGAGCTGGAGCCAGGTGGTCATGGCGGCGAACGCGCCCATGCTCGGGAAGGCGGCGCTGGTCGACGGGCGTGCTGATCTGGGTGTCTTCGCGAGCGGACAAGTGGTGGGCGTGATCGACGATCTGCCGACGGTCGCAGAGCTGATCCAGCGCATCGTGGCTGAGGCCGAGGAGACACTGACGCGGCTGAACGACGGGAGGGCACAGTGAGCGTGCAACAGATACCGGCGGTCGAGGGCTGGTTCACGACCGGAGATGAGCCGGCGCTCATCGGCGCGCGGAGTCGAGAGCGGCTCCTACTTCTTTCCGAAGGCCGTCGCCGTGTCGGCCAACCCGCTCGCTCCCTTCGAGGAGCGCGAGGAGGTAGCGCTGTCGCGGCGCGGGAAGGTGTGGTCCTACACGACGAACCACTACAAGCCTCCGCCTCCCTACATCGCACCCGAGCCGTTCGAGCCCTACACCGTCGTCGCCGTCGAGCTGGAGCAGGAGCAGATGGTCGTGCTCGGCCTTCTCGCCGACGGCGCCGATCCTGAGCTGCTACGGGTCGGTCAGGAAGTCGAGCTGGTGCTCGGGAAGCTCTTCGAGGACGAACAGGGAGAGCACGTGGTCTGGAAGTGGCGACCGATCGACTCGGAGGTTGGCTGATGGCCGCCGTTCGCGAACGGGAGATCGCGGTTCTGGGCGTGGGAATGCACCCGTGGGGGAAGTGGGGCCGCAACTTCGTGGAGTACGGGACGGTCGCGGCACGTGAGGCGCTCGCCGACGCCGGCCTCGAGTGGAAAGACGTGCAGTTCGTCTCGGGCGGTGAGACGGTGCGCAACGGGTATCCCGGCTACGTGGCCGGGGCGACGTTCGCGCAGGCACTCGGCTGGCAGGGTGCGCAGGTCGCGTCGTCGTATTCGGCCTGCGCGTCGGGAGTGACCGCGCTCTCGACGGCCCGCGCACAGATCCTGGCCGGGCTCTGCGACGTCGCTCTGGTAGTCGGCGCCGACACGACGCCGAAGGGCTTCCTCGCGCCGACCGGTGGGGAGCGGACGGACGACCCCGACTGGCTGCGGTTCCGGCTCCTGGGTGCGACCAACCCCACGTACTTCGCTCTACTGGCACGCCGACGCATGGACGTGTACGGCGCAACGCCCGCCGACTTCGCGAAGGTGAAGGTCAAGAACTCCCGTCACGGGTTCCACAACCCCAACGCGCGCTACGCCAAGGAGGTCACCGAGGAGGAGATCTCGTCCTCGCCGATGGTGGCCGACCCGCTGCGACTCCTCGACATCTGCGCGACGAGCGACGGCGCGGCCGCCGTAGTCGTCTCGAGCCTGGAGTACGCACGCTCCCGCGGCGCCGATCGGCCCGTGCGTATCGCAGGCGTCTCGACCGTCACCCCGTCGTACCCGAATACGGTTATCGAGCTCCCGAACTTCGCATCCGACTCGGCGGCAGGGATCGGCGGGGCACCGGACCTCGGCTTCAAGGAGTCGATCGCGGCGAAGGCGTACGAAGAGGCCGGCATCGGCCCCGAAGACCTGTCCCTTGCGGAGGTCTACGACCTGTCGACGGCGCTCGAGCTCGACTGGTACGAGCAGATCGGTCTCTGCAAGCCGGGCGAGGCCGAGCGGCTGCTGCTCGACGGCGAGACGACGATCGGCGGCCGAGTGCCGGTCAACCCGAGCGGCGGTCTCGCCTGCTTCGGTGAGGCTGTGCCGGCGCAGGCGCTGGCGCAGATCTGCGAGCTCACGTGGCAGCTGCGCGGGCAGGCCGGCGCCCGCCAGGTCGAGGGGGCAACGGTCGGAGCGAGCGTCAACCAGGGCCTCTTCGGTCACGGCTCGTGCGTGGTCGCGGTGCGCTGAGGTGGACCTGACGTTCGACGAGGCGGAGGAGGCGTTCCGAGCCGAGTGCCGGGCGTGGATCGAGGAGAACCGGCCGGATCCGGCGCTCCCGTCGGGCGACACTCGCGAGGGCTTCGGGCTGCACCGTGTCTGGGAGCGCTCGCTCTTCGACGCCCGCTGGGCGGTGGTCTCCTGGCCGCGCGAGTACGGAGGCCGTGAGGCGAGCCTCTGGGAGTGGCTGATCTTCGAGGAGGAGTACTACCGGGCCGGCGCTCCGCAGCGGGTGACGCAGAACGGGATCTTCCTCCTGGCCCCCACGCTCTTCGCGTTCGGTACGAAGTCGCAGCAGGACCGGTACCTGCCCGCGATGGCATCGGCGGAGGAGACGTGGTGCCAGGGCTGGTCGGAGCCGGACGCCGGCAGCGACCTCGCCGCCATACGCAGCCGCGCCGTGCGCGACGAGACCGAGGGCGGTTGGCGCCTCACCGGCCAGAAGACCTGGACTACCAGGGGCGCCTTCTGCGACCGCCTCTTCGGGCTGTTCCGCAGCGACCCCGAGGCGGCCCGGCACCGGGGGCTCACCTACTTCCTGGTCGACCTTCGCGCCGACGGCGTGACCGTTCGACCGGTCGAGCGCCTCGACGGCGACGAGGGGTTCGCCGAGGTCTTTCTCGAAGACGTCTTCGTCCCCGACGACGACGTGCTCGGCGAGGTCCACAAGGGCTGGGAAGTCGCGATGGCGACGACCGGATCCGAGAGGGGCCTCACGCTGCGTTCGCCGGGGCGGTTCATGGCCACGGCGTCGCGGCTCGTCGACCTCCGCCGGGCAGCCGGCGACTCCGTCGACCCGGCTGCCGAGGATGCCGTGGTGCGCGCGTACATCGATGCCGAGGCATACCGGTGGCAGACGTTCTGGACCGTCACCCGACTCGCAGAGGGGGAGCGCATCGGTGCAGAGTCGAGCCTCGTGAAGCTCTTCTGGTCGGAGCTCGACGTGCGGATGCACGAGACGGCGTCGGAGCTTCTCGGCTCCTCCTCGGAGCTGATCGACGGACCGTCCGCCGACTGGATGAAGGGGCTGCAGTTCGCTCTGGCCGGGCCCATCTACGCCGGTACGAACGAGATCCAACGCAACGTCGTCGCCGAGCGGCTGCTCGGCCTGCCGCGGAAGTAGAGCCGTGCACTTCGCGTTCACCGAGGAGCAGATCGAGCTCCGCAACGCGGTCCGCGACCTGCTCGCGAAGGAGTGCCCGCCGGAAGTGGTGCGCCGGGCCTGGAGCGGCGGCGCAGGCCGCACCGATCGAGCGTGGAACGCGATGGCCGAGATGGGCGTCCTCGGAGTCGTCGCGCCGGAGGCGATCGGAGGCATCGGTGGCGACGAGGTGGATCTGGTGGGTGTGCTGGAGGAGACCGGCCGGGCGGCACTGCCGGAACCGATCGTCGAGACGGCAGCGGTCGCGGTTCCACTGCTCGCGGAGGCGGGCGACGACAGGGCGGCAGCGCTCTCGGAGGGCGGCGCGTGCGCATCGGCGATCGCCCCCACCGACGATCTGGCGGTGTGGGCCGACACGGCCGATCTCCTGGTGCTCTTCGACGACACCGGAGTGCACGCCGTCGCGACGTCGGACGCGGAGCTCGAACGGCGCCACTCCGTAGACGGCGCACGGCGCCTGCACCGGGTCGTGGCGCGGCTCGGCGACTCGACGCGCGTCGGTGGGCCCGATGCCGCCGCGCTCGCATTCGACCGCGGTGCCCTCGGTGTCGCCGCTCAGCTGCTCGGGCTCGGGGCGCAGCTGCTCGACACGACCGTCGACTATGCGAAGCAGCGCGAGCAGTTCGGCGCCCCGATCGGCTCGTTCCAGGCGGTGAAGCACCACCTCGCGAACGTGCGACTGGCGCTGGAGTTCGCCGCCCCCCTCGTCTATCGGGCGGCGTGGTCGATCGCGAGCCGCGACGGCGAGCGGTCGGTGCACGTCTCGATGGCGAAGGCGCACGCGTCGGACGCGGCCGTCCTCGCGAGCCGGTCGGCCCTTCAGTGCCACGGTGCCATCGGGTACACGACCGAGCACGACCTGCATCTCTGGATGAAGCGCGCGTGGGCACTCGGGGCAGCGTGGGGGAGTGCCCCTGGCACCGCCGCCGCGTCGCGCGCGCGATCCTGTGACGACCGGCGACCAGGAGCGGAGATCATGAGCGAGGCTGCCCCATACTGCACAGAGCGCACCCGGCGCGGCCGAGCGTGGCCCGAGCGGCCCGGCCCGAAGGGCCAGGAGCGGGAATCATGAGCGAGGCTGCCCCATACTGCACAGAGCGCACCCGGCGCGGCCGAGCGTGGCCCGAGCGGCCCGGCCCGAAGGGCCAGGAGCGGAGATCATGACAGAGGCCTACATCGTCGAAGCGGTACGGACCCCGGTGGGCAGGCGCGGCGGCGGCCTGAGCGAGGTGCATCCGGCCGACCTCGGTGCGCATGTGCTGAGGGCGCTGGTCGAACGGACCGGCATCGATCCGGTCGCGGTCGACGACGTCGTCTTCGGCTGTGTCGACACGATCGGTCCACAGGCCGGCGACGTGGCACGGACCTGCTGGCTCGCCGCGGGGCTTCCCGACGAGGTGCCCGGAGTGACCATCGACCGGCAGTGCGGTTCGTCGCAGCAGGCGGTGCACTTCGCCGCTCAGGCGATCCTCAGCGGTACCAGCGACCTCGTGGTCGCAGGCGGCGTCCAGCAGATGTCGAAGATCCCGATCTCCTCGGCCATGACGGTCGCGGAGCCGCTCGGCTTCGAGAACCCGTTCGCGGGATCGATCGGCTGGGAGGCGCGCTACGGCACGCAGGAGGTCTCACAGTTCCGCGCTGCCGAGATGATCGCCGAGAAGTGGAACCTCTCACGCACCGACATGGAGGCGTTCGCCTTCGAGAGTCATCAGCGGGCGATCAGAGCGCATGACGAAGGCCGCTTCGACCGCGAGATCGTGCCGTATTCCGAAGTGGTCGCCGACGAGGGCCCGCGGCGGGACACGTCCTTGGAGAAGATGGCGTCTCTCCGCACGCTGGTCGAGGGCGGGCGCCTGACAGCGGCCGTCTCGTCGCAGATCTCCGATGCCGCGGCGGCATTGCTCGTAGCGTCGGAGCGCGCCGTCAAGGAGCACAACCTCACGCCCAGGGCCCGCATCCACCACCTCGGCGTCAGGGGCGCGGACCCGATCTGGATGCTCACGGCACCGATCCCCGCAACCGCACGGTCGCTGGCGAAGGCGGGTATGACTCTCGACGACATCGACCTGGTAGAGATCAACGAGGCGTTCGCGTCGGTCGTGCTCGCATGGGCTCACGAGACCGGCGCCGACCTCGACAAGGTCAACGTGAACGGGGGAGCGATCGCCCTAGGCCATCCCCTGGGTGCCACAGGTGTGCGGCTCATGACGACGCTGCTCTGCGAGCTGGAGAGAACCGGTGGCCGCTACGGCCTGCAGACCATGTGCGAGGGCGGCGGGCAGGCGAACGTCACGATCATCGAGCGGCTCTGACGTCTCTCGGCTCGGATTCCTGACCGCTTCCCCTAGCCCTCGCTGCCGTACACCGGTGCGGGCTCCGGTGCCCGGGCGATGAGGTCGCGCACAGCGGGGCCGACATCCGACGGGTCCCAGCGGCTGCCTCGGTCGACCGACGGGCCGTGCTGCCAGCCGGTCGCGAGCGAGATGACCCCGCCCTCGACCTCGAACATCCGCCCGGTCACGTCGCGCGCCTCGGTGCTGCCGAGCCACGCGACCAGCGGAGCGATGTTCGCCGGGTCGTTGTGGTCGAAGCCGCTCTCCGGCCTCGCCATCCGCTCTCCGAAGACGGCCTCGGTCATACGTGTGCGGGCCGCAGGTGCGATCGCGTTGACCGTCACGCCGTAGCGGCCCATCTCGGCGGCACCGACCAGTGTCAGGGCCGTGATGCCCGCCTTCGCAGCCGAGTACGCCCCCTGTCCGACACTCCCCATGAGCCCGGCGCCCGACGAGGTGTTCACGACGGCGGCGTGGAGCTGCTCGCCCTCCTTCGAGCGTGCCCGCCAGTGCTCGCCGGCGTGACGCATGGTGCAGAAATGACCCTTCATGTGCACACGCACGACGGCGTCCCACTCCTCCTCCGACGTCGAGACGAGCATGCGATCCCGGACGAACCCGGCGTTGTTCACCAGCACGTCGAGGCGGCCGAAGCCGTCGACCGCCGTCGCCACCAGGCGGGCGGCACCCTCCCAGTCGGCGATGTCGTCGCCGTTGGCGACCGCCTCGCCACCGAGGCCGAGGATCTCGTCGACGACGGACTGCGCGACCTCGGCGGAACGCCCCGTGCCTTCGCGCTCGGTACCGAGGTCGTTGACGACGACCTTGGCTCCCTGCCGAGCGAACTCGAGGGCGTGCTCACGCCCGATGCCCCGCCCGGCGCCGGTCACGACAACGACACGATCCGCACACAAGCCGCTCACCGGCTTCTCCAATCGACGACCAACTCGCGCACCGCGGGCGCACGATACACAAGGTGCGGCCCCGGGCTCCTCGTCGCCACGTCGCGTATGCTGCGCGGGTGACACCTGACATCAAGGCGCCCTCACCGTTCGAGCCCGCCCGGCTCGGCCCCCTCACGCTCCGCAACCGGATCATCAAGGCGGCCAGCTTCGAGGGGGTCATGCCCCGGGGGGCCGTCACGCAGGAGCTGACTGACTTCCACGTGGCTCTGGCGAAGGGCGGTGTCGGGCTCACCACGCTCGCCTACTGCGCCGTTTCGAAGGGCGGCCGTGTCAGCCGCGACACGATGGTGTTCACCGACGAGCTGATCCCTGAGCTCACGAGGCTCACCGAGGCGGTCCACTCGGAGGGCGCGAAGGTCTCGGCCCAGCTCGGCCATGCCGGGCTGGTCGCGCAGTCTCAGTCGAAGCGCAATCCGTCGCTCGCGCCTTCTACCCGGTTCAGCTTTCCCGCACGAGGCCGGGTCCACGGCGCCACCCACGCGCAGCTCGACGACGTGGTCGCGGACTTCGAGCGAGCGACCAGAGTGGCGGTCGAGTCGGGCTTCGACGCGGTCGAGGTACACCTGGGGCACAACTACCTGCTCAGCTCGTTCATGAGCCCGAACCTGAACAAGCGCACCGACGACCTCGGCGGGAGCGTCGAGAACCGCTATCGATTCCCGCGGCGGGTCGTGGAGGCCGTCCGTCGCGTTGCGGACGGCAAGGTCGCGGTGCTGGCGAAGTTCAACATGGCCGACGGGGTCGACGGCGGTCTGTGGCTAGACGAGAGCCTCCAGTTCGCCCGGCTGCTCGAGTCCGACGGACACCTCGATGCCTTGGAGCTCACCGGCGGGAGCTCGGTGCTGAACGGGATGTACTACTTCCGTGGCGACGTGCCCATACGGGAGTTCGCAGCCGAGCTGGGAGGGATCGCCGGCGCGGGCTTCAAGATGTTCGGCAAGAGGATCTTCCCCGAGTACCCCTTCGAGGAGGCATTCTTCCTGCCCTTCGCGCGGCAGTTCCGGGAGGCGCTCGACATGCCGCTCGTCCTGCTCGGTGGGATCAACGAGCTCGCCACGATCGAGACCGCGATGGCCGAGGGCTTCGAGTTCGTGGCCATGGCGCGCGCGCTCCTGCGCGAGCCCGATCTCGTGAACCGCTTCGCGGCCGGCGAGAGCGCGGCGGGGCTGTGCGTGCACTGCAACAAGTGCGTGCCGACGATCTACTCGGGCACGCGCTGCGTGCTCGTGGCCGGCTCGTAGGCTGCCGATCCAGCGCACCCTCTTCGGCGGAGGTCCCCGGCATGGCAAGGCAACGCATCGTCGTAGTCACCGGGTCCGCGTCCGGCATGGGCGCCGCGACCCTCTCCCGATTGGAGTCGGCTGGCCAGCGCGTGATCGGCGTCGATCTGCGCGACGCCGAGGTGGTCGCCGATCTCGGCTCTCCCGAGGGGCGGCGGGCGGCCATCGAGGCCGTCACCGAACAGAGTGGAGGCACGCTCGACGGGCTCGTCACGTGCGCGGGAGTCGCGGGGCTCTCCGACCGCCCGGGCAGCCTCCTCGTGTCCGTCAACTACTTCGGCACGGTGACGTTGCTCGAAGGGCTCAGGCCGCTGCTGGCACGAGGCGAGCAGCCCGCGGCGATCGCGATCAGCTCGAACTCGACGATGATCCAGCCCGGGATCCCGATGGACGTCGTGGAGCAGTGCCTGGAGGGCGACGAGCCCGGCGCCCGCTCGGCGGCCGATGCCGTGGGCTCCCTGGCCACCTACCCGGCGACGAAGACGGCGATCGCCTGGTGGGTGAGGCGCAACGCCACGGGAGCCGACTGGGCAGGCGCGGGGATCACGCTCAACGCCGTCGCGCCGGGAGCGGTCGAGACCCCTCTCCTCCAGTCCAGCCGGGACGACCCGACCGTGGGCGAGCTCATCGACGCGCTCCCCGTACCTGTGGGGCGCACGGGGACACCCGAGGAGGTTGCGGCGTTCGTGGAGTTCCTGCTCGGCGCCGACGCCCGGTTCTTCTGCGGTTCGGTGCTGTTCGTCGACGGCGGTACCGACGCGCTGCTCCGAGCCGACGACTATCCGCAGCCCTGGACGCCGTAGGTCAGGCCGGCCGGTCCGGTCCGGCGGCCGCGCGCTCCCGCAGCTCGTACTTCAGCACCTTGCCGCTCGCATTGAGCGGAAGTGCGTCGACCACTTCCACACGGCGCGGCACCTTGAAGTTGGCCATGCGCTCGCGACACCAGGCGACGATCTCGTCGGGGTCGGGGACGCTCCCGGGCCGTGCTACCACGTAGGCCACCCCCACCTCTCCCAGCCGATCGTCGGGGACTCCGACGACGGCGGCCTGCGAGACCTGCGGGTGACCCAGGAGCACGTTCTCGATCTCGGCGGGGTACGCGTTGAATCCGCCGACGATGAACATGTCCTTCTTGCGGTCGGTGATGCGCAGGTACCCCCGCTCGTCCATGACGCCGATGTCGCCGGTGTGCAGCCAGCCGTCACCGTCGATCGCGGCCGCGGTCTCCTCGGGATCCTCGAAGTACCCCCCGCATCACGTTGTAGCCGCGGACGACGACCTCACCGGGAGTGGCGCTTGCGACCTCGGCGCCGGCGTCGTCTACGACCCGTACCTCCGTGTCGTCGATCGCCCTGCCCGATGTCGGCGCGATGGTCTCGGGATCGTCGTCGGGCCGGCAGGCGGTCGCCATGCCCGAGCACTCGGTGAGACCGTAGGCGGTGACGATCGTGCGGAACGTCAGCTCCTCGCGCATGCGCCGGATCAGCTCCACCGGCACGACCGCGGCGCCCGTGACGGCGAGCCGGAGCGACGAGAGGTCGAAGCGGTCGCGGTCGGGGGTGGTCGAGCAGTGACTGGTAGAGCGTGGGTGGACCGGGTAGGACGCTGACATGCTCGGCCTCCACCGTGGCGAGCACCCGCGGCACGTCGAAGGCGGCGTGGGGGATGACGGTCGCGCCCCGCATCAGCGATGCGATCAGGCCCGCCTTGTAGCCGAAGGTGTGGAAGAAGGGATTGACGACGAGGTATCGGTCGCCCTCGGCCAGCCCGACGTTCGCGCACCACTGCTCGAAGACCCGCAGCGTCTGCCCGTGGGTGATCATCGCGCCCTTGGGCCTTCCGGTGGTCCCGGAGGTGAAGGTGATGTCGGAGAGGTCGTCGGGGCCGAGGTCGGCCATCCGGGCGTCGACAACGCGCGGGTCGGCGGAGTCACCCGAGGCCAGGAAGTCGGCCCACGACCCGGTTCCGGCGGGTGCGGAACCCCGCAGCACGACAATGCGCTCGAGCGCGGGGAGATCTTCACCCGCCAGCATCGCCACGTAGTCGTTGCCGAGGAAGCCGTCGACGGTGAACAGGAGGCGGGCCCCGCTCTTGGCGAGCACGTACCCCGCCTCCGCGCCCTTGAAGCGGGTGTTGATGGGTACCAGCACCGCCCCCGCGCTGACGGCACCGAGCGCCGCGACCGCCCACTCGTTGACGTTGGGTGCCCAGATCGAGACGCGGTCGCCCTTTGCCACGCCGGCGGCCATCGCGGCCCCCGCCGCCTGCCGGACCGCGCCGGCGAGATCCGCGAAGCTCATGCGCACATTGCCGTCGACCATCGCCTCGCGTTCCGCGAAGCGCGTCCCGGCGGCACTTACCAATCCGGCGACGCTTCCCCATTCGAGATCGCCACGCACGCGCACTCCTCTCATTGCCCGGGACGCTTCGCTCCGACGGCCGATCAGGCTAGCCCCGCAGCCTGAACCTACGTGGTGGCGGAGGTTAGGGTGATCGCTCCATGACGAACAGCATCAAGGACCGCACCGCGATCGTCGGCATCGGCCAGACCCCGTTCGCGAAGAACCTCGACGGCTCGGAGAAGAGACTCGCCTGCGAGGCCATCGTCGCCGCCCTCGACGATGCCGGGATCGACGCGTCGGAGGTGGACGCCCTCGCCAGCTACACGATGGAGGTCACCGAGGAGGTCGAGATCGCCAAGAACATCGGCGCCGGCGATGTCACCTACTTCAGCCAGATCGGCTACGGCGGCGGCGCCGGCTGCGCGACCATCGGACACCTCGCGATGGCGGTCGCCACCGGGCAGGCCGAGGTGGGAGTCGCCTGGCGTTCGCGCAAGCGGGGATCCGGCGGTAGGCCGTGGGCGAACACGGTGGCACAGCTCCCGACGCCGGCGCAGTGGACACGGCCATGGGGCCTGCTGCGACCGTCCGACGAGATTGCACTGCTCACACGCCGCTACATGCACGAGTACGGCGCCACCCGCGACCATCTGGCGAACGTCGCCCTCGCGTGCAGGGCGCACGCCAACCGCAACCCCGGTGCGATGATGTTCGAGCGCACGCTGACCAGGGATCAGTACATGAGCGCTCGCTGGATCTCCGAGCCTCTGTGCCTCTTCGACAACTGCCTGGAGACCGACGGCGCTCTCGCCTGCGTCATCGTCTCCGCGGAGCGGGCGCGCGACTGCCGGCAGCCTCCCGTGTACATCCACTCGTTCGGGCAGGGCCTACCCAGCCAGCACCACACGATGGTGAACTACTGGTCCGACGACCCGCTCGGCGCCCCGGCGCGAGCCTGTGCGCGGCGACTGTGGGCGGGGGCCGACTTCGGGCCCGCCGAGGTGAAGGTCGCGCAGATCTACGACGCCTTCACCTCACTCATCCCGCTCTCGCTCGAGGGCTACGGCTTCTGCGAGCGTGGTGAGGGCGGACCGTTCACCGACGACGGCGCGATCGAGCTCGGCGGCCGGCTACCGGTGAACACGTCGGGCGGCGGCCTCTCGGAGGCCTACGTGCACGGCTTCAACCTCATCAACGAAGGGGTCCGCCAGATGCGGGGGACGTCGACGGCGCAGGTCGAGGGTGCCGACACGTGTCTCGTGACGGCAGGCGAGGGTGTTCCGACGAGCGCGATGCTGCTGAGGAAGTGACCATGAGACCCATAAGCGAGGTCGCCCCGCAGGGCCAGGAGCGAGAAGCGTGAGCGACGGGATCCTGCTACCGGTCGTCGACGAGGACGGAGCTCCGTTCTGGGAGGGCACGCGCCTCGGCGAGCTCCGCATGCAGCGCTGCTCGGAGTGCGCCCGATTCCGCTTCCCGCCTCGGCCGATGTGCCCCTGGTGCCGATCTACCGCCTCGGAGTGGCCGGCTCTGTCGGGTCGCGGCATCGTGTGGTCATTTGCCGTGTCGCACCCGCCGCTGCTCCCCGCCTACGCGGAGCTGGCGCCGTACAACACCGTCGTCGTGGCCCTCGACGAAGATCCGTCGTTGCGGCTCGTCGGCAACCTGATCGCTGCGGCCGGAGCGCCGATCAACAGCGTCGACCCCGCAACCATCGAGATCGGCGAACCGATCCAGGTCGTCTTCGATCGGGTCTCCGACGACATCGTCCTGCCCCGCTGGACGAGGCCCTGACGGTCCGCCTGGTCAGACGTCGGCGTCGCGCCCTTCGACGAACGACTGGCGGAGCTCGTCGGAGTCGCCCCAGAGGTTCAGCTCGAAGGTGAAGCCCTGCTCGAACCGGTAGCTGCGCTTCACGTCGACGGGATCGATCGCGTTCAGGGACTCCTTGGCACGACGTATGACCAGAGGGCTCTTGGCCGCGATCGTCGCTGCGATCTCACGTGCGGCGTCCATCAGCTCGGCACGCGGCACGACGCGTTCCACGGTGCCGAAGGAGAGGAGCTCCTGCGCGCTGACGGTCGTCCCGGTGAAGAACAGCGCCCGCATCTTGTGCTGCGGGACGAGCCTGGACAGGTGGGTCGCGGCTCCGAGCGCGCCGCGGTCTACCTCGGGCAGGCCGAATGTGGCGTCGTCGGCGGCCACCACGATGTCGGCGTTGCCGGCGATGCCGATGCCGCCGCCGAGGCAGTAGCCGTGCACCGCTGCGATGACCGGCACCTCACAGTCGTAGACAGCGGCGAACGTCTCCCGGCAGCCGTGATTGACGTCGATCAGCGACTTCTTGGTGGGATCGGCCGCGAGCTCCTTGATGTCGACTCCGGCCTGGTACCCGCCGATCTCGGGATTGGCGGCGATTATCAGGGCCCGCACCTCGGGATCGCGACCCAGCCGCCGGATGGTCTCGGCGAGATCGAACCAGCCGTTCACCGGGGAGCGCGTTCACCGGCGGGTTGTCGATCACCACCTCGGCGACGTGGTCACGGACCTCGGAGCGGATCATCGGCCGAGACTGTAGTCGGGCGGTCCTCGGGAGCCGGCCGGGGAGGTGCGAGAATCCCCGGGTGATCGCTCTCGACTTCACCGGCTCCGTCGTCCTGGTCACCGGAGGCTCGCGGGGGATCGGTGCAGGCATCGCCGAGGGGTTCCTCGGCGCGGGGGCCGAGGTCGTCGTGTGCTCGCGTCACGCCCCCGATGTTCTACCCGCGTCCGGCGGCCGTAGCGCGGAGTTCGTCGAGGCCGATGTGCGCGATGCCGAGAGCGTCTCTCGGCTCGTCGACACCGTCGTCGAGCGCAGGGGCGGCCTCCACGTCGTCGTCAACAACGCCGGCGGCTCGCCCAGTGCCGACGCTTCGACAGCGTCGCCCCGCTTCTCGGCCGCGATCATCGCCCTCAACCTCACCGCGCCGCTCCTCGTCGCCCAGGCCGCGAACGCAGTCATGCAGGCGGCCGGAGGGGGCTGCGTCGTGAACGTGGGAAGTGTGAGCGGGCTGCGGCCGTCGCCCGGGACTGCGGCCTACGGCGCCGCGAAGGCGGGGCTGATGAACCTCACGCGCACGCTGGCCGTCGAGTGGGCGCCGAAGGTGCGGGTGAACTGCGTCAGCCCAGGCCTGATCCGCACCGAGATGGCCGAGGAACACTACGGGGGCCCCGAGCACGCGGCACGCGTCGCCGCGACCGTCCCTCTCGGGCGCTTGGGCCTCCCCGCCGACGTAGCCCACGCGTGCCTCTTCCTGGCGTCGCCGCTCGCCGCGTACGTGAGCGGGGCCAACCTCGTCGTCGACGGCGGAGGTGAGCGACCGGCGTTCCTCGACGCCGCCCGACCCTAGGGGACGCCCCGTTCAGGGGTGCTGGCTGCTCACCGATACCACCTCGCCGGTGAGATACGACGAGTAGTCGCTGGCGAGGAAGACGATCACGTTGGCGACCTCCCACGGCTCGGCGGCGCGCCCGAAGGCCTCGCGGCTGGTGAGGTCGTCGAGGAGCTCGTCGGATGTGACCTTCGCGAGGAACGGGTGCATTGCGATGCTCGGTGCGACCGCGTTCACGCGCACGCCGGCGGGGGCGGCCTCCATCGCGGCGCAGCGGGTGAGAGCCATCACTGCCGCCTTGGCCGCGGCGTAGTGCGACTGCCCGGCCTGGGCCCGCCAGCCGAGCACCGACGAGTTGTTCACGACCACGCCCGCGCCTTTCGGGATCATGTGGCGCAGCGCGGCGCGGGTGCAGCGGAAGGTCCCGTTGAGGGTGACGTCGAGTACGACGTCCCACTCCTCGTCGGTCATGTCGACCAGCGACGCGGTCCCGCCGAGCCCCGCGTTGTTGACGACCACGTCGAGTCGGCCGGAGCCGGCTTCGACTGCCGCGGCGAAGAGGCGCTGCACGTCGTCTTCCACCGTCACGTCGCAGGGTACGGCCACGGGGGCGGCTCCGCCCGCACCCGCAAGAGCGCCGGCCGACTCGGCGAGGCGGCGCTCGTGCTTGTCGCTCAGCACAACGAGCGCGCCCTCCTCGGCGCAGCGCTTGGCGGTCGCGAAGCCGATCCCGGTGCCGGCCGCAGCGGTCACCAGCACCGTCTTGCCGGCCAGCAGCCCATGGCCGGATGGGTACTCGGGCGCGCTTGTCGGTGTCACACCGGCTCCTTGGGTAGGCCGAGGACGCGCTCCCCGAGGAGGTTGCGCTGGATCTGGTTCGAGCCGCCGTAGATCGTGTCGGCAGTGGTGAAGAGGAAGAGGCTCCGGAGGCTCTCGTGCTCCGACAGCTCGATCGATGGTCCGAGCACGTCCGCGGCCAGGCGCCCGAGTGCGCGGTGCCACGTGGCCCACGCGAGCTTGGAGATCGACGCCTCCGGGCCCGGCTCGCCCTCGTCGCTCATCGTGCGCAGAGCGTTGTACCGCAGCAGCCGCAGACCGATCCATGCGTCGGCCAGCCGTGCTCGGACGATCGGGTCGTCGGTGAGGCCGCGCTCGCGTGCCACCGTCAGTACGGAGTCGAGCTCCCGCTCGAAGCCGATCTGCTGCGCGAGCGTCGAGACTCCACGCTCGAAGGCGAGGGTCGCCAGCGCCACCCGCCACCCGCCGTTCAGCTCGCCGACGATGTTCGCCGCGGCCGTGCGGGCGCCGTCGAAGAAGACCTCGTTGAACTCCGACGTCCCCGTGATCTGGACGATGGGGCGGATCTCCACACCCTCCTGACGCATGGGGCAGAGCAGGTAGGAGAGCCCGCGGTGACGTGGTGCCTCCCGGTCGGTGCGGGCGACGACGAAGCACCAGTCGGCCCACTGCGCCAGCGAGGTCCAGACCTTCTGTCCGTTGATGATCCACGTGTCGCCGTCGCGCACCGCGGTCGTCTGCACGTTCGCCAGGTCGGATCCCGCGTCGGGCTCCGAGTACCCCTGGCACCAGAGCTCCTCACCCCGCAGGATCGGCGGTAGGAAGCGCTCCTTCTGGGCGTCGGTGCCGAACGCGATGAGCGTGGGGCCGAGCAGGTGCTCGCCCATGTGGTTCACGCGGGCGGGGGCGTCGGCCCGGGCGTACTCCTCGGCGAAGATCACCTGACGGACGAGGCTCGCGCCCCGACCCCCGACCTCCTTGGGCCAGGCGAGGCCGATCCATCCGGCCTCGCCGAGTCGACGCTCCCATGCGAGGCGCACCTCATGGTCCTCGTGCTCGCGACCCGATCCGCCGATCCCGCGAGCATCGGCGAACGGACCGGTGAGATTGGCCTCGAGCCAGTCCCGGACCTCGGCCCGGAACACGTCGTCCTCCTGGGTGAAGCGCATCGGCCTCACGTTACCGGCGCAGCGCGATAGCGCGACCTTCCGGAGAGGGAGCCCCGCGACGACAAACCCGACCACCTGGTCGGAAATCCCCACCGCGGAGTAGGCTCCTCCGGCGGGCGCGCCGGCGAGCGCGAGCGCAGGAGAGGAGGGCCCGACGCATGGGTTTTCGAGTCCAGACCGTGTTGCTGGGCCCGGAGGACGGTCAGTACACGGGCGACGAGCAGCCGCCCATCGACTTCGCGCGCATAACCGACGCCGCGCGCGTCGCCGAGAGCCTGGGCTTCGACGGGGTGACTGTGCCGGAGGCCGGTCACGACCCCTTCCTGCCGCTCGCTGTCGCCGCCGAGCACACCCGGCGGGTCTCGCTGGGCACCAATGTGGCGATCGCGTTCCCTCGCAGCCCCCTCGTGACAGCGCAGCTCGCCTGGGACCTCCAACAGCTCTCGGGAGGCCGCTTCCAGCTCGGCCTGGGGAGTCAGGTGCGCAGCCACGTCGAGCGCCGCTACGCATCGGATTGGAACGTGCCGGCCGGACCGCGCATGCGCGACTACGTCGCGTGCATGAAGGCGATGTTCGAGACGTTCCAGACCGGTGCCCGGCCCGCCTTCGAATCGGACCACTACCGGTTCACGCTCATGAACCCGCTGTTCAACCCCGGGCCGATCGAGCACCCGGACGTCCCGATCCACCTGGCGGCGGTCAATCCGTACATGGCCCGCCTCGCCGGCGAGCTCTGCGCCGGAGTGCGCGTGCATCCCATCGCGACCTTCGGCTACGTGCGCGACGTCGTGCTGCCCGCAGTGGAGGCCGGTGCCGCCATCAGTGGCCGTACGTCGGGAGACCTCGACATGATCGGCGCACCGTTCCTGGCCGTCGGCCGCGACGACGCGGAGATCGCGGCCGCCGAGCACGCGATAAAGGGCCACATTGCGTTCTACTCGTCCACTCCCACGTATCACGCAGTGCTGGTGCACCACGGCTGGGAGGAGGTCGGCCAGGAGCTCCATCAGATGTCGAAGGAGCGACGTTGGGCCGAGATGCCGAGCCGGATCACCGACGAGATGCTCGATGAGTGGGCGGTCGTCGCCGCGAGCGGCGATCTCGCCGCGTCGATCGCGCAGCGGTGCGCGGGTCTCTTCTCGGAGGTGCTACTGGATCTGCCACCGGCGCTGCGCGCCGACGAGGAGTGGCTAGCGGGGACCATCGCGTCCCTGCAGACGGCCTGATCGATCGAGACGACCGAGGCGAGGACCGATATGGGAGCTGATTCGCACTACCTGTTCGAGATCGAGGACCGCGTAGGTGTGGTCACGTTGAATCGCCCCGAGCGATTGAACGCCATCAACTGGGACCTTGCGCAGGACCTCTGCGACCTGTTCCGCGACCTCCGCAAGCGCGACGAGGTGGCGGTGATCGTCCTGGCCGGAGCAGGGCGCGGATTCTGCTCGGGGGGAGATGCCGAGTGGCTGGGAGGGGACTCCGAGCGGGGGATACCCGGGCTCTCCGAGGCGCCGCTCGAGCGCTATCAGCGCAAGACACCGGCCGGACCGGTGGCAGAGCTCACACGCTGGATCGTCGAGGTCGACAAGCCGGTCATCGCGTCGCTCCACGGGCCCGTGATGGGAGCCGGCCTGGCGTTCGCCCTCGCCTGCGACCGCCGGATCGGTGACGAGACGACGCGCATGAGCGCGGCGATGGTGCGTCTCGGCTTCGCACCCGACTGCGGAATCACCTACTTCCTCCCGCGCATCACCAGCCTCTCGACCGCGCTGATGATGGTCGAGACCGGGCGGATACTCGAGGCAGAGGAGTGTCACCGCCACGGCCTCGTCGACGAGCTCGTACCGAAGGGCGAGTCGCTCCCTACGGCGATGGCGTACGCGAGGGAGCTCGCCGCGGGCCCGAGCGTCGCGGTCGATCTCGCCCGGAGGTTCATCCACAAGTCGCTGACGTCGACGCTCGACGAGATGCTCGACTACGAGGCTGTCGCCGCGACCATGTCGGCACATACCGCCGATGCCCGCGAGGGGACTCGCGCGTTCATCGAGAAGCGCAAGCCCGAGTTCAAGGGGCAGTGACCGGCACTCGCCGGAGGCGGCCGTGAACGACGATATCTTCGACTACGACGCCGATGTGCTGGTCGTCGGTACCGGCGGCGCAGCCTTCGCCGCCGCGATCACTGCCGCGGTCGAAGGGTCGTCGGTGGTGATGTTCGAGCGCAACGAAGGAGTCGGCGGCACGACCGCACTGTCGGGCGGCACGGCCTGGATCCCCGACAACCCGGCGCTGCGCGCGCAGGGCAAGGATGATGCACGAGACGACGCGATCCGCTACATGTGCCGTATGTCGTACCCGCAGTGGTACTGCGCGAGCCACCCGACCCTCGGCCTACCTACCGATGCGTACGAGCTGATCGAGGCGTTCTACGACAACGCCTCCAGGGCGGTCGAGTACCTGACCGGCGTCGGGGCGCTCGACGTGATCGCCGACGATGCAGTGCCCGACCCCACCCGGCCGATAGATCTCGGGTTCGGGATCGAGCTCCCGGAGATGCCCGACTACGGCGCCGACCTCCCAGAGAACAAGGTTCCGAACGGCCGTCACTGTCGCCCGAGCCCAGGTACGCCTCTCATCATCGAGCAGCTCGAGCGTGCCGCTCGCGAGCGCGGCATCGACATAGCCCTGGAGCACAGGGCCGTGAAGCTCCTCCAGAACGACGACCGTGCGGCGGTCGGGTTGGAGCTTCGGTACCGCCATTTGACCGTGTTGGCGCGGGCGCGCAAGGCCGTCGTCTTCGCGTCGGGTGGCTTCGCGCACAACGCGGAGCTCGTCCGCCGTCACCTGCCGGGTCGCGTGTACGGATCCTGCTCGACCTCCGGCGCGCAGGGCGACTTCGTGAGCATCGGAATCGAGGCCGGCGCGAGTTGGGCAACATGGCCAACGCGTGGTGGAAGCAGGTCCCGCTCAAGGCCGCACTGCGGTCGCCCTCACCACCGGGGGTGTGGATCCCATGGGGCGACGCGATGATCCAGGTGAACAAGTACGGCCGGCGCGTCGTCAACGAGAAGATGGCGTACAGCGACCGCAGCCGAATCCACGCCGCTTACGACCCCAACCGTCGTGAGTATCCGAACCTGCTCATGTTCATGCTCTACGACGACAACGTTGCCAGCTCGCCGAGCCGGCACGTGATGCGCCATCCGATCCCCATGCCCGGCAAGGACGCCGACTACGTGATCAAGGGCGACACGTGGGATGACCTCGCCACCAATATCGACGCCGCGCTCGTCGAGATGGCGGATGACATCGCCGGACTCCGCCTCGATCCGTCGTTCTCGACGAACCTGGCCGCCACGATCGCACGCTTCGACGACTTCGCAGAGACGGGCAGAGACCTCGACTTCGGACGCGGCGAAGCCGCGATAGCGAGGGCGTGGAGCGGGCCGAAGCGTCCCGGTTCGCCGAACCCGAGCATCGCTCCGTTCGCCGCCGAGGGGCCCTACTACTGCATCATCGTCTGCGCAGCGACCCTCGACACCAATGGTGGCCCGGTGATCAACCCGAGAGCGCAGGTCATCGACGTGCAAGGCGAGCCGATCCCGGGCCTGTACGGCGCCGGTAACTGCATCGCCTCGCCGGCGGGCCAGGGGGTACTGGGGTCCCGGGGCGACCATAGGACTCGGCATCACTTTCGGTCACCTCGCCGGTCGCGGCGCAGACGCCGAGTCGATCAAGTCGTTCGAAATCTGAAGTCCGGAGGAGATCGTCACAATGGTCCAGATCGCGCTGCGCTTCGACTTCCGCAACCAGGACGACGGCCCGGCGACCACAGCCGACCTGTACGGCGCATGCCTGGACATGTGCGAGTGGGGGTGACCGGGTCGGCATCGACTACGCGGTGCTGTCCGAGCACCACGGAGCAGACGACGGCTTCATCCCGGCACCGCTGACCATGGCGGGCCAGATAACCGGGCGGACCAAGAGGCTGCGGGTGTCGATCGCGTGCCTGCTCGCGCCGGTGAACGATCCGATCCGGATCGCCGAGGAGATGGCGGTACTCGACCTCGGGAGCCGGGGACGGGTGAGCGTGGTGCTCGGAGCCGGATACCGGCCCGACGAGTTCGTGATGTACGGCATCGAGCGCTCACAGCGCGGCCGTCTCCTCGAGGAGTTCGTGGAGACCCTGCGCAAGGCGTGGACGGGCGAGCCGTTCGAGTGGCGAGGACGGACCGTGCGTGTCACCCCGCGGCCGTTCACGCAGCCGCACCCGTACATCTTCCTGGGTGGATCGGCTCCGGCCTCGGCCCGCCGCGCCGCCCGGCTGCGCATCGGGTTCTTCCCTGCGGTGCACGATCCCGAGCTTGCGGCGCTCTACCGGGAGGAGTGCGAGAAGATCGGTTACAAGGGGGCGGTCTTCCTGCCGAACCTCCCCGGATTCGTCTACGTGAGCAGCGACCCCGATCGCGACTGGCAGCGGCTGGCGCCCTACATACTCCACGACGCCAAGACGTACGCTGATTGGCAGACGCCCGAGGTGCGCTCGGCGTTCGCCGTCTGGGCCAACGACCTCGAGGGGATCAAGGGGAGCGGCATCTACGAGGTGGTCACGCCCGACGAGTGCGTCGCCCTGGGGGAGCGCATCGGCCGGAAGGGGTCGCTCACCCTGCACCCGCTCCTCGCAGGCATGCCTCCCGAGCTGGGCTGGGAGAGCCTCGAGCTCTTCGAGACCGAGGTCCTGCCGCGGCTGACGCGACGCGCGGTCAGCCCGTCTGCCGGTCCGACCCGCCCTTCGACGACGTAGCCTTCGCAATCCGAGGCTTGTCGGGGCGCCACTGGTGCGCGACCTGATCGACCAGGTACTGGCGACGGAGGATCATCGCGTCGACCGAGTACGGGTCTGAGCCCATCAGCCTCTTCAACAGGGGGCCGTGACAGAAGTAGGCCATGATCTGCACGTGCAGGTCGTGCACGAGGAAGACGGGCTCCACGTGCACGATCAGTCCGGCGTCCTCGGCCTCTGCGAGTCGCCTCTGCGCCGGCGCGAAGATCCTCACGAAGTGGTCTGCGTACTTCTCCCCGTAGTCGAGCTCGCGCATCAGCAAGTGGGGTATCGAGGGGTTGTCCCTCAGGAACCGGTGCAGCTCGTCGAGATACCAGCCGAGCCGGTCCGGGGTGAACTCGCTCTGCAGGAAGGCCTCCATCATCTCGACGACCGGTTCGAGGGCCCTCTCGAGGACCGCCTCGTAGAGAATGTCCTTGCTGGGGAAGTGGTACAGGAGCGTCGTCTTGTGAGTACCTGCGGCGTCGGCGATCTCCTGGATCGTCACACCCCCGTCCTTGGACCGCGCGTAGAGGTCCATCGCCGCATCGAGGATCGCCTCGCGTCGTCCCCGCTGTGCCAAGTGCTTCCCCTCTCTCGAACGGTCGGAATCCGCGGCCGGCCGGTGGACCGCGGCCGCTGGACCGCGGCCGCCTAACCCGTACCTCCGGCTCGCCTCTCGGTGTCGTCGACCACGAAGAGGTTGCCCGCCTCGCACCAGACGGTGTCGTGCGGGTACCCGTTCGGCGCCCTGGTCAGGTCGCCGAGCACGTACCAGCGCCAGGCGGGATCGCCCTCCTCCACGAAGTCGCCCGTCAGAGTGCCGGCGTACTCCTCGCGCGCGGCGAAGCGGGTGCCCTCGAGAGCGGAACCGCCATCGCACTCGGCCCGCCGACCGGCCATTTCGGAGTCGAAGCCCCGGACGGTGCCCACGGGACTAGGTGAGGTCGCCGACCAGGCCCTCGAAGGTGTCGAGGGCCTCCTCGACGACGTCGAAGAGGATCTGGCGCGCCGGCTTCATCGACGTCACGAACCCGACGCCCTGACCGGCGGCCTCGGTCATGAGGTCGCCACGGTGATGGTCGTTCGCGCCCTGGATGTAGTCGGCGCTGAGGAGCATCTGATACGGGGGCGAGAGCGGATCGGGGGCCTCGGGTCCGGCCCACTCCTCGGTCCATGGGCACTTGAGAACGCGCATCGTCATCCCCGAGATGCACTTGCTGTGCGTCGTGTCGTCGGCCGTGGCCGTGAGGAGCCGTTCCTTGACGACCATGTCGACGTCGGACTCCCGGGACGCGAGCCAGAGCGTCCCCGTCCAGACTCCGCTCGCACCGAGGCAGAGCGCCGCCGCCAGATGACGGCCCGTCGTCACGCCGCCGGCGGCGACGACCGGCGTGTCACCGGCTATCGCGGCGACCTCGGCGACTATCGAGAAGGTCCCGGTCGATCCGGTGTGCCCTGCGGCGTCGTAGCCCTGGGCGACTATCACGTCGACGCCGGCCTCGATCTGGCGCTTCGCCTGGCGGGCCTTGCCGACCAGACCGAGGACGACCATGTCGCGCTCGTGGGCGGCATCGAGGAGGAAGGCCGGGCTGCCGAGGCCCGATGCGATGACGGGCACCCGCTCGTCGAGCACCACCTCGAACTGTGCGCGCGCCAGCTCCTGGTTGAGGCCGCCCCACGTGTGGAGGGCGACGGGGCCCTTGGGATCGGGCACGTCGTACTTGTCCTTGATCCGGCGGGCGAAGTCGCGGTGGCTCACGGGGATCTTGGCCTGGAGGTCGTCGAGGGAGCCCGAGGGAGGCGCCGACGCCGGCAGAAGGAGGTCGACTCCGTAGGGCCGCCCCTCGACCCGCTCCCGGATCCAGGCGATGTCGGCGCCGATCTCCTCGGGGGTGTGCATGGCCTCGCCGAGCACGGCGAACCCACCGGCGTTGATCACCGCGACAGCGACGTCCTTGCAGTGTGTGAAGGCGATCACCGGGTACTCGATGCCGAGCAGGTCACAGAGCTTCGTCCGCAGCGGGTCCTTGGGCATCGTGTCGTTCTCCTGGTCGGCGATCAGGCGGTCGGTTCGGTTGTCCGTACCAAAGTAGCGCCTCGACCGGCCGGTAGGAATACTTGACCAGCGAGACGTATTTGTGGAACCGTTGTCCGGAACAGGGTGTAGGCGCGCGCGTGCAAAGGTAAGGGTAGTGAGCGGGCCGCGAGCCCGGCTGAGACGCAGCCGGTCCCCATCGCGTTGGCATTCGGGAGGGCGTCGTGGGCGCAGTAGGGCAGCTCGTGCGCAGAGTAGGTAGGTGGTTCGGCCGCCGGAGGGGCTCCGACCGCCCTTTTGGCCAGAACAAGTCGTCGGAAAGGTAGGGACCGGCATGGAGCGGTACTTCGTGGCTTGTGACGCCGGCGGGACCATGACGGATGTCATCGTCGTGGACGAGCGGGGACGGAGCGTCATCGGCAAGGCGCCCACATCACCGGCCGACGAGAGCGTCGGCTACATGGAGTCGCTCGAGGAGGCCCTCGAGCAGCTCGGCATCGATCCGAAGGGTGAGGGTCGCACCTTCGGACGGCAGATCGAGACGTCGATCTACACCGGGACGTCGATGCTGAACACCGTGATCAACATGTCCGGCGCCAAGACGGGGCTGTTGGTCACGCGGGGCTTCGAGGACATCATCGCCCAGGGTCGTGGCTCGCAGACCTTCATAGGCGCGCAGTGGCCGGAGATCACGCACATGCAGTACCGCCGGCACCGTGAGCCGCTGGTGCCGCGCAAGCAGGCGCGCGGGGTAACCGAGCGGATCGACATGTTCGGCCAGCCGGTGATCCCCCTCTACGAGCACGAGGTCGAGCAGGGCGTCCGTGAGCTGCTGCAGGACGAGGGTTGCGAGGTGATCGCGATCGTCTTCCTGCACTCGTACACGAATCCCGCACACGAGGAGCAAGCGGCCGAGATCGCCCGGAACGTGATGAGCAAGATCGGCCGAGAGGTCCCACTCGAGCTGTCGAGCCAGGTGGCGCCGACCGCTCGCGAGGTGTCACGGGCGAACGCAACGGTGATCCAGGCGTACGCCTCGAGCGCGGCGCGCCGACAGCTGCTCCGCATCGAGGAGGAGCTGGGCAAGGTCGGCTACAAGCACAGCCTGAAGACCGTGCTGGGTTACGGCGGCATCACCGACATCCGATACCCGCGGCTCTTCGAGGCGGCGATGTCCGGCCCCGTCGGTGGGCTGATGGGCGCCAAGTACCTGTCGACCGTCATCAACGAGGACAACATCGTCTGCTCCGACGTGGGTGGGACGTCGTTCGACGCTGGCGCGATCACTGCCGGTGTGCTGCCGATCGATCGGGAACCGGGCTTCCAGGACATGTACGTCAACGTGCCGATGTTGGGCATCACGTCGATCGGCGCCGGTACCGGCACCTACATCCGGCTCGATCCGCAGACGAAGCGGATCAAGCTCGGCCCCGACTCTGCCGGCGGAACACCGGGTCCGACCTTCCTCGAGGCCGGCAACACGACGCCCACGATCAACGATGCCAACCTGCTGCTCGGGATCCTCAACGAGGACAACTACCTAGGCGGCAAGCTGAAGGTGAACAAGCAGGTGTCGTACGACCTCTTCAAGAAGGAGATCGCCGACCCGCTCGGCCTCGACGTCTACGTAGCGGCCGAGACCTGCCTCGATCTCCTGAACCTCATGATGCGTGAGCACCTGGTGCGCAGCCTGATGGTCGGGCACGACCTGCGCGACTACGTACTGCTCGGCTACGGGGGAGCCGGCCCCATGCACCTGCTGGGCTACGCCGGGGATCACCCTGGAAGGCCGTGGCGACGGTTCCGCACGCGGGCGCCTTCTCGGCCTGGGGTGGGGCATGCATGGACTACTCGCACAGGCGGCACAAGAGCGTGGCGACCGTGCTGACGCCGGATCTCGACGACGCCATGAAGGTCGCCTACCTGCAGCCCGTGAACCTTGCGTGGGACGCACTCGAGAAGGAGCTCCTCACCGAGCTGGGCGACGAGGGGTTCTCGGCCGACCAGATAACGACAACGCGCGTCATCTACATGAAGTACATGGGTCAGCTCGACGACATCGAGGTGACCTCGCCGGTTGCCCGGATCGATACCGCCGACGACATGCGGGCGCTGGTCAAGGCGTACGAAGACCAGTACACGAAGATGTTCACGCTGGTAGCGAAGCCCGACGTCGGCGCCTACCAGGTGACCGAGGTGTGCGTCATCGCCAAGGTCAGCACGATGAAGCCGAAGCTGCCGGCGCAAGAGCTTGCACCCAAGGAGCCCGATAGCCGTGCCAACAAGGGCAAGCGGCCGGTCTTCCAGCACGGCCGTTGGAACGACGCCGACATCTGGCGCATGGAGGATCTCAAGCCCGGCAACGAGATCGACGGCCTGGCCGTGATCGAGGCGTCGAACACGACGCTCTTCGTCCCTCCCGAATGGCACGTGCGTATCGACGCCCACGACATCTACTGGCTCGAGCGGAAGGAAGTACGATCGTGAGCAAGAGTCTCCAGGAGCAGCTGCGCGCCAACGACGAGGCCTTCGCGCGGACGGGCCACCTATTCGGCTTGGAGACGCTCGAGAACAAGGAGCGCGATCCGGGTACGTACGAGGGGATGTGGCATGTCCTCTCGAATATGTGCAACATCGCGTGGGAGACGGGATGCAAGGTGTCTTCGTCCCCGATCGCCGTCGAGGGCGGCGACGCGCTGTGGGCGCTGAACCTGCCCACGGGTGAGGCCGTCTGCGTCTCGCGCGGCATCACCGCCCACGTGAGCCTCCTCGCCGACATGGTGCGCAGCTTCATCGAGCTGGGCTACGAGGACTACCCGGGATTCAAGCAGGGGGACATCTTCGAGAACAACGACCCCCACTTCGGCGGTATCCACTCTCCCGACTTCGACTCGGCGATGCCGATCTTCTACGGAGACACCCTCGTCGCGTGGGCTACCGCCGTCAGCCACGTCAGCGACTGCGGTTCGGTGACGCCCGGGTCGGTGGGCTTCCTCAACCCCGACTGCTACAGCGACGGACTCTGCATCTCCATGGAGAAGGTGGGCGAGAACGACAGCTTCTACCCCTGGTACGACATGCGCATCCGCTCTCGTACGCGGACACCCGACTTCGTGCTCGGTGACGCCCGCGGGCGTCTTGCCGGCTGCGTGACGATCCGCGAGCGCGTGACCGCGGTTATCGACAAGTACGGACTCGACTTCTTCATGGCGGCCACGCGCGAGTACGTGGAAGACAGCCGCCGCTACGCCGTGGGCCGCGTTGCGTCCCAGACGGTCCCCGGGCGTGCCCGCAAGTCCCAGTTCAAGGACCTGGCGATGAAGGACAAGCACACAATCCTGGGGAAGCAGGACGTCGACTGCCTGTTCAATCTCCCGATGGAGGTGGAGATCAAGGCCGACGCCAGCGTGAACTTCTCGCTCCGCGGAGCGAGCGGCACGGTGCCGTTCGGGGAGAACATCAGCCCCATGGCACTCCGGTCCGGTCTGCTCAACGGCTACTCCCACCTCATCGGCTTCGACATGTTCAACTCGGGACCGGCCTCGGCTTGGACGGTGGAGACCCCGCCGGACGGTTCGTGGGCGAACCCGTTCGAGAAGGACTACTCGGCGTCGTCCGGTGTGGCGTGGGCGCCGTCGGTCATCTGGATGTCGAACCTCTACGAGATGTTCGGCCGCCTCTTCCAGATGCGCGGGTTCGTCGAGGAGATGGCTGCCGGTGCCGCCACGACGATGACCGCGGAGTTCGCCGGCATCACCCAGCTCGGGTACTACCTGGCGGGCCTGACGCTGGAGCAGGCGAGCAACGGCTCCCCGGCGAGGGGGCTTTGGCGACGGCGAGAACAGCGCCTGGTGCATCTACACGCCCAACGCCGACTTCGGCAACGCCGAGGTCACCGAGCTCTACTACCCGATCCTGTACCTCGGCCGGAACGTCGAACCCGACTCGGGTGGCTACGGCCGCTTCCGCGGTGGCCTCGGGCACACGGCCGTCTGGATGGTGCACAACACCCCGTCGGGGATCGACTACCAGTGCGGCGACGCCGGCATGCGCTCCCGGACGGTGGCGAACCACGGCATGTACGGCGCCTACCCGACCTGGACCGACACGCCGAGCTACGCGCACGGGACGAACGTCAAGGAGCTCGTCGAGGCACGCCGGCCGCTCGTGCACGAGCGGGGGCCGGCCGAGCGACCCCACATCTCCGTCAGCATCTCGGCCGCCGAGCTCGTGACCGAGGGTGACGCGCCGTTCGTGACGCACGAGCCCCTGCAGAACTACGACCTGATCGTCCACCCGATCTCCGGGGCGCAGGCGATGGGCGACCCGATCGAGCGCGACCCGGCCGCGATCCAGGACGACCTCGACAAGGGATGGACCAGCGTCCGCGTGGCGACCGAGATCAACGGCGCGGTCATCTCGCAGAACGGCGCCTGCAGCGTCGATCGCGCCGCCACCGAGCGGCGGCGCGCCGAGATCCGTGAGGAGCGCAAGCGCAAGGCCGTCCCCTTCAAGGACTGGTGGGTCGCCGAGCGCCGGAAGATCCTCGCCAGGGAGAACATGGATCCCGCGGTGCTCGCCATGTGGCGCTCGTCGATGGAGCTGTCGCCGAGCTACGGCACCGAGCTGCGTGCGTTCTGGGCCCTGCCCGACGACTTCGAGTTCTGAGGCCGTGAAGCCTGCATCCTTCGACTACGCGGCTCCCGGCTCCGTCGCCGAGGCGGTGGCGCTCCTCGACCACCCCGACCGCGAAACGACCGTCCTCGCCGGCGGCCAGAGCCTGCTGCCGATGATGGCCATGCGGTTGGCCCGTCCGGAGCTGGTGGTCGACCTCGGGCGCATCCCGGACCTCGCCGGCATCTCGGAGCGCGACGGGGCGCTGGTCTTCGGCGCGATGACGACGAAGGGGGCGGTCGAGCGCTCGGAGCTCGTCCGGCGGCGCCAGCCCCTGCTGCACGCGGCGACCCGGCTGATCGGTCACCCCCAGATCCGGAGCCGGGGAACGGTCGGAGGGTCGATGGCCCACGCAGACCCCGCCGCGGAGTACCCCGCGGTCGCGCTCGTCACGGACGGGTGGATGCGCGCCCGGGGACCCCGCGGCGAGCGGACGATCCCTGCCGCCGACTTCTTCGTCGCGGCCCTGACGACGGCGCTCGCCGAGGACGAGCTGCTCGTCGAGGTCGGTATCCCCGTCCTGCCGGTGGGGACGGGATGGGCCTTCACGGAGCTCGCTCGGCGTCACGGCGACTTCGCGATGGCCGGGACCGCCCTGACCGTCCGTCTCGACCCCGAGGGCTGCTTCTCGGACGTCCGCGTCGTCGTCTTCGGAGTCGGATCGGCCCCGGCGCGCGTGACCGCCGCCGAGGAGGTGCTGCGGGGCGAGCGTCCGGGCCCGGCGCTGCACCGTCGTGCCGGTGACGTGGTGCGCGACGCTATCCGCAACCCGCTCGCCGACATCCATGCCTCCGGCGACTACCGCCGCCATCTCGCCGGCGTGCTGACCGAACGCGGGCTCGCGGACGGCGTCGCGAGGGCCACCACGCGGACGGACGTGTCGTGACGGCGGGCGGCGGGCACCAGGTCCGGCTCCGGGTGAACGGAGTGACCCGGGAAGCGCAGGTGGAGCCGCGCGCGACCCTGGCCGAGCTGTTGCGCACCGACCTGGGCCTCACCGGGACCCACGTGGGCTGCGAGCACGGCGTCTGCGGCGTCTGCACCGTCGTCGTCGACGGCAGGGCGACCCGCTCGTGCCTGATGCTCGCCGTGCAGGCCGACGGCACCGAGGTCACGACCGTCGAGGGGCTCACCGGCGTCGACGGCGACCTCCATCCGATCCAGGAGGCCTTCGCGGCCGAGCACGGCCTGCAGTGCGGCTACTGCACGCCGGGCATCCTCATGGCGCTCCACGCGCTGCTGGCGGAGGACCCCGGCGCCGGGGAGGACGAGATCCGGGAGGTGCTCGGCGGGCAGCTCTGTCGTTGCACCGGGTACCAGAGCATCCTGCGGTCGGCGCTGTGCGCGGCCGCGGACGTGCGGGCCGCGGCGGCGGAAGGGGAGCGGTGACCTTCGAGCGCCTCCCTGTCGAGAAGCCCCGGTGGATCGGGAACGGCGTTCCCCGCAAGGAGGACCGCGCGCTGCTCACCGGCCGGACGCGCTTCGTCGACGACGTCGTCCTGCCCGACATGCTCCACTGCGCGATCCTGCGCAGCCCGTTCGCCCATGCCCGCATCGAGAGCCTCGACGCCGGCGAGGCGCTGGATCTGCCGGGCGTCGTCGCGGTGGTGACGGGCGTCGACGTGCGGTCGTGGTGCAGGCCGTCCGCGGGCGTGCCGAAGGGCTGGGGCTCGCTCTGCCTCGCCACCGAGAAGGTCCGGTTCGTGGGGGAACCGGTGGCCGCCGTCGCCGCCGCCAGTCGCGCGATCGCCGAGGACGCCATCGAGCGCATCGCCGTCGAGTACGAGCCCCTGGAGCCGGTCACCGATCCGTTCGACGCCATGGCGCCGGACAGCCCGCTCGTCCACGACGACAAGGGCACCAACGTCATGCTGCAGCGCGAGCTCACGTGGGGCGAGGTCGACGCGGCCTTCGCCTCCGCCACCCACGTGTTCACGGATCGATTCCGGTGGCACCGGGTCGGTGCCAACCCGACCGAGACGTTCGGCGCCATCTGCGAGTGGGATCCGGTGACGCTCGAGCTCACGGTGCACGGAAGCATCCAGTCTCCGGGGCTGAGCGCGCTCGGCCTGGCGTCGACCCTGGGGATCCCGCCGAACAAGGTCAACGTGAGGAGCATGCCCCACGGCGGCAGCTTCGGGGGGAAGGGAGGCGGGCGCGGCATGGAGATCGCCGCCCTGCTGTCCCGCAAGGCGGCCGGCCGGCCGGTCAAGTGGATCGAGGACCGGGCCGAGTACCTCGTCGCCGGGGGCGGGCAGGCCTGGGATCGCCACTACGAGGCCTCGATCGCCCTCGACGACGACGGGCGGGTGACCGCCCTCACCGTCCGGCTCGTCGACGACCTCGGCGCGACCGGCGAGGGCTTCGGCGCGCTGGGTGCGGCCAAGCCGCTGGCGGCGTTCACCGGTCCCTACGCCATCGGAGCGGCGCGCTACGACCTGACGCTGGTGGCGACCAACAAGACTCCGGTGTCGCCGTACCGCGGCATGGGCCCGCCGCCGCACTTCTTCGTGCTCGAGCAGCTGATGGACATCGCGGCGCGAGCGCTGGCGATCGATCCGGCGGAGCTCCGCCGGATCAACTTCATCCCGTCGGATGCGTTCCCCTACACCATCCCGAGTGGCAACGAGTACGACAGCGGCAGCTACGCCGAGGTGCTCGATGCCGCGCTGGACCTGGCCGACTACCCGACGCTCCGTGGCCGCCAGGCGGAGGCCCGAGCACAGGGCCGGCTGGTCGGCATCGGTGTGGCCTCCACGATCGAGCCCGGGGTGTTCGACTGGAACTCGTACAGCATCGTGGGCATGTCCCAGACCGGGGTGCCCGAAGGTGCCACCGTGAGCGTGGACGTCTCGGGCGCGGTCACCGTGCGGGTCGGGTTCGCGCTGGAGGGCCAGGGCCAGTACACGCTCGTGAGCCAGCTCGCGGCCGACTTCTTCGGAGTCGAGATGGACGCGGTGCGCGTCGTCCAGCTCGACACGCAGTCGTCACCGCCGTCGTTCGGTCCGGGCGGCAGCCGCCTGGGGGTCGCGATCACGGCGGCGGTGCTCGGCGCGTGCGAGCGCGTCGCCGACCGGATGCGCGCCGTGGTGGCCGGGTTGTTCGGCGTTCCCACCGACGACGTCGTGCTGTGGAACGGCTCGTTCTCCGTGAGGGACGGGGAGGGCGCCGAGCTGACGGTCGCCCAGGTGGCGGGCACGATGCTGGCTCGCTGC